>JAQUVX010000011.1 GCA_028693165.1 Lachnospiraceae bacterium | reverse complement strand
TATATAGTATCTAACTATCTAAAGTATATCACATAGTACGACAGTACGCAAGATATAAAAATATATTTGACATAAAAAAATAAGCCTGGCAAGGCTTTTGAGACTTTAGGGTGTCAAACATCCGGCTCATTACCCTTTCGGATAATGTACTTACAGTATAAAGAACATTTGTGACAAAAATGTGTCCCCATCGTAAAAAAACCATAAACAAAATAAAAAATTAAAAAACCCTTTAAAAAAATGCTTATATTGTATATAATAAGATAGATTAAATCTGTTTTTTGGAAAAAGAGGAATTGACAGGAACAAACAGGAGGAATAATAATGTTAGTATCCAATGACATCGGTATCGATTTAGGTACGGCGAGCATTTTAGTATATATTAAGGGAAAAGGTGTCGTGTTGAAGGAGCCGTCCGTTGTGGCAATCGATCGTGATACCAACAAAATCATGGCGATCGGTGAGGAAGCGCGTCTGATGATCGGCCGTACCCCGGGCAATATTATCGCAGTGAGACCGCTGCGCCAGGGCGTGATTTCGGATTATACCGTAACCGAAAAGATGTTAAAATATTTTATCAATAAAGCGGTCGGCAAGCGCACCCTGCGCAAGCCGCGTATTGCAGTCTGCATTCCGAGCGGTGCGACTGAGGTAGAGAAGAAGGCGGTCGAGGATGCGACCTATCAGGCAGGCGCCAGAGACGTATCTATCATCGAGGAGCCGGTTGCGGCTGCGATCGGAGCCGGTATCGACATCTCCAAGGCCTGTGGAAACATGATCGTAGATATCGGAGGCGGTACCGCAGACGTTGCCGTGATCTCATTGGGCGGCACGGTAGTCAGCACTTCCATCAAGATTGCCGGTGATGACTTTGATGAGGCACTGGTTCGTTACATGAGAAAGAAGCATAACCTCCTGATCGGTGAGAGAACCGCGGAGGAGATCAAGATCAATATCGGTTCGGCATACCGCAGACCGGAAGTCCTGACGATGGAGGTTCGCGGCCGAAATCTGGTGACAGGTCTGCCAAAGACCATCATGGTAACTTCGGAAGAGACACTGGAGGCACTGAAAGAGCCGGCGCTTCAGATCGTAGATGCCGTGCACAATGTACTGGAACGCACCCCACCGGAGCTGGCAGCAGATATCTTTGATCGTGGTATCGTGATGACCGGCGGTGGCTCCCTGTTAAACGGCCTGGATCAGTTGATCGAGGAGAAGACCGGTATTACGACTATGGTGGCGGAAGACCCGCTGACCGCCGTGGCGATCGGCACCGGCAAGTTTATCGAATTCCAGCATGGAGACCGTAAACAGCAGGAATATTAAGATTACAGTTTAGGGAAGTCTCGTGTCCGGGCGGCGCGGGACTTTCTTGCACCATAGGCGAGGTTCCTACGGTGCGGAACGATACAGGAGCAGAGCATATGGCAACCGTAAACGGATATGTGGAAAAAATTAAATTCAGAAATGAAGAGAATGGCTATTCGATCCTGGATGTCAATTCAGAGGGCGAAGATTATGTGCTGGTAGGAATCTTTCCATATATCAGTGAGGGGGATTTCATCGAAGCCAGCGGGCGTCAGGTCGATCATCCGATCTACGGCGATCAGATTCAGGTGGAACAGTATGAGCTGAAGGCACCGGAGGATACCGCTTCCATGGAGCGCTATCTTGGCTCCGGCGCGATCCGCGGAGTGGGAGCCGCGCTGGCGGCCCGGATTGTCCGGCGCTTCAAAGCAGATACATTTCGCATCATCGAGGAAGAGCCGGAGCGTCTGGCGGAGGTCAAGGGCATCAGCGAGAAGCTGGCGATGACGATCTCGGATCAGATGGAGGCGAAGAAAGAGCAGCGCCAGGCCATGATGTTTTTGCAGGACTATGGCATTTCCATGGGCCTCTCCCTGAAAATCTATCACGAATATGGACCGAAGCTGTACGGGATTATCAAGGAAAATCCGTACCGGCTGGCGGATGACATCCAGGGAGTCGGCTTTAAGATGGCAGATGAGATCGCACAGAAGGTGGGAATCTTTACAGATTCAGACTTTCGGGTGCGAAGCGGGATTTTTTATACACTTTTGCAGTCGGTGGCAAACGGGCATACCTATCTGCCGCAGGAAGAGCTTCTGCGCGGTGCGTCGGAGCTTTTGCAGGTGGATCCGTCGGTCATGGAAAAGCATCTGATGGATTTGCAGATGGAAAAAAAGATCATGATCAAGGCGGGAGAAGATGGCCGTGCTGAGAGCCGTCACATCTATGCCGCACAGTATTATTATCTGGAACTGAATGCCGCGCGCATGCTGCATGATTTGAACATTCGCGGTTCAGAACCGGAGCCGGAGATACGCAAGAAGCTGGAACGGATCTGCGCAGAAGAGCAGATCGAGCCGGATGAGCTACAGATTCAGGCGGTTGTTGAGGCGGTCAACAGTGGCCTTTTGATCATTACCGGAGGTCCCGGTACCGGTAAAACCACCACCATCAATACCATTATCCGGTATTTTGAGCAGGAGGAGATGGAGATTTTGCTGGCGGCTCCTACCGGACGTGCGGCAAAGCGCATGACGGAGGCGACCGGCTATGAGGCGCGGACCGTTCATCGGCTGCTGGAGCTGAGTGGTGCGCCGGGTGCGGACGGAGATACCTCCGGCATGCATTTTGAGCGCAATGAAGAAAATCCGCTGGATGCCGATGCCATTATCATCGATGAGACCTCCATGGTGGACATACATCTTATGCATGCACTGCTGCGCGCGGTCAATCCGGGTACGCGCCTGATTCTGGTGGGAGATGTGAACCAGCTTCCGAGCGTCGGTCCGGGAAACGTCCTGCATGATATGATTGATTCCGGCGCATTTAATATGGTAAAGCTGACGCACATCTTCCGGCAGGCGGCGGAGAGCGACATCATTGTCAACGCCCATCGGATCAACGCGGGAGAAGAAATTATGCTCGGCAAGCGGAGCAATGATTTTCTGTTTATCCGGCGGGATCAGCCGGACGCGATCATCAATGCGATGATTACCCTGGTCAAAGAAAAGCTTCCGGGGTATGTGCAGGCGGAGCCGTTTGACATCCAGATCCTGACGCCGATGCGCAAGGGCGCGCTGGGGGTGGAACGTCTGAATGGAATCCTGCAGGAATATTTGAATCCGAAGGACCCGTCCAAGGCGGAGAAGGAAGCAGGAGGGACGATCTACCGCGTGGGCGACAAGGTCATGCAGATTAAGAATAATTATCAGATTGAGTGGGAGACCCGAAACCACTATGGGATTCCAGTTGATTCCGGAACGGGTGTGTTCAATGGCGATATCGGCACGATCCGCCAGATCAATGCCTTTGCGGAGGAGCTGACGGTGGAATTTGATGAGGGCAGGATGGTGGAGTACAGCTTTAAGCAGTTGGAAGAACTGGAACTGGCCTATGCGATCACCATTCACAAATCACAGGGAAGCGAATATCCGGCAGTGGTCATTCCGGTTCATTCGGGTCCGCGGATGCTGATGACGCGCAATCTGATCTACACGGCAGTGACCCGTGCCCGTTCGTGCGTATGTCTCGTGGGTATCCCGGAAACTTTTCAGCATATGGTGGACAACGAAGTGGAGCAGCGCCGCTACACGGGGCTGAAGCTGCGGATTCAGGAGATTTACAGGGGGATGGAGGAGCTATGAGTGTGGTTAAGGATTTGCTGTTTCCGCGCCGCTGCCCGGTCTGCGGCGATATCGTGCAGCCGGAACGGGCGCTGATCTGCCCCTCCTGCATCCCGAAGCTGTCGCCGGTCCGGCAGCCGGCCTGCCGAAAATGCGGCAAGGAAGTATTTGCGGAGCATGTGGAATACTGCCAGGACTGCAGCCGCCACAGGCGGACGTTCGATTCCGGAGCGGCGCTCCTCAACTATAACGAGACTGCCCGGACTTCCATGGCAGCCATTAAATATAAGAACAAGCGGGAATATCTGGATTTTTATGCAGAAGCCATGAACCACCGGTTTGGAAAACTGGCAGCCTCCTGGTGTCCCGACGTGCTGGTTCCCGTTCCGGTGCATCCCAGTCGGCGCAGGAGCCGCGGCTTCAATCAGGCGGAGGAGCTGGCAAAGCGGCTGTCCGTCCACTGGGAGATCCCGGTGGATTCCGCGCTTTTGATCCGCAGCAAAAAGACGGCTCCGCAGCGCGATTTGAGTGCGGCCGAGCGGCTGAACAATCTTCAGGAGGCGTTTGTCCTCCAGCCATCCCGTCAGGATGGACCGATTCCCGGATGCGTGATTTTGATCGATGATATTTATACAACAGGAAGCACCATAGAAGCCTGTGCCCGGATCCTGAAGCAGGCAGGCGTACAGAAGATTCATTTTCTGACGATCTGCATTGGCGGCGGCCGCTGAACGGCGAAAATTTTAATTGTCATCTGCCTAAAAAAGCGCTATACTTTGGCAAGAAACATTGCAGGGAAGCGAGAGGGGGAGAATTCTATGATCGTGCGAATTGCCAGAGAGCAGGATATGCCGCGTCTGCTCGATATTTATAATTATGAGGTATTAAACGGAGTCGCAACCTTTGATCTGCACGCCAAGACGATGGAGGAGCGGATGGAATGGTTTCGTGCCCACAACAAAGACAACCATCCGCTGATTGTGGCCGAAATTGACGGCTGTACGGCCGGGTATGCAACGCTGTCGCCTTATCGCGAGAAAGAAGCCTACGCAGCCACGGTGGAGCTGTCGGTATATGTCGATACCACTTATCGCCGCCGGGGCGTGGCAAGACGCCTGATGGCTGACATTCTGGCGGAAGCGAGAGCGCGGAAGGACATCCACACGGTCATTTCGGTCATTACCGGAGACAATGCGGCCAGCGTGGCGCTTCACAAAGAATTCGGTTTTGAATACTGCGGAACCATGAAAGAGGTGGGCGAGAAGTTTGGCCGCCTGCTGGATGTCGTCAATTACCAGCTGATGGTGTGAATGGAGGGCGCAAAGGGCTGCTCGATAACATACGCAATGACTGCGCAATAACGTGAAAAAATAAGTTGACGAATGGTTTCTCATATGGTATAGTGGTATGGCGAATGGAAGAGCTTAGGTCTTTTTTTTATGCTCAAATTTAGCCCATCCGGGCGGTCTGACATAGCATAAAAGACTGAAAAACAACGAAAAATAACAAGTGGAGGTGGAAGTCGTGCGCACAAAGATTACACTGGCATGTACAGAATGCAAACAACGTAACTACAACATGACGAAGGATAAGAAGACACATCCGGATCGCATGGAAACCAAAAAGTATTGTAGATTCTGTAAGACTCATACTTTGCACAAAGAAACGAAGTAAGGAGTGTGAATTATGGGAGAAACTACAGGGACTGAGAAAGCTCCAAAACAGAGCTTTTTCAAGGGTTTAAAAGCTGAGTTCAAGAAAATCGTATGGCCTGACCAGGAAACTGTAACCAAGCAGACCATCGCTGTACTGGCGGTATCTGCTGCACTGGGTATTATCATTGCAATCCTGGATTTCATTATCAAATGGGGCCTCAGCTTCATGATTAAGTAAGGGCGAGGGTGATAGGATGTCAGAAGCAAAGTGGTATGTAGTTCATACCTATTCAGGCTACGAGAACAAAGTAAAAGTTGACATTGAGAAGACGATCGAGAATCGGAATCTTCATGACCAGATTCTTGAAGTATCCGTTCCGATGCTGGAAGTGGCAGAGCTGAAAAACGGCGTGGAAAAACTGGCGGACAAGAAAATGTTCCCAGGTTATGTGCTGATTCACATGATCATGAATGATGATACATGGTATGTGGTGCGTAATACCCGCGGCGTGACTGGATTCGTGGGACCGGGATCCAAACCGGTGCCGCTTGGCGAAGAAGAGATGGCAAGTCTTGGCTTTGGCAAGAGAGAGACGGTTGCAAGCTTTGAGGTTGGTGATACCATCGTGGTCACCGGCGGTGCATGGAAAGATACCATCGGAGCTGTCAAGTCGATCAATGAAGGAAAGAAAACCCTTACAATCAACGTAGAGATGTTTGGCCGTGAAACACCGGTTGAGCTGAGTTTCGCAGAAGTGAAACGCATGTAACATGAAACAGGCTGACATGAGTCGGCTCGTGGGAGGGAAATCCCCGACATTACCACATTATAGGAGGTCATTATCATGGCAAAGAAAGTAACTGGTTACATCAAATTACAGATTCCGGCAGGCAAGGCTACCCCAGCTCCGCCAGTTGGTCCGGCACTTGGTCAGCACGGTGTTAACATCGTACAGTTTACCAAAGAGTTCAACGCAAAGACTGCAGACCAGGGCGATCTGATCATCCCGGTTGTTATCACAGTATATGCAGACAGAAGCTTCAGCTTCATCACCAAGACTCCGCCGGCTGCTGTTTTGTTAAAGAAGGCTTGCAAGATCAAATCCGGTTCTGCAACCCCGAACAAAGCGAAAGTAGCTACCATCTCCAAAGCAGATCTTCAGAAGATCGCTGAGACTAAGATGCCTGACTTAAATGCAGCAAGCCTGGAAGCAGCTATGAGCATGATTGCTGGCACTGCAAGAAGTATGGGTATCACCGTTGAGGAGTAATTGCCGCGCATACTGCACAGCAAACGCCCCTTGGCGACGAAACGAGATGAAACTGTAAAAAACGTGGGAGGGACATCCCCGACAATACCACTAGGAGGTTATTTATTATGAAACATGGAAAAAGATACGTAGAAGCGGCTAAATCTGTAGACCGCGCTACCATGTACGATGCAGCAGATGCGATCGCATTAGTGAAAAAGACTGCAGTTGCAAAATTTGATGAAACCGTAGAAGCTCATATCAGAACCGGTTGTGACGGACGTCACGCTGACCAGCAGATCCGTGGCGCAGTTGTACTGCCTCATGGTACTGGTAAAGTTACCAGAATCCTGGTATTCGCTAAGGGTGTTAAGGCTGACGAGGCTCAGGCAGCAGGAGCTGACTATGTTGGAGCTGACGAGCTGATCCCGAAGATCCAGAACGAAGGCTGGTTGGATTTTGACGTAGTTGTTGCTACCCCGGATATGATGGGTGTTGTTGGTCGTCTGGGCCGTGTACTTGGACCGAAGGGCTTAATGCCAAACCCGAAGGCTGGTACCGTAACCATGGACGTAACCAAGGCAATCAACGATATCAAAGCTGGTAAGATTGAGTACAGACTTGACAAAACCAACATTATTCACGTGCCAGTTGGAAAAGCTTCTTTCACAGAAGAACAGTTAGCGGACAACTTCCAGACGCTTATGGATGCAATCATCAAAGCAAAGCCAAGCACTTTAAAAGGCACTTACATCAAGAGCGCTACCCTGACCTCTACCATGGGACCGGGCGTAAAGCTGAACGTTGTAAAACTGATGGCTTAATCGCTTGAAAAGTGATTGACAATCCAAATACAGTATGCTATCATACACAAGTATTGACTGCCGTAGACAGCAGGTGCCGCAAGGCATAAGGTGAAACCGCCTGCCGAGGAACATACAATTTCAATTATGATGAATTTGTAGAATCCCTCTGTCTTATGGACGGAGGGATTTTTCCGTTGCAGTCTCCAAAATAAATAAGGAGGTAAATATTCATGGCAAAAGTTGAGTTAAAGCAGCCTGTTGTAGCTGAGATCTCTGAATTGCTGAACGGTGCAGCATCTGCAGTGGTAGTAGACTATCGTGGTCTTACTGTTGCTCAGGATACCGCACTGCGTAAAGCATTGAGAGAAGCTGGTGTTTCTTACAAAGTATATAAGAACACCATGATCAAGCGTGCAGCAGAGGGTACTGATTTCGCAGCTCTGGAGCCGGCATTAGAAGGACCGACTGCTATCGCAGTTTCCAAAGATGACGCTACCGTAGCTGCAAGAATTCTGGCAGAGTTTGCTAAAAAAGCAGACAAGCTGGAGATCAAAGCAGGTATTGTAGAAGGCAAGTATTATGACGCTAATGGCATGCAGGTTATCGCAACCATCCCGTCCAGAGAAGTTCTTCTGGGCAGATTGCTGGGAAGCATGCAGTCCCCGATTACCAACTTCGCTCGTGTGCTTAATCAGATCGCTGAGAAGAGCGGCGAAGTAGCTGAGGCATAAGTTCCTTAGTGCAACGGTGCCGAGGGCGCCGATCGTAAATGTAACGTGCATAAGCACAATTTCAAAAATCAAATTAAAATGGAGGAAATTAAAATGGCAAAGTTAACCACCGCAGAATTTATCGAAGCTATCAAAGAGCTGTCTGTACTGGAACTGAACGAGTTAGTAAAAGCATGTGAGGAAGAGTTTGGCGTATCTGCAGCAGCAGGCGTTGTAGTTGCAGCAGCAGGTGCTGGCGCAGCTGAGGCAGCTGAAGAGAAGACCGAGTTCGACGTAGAGCTGACCGAGGTTGGCCCGAACAAAGTTAAAGTTATCAAAGTTGTACGTGAAGCTACCGGTCTGGGCCTGAAAGAGGCTAAGGACGTAGTTGACGGTGCACCGAAGGTTGTTAAAGAGGCTGCTTCCAAGGAAGAGGCTGAGGACATCAAGGCTAAACTTGAGGCTGAAGGCGCTAAGGTTACCCTGAAATAATTGACTGCATCAGCAGAATATTTCATAAAAAGAGTCCTGTCGATTGTGAGTTCGCTCACGTCGGCAGGGCTCTTTTTTTCTTTGGATAATCCATATTTCCCCTTGCAATTCCCGACAAGATAAGCTATGATATAAACATCAAATAAATTGAACTATTTAAAAAATACATCAAAAAATATGATGAGAAAACAAATGCCGCATGGAGATAAGAAACCTGATTACGTTTACAAAGGTGGCAGAGGCACAGAGCCTTTCCAAAGCGGCCAGACTGCTTGGTTATGCACAGTCCACGGTGACGATGCAGATGCAGCAGCTGGAGCAGGAACTCGGAGTTCCCTTGTATGAGCGGGTCGGAAAACAGATTCGAATCACACAGGCGGGGCAGGAGCTGCTGGCATATGCAGTGCCGATCATTAAGATGTCTCAGGAAGCGCTCCGGATCGGAAAAGGAGCGACGCGGGAGATCGACGGTTTGCTGCGCCTTGGGGTACTTGAGACACTTCTGAACCCACGCCTTGAAGAGCGGCTGGATCAGTACCTGATCCGGCATCCAAAGGTGGAACTCAAGGTGATCACAGAGGCGGACGACAGAGTGCTTCTTGACCGGCTGCGGCACAATGAGATTGATTTTCTGATTACGCTGGATCATCTCCGGAAGGAACCGGATCTGGTTCACGCGGAGGATGTGGAGGATGCGGTACATTTCTATGCGGCCCCGGGACATCCGCTGGAACAACAGTCGGAGTTGAATCTTCAGGAGATTCTCCAGTATCCGTTGATTCGTGGAAACGAGAGTCTGGCTTACGAGCAGCAGCTGGAACATCAGATTCAGCAGCTTGGATTGGAGCAGACAGATCATCAGCAGATGGTGCTGCAGAATCAGGACATGGCGCTTCGGATGGCGGCCAGACAGCACGGACGAGGTGCACAGAGTGGTATTGTGCTGGCACCAGAAAGTGCGGTACGGGAATATCAAGAGAACGGGCAGTTGGAACAGTTGAACTATCAGTTTCCGGAAGGTCGGATGTGGCAGCAGACCATTTATCACAAAAATAAATGGCTGACCGGGGCAATGAATGCATGGATTGACATGGCGGAGGACAGAAGATGAGCGCGGTTTGGGGGAATACGGTCAGGAAGCAGGCAGTAAGAAAGGCAAAACCCTATGTGGTGAAGGTGGATGCCGGAACAGGAGCGGTATATCTGGCGCGGGAACCTCATCCACTTTACACGGAAGCCCCTTATCTGATCGCGTTGATCACGGCCGTGCTGGTGGCGCTGTTTTCCAGCTGCAACTACATCCAGCTTCGGACGGATGTGGAGTGTCGCATTCGCAGGACTGAGACGCTCGAACGCCAATATCTGAGCATGAAAAATGATAATACCCTGTTGGAACGCATGGTGTATCAGACTCCGGATCTGAACCAGATTTATGAGACTGCCACCACGGAACTGGGTATGATTCCGGCAACAAAAGAAAATGTGCGCGTCTTCCTGCGCACGAATAATGAGTTTGTATTTCAAAAAGACAATATTCCCTCTATCGGATTTTAAATATGTGTGCAGCGGATTTCCTTTTTCTGGCTGCACACCCATCACACAAAAAGCCCATCATCGTGTGGAAAAGTCAGAATTTTCCAGAAAATACCACTGCATATTGTGAAAAAAGAACTACGAAAATACGCAATTATGCGCAAAAAATAGTAAAAATCCAAAAAAATGCTTGACAGATCCCAGGGGTGATGGTATATTAATAAAGTATTTTGATATGAGCTTTTGATTCACATATTTTTGTAAGTCATGAAGAGCATTTCACGATTTACAAAAATATGTGATTTTTTTGTTTCAGACGAAATACAAATAATAATTTATAGGAGGTACCATTATGAATAACGGTACAGTAAAGTGGTTCAACGCAACTAAAGGATATGGCTTCATCACCAACGATGCAACTGGCGAGGAAGTATTCGTACATTTCTCCGGTATCGTATCTGACGGATACAAGACCCTGGAAGATGGCCAGAAAGTTACTTTCGACACCACCGAGGGCAACCGTGGTATGCAGGCAGTTAACGTACAGGTTCTTGGCTAATTCAAGATTCCAGACGTTTCTGCAGCAGACAGAGATGAGATCGTGCAGTCAGCTATCGCGAGATAGTTTGGCTGCACTTTTTTTGTCCGAATCCCGGCGTACAGATTCTCGCTTGAGTCAAGAGAAAGTTGCCGAATTGTAAACGCTTACAAAAAACTCCAAAAACCCCTTGCACAATAGAAATAAATGGTGTATAGTGATGCTACAAGACAAAAGCGCAAGATTATAATTCAATAAAATGTAAGCACTTACACAAAAAAACAACCAATAAGACATTAGAAGGAAAATGGAGGTTTCAGACGATGGGCAAGAAAGAGACAGTAATTCAGTTTGGCGAAGGTGGTTTCCTGCGTGGATTTGTAGATTATTTCTTTCAGAAATTAAGCGATAAGGGCTTATTTGACGGATCCGTAGTAGTAGTACAGCCGATTGAGCGCGGTATGTGCGAGATGCTTGAGAAGCAGAACTGCGAATACAACCTGTTCCTGCGCGGCATTGACAATGGCGAGGTTGTGGACGAGCACACCCATATCGATATTATTTCCAGATGCATCAATCCTTACGCAGACCATGAAGCATACGAGGCGCTGGCTGAGAACCCGGATTTCCGTTTCATCGTTTCCAACACCACCGAGGCTGGCATTGAGTTCGTTCCGGACAACAAGTTTACGGATGCTCCGGCAAAGTCGTTCCCGGGCAAGCTGACGCAGCTGCTGTACAAGAGATACAAACTGGGCCTGCCGGGCTTCATCATCCTTTCCTGTGAGCTGATCGACCACAACGGCGAGGAGCTGGAGAAGTGTTGTATGAGCTATGCAGATCTGTGGGAGCTGGGTGAGGACTTCAAGACCTGGATGAAGAATGAGAATGATTTCTGTTCTACGCTGGTAGACCGTATTGTAACCGGTTTCCCGAGAGACGAGCATGCTGCTCTGTGCGAGAGAATCGGCGAGCAGGACAACATGATGGATACCGCTGAGATCTTCCATCTGTGGGTAATTCAGGGTCAGCATGAGGATGAGCTGCCGCTGCAGAAAGCCGGCTACAACGTAGTCTGGACTGACAACGTAGACCCTTACAAGAAGAGAAAAGTGAGAATCTTAAACGGCGCACATACCTCTATGGTTCTGGGAGCGCGTCTGTATGGTCTTGAGACCGTCGGCGAGTGCCTGAAGGACGAGAAAGTTTCTGCACTGCTGAAGAAATGCATCTTCGAGGAGATCATCCCGACCATCGGCGATACCGAAGATAACCGCAAGTTTGGCGCGGCGGTTCTGGAGCGTTTCTCCAATCCATTTATCAAACACATGCTGCTGTCCATCGCACTGAACTCCGTAGCGAAGTTCAAAGCGAGAGTTCTGCCGACCATTCTGGAGTACAAGGAGGAGAATGGCGTATATCCGCAGGGTCTGACCTTCTCTCTGGCTGCACTGATCGCATTCTACCGCACCAGTGAGGCAAACGACGGCGAGGAGATCATGGAGTTCATGAAGACTGCTACCGTTGCCGATATTCTTGCAAAAGAAGCGTATTGGGGCCAGGATCTAAGTGACATGCTTCCGGATGTACAGAAATGGTATGACATGATTGAAGAGGATGGCATGGGCAAGGCTTATGATGCGGTGCTTGCAAATTAATATTTAAAATAAAAAATTTTGCTTTAGAGAGACTGTGTCCCATTATCGGAACACGGTCTCTTTTTTCTTGACACGGATAAGGCTTTTGATTAAAATTATGGAAACAGTTTCCAGTATGAGGAGGGGTTTCATGGCAAATCGATATGATGATCTGGCGGGAAAGATCATTCAGAATGTAGGCGGCGTTTCGAACATCAGCAGCCTGACCCACTGTATCTCAAGGTTACGCTTCAAATTGAAGGACGAGTCCGGGGCAAACACGGCGGTTTTGGAGGCGACGGAAGGGATCATCGCGGTCATGCAGTCGAGAGGACAGTACCAGGTGATTATCGGTAATGATGTGTGGAATGTCTATGCGGCCGTGTGCCGGCTTGCGGGAATTAGCGCAGCCATGTCAGCGGAGGAGACGGACAGCCTGCGCGGAGAGGCTTTTGGCGGCGGTTGGCTGGGCGGTGTCAAGCGATATTTGTCTGGTTTAATGAGAGGTTCTGCCCGCCCGGCATCCGGGGGTGAAGGGGTGGCGGCTTCGGAGGGTGGTATGGTTTGCCGTTTTGCGGTGGCGCCGGCTAAGGGCAGGGTGATTTCGCTGCAGGAAGTGGCGGATCCGGCGTTTGCATCGGGTGTGATGGGCCGCGGGGCCGCGATTGTTCCGACGGAGGGGAAGCTCTGTGCGCCCTGTGACGGGGAGATTACGGTGCTGGTTCCGGGCGGGTACGCCATTGGGATCCGGGCGTACAACGGACTGGAGATCCTGATTCACATCGGACTCGATACCGTTCGGCTGGATGGAAAAGGATTTAAGGTAAAAGTAAAGCAGGGATCGAAGGTAAAGGCGGGGGATCTGCTTTTGCAGTTTGATCTTGATGTGATTGCGGCGGCCGGATTTTCTGCTGTGACACCGGTTTTGATTACAAACTATGGCGAATTTTCAGAGGTTGTCCCGACGGAGGCGGCAGAGGTCGAAGTGGGAGATCCCTTTATTACGGTATTGGGCCTGTAATGGTTCTGCATCCGGAAGCAAACTGCATATACTGTGGCAGTGAGGTGACGGGATGGAAAACTGGAATTTGCGGAGACGGGCAGCGGTATTGTTGGGAATTCTGCTTTTGGATGCCGCGATGTTTGGGACAGCCATGGGAGTTATGCGGGCGGAAACTTCGTCAGAAGAAGTTCGGGCAGCCGGTGTTCAGGAAATGGTCCCCGAGACAGCCGATGCACCCAGCTTCGTTGCCCTTACCTTTGACGACGGACCAGATCCGGTCTGTACGCCGAAGCTGTTGGATGGGTTGAAGGAGCGGGGCGTTCACGCCACTTTTTTTCTTATGGGACAGAGCATCCCCGGCAATGAAGCGCTGGTGCTTCGCATGAAGGAGGAAGGCCATCTGATCGGAAATCACAGCTATCGCC
The DNA here is from genome assembly GCA_028693165.1 of Lachnospiraceae bacterium. Taxonomy (GTDB): domain Bacteria; phylum Bacillota; class Clostridia; order Lachnospirales; family Lachnospiraceae; genus Brotaphodocola. The sequence goes on along the minus strand of JAQUVX010000011.1, from coordinate 93,390 downwards.
ACATTCAGCTGACGAAGGCCAGAGAGGACAGCGTGTGCGAGGCGGTGGAACAGACGGAGGAGCTGATTGCCTCCATCACAGGAGAGCGCCCGCAGTATCTGCGTCCGCCCTACGGGGACTGGAACGAGAATCTGGAATGCCGCATGAATCTGACGACCGTGTTCTGGTCTGTGGATTCTCTGGACTGGAAATTGCAGCATACCTCCCGCATTGTGCGCAGACTGGAGCAGAGCGTGGGCCCGGGCGACATCATCCTGATGCACGATATTTTTCCGACCTCCGTGGAGGCGGCACTGCAAATTGTAGATTCTTTGCAGGCGAAGGGCTACCGGTTTGTGACGGTAGATGAATTGCTGGTGGACTAGAGGGCGGCTGTTGACATTTACATATCAAAACGGCTATACTGATGGCAGATCGAAACACAAAATGAGAAGGAAAATGAGGCAGTTCCATGGATTTGTTTGAATATATGAGAAGCAGCACCCAGGAAAAGGAGTCCCCTCTGGCTTCCCGGATGCGGCCGACGACGCTGGACGAGGTGGTCGGACAGAAACACATTATCGGGAAGGACAAGCTGCTGTACCGCGCCATCCAGGCGGACCAGCTTGGGTCCATTATTTTCTACGGCCCGCCGGGCACCGGCAAGACGACGCTGGCGAAGGTGATCGCCAATACAACCAGCGCCAGCTTCCGCCAGATCAATGCCACGGTGGCGGGCAAGAAGGATATGGAAGAAGTGGTAAACGAGGCGAAGGACGCCCTTGGCATGTATGGCAAAAAGACCATTCTGTTTGTGGACGAGATTCATCGCTTCAACAAGAGCCAGCAGGATTACCTTCTGCCCTTTGTGGAGGACGGAACGCTGATTCTGATTGGTGCGACTACGGAAAATCCGTTTTTTGAGGTAAATGGAGCGCTTCTGTCACGCTCCCGCATCTTCGAACTCAAATCGCTGGAACGGGAGGATGTCAGAGAACTGATCTACCGCGCGCTCTCCGACGAGACGAAGGGGATGGGTGGATATCATGCGGTGATCGACGAGGAGGCGGCAGATTTCCTGGCCGACGTGGCAGGCGGAGATGCCCGTGCGGCCCTGAACGCGGTAGAGCTGGGCGTTTTGACGACGAAGCGGGATGAGCAGGATCAGAAGATTCATATCACGCTGGCGGTGGCGCAGGAATGTATTCAGAAGCGCGCGGTGCGCTATGACAAGGACGGGGACAACCATTACGATACGATTTCCGCATTTATCAAGAGTATGCGCGGGTCTGACCCGGATGCTGCGGTCTACTATCTGGCCCGGATGCTGTATGCAGGCGAAGATATCAAATTTATCGCCCGCCGCATCATGATCTGTGCGTCGGAGGATGTGGGCAATGCAGATCCGCAGGCTCTGACGGTGGCGGTCAGCGCATCGCAGGCGGTGGAGCGGATCGGTATGCCGGAGGCGCAGATCATTCTGGCGCAGGCAGTCGCTTATGTGGCGACAGCCCCCAAGAGCAATGCCGCGGTCAATGCCATCGGCGAGGCGATGGAGGCGGTGAGAAGCCGTCAGTCCATGCCGGTTCCGGTGCATCTGCAGGATGCTCATTACAAGGGCTCGGCCAAGCTGGGGCACGGTGCCGGTTACAAATATGCCCACGATTACCCCAATCACTACATCAAACAGCAGTATCTTCCGGATGGAATGGAAGGACAGACCTTTTATCACCCCTCTGAAAATGGCTATGAGAAGAAAATTCGGGAACACATGAAATTTTTGCAAGATTCCCTGTAGACATTTGGGACAAAACGATTTATAATATAAAAAGATACGCAGGGAACAGTCTTAGTACCGTTCCCTGTCGAATTTCTAATCAGGAACGATCTGATATCTTTTCACTACCCCGATTGAGACTAAACGAAGACACGGACTTCACAGTGATGTGAGGGCGTATTATTTGACAGAAATGGAGAAAAACATATGCGAGAAAAATTGCAGACACTGCCACTGGCACAGTTGAAAGAACTTGCCAAGGCGAAAAATGTAAAAGGTGCAGCAGCCATGCGCAAGGCAGACTTGATTGAGGAGCTGTGCAGATTATCAGAACAGGATGAGATTATCCGGACTGTGGCGGCACCGCCGAGACCGGCAGCGGCCAGCACCGCCGAGACCCGTACGGAAACACGTACCGAGACGCGCAGTGACACCCGCACCGAAACCCGCGGAAGTGATGCCCGCACCGACAGCCGTACCGATACCCGCCCTGACACCCGTACCGGGCGTCCCGCACCGCGTCAGTCGGAGAACCTGACCCCGCAGGAGGTGGCAGAGCTTGACAGCGGCCAGGAGGCCAACGGAATCCTGGAGGTCATGGCCGACGGTTTCGGCTTTATCCGCTGCGAGAATTTCCTTCCGGGCGAGAATGACGTCTATGTGGCGCCGTCTCAGATCCGTCGCTTCAACTTAAAGACAGGTGATATCATCGCCGGAAACCGAAGAGTCAAGACTGCCGCAGAGAAATTTGCAGCACTGCTCTATATCCGCAGTGTCAACGGCTACCCGATCAGCGTGATCGAGCGCCGGCCGAATTTCGAGGATCTGACCCCGATTTTTCCGAATAAGCGTCTTCATATGGAGACACCTGGGGCAGCCAGCACGGCGATGCGTGTGCTGGATCTGCTGGCTCCGATCGGTAAGGGCCAGCGTGGTATGATCGTTTCCCCGCCAAAGGCAGGTAAGACGACACTGCTCAAGCAGGTGGCACAGGCCATCACCACCAATCACCCGGACATGCACCTGATCATTCTTCTGATTGATGAGCGTCCGGAGGAAGTAACCGATATCAAGGAATCTGTTTTGGGCGACAACGTAGAGGTCATCTACTCCACCTTCGACGAACTCCCGGAGCGCCACAAACGTGTGTCCGAGATGGTAATCGAGCGGGCGAAACGTCTGGTGGAGCACGGCCGCGATGTGATCATCCTGTTAGACAGCATCACCCGTCTGGCAAGAGCCTACAACCTGGTGGTTCCGCCGAGCGGACGTACCCTTTCCGGCGGTCTTGACCCGGCAGCACTGCATATGCCGAAGCGATTCTTCGGTGCAGCCCGTAACATGCGTGAGGGCGGAAGTCTGACCGTTCTGGCGACGGCACTGGTGGAGACCGGAAGCCGTATGGACGATGTGATTTACGAGGAGTTCAAGGGAACCGGCAACATGGAGCTGGTACTGGATCGTAAGCTTTCCGAGAAGCGTATCTTCCCGGCCATCGATATCTTAAAGTCCGGCACCCGCCGCGACGACCTGCTGCTGACTCGGGAGGAGGCGGAGGCTGTGGACGTGATCCGCAAGGCCACCAACACCCTCAAGCCGGAAGAATCCGTGGAGCGAATCCTCGATCTGTTCGCCAAGACCCGCACCAATCGCGAGTTCGTGGAGAGCGCAAAGAAAATTCGTTTCTTTTAAAAAAGCTATTGCAAACAAAAATATTCTATGTTATACTATTAAAGCTGTTTATAGACGTGGAGTGATTTTAACGGTACGAAATGAGACCGTTAGAGGATCACAGGACTATATAATTGAAAAGATGAAGAGGTGAAAATCATGAGAGAAGGAATCCATCCAGCTTACTATCAGGCAAAAGTTACCTGCAACTGCGGTAACGAGTTCGTAACCGGTTCTACCAAAGAGGATATTCACGTGGAGGTTTGCTCCAAGTGCCACTCTTTCTACACCGGACAGCAGAAGGCAGCTTCCGCACGTGGTCGTATTGATAAGTTCAACAGAAAATACGGCGTCAACGCATAAGCATAAGATGAGCGAAGTAAGGTTGAGACTTAAGTGGAGACACTTTGGCTCAACCTTTTTCCATATTAAGAGGAGAACAATATGAAATATTCCGGTATTGGCGGCCAGGCCGTCATTGAAGGAATTATGATGAAAAATAAAGACGATTATGCCACGGCTGTGCGCAGACCGGACGGTGAGATCGAAGTGAAGAAGGACAGCTATGTCAGCATGACCGAAAAGGTGAAATTCTTTTCCCTTCCGTTTGTTCGTGGTGTATTCAGCTTTGCGGATTCGATGATTCTTGGTATGCGGACGCTGAGCTTTTCCGCCAGCTTTTTTGAGGACGACGAGGATGCGGAGGAGCCGGGCAAGCTGGAACAGTGGCTGGAACGGGTCTTCGGCGAGAAGCTTGAGAAAGTTCTGATGAGTGTGGTGATGGTGTTTTCCGTGGTCATGGCGATCGCCATTTTCATGGTGCTGCCGCTTCTGATTGCCAGCGTCTGCCGCCGCTTCATCCATTCTGAGACGATCATGGCGGTTTTGGAGGGTGTCATCCGTATTGCGATTTTTGTGGGCTACATCAAACTGATTTCCCGGATGGAGGATATCCGGCGCACCTTCATGTATCACGGTGCGGAACATAAATGTATCAACTGCATCGAACATGGCAAGACCCTGACGGTCGAGCATGTGCGGGAGAGCTCCAAGCAGCACAAGCGCTGCGGCACCAGCTTCCTGATCATCGTCATGCTGATCAGCATTCTGTTCTTTATGGTGATCCGTGTGGATACCATATGGCTGCGCATCGTCAGCCGCATTGTACTGATCCCGGTTATTGCCGGGGTGTCCTACGAATTCCTGCGTCTTGCGGGCCGCAGCGACAACCCGATCGTAAATCTGCTGAGTAAGCCGGGCATGTGGATGCAGAATCTGACCACCAAGGAACCGGACGACAGCATGATTGAGGTGGCGATCGCGGCTGTTGAGGCAGTGTTTGACTGGAAGGCTTATCTGCGGGAAAATTTCCCGGGGACAGAACTGCCGGAGGCGGTACAGTCATGACCTTGTTTCAGCTATTGACCGAGGGAGTCCAGACCTTACAGGAGGTCGGGAATTCAGAGGCGGAGCAGGATGCGAGACAGCTTCTGCTGGCGGCCTTTCATCTGGATATGGTTCATTTTCTGCTGAATCGTCTGCAGGAATTGGAAGAGAATGAGGACAATACCGCGTATACCGCGAGTTATCGAGAGATGCTTGCAAAGCGGAAACAGAGAATCCCACTACAACAGATCCTGGGATGTCAGGATTTCATGGGAATGACCTTTTATGTCAATGAACATGTGCTGATTCCGCGTCAGGATACGGAGACGTTGGTGGAGCTGGTTTTAGAGGAACAGCGGGATTCGTCTAAGCGTGTGCTGGATCTGTGCACGGGCTCTGGCTGTATTGCCGTGAGTCTGGCGGCGAAGGGCGCATATGCGCAGGTGACGGCTACGGATATTTCGGAGGAGGCGCTTCGGGTGGCACGCCGGAATGCGGAACGTCATGGCTGCGCGATCCGGTTCGTTCAGGGGGATTTGCTGGAAGCCCTGAGCGGGGAGGCGGTGCAATATGACATCATTACCTCCAATCCGCCGTATATTCCGACGTCTGTGATTCGGACGCTGGAACCGGAGGTGCGGGAGCACGAGCCGATGCTGGCGCTGGACGGGACAGAAGATGGCCTGTATTTTTATCGGAGAATCGCTGCGGGGGCGGGACATTGCCTGAAACCGGGCGGTACGATTTATCTGGAAATCGGATATGATCAGGGCATCGCAGTCAGCGGATTTTTGAAAGAAGCAGGATTTGAACAGGTGCAGGTGCACAAGGATTTGCCTGGAAAAGACCGGGTGATCCGCGGCACATGGCCGGGTAAAAGATAAGGAGGACCCCTATGTTTGATCGTTTAGAAGATATTTTGATTCATTATGAAGAGGTCATGCAGGCGCTCAATGAGCCGGATGTGACGGAGAATCAGGACCGTTTCCGCAAGCTGATGAAGGAGCAGGCGGATCTTGCTTCGATTGTGGAGGCTTATAAGGCATACAAGCAGGCAAAGCAGGACATCGAGGACAGCCTTGCCATGCTGGAGGAAGAGAGTGACGATGATATGCGTGAGATGGCGAAGGAGGAGCTTTCCGATGCCAAGAAACGCGTGGAGGATCTGGAGCGGGAGATGAAGATTCTGCTTCTGCCGAAGGACCCGAATGATGACAAAAATATTATTTTGGAAATCCGTGCCGGCGCGGGCGGCGATGAGGCGGCATTGTTTGCAGCCGAATTGTACCGTATGTATGTGAACTATGCCGAGAGCCATCGCTGGAAGGTAGAGATCATCAGCTTAAACGAGAATGGAATCGGCGGATTCAAAGAGGTTCAGGCGATGATTACCGGCAAGGGCGCTTACTCCAAGCTCAAATACGAGAGCGGTGTGCACCGCGTGCAGCGTGTTCCGGAGACGGAATCCGGCGGGCGCATTCATACCTCCACGGCGACCGTAGCAGTGATGCCGGAGGCGGAGGAAGTGGATGTTCAGATCGATATGAACGACTGCCGCATCGACGTTATGCGTGCGTCCGGAAACGGCGGACAGTGTGTCAATACCACCGATTCTGCGGTGCGTCTGACCCATATGCCGACCGGCATCGTGATCTACAGCCAGACCGAGAAATCGCAGCTCCAGAACAAGGAAAAGGCATTCCGCCTGCTGCGTTCCAAGCTGTACGACCTGGAGCTGGAGAAGAAGCAGAATGCAGAGGCAGCCGAGCGCCGCAGCCAGATCGGTACCGGAGACCGTTCGGAGAAGATCCGAACCTACAACTTCCCGCAGGGCCGTGTGACAGATCATAGAATCAATCTTACCTTATACAAACTGGACAAGATTTTAAATGGCGATATTCAGGAGCTTTTGGATGCCTGCATCGCTGCAGATCAGGCCGCTAAGCTGGCCAGACTAAATGAGGTCGCGTAAGGAAAAGGTCGTTCTGGGGATTCTTCTGGTTATTGTGTTGATTACCGGGGCGATGCTTTTGCGAAATCAACTTCAGTCGATGGAACAGCGGCGGCGGGACGAGAGTCTGGCGGCGGCTGTGGAGGAGACGACAGTTGCTGCGGCTACAGAGTCTGCTGTGTCAGAGGAAGAGGAGTCGGAGCCTTATCATTCTCCGATTGATTTTGAGAGCCTGCGCCAGCAGAATCCGGATACCGTCGGATGGATCCGAATTCCGGATACCCGCGTGGATTATCCGATCGTGCAGACAGCGGACAACAACAAATATCTGCATACGGATTTTGAGGGAAAAGAGAGTGTCTATGGTGCTGTTTATCTGGATTTTGAAAGCAAGGTAGACTTCTCCGGATGGAACAATCCGCTTTACGGACATAATATGAAGGATGGTTCCATGTTCAAGGACGTGGTGAAGTTTAAGGACAAAGAGTTTTTCGAAAATCATCGGTATCTTGAGATCTATACACCGGAGCGCACCATTCATTTGAAAACGGTTGCCTGTTATTACAGTGATGCCAGCGGTATTGTGCGTCAGACACGGTTCAAGAGTCAGGAGTCATTTGATGCCTGGGTGGAAGAGCGGCTGTCACCCTGCAGCTTTGCAGAGATGCCGGAAGCTTCGGTCGGCTCTATGTTTGTGCTGGTGACCTGCAGCTATGAGATGAACGACGCCCGCACACTGCTGTATGCGGTTGAGGTGGATGAGAACGGCGAGATGATTCCTGCAAAATCCTAAGAGAAACCTCTGCGGATGTTCAGAATTCCTTAATTGAATTCAGATATTTTATGTGATATAGTACGAGTAGTAAATGTGGATACACATATCAAAGGAGAAGAACTATGAAAGGTATTATACTTGCAGGTGGTTCCGGCACACGCCTCTACCCGCTGACGAAGGTAACCTCCAAACAGCTTTTGCCTATTTACGATAAGCCGATGATTTATTATCCGCTGTCGGTTCTGATGAATGCGGGGATCCGCGAGATTCTGATCATCTCCACCCCAGATGACACGCCGCGCTTTGAATCCCTTCTGGGGGACGGGCATCAGTTTGGCGTGGAATTGCAGTATGCGGTTCAGCCAAGTCCGGACGGACTGGCGCAGGCGTTTGTGATCGGTGCAGACTTTATCGGAGATGATTCCGTAGCCATGGTACTGGGCGATAACATTTTCCACGGACAGGGTCTTAAGAAGCGCCTTCGCGCAGCAGCGCAGAAGGGCACGGGCGCCACGGTATTCGGTTACTATGTGGATGATCCGGAGCGCTTCGGTATCGTGGAATTCGATGCGGAGGGCAAGGCAGTCTCCATCGAGGAGAAACCGGCTCATCCGAAGTCCAACTACTGTGTGACCGGCCTGTATTTCTATGACAATCGCGTGGTGGAATATGCGAAGAATTTGAAACCATCCGCCCGCGGCGAGCTGGAGATCACCGATTTGAACCGCATCTATCTGGAACATGGCGAACTGGATGTGACGCTGCTGGGACAGGGCTTCACCTGGCTGGACACCGGGACTCATGAATCTCTGGTGGAGGCGACGAATTTTGTGAAGACGATCGAGACGCATCAGCACCGCAAGGTTGCATGCCTGGAGGAGATCGCCTACTTAAATGGCTGGATCACGAAGGAACAGGTTCTGGAGACCTACGAAATCCTGAAGAAGAACCAGTATGGCCAGTATCTGAAGGATGTTCTGGATGGAAAATACATTGACAAACTGAATAACAAGGAGAACTGATATGAAGATTATCGTTACAGGCGGAGCCGGTTTTATCGGCGGCAATTTTGTGCATTATATGATTGAGAAATACCCGGAGGACATGATTGTCAATCTGGATGCCCTGACCTATGCAGGCAACCTGGAGACCCTCAAATCCGTAGAGGATAAACCGAACTACAAGTTCATCAAGGGCGATATCGCAGATCGTGATTTTGTATTCAAGATGTTTGCAGAAGAGAAGCCGGATGTGATCGTAAACTTCGCAGCAGAGAGCCATGTGGACCGTTCAATCACAGATCCGGAGATCTTTGTACGCACCAACGTGATGGGAACCACCACGCTGCTGGATGCCTGCAGGGAGTTCGGTATCAAGCGTTTTCATCAGGTGTCGACCGATGAGGTGTACGGAGATCTGCCGCTGGACCGCCCGGACCTGTTCTTTACAGAGGAGACCCCGCTTCATACATCAAGCCCGTATTCTTCTTCTAAGGCGAGTGCAGACCTGTTCGTGATGGCATATCACAGAACCTTTGGCATTCCGGTATCGATGTCCCGCTGCTCCAACAACTACGGCCCGTATCAGTTCCCTGAGAAGCTGATTCCGCTGATGATCAGCCGCGCGCTGGCAGATGAAGAACTGCCGGTATACGGCAATGGTGCCAATGTCCGGGACTGGCTTCACGTAAAGGATCACTGCCAGGCGATCGATCTGATCATACGCAATGGCGCAGACGGCTGTGTATACAATATTGGCGGCCACAATGAGCGCACCAATCTGGAGGTTGTAAAGACGGTTCTGCGTGCACTGGACAAGCCGGAGAGCCTGATCAAATATGTGAGTGACCGTCTGGGACATGACCGCCGTTACGCGATCGATCCGAAGAAGCTGGAGACAGAGCTTGGCTGGAAGCCGGAATACAATTTTGACACCGGTATGCAGCAGACGATTCAGTGGTATTTAGACAACCGCGAGTGGTGGGAGCACATCATCAGCGGTGAATACAGCCAGTATTTTGAAAAAATGTATGGAGACAGATTATGAGCATGAAGATCTTAGTGACCGGCGCCAAAGGACAGCTTGGCACGGATCTGATGAATGAGCTTGCAAAACGTGGACTTACCGGCATCGGCGTGGACGTGGATGAGATGGATATCACCGACGCGGCGGCCTGCCGGCGCGTGATTTCCCAGTCCGGAGCAGACGCAGTGATCCACTGTGCAGCATATACTGCAGTAGATGCCGCCGAGGATCAGGTGGAGCTCTGCCGGAAGATCAACGGCGAAGGTACGCGCAACGTGGCACAGGCGTGTCATGATGTCGACATGAAGATGATGTATATCAGCACCGATTATGTATTTGACGGCGAGGGTACACGCCCGTGGGAGCCGGACGATGAGCGGGCACCACTAAATGTGTACGGTCAGACCAAATACGAGGGCGAGCTGGCGGTGGAAGAGCTGATCGAGAAGTATTTTACCGTTCGGATTGCCTGGGTATTCGGCGTTGGCGGCAAGAACTTCATCAAGACTATGCTGCGTCTTGGCAAAGAGCGCGGGGCAGTCAGTGTAGTGGATGATCAGGTTGGCTCACCGACCTACACGTACGATCTGGCGCGTCTTCTGGTCGATATGATTCAGACCGACCATTACGGCCGTTACCATGCGACCAATGAAGGGCTGTGCAGCTGGTATGAATTCGCAAATGAGATCTTTCATCAGGCGGGCATGGACGACGTGAAGGTGACTCCGGTCAGCAGCAGCGAATTCCCGGCGAAGGCGAAACGCCCGGCCAACAGCCGCATGAGCAAGGAAAAACTTTCCGAAAACGGTTTTGAGCGTCTGCCGTCCTGGCAGGATGCGTTGGGACGTTTCCTGAAAGAAATCGAGTGGTAAAGTAAGAGGGGACAGATTATGGGAAAATATTTTGGCACAGACGGCTTCCGCGGTGAGGCGAATGTGGATTTAACAGTAGAGCATGCATACAAGGTGGGACGGTTCCTGGGCTGGTATTATGGACAGCACACGAAGGCTTCCGAGTCCAATCCGGAGGGCAAATGCCGTGTTGCAATCGGCAAAGACACCAGACGAAGCAGCTATATGTTTGAGTATTCTCTGGTGGCAGGTCTGACAGCTTCCGGCGCAGATGCCTATCTGCTTCATGTAACGACCACACCGAGCGTCTCCTACGTGGTTCGCACGGAAGAATTTGACTGCGGAATCATGATTTCCGCCAGCCATAATCCGTACTACGATAACGGAATCAAGGTCATCAACGGAAAAGGCGAAAAGCTGGAGGAGGACGTGATCGTCGAGATCGAACGTTATCTGGACGGCGAGCTGGGCGAGATTCCCTTTGCACTGAAGGATAAGATTGGCCGCACTGTAGACTATGCGGCAGGCCGGAATCGCTACATCGGATACCTGATCTCGATCGCAACCCGTTCCTTTAAAGGCAAGAAGGTAGCTCTGGACTGCTCCAACGGCAGTGCATCGGCCATTGCGAAGAACGTATTTGATGCGCTCGGCGCTGAGACTCATGTGATCAACAACACACCAAACGGTCTGAATATCAATACCGACTGCGGGTCCACCCATATTCATGTGCTCCAGCAGTATGTGAAGGATATGGGCTGTGATGTGGGATTTGCCTACGACGGAGACGCCGACCGCTGCATCGCGGTGGATGAGAATGGAGAGGTGGTCGATGGTGATCTGATCCTCTACATCTGCGGAAAGTATATGAAGAGCAACGGTTCTCTGTTCCACAATACGGTGGTTACCACAGTAATGTCCAACTTCGGCCTTTACAAAGCCTTTGACCGTGAAGGCATTTCCTACGAGAAGACCGCGGTGGGCGACAAGTATGTCTATGAGAATATGGCGCAGTTCGGCAACTGCCTGGGCGGCGAACAGTCTGGTCATATTATTTTCAGCAAACACGCGACCACGGGTGACGGAATCCTGACTTCTCTGAAGGTGATGGAAGTGATGCTGGAGAAGAAGGAGAGCCTTGGCAAGCTTTCTTCCGAGGTTGAGATTTTCCCGCAGGTTCTTAAGAACGTAAGGGTTCACGACAAGAAGCTGGCGCAGGATGATGTGCAGGTGCAGGCAGAGGTTGCCAAAGTGACCGAGGCTCTCGGCAATGACGGCCGCATCCTTCTTCGTCAGTCCGGTACGGAGCCGGTTGTCCGCGTCATGGTTGAGGCGGCCAGCAAGGAGCTGTGCGAGAAGTACGTGGATCAGGTGATCGACGTGATGAAAGCGCAGGGACATGTGATTTAAAGAACTTGCCCGCGCTTTAAAAATGAAATAAAACCTAAGAGTGAGAGAATTCCACAGGACTATATCTTGTCTGGAATTCTCTTATTTTATGAACAAAATACTACAGTATGTGTCAAGAAAAATGTGAAACAAAAAGTGCATAAAGATCCCCGGAAAATCTGGCTAAATTGTCAATAGGATTTTCGCATCGGGCGTGCTATCATGTAGAAATCAATCAGGAAAGGGGGAATAGGGATGACGGAGTTTGAAACCTTGCTGCTTCAAAAGATGGATGGGATGTCAGCTGATATTGCGGAAGTCAGGACAGAGCTCCACGAGACGAAAGCAGAGCTTCAGGCTGGCATTGCGGAAGTCAGGACAGAGCTCCACGAGACGAAGGCAGAGCTTCAGGCTGGCATTGCGGAAGTCAGGACAGAGCTCCGCGAGACGAAAGCAGAGCTTCAGGCTGGCATTGCGGAAGTCAGGACAGAGCTCCACGAGACGAAAGCAGAACTCCAGGCTGGAATTGCGGAAGTCAGGACAGAGCTCCACGAGACGAAGGCAGAGCTTCAGGCTGGCATTGATGGGGTCAGAGCAGAACTTCACGAGACGCAGGCAGAGCTCCAGGCTGGAATCGATGAAGTCAGAATGGGACTTCGCGATTTAAATCTCAGGATCGAGAACGAATTTGTGCCCATGATCATGACGATCGGTGAAGGTCATGATTTTCTCAACCACCGGCTGGACGAAGCCCTGCTGGACAAGCCGACAAGAGAGCACAACGAACTTGAAATTCTCAATCTGAGGATGGAAGTCAGGGATATCAAAAAGCATCTGTGTATCGTGTAGTGATCGATGATCTGTAAGCTCAAGGAGTCATTATCAGCAATTCAAAAACATAAGCCCTCATTTTGGCAGGACGTTAAGCTGCTGGAATGAGGACTTTTTTGCATCATAGGAAGTGGCGTCCTATGATACAAAAATGCTCCGCAAGGATGCACATGCCGCGCCAGTGGCAGATGGCTGCTGAAGCAGCCGCGCGGCAGCGCACGAGTCCGGAAAGCCGGACTCTTTATTCCATAATGTCACAGCATCCGTCACTGTACTAAGTTACTGTGCTATCACAAAATTACTTGCCAGCATTTCTAAAATGTGCTAGAATATAAGAACATTGCGACAGAAAAGTCGGAATCTACCCGGATGTGACACACATCCGGGGCTTTTCTATATGTACAATGCGACCAGTATTTTACAGCGAGTGCGCTGCAGCGTGCTTGAGAAGAAAGGAATGATGAAGGATGGGGCTGAATCGATAGGATCAGTGATGTTCATTGTCCGCCGCCATGGCGTGATTGAGCGACTGCCCGGCCAGGGCTGAGCGAATATGAGATCACACCATAAGGTACGAAAGCAGGAGATGCCCTGCCACAAAGACAACGAACAAATTGGAGGAAAAATTATGTTAGATTATAAGAAGTATAAACGTGTTCCGGTTGTGCATTACCCGGAGAGAGAATGGCCAAATAAAGAGATTCAGAAAGCACCGATCTGGTGCAGCGTAGATCTGCGGGATGGCAACCAGGCTCTGGTTGAGCCGATGGTTGTAGAAGAGAAAGTCGAGTTCTTTAATATGCTGGTAAAGCTTGGCTTCAAGGAGATCGAGATTGGTTTCCCGGCTGCATCACAGATCGAGTATGATTTCCTGAGACAGTTGGTGGAGCGGAAGATGATCCCGGACGATGTGCGTGTTCAGGTACTGGTTCAGTGCCGCGAGCATCTGATCAAGAGAACATTTGAATCGATCGAGGGAATCAAGAAGGTCGTGGTTCATATTTACAATTCCACCTCGACTTTACAGCGTGACGTTGTATTCAACAAGGACAAAGAAGAGATCAAGCAGATTGCCATCGAGGGAACTGAGCTGGTTAAGAAATATGCACAGGATTTCGACGGAGATCTGATGCTAGAATATTCACCGGAGAGCTTTACCGGAACCGAGCTGGATTACGCACTGGAAGTCTGCACTGCTGTCCAGGACACCTGGGGCATGGCGACACCGGAGAAACCGATCATCATGAATTTGCCGTCTACCGTAGAGATGACCACTCCGAATGTCTATGCCGACCAGATCGAGTGGATGCATAAGCATTTTAAGAACCGCGAAAGCATTATCTTAAGCGTTCATCCGCACAATGACCGCGGAACCGGAATCGCAGCTACCGAGCTGGCCTTGCTGGCTGGCGCAGACCGTGTCGAGGGAACGCTGTTCGGCAACGGCGAGCGTACCGGCAACTTGGATATTTTGACCGTAGCTTACAATATGTTCTCTCAGGGTATTGATCCGGAGCTGAACATTGAGAATATCCGTGAGATCGCAGAAGTTTATGAGCGCTGCACCAAGATGGATATCCATCCGCGCCACCCGTATGCAGGCAAGCTGGTATTTACCGCATTCTCCGGTTCTCATCAGGATGCGATCAACAAAGGTATGCAGGCACTGCATGAGCGCAATGGCGAATATTGGGAGGTTCCGTATCTGCCGATCGATCCGTCCGATATTGGAAGACAGTACGAGCCAATCGTCCGTATTAACAGTCAGTCCGGTAAGGGCGGCGTAGCATTCGTTATGGATACCTTCTATGGCTTCAAGCTGCCGAAGGGTATGCATAAGGAGTTTGCAGATGTGATTCAGAAGATTTCAGAGAAACAGGGCGAGGTTGCTCCGGAGCAGATCATGGACGAATTCAAGGTATGCTATCTGGAACGCAAAGAACCGATGCATTTCCGCAAGTGTCAGATTACCGATACCGAGGTGGAGGATGGCAACTACGCAACACTGGCGAAGGTAACCTATACCGATCATGGGATCGAAAAGGTCTTCGAGGGTGTCGGCAACGGCCCGATCGATGCAGTACAGCGCGGTCTGGAAGAAGCGCTTGGCATCCAGATCAAGGTGTTGGATTACAACGAGCACGCGCTTCGCGCAGGTTCCAATGCACAGGCAGCGTCCTACATCCATCTGATGGATAAGGATTCCGGCAAGGTAACTTACGGTGTAGGCATCAGTTCCAACATCACGAGAGCATCCCTTCGCGGTATTTTCAGTGCGGTAAACCGGTTATTCTACGCATAAGTTTATAGTAAACCATATAAAAAGGACCAGATGCGATATGATGCATCTGGTCCTTTTAAGATTCGTTATGGTCTTGGTCCGCTTGTCAGTCCCGGCTGTAAGTTGTATCCCGAAGAACTGCCCGGAGTTGTGGAACCACCCGGAGTCGTGTTGTTGGAATTGCTCGGATTGGAATTGGTAGAGGGTGAGGTTCCGCCGCCTGCCACACCAGGTCCGCCGGTAGAGTAATCTGTCTTATCGGAAGACGGGGTGCCGGAAGATCCGGGCCATGTGTTCCCGGAAGGGCTGCCGGATGTCGTACCCGAAGAGGTACCACCCGGAGCTGTGGACGTATTGTTACCCGTACCGGTATTCGTATTCGTGCTGGTGTTCACTGCGCCGCTGATGTTGCCGGTATTGCAGGCACCGTTGGAGGCGAAGGTATAGGAGACACCGCCGATCGTTCTGGTTGTGCCCGCTACCATCTTGCCGTCCACACTCGGATCCAGATAGTAGTAAGAACCGTCGTTCTGAATCCACCCGGTCAGCCGATGCCCGGAATTGTTGAAGAAATAATACGCATTATCAATCTGATGCCATCCGGTGGCCATGCGTCCACTACCCGGATCCATATAATATTTGTTGGTGCCATCACTCAGCCACCCGGTCAGCATCTTGCCGTCCGTATGGAAGTAGAAATAATAGCCGCCCACTTGCTGCCACCCGGTCAGCATCTTGCCGTCCGTGCCGAAGAGATACCAGGAACCATCGACATCCCGCGCCGTGTTGACCGTGCAGACACCATTCGAAGGATCAAAATAGTACCAGGCATTGTCCATGGAGTACCACCCGGTCGCCATAGCACCGTTGTCCTTCAAATAGTAATAGTTGTTGTCCATCTTTATCCAGCCCGTCGCCATCGTGCCGTCGGTCTGCGTGTAATAATAGGTACCGTTGTCATTGACCCAACCAGTTGCCATGACACCGCTGCTCTGGAAATAATACCACTTGTTGTTGATCTGACTCCAGCCAAAGGTCATCGCCCCGGTTGAAAGGTTCATGTAATAATATCCGTCAGAGGTGTTGACCCATCCCTTGTGGAGAGAACCATCTGCATCATAATAAACATAAGAGTTGCCGCTTTTCACCCACCCGGTGGCAGCATAAGCTGTAAAACTGGAAGCAAGAGACATCGCCCCCATCATTCCGGCAAGCGCCATTGCCGTCAGACGTCGTCTGCTTTTCATACGTAATCCTCCTTGTAAAAATATACCAATATCATCTGTTTTTCATTATACCACAACATATAGCGCAAGTGGTAAAGTTTTTATTACATATTTATAACTTTTCAACGTAATTTGTGATAATACTTCTTTGCGTACCGATACATGATCAAGGTGTATTCGCCAAACTCCTCTCCAAGCGATGCTTTGTACACAGCCCAGAGACTCCAAAGGAAACCGCCCAGCGCAATATAGGCATAGATCACAAACTGCTCTTCCCCAGTGGCTTCGCGTCCAAGATAAATCTGAATCAGCCGTTCCACCGCCGCCTCATCATAATAAGAATAGATCGCGCACATGGCCACGTCGATCAGCGGATCACACATACCTGCATATTCCCAGTCGATCAGCCGCACCGAACCATCCGGCAAAAACAGGAAATTATCTGCAACACTGTCGATGTGTGACAAGGTCTTTGGTCGCTGCAAAGCATCCAGGTGGTCCATCAATTCCTCCATCCACCCGTGTACGGTCTCATAATCCTCAAACAGGGGACCGTTATGCGCCGTACAGAGCCGCTCATAGAAAGAAATTCGTTCCCGCATATCAAACTCATGTGCCACCGTAATCCTGCAATCATGTAGCCGGTGCAGGAGCTTCATGCAGGCCGCGACCTCCTCCCAGTTGTCTGCGCTGGAATTGACAGCGCCCTCGTAATACTCAGCAATCTTATAACCGGTCCGCCCGTTCATATACAGAATATGCTCGGAAATTTCCAGCGGCCGGATCGCCTCATAGACAGAAGCCTCCTGCTGGCGATTGATCAGCAGCTCCGTCCCCGGCCCGGGAATCCGGCAGATGTAATGCCGCCCCTTGACCTGAAAAAGAAAGGATTTGTTGGTCATGCCTGCCTTCAGACACCGGATATCGTGAATTTCCGATTCCGACACCTGAAAAACCTCCGCAATCAGTTCCATGGCCTTGTTATCCGAACGATTCTGATAACGCGGATCAAATTGACGCAGCTCCTCCAGATTTTCAAATTCATAGATCTGCTCCGCCGGCTGACGATTGATTGAGATTTCCAGCTCATCAAGATGCTGAATCAGGATATTTTCCCAGTAAAACTGCTCCGTCCCCGGTGTGTGATAGGCCGCGTCGAGCAGCGGGAGAAACCTTTCTGAGAACTCCCGTGAGAAATAAACCGGTCCATACATCACCCAGGCATCCCGCCCGCCGATCTGTACGTCGGTAATGCGCCCCTTCTTATTAGAAGAAAGAACCCATTCCGAAGTGTCTCCTTCCATATAAGAGGATGCATACCAGGCACCGCACTCATACTTGTGGAACATATTCTCACGCAGCCAGTTGTCGGAGGACAACACATACATATTGCGCCCCTTCA
Organism: Lachnospiraceae bacterium; assembly: GCA_028693165.1. Classification (GTDB taxonomy): domain Bacteria; phylum Bacillota; class Clostridia; order Lachnospirales; family Lachnospiraceae; genus Brotaphodocola. The sequence continues at coordinate 75,846 of JAQUVX010000011.1, read as the reverse complement.
GGAGCTTGCCTGCACGGTGGATGGTGGTCAGTGTATTCTTGCAGGAATACTCCGGATTATATAGAAGCTTTACCTGATACTTGTCAATCAGGTATTCAAATTTCTCCTTAAGGTACCCCACGGCAATGGTAATGTCCGTGATACCCACCTCGTGCAGCTGACGGATCTGCCGCTCGATCATGCGCTCGCCGAACACCTCCAGAAGTCCTTTCGGCATCTCAAACGTCAGCGGGACGAAACGCGATCCGAATCCCGCTGCGATGATCAGCGCGCCATCCACCCGAAATGTTTCCAGAAACTGTTCACCGGAAATCGTCAGCTCATAGGTTCCGGCCACGCTTTTACCCTGCGCAATCAGGCGCGCCTGCATACATTCCTTTATTAAAGTATTAATTGTCCCCAGGGACAGCTCCAGCTTCTGTGCAATTTCCCGCTGCGTGCTGCGCGGATTCTCTTTTATACAACGACAAATCAGTGCCATTCGATTCATAGGAATACCTCCAAAGATGTTCAAAAAATAGAAAAATCAAAATCTTATGAACAGTATATCACAAATGCCGCCAGAAACCAAAGAAAATCAAAGATTGTATCGATATTAATACAATTTACGGAAAAACTTCGCCTTCCGTAAGGTTTTCGTAAGAAAACGCTTAGGGTTTCGTTATAGCATTTCACGAAAAAGTATATTATACTGTCAATGTGATGGAGAGGTGGTAGCTTCTGCTGGTATATCAAAGTATTTACATTTATTCCAAAACAACGAAAAAATGTAAAAAAACTATTGATAATTTACCTTATACGAAGTATAATTACCTCGTAATGCAATTTAGGAATTTTGAAAGAAATTTCAAAAAAAGAAAAAGGAGAGTGCATTAATTATGAGAAAGCAGACAAAATTAGCTGCAGTAACAGCTGCAGCAGCCCTGCTCGCTATCGGCGCTTCCATGACTTCTTTCGCAGCTACTGGCTGGGTAGAAGAAGATGGAGTTTGGTGCTACTATGACAAAGATGGCAACAGAGTAACCGACGAGTGGAAAAAATCTGGAGACAACTGGTATTGGCTGAACGGCGAGGACGGCGGTGCTATGGCAACCGACTTTTTAGTTGAAGATGGCAGCGATACCTACTATGTCGACTCCACTGGTGTTATGGTAAAAAACACCTGGGTTAAGGTTGTTAACGAGGATCAGGATGATGATACCGATCCGGCTGAGTATCGTTACTACTATATGCAGTCCAACGGTAAAGCATACAAGAGCGATACCTTCTCCAAGAAGACCATCGATGGCAAGAAATATGCTTTCGATTCAGACGGCAAGATGCTGTATGGTTGGGTTGACAAAGAGACCAACAGCCTGATGTCCGAAGATGATGGCTGGAAGACCGCTACTAACTACTTCGGTAGCTGGGAAGACGGAGCTATGAAGACTAACTGGCAGTTCCTGAACGTATATGATGGTTGGGACAACGAGGATGAGGACGCAGAGTACTGGTTCTACTTCGGAAGCAATGGCGTTAAGAGAACCGGCACCAGCGATGCAGATGATACCGTCCGTATCAATGGTAGCCGCTATGCATTCACCGCTGATGGTGAGATGTACTACAAGTGGTTAGCAGAGGCTTCAGCATCTGATACTGCATCTGCAAGCGCTTGGAAATATTTCAACTCCGCTGAAGAGGGTGCTCGCAAAACCAAGGGCTGGTTCAAAGTAACTCCTAAGAAAGCATTCGACGTAGAGATGTCTTCCGACGGAAATGATGAGGCTCAGTGGTACTATGCTGACTCAGATGGCAGCCTGAAAGTTAGCGAGATCTCCAAGATCAAAGGAAAATACTACGGCTTTGACGAGTATGGCGCAATGCTGAGCGGTCTGGTTCATATGTCTGTTGATGACAATGGCGTAATCGATGCTATCTACGCAAAAGAGAACGACAACCGTGATGCAGATACTTCTATTGATGCGGATTATCTTGATGATCTGAAAGATGGCAAGATCACGAATCCGGGTACACTGTATTACTTCGGTAATCCGGGTAACGTAGATTCTGATGGTGCTCTGAAGACCGGTAATGTATCTATGAGTGTTGACGGTTCCAGCTATACCTTCAACTTCAGCACTTCTGGTGGCGTTGGAAACGTAGGCGCTGGTAAGAATGGTATTACCAAGAAAGTTTACTACAAGTACGGCATGAAGATGTCCGCAAACTCTGAAGATAAGTACAGAGCAGCTGACGTCGATAGCGATGACAGTGCTACTTTCGTTACTCGTTCTGAGATGCTGAGTCTTGCTGGTGGTTCCGCACAAACTGTTGTCTACAACGAAGGTAAGTCTAGCGAGACCAAGATCAAATACTACGATCTGACTGGCAAAGACCTGTACCTGATCGGTACTAATGGTAAGGTTAAGACCAAAGCTAACGGTGTGAAAGATGGCGAAGATTGGTATTTCTTCTCTGACAGCGAAGGCAAGGTTACTTACTATGCTGATGACAAGAATGTTGAGAAAGCAATTGAACAGAACAAATAATTGCCATTAATCTCGAGCTTCCACTTCCTGGGTATCCCTGGGGAGTGGGGGCTCTTTTGTTGAAATTTCTTATGTACGCGTTTTTGTTAAAAATCATGAAAATCAAAAAGGAACTATAGAAAATATTTTCATATCTTCCATAGTTCCTCTTCATTACAATGAACTAACCAATCTTATAAATCAGTAACAATTAGGATAACGGATCAGTAGTATTGGTTGGAGTCCACTTTTTCCAGCCGTCCAGATCAACAGTCATCGTATACTCGTCGTTGCCCTTCAGAGTCTTGTTATTGGTATACATGTAAATCTGATCGTCATTGGTGTAGAAGTACCAGTCATCACCATCTTTAGCTGCGGTCTTATCGCCCTGAATACTACCAGCAGTATTGACCAGATAATAGTCAGTATCCCAAGCGGTATTTTCCTGTCCTACGAAACGAACGGTATCACCGTCTTTGTTTCTTCCAGCAGGCTGAGCCTTCTTGCGAAGATCAGCAGCATCGATCTCTTCAACTACCACACCATCAGAGCCAGTGTCATTGCTAGCACCAGTAGTTGTGTTGGAAGCTTTAACTACAATGTACTTCTCATCAGAATCAGCTTTCATTCTCTTACCAAACTTATAGATGTACTTGCCATCGTCAACGCCGGTAAGTCCTTTACCTCTGCCTTCTGCACCGCCTGTCTTGCTGAAGGTGAAAGTATAACTATCGCCATCCAGATTCAGATTAACATTACCGGTATGAAGAGAGCCATCAGTATCTTCATCGCCAAAGTAATACAGAGATGCACCGTCAACCATCTTGTTTTCGAAATCTCCTTCGTTGTCCATGCAATCGTCAAGATCATCGGCGTCCATATCCCATTTAATTACTTTAGAGATCGAGCCATCCTCTGCAACTTTCAGTGCACACAGACCTTTCAGCATTGCGCCTGCTTTATCGGTACCCTCCGGCCAGAAACCATAGTATTTGCCTTTGATTTTTTTGATCTCGCCAGATGCGATCTTACCGTCACCATCAGCATAGTACCAACGCTCATTCTCTTCATCAGCATCGCCAACTGCGAAGGTGTCATCATCACTTTCGACAAAAGTATTGTCCTCGTTAGGAGCAACAACCTTGAACCAACCCTTGGTCAGACGTGCGCCATCTTCTGGGCTGTTGAAGTATGCCCAGTTAGAAGTGGATGCATTAGAATCACTTGCATTGGTCATGGACCACTGATAAACCATTACACCGCGATCATCAAAACGATAATATTTACCGTTAGATTTCCATTCATCATCCATCTTACGAACTCTGCCGTTAGACTTGAAGTTGAACCAGTAGTCATAGTCATCTTCTTTTCCGTCAGTATCATCATAGACGGTGATCTTCTGCCAACCAGTCTTCATAGAACCATCTTCCCAGCTGCCGAAGTAGTAGGTGTGAGCATCTGCATCGCCAGCTCCCTCAGCCCATCCGTCATCGCCGGTCAGACGATCTCCGGATGCATCAACCCAACCATATACCATGATACCTTCATCATCAAATGCATAAGTTTTTCCATCAATGACTTTTTTCTTAATAGTACTAGCGTCGCCATTCTTGTAAGCTTTACCATTGTTCTGCATATAGTAGTAATGATACTCAGCCGGATCCTCATCATCATCCTGATCTTCGTTTACTACCTTAACCCAGGTATTCTTTACCATAACACCAGTGGAGTCAACATAGTAGGTATCGTCGTCATCTTCGATCAGCTTATCGGTAGCCATTGCGCCACTCTCTTCGCTGTCTAACCAGTACCAGTTATCTCCTGATTTCTTCCACTCGTCTTCTACGCGATTTCCATCGTTATCATAGAAGTACCAGGTTCCATCTTCCTCTACCCAGCCAGTAGCTGCGAAAGAAGTCATGGAAGCGCCGATAGCGAGCAGGGCTGCTGCAGCTGTTACTGCAACTAATTTTGTCTGCTTTCTCATAATTAATGCACTCTCCTTTTTCTTTTTTTGAAATTTCTTTCAAAATTCCTAAATTGCATTACGAGGTAATTATACTTCGTATAAGGTAAATTATTGGTGAGGAGGAATTGCGAAAAAAGGGATTCAATGTTATGATATAAACGTGTGCGGATCGAGGCATGCATAGAAAATAATTGGAGGAAGCTGTTATGGCAAAAAAGGAAATGATAGGAAAGCAGGACAGTTTTGCGACCACCTGTTCCTCCCTGATCAGTAATGTGATTACATTCTTTCTGTTCATACTGGTCACCGTATTCCCGCTTGTTTATGATAATTCTTATTTTAATATTCTGGAGACCAAATATAAATGGTTTTATATACCAGTGCTTGGAATGATTACAATCATTTTACTGCTGTCGACCATCATGCTGTTTGTTGATCTTAAGGAATTCGGCGGAGAACATGCTAAAAAACTGTTTTCCAAACTTGCGCCGAAGAACTGGAAAACCACGTTTTGCTTGGCGGATCTGGCGGTAATTATATTTTGGATCATTTGTCTGATTTCTACGCTGCAGTCAAAATACTTGTTTGAGGCATTTTGGGGAAATGAAGGACGATACAGCGGATTGTTTTTGATCACCTTGTATGTAGCCTTCTACTTTATCATCAGCCGCTTCTGGAAGGCGAAAAGCTGGATTTTACAGCTATTCCTGATCAGCGGAATGATAATGTGCTATATTGGAATTACCGACTATTTTCAGATGGATATATTGAACTTCAGGGGAAAGATTAAGCCGGAGCAGTCCACAATGTTTACTTCTACAGTTGGTAATATCAATACGTATACCGCATACGTGGCGATTCTGATGGGCTTTGCAACAGCGTTGTTTGCAACAGCGAAAAACAAGTTGGTATCTGTATGGTATTACATCTGTATGGTAGTAACTTTTTTCGCAATTATCATGGGCTGTAGCGATAATGCGTATCTTGCGATTGGTGCACTGTTCGCGTTTCTGCCCTTTATGCTGTTCCGAAACCGGCAGGGCGTATTGCGTTATCTAATTATCCTAGCGACATTTATGACCGTAATCCAATGCATTGACTGGATTAACCAGAAGTTTGCCAATGTCGTAATTGGGCTGGACAGTTTGTTCAATCTAATGGTGAATTTTGGCGGCTTGATGATCATTGTAATAGGTTTGTGGATTCTGGCTGCTGCATTCTATTTCTTTGTGTGCAAAGGTAAGAACGATAACCCAGAGCTTGGCAGACGGCTTGTATACTGTTGGACAGCTCTTATGATGTTTGGAATTCTAGTTGTTTGCTTTATGCTGTTTGATGCCAACGTTGCCGGTAATGGAACTCGTTATGGCAGCCTAGGCAAGTACCTGGTGTTTAGTGATGCATGGGGTACAAATCGCGGTTATATCTGGCGCAAATCGTTTGAACTGTATCAGGAGTTCCCAATTATGAAAAAAATATTTGGATATGGTCCGGATACCTTTGGCATTTTGACAGTCCGAAATTTCCGAGGTGAAATGACCGAGGTGACCGGGCAGGTTTTTGACAGTGCACACAATGAATATTTGCAGTTTCTTGTGACGATTGGACTTTTCGGAGTTATCGCTTATATGACATTTTTAATTAGTTCTTGTTATCGGATGATAAAAAATAATGCAAAAAATCCATTGATTTTAGGCTGTCTGTGTGCGGTTTTGTGCTACGCATTTCAGGCGATTGTGAACTTGAATCTGCCGATTGCTACACCGATGATGTGGCTGCTGCTGAGCGCAGGTGTTTCTATGTGTAAGGACAAGAAGTTGCAATAATTCGTTAACAATAGAGCTATATCGTTGAATTAAGCCACCGCGTTAGAGATACTAAGGTATCCCAGCACGGTGGCTTTCACTTTCTATATATTTTAGATGATGCTTGAAGGCCAAACCATCTTGACGACGGCAATTACCAATCTACGATTTCATTTACCAAATTTTGTTGCTCGGTACTCGTTTTTCTCAGATAGATACGCGTTGTCTCAATGCTTTCATGCCCCATGAGATCCGCCAACAAAGCGATATCATTGTACCGCTCCAGAAAATTCTTGGCGAAACGATGCCTAAATGAATGCGGATACACCACGGTCGGATCCAGATCGTATCGAATTGCCATGTGCTTTAATTGACCGGCAATCCCTCTCGCAGTAATACGATCTCCATATTTGTTTAAAAAGATAAATCCGCTTTGCTTGTCCGAGTCTTTTAGCCATACCAGAGCTTCTTTTTGTAGAACTGCCGGAATATAAATTCTTCGCAATTTGCCACCTTTTGCATAAAGATCCAGATATCCGATCTTGACATGCTCTGTCTTGATCTGTACCAGTTCACTGACCCTGGCACCCGTGGCGGCCAGAAAGCGAACCACAAAATACCAATACAGTTCATCGTCACGTTTCAGGCAATTTTTAAAATAAAGGTAATCCGCCTCGCTAATGACATTCTCCAGAAACGGTTTCTGCTGAACCTTGACAGAAGACAGTTTCCAATTCTCTTTTCCAATGCTTTCCAGATAGCAGTTTATGGCTCTGACCCGCAAGTTGACTGTCTGCGGTTTATAATCTTCCATCAAAAATGCTTTATAATCCCGCAAATTGTGTTGAGTTATATCGTTGTACCTATTTGCATATTGCTTTATGGCGCATAAATAGGATGTAACCGTGTTCGCTGATAGATTCTGATTCAGCAGGTACTCTTTAAAATCCTCGTTCATATTCTTCTCCTTTGTAATAAAAGCTGATAAATGTACATGACGGACATTTTATCGCCCCTTTATTATACAGAAAAAGCCAGGATTGACTATTTGCGTGGAGCATTTCAGTCCTTATATTCAAGAAGGGCGCAACTGCTCTGAGTCCTGATCTTGATAACTGGAAAGATTGGATCAAAAAATAAGAGAGAGTTTATAGGCTAAGTGCTTGCTATTAACTACCGATTTTAAGAAACAGTAACAAAAAAGAAGCTGCCGTACTAAGTAATTAGCACGACAGCTTCCTTTTTAATAATTTAGAAATATTCCTTTAATTTACTCAATAGTCACAGACTCATCAAAGTAAATTATTTTGCAAGTAAATCTTTCCATTTGTTGTTAGCCAGATCAGTATCGGTCAGGGTCTTGTTGTTGGTGTACATCATTACGCCATCATCCTTGGTGCTGTACCAGTACCAGTCATCGCCGTCAACCTTAGCAGTTACTGCCTTCTGGATCTTACCGCTGGTATTTACAAGATAGAGATCCTCTTTTGCAAATCCTACAACGGCTCTAACAGTATCGCCATCTTTGTTCTTCAGATCATAGCTGTCAGCAGACAGATAGCTCAGTCCGGTCAGATAATCAACGGCTCCGCCATTAGCTGCCTTTCTTACATCACTACCATCATAATCAACTACAATCGCGCTGTCATCACCGTAATCTGCGCTAGCGTAAACCAGGATGAATTTCTCATCGGAATCAGCTTTCACTTTCTGACCATAGCGATATACATAATCATTGCTATCAACACCGTTGATACCACGGCCCTTGGACTCAACGCCGCCGGTCTTGTTGAAGTAGAATGCATAGCTGTCGCCATCCAGTGTGATATTTACAGCACCGGTCTTCATAGCGCCATCGCTGTCTGCATCGCTACCGAAGTAGTACAGATAAGTGTTGGTTTCAGACTGTGCATTAAATGCATCGTCGCTGTCCATGAAGTTGTCCAGATCATCGGAATCCATATCATCAGCGATTACCTTTACGATCTTCTCGCCATCCATCTCCAGTGCACACAGACCAGTCAGCATACGACCTGCTTTTGTACCCTCTGGGAAGAAGCCATAGTATTTACCTTTGATCTTCTTGATCTGACCAGATACCAGACCTTCGTCATCGGAGTAGTACCATCTATCGGACTCGTCATCAGAATCAGATGTTGCGAAGGTATCATCGCTCTCAAGGAAGCTGTTGTCCTCGGTAGGCGGAGCCACTTTGAACCATCCCTTGTAAATACGAGCACCATCTTCTGGACTGCTGAAGTAGTTCCAAGATGCAGGTGAAGCATTAGACTCAGAAGCAGAAGTCTGGAACCACTCATAAACCATTACACCACGCTCATCAAAAGCATAGTATTTGCTGTTGATTTTCTTCTTGTTGGTGTCGGTTCTCTTCTGTCCGTTGGATTTGAAGTTGAACCAGTAGTCATAATCATCATCCTTATCGGAAGAATCATCATATACAGAAATTCTCTGCCAACCAGTCTTCATGGAACCATCTTCCCAGCCGCCGAAGTAGTAAACTACATCATCGCCAGTCCAGCCGGTATCATCGTTCTGCATTTCGCCGGTTTTGTCAACCCAGCCGTATAACATAACGCCATCAGCATCAAATGCATACTGCTTGCCATCGATGGTCTTCTTGCTTAAGGTATCGCCTTTCTGCTTATATGCTTTACCATTGGACTGCATATAGTAGTAGTGATACTCAGCCGGATCGCTATCATCATCCTGATCCTCGTTAACAACCTTAACCCAGGTGTTCTTTACCATAACACCGGTGCTGTCAACGTAGTAGGTGTCGTCATCATCCTCGACCAACTTATCCATAGCCATAGCGCCATCTTCCTCGCCATCCAGCCAATACCAGTTGTCTCCAGATTTTTTCCAGTCATCAGTTACTTTTGAGCCATCGTTATCGTAGAAGTACCAAGTTCCATCTTCCTCTACCCAGCCAGTAGCTGCGAAAGAAGTCATGGAAGCGCCGATAGCGAGCAGGGCTGCTGCAGATGTTACTGCAACTAATTTTGTCTGCTTTCTCATAATTAATGCACTCTCCTTTTTCTTTTTTTGAAATTTCTTTCAAAATTCCTAAATTGCATTACGAGGTAATTATACTTCCGATAAGGTAAATTATTGGTGGAGAGAAATTGAGGGGGGATTATAAGTCAAATCAGAAAATTTGCCTTATGGGTAAGTGACAGTTGATCCGATCTTTCTATGAATTGGAAACATTAATAAAATATTAAAAGATTGCCAATTCTTTTCGTCTTTACAAAGGTTGCGGAAAAAAACGTTAAATGGTATACTGTATTGAGGTTTATTGCGCCTATCATGGATATTTGGACAGGAAAAGGGATTTTCATAAGCGTGCTGCCAGATGAGCTTTGTATGGTAATATACGATAAGAAATTAAGGGATTGATAATGGAAGAAAAGACGAACAACAGTCAATTTGAGCAGTATAAGCGAATTGTAAAATTTTTAAGCTCTGCGGTGATTGTGCTGCTGGAACTGGCCATCTACTATTATGTGTGGATGAACTATTATAATAAGAATATGACGATCTCTTTCTGGAGACGCGGTAACTGGCTGGTTGCAGGAGAATACCTGGTGCTTTCACTGGTGCTGCATCGCCTGTATGGCGGATTGAAGATTGGAATCTACAAATATTGGGGTCTGGTGTATTCTCACATGATTTCGATCATTGGAGTGAATGTATTCTCTTATGTGCAAGTCGTGCTTTTTGATAAGCGCATGCATAATCCGACAGCATTTCTGGCTATGACGGTGGTTGATCTGATCGTTGTCATGATCTGGGCATTTGCATTTAAGAAGGTTTACCTGTTTCTGTTCCCAAGAAAACGACTGCTGCTGGTTTATGGCAGAAAACCGATGTTCCATCTGATGAACCGAATTGATACCCGCGAGGATAAATATGAGATTGCGGTGACCGTATCGATTGATGATGGGATCGAGCGGATCGTCAAGCAGGCGGAGAATTACGATGGTGTCATCATTGGGGATATTCCGGCCAGAGCACGCAATCAGTTGATAAAGCTGTGCTATGGAAAGAATATCAGGAGTTATACGGTTCCGAAGGTGAGCGATATTCTTCTGCGGAGTTCCGTGGAGCTGAATATTTTCGACTCTCCGTTATACCTGTCACGTAATTATGATGGATTGGCGTGGGATCAGGCATTTCTTAAACGGATCGAGGATGTTATGATTGCTGGCGCGATGCTGCTGGTTACCAGCCCGTTTTTCTTGATCATTGCGTGCTTGATCAAGGGATCGGATCGAGGCCCTGTGTTCTATACGCAGGATCGCTTGACAAAGGGCGGAAGAGTGTTCAAGATCTATAAGTTCCGCACGATGATCGTTGATGCTGAGAAGAAGAGCGGCCCGGTCAAAGCAGGAGAGAAAGATCCGAGGGTCCTGCCGGTGGGACGATTCCTTCGCGCTACAAGACTGGACGAGCTGCCACAACTGCTTAATATTCTGAATGGAGATATGAGTCTCGTAGGACCGCGTCCGGAGCGTCCGGAGCTGGCCAGAATCATCACCAAGAACATTCCGGAATTTGAGTATCGCCTCAAAGTGAAAGCAGGCCTGACCGGTTACGCGCAGGTTCACGGAAGATATTGCACGACCAGTTATGATAAATTGAAACTGGATTTGACCTATATCCGTAATTATTCGATCTGGATGGATTTGAAGCTGATCATGATGACACCGAAGGTGTTGCTTGTGAAAGAATCAACAGATGGTTTTGAGGATGGGAAGTGGGATGATCCGGCTTTAAAAGAATAGAGCTTGAGAATCAGGCTCGAGAATAGAATGGAAGAACCATGGAAAAAATATTAACAGTTGTGGTGCCGACATACAATGCAGAACAATATTTGAGAGATAATCTGGAATCGCTTTGCATTCCGGAGCTGCTTGCGGATCTGGAGATCCTGATTATTAATGATGGTTCCACTGATGGCTCTGCTGCAATCGCGGAAGAATACGTATCACGCTATCCCGATACATATTACGTGATCACAAAAGAAAATGGTGGTCATGGCTCTGGGATTAATTGCGGAATCCAAAATGCTTCCGGAAGATATTTTAAAGTGATCGATGCAGATGACTGGGTAGATCAGGATGCATTTCGACTACTTATAATGACGCTGCGCAGCAGCAGGTGTGATATTGTCAGCTCTGGATTTTACTGGACTTACGATGAAGGGCAGAAAAACAAGGATACTTTTCGAAAGAAAGCTGAGATAGAGATTCCGTTTCGCGATGTGCAATATCAAAAAACGTATGAATTTGATGCAATCGCGGATCAGATTTATATTAAGATGCATAATCTTACGATTCGGACAGAGATTCTCAAAGCAAATCAGATTCATGTGGATGAGCACTGTTTCTATGTGGATTCAGAATACATAACTTATCCGATTCCTTATGTAAAGACGATCTGTTTTGTGGATGCGTTTGTATATATGTATCGTATTGGCCGCCAGGGTCAAAGCGTGGGGATTGAGAAGATGCAGCGTAATGAAAAAAACTACGATCGAGTGATTGCGTCGCTGCTCTCCTTTTATTCGAAGCTTGGTCATGAGGTTGCCTGTACGGAAACCAAACGGCGTTATATTGCCGGAATTATTGCCAGGGTGGTGGCAGGGAAGATCAAGATCATGCTAAGCTTTCCGGATACGCCACAGAAGAAAGAAGAATTGCGAGTATTCGATGAGCGGCTGCGGACACAATATCCGGATGTTTTTAAGGCAAATGTCAACAAAGCAGTGAAGATACTGCGGAAAACAGGTTATCATTCCTATTCTTTAGCCAGTATGCTGGTGAAACGAAAGTATCGATAATCAGAGGGAAATGGAAAAACATGATTCGACTTCAGAGCATATTGCTTCCAACAAAAGAGGTTTGTGATGTCTCGGAATTATATTACCACAGAGACGGACACAGGATTGACTATAACGGATATTTCAACCTCTTTTATCTCGAAAAATGGAATAAGTATACGAATATTGAGCGGTTGACCCTGCATATTCAGTGCCTGGGATATCAAAAACTGGTTATAGTACATGATGGACAGGATGTGCAGCAGGAGGAACTGAATTCGACCCAACTTCAAGAGTACCAGATTGAATTCCCGTACGGGGTATATGATACGGGGTGTTTCTGGTTTGCTTTGATTGAAGACGAAGCAGCAAAGCAGCGCAGCTTGGATGGGTATCTGGAGGCAACGCTGCCTGCTGATAGAAAGCAGAATCCCGTTCATATTGGCATCGATATCTGCACTTATCGAAGAGAGACCTATGTAACAAGAAATATAAGACAATTACGGGACAAAATCCTGTTGAATCCTAATATAGAGGCAGCTAATCACGTGAGGGTTTATCTGATTGATAATGGACAAACCTTGCAGGGCTGTGAAGCGTTTGAACAGCTTCGGAAGACTTGTGAAGAAAAGGTGGTGGTAGTACCGAATATGAATGCCGGCGGTGCCGGTGGTTTTACAAGAGGAATGATTGAGGTTTTGAAATATAAGGGAAATAAAACATTTACGCATGTGTTGCTGATGGATGACGATGCAGTGTTGGAACCGGATACGATTGTCCGCATTTATGGATTCCTTTCTGTGGTCAAGGACGAATGGAAGGATATTACGATTGGCGGAGCTATGTTGAGAGAAGATTATCCACATCGGCTGTTCTGTGCAGGGGAGATCTGGGAAAATGGAAAGATCATCAATCCAAGGGTGCATCTGGATTTGAGAAAACTGTCTGAGGCAACAAGCGCTTATCTGACAGAGACAGGACATGAGCATGAATGGTATTCCGGATGGTGGTGCTGCTGCTATTCTTTGAACACGGTAAGAGCAGACAATCTGCCAATTCCATTATTCTTTCACCATGATGACATTGAGTTTGGGCTTCGGAACAAGGATAAAGGAATTGTGTTCTTAAATGGTGTCAGTGTATGGCACCGGGGCGCAGAATTAACCTTTCCAGGTTCCAATATCTATTATGATGTGCGCAATAATCTGATGGAGATTGCATTGCATCAGGAAACTGGGAATACAAAAAGGTTAGCGAAAAAGCTGGTAATCAAATCACTACTGGTTGCATTAATTCGATTAAAGTACAAGGAGGCGCTGATCGTATATAAGGGATTTGAAGATTTCTTAAAGGGGACAGAATGGCTGGCAAGTCAGCAGCCGGATATTCTGAATCAAGAGATTCGTGCGATGGCGTATCAGATGAAGCCGTTAGAAGCCTGGGAGGAATATCTTACAAAAGAAGAATACGAGTCAGTTGAAGCGCAGATTCAGGAGCGAAAGCAGACCTTTGGAGAAGCAGAGCTGTTGCAACGAAGAGTTGAAAAGACAAAAGCCACATTCCTTCATTATATTACGTTGAATGGTTGGCTTCTTCCGGCAGAAAGACATGCAATCAAAGTAAGCTTTTCCCCAGACTCACCATTCGAGAATTTCAGACAGAGTAAAGTGCTTTTGTATGAACCGGGTTCAGAAAGAACGTTGCTTTTGAAGAAACACTATAAGGATTTTGCTAAAATTGGTTTATTAATCATGAAAGCATTTGTTTCACTGGAAAGAAACTTTAAAACGGCGGAGCGGGATTATCGAACCAATATTTGTAAATTAACAAACCAAAAATCATGGGAGAAGTATTTGGAATTATAATAAAAAACTCTCGGTTCTTTTTGGGAAATAAAGACGGTAGTCAGAAATAGATGGAGAAAAACTATGAAGTTATGGAAAGACCGTATTAATATTTTTTTGAAGTATAGGGATCTCTTGGCACAACTTGTCACAAGAGATATCAAGTTAAAGTATCGGAGAAGCTTTTTGGGATATTTGTGGAGTGTATTAAATCCATTATTTGTAATGACCATTATGACTATTGTATTTTCTTCGATGTTTCGGCGAAATATTGATAATTTTCCGGTATATCTTTTGACAGGTAAAGCATTATTTGACTTTATGACAACAGCAACAACACAGGCGATGACTTCGGTAACTGGAAATGCAGCACTGCTTAAAAAGACATATGTACCTAAATATATTTTCACATTATCAAAAGTTACCAGTTGCATGGTCGATTTTCTGTTTTCGTTGGGGGCTTTGCTGATTGTAATGTTGGTAACACGAGCACCATTCCATTGGACGATAGTTCTATTTCCGTTGGTTTGTATCCAGATTTATGTTTTTTGTTGTGGGCTTGGATTTTTCTTGGCGCAGTTAAATGTATTTTTCCGAGATATTCAGTATATCTATCATGCGGTGATTACAGCTTGGATGTATTTGACTCCGATTTTTTATCCAATAGAGTCTTTGCCGGAAATTGTAAGACTCTTTGTGAAAGCGTTTAATCCTCTGTATTATTATGTCGCTCAGTTCCGTGATGTGGTCTATTATGGTCATGTACCGGGATGGCGTATTACAATCGGGGGTTGGATCATGGCATTCGGAATGCTGGGAATTGGCTTGATGACATTCAAGAGAAAACAGGATGAATTTATCTTATATATTTAAAGATTGGATGGAATTATGATGAGTGAAGATTATGCGATTGAGGTGAATGATGTAACCATTCGTTTTAATATGGCAAGTGAAAAAATAGATAATTTAAAAGAATATGTTATTAAGCTGGTTAAGAAGGAATTGATTTTCCAAGAGTTTTTAGCAGTTCAGGATGTTAGTATGAAAGTAAAGCGTGGGGAAGCATGGGCGCTCATTGGAGTGAATGGATCTGGAAAATCAACTCTGCTAAAGGCCATTAGCGGTATTTTAAAGCCATATAAGGGGAATATCGTGGTTAGAGGAGAGGTTGCACCACTGATTGAACTGGGAGCGGGATTTGATGCCAACCTGACAGCGCGAGAAAATATTTATCTGAACGGAACGGTTCTTGGGCATTCTAAGAAATTCATGGATGAGCATTTTGACGAAATCGTGGATTTTGCAGAACTTCATGATTTCCTTGATACTCCAATCAAGAATTTCTCGTCGGGTATGACTGCCAGATTAGGGTTCTCAGTGGCAACGATGGTAGATCCGGATATTTTAATTTGTGATGAAATTCTTGCAGTAGGAGATTACTTGTTCCAGCAAAAGTGTATGGAACGCATGAATCGAATGCTAAGTGGTGGAACTACGTTGCTGTTTGTGTCGCACAATATTGAATCGGTACGAAAATTATGTGATCATGCAATGTGGCTTGATCATGGACATATGAAAATGTCGGGCGAAGTGGGGCCAGTATGTGATGCATATATGAAGATGCACAAATAACCGATAAAAGGTGATCTGATGAAAAACATTATTTTACAGCCATGTATCTGGCCGACAGAAGGTCAGGAAGAACAATTATATATAAGAGCTGATGCGGGGATTTGTTTTGATAAGGAAAAGCAGTGTGTGCATATTCCAAATAGCACGGTATGCAGCATTGATACTTATTTTAATGGATTTTCAGCAGGCGAATGCAATAAGTATACGACTGTGAAAGAAGTGAATCTGGAGATAAAACTGAAGGGAAGTGTACTTCGTGAAATGGTGTGCTTGTCTGCCTATCGTTATACAACATTAGTTGAAGATAAACCTTATCGGCCGATTTATTTGGCTGCGGTAATTTGCACGTATAAACGTGAAAATTACGTAGAAGACAATTTTAGAAAAATTGAAAAAAATATTTTAGACAATCCCTGCGCGCCTTTGCATGGTCGATTGTCTGTTTTTGTATCAGCAGATGGTCAAACATTACAGTGGGAAGCGCTTTCGCAGATGAAAATCTATCCAAATCTAGAGGGAGATGGTGGATTTACGAGAGGGATTCTTGAAGCATTTGGGGAACAGACAAGCTTGGCAGCATGAAATTGATGTTAGTAGAATTTTGGGATAGATATTTAAGATGATGATAGGATTTTGAGAATGGAGAGATCAGCCATGAAAATAATTGAAAAAATCAAGAGTAAATTGCCTGTGAGCAGAAAAAAATTCTGTGAGCAGATGGAAGAATTGTCACTCAAACAAAAGATGGATCAACAAGAACTGTGTGAGAAAATTAATAAAGTTGACGTTCAGATAGAAATATTAATTCAAGAAATAACGCAGATGAATAAAAATCAGAAAGAAATCATCCAGTATTTCACAGAGTGCAATAAACAGAGTATAGGAAAATTAGAACAGATATTAAATAGCAATCGAGAATATAGTATGACAGTCAAATCAGGGCAAGTTCATCAAGCAGAAGAGATAGAAAAACAGTGGAATTTATTAACACAGATGATGAATCTCATAAGATCAAACCGTCGTTTCACTGAAGAAAATATTTGGGCTAATGTTTTTCATGATGCAACAAAAAATGCGGAATGGATGTCTGAAGAAAATTTCACTCCAGGAAGATGGGCTATTGGTTATCAGACACTCTATGTGCTGTTTCGAGTTTTGAATGAGGTACAACCCAGGGCTATATTAGAATTGGGTCTCGGACAAAGTACAAAAATGATTTCTCAATATGTAGAGTATAATGAGGACATTCTTCACAAAGTTGTGGAGCATGATAGAGCATGGATTGAAAATTATAATAAAACAAATTTTTTGTCTAAAAAGACAGAGATTTTATTAAAACCATTAGTGCACGATGAATTGAATGATGTTGCAGAGATCCGATCTTATCAGAATTTTGCGGATGGAATTATGCCACAGAAATATAATTTGATTGTGATTGATGGTCCATGGGGGGGAGACATGGAAATTTATTCACGAATAGATGTTGCTAAAATTATGCCATCTTGTCTTGCAAGCTCTTTTGTGATTCTGATTGACGATTATAACCGTAAAGGTGAGCAAGGAACTGTGGAATATATGAAGAATCTTTTAGATGAGAATGGAATCGAATATGTTATGGCAAAATATGAAGGAGCCAAAGATCTGGCTGTTATAACTTCTAAAGATTTGGAATGGGCATGTACATTTTGAGAAGATAGATGAGGAAAAAGGTAAAAGGTTATGACTAAAGTTTCAGTAATTATCCCAATATACAATACAAAAGAGTATCTTGAAGAAACATTAAATTGTATGCTTAATCAGACGCTGTCAGAGATTGAGATAATTTGTATTAATGATGGATCTACCGATGGATCAGAATTAGTTGTATCAGAATATGCCAAGCATCATAAAAATATTCGTTTGATTAATCAAGATAATGCGGGACAATCAGCAGCAAGAAATGCTGGATTGGAAATAGCAGTAGGAAAGTATATCTATTGTATGGACAGTGATGATCTGCTGATAGCAACTGCGTTAGAAGAAATGTGGCATATAAGTGAACGTGAAGAACTGGATGTATTATATTTTTCGGCCAATACATTTTATGAAAATCAAAGATTAGAGGAAGATCGAACGGATTTTTATGATCGTTATTTGCGAACGGGCAGCTATCCTGATATCGTGGACGGAAAAAATATGCTGCTATTACTGCAAAAAAACGGTGATTACATAGTTTCGCCATGCTTACAATTTATCCGGCGGGAATATCTAAAAGAGAATAATATCTGTTTTTATGAGGGCATTATTCATGAGGATAATCTATTTGGTTTTCTTGTTCTTATGAATGCTTCTAGAACAAAATGTATTAATGCCATATATTTTTATCGCAGAGTACATGAGAACTCTGTAATGACGAGAAAAGAGGGCTGTGCAAATCTATATGGATATTATGCTTGTTTTATTGAACAGATAAAAGCTGCTTCAATGCTCGAGTGTACCATGCAGCAGCAGGATGCAGTTATGGGGGTTCTTCGTGGGCTTATGTATCATATTAGACGACTGTATAATAACATTGAACCGGAAGAAAAAGAAAAGTTTATAGAAAAATGTACACCGCTGCAAAGATATCTTTTTGAAGTGGTCATCATGGCTGATCTGGATGAAATTGCAAGACTGAAAAATGTACGATTAAAAAATGCGGAAGACAAGGTGCATGATTTAGAATATCAGTTTAATTGTATGCAGAATTCTGTTTCCTATAGGGTTGGAAGAATAATTACCTGTATTCCGAGAAAAATCAGAACTTGTTGTCGTGTGTTTATGCGGGGTGGGGTGTGTGAAGTTCTTCAGATTATAAAAGAAAAGTATTTAAATAGGTCATAAAAAATGGGAGGAAGAGAGTATGGCGAAGGTTTCAATTTTAATGCCGGCATGTAATGTGGAGAAGTTCATTGATGAATGCATGAAAAGTGTCATTTCTCAGACATTAGAGGATATTGAAATTATTTGTGTTAATGACGGCTCTAAAGATAGTACGGGGGAAATCCTGGATCTTTATGCAAGGAAAGATCCCCGAGTACATATTGTACATAAACCAAACTCAGGATATGGGCATAGTATGAACGTTGCCTTAGATTTGGCAGAAGGCGAATATATAGGCATTGTTGAAACGGATGATTATGTGTCGGAGGATATGTTTGAACAGCTATATAATATGGCCAAAGATAATGATGCAGATGTTGTAAAAGCTAATTATTATCGGTATATATCAAAACCAGAACCACAAAACACATTCTTTGAGGTTCTTAAGCCTTATAATCATTACGATGAGGTATTTTCGCCGAAAGAATATAAGAATATTATGCGTGTTGCTCCATGCATATGGAGCGGTATTTACAGGCGAAAGATGCTTATAGAAAATAATGTGCGCTTCAATGAAACACCAGGAGCCTCTTATCAGGATACCTCTTTTGCATTTAAAGTTTGGACAAGCGCAGAAAGAGTGTATTTGACAAAGGAAGCGTATCTTCACTATCGGGTCGATAATGAGAATTCGTCAGTGAAATCCGGTGCAAAGGTGTTTTGCCTATGCGACGAATATCGTGAAATGGAAAAGTATTTGGAGGAAAATCCTGAAAAAAAGGAATGCTTTGAAATCTTAAAGAATGCATTGAAATATGAGTCATATAGATGGAATTTAGAGCGGTTATCATTTGGCTATAAATACGCTTTTTTATTAGAGATGAGAAAAGAGTATTTGAAGGCAGAAGAAGCGAATACTTTGGATAAGGATTATTTTTCGGAGCAAAATTGGAATAATTTGCAAAGAATTATGCATGAAATGGATCGGTATTATCTGGAGGAGTGCAGCAAGGTTTGTGGTATCTACAAGACGCCAGAAGACATGGCTCAGGCTTTGCAGCAAAAAGAAGCAGAATTAGATGATTTGAAACATCAGTTCCACGACATGGAAAACTCAAAATCGTTTAAAGCAGGGCGTATAATAACAGCGATACCGAGGCGGGTTAGAGAGATTATATCGAGAAAGTGATGGTTGAATTTGGGAGATGAAAGAGTATGTAAAGGTTTCCGTAATTATAGCAATATATAATGCAGAAAAGTATTTGTCTGAATGCCTGGATAGTGTTTTGAATCAGACATTGCGAGAGATAGAAGTCATTTGTGTAAATGATGGATCAACAGATTCCTCGCTGGAAATTTTAAAGAAATATGAGGCGCAAGATAATCGAGTAAAGATTTTAGATCAAAAAAACCAAGGAGCTGGTGCTGCACGCAATAATGGATTGCAAGTGGCAAAAGGTGAATATTTATCATTTCTTGATTCAGATGATTTTTTTGAACCAGATATGTTAGAGGTGGCATATCGTATAGCGAGTGTTGAGCGTGCAGATATATGTGTGTTTGCAGCAAATCTCTTTGTTCAGAGTACAAGTCGGTTTGAGCCTTGTCAATGGTCTTTCCGTAAACAATATTTTCCGTTGGAAAAAGCATTTGATCCACATGAAGAACAATATCGGGATAATATATTTCGTATGTATAACGGGTGGGCATGGGATAAGTTATTTAAACGTGAATTTGTAGAACAAACGGGATTAAAATATCAGAATTTGCGAACGACAAACGATATGTTTTTTGTTTTTATTGGATTAGCCAAGGCATCTCGTATTGTTGCTTTAGATCGGGTTTTTGCGCATCAAAGAATTGAGATTTCAACATCATTATCATCAACGCGAGAAAAATCTTGGGACTGTTTTTATGTGGCTCTGCTGGCTATGCAGCAAGAATTAAAGGATGTTGGATTATATGAAATATATAAGAAAGCATATGTTAATTGGGCGCTGGAATTTTCCTTATGGCAGTTAAATACTATGAAGGGGTTAGCGCATGAGAGGACTTATGAGTTACTGCGTACTTCGGGTTTTGCTAAGCTAGATATTGCAAAATATCCGAGAAGTTATTTTTTCTCTGAAGAACAGTATAAACAGTTCCTAATAATTTTGTCGAACCCAAGGGGAACAGTGGATGAATAAAGAAAGAATATTATATTATGATATAATGAATGTGATGGCGTGTATAGCGGTAATTGCATTGCACCACAATGGTCTTGTTCATTCATTTACAGACACAGCGGCGTGGAAACAGAGCTTATGGGTGGAATGTGGAGCATACTGGGCTGTGCCAATTTTTTTAATGTTAAGTGGAGCTACTTTGTTGGATTATCGCAAGAAATACAGTACAAAAACCTTCTTTTTTAAGCGTTTTACTCGAGTTCTTATTCCTTGGATATGTTGGAGTATCATTATACTTGCCATTAAAGTAATAAGAGGGGCGGCTACTATTGATTCGTTTCAACTAAAAACATTTCTGGATTTATTTTTTAATAATAAGATAGAATCAACGTATTATTATTTTGGGGCATTAATTGCATGCTATTTTGCAATGCCGGTTTTTTCGTTATTGACTGATAATCGGAAAATATTATGGTATGTTGTAGCGTTGAATTTTGTGTTTGTTTCTATAAATACATTAGTTAAAAATTACGGCGGGATTACTTGGAATCTGGATATTCCTGTGGTGGGGAGTTATTTTATATTTGTGTGTTTGGGATTCCTTCTTGATAGAGAGATAATCCCTCGTAAAACAAGATGTTTTCTGTATGTATTGGGTGTTTTTATGATGATATTTCGTTACATATGTACATGTTATTATTCAGCTATAGAGAGAAAAATGTATACACCTATTCAAGGATATGTACAGTTCCATTCTGTGATATTTGCAGTGGCCATGTTTGTATTTATAAAAAACATTCCTTGGAATGATATATTGTCAGAGAAAATCAAAAAGATTTTACCTGTTGTGTCCAAGTATAGTTTTGGTATATATTTGATGCACAGGCAAGTTATGATGCTGGAAACTAAGATTACGGGACTGACACCGGAACGTTTTTTGTGGCGGGTAGTGATGATTCCCGTAACATATTTGATATGTTTAATGGCTGTGGCATTTATTAGTAAAGTGCCGATAGTGAGAAAGACTATAGGTTGCTAAGCTTAAAGAAATTTCATAAGAAAGACTATTTGATTAGCTTTTTAAGATTACTGGGTTGATTCTGGAGTGTTTTTTATATCGATTAATAACTATTTAGAGGATTTATATACAAAAGAGAAGGGATTAACAATGAAGTTGAAGGATAGGCGCGAAGACAATTTGAGAAATAAAACCGTTAAAAATACAAATTTGGGTGTCGTAGTATTCGGCATATTGACATCAATCCTATTTGGATTCTCCTTTTTATTGACGCCTGTTTTCAAAGAAAATTCCAACAGAACAGTAGAGATGTGGCGCTTTCCGATAGGGGTAATTTGGTTTTTAATAGTAATTCTATGTCTATATAAGATACAGAAATATTTTTCTGAAAAAAGAAGTGTCTTTGAGGAAGAACATAAAAAGTTATATATTAAGTTGTTTTTGGGTATCGTATTAGTTGGCTCATTCTATTTATTGGTTTTTTATCCAGGAACAGGGATGTATGATACATTGTTTATTTTAACCAGTGAAGGTACTGCATGTATGAGACAACACCCATGGTTCTATGTAGTGCTGGTTCAAGCCGTGGTGCGATTTGTTTTGAAACTTGGGGGGGGATTATGAAATTGCATTATTAGCACTAAGTGTGTTGCAAATTTTGCTGACAGCCGTAGTATATTCATATTGCCTGTTGTGGCTCTATGAAAAAGGCATAGATAAGAGAATATGGTTAATAATGGTTATGATTTATACACTGTATCCATTTTTAAACATTATAATGGTAAATATATTTAAAGACATTCCATTCTCATTGTTAATACTAATGTGGATACCATTATTGTATGAATTTTGGAAAAGTAAGGGGGAGATATTGCAGAATGCACACACGATGTTGCTGATATGTCTGCTATTGTTGTTTTCGTTATTGCGTAATAATGGAGTGTATGTTTCTGCATTTTTGATTTTTTGCATGTTTATAACATATCCGTCAAGATGGAAAAGTTATATTGCTTTGTCGGGCGTGCTTGTAGTTGTTATATTTGCGAGCCATGGATTTGAAAAGAAGAATCACATTACTCATTTGTTTAAAGAAACTGTTGGTATTCCGTTGCAGCAAATGGCTGGCGTTGTATACTATAATGGAAAAATAGATGATGAGCAACTTCAATTTATCGAACAGGTTATTCCTGTTAAATTTATAAAAGAAAATTATAATCCGTATTCTGCAGATAAATTGAAGTGGGGGGGAGCACCGTTAGATAATGCTTTTCTTGATAATCATAAAAAAGAGTTTATGTAAACGTGGGCAACGCTATTACCAACTAACATTAGAATATATGTGGATGTATATTTGAGAAATACTTATGGATTTTGGTCACTAGACAATGCGGAAAATAATCAGAGATATACAAGTATTTATACTGCGGCGTGGAAAGATTGGTTTGTTGAGAAAGACGTTGCAATAAAATCAATTTTTCCAGAAGATGTGCAAAAAAGAATTGAGTCATTTATAGTGCCTAAAACAAGAATTTTTGGATCAGGAATAGCATTCTGGTTTTTTATAGCAATTTGGATTGTTTTAGGAGTAAAATCAGGCTGGCGAGCGTTAATTGTAGGAATGCCAGTTATTGGAAACTGGATAACGATTATGATTTCGACACCAGTAGCATATCAGTGGAGGTATGTTCTGTGTATAGCAATGGCGTTACCACTGATGTTTGGAATGATTTTTGTCCGAGATGCGCAAGGATAGAATGATATATAATACTAAGAGGAGAGTGCAAACATGGATAAAATAGCAGTATTAATACCCTGTTACAATGAAAGCAAGACAGTCGAAAAGGTGGTTGCAGATTGGAAAAAGGAGCTTCCAGAGGCAGCGATTTATGTCTATGACAACAATTCCAGTGATAATACCGCGGAACTGGCATTGGCAGCAGGAGCGATTGTTCGTCATGAGTATCAGCAGGGTAAAGGAAATGTAATACGCAGAATGTTTCGGGAGATCGATGCAGAATGCTACATTATGATTGATGGAGATGACACTTATCCGGCGGAGTATGGACGCCAGATGGCAGAGCTGGTTCTGGAGAAAAGGACGGATATGGTTGTGGGGGACAGGCTGTCATCTACATATTTCGAGGAAAATAAGAGGCCGTTTCATAATCTTGGAAATAGCGTTGTGCGTGGCAGCATCAACCAGCTTTTTCATACGAATATTCGGGATATTATGACGGGATACAGAGCATTCAGCTACTTGTTTGTGAAAAGCTTTCCGGTCTTATCCAAAGGATTTGAGATTGAAACAGAGATGAGTATTCATGCGGTAGAAAAAAATATGCGAATCGAAAATGTGATTATTGAATATCGTGATCGACCGGAGGGAAGTGAGTCAAAGCTAAATACGTATTCGGATGGAATAAAAGTTTTAAGAACGATATTCAGACTGTATAAAAATTATCGGCCGATGGGATTTTTTGGCGGGTTTGCGGCGGTTATGACATTTTTTGCAGTGGTACTGTTTGTTCCGATTTTGATTAAGTTTATTCACACGGGAATGGTTCCAAATTTCCCGACGCTGATTGTGGCAGGGTTTATTGAGACGGCAGCAATTTTGTCTTTCTTTTCTGGTGTTATTTTAGCTACGATGGTTGAGAAAGATCGACAGCAGTATGAATTTCGACTGAATATGATTGAAGACGCGTATAAGAGAAAACAAATATGATAGAATGAAAACTATGCAGTGTGAGGTGTGGAAATGAGAAAAATTGCAGTAGCAGGAACCGGATATGTAGGGTTGTCAAATGCAGTGCTCTTAGCACAGCACAATGAAGTGAGAGCGCTGGATATCATTCCAGAGAAGGTGGAGATGATCAATAATCGCAAATCACCGATTGTTGACAAGGAGTTAGAGAAATATCTGGCGGAGAAGCCATTGAACTTAAGAGCAACGTTGGAGCCAAAGGAAGCTTATAACGGAGCGGAATTTGTGATTGTTTCTACTCCGACCAATTATGATCCTAAAATGAATTATTTTGATACCAGCTCTGTGGAAGATGCGATTGAGAAGATTCTTGAGTATGCACCGCAGGCACTGATTATTGTTAAGTCCACGGTTCCGGTAGGATACACTAAGCGTATGAGAGAGCGGTATGGAACTGAGAATATTATTTTCTCGCCGGAATTTTTGAGGGAAGGCAGGGCCTTGTACGATAACCTGTATCCATCCAGAATTGTTGTGGGGGAAGATTCTGACCGTGCACGTACATTTGCGGGACTTCTTCAGGAAGGTGCTATTAAGGCAGACATTCAAACTTTGTTTGTTGGTTCGACAGAGGCGGAAGCCATCAAACTTTTTGCAAATACGTATTTAGCAATGAGAGTATCATTTTTCAATGAATTGGACACTTATGCGGAAGTTCGCGGTTTGGACAGTAAGCAGATTATCGAGGGCGTTTGTATGGATCCAAGAGTTGGAAATTTTTATAACAATCCTTCTTTTGGATATGGCGGCTATTGTTTGCCGAAGGATACGAAGCAACTGCTTGCGAATTATCAGAATGTGCCAAACAATATCATGGGAGCAATCGTGGATGCGAACCGGACAAGAAAAGATTTTGTGGCGGAGCGCGTAATGGAGAGAAATCCGTCAGTCGTAGGTGTGTATCGATTGACAATGAAATCTAATTCAGATAATTTTCGGCAGTCCTCGATCCAAGGGGTTATGAAACGAATTAAAGCGAAGGGCGTAGAAGTAGTGGTGTATGAACCGACTTTGAAGGACGATGAGTTCTTTCGCTCTAAAGTGATACGGAATCTGGAGGAGTTTAAGCGGGTATCGGATGTGATTGTGGCAAATCGATGGGATGATGCTTTGGAAGATGTAAAAGACAAGGTATATACGCGAGATGTTTTGAGAAGGGATTAGTAAGATGGAAATGAAAAATCAGTGTACAGTAAAGCAGATATTTACTTCGCCCATGAAGACAGTGTTAATGGGATTAGGAGGGATATTTATTGGTACAGCCTGCTCTTTTCGTTATATTCTGCCAGATCTCATTGAAGATGAAACAACTCAAAATAGTCTGGCTAATGCAATGATAAAATTATCAAAATCCCTGGATGGATACCAGGTTGAGTGGATAATGCTGAGTCTTTTCTTTTTTGCCTGTATTGTGATTACATCATATGAGCATAGAAGAAAAAAAGAGAATATTCGACCAGTTTTGTGTCTGCTCAGTGTTGTGTTTGGTTTATTAAATGTATCAGGATTGGCGATGTACTATTTAGACAGCCTGTTTTTCCTGAAGGATTATTATGGCGTAGTGGTTGGAAGTCTGCTTATTATTGGCTGGAGTAATCTGTTTTATATGCTTGGTTATTGGGCAGATCATCTGTGGGAATATATAGAAGAATGTGCGGTCAGATCCGACAGACCGGCAAGGGCATTTGAAAAAGTATTAACCAGACATATAGGATTAGCAGCTTTTTGTGTTATTTTTCTTGCCTGGCTTCCCTGGATTGTCACGTATTATCCGGCAAGCATGGATTGGGATGTATATCGTCAACTGAATAGTTTTCTCGGTATAAATGGTGGCTTTGCAAGCAACCATGATCCATGGTTTTCTTCCTGTGTATTGGGAATATTTTATAAAATAGGGGTAAGATTACACAGTGAAAATATTGGCGTTTTTTTATATGTGCTTACCCGCGATACCATAATGGCGGCTATCTTTAGTTACCTGGTATATAATTTGAAAAAAAGAAATTTGCCGAAAGGTATTTATCTGTCGGTAATGGTATTTTTTGCGGTGACTCCTGTATGGGGAGCATATGCAAAGCATGCGTTTAAAGATACCTTTGGACTTGCGTGGTTTTGCCTCTTTATCATAATGGCAGCAATACTGGTTCTGGATATAAATAAGCGGCGGCTTGAATTAAAACATTTTCTTTTGTACAGTGTTGCAGGGGTTATGGCATCTTTATTTAGAAATAACCTGATTTATGCGGTGGCGCCACTCACAATTATGTTCATGGTAATTCTGCTAAGAAGGGCATATTGGCGATACTGCTTGATTTTGCTGGGGTGTTTAGGAATATATTTTGGATACAATCATTACATTATGAATTATGGAGGTGTGGCTGCTGGAAGCAAAGTTGAGGCATTGTCGATTCCATTGCAGCAAACCGCGAGAACGGTACGGGATTATTCGGATAAGATAAGTGATAAAGAGAAAACGGTCATAGATCAAGTGATGGAATATGATTCGTTAGCAGAAAAGTATAATCCTATTTTATCAGATCCAATTAAGGATCAGATAATGGGGCACATCAAAGATGAAAGCAGTAAGAGCGAATACCTGAAAACATGGCTGAGAATGTTTGCAAAATATCCCAAATCTTATGTGGAAGCAGCAGTAGCTCAAAGTTATGGGTATTATGCTTTTACGCCGGAGTTTCCATATTGGGCGGGGAATTACAATAGTGGTATGACGATCTTTAATTGGATTCGCACAGCAAATGGGGAAAACTATACATTTCATTATCACGATTGGGGACAAACGGGAAGGGAGGTTCTTCATGCCTGGGCACGATTATGGGATGTCTTGCCAGTGTTGAACCTTACGGATCATTGCGCATATTATACGTGGAGTATCGTTTTGCTGGGCTACTTCTTTTTGCGTAGGAAACGTTATCTTGAGCTATTGCCGATCATGGCAGTTCTCTTGGTGATTTTATCCTGTATCGCTTCGCCGGTGAATGATTGTTTTCGCTATTTTGCACCAGCAGCAGTTTCATCCCCAGCACTAATGATTCTGTTGAGAAAGAATACTGAAAATCAGGAGGAATGATGATGGTAAAGGTATCTATAGTAATACCAATTTATAATGTTGAAAAGTATCTGAGGCAGTGCCTGGACAGTGTGGTAAATCAAACATTGAAAGACATTGAAATTATATGTGTAAACGATGGTTCTACAGATTCTTCACCACTTATAATTGATGAGTATGTCAAAAAGGATTCTCGCGTTAAAGTGATTCATAAAGAAAATTCGGGATATGGGGCCTCTATGAATCGCGGGTTTGATTTGGCACAGGGAGAGTACATTGGTATTGTGGAGTCAGACGACTATGCAGATGCTAATATGTTCGAAAAGCTATATCAGACTGCAAAAAACCAGAGTCTGGATGTGGTGAAATCGGGATATTATTTATATTATTCTATTCCAGAAGAAAAAAATGAAAAAGTAGAGATTGCATCTAAGATTATGTGCAATCGTACGATATGCCCATCTGAAGATTTTAATGCCAAGATGGAGCAGGTAGAGTTTTTCAATATTAAACCTACAATATGGTCATCGATATATAGAAATGAGTTCATAAAAGAGAATGGAATTAGATTTAATGAGACACCAGGTGCTTCTTATCAGGATGCTTCTTTCAATTTTAAGGTGTGGACTTGTGCTGAACGCATCCAGTTAGTGCGGGAGGCGTATCTGCATTACAGACAGGACAATGAAAATTCGTCAGTGAACTCAAAGGGAAAAGTTTTCTGCGTGTGTGATGAGTATGAGGAAATGGAGCGTTTCCTTAGTGAAAGACCTTATAAAAGAGGGAAGCTGGAATATGTCAAAAATAGAATCAAATATGATTCCTATATATGGAATTATGAGCGCTTAGCCTCAAAATATAAGTATTTATTTATGGAACGGTTTTCTAATGAATTTGCAGAAGATATGAAGAATGGAACTTTAAATAAAGAATATTTTGAGGATTACAAATGGGAAAGACTTTTGGATATTATCAATGATCCGGTTCAGGCGCATACGAATATGGCAATGAGCTCCAGAAAGGCAAATGCAGAGCTGGAAAAAATTCTGAATTCAAAGTCCTACCGAATTGGGCGTGCAATTACCTTTATTCCGCGCAAGATGCAGGGCGGTATTCGGTGTATTGGTGATCATGGGGTTGCATATACAATAGCATTATTCTTCAAAAAATTAACACAGAGGAAATAGCATATGAAAAAAGGGGCAAAGATATCAATTATCATTCCAATCTATAATGTTGAGCAATATTTGAGCCAATGTCTGGAAAGTGTTATAACGCAGACTTTGTACGATATTGAAATCATATGTGTTAATGATGGGACCAAAGACAAGTCTGATGAAATTGTAAAGGAATATCTTAAGCATGATAATCGAATCCGGTATATTGAAAAGGAAAACGGTGGGTTATCTTCTGCAAGAAATGCAGGCATACGGTTAGCTACTGGGGATTATGTTTTGTTCTTGGATTCGGATGATTACATAACCCGGAATGCGTGTGAATGTTTGTATAAAGAAATTTTGGAAACTGCACCAGATATAATCTCATTTGGTGCATACTGTTTTCCGGAATATCCAGAACCGGGTGTATGGCTGATGAACACGTTATCGCCAAGAAAATTCAGATATGAGAAGTTTTCTGAGGAAGCATTATTTGAGGAGCGTGGAGCATTTCCGTTTGTGTGGAGGCAATGCTTTAAACGTGAATTTATTAATAAGAATAAGTTGGAGTTTGATGAAACTATTAAATTTGGAGAAGATCTTGTATTTCAATTTTATGCATTTCCGCAGGCGGGCAGCATATCCTTTTTGGATGACAGGCTATATTGTTATCGATGGTATCGAGAAAATTCACTTATGTTCTCGGCGTCTAAACGGTTAGACGAGAAATACGATCAGCATATTGAATTAGTTGACACGATTGCGGAGTATTGGCAAGAACTTGGGATTCTTGATGAATATAAAAAATCTTTTTTTAATTGGTCAGTTAGCTTTATGGGATATGATTTAAAGCAATATACAGATAAAGAGAGGAAAAAAGAACTGGTAGATAAACTGTTTTGTGTTTGGGAAAAATATGATTGTTTGTTTTCCTCTCCGGGTTCGATGCACAAAGCTGTTTTTCGGTATCTGGAGCGTGTTAAACGGGGAGCAGTGAAATGAAAGAAGATTTTGCAGTTAGACAGTCATCAAAACGAGATGTTGGGATAGAATTGGCACGTTTGATGGCGTGCCTTATTGTAATTGGAGTCCATGTTTGTCTTGGATATCAGGAGCAGGGCTATATGGATGGCAGTCGTTTGCTAATTGCGTGTTTTCTGGCGGATGGTGTGGCAGTTTTTTGGATGATAACAGGAGCGTTTTTGTTTCGAGATGGAAATTATGTTTCACAAATGAAAAAGATGGTGTCTAAGATTCTTTGTCCTATGATTGGGTTTTCGATAATCATCTATCTGTTTGGTGGCTGGTTATGGCGGGGAGAAAATCTTGTGCAGAGTGTCTATCACACGAGGCAGGAAATTCGAACGATTATCATTACATTGTTAGAATGGAAAAATCCGGTACAAGGTATTGACCATTTGTGGTATTTATATGTGCACATATTATTAATAGTCTGTTTTCCGATCATGTATGCTTTTGTGCAACACCTGGGGGAAGATAAAATAAAAATTCGAACATTTTTATGGGTGTCTGCGGCTTTCTTTGTATTAAATGATCTTTCGAGAAATGCGTTGGGAGGTTTTTCTCATCATTCAATTAATGCAGTAGTGCCAGCATCAATCGAGATGATTTGGGGCTGGTATCTCTATAAGTATCGAGATGATTTTAAGAAACATTTTTCGTTTTGGATACCAGGCTTGCTTTTTGTGATAATGAACCTGCTTCGAATGTTTTTGATTATAAAAGCAGATGCTTTACATATTAATCTCATATGTCTTCTTTATTGGTATAGCTTTATTGGCTTATTTTGTGGTCTGTGTATCGTGTGGGCATGTCTGTTGTTTGCGGGACGATATTTAAAAACAGAAAATAGCTGGCTAATATTGAATTTGTCATCGTGTTCATTTCTTATTTATCTGGTTCATCTTCCGATATATGAATACCTACAGGCGCGAGGTTGGATTCAGTTGATTCAAAATGTGGTATTTGCTAATGTGCCAGGTGTGGCGGGGGAAGTGGTTTATACGATAGGAATGACTGTGGGAATATTTCTGATATCTTATTTGGGTGTGAAGTTGTATGAGATCGGGAAAAGGTGTTTGATAGGACTCTATAACACGACAAAGGCATGAGTAAATAAAGCGGGAAATGTATACACCGAGGACGTAGAGGGCATTCATGTTCACAAGTATATCACGCAGTTCGCGGAATTTAACCGGTTTACGAATTCACCGGTAGCGAATTATCATGGAGAATTGTATTCGCTGCCGTTTAACATGTACACCTTCAATAAGATGTGGGGCGCAGTGACTCCGGAGGCGCCAAATTTCCAGGGAAATGCTGCAGTGAACTATACGGATCGTGAGACTCCATGGACGAGAATCATCGAGCATAAGTGGTTTGAATTTGGGAAGGATGATGAAGGCAAGGATCTTTCGAAGACGGTGATCAGCCGCGAGTATAGCTCTGAATGGAAACTGGGGGATGAGCCATATTATCCGGTAAACGATGAGAAGAACGGGAAACTTTATGAGGAATATAAGGAACTGGCGGAGCAGGAAGAAAAGGTAATCTTCGGTGGACGGCTTGGCGAGTACAAGTATTATGATATGGACGCAGTGATTGCGTCGGCACTGGAGCGGTGTGAGGAGGGGTTGAACAAATGAAGAAAACAGCACTGGTAATTATGGCAGCAGGTATTGGAAGCCGCTTTGGCGGTGGAATCAAGCAGTTGGAGCCGGTTGGACCAAATGGAGAGATTATTATGGATTATTCAATCCATGATGCATTGGAAGCTGGATTTAACAAAGTGGTATTTATCATCCGTAAGGATCTGGACAAGGATTTTCGGGAGATTATTGGCAATCGGATTGAGAAGTTGACGGAAGTGGCCTATGCGTATCAGGAAGTGGATGATCTTCCGCAGGAATATAAAGGAAAATGGAATCGTTCCAAGCCATGGGGAACCGGACAGGCGCTGCTTGCGGCGAAGGATGTGGTGGCAGAGCCATTTATCGTAATCAACGCAGATGATTATTATGGCAAGGAGGCATTTGCCAAGATCCATGAATATCTGGTAAATGAGATGGATGAGCTGGCGAGTCCGATGGATCTGTGTATGGCGGCGTTTAAGCTGACCAACACCTTAAGTGAGAATGGCGGCGTGACCAGAGGCGTATGTGACATCAAGGACGGTAAGATGGTGGATGTCACGGAGACGTATGAGATCCGGCTGAAAGATGGTGTGTTACAGGCGAAAGGCGAGAACGGTGAGGATCGAGAGGTTGCGGTCGACAGTTGTGTTTCCATGAATATGTGGGGATTACCTGCATCATTTATCAGCGTGTTGGAGACTGGATTTAAAGAATTCCTTGGTGCAATTGCTTCGGAGGATGTGAAGTCCGAGTATTTGCTGCCGAAGATTATTGACAAGATGATCAAGAAGGGCGAAGCGGAAGTGACGGCGCTGGCGACAGAGGATAAGTGGTTTGGCGTGACATATAAAGAAGATAAGCAGGTCGTGGTGGATTCGATCCGGGAACTGATTCGGAGAGGATTGTACTAATTAATACAAGAACTCCGGTTAGCGCAGGGAGGAAAAATAAAATGAAGAAGAACTGTACGCTGCTTCTTCCGCGGCCAGTGTTTCCCGTGGTCAGTGGATATTCTCATAAGAACTATAATCTGATACAGATTTTGAGCGGTCAGTATAAGCTGCATATCGTTGTGATTTCACAGGACGTGCTTGCAGATGAGGAGATAGCTTTTTATCATACCTGCGGTGCGGAATGTACAGTGCATAGGATGGCAAAGGGGAAAAGCTATATTCAGACCATTTTGGGCTTATTATCTTCCCGGCCGTTACAGGTCAGCTATTATTATGACAGTGCCTTACAGCCGGTTGTGAACAGCCTGGCAGCGGAGAGCGATGTGATAATAGCTGCATTGGTCAGAACCCGGGAATATGTCGAGAGAGCCGTAGAGGTGCTGGAGAAAAAGGAACCTCATGTGGAACAGGGCAAGCCTGTTGTAGTATTTGATATGGTGGACTCGATAGCATTGAATTATGGGCGATCCAGGAGTAAGACAAAATCTTTGTTTTGGAAGCTGATTTATAGTATAGAGGGCAGTCGCCTTATGAAATATGAGCAGCACAGTATAGAGCGCAGTTCGATCACGTATCTTTTTAACCAGGAGGAGCAAACGTATTGGAAACGATATGGCAATGTGCAGTGGCTTCCTCATGGGGTGGAGGCGAAGCTGCTCACTTATGCTAAGAGAGAGGAAGCGTGGTCTGGACAAGTGGCGTTTATCGGAAAGATGAATTATCAGCCCAATGTTGACGCGATCCTCTGGTATATGAAGCATGTCCACGTTCACATAGGCCATCGGGTGCCGCTGATTATCGTGGGAGCATATCCGACGAAAGAGATCGAAGAACTGGCAGCATCCCTGGGGCATGTTACGGTGACGGGGTTTGTGGATGATCCATATATTTATATCAATTCGGCCATGGCAGTCATAGCGCCGATGCAGACAGGGGGAGGAATTCAGAACAAGGTTCTGGAGGGTATGGCGCTGGGTAAGGTGAATATCGTGTCATCACTTGCTGCGGGGCCGATCATCGGGGCTGTAGATGGGAAACATCTGTTGGTGGCGGATAGACCGGAGGATATGGAACGGCTGATTCTTGAGCTGGCGGAGGATCAGCATAGATATGATGAGATTGGGAAACATGCAAAGGAATTGATTGAAAAGACATTTAGCTGGGTGGCTTATGGGGAAGGGTACGTAAGCGGGATAGAAAAAGATATGAGGGAGATATAAACCATTACCTGTTAGCGTTTGAGATGGAAAATGGTACGGGGTAATACGGTATGCTGTTCATTGTTTGCGGAATATTAGGGATAAACGAAAGAAAATATGGAGGTTATACATGAAAAAGAAAATATTACTGGCAGTCATTGCGATGTCACTCTCATGCAGCTTTATGTCTTATGCGGCTACTGGATGGATCGAGGAGGGAGAGCGTTGGCATTACTATAAGGATGAGGCGACTCTGGCGGTTGATTGTTTTGTGAGATTTGAAGATAGTGTATGCTATTTGGATTCAGAAGGAAATATGGTCATGAATCAGGAGATTCAGCATGATGGAAAGCAGTATTCACTTAATGAACAGGGACAAGTAGTAAATTCATGGGTGTATTCATGGGATTCCTGCTACTACTATGCGGATGCGAGCGGGAAATTATTGATGAATACGACAACACCGGATGGATATCATGTAGATGCAAACGGGGTGTGGAATCCGGATGCTTCCAGCAACGAGGGAAAAGCAGAAGATACATATCAACACAATGATGAGGAATTAGGCTATCAGGCTTTGAAATTGCTTTACAAAACCCTGAGTAATCCGTCGGTATTAGAAGTGGGATATGTTAAATGCATGGATATTTCCTACGCAGTAGGAAATGGAGACAGTAAGAAGCATACCGATGCAAGATTAGTCCTTATCAATTATTCTGCATCCAGCAGCTTCGGTGCATCGATGGATAAATATTATGGCTACGAAGTGAAAAGTGATGGAAGTTTCTTGTTGAGAACTGATCCAATGAAAGTATATTCGGCAGCGACTTTGAACAGCGCCACAAATATTGTTACGCTGGATCAGACAGCGTTGTTGAAGAGGATCGTTGCGGAAGCGAATGGTTCGGCGTATTAGTGTGTTATCAGAGGATTTGAATAAACGAGCAGGACATTGTGTTTACTCCGTATTACTTGCATTGCTTCTTGGAAAATGTTATTATAAAATATATGCAAAAGTAGAAGAAAACGAGGATGAATAATATGCACTATGATTATCTGGTAATAGGTGCCGGCCTCTACGGCGCCGTATTTGCGCAGGAAGCGAAGAAACAGGGAAAGACGGTATTGGTGATCGATAAACGCCCAAACATTGCAGGAAACGTGTATACGGAGACGGTGGAGGGGATTCATGTGCACCGCTACGGCGCGCATATTTTCCATACGAACAACAAAAAAGTCTGGAATTATGTGAACCAGTTCGCGGAGTTCAACCGTTTTACCAACAGCCCGGTGGCAAACTATAAAGGCGAGCTGTATTCCCTTCCGTTTAACATGTACACCTTCAACAAGATGTGGGGAGTGGTGACGCCGGAGGAGGCTGCGGCGAAGATTGCGGAGCAGCGAAAAGAGATTACCGGGGAGCCGCAGAATCTCGAGGAGCAGGCGATCTCACTGGTGGGCCGCGATATCTATGAGAAGCTGATCAAGGGCTACACGGAGAAGCAGTGGGGACGTGCCTGCACGGAGCTGCCGAGCTTCATCATCAAGCGACTTCCGGTGCGTCTGACGTTTGATAACAACTATTTTAATGCGCTCTATCAGGGAATCCCGATCGGCGGATACACGAAGATGGTCGCAAACATGCTGGATGGGATCGAAGTTCGCTTAAACAGTGATTACTTTGAGAACAAGGCAGAGTGGGATGCGCTGGCTGACAAAGTGGTGTATACCGGAGCCATCGATGCCTACTTCAACTATCAGCTTGGTACGCTGGAATATCGCTCCGTTCGCTTCGAGACTGAGCTTTTGGATCAGCCCAGTTTCCAAGGCAATGTGGCGGTGAACTATACGGATCGCGAGACACCGTGGACCAGGATTATCGAGCATAAATGGTTTGAGTTTGGCAAGGATGCGGAAGGCAATGATCTTCCGAAGACGGTGATCAGCCGGGAATACAGCTCGGAGTGGAAGCCTGGAGATGAGCCGTACTATCCGGTCAACGATGAGAAGAACGGAAAGCTTTATGCCGCATACAGGGAGATGGCACAGAAGGAGTCAAAGGTGATCTTTGGCGGACGGCTTGGCGAGTACAAGTATTACGATATGGATGCGGTGATCGCTTCGGCACTTGAGATGTGTGAAAATGAACTGGGAGCGTAGATGCGAATACTATGATTATTACAAAGACACCGTTTCGCATGTCATTTTTTGGCGGCGGAACGGATATGGAGAGTTATTTTAAAGAATATGGCGGATCGGTCATTTCGACTTCATTTGACAAGTATTGTTATGTGAATGTGAGACATTTGCCGCGCTTTTTTGACTACAGTACGGAGCTGTCTTATTCGAAGACGGAGCGGGTTACGTCGATTGACGCGATCCAGCATCCGGCGATTCGCAATGCGATGAAGCTGCTGGATATGCATGAGATCCGGCTGACCTATGAGGCGGATCTTCCGGCTCGTTCGGGGCTTGGCACCAGCAGTTCATTTGCCGTTGGTATGCTGAATGCATTCTATGCGCTGAAGGGTAAATATGCGGACAAGAAGCGGCTTGCGGACGAGGCTATTTATCTGGAGCGGGTGCTGTGCCAGGAGGCTGGCGGCTGGCAGGATCAGATCGCGGCGGCGTATGGCGGTTTCAACCGGATCAATTTTGGTGGGACTGGGTATGAGGTGCTGCCGATCATCATTTCGCCGGAACGCAAGAAGCAGTTGAATGACAATCTGATGATGTTCTTTACCGGTTTTACCCGGTTCTCTTCGGAGATCCAGAAGATGAATGCTGCGGGAGATGGGGCGGATAAGACCCGGATGCTGCGGGAGATGCAGGCGCTTGTGGACGATGCGGAGCAGATCCTTGTGGACAAACATACCGCGCTGGATGAGTTTGGACGTTTGCTGGATCATACCTGGCAGCTGAAACGTCATATGGGCAATGCGGTTTCAAACAGCAGCATTGACGAACTGTACGAAAAGGGAAGACAGGCCGGTGCGCTGGGCGGAAAGCTCCTTGGCGCAGGCGGCGGCGGATTCCTTGTGTTTTATGTGCAGCCGGAATATCAGGCGGCCGTGAAAAAGGCAATGTCGGGTCTGATGCATATTCCGTTTGAGTTTGAGAATGGCGGTACGCGGGTGATTCATTATACACCGGAGACGTATGTGCCGCAGGACTTACAGCGGGAACTGGAGACCGAAAAAGGGGAATTACGATAATGGCATTATGGGAAGATGCTCCGATTAAGACATTGATCTATTTTGCACTGCTTGGGGCTGGAACTTATGAAGGCAAAGTGGTTAAGATT
Organism: Lachnospiraceae bacterium; assembly: GCA_028693165.1. Lineage (GTDB taxonomy): Bacteria > Bacillota > Clostridia > Lachnospirales > Lachnospiraceae > Brotaphodocola. Next base: position 39,119 of record JAQUVX010000011.1, on the reverse strand, counting down.
CCGAAAACGGAGCTGGAAGTTTCGGTAGAAGGATTGCTGGACTATTATTTGCAGCATGCTCAAAAGCAGTTTCAACAACACTGTGTGGAGCATCCGATCCTGGAGTCAGACTGGCTTCTGGATTTTATAAAGTGGGACAGGACGATCGGGAAGGTGGAGCGGTACTTGCGGACGCCAAATAAGGCGAAAGGAAGCCGCAGCATCTTCCTTGATCAGCTTCAAGGGGAGATGCTGCATTATACAGCGCTCGATGCCCGGCGGGTGCGCGTGTCGGAAGAAGTGGTTCTGCGCAGATATTTTAGTCTACTGGTTGGAATTATGCAAAAGACGATAACCGGGATGCACGGTGCGAAACTGCCTGAGGGAATGCCGCCGTTGGAAACATGGCGGGATGCGAAAGAGAGGGCAGCTTGGAAGCGGCAGGGAGAGGCGCGCTATCTGGATGCGCTGCAGTCGCAGACGATGTATCAGAACCTGATCGGGGAATTCCTGATGCTGGGTGGCCGTGAGGACTGGAATCGGACGGATTTACTGCAATACCCGGAACACGTGTGGAGAAGTCATTATGTGATGCGGCTTTTGCGGGATGAATTTTTATATGCATATGGCAGCCGCACGATTCGGGAGTGGAAAGAAGCGCTGGCAGGACCGGCGTGGGAGCTGGAGTCGGCGTATTATCTTATGCGCCGGATGTATGGGAAGGATAACTCTGAGATTTCGGAAGGCGTGAAAGCGCATGTGACTGCATATTATAATAGAACAACTGAGACGACAGGATTTGTTTTGAAGCCGATCGCCAACAGGCAGGATGGACCAAACTGGCAGGGAATGCAGGTGGACATGCTGCTTTCTTTTGCAGAGCGTTTCTCGCTTCCGGTGTCGGAGAAACAGGCAAGGGCTTTGCTGTTTCTCTGTCCTTATCCGCCGCAGGCAGGAGCATCGTGGCTTCCGGACCGTTATCTGACGAAGGAACAGATTCGGCAGACGGTGGCGTCGAACGTTGCGAAAGGAATTGCCAGTGACGTGATTCTTGGGTGGCATATCCGCTATTGCATGGATTATGGGATTACGGAATGCCGGAAGCAGATCGAAAAGCTGATTCACAGCACCATTCGCAGAGTGTGGCTGAGGCAGTTGGCGGCAGAATACAGTTCAAAGATGATGAGCGTGGAGACGGCCTGTCGCGAGGTGCTTCCAAATCTTCAGGGCGGAATGTTTTTCTACGTCGCCGAGCAGTATTATCACACGGATGATGAACGTTTGGCGGCAGTGATTTGCCGTTACGGAGAAGACTATCCGCAGCATAGGCTGCGCTGTGATATTATGCTGATGCATATGCAGAAGCTGCGTGGGATCGAAGGCTTTCTCCATCACATTGAGCGGAGACATTCGATTCCGCCGGAGTGCAGGGAATATGGTGTGCTTGAGGCGATTTGCGGGTTGGATCATCCGGAGGTGCTGGATGCATTGGGGCGGTTCTTCCGTCTGGGTTTGAGGGACAGCTTCCGGGACGAGCCGAATCATGGCGTTTTGGAGGCGGCCTCGGATGCGCTGATTCGCGTATACCGGGAACAGGAGTATGAGCGGGACACGGTTTCACGGATTTTTGAGGATGCATTGGAGCAATATGGCGAGTCTTTGTGGAAGAAGGAGCATATTCTGCGCTGTATGGGCTGTATCAGTTCATTTCTTCCAGCTGATGAATAAGCCAGTGGTATTTTCTCTGGGGAATGGGTAGTTCTGTTCCGTCGTATAAGGTGAGTGTATAGGGCTTCACGCGGAGAATGGCGTGGCGATTGACAAGAAAACTGCGGTGAATGCGAAGAAAGAAATCGGGTAGGATCTCCTGCAGAAGTCCGATGGGATAGCGCACGCAGATGGTCTGATCGGGATCTGTGACCAGGCTGTTGATGTTGCTGGCCTCTACATAGAGAATCTGCGATGGGGGCAGATCGTAACGCTCCGAATGGAGCCCGCGCAGATGAATCAATGGTTCGGGTGTGTGTTCTGGTTTCATAGTGATACCTCCTTATGAAACAGAACGAAGAAAACTGGAAGATGTAACCGAAATTCTGAATTTTTCCTGACTTTTTACGAAAACCCCTACCCAAACCCGATGTTATCGTATATAATACAAAATGCTTGTCAAAATGGTGTAAGGAGGACAATAGACATGACGAAACAGAAAATGAAGACATTGTTGCTTGCAGCAGGTTTTGCGGTTCTGCTGTGTGGATGTACCAAGAGCAATATTGTACATTCAGAGAGTGAAGCAGCAGACCCTGATTTCAATTTTTATAATGACATCGAGCTTGACATGGAGCAGCTTCATGAGGATGTGGATGATATTGCACTGGTTCAGGAGGATTATCCGATGGGAGCGGCAGTTGATTTTGACCTGCATCTGGATGAGGAGTATGTAGATGTAATTGCGGTGGTAAAAGATGAAACTACCCCGGAAGATGCGGCACTGTTTGCAGATGCAGCAATCAAGATCCTCAATGATCAGGTGGCGGTTCAGGATTTTACTTATGGCGAATCGGATGAGGGAACGTTTGGTGGTCTGTATCAGGATAATGAGATTCATCTGAAAGTATATGAAGAGTCTGAGTACGAGAGCGGCAAGCCGTTGTATGAGACTACGATTCCGAAAGACACATATGTTAAAATTGAAATCAAATAAAAAGAGTATAAAAAAGCAAGTGCAGTTTTCACACCGCACTTGCTTTTTGGTTGGTATAAATTATTCGGCAGCAGAATCGCCTGCGTCATTTGCTGTAGTATCATCTGTGGTATCAGCATCATCAGCTTCGTCTGTAGTGTCGGCAGCTTTGCCCTGACCTGCAACAATGACAGAAGTTGTGGTGGTCGTAGTGTCAGCAGTGGTATCCTCGGCGGCTTCGGCAGTGTCCTCAGCAGTCTCTTCGGATGCAGGTGCAACCTCACTGCAGACAACCTTAACGGTTACCAGGTTATCGCGATAAGTCAGTGTGTAGCTGTTGCCTGTGTCGGTCTGAGCGGAACGGTCAAAGGTTGTGGTGCCTGCCGCGCGTTCTGCGGTAATGGCATCAAAGGTCGCCTGGCCTTCTGTATTGCCGAGAGAAGCGATCAGCAGCTGACGGAATGCATCTTCATAAATCACGTTGTCCGGAGCACCTACAGCATCATAGTGGTAAGTGATCTCAACTGCGTTTTCATGGAAATCAGCAACGGTGGACTTCAGGACTTTCCAGTTGGTGGAAGTGATAAATGGGTAACCGTCTGCGTTGGTAAAACCATAGGTGATGTAAGTGTTGTTTTTGGTAAGAGCAGGTTTTACAGTGGTATCGGTACGCTTATCTCTTGCTTCGGTAAGGATTTTTTCAGCAAATGCCTCCATCTCAGCCAGGTAAGTCGTACGCAGTGTACCGGTAGCAGCGGTAGCAGTCTTGACAGCAGCAGCGGCAACGTCTGCACTGGCGCCAATTTTTGCAGGACTTGGACGGGAAGCAAGGTATGCCTTACGTTCTGCTTCTCTTTGCAGATCTTCCTCGGTCTTATCGACACGTCGGCCATCGTCCCCCAGCCAGTAACCTTCAACGGTAGTTCCCAGCATCGCGTATCCGTCTGGATCCATGTAGTACATCGCGCCGTCGGCCGGATCGGTAAACCAGCCGGCATATACCGGGAATGATCCGTCATCGTTCTGATAATATTTGCCCCAGCTATCGGTCTGCCAGCTTCCGGCAAATGCCGTGATGGCGGTTGACAGGGTCAGTGCGGCTGCGGTAGCAGCCATGACAAGAAGTTTCTTTCTCATATAAATACCTCCAAATTGTATTTTCTCTTTTAAAGTGCTTGAAATTATTTCGACACTGAAAGCATAACATAAAACACAAAACCATACAACTATCTAAAGTATGAAGATTGTGTGACATTTCACTAAGACAAACGTTATAAAATCGTAAAAGTTTCTCAAAAGAGAAATTAGTAGAACAAAAGAGCCTGCCGAAGCAGACTCCTTTGATATCAATCTCACTTACCGTTTCTTCTCATACCGTCCGTTCTCATCCACATAGTAGTTGTCCACCCAGGTATCGGTCGCCATCACACCATCTTCATCCAGATAGTACCAGGCACCGCGGGACTTATCCTTGATCCAGCGGTTAGACTGGCGGATCCCGTCGGCATCCAGATAGTAGCGGTCGCCATCCAGCTCGAGCCATCCGGTCGCTTTGGTTCCGTCATCCTGAATGTATTGCCACTGCTCCTCACCGTTCTGCTTCCACTCACCAGCCATGGCTGGGAACGAGCAGAGGAGAATGCAGGCTATGGTTAAAACGAAGGCGATTCTTTTCTTTTGTCTCATCACAATCACCCTTTCTTTTCTCTTATCGACTACATTATAGCAGTGCTTGCAAATACTGGCAATAGCCCAAAACCGATTGTAAGGAAATCCCCAGAATCGTAAGAAAATCGTTATAAAAAACAGAAAGCAAAAAACTTTTTGCGAATTTTGTCGAATGAAAATCATTGTCAAAATTGCAGGAAAGAACTAGTATTTGTGGGAGAAAAATAAAAAAGGGGCAGATATGGTAGGGCGATAAAACACCCCGGAAAAAGGGCAGGAATTTGTCGAATCGTGCGATGAGAATCACTTTGCAAATGTGAAATTTAAGATTATAGTGAAAAAGCAACAGACAATATATTCATAAAAACAAAAGGAGGAAGTTGGAAATGAGTACAGATATGCAGGGAATGGGTCGGCTGGAGGAAGAAAATCAGAAATTAAAAGAACAGAATGAGCTGCTTTTAAAGACCATCATCCAGATGAAGGTAACGCTGAATCGTCTGATCAGCCGTTATGTAGAAGAGGAGCCGATGAACTAGTCATCGGCTGCATCAGGTTTCAGTTGGCGTTCTAGCGCTTTGTTGCGGGCGAGAAGATCCCATATCGTCTGGTGCATCCAGCCGATGGTATCATTGAGCTGGATGTTTTCGGCTTCGAGTTCGTGAATGCGGGTATTGAGCGAGGCGATGATCTGGCGCTTGTTGTGCGCACGATCCGCGGCAGAAATACGATTCAAAATCGAGGAATCCCGGATGAGGATATCATTGCTGATCAGAGAATCGCGTGTTTCCAGATTCATACGCATAAAATTCTGATAGGGCATGTCCAGCCATCGCATAGGCAGATTACAGGAAGGGCATACCGCATTTTTGACCAGCTGGTAATAGCCGTAACGTCCGCATCTGGGACAATAATAAACCGATAGTTCGCGCATCATAATACCTCCCATGTATGGTGAAATAAGTATTCTATAATATATAACGCGGAACCTGACAAAATATAACATGATTTTGAACTTTTTTATCATAAAAATCATAAAATACAAGAAGGAGCCAATTTGGCCCCTTCTATTGAACGGATGAATCTTATAAAATTTATTCCTGAATCATGCCGTTTGTATCGACAGTCCAGATTTTATCATTGGTATCTTTGATATCCTTGTAGCCTGATCCAAGCTCCGGATTTGCAGCGGATTTGGAAGAGGAGGATGCTTTCTGAATGATGCCGGTTGTGTTGACCAGGTAACGGGCACCATTGGCATCTGCCGGTGCGTAACGCAGGTCGCGGTCAGCATCCAGGCGCAGGCCGTTTTTGTATACACTGTTGTCACGGATGCCGTGGACACCCTGGCCCTTGTTGCCGCCGTCGGTGTAGAACAGCCAGGTCTGGTTCTCGCCAAGATCCTCGTCATAGATGGTCTGTTTTCCAGTCTTCATGACACCGTCAGTGCCAAAGTAGAAGGATGCGGTGGTGCCGTCCTCCAGAATTGCGGTCTGAAGCCCGGTCTGCATTTCGCCGGAGGTATTAAAGCCGTAACGTTTGGAATCTACGGTAAATACCTGGATGCCGGCTGCGGCATAGTAAGGACTTCCGTTCTTAAAGTAGAAGCTGTAAATCTCGCCTTCGTCGCTGATGTCCGGAGCACCCTCGATCTGATACCAGCCGCTGGCGCGTTTTCCGTTCTCCTCATAGTAACGGTAGGAGGCAATAGCCGGAGCATCGGTGGTGTCGGAAACCGTTTCCTGTGCGTTGGCATCGGTCGCGGTATCCGTCGCAGTATCGGTTGCGGCGGCACTTGCCGGAAGTTTGTACCAGCCGGTCTGCAGAATGCCGTTTTCGAAGGTGTAATAGCTGCCGTCGATCTTGCGGTCAATCTGGTTTTTGACCATGCGTCCGTTGTTGTCAAAGAAATGCCACACCATCTCATCGTCCAGATCTTCAGATTCATTTTCCAGCTGAATCCAGCCGGTTTTCATGACCCCGTCGTCCTCTTCGCCAAGATAGTAAGTAAAATCATTCAGTTCCAGAATTCCGGTCTGCATATGTCCCTCTTCGTTGAAATAATAATTCTTTTCTTCGATGGTCTGCCATTTGGAGACTGCGGATTTTCCGTCTTTTCCGTAGTAGTACCAATAAGTCTCGGGAGCTTCGTCGTCCCACTCATCCTCATTCGCAACGGCAATCCACTGATCGAACACGCGTCTGCCGTTTTCATCTACATAGTATTCATCCACCATGGTGGAGTGGCTCACAAAGCCGTCCTCATTTAAGTAATACCAGTCGCCGTCTTTCTTTTTCCAGGTGTCGGTCAGATAATAGCCGTCGCTGTCCCGATAGCGCAGCGCGTCATCTTCTGTTACCCATCCGGCAGCACCGGCTGCAAATGCAGTCTGTACAAAACCTGGAATTGCAAGGGCGATGGAAGGGGTTACCGCAGTCATCACAGCTGCGGAGGATAATACAGCCAGTAGTTTGAATTGTTTTTTCATAAATAAAATACACTCCTTTTGAATTTTTTCCTAGCCGAAAATCCACAGTTGCATTACTCTGCGATTATAACGTATGGGGCGTGGCAATGAAAGTGCAGGTTGCTGGCAGAAAAGCCATTCCCTCCCACCCCTGCTTTTTGCGTCGGGTTTGGGATGGAAGCCTTACGGAGATTTTAAGGTGCAATAACGATAGAAGTGTGTTATAATCTCCACAAGACAAGTCACCGATCCACCCCCAGGGGAGAAGATGATGTGGGAGGGTTTTACATGAAAGTAAAAGTATCAAATTACATTGCACAAAAGCTGGTGGAGGCCGGGATCAATCAGGCCTTTACCGTGACAGGCGGCGGGGCGATGCATTTAAATGATGCGCTTGGCCATCAGGAGGGACTGAACTGTCTCTATCAGCACCACGAACAGGCCTGTGCCATGGCGGCAGAGGCCTATGCGCGGATTCACAATAAGATTGGTCTGCTCTGTGTGACGACGGGGCCGGGGGGTACCAACACCATTACCGGCGTGGTTGGCGGCTGGCTGGACTCGATTCCGATGCTGATTTTATCGGGGCAGGTGCGTTACGACACGACGGCCCGCTGGTCCGGCGTGGGGATTCGCTCCATGGGAGATCAGGAGTTTGATATTGTAAAAGCAATCGCGTGTATGACCAAATACAGCGAGATGGTGATCGATCCGCTGCGCATCCGTTTTTGTCTGGAAAAGGCACTTTATCTGGCGCAGAGCGGCCGGCCGGGTCCGACGTGGCTGGACATTCCTCTGAATGTGCAGGGGGCGTATGTGGATACGGAGCAGCTGGTCGGGTTTGACGCAGCAGATTATGAAGCGGGCGGAACCGGCTGGGCGATTCATGCAGTCGGGATGGATCATACCTCCGGGACACCGGTTATGGCAGGTGCGGCACCGGAGAGTCTGCGGGCTTCCGTGCTGGCAGGCGGTGTGCCGACGGAGCAGCTTGAGATTGTGGAGCCGCCTCACGCGATTATGGAAGATTATGCGGGCAAGGGGGAGCCGCGTCAGGTTCTTCCACCGAAGGTGACGAGAGAGCAGGCGCGCACGATCATCGAGAAGATTCGCACCGCTCGCCGTCCGGTATTCAACGCAGGCAACGGGATTCGTATCGCGGGTGCACATGCACTGTTTGTGGAGGTTTCCGAGCGTCTGGGAATTCCGGTGGTGACCGGATGGGACAGCGAGGACTGCATTTGTGATGAGAATCCGCTCTATGTGGGGCGTGCCGGAAACATGGGCGACCGTCCGGGCAACTTTGCGATGCAAAACAGCGATCTGGTATTTTCTGTGGGAAGCCGCCTGTGCATCCGTCAGGTGGGATACCGCTATCAGACCTGGGCGAGAGAAGCTTATGTGATCGTCAATGACATCGATGAGGAAGAATTGAAGAAGCCGAGTGTGCATATCGATCTGCCGGTGCATGCCGACGCAAAGGATCTGCTGGAAGTGATGGCGGAGGTGCTGCGGGAGGAGTATGGCGGCGCGGGCGTGGCTGATGTGGCTGGTGTGTCTGTGCCCGGAGCGGCGGAAGTGGCTGCGGCTGGGTCGGTCTGCCGGATTTTTGACGGCGGCGAGGGGCTTCCGGGGATGACCTGGAATGAGACCTGCACCATGTGGAAGGAGCGTTATCCGGCTGTTCTGCCAAAACATCTGGTTTTGGATGAGACGAAGGAAGCCAATGTTTATGCGGTGGTAAAAGAGCTGAGCAGCCGTTTGAAGGAAGGTCAGATCTCGGTGGTCGGGAATGGCTCGGCCTGCGTGGTCGGCGGCCAGGCATATATTATAAAGAAGGATCAGCGTTTTATCAGCAACAATGCGATCGCCTCCATGGGATACGATCTTCCGGCGGCAATTGGTGTCTGTATGGCAGCGCATGATCCGGAATATGCCGGGGATGCCGCGAGCCAGTCGGATGTGATCCTTCTGACCGGAGATGGCAGCATCCAGATGAATCTACAGGAATTACAGACGATCATCCACCACAAGATGCCGATCAAGATTTTCCTGATCAACAACGGCGGCTATCATTCGATCCGCCAGACGCAGAAGAATTTCTTTGGAGAGCCGCTTGTAGGAATCGGCGTGGACAGCTGTGATCTGAGCTTCCCGGATATGGAGAAGTTGGCGGCGGCTTACGGCTATCCTTACGTGTCGGCACATCACAATGGTGAGCTGGCGGCAGCAATCGAGAAGACACTTGCCATGACCGGCCCAGCGATCTGCGAGATTTACGTGACCACAGACCAGAATTTTGAACCGAAATCATCGGCGAAACGGCTGCCGGACGGCACGATGGTGTCTCCGCCGCTGGAAGATTTGTCGCCATTTTTGCCGGATGAAGAGATGGATGCTATGATGGTGATTCCGCGGCTGAAGGATTGAGATGAGTGGTACGTCGGGATTTGCGTGAGGTGCACAGGATTGGACAATAAAGTGACTCTTGCGTTCAAAATATCCAATAGGAAAGAGAACATGCTTATATTTTGCGCGCCAGAGCGCTGATTGGTCAATTTTGACATCGGATGACGCTGGTTGTCCAGAAATCTGCGAATTTGTGGACAAGGCAGTGTACTTGCTGCCAAAGTTGTCCAATATAAGAGATATCAGCGAAATTTGACCGATAGTTTGGACAATGAGATAGCAAATTTTGCTTTTATGTCCAAAGGGAGGGAATTCCTCTACTGGTCGGTGAAGCTGAGAAGCAAAGTGAGACCCAAAAGCAAAAAGGATAAAAGACATGAATATAGTAGTGACAGGAGCGACCAGCTTTCTCGGCGTCCCGATGGTTCGGCAGCTGCTGGCCGGTGGGCATCGGGTCTGGGCGGTGGTGAGACCGCAATCAGCACATCTTTCGCATTTGCTGGAGCAGGTGGCAGAGCAGGTGCCAGAGCAAGCGCCAGAGCAGGTGCCAAGACAGGTGTCAGACCAGAACCAGATATCGGATCAATACAAAGGACGCTTGCAGATCATTTCTCTGGACTTGAGCAATCTTGATCAGATTCAGACTGTGATGAGAGCGGAGTCAAAACGGGAGGCGGATACAAGAATGGCTGGAGCGGAGTTGGAATCCACACCAGATACAAAGATGGATGCCTGGATACACATTGGCTGGGAGGGGGCAGGAAGTGACAACCGGACGCAGCGGGATGTGCAGCAGGCCAATGTCGGATACGCTCTGGCTGCCGTTCGCGCGGCGGCGGAGCTTGGCTGCCGAAGATTCCTTTTTACCGGGTCTCAGGCGGAGTACGGAGTCTGCCGCGCGCAGGCGGATCACTCCGCGGCGGCGAACCAGACAGATTACGCTGCTGCCGCAGGACAGACAGATCACGCTGCCAACGCGGATCGGACAGATCGCTCCGCGGCGGAAAAGGCCGGATACCGTCCGATAACAGAGCAGCAGGCGTGTCATCCGGTCTCAGAATATGGAATTGCAAAGATGGATTTCTATCGGCAGGCGGTTCCGCTTTGTGAGAAATTGCAGATGGAGTACATTCACACGCGGATTTTCAGTGTCTATGGACCGGGTGATCATCCGTGGACATTGGTGCAGTCCTGTCTGCGCTCCTGGGAGCGGGGCGAGACCATTAAATTGGGCGAGTGTACCCAACAATGGAATTTTTTATATATCGAAGATACCGTGGAGGCGCTGATCTGCCTGTTGACAGATGGCCGTCCCGGTGTCTATAATATTGCCAGCGAGGATACAAGACCACTTCGGGCGTATATCGAAGAAATGTATGAGCTGTGCGGCAGGAGGGGCGGTTTCTCTTATGGGGAGCGGCCCCAGAATGCGGAGGGACCGGCGGACTTGATGCCGGACATCCGGAAGCTTCGCGAGGAGACCGGATGGAAACCAAAGACGACATTTGCGGAGGGAATCTATGAAACATTGCATAGCATGCGGGAAGGAGCTGCCAAAGCGCAGTCTGTTTGAACTGGACGGCGCGCCGGCTTCGGCGCAGGACATACCGGATGAGACCCAGGTGAGGATGGACCGTGGCGTGACGCTGCATCTGTATCAGTGCGAGGACTGCGGGCTGGTGCAGTTTGACTGTGAGCCGGTCGCTTATTATAAGGATGTGATCCGGGCCGGCGGATTTTCGACGACCATGACCGAGCTGCGCCGGATTCAGTATGATCATCTGATCGGAACCTATCATCTGGAACACAAACGATTTCTGGAGGTGGGATGCGGACGCGGTGAATTCTTAAAGGTGTTGAAAGAATTTCCGGTTCATGCATTCGGCATGGAGCACAAGACGGATCTGGTGCAGCTTGCACGGGAGCAGGGCTTGACGGTATGGCAGGAATTTCCGGAGACTTCGGATCAGGTGTTTGCAGGTGGTGCGGAAGGCAAATTTGATGTGTTTTTATCCTTCAATTTTCTGGAACATCAGCCACACCCGGATGTGATGCTTCAGGCTATTTACCATAATCTGGCAGAGGATGGCATGGGACTTGTGACGGTGCCGAGCCTGGAATATATTCTGGAAAAGGGCAGCTACTATGAGCTGATTCGCGATCATATCGCGTACTATTCTTTTGGAACGCTGCGCGGGCTTCTGGAACAGAACGGATTCAAGGTATTGGAAGAAGAGATGATCAACCGAGATACCATTTCCATGATCGTGAAGAAGGCTCCGCTGTGTGAGACGCCTGCGGATCCGGCGGCGAAAACCAGAGTGATGCAGCAGGAAAAGGCAGCACTGGAGGCGGACATCTCAGTGGAACCCTTGGTGGAAGGCTATCAGATTGTAACCGAAGAGATTGACGCGCTGCTGCGGGATCTGAAGCAGAAGGGCAAAACGTTGGCTGTCTGGGGTGCGAGTCATCAGGGCTTTACACTGGCGGCGACCACGAAGCTGAAGGATCATGTGGAATATATTATTGATTCGGCACCGTTTAAACAGGGACGATTTGCTCCGGCCTCCCATCTGCCGATCCTGTCGCCGGATGACGCGGTGAAGAGACCGGTCGGCGCGATCCTGATTGTGGCTCCGGGGTATACGGAGGAGATTGCGGGGATTATCAGACAGCGGTTTGGCGGTGATGTAGAGACACTGACACTGCGAACCAACCGGATCGAGCGGCTGTGAAAGGAAAAGGATACAGATAAGATGGAACTGACAGGAACACGAATCGTGATGACCGGAGCAACCGGATTTATTGGAAGACATGTGGCAGGGGAGCTTCTTGCGCGGGGAGTGGAGGTCTATGCGCTGGTGCGCCCGGAATCGAGGCAGAAAGAACTTTTGCCGAACCACGAAAAGCTGCATCTTCTGCCGGGAACGATGGCGGATGCGGAAGCTTTTGTGGAAGAGCTGGGGCATGCGGACGGTTTCCTGCATTTTGCCTGGGGCGGCGTAAACCGGGAGCAGATTGATTCACCGGTGGTGCAGGCGGCCAATGTGTCTGATTCACTTGCCTGTGTGCGCGCGGCGCACCGGCTGGGCTGTCAGGTCTTTATGGATGCCGGATCGCGCGTGGAATATGGCATTACGGAAGATGGAAGCATGGAAGAAACTATGGAATGCCATCCGGTCAATGCCTACGGTGCGGCCAAATTAGAGTTTTATCAGAAGGCATTGGAACTTTGCAGGGGATGGAAAATGACTTACTATCATCTCCGATTTTTCAGCGTCTACGGGACGGGGGATCATCCCTGGTCGATCATCTCCACTCTGGTGCGGGAGCTGCCGCAGGGGAATACCGTTTCCTTGAGCGCCTGCCGCCACCGATGGAATTTTATGGAGATTTCGGATGCGGCACGGGCGGTTGCGGAGCTGTATGCGCACAGCGATCGCCACGTGGGCGAGACCCAGATAGTCAATATTGCAAGTGAAGATACACGGGTATTGAAGGAGTTTGTGGAAGAGCTTCATGAGCTTTGCGGAGGCAGTGGACGACTGGAGTACGGAAGCTTCGTACAGGCGAAGGAAGGTGCGCTGTCGATCTGTCCAAGGACAGAGTGGCTGCGTCGGCTGACCGACAATTCCTGGCAGGAGCGGACCGCGTTTGCGGAGGGAATCCGCCGGATGCTTGCAGCGACCGGGGCGTCGGAAAACGGGGCCGCAGTAACCGCAGCGACCGGGGCATCGGAGAACGGGGCCGCAGCAACCGAAGCACCGGAGACAAGTGATGCGCCAAAAGCCGGATACAGGGAAATAAATACGGAGACAAACGGAGATTGAGATGAAGAAAATCAGTGTACTGATACCGTGTTATAATGAAGAAGAAAATGTGGAGCCGATCAGCCAGGCGGTCATCGGGACGTTGGAACGGGACCTGCCGCAGTATGATTATGAGCTCGTATTTATAGATAACGATTCGCAGGATAAGACCCGGCCGATCCTGCGCCGGCTGTGCGCGGAGAATCCGCGGATCAAGGCGATCTTAAACGCAAAGAATTTCGGGCAGTTTAACTCGCCCTACTATGGGATTTTGCAGGTGACGGGTGACTGTGTGATTGAGATGGTGGCGGATTTTCAGGATCCGGTGGAGCTGATTCCTCAGTATGTGAAGGCGTGGGAGGAAGGCTACAAGATCGTCATCGGCATCAAGACCAGCAGCAAGGAAAGCAAGCTGATGTATGCTCTGCGAACCCTGTATTATAAGACGATTAAGAAATTTTCCGACGTGGAGCAGATCGAGCATTTCACCGGATCGGGGCTTTATGACCGGGATTTCATCGAGGTGCTGCGGTCGCTGGATGATCCGACTCCGTTTCTGCGTGGGATTGTGGCGGAGCTTGGCTACAAGCGCAAAGAGATTCCGTACGAGCAGCCCCAGCGCCGGGCGGGCAAGACGCACAACAATTTCCTGCGCCTGTATGACGCGGCCATGCTGAGCGTTACCTCCTACACGAAGACGGGGCTGCGCATGGCGACGCTGATTGGCGCTTTTTCGGCGCTGGTAAGTCTGGTGGTGGCACTGACTTATCTGGTCATGAAGCTGATCTGGTGGGATCGTTTCCCGGCAGGCATGGCGCCGATGCTGATCGGTATGCTGTTTCTGGGCTCGGTGCAGATCTTTTTTATCGGCATGGTGGGCGAATATGTGCTGTCCATCAACCAGCGCGTGATGAAACGTCCGTTGGTGGTGGAGGAAGAGCGCCTGAACTTTGATGGATGCGGAAATGACAAAGAAGTCAAGAAAGAAAAGGAACGTAACACAGATGAAATATAAAGTAGATGTAGTCAGGATTCGGGAAAATTCCATACAGCTCAATGGATGGGCCATCGGCAGGACACCGGAGTCCAAAGCGGAATTTTCGGTGCTGGATGCGGAGAAAAATCCAGTGGACTTTCGCTATGTGGCGACCAGGCGGGACGATGTGAGCCAGATTTATTACAAAGCGGTGCACGATCGGGATTATGGATTTGACATCCAGTTTCCATACAGCCGCGGCGCGGATTACTGGCTGGTGATCACCTGCGACGGCAAGACGGCGCGGATTAAATATAATGAAGAACTCATTGAGAAACGTTCCAGTGTGGCACACAAGCGCCTGGAAAAGATTCACGATCTGATGAATATGGAAACAGTCCATGTGGCTGTGGAATTTGGCAAAAAACATGGGATCAAAGCGCTTTTGCTGAAATCCAGGCATAAACTGCAGGGACTGGACAATGATTATGATTACGGAGAGTGGTATAAGCTGACGCAGCCGACCGAGGAAGCGCTTGCAACGCAGCGCGAGACGGTACTTTCGTATCAGCCGCTGCTTTCCATCGTGATTCCGGCCTACAAGACCCCGGAGAAATATCTGCGGGAGATGCTGGATTCCATTCTGGCACAGACCTACAAAAACTGGGAGGTCTGTGTGGCAAATGGAAGTCCGGCGGGCGAAGGAAAGATTGTTGATAAGGTTTTACAGCAGTATAGGGCGGCGGATGCGCGGTTTAAGTACCGGGAGCTGGGTGAAAATCTGGGGATTTCGGGCAATACCAACGCGGCGATTGAGCTGGCATCGGGCGATTTTATCGTGCTGGCGGACCATGACGATACGCTGCCGGAGCATGCACTCTTTGAGGTGGCAGCGGCAGTCAATGACCATCCGGGCTGCGACGTGCTGTATTCCGATGAAGACAAGCTGGATATGGATGGGGGAGCCTTGTTTGACCCGCATTTTAAGCCGGATTTCAACCCGGATCTTCTGACCAGTGTGAATTATATCTGCCATCTGTTTGTGGTGAAACGGGAGCTTCTGGAGCAGGTGGGCGGTTTTTGCAATGCGTTTGACGGCGCACAGGATTACGACTTTATCCTGCGCTGTACGGAGGCGGCAAAGCAGATCCACCATATTCCGAAGGTGCTGTACCACTGGCGCTGTCATCAGAATTCCACGGCCAGCAATCCGGAGAGCAAGCTGTATGCGTTCGAGGCGGGTGCCCGGGCGATTATGGCGCACTATGAGCGGTGCGGCATCCCGGCGGTCAAGGTGGAAAAGGGCGTGGACTATGGTATTTACCATACCACATTTCAGATTCAGAAGGATCCGCTGGTGTCCGTGGTGATCCCGAACAAGGATCACACGCAGGATCTGGATCTCTGTATGCGTTCGCTGATCGACCGCGCAACGTACCGGAATCTGGAATTTGTCATCATTGAGAACAACAGCACGGAGCCGGAGACCTTTGCCTATTATGAGGCGATTCAGAAGGAGTTTCCGCAGGTGCGCGTGGTGCGTTGGGAGCGGGAGTTTAATTATTCAGCCATCAACAATTTCGGCGCTGGTTTCGCAAAGGGCGATTACCTTTTGTTCTTAAACAATGATACGGAGCTGATTGCGCCGAATCTGATCGAGGAGATGCTGGGGTTCTGTCAGCGTGCGGATGTGGGCGCTGTCGGTGCAAGACTTCTGTATCAGGACGACACGATTCAGCATGCCGGTGTGGTGGTGGGCTTTGGCGGCATCGCCGGGCATACCTTTATCGGACTGCACGAGGCGGAGAACAGCTATTTCCACAGAGCCATGTGTGCGCAGGATTACAGCGCGGTGACGGCGGCGTGTATGATGACGAAGGCAGAGGCATTTCGTCAGGTCGGCGGCTTCACCGAGGAGCTGGCGATCGCGTTCAATGATATTGATTACTGCATGAAGATGCGGCAGGCGGGGCTTTTGGTCGTCTATGCGCCGTATGCCGTGATGCATCACTACGAATCCAAGTCCAGAGGGCTTGAGGACACGCCGGAGAAGGTGGCGCGGTTCAATCGTGAGATTGCCATTTTTGCCCGCCGCTGGCCGGATATCCTGCAAAACGGAGATCCGTACTACAATCCGAACCTCACCCTGCGAAAGTCCAATTTTGCTTTGCGGGATCTGCTGAAGGAAAAGATCGGCGAGCCTTACCGTCTGGAGGTATAGATGAAAAAAACGACAATCATCATTCCAAATTATAACGGTCTTCAGTTTATGGAGCCCTGTATGGCGGCTCTGGAACGGCAGACCTGTCAGGATTTTGAACTGCTGGTCGTGGACAATGGTTCCACGGACGGCAGCGTGGAATGGCTGAAGGAGAGACGGGTTCCGTCCATCTTTCTGGCGGAGAACACCGGATTTTCCGGGGCGGTCAATGTGGGGATTCAGGCCGCAGAGACACCTTATGTCATCCTGCTGAACAATGATACTGAGGCGGAGCCGGACTACGTGGCAGAACTGATTGCGGCAATCGAGGGTTCGCCGCGGATTTTTTCGGTCAGTCCCAAGATGATTCAGATGTATCACCGGGAGCTGATGGACGATGCCGGAGATATGTACAGCGTGATGGGATGGGCCTACCAGCGCGGTGTCGGACAGGAGACCACGCGCTATGACAGACCCTGCCATATTTTTTCTTCCTGCGCGGGAGCGGCGATCTACCGGCGGGAGGTTTTTGACGAGATCGGATATTTTGACGAGATGCATTTTGCGTATCTGGAGGATATCGATATGGGATACCGCGCCAAGATCGCGGGATACTATAACCGTTACTGCCCGCAGGCCGTGGTCTACCATGTAGGAAGCGGCACCAGCGGCTCCAAGTACAATTCGTTCAAGGTGAAGCTGGCGGCGCGCAACAATATCTATTTGAATTACAAGAATATGCCGGCACCGCAGCTGGTTGTCAATGCATTTCCGATCGCCTGCGGCATCATCGGGAAATATTTCTTTTTCCGCAAACGCGGTTTTGCCGGAGATTATGTGGCAGGAATCAAAGAAGGTCTCTGCACTATGCACAAAGCGCATAAGGTTCCGTACCGGAAGAAGGATTTCTGGAATTATCTGGCGATTGAATGGGAACTTTTATATGGGGCGGTGCTATATGTTTACGAATTTTCTCGCAGACAGGTTCGAAAGTTAAGAGAAATTTAATGGTGCTAACAGAAAAAATCGTGTATAATCGTTACCATCGAGTTACTATGCTTAAGATCAAGGTGGGACACTATGATAAAGGATAACCAATCAAGATTGAACCGTCTGCACGTACTCCTGGATGCACTTGTGATTGCGGCGGCTTATATCTTCAGCTGGTTCGTAACGCTGCAGAGCGGCTGGTTCGGTACAGGCGGAGTTCTTCCGACCCGGTTCTATTTGGGTGCGCTGATCATCATTGTACCGGTGTATTTGCTGCTGTATATGATTTTTCATCTGTTTACGCCCAAGCGGGTTCAGGGGCGCAGGCAGGAATTTGCCAATATTTGCAAGGCCAACGTGATTGGCCTGTTTCTATTTGCTACGGTTTTGTATTTAGGAAGAAAGAATCCATATCTGTATGAGTTCTCGATTCGTCTGGTTGCGGCGTTCTTCGTGACCAACATCGCGGCGGAGACACTGGAACGCAATGTGATCCGGCAGATGCTCCGCACCATGCGGTCCAAGGGCTACAATCAGAAGCATGTACTACTGGTCGGCTACAGCCGTACCGCTGAGAGCTATATTGACCGTGTCCTGACAAATCCGGAGTGGGGATATCAGGTAAGAGGAATCCTCGATGACCACCGGGAATGGGGCAAGGAGTATCACGGGATCAAGGTGATCGGCAAACTTACAGACTTAAAGACGATTCTCGATTTAAACGTGCTGGATGAGATTGCCATCACACTCAGCATCGGCGAGTATGGTATGCTGGAACACCTGGTAGCAGAATGCGAGAAGTCCGGTGTGCATACCAAGTTCATTCCGGATTACAACAACATTATCCCGACGAAGCCATACACCGAGGATTTGCAGGGACTTCCGGTCATTAACATACGCCGGGTGCCGCTGAATGATCTGATGAATGCCACGATCAAACGCTGTGTGGATATTTTTGGAGCGGTTGTTGCGGTGATTCTGTTTTCTCCGATCATGCTGATCACGGCACTGCTGATCAAACTGACCTCCAGAGGGCCGCTGATCTACTGTCAGGACCGGGTGGGACTTCACAACCGGCCATTCAAGATGTATAAGTTCCGTTCCATGGAGGTTCAGGATCCCAATCAGGAGAAGGTGGAGTGGACGACGCCGCATGATCCGCGTGTGACGCTGATCGGCCGTGTGATTCGGAAGACCAGTATCGATGAGATGCCGCAGCTTTTTAATGTGCTGATGGGAGATATGAGTCTGGTGGGACCGAGGCCGGAGCGGCCGCTTTTTGTGGAGCGCTTCAAGGAGGAGATCCCGCGCTACATGATCAAACACCAGGTTCGGCCGGGCATGACCGGCTGGGCGCAGGTCAATGGGTATCGGGGCGATACCTCCATTACAAAGCGGATCGAGCATGATCTGTATTACATTGAAAACTGGACGCTGGGTCTTGATTTCAAGATTCTGTTTCTGACATTTTTTAAAGGTTTTATCAATAAAAATGCGTACTGATCTGCTGATCTGAATATGCAGCAAGACATGAGAGGTAACTGAAATGAACCATGATTATGATGAAGAGTTAGGACATAACACAGAGCGTCGGAGCCGGAGAAATCCCAATTCCGCAGCAGCTCGTGCAGCGGCACAGGATGAGCGCGAGCGATGGGAAAGACGGCAGCAGGAGCTTCGCGGACAGGAGGCGAAGAAGCTGGACGTGCTGGGAGATGCATCGGTGCACCCGATCCCGGAGAGCCGAAGAACAGAGAGTGATTCCATATCCACCGCTGCGTCAGGGGACATGCCGGGATCTGCGCCGGAAGCAAGACAGCGTGCAAGACGTCAGACCGCGGTGACCTCGGAGGGGACTGTCGCTCCGCGGACGGGTGGTTCGGGAGGCGGGACGAAACCTCCATATACAGGCGGCTCGTCGGGAGGCCCTCTTTCGCCACGTGCGGCAGCAGAACTGGCACGTCGGAAGAAACGCCGCCGGATGATCACGATGATCGTCGCGGAGTGTTTTGCCCTGACGTTCATTTTTGCGTACGGTTTTTTTGCGAGAACGATGTCAAAGCTTCAGCGTGATGACAGCTTCGAGATCGGCGAGATCAAGACCAACGATATCGATGTTCAGGCGGTAGAAGCCATGAAGGGCTACTGGACCATCGCGATTTTCGGCGTGGATTCCCGTGACAATACGGTAAAGAAGGGCACCAACGCGGATGTCAATATCATCTGCAACATCAACCGGGATACCGGAGAGATCAAACTGGTCTCCGTATTCCGGGACAGTTACTTAAACGTATCAGAAAATGGTTCCTACAATAAGATCAATCAGGCGTATTTCACCGGCGGACCGGAGCAGGCGGTACAGGCGCTGAACCGGAACCTGGATCTCCATATTCAGGACTACATGACCTTCAACTGGAAGGCGGTGGCGGATGCCATCAATATCCTCGGCGGGGTCGATGTGGAGCTGAGTAAGGCGGAATTTTACTATATTAACTCGTTTATCACAGAGACGGTTAAGGCGACCGGCGTCGGCTCCACACAGTTGACCCATGCAGGCATGAACCATCTGGATGGCGTACAGGCTGTTGCATATGGCCGTCTGCGTTTGATGGATACGGACTATGCACGTACCGAGCGCCAGAGAAAGATCATCTCACTGGCATTTGAGAAGGCAAAGAAAGCAGATCCACAGACGCTTTACCGCGTGGTTGCAACGGTGTTCCCGCAGGTATCCACCAGTATCTGGGTGGATGATCTGGTTAGCAATGCGAAGAATATCAACAAATTCCATATGGGAGAGACCACTGGTTTCCCACAGGCCCGCGGCGATGCTAACATGGGTAAGAAGGGCGCGGTGGTGGTTCCGCAGACACTGGAGAGCAATGTAGTCAAGCTGCATGAATTCCTGTTTGGAATCGCAGATTATACGCCGTCTGACACCGTCAAGAAGATCAGCGCCAAGATTTCGGCGGACACCGGTATGTACCGGGAAGGTCAGTATGTGGATAAGGTCAGCACCGAAGGCGGTGTGATCCAGCGACCGAAGGCGACCGGAGCCGCAAGCACGAAGAAGGATACGGCAAATGAGGAAGAAGAGGACGAGGACGCTTACGAATATATTTACGAGACGAATGCCAGCGGCAAAAAGGTCAAAAAGAAGGTAAAGAAGGAGACGGATGCAGACGGAGACTATATCTCGCGTCCGACCGATGAGGACGGAGTCGTGCTCGAAACCATAAAGGGTACGACAGCAGCGCATCCGACCGCTCTTGAGACCGATGAATTTGGCGATCTGATCGAGCCGGAGAGCACAAGTCAGCGTCCGGGCAGTACAACGGAATCCAGCGGACAGCATCCGGGAACCACGCATGAGTCCGTCAGCGATCGTCCGGGTGGTACGACGGAGCCAACGACGGCAGCCAACCGCCCGGGATCAGCGGCAGGGACCACGGCAGCAAGCCGGCCGGGAGCAACCACGGGAACGACGGCAGCAGTACGTCCGGGTGGTACGCCGGAGGCTACGACGGCCGCGAACCGTCCGGGATCAACCTCGGAGAGCACGGTCAGCCGTCCGGGAGCTTCTGCAACGACAGCCGCAGATAATAATGGACCGGGTAGCGGAAACGGTTCCGGGACACCGATCCAGCAGTTCCCTGGCAGCAACACGGAAACCTCCGCAGCCTTGCCGCAGGGGCCAAGCGATAATGCAGCAACAGCGCCGGGCGGGAACTCCGGGATTGTAGCAGGACCGGGGCAGTAAAACAGGAATTCATATATTTATTATAATTTCGTCACAATTCTATCACAATTCATTGTTATATTTTCGTTATAACAATAAAAGAGATAGTACAGGAAAGGGGATTATAATATGTACGACGAACATAGAGATGAATTGCAGAACAAGGAGACGATGGAGCACGGCGGCTGGGAGCCGGTAAATCCGGAACCGGAAGTACAGCCGGAAGCACAGCAGCAGGTACAGTCAGAAGCGCAGCCGGAAGGCTGGCAGCAGACACAGCCGCAAACACAGAGCGAGCCGGTGAACCAGCCGCAGTTCGACAATCAGGCACCGCGAAACAATGCACCGCGGAACAACACGTACATTCCGCAGGAGCCGGTACGCACCGCCAGGAAGAAGCCTTCCATGGCAGGCAGGATTGCAGGTGTGACAGCGGCGGCGCTGCTGTTTGGTACGGTGGCAGGCGGTACGATGTTTACGGTAAATACCGTTGGCGAGTATATCAGCGACCGGTATGCACCGCAGATCGGTCAGACAGAGACAGCAGGCGTGACGACAGGGCAGGCAGCAGGCGGAGACAGCGAAGCAAATACCGCGGGAGCGGCGCCGGTTACCACGGCACTTCAGACCGATGTATCTTCAATCGTAGAGAGGGCGATGCCTTCTGTTGTGGCGATCAACAATACGATGCTCATGAAGCAGGAGACCTGGTTCGGACCAAGCCAGACCGTCGAAGTTCCCAGCAGCGGCTCCGGCATTATTGTTGGACAGAATGACGAAGAACTTTTGATCGTGACGAACAATCATGTTGTCGAGGACTCCAAAACATTGACCGTCACGTTTATCAATGATTCACAGGTGGCAGCTTCCATTAAGGGAACGGATTCCGACAGCGATCTGGCGGTGATTGCAGTCAAGCTTGCCGATATTCCGTCGGATGCCATGAGCCAGATCAAAGTGGCGACGCTGGGCGATTCCGATCAGTTAAAGGTAGGACAGGGCGTAATTGCCATCGGCAATGCACTGGGCTATGGACAGTCTGTAACTGTCGGTTATGTCAGCGCGAAGAACCGTGAAGTGAAAGCGGAAGATTCCACAACCAGAAACCTGCTTCAGACCGATGCGGCAATCAACCCGGGCAACAGCGGCGGTGCGCTGCTGAACATGAAGGGTGAGGTAATCGGCATCAATGCAGCCAAGTATTCTTCTACGGAGGTAGAGGGTATGGGCTATGCGATCCCGATCTCCCAGGCGCAGGATATTATTAACGAACTGATGAACAAGAAGACCCGCGTGGCTGTGGACGAAAAGAATCAGGGCTATCTGGGAATTCAGGGACAGAACATCGATGAGACGGCAGCGACGATGTATGGTATGCCGCGCGGCATCTATGTATACAAGATCATCGAGGGCAGTGCAGCAGCACAGTCCGATCTGAAAGAGAAGGATATTATCACCAAGTTTGACGGACAGAGTGTACGTACCATGGCGGATCTGAAGAATATGCTGACCTACTACGAGGGCGGTGATACGGTGAATCTGACCGTGCAGTCCTTAAGTGACGGCACCTACCAGGAACACCTCGTACAGATTAAGCTGGGCACAAAGCCGGCAGCGGAAACTAATTAACAGGAACCAATTAACAGGAATTCAAACGAATGGATCAGGACATGATTATATGGATACTCAGAGCATCTTCGGGCGCTCTGAGTATTTGTGTCATTTAACGGGAGGACGACGATGGACGAGAAGGATCAACAGGAATATGAGAAAATCTGCTATATGTGCCGCAGACCGGAGAGCAAGGCAGGAAGCATGATCGTCATGCCGGGCAATATGTGCCTGTGCCATGACTGTATGCAGAAGGTGTTTGATTCTGTGATGGGAGGCGGTGCGGATTTGTCGAATCTGGATCTGTCCAAAGTGGATTTATCCCAGATCAGCGGTATGCCGTACCGGAATCTGAATTTCAACCAGCCGGAAAATCTGGATGGTGTGGGTGATATCGGTGTTTCCAAAAAACAGCAGATCAAGAAGAAAAAGGAAAAGAAGGGACCGGATTTCGAGTGGAAGGATGTGCCGGCACCCCATAGGATCAAACATCAGTTGGATGAATATGTGATCGGTCAGGAGCGGGCCAAGAAGGCGATCGCCGTGGCGGTTTACAATCATTACAAGCGGGTGTATTCGGAAGAGGTTCGCGCGTTGCAGGGACAGGAGCAGGAGCCGGAGGATCAGGTACGGATTGAGAAATCCAATATTCTCATGGTCGGGCCGACCGGCAGCGGAAAGACCTATCTGGTCAAGACGCTTGCGAAGCTTTTGGATGTACCGCTCGCGATTGCGGATGCCACCTCGCTGACGGAGGCAGGATATATCGGCGATGACATTGAAAGCGTTGTGTCCAAACTTCTGGCGGCGGCAGGAAATGACGTGGAGAAAGCAGAACACGGCATTATTTTCATCGATGAGATCGACAAGATTGCCCGCAAGAAGGAGACCAGCTCGCGGGATGTCAGCGGTGAGTCGGTGCAGCAGGAGCTTTTGAAGCTTTTGGAGGGCAGCAGCGTGGAGGTGCCGGTGGGGTCGAATCAGAAGAATGCCCTGACACCGATGACCACGGTCAGCACGGACAACATTCTGTTTATCTGCGGAGGAGCCTTCCCGGATCTGGAACATATTATCGAGGAACGGCTGCTGAAATCCTCGTCCATGGGCTTCGGTGCGCAGTTGAAGGACCGGTATGAGAAGGATGCCAATATTCTGAGCCATGTGACCAATGAGGATCTGCGCAAGTTTGGCATGATCCCGGAGTTCCTTGGCCGTCTTCCGGTGGTGGTGACACTGGAGAAGCTGACCAAAGAGCTACTGGTTCAGATCCTGAAGGAGCCGAAGAACGCAATTCTCAAACAGTATGTGAAGCTGCTTCAGATGGATGAGGTCAAGCTGGTATTTGAAGACGAGGCACTGGAATGGATCGCGCAGGAGGCATTGAAGCGCGAGACGGGGGCCCGCGCGCTGCGGGCGATTCTGGAAGAATATATGCTGGACATCATGTACGAGATTCCGAAGGACCCCAGCATCGGTTCCGTGATCATCACCCGTCCTTATCTGGAAAAGAGCGGAGGGCCGCTCATCCGGATGAGGGGGTAAGGAAGGACTGATACAGGTTTAAGGTGCCGAAGCCCCATTCTCGGTTGGGATAACGAAAGGCCGGATTGCGGTCTGCACCGCGGATCAGCATGGCTTTGACGGTGGCACTGTTGAGGTCTGGATTGTTTCCGTCCGTGATCCCCCAGGAGAGAATACCGGCGGCGGCCCCGGCGGTAATGGCGGCGGAAACGGAGGTGCCGGAGCGGCGGACAAAGGTCAGCGTATTGGCAGATGTCCCGGCATTCAGCCCAGGCCCCTGTACCTCGACACCGGGCGCGGCGATGTCCGGCTTGATCTGGCCGGATCGTGTAAATCCGCGGCTGCTGTGAATGTAGAGGCTCTCGTTGCGGTGCTGATAGGCGCTGACCGTGATGGGCATGGAGGCATTGCCCGGATCTGTGATAGTGACATCCGGGTCGGGCCGGAGAAACAGCGTCTGTTCCGAGACAAATTCGTGCTGCGGCAGCCATATGTGGAACAGCCCCGCGAGGGGAAGAACCGGATAGACCCGGATGTGCCAGATGCCGGGTGACGGTGTCTCAAACCGCAGAAAGGCGAGCTGACTGGCAGAATTGGCTTCATAAGACTGATAGGTCAGCGTGATACGCGTGTTGTCCAGCCGGAACGGAATCAATGTTTCATTGCCGAGGACGAGAGGGACCGGCTGGATGACCTCTCCAGCCGGGGAGATAAAACCGATAGTATACAGTTCTGGCGTCCGTGCCCAGATTTCCATACAAAACCCGGCATCTCCCGGTGCCACGCGCAGTTCCACATCTTCAAACTCCTGTTTTTCTGAAAGGGTTCCCAGATAATGATGCTGATAACCGACTTCGTTTCCTGCACTGACCACAACGACCACGCCTTTGCGCACAATCAGTGACTGCAGCTGTAACGACAGCGGACTGGTGCCGTCGTGACTTCCCTGATTGGTGCCGGAGCCTAAAAGTAAAACGATGGGAAGCTGTTCCCGGTTGGCAAGGGCCAGCAAAAAGCTCACGGCCATCATGATATCATTTTCCTGATAGGCGGGTACTCCCGGCGGGATCAGGTAAAAATCGCGCAGATATTGTTTGGCGGGGCGCAGCTTGACGATCGCCAGCGTGGCTTCCGGGGCGGCGCCGGAGAATGAGGTTGGGGCAGAAATGCGTTTCCCCGCTGCCACTCCGGCCAGAAAGGTCCCGTGACCGTCGGTGTCCTGGCTTGGCACAAGCTGAAGCGGGTCCTCGGATCGCAGCGCCTGTGTGATCTGGGCATTGTCGTAGACGGTTCCGTAAAAAGGTTCAAATTCGCCGACAATTTCCGGCGGCTCGGCACTCTGGATGCTCTGATCCCAGAGACTTAAGATGCGGCTGGTGCCGTCGGAAAGCTGAAAGAGGGGATTGGTGTAGTCAATCCCGGTGTCGATGATGCCGAGGATGACGCCGCGCCCGTTGGCCCGGATGGATGGCTGCTCAAAGGCTTGCAGGATTCCGCTGCTTTCCAGTGCGGTTGTGTCCAGAAGACCGTAGAGCTTCGGGATGGCGGTGTAGGTATGCCGGGCAACGCTGATGGGGGACACCAGATCCAGCTCGGCGGATACGACGACATATTCCCGATTGACGAAATGCAGACACTGATTGTCGGTCAGCTGCGCCAGAGATTCGAAGGAGAGGGCCGAATACTGTATGATGAAGTCGGCGTAGTCCTCCGAGGCGGCATTTAATTTACATTGAGGCATAGGGCAGCACTCCGATGTTCTTTCTGATAATATATGATAGAAGACATTGGCTGAACCCAAAACGAGATGTGTTTGACGAATGTTTTTGGAGATAGTACAATAGAAGATGCAAATGGAAGAAATAAGCTGAAAGGAGCTGGGGTCATGCTCTTTGTTACACTTGTTTTGCTACTGGCAGCGGTGGATCTGGGTCTTAAATGGCTGATCGAGCGGCAGGAGGCGGAAACATTTCCGCGTCCGCTGGAACATACGAACAAAAAAATTATGCTTTATCAGAATCACAATGCGGGCTTTCCCTTCGGATTTCTGGAAAAGTACGGAGAGCTGGTGCGCGTGTTTCCGCTGGTAGTCATTTCCGCCCTGGGCGGCGTGCTCGGTTATCTGATCCCGCGCAGAGGTCACATCGGTGAAAAGCTTGGCCTGGCGGTCATTCTCGGAGGGGCACTGAGCAACCTGTACGATCGCTATGTGCGGCGCTATGTGGTGGATTATTTCAGCGTCCAGATTGGGGCACTGAAGAAGGTTGTATTCAACCTGGGCGATATTTTTGTCTTTCTGGGGACAGGAATCCTGCTTTTTTTGGAGATTTGGACAGAAATTCGTGAGAAGTTTCATAATAGATAGTTGACAGAATGTGAGAAACATTGTACAATTCCATCAATTTTATAAAAAAAGGAGATTAAACACATTATATGTTAGATTCAGGAGACAGTACGGGCATACAGATATGCGCGGTGGTAGTGCTGCTTGCTTTGTCCGCTTTTTTTTCATCAGCAGAGACTGCACTGACCACCGTTAACAAGATGAGGATTCGCACATTGGCGGATGCCGGAGAAGAGCGCGCGCAGACGCTGACGAAGGTGATTGAAAATCCGGCCAAGATGCTGAGCACGATTTTGATTGGCAATAACATTGTCAACATTTCCGCCTCTGCCCTCATGACCACATTGACCATGCAGCTGTTCGGAAGCCAGGCCGTCGGCGTTGCTACCGGTGTGTTGACGCTGCTTATTCTGGTGTTTGGTGAGATTACGCCGAAGACCCTGTCCACACTCTATTCTGAAAATGTGGCTCTTGCGTATGCCCCGGTCATCTATGTACTGATGGTGATTCTGACACCGGTCATCTTTTTTGTGAACCAGTTTTCCTATGTGGTGCTGCTTCTTCTGCGGGTTGATCCGAACAAGAAGCGGGATGCCATCACGGAGGATGAGCTTCGTACCATCGTGGAGGTAAGCCACGAGGAAGGGGTCATCGAGAGTGAGGAAAAGAAGATGATCAATAATGTGTTTGACTTTGGCGATTCGGTTGCCCGCGACGTGATGGTACCGCGTATCGATATGGTGCTGGTGGATGTCAATGCGACCTACGAGGAGCTGCTGGATGTGTTCCGTGAGGAGAAATTTACCCGTATTCCGGTCTATGAAGATTCGACGGACAATGTAATTGGCATTGTAAATATGAAGGATCTGCTGCTGTACGACAAGTCGCAGGCGTTTTCCATCCGCAGCCTTCTGCGCGAACCGCTTTATACTTATGAATATAAGAAGACAGCCGAGCTGATGGTGGAGATGCGCAAGACATTCAACAACATCGTCATTGTCCTGGACGAATACGGCGCCACGGCGGGACTGATCACCCTGGAGGATATGCTGGAGGAGATCGTCGGTGAGATTCGGGATGAGTACGATGAGGACGAAGAGGATGCAGTCATTGAGCTGAATGAGAATGAATATCTGGTCAGCGGTGCAACAAAGCTGGATGATTTAAATGAACGGCTTGGCCTGGAACTGGAATCGGAGGATTACGATTCGATCGGCGGTCTGGTGATCGGTCTTCTGGACCATCTTCCGGAGGAGGGTGAGGCAGTAGATTACGAGAATCTTCATCTTGTGGTGGAGCATATGGATAAAAACCGCATCGACAAGATCTGCCTGCACCTGCTGCATCCGGAGGAGGACGCGGACTAGCTCATCATGCCGCCGACCGTACCGCCTGCGGCGCAGCAGGCCAGCACGGGGAGCAGCCCGGAGTAATGCGTGAGATTTCCGCGGTCTAAAGCCAGAGAAACCAGAACGAGCGTGATAAAGTAGAAAAGCCCGGTCAGGAGCCCCCAGAGAAATCGGCGGTTCCCGATGGCTTTTCCGCTGATCAGCCCGCCGAGGACGCAGGCGGCGGCATAGATCACGTAGACAGACAGGGAGATCTGCTTCTCCGACAGCCGCAGCTTATAGAGCGCAAAGGCGAGCAGAAGGAGCAGGACTCCGGACAGCAGATACGACACAAGCAGAGCGCGCAGCAGGATTTTGGGTTTGGATGGATTCATACAGATCCTTTCCGATGAATATCAAAACGGGTTTGTTCTATCCTATTCTTTCCTGTCCCTGTTTATACATGGCAGGTATTCTGAAAATCTGAAAAACATTTGTAAAACATTGAAAAACATTGAAAAATCTCCTTGACATGGATTCGTAATATGGATATAATGATATGGCGTGCAAAAATCGCGTTATCTTTTTTTGCGTGCAAAAGCTGAAATACACAGCAACCAACAGACAATATCACAGGAGGTGAAAAGAATGCCAACATTTAACCAGTTAGTTAGAAAAGGCAGACAGACCGCAGTTAAGAAGTCTACCGCACCAGCTCTGCAGAAGGGTTACAACTCTTTACAGAAGCGTGCTACCAACACTTCTTCTCCGCAGAAGAGAGGTGTCTGCACCGCAGTTAAGACTGCTACCCCGAAGAAACCGAACTCCGCACTTCGTAAGATCGCCAGAGTACGTCTTTCTAACGGTATCGAGGTAACCAGCTACATTCCGGGTGAGGGTCACAACCTTCAGGAGCATAGCGTGGTTCTGATCCGTGGCGGTAGAGTAAAAGACCTGCCAGGTACCAGATACCATATCATCAGAGGTACACTGGATACCGCTGGTGTAGCCAACAGAAAACAGGCTCGTTCCAAATACGGTGCTAAGAGACCGAAAGACAAGAAATAATTTGTCGCTGGACAAGCAACAGTTGTACCACTAACGTAAATAAAAAGTTAGGCCGGAAGTTGATATTGACCTGTAGGTTGCAGGACATAGAGATTTACCGCGCGAACACATTTTATGGAAACATGTGAGTACCGATGAGCTAATCAACTATTCATGATTAAGGAGGGAAGTAACGTGCCACGTAAAGGACATATTCAGAAAAGAGACGTATTAGCAGATCCTTTATACAACAACAAAGTTGTAACCAAGCTGATCAACAACATCATGCTTGATGGTAAAAAGGGTGTTGCACAGAAGATCGTATACGGTGCATTTAACCGTGTGGAAGAGAAGGCTGGTAAGCCGGCTGTTGAGGTTTTCGAGGAAGCAATGAACAACATTATGCCAGTTCTGGAAGTTAAGGCAAAACGTATCGGTGGAGCTACCTATCAGGTGCCGATCGAGGTTAGACCGGAAAGAAGACAGACTCTGGCACTTCGCTGGATCACCATGTTCTCCCGCAAGAGAGGCGAGAAGACCCAGGAAGAGAGACTGGCAAACGAAATCATGGATGCAGCCAACAACACCGGCGGTTCCGTGAAGAGAAAAGAAGACATGCATAAGATGGCAGAGGCTAATAAGGCCTTCTCCCACTTCAGATTCTAATAGGAGGAAAAAGCTTTGGCTGGAAGAGAATATCCGTTAGAGAGAACCAGAAATATTGGTATTATGGCCCATATCGATGCTGGTAAGACCACATTGACAGAGCGTATCCTGTATTACACTGGTGTAAACTACAAAATCGGTGATACTCACGAAGGTACTGCTACCATGGACTGGATGGAACAGGAGCAGGAGAGAGGTATTACCATTACTTCAGCTGCTACCACCTGCCACTGGACCAAACATGGTACAGACAACAGACCGATTAATGGTGAGCCGGAATATCGTATCAACATCATCGATACTCCTGGACACGTTGACTTTACAGTAGAGGTTGAGCGTTCCCTGCGTGTACTGGATGGCGCTGTAGGCGTATTCTGTGCGAAGGGCGGCGTTGAGCCACAGTCTGAGAACGTATGGCGTCAGGCTGATACCTACAATGTACCGCGTATGGCATTCATCAACAAGATGGATATCCTGGGCGCAAACTTCTACGGCGCAGTAGAGCAGATTCATACCAGACTTGGTAAGAATACCATCTGTCTGCAGCTGCCGATCGGCAAGGAAGACGATTTCAAGGGAATCGTTGACCTGTTTGAGATGCAGGCTTACATCTACAACGATGATAAGGGTGATGATATCACCGTATGCGAGATTCCGGAAGATATGAAGGATGACGCAGAGCTGTATCACACCGAGCTGGTTGAGAAGATCTGCGAGTTGGATGACGATCTGATGATGAAGTACCTGGAAGGCGAAGAGCCGACCATGGCTGAACTGAAGGTTGCATTGAGAAAAGCTACCTGCGAGTGTACTGCAATTCCGGTATGCTGCGGTACTGCTTACAGAAACAAAGGTGTTCAGAGACTTCTGAACGCAGTCATCGATTTCATGCCGGCACCAACCGATATCCCGTCTATCACGGGTACCGATCTGGACGGCAACGAAGTGGAGAGACATTCTTCTGATGAAGAGCCTTTCTCAGCTCTGGCATTTAAGATCATGACCGACCCGTTCGTAGGAAAGCTTGCTTTCTTCCGTGTGTACTCAGGAACTCTGAACTCCGGTTCTTATATCCTGAATGCTACCAAGGACAAAAAAGAGCGTGTAGGACGTATCCTGCAGATGCATGCAAATAAGAGACAGGAGCTTGACAAAGTTTATTCTGGTGATATTGCTGCAGCTGTTGGATTTAAGATTACCACTACAGGTGATACCATCTGTGATGAGCAGCATCCGGTTATTCTGGAGTCCATGGAGTTCCCGGAGCCGGTTATCGATATCGCAATCGAGCCTAAGACCAAAGCTGGTCAGGGCAAGATGGGTGAGGCACTTGCAAAGCTTGCCGAGGAGGATCCAACCTTCCGCGCAAGAACCGATCAGGAGACTGGCCAGACCATCATCTCCGGTATGGGCGAGCTGCATCTGGAGATCATCGTAGACCGTCTGCTTCGTGAGTTCAACGTAGAAGCTAACGTTGGTGCTCCGCAGGTTGCTTACAAAGAGACCTTCACCAAGGCCGTTGACGTGGACAGCAAATATGCAAAACAGTCCGGTGGACGTGGTCAGTATGGTCACTGTAAAGTACGCTTCGAGCCGATGGATGCAAACGCAGAGGAGACCTTCAAGTTTGAGTCTGCTGTTGTCGGCGGTTCCATTCCGAAGGAGTATATCCCGGCTGTCGGCGCTGGTATCGAAGAGGCTTCCAAGTCCGGTATCCTTGCAGGATTCCCGGTACTGGGTGTTAAGGCTACCGTATACGATGGTTCTTACCATGAGGTCGATTCCAACGAGATGGCATTTAAGATTGCCGGTTCCATGGCATTCAAGGATGCAATGCAGAAAGCAGGTTCCATTCTGCTTGAGCCGGTTATGAAGGTTGAAGTTACTATGCCTGAGGATTACATGGGTGATGTTATCGGTGATATCAACTCCCGTCGTGGTCGTATCGAGGGTATGGATGATTTGGGCGGCGGTAAGATCGTGAGAGCGTTTGTTCCGTTGTCAGAGATGTTCGGTTATTCCACCGACCTGCGTTCCAAAACTCAGGGTCGTGGTAACTACTCCATGTTCTTCGATAAGTACGAGCCGGTTCCAAAGTCCGTACAGGAAAAGATCATCAGTGAGCATAAGAACTAATTCGTTATGTGTTTAATTAGGCTTGAAAATATTGCAGAAATAGCATATAATAAAAACCAGCCTAACTATAAATTAACAGCCCAAATGGGCCCAATTAAGGAGGACGTTATAAAATGGCAAAAGCAAAGTTTGAAAGAAACAAACCGCATTGTAACATTGGTACCATTGGCCACGTTGACCATGGTAAAACTACCCTGACTGCAGCTATCACCAAAGTACTTTCTGAGAGAGTATCTGGTAACGCAGCTGTAGATTTCGCTAACATCGATAAAGCACCGGAGGAGAGAGAGCGTGGTATTACTATCTCTACTTCACACGTTGAGTATGAGACCGATAAGAGACATTACGCACACGTTGACTGCCCAGGACATGCTGACTATGTTAAGAACATGATCACCGGTGCAGCTCAGATGGATGGCGCTATTCTTGTAGTAGCTGCAACCGATGGTGTTATGGCTCAGACCAGAGAGCATATCCTGCTGTCTCGTCAGGTAGGCGTACCGTACATCGTTGTATTCATGAACAAATGTGATATGGTTGACGACCCAGAGCTGCTTGAGCTGGTAGACATGGAGATCCGTGAGCTGCTGAACGAGTACGAGTTCCCGGGCGACGACACCCCGATCATTCAGGGTTCTGCTCTGAAAGCTCTTGAGGATGCTCACAGCGAGTGGGGCGACAAGGTTATGGAGCTGATGGATGCAGTTGACTCCTGGATCCCGGATCCGCAGCGTGAGACTGATAAGCCGTTCCTGATGCCTATCGAGGATGTATTCACCATCACTGGTCGTGGTACTGTTGCTACCGGCCGTGTTGAGCGTGGTACTCTGAACCTGAACGATGAGGTTGAGATCCTTGGTATTCATGAGGATGTTAGAAAGACTGTTGTTACCGGTATCGAGATGTTCCGTAAGCTGCTTGACTCTGCTCAGGCTGGCGACAACATCGGTGCTCTGCTTCGTGGTATCCAGAGAACTGATATCGAGCGTGGACAGGTTCTGGCTAAACCAGGTTCTGTTAAATGTCACAAGAAGTTTACCGCACAGGTATACGTTCTGACCAAAGACGAGGGCGGCCGTCATACTCCGTTCTTCAACAACTATCGTCCGCAGTTCTACTTCCGTACAACTGATATCACCGGTGTTTGCGAACTTCCGGCTGGTACCGAGATGTGCATGCCTGGCGATAATGTAGAGATGACCATCGAGCTGATTCATCCGGTAGCTATGGAGCAGGGTCTTCGTTTCGCTATCCGTGAGGGTGGACGTACCGTAGGTTCAGGCCGTGTTGCTACAATCGTTGAGTAATCTTTGAACACTTGATGAGTGTTTGATAGAAAGCCCCGCAATCCTTTTATAACAGAAGGACTGCGGGGCTTTTTTGTGCATCATGCTTTCTGCTGCCTACGGTACTTTGGCTTTTGGTCAAAAGTCATCCAAAATAAGAAGATTGATATTGAGAAATTGAAGGAAGCAAAGTCAAATTTGAAAGGTGTTTTACAAGGCGGAAAAAGGAAAGATTTAGAGGGAAAGATAGAAAAGGCAGAGGCCAGTTTGTAAACATGGAACATGACTGGTTAACCATTGCGGAGCCTTATGGGTACAAGAACGTGTAGGAAGTTTATGAAAGGACACAATGCTTCTAAATCAGAGTATGAAGCCTATCAGCAGGCATTGGAGAAGTGTGAGAAAGGTAATTATTAAGTTGCAGAGAGTATCAAGGAAAGGCACAAGCGATATGGCAAGGAGGTCAAGAAACAAAAAATCAGCAGACAGTATACATCTGTCAGCCTAAAGTACAGAGGCAGATAAAGTACCGTTTCATACCGTTGAAGGTGTCAAAAGTTGATTGAGAAATTCAAACGTTTCTGATATACTATATTGTAGTGTTTTAGAGGAACTTGACAGTATTTTTATGAAGGTGAATTATGATTGTAAACTATAATAAACTCTGGAAATTACTCATGGATAGAGGAATGAGTAGAACCCAACTTAGAAAGCAAGCAGGAATAACAACGAATGCTATGGCAAAGATGGGGAAAAATGAAAATGTTTCTACAGAAGTTCTTTGTAAAATTTGTAGAATTTTAGAATGCCAGATAGCGGATATAATGGAACTTGTAGAAGCAAATGAAGAAATATCAGAGGTGCCCTGAAAATGGGACACCTATTTGCAGTATAATTAAAGGAAAGAAAAAGAGGTAATAATATGTTTTCTACGATTGAACTATTTGCGGGTGCAGGCGGTCTTGCTTTGGGAGTTGAAAAAGCGGGGTTTAACACACTTGGCTTGATTGAATTTGATAAAGATGCAGCAGATACGTTAAAGAAAAATAGACCTAATTGGAATGTGATTAATGATGATATAGCAAATATATCATGTTTGGATTTGGGGGATTATTTTGAGCTAAAAAAAGGTGAACTTGATTTACTGTCAGGAGGCGCACCTTGCCAAGCTTTTTCTTATGCAGGAAAACGTTTGGGGTTGGAAGATACTAGGGGGACACTTTTTTATCATTATGCATTATTCCTTCAAAAATTACAACCTAAGATGTTCCTGTTTGAAAATGTTCGCGGTTTGCTTACACATGATCGTGGAAAGACGTATTCAACAATGTTAAATATTTTTTCAAAAGCAGGGTATACAATTGATAAAAAAATTTTAAATGCATGGAATTATGGAACACCACAAAAACGAGAAAGACTGATTACAGTAGGTATTAGAAATGATTTAGTAAACAAAATTGAGTTTACTTTTCCAAAACCACATGATTATAAACCTGTTCTTCGGGATGTGCTGTTAGATTGCCCTGAAAGTGTAGGGCTTCCATATGGAGAGCGTAAAAGAAAAATATTTGAGTTAGTACCGCCAGGCGGCTATTGGAGAGACATTGATCCAGAAATCGCGAAAGAATACATGAAAAGTTGTTGGAATATGGAAGGTGGAAGAACTGGTATTCTGCGTAGACTAAGTTTAGAGGAACCTTCATTAGCGGTGTTAACATCTCCATCACAGAAGCAAACAGAACGTTGCCATCCACTAGAAGCCAGACCATTTACTGTAAGAGAAAATGCAAGATGTCAAACGTTTCCTGATGAATGGGAATTTTGCGGAAATGTTTCGTCTCAATATAAGCAAGTGGGAAATGCTGTTCCTGTTAATTTAGCATTAGATATAGCAAAAGAAATTCACAAATCACTAGAAATGGCGGATCAACAATTAAAAACCGAGGAGGCTACATAATGGATTGGACGTTAGGTTTTATTTTGGAAGCTGATTTTTACAAGCATGTAGGTGCAACAATAGAAAAATATGGAGAAAAGTTGGAGCCATATGATATTAAACGATTTAATAAGAATATAATTGACCCTATAAAACTTATTTTTGATAAGACAGTATATCAGTCGTCATGGAAAGAAATGGTCGGAAATGAAATTTTTCGTCAGAGAGACAAATCTAATAACAATGATATAGGTTATTTCCATCAGAGAATATTTCAATACATAGACAAATGTCATGTTCCAGACAATGGAAAAGAAGGTGGGTGGGATGTTATTTATCAGGATGAAGAAGGAATTGTTTTGCCTGATGGTGATATAGTTCATACTGTGTATGTGGAAATGAAGAATAAACATAATACAATGAATTCGGCATCAGCAGGAAAAACATATATAAAGATGCAAAATCAGTTGCTAAATGATGATGATTGTGCATGCTTTTTAGTAGAAGCTATTGCGCAGAAATCACAAAACATTAAATGGGAAACAACAGTAGATGGTAAACGTGTGTCACATAAAAGAATTAGAAGAGTGAGCTTGGATCAATTTTATGATATTACGACAGGGGAGACACATGCATTTTATAAGATGTGTATGGTTCTTCCAGAAGTGATTGAAAAGGTAGTCAAGCAAGACAGTAAAGTAAAAGTACCATATGATACGGTAATAGAGGAATTGAAGAGAATAGCTGATATGTCAGATAGAGAAACAGAAGATATTGCGATGGCAGTTGCAGTATACATGTTAGGATTTAATTCATATTTGGGATTTTCTGATTTAATGAAAAATGTAGAATCCGCTGAAAACCATGGAGAAAATTTTTTGAAACGTATATATGCCTATGCAAAGGCATTCAAAAAAGAATAAATTGGTTGGTAGGAGATTAGAAAATGAGTTCTAGAACAATGGGAGGTGATATTAATGCCATGCGTAGCAATTGATCTATTCTGTGGAATAGGTGGACTTACAAAAGGGTTGAATATGGCAGGAATTAATGTCGCAGCAGGGTTTGATATAGATGAAAGTTGCCGATTCGCATATGAAATAAACAATAAAACGCAGTTTATATGCCAAGATATTACAAACCTTAAGGTAGAAGATATAGAACAATATTACCCTGAAAATTCAATAAAAGCATTGGTTGGATGTGCTCCGTGTCAACCGTTTTCAAAATACTCTAGTAGATATCGTAAGGATGGATATAAAGATGACAAGTGGAAACTGTTGTATTCATTTAAACGATTAGTTGAAGAGAGTATGCCAGAAATTGTTTCAATGGAAAATGTTCCTAATTTAGTTAATGAAGATGTGTTTGATGATTTTGTAAATGCATTAATAGAACAAGGATACCATGTTGAATATCAGGTAGTGTATTGTCCGGAGTATGGGGTTCCACAACATAGAAAACGTCTTGTTCTATTGGCATCAAGATTAGGAGACATACATTTAATTCCACCGATATACGAAAAAGGTAATTATCCAACAGTTAGAATGGCAATAGGTGAACTTCCTCATATTTCCGATGGAGAAACGTGTAAAAGTGATGTGTTGCACAGATCAAGTGGATTGTCAAAAATAAATAAAAAAAGAATAAGGCAATCAGTTCCGGGGGGAACATGGAGAGACTGGGAGGAAAGTTTAAAATTAAAATGTCATAAAAAAGAATCCGGACGATCATTCCCATCGGTATACGGACGGATGGAATGGGATAAACCATCTCCAACTATAACAACTCAGTTTTATGGATATGGAAACGGTAGATTTGGACATCCAGAACAGAATCGAGCAATTTCGCTTCGAGAAGGTGCTATTTTACAATCATTTCCAGAGAATTATATCTTTTTAGATGAACAACATCCAGCTAAAAAGAGGGAATTAAGCACACATATTGGTAATGCTGTGCCTGTAGAGTTGGGAAGAGCTATTGGAATTAGTATTCAACAACATTTACAAGACAATGGTGTAAACTTGGAGGAATAATGGAGAGGGAAAAGACAAAAAAGGAAGATGTGCAGATAGAAGAATCATCGAAACAGATTAGTGAGAAAAAGCAGGATATTAAATTTGATACAAGAGATTACCCAATTAAGTTTATTATTGAGCAGTATGCAGATAATGAATTTTATGTACCATTAGAATACCAGCGTAATTTTATATGGAGAGATAAGGACAGATGCTTTTTTATAGAATCTGTTTTAATGGGATTACCTATTCCGTTTATGTTTTTTGCGGATACCAAGGACGGAAGAATTGAAATCGTGGATGGCGCACAAAGAACACAAACGTTGGTACAATTTTGTCAAGATGATTTGCAGTTAAATGGATTGCAAATTTTAACGAAATCAAATGGATTTACATTTAGCGAGTTGGATCCTGCTATTCAGAGACGTTTTCTCAATACTAATATTAGAGTAGTATTTTTGGAAGAAGGTACAACAGAAAAAGTTAGACAAGAAATCTTTAAGCGTATTAATACAGGTGGAGAAAAGGCGAAGGCAGCGGAAGCAAGAAGAGGATCATTTGAAGGAGTGTTCAAGACTTTCTTAGAGGAATGTGTTAAGAACCCATTGTTTAATGAATTAGCACCGAGAACAAAAGCTACGGAAGACAGGTACGAAGGATTCGAACTGGTTTCAAGGTTTTTTGCATATTCGGATAATTATGAAAATTGTTTCGAAGGATATGCGGGCAATGTGACGGAGTATATTGACCAATATGTAGAGAAACAAAATGAATTTTGTGAAGAAAATATTGAGATAATAGCCGAATGCCGACATCGATTTGAAAAGATGATAGATTATGCAAATAGAATACTTGGGAAGCGTGGGTTTAGAAAAACAATGACATCTAAATCAACTCCAAGAGCGCGATTTGAAGCGTTAGCAATAGGTATTACAATAGCGTTGGATGAAAATCCGGAGTTGCCTTATAGAGATATATCAGGTTGGATTGATGAGGAAGAATTTAAAAGATGTACTCGTTCAGATGCAGCAAACAATAAAAATAAGCTAATTGGAAGAATTGATTTCGTGAAGAACAAATTGCTTTTGGGAGAATAAATGATAACATTTAAAGATACATATGATATGAGAAAAAAAGAGATAGAAGAGTTTATAGAATTGATGGAATTCCTAGAGGCAAAAGAATATAGCAGGGAAGATGGCATTAGCGAGTTCAGTAAATTCTTTTATGAAGGGAAATTAAGAATACATTTAACATTTCAATCATTGATTAATATATTGAAATCAAATGTTTCATTAATGATTTATAATATTATTGAATATACTGTTTCAAACTTGATTGACAGTATATATGATGAAATCCGTATTAATCATTTATCGTATATTGATGTAAATGAGTCAATTCGTGCATTGTGGAGAAAAGCCATACTAAAGGCAGCGAATGATCCTAAAGCTAATTTCAATACGTTTTTAAGAAAAAACGAAGAAATTATTGATGGGATATTGAACAATTCCATTATTGAAATGCATTCAAGAAACACATTACCAGCAGGAAATCTTGATGGCAAGACTATTAAAGAAACATTTGAACTACACGGAATACAAGTAAAAACAAGCAGTCGATATTATAGACCTGATATATTGGAGGGGATAAAAGAAAGTCGAAACAATTTGGCACATGGATCGGTTTCGTTTGTGGATGCAGTTCGTACGGATAGTATAGAGGATATTAAACATAACGAAGAGTTTGCAGTTGCCTTTTTAGAGGAACTAATAGAAACAGTAGAAACATACCTTAGTCAGCAAAATTTCAAACAAGTATTATAGAATTAAGCTGATATTAATGATGCATAGCGTAGCGGTGCCAAGAATTTCAATAAATAAAAACAGAACACAGAACAACGGTTTTAAGTTATTTTTACCACTTCAAAGTTTGGAAAATATAAAGAAAAACGTATTTAAAGTACTGAGAGGGTGGACGTGCCGCAGGTTCAGGCCGTGTTGCTACAATCGTTGTTCATTAAGTGCAAACCTTTAATTTAAGTGCTTCACTACTTTGAGTGTGAACCTTTAATTTGAGTGCTTCGCCACTCGAAAGTGCGAGTGTTAATTTCAAGGAGATGAGTTTTCTCGTCTCCTTGTTTTTGTATCCGGAGGAAATTACGTCCTATGATACAAAGTAAGCGCCCAAATTTCAGGCGGTAGCACTTATGGTAGAGAGTAGTCTTTTACTCCCAAACGCTAAGATGCCCCAGCGGCACCAAGCAGGCCAAGCCCCCTTAAAAATTCACATAGGACCTAAGTGT
>JAQUVX010000001.1 GCA_028693165.1 Lachnospiraceae bacterium | reverse complement strand
AGAATTGCATAATAATTTAATAAAACTTCCGGACGAAGCTTGATAAGAAACATGAGTAATTAACACGTGTAACTTTAGCATTAAATCATCTCCTTGTTTGTAAGATAATTTCTTATTATCCTGCATTAAAAACACCCAAGGTACATAATCTTGCACCTTGGGTGTTTTCTAAAGATTTATTTTGTTGCGGGGATTCTTTGTTGTTAAAATATCACGTTGTTTGCAACTTGTTACATGGGTATATATCTGCGTAGTCGTGATAGAACTGTGACCTAAAATATTTTGAATATATCTGATATCCACATCCTCTTCTAATAGTAAGGTGGCAAAAGTATGACGGAACATATGAGGAGTTATATGCTCAGAAATATCTGCAAGTTTGGCATAATGTTTAATCATAAATCGAACGGACTGTTCAGATAGGCGGTGCATTAAACGATTACAGAAGAAAAAGTCTGCATTTGGAAGTTGTTCATAAAAAAGATTGCGATAGGATATTAGTGCTTTTATAACGTCAGGATTTGTAATCTGTATCATCCGTTCTTTAGAACCTTTTCCGTAGATGCGTACAGAACCTTGTTCTAAATCAATATCATTACAATTTAGAGAGCAAAGTTCAGATACACGCAGACCGGTTGAAAACAGCAATTCCAGTACAGCGATATCACGAGTGAGTGCTCGTTCCTGATAAGGGGTAGTTGCTTTTGTTAAAAGCTGATATACGGTTTGGAAAAGCTTCTGAATATTCTGTGTAGGTATGGTACGAGGCAAAAGAACGGGTTCTTGAAATTTTACTTTGATTTTTGAAAAAGGGTTTTCAGGTAAAAATTCTTCATATTCAAGATAGGAAAAGAATGCTTTTAAACTGGCAATCTTACGCTTGGCACTTTTGGGTTTATAGTATTTATGCAGATTAGTAATGTAGCTGGTAAGATTGCTTCGGTTTAATTGCATATCAGTGTTTGCTGCCATATAGTCGGCATATTGGGTTAGATCAATTCGATATGCCTTTAGCGACTTTTCATTGAGAGTTTTCTGATATTTACAGAAATCCAAATACTTTAAAATTAATTGTTGTAAATTTTGCATGTTTTAATCCTCCTCCTATAATAAGCAATAGAACTATTATGAAGGATTAGTCGCAATCTGTCGAAAAAAACTTTAATTATTTTTAAGTCCTACTCTTGACACAAGGGATGAAGGAATATCCGGAACCCAGGTAAAATATCGTGAGAATTTCATTCGTATGATTGATGATTGTAAGGCAGGCAAGGTGGATATGGTTCTTACGAAGTCAATCAGCAGATTTTCAAGAAATGTCGTGGACTGTCTTACACATATTCGATTGCTTAACAATATGAAGCCACCGATAGAAGTATATTTTGAAAAGAAAAGGCTGTCATCATTAGATGATAAAACAGACATGATCCTGAGCTTGAAGGCATCCATAGCCCAGAAGGAGTCGCGAAGTATCTCTGCAAATATCAGCTGGGCTATACGCAATCGTATGAAGGATGGCACGCAGAAGATTGTAACAGCGCAGCTGCTTGGTTATGACACCAATGAAGATGGTGATGGTGCTTTACTGATGCATATGGGATCGATGGCATTACTGGGAGCAAATAGGCCTAAAAATATGATTCATGTAGTGATTAACAATGGCGCTCATGAGACTGCCGGCTTGGAACCTGACCAGGCGAAGGATACAGGCCTGGATCTGTATATCCGCGATATCCGTATTCATGTCACGCGCCATACTTCGTCGGAACGGTTGAACATGGTGATGCAGGTGAGTGCCGATGCTCAATGATGCTACCTGTCGAATCCGTTTATGAGTCAGAGGAAGATGGTGCGCTGAGGGAGCAGAGACGCGACGTAAGCAAATACGTGCGGAATCTGGATGCAGTGGTGGCACTGATCGGAATGGAGAATCAGACAAGGGAAGATTCCGATATGGGGATTCGTATGCTTGGCTATGATTACAGCTATCACTTGATCGATGTGCCCAGATTGATAAAAGATCAGAGGTCGAAGCTGACAAGTGATTTTAAGGTGGTGGCAGATTTTTTTGCGGAGAAGGATCAGGAAGCTTACAGACCCTCAAAGCAGGAAATTGTGCACGTGAAAGCGGTGCTTCGTATGCTTCGGGCCTTTACGGGAGATAAGAGGTACCAGGATATTGGGGAAGAGATCATGGAGAGTGTGGAAAGAGGAGAGGTGATTACCGTGTGTGATTTCGCAGATAGAATGGAGAAGCAGGGTGTGAAACAGGGTGTAGATGAGGCGTTACAACTGGCGGTAAAGCTGGCGGAGTTGGGGCGTACAGACGAGATATCCTGAAAGCAACCAAAGATCCGGAGTACAAGAAGAAGCTGTTTGCAGAGTTTGGATTGAGGAAAGCGCAGTAAAAAGGTGACCAATACAGGATGATTTCTAAGTAAAGATGGACAGCTTTTTGCGGCTGTCCATTTTTGATGCAGATAAAAAACATCGCAAAAATAAACAATTCTGAAACAATCCTGTGTTATGCTATAGGAAAAGGTGCGAGAGGAGGAAGGCATTTGATTCGTATATTAGTAGTAGATGATGACGCGGCATTAAATAAAACCGTATGCTCGTTTCTGAATAACAGTGGATTCCAGGCTTTTGGCGTGCTGCGTGCGGAGGCGGGGTATGAGGCGATGTATAACAATCTCTTTGAGCTGATCATTTCAGATATCATGATGCCGGAAGTGGACGGCTTTGAATTTGCACAGACGGTGCGCAGGGTGAATAAGAACATTCCTATTTTGTTTATGTCTGCAAAAGACGATCTTCCATCCAAGCAAAAGGGATTTCATCTTGGCGTGGATGATTATATGGTCAAACCGGTAGATTTGGAAGAATTAATTCTTCGCGTACGCGCACTTTTGCGAAGAGCCCATGTGGAGATGGAGCGGAAGCTGGTCGCGGGAAATCTTGCGATGGATGCGGATGCAATGACGGCGTGCGTAAATGAGGTGGAGCTTCCGGTTACAACCAGAGAATTTAATATCCTGTACAAGCTGTTGTCTTACCCAAATAAGACCTTCACCAGGGCACAGCTCATGGACGAGTTTTGGGGCGTGGATACCGAGACAAGTCTTCGGGCAGTTGATGTGTACGTGACGAAGCTGCGCGATAAATTCTCGGAGTGTGATGGATTTGAAATCAGGACCGTGAGAGGCTTAGGCTATAAGTCGATCCTGAAATAAGACATAAAGGTGTAATGGAGAGGAATGGATATCAAAATGAAAAGAAAAGGGGTAAGAAATTCACATTTTCCAGTGGCGATTTTCCTTGTAACGTTTTTCGTCATATTGCTGGTCGGCGGCATTCATACGGGGATTATCATATTTTTTCATGAAAATGTTTGGGGCCGTGGCCTCAGCGGTGTGGCGCAAACAACGATTGTGATTTGCTACTGGATTCTGATTGCCAGTGGCTTCACGCTTTTTACCGCATGGCAGATCCGGAAAGCCTATGAAATACCCATGAAGGAGCTGGCAAAAGCAACGGATGCGGTGGCGCATGGGGATTTTTCGGTATACGTGCCACCATTACACACCTCTGAAAACATGGATTATCTTGATGTTATGATTATGGATTTCAACAAGATGGTGGAGGAGCTTGGCAGTGTGGAGACATTGAAAACGGATTTTTTCTCCAATGTTTCCCATGAGATGCAGACGCCGCTGTCCGTTATTTCCAATCATGCACAATTGCTGCTGAGCAAAGGGGACTTATCTGAGGAGCAGCAGGAATCGCTGCGGACGATGCTTGCCTACACAAGAAAAATGTCGGATCTGATCACCAATATCCTGAAAATGAACCGTCTGGAGAAACAGACGATACAGCCGGAGCGGGAAATCTATGATGTCTGTGAACAATTCTGCAACTGTGTTGTGCAGTTTGAAGAAAAATGGGAGGCGAAGCAGATCGAACTGGAGATTGACGTGGAGGAGCGGGCTTACGTTGACGCAGATCCAAGTCTTTTAGAACTTGTATGGAACAATCTGCTCAGCAATGCAGTGAAGTTTACGAATCCAGGCGGAACCATTACCATAAAAGAGGTATCCGATGAACAGCACGTGAAATTTTATGTATCCGATACAGGCTGCGGGATGGATCAGACTACGATCAACCATATCTTTGATCAATTTTATCAGGGAGATACCAGCCATGCGACAGAGGGAAATGGTCTTGGAATGGCATTGGTGCTTCGCGTCCTGCAGTTGTCGGACGGCGATATTACGATAACAAGTGAAGTGGGGGTGGGGTCCACGTTTCTTGTGACGCTGCCGAACGTGGCAAAGAATGGAAAGGAAATGCGTTAAACTATGAGTGAATTAAATGAGACAGGCCGTGAATATATCGGCTATGAATATAAAGAACTGGTTGTGGACAACAGCCAGCTATCTTTTTATCTGGACGGATATGAGAACCTTGGCTGGGAGATGGATAAGAGACAGCAGCCAGCAGCAGGTGAAAGAAAAGGGAAATCCATGATCCGTCTGAAACGGGACCGGAAAATCATGAATAAAGCAGAGCTTACCAGACTACAGAGATATTTGGAGGATTGTCTTAATCAAATCAGTTCTTTGGAGGCATCCAAAACGGACGCTGCCACTATGATTGCCCTGATTCTTGGAATCGTGGGGACTGCATTTATGGCAGGCTCCACCTTCGCGATTACCCAGGAGCCGCCGCTTCCCCTGCTGTGTATCGCATTAGCAGTTCCTGGATTTGCCGGATGGGTGCTGCCTTATTTTGTATATCGGAACATCGCAGCAAGAAAATCACAGGAATTGGACCCGCTGATCAAAGAGAAGAGAGAGGAGATCCATGAAATCTGTGAAAAAGGACATAACCTTCTGGTATAAAAAACAAAACGATCGTTTGGACGGAATTAATAATATGGAAACAAAACATCAACACAATTCAAATGTTGAACCGGTATCCTATAGGTACATTCCGATACAGGGAATCGAAATCAATCAAACATATGGAGGTAAGTAAATGGTGGCGAAATCGAAACTGGTTGCTGCAAACCGGAAAATTGCAGAGTACATGGCTGGAGGGTACAACAAGATCGAAGAAACAGTAGTTGGCGGATACAACAAAGTCGCAGATGCGTTTGTGGATCAGTACCTGACAAGAGAAGGCGAAACCGTGGCAGAGGCCAGAACGCGTCTCGCAGAGGAGGCAAAGGAAAGACAGG
The DNA here is from genome assembly GCA_028693165.1 of Lachnospiraceae bacterium. Classification (GTDB taxonomy): domain Bacteria; phylum Bacillota; class Clostridia; order Lachnospirales; family Lachnospiraceae; genus Brotaphodocola. Next base: position 266,667 of record JAQUVX010000001.1, on the reverse strand, counting down.
AACAGGTCAATCGGCAGAACATGGAAAGAGGTATAAAATCATGAAAAAGAGTAATTTTGTGGCATTGGTAATGGGAACGGTCAGCGGCGTGTTTTTTGCACTGGGAATGTGTATGGCGATGCTGCCGGAGTGGAATGCATTTCGTCCGGGGGTCATTATGGGATGTTTTGGTCTTTTGATCGCACTGATGACCGTAATTGTCTGGAGAAAAATGGAGCAGAAAGAACCGGTTAGAATTACGAGCAGGGTGCTTCTTACTGCTGCTGTGGCGATCGTTGGAGCGCTTGGCCTTGGCGTGGGGATGTGCATGACGATGGTGTGGGGAAACCTGGTGCCGGGTATCCTGATTGGTCTGGTTGGGATCATCGTTTTGCTGATGCTGATTCCGATCTGTAAAGGGCTGAAGCAGCAGTAAGACCGGATAGAAGAACAATCGCAAGGAAAAAGCAAGAATTCTATGGGGGACAAAATTTGCTCCTGTGTGCTAAAATCGTGATATAATGAGCGTCAAGCGCTGAAAGCGTGGATCGTGATCTGGCGTTTTTGAAAGGAGGGGCTGTTGTGTCCAAGGCAACGTTACTGGATGGACGTATGAAACAATATGCATACCGGGAGACATCGGAACTCTATCACGACCTTTCGACGACCCCGGACGGACTGTCATCGGAGCTGGTGGATGCCATGCGGGAAACGTATGGGAAGAATCAGATTGCAGGCCGCAAAACCGATACGCTTTTTTACCGGTTGCGAAGGGCATTTATCAATCCGTTTACCTTGATTCTCTTCGTCCTTGCGCTGGTATCTCTCATTACGGATGTGTTTTTGGCCTCCAATTTCACCCGCAATATTACGACCTTTGTGATTATCTGCACCATGATTTTGATTAGCGGAACGATTCGGTTACTACAGGAACTGCGGGCAAAGACTGCAGCAGACCGGCTAAACCAGCTGGTACACGCCAGCGTCACGGTAAAACGCGGCGGGGTCCTTACTGAGATTCCCGCTGAGGAGCTGGTGGTTGGCGATCTGGTGCTTCTGTCGGCGGGCGATCGTATCCCGGCCGATTTGCGGCTGATTCAAACGACAGACCTGTTTGTGTCACAGGCAGCCATTACCGGGGAAAGCGCCATCCTTGAAAAAAACAGTGAGCGCAGAAGCTATGATGATCAGGAGTCTTTGACCCAGCTTTCCAACCTTGCGTTTATGGCAACGACGGTGATTAGCGGAAAAGGGACCGGGATTGTCCTGGCAGTTGGAAATGAAGCCCTGTATGGAAACTTCGTCGTGCCGGACACCGATGGCGGCAGCTCTTTTCAGAGGGGGGCCAATTCCATTGCGTGGGTCATGATCCGTTTTATGGCGGTTTTGGTTCCGGTCGTGTTCCTTGTGTCCGGGCTGACAAAAGGAAATTGGCTGGAGTCCTTTGTGTTTGCGCTTTCCGTTGCAGTCGGGCTGACACCGGAAATGCTGCCCATGGTGATTACCACCTGTCTTGCCAAGGGCAGCCTTGCCATGTCCAAAAAACAGACCATCATCAAAAATATCAATGCCATGCAGGGGTTTGGCAGTATGGATGTTCTGTGCATGGATAAGACTGGCACGCTGACCAACGAGAGCATTCTGCTGGAGTATTATATGGACGTGCTGGGCAATGAAAGTGAGAAGACGCTGGAGCTTGCCTTTTTGAACAGCTCCTGCCATTCCGGTGTCCGAAATCCAATCGACAACGCGATTCTGGCCTGCAAAACCATGCCAGGGAAGGAGGCGCAGTTTGCGCAGCTGCAAACGCGTTTTCAAAAAGCAGATGAAATTCCCTTCGACTATACCCGAAAATACGTCAGCACGCTGGTAACGGACGAGGAGGGAAATTGCCGTCTGATTCTGAAAGGGGACATCGGGCAGGTGGTTTCCCGATGCCGTTTTATTGAATATCAGGGGAGGACGCTGCCCATCGAGGAAAGCGGTATGGAAAGCGTTGCATCGGTGGTGGATGAAATGCTGGATGACGGCATGAAGGTCATTGCCGTGGCGCAAAAGGAGCTGGGATGCAGGCGGGCCTTAGCGCCGGAGGATGAAACCAATCTGGTTTTAGTGGGCTACCTCGCCTTTTTTGACGCGCCGAAAAAAACGGCAAAACAGTCAATTGCCGCATTGAACCGTCTGCGGGTGACACCGAAAATTCTGACCGGAGACCAGGCGCAAATCGCCGTTTCCATCTGCCGCCGCGTTGGGATCGATTCGTCCAACCTGATGACCGGGGCGCAGATGAATGCTTTGACGGTGCAGCAGTTTCGGGTTGCGGTCGAAAAGACCAATGTGTTTGCCGAACTGACCCCCGAACAAAAGGTACGCATCCTGTCTGCCCTGCATGAAAATGGGCATACGGTCGGTTTTTTAGGGGATGGCATCAACGATATTCCGGCACTCGGCGAGGCCGATGTCGGGATTTCCGTGGATACCGCCGTGGATGCAGCCAAAGACATTGCGGATGTTGTTCTGCTGCAAAAAGATTTGAACATTTTGGAGCAGGGGATTTTGGAGGGCCGCAAGACCTTTACCAATATGCTCAAATATATCAAAATTACGGCCAGCTCCAATTTTGGAAATATTTTGTCTATTGTCTGTGCCAGCGCCGTTCTTCCGTTCCTGCCAATAACGGCGATTCAGATTCTTTTGCTGAATCTGCTGTATGACGTTCTCTGCATCGTGCTGCCCTGGGACAATGTGGATGAGGAGGAAACTCTTGCACCGCGGGAATGGACAGGCAAAACTCTGGGGCGGTTTATGCTGTCTTTTGGGCCGATCAGCTCCATTTTTGACCTTCTGACCTTTTTGTTTTTGTATTTTGTATTATGTCCGGGGCTATGCGGTGGGATCATTTATACCCAGCTTACCGACCCCGCCATGCAGCTGCGCTATATTGCGCTGTTTCAAACCGGCTGGTTTTTGGAATCCATGTGGTCCCAGGTGCTGATTCTTCATTTGCTGCGCACCAAAAAAATCGCATTTGTGCAAAGCAGGGCGTCCGTACCGGTTTTCCTCATTACCATGCTGGGCGTGGCTGCATTTACCTGTCTTACCTTTACAAAAACAGCCGGGCTGCTGGGCTTGACCCATCTGCCGCTTTGGTATTTTGCTTACCTGCTGCTGACGGTAGTTTGTTATATGTTGCTGACCACCGTTGCAAAGCGAATCTATCAGCGACACTATCAGGAGCTTATTTAGAAGGGGGGAAATCCAATTGAAGAAAAAAATCAGTTTCATCCCAATGGATTCCACCCTTGCAGTGTGGCTGCTGGAAAAGCTGGAACAGGATCCGCCGGAGGGGGACAGCGGCGAGGAGCTGCGCTGTGGTCTGTGTGATTTAATGACTGGCAGCGTGACCACCCTGCTGCTTGGAGCCGCCGAAGATGTGGATGCAATCGCCAACACTGCAGGCGACAGAATTAAGGTTGGGGAGCTGGAAATACAGCGCAAAAGCCGCCGGGTTTTACGTGGCGGTCAGGATGTGGGCCTGACGCCGAAAGAATTTGATATTCTCTATTTTCTGGCGCAGAACCGGGGCGAGGTATTTACCAAAGAACAGATTTACCGGGCTGTATGGGAAGAGGATTTCCTTTTGGCGGACAGCAATATGATGGCATTTATCCGCAAGCTGCGGAAGAAAATCGAACCGAACCCCGATGCGCCGGAGTATATTTTGACCATCTGGGGCATTGGCTATAAATTTAATGACGCGCTGTGAAAACAGTGGTGGAGCAGGAGGAAAGGCAAAACTTTCAGCCTGTTTTTTCTTGCCCAATCGCAAGAAAATCGCAAGGGTTTGGCCATAGGATTTTTCCTGTAAATTTTTTATACTGTACAGGAGCTTACGGAAAGGAGTGAGAAAAATGGGATACACCGAATACATTTGCCGTATTGTGGTTTCTCTGTTACTTGGCTTTTTCATCGGACTGGAACGGCAGCTGACGGGGCACCAGGCAGGCATCCGCATCAATGTGCTGATTTGCATAGGAACCAGTTTTTTCACCTTGTTTCCCATGCTTTACGGGTCAACCGAGATTTTTCGGATGGCCAGCAGCATCGTTACGGGGGTCGGATTTCTGTGCAGCGGCGTTATTTTTAAGGATGGTCCCACGGTACGCGGGATCAACACAGCGGCGACTCTGTGGTGCACGGCGGCCATTGGCGTGCTGGCCAGCACAGGAAAATATGCCTTTTCCATATCCGCCACCGCTATTTTGATTCTGTCAAATTTGTTACTGCGCCCGCTGGCTATCCACATTCACCCGGTATTCGAGCGGGAGGAAGAGGAAAAACGCTATCGTATTTCGATCACCTGCACGGAAACGGTCGAAATGGAGGTGCGTGCGACGTTGGTAAACGGCAGTGTCTGTAAGACGCTGTGCCTGCAAAATCTGGAAAGCGGAGACATTGTCGGGGAAAAAGTAGAGATTTTTGCGGACTATATTTCCTATGGCAAAGCAAAAAATGCAGCACTGGAAAGTATCGTGCGGAAAATTTCGGAAAATGCAGCCGTACTCGGTGCTGGCTGGGAAATTTTATAGGGAGGTGATGGATATGGAATCCGATGGAGGATCGCGACGGAAATACAGAATCAATCAAGGAGGAAAGACCAATGAATCAGAAAGAAAATCGTATTGCTGTTCGTCAGGCTGCGGAAAAAGCAGTTTTGCGCGACGAGCAGAAGCGCCGCATCCAATTTGCGGCAGGCAACCCGATCAAAGATATTCTCAAAAATCTGCACACGACCTTGTCTGGGCTGAGTGCAGAAGCGGTTGCAGAAAGCCGCAGTAAATACGGAACCAATAAGGTGACCCATGAAAAAAAGAAATCCCTTGCAAAGCGGCTGACCGGTGCCTTTATCAACCCGTTTACAGCCATTTTGTTCTGCCTTGCATTTGTATCCACTATGACCGATATGATTCTGCCATGTTTCTCCCTTTTTGGAAGTACACCGGAGGATTTTGACTGCCTTACGGTGCTGATCATCCTGACCATGGTGCTGATTTCCGGCACACTCCGCTTCGTGCAGGAATCCCGCAGCGGAAATGCGGCGGAAAAGCTGTTGGCCATGATTACCACCACCTGTACCGTCACCCGGAAAGAGCAGGAAAAAGCGGGGATTTCCATTGACGAACTGGTGGTGGGCGATATTGTGCATCTGTCGGCCGGGGACATGATCCCGGCGGATTTGCGGATCGTGGATGCTAAGGATTTGTTTGTCAGTCAGGCAAGTCTGACCGGCGAGAGCGAACCGATCGAAAAAACGGCAGGCATCAACGCCCAGCAGGAAAGTGTGACGGACTACACCAATATTGCCTTTATGGGCAGCAATGTCGTTTCCGGGAGCGCAGCAGCAGTGGTGATCTGTGTAGGCGACCACACGCTGTTTGGCTCCATGGCATCGGCCGTTGCGGGGGAGGCGGTGGAAACCAGCTTTACCAAGGGCGTCAACGCCGTTTCGTGGGTGCTGATTCGCTTTATGATGGTGATGGTTCCGCTGGTGTTCGTCATCAACGGCATCACCAAGGGCGATTGGCTGGAGGCATTCCTGTTTGGTATTTCTGTGGCGGTGGGGTTGACGCCGGAAATGCTTCCCATGATTGTGACCACCTGTCTGGCCAAGGGCGCAGTTTCCATGAGCAAAAAGAAGACCATTGTGAAGAATCTGAATTCCATTCAAAACTTCGGTGCAATCGATATTCTTTGTACCGACAAAACAGGTACGCTGACCCAGGATAAGGTCGTGCTGGAATACCATCTGAATGTGAATGGTGAGGATGATGCCAGAGTTCTGCGCCATGCTTACTTAAACAGCTTTTTTCAGACGGGCTATAAAAACCTGATGGATTTGGCAATTATCCACAGGACGGAAGAGGAGGAGGCGGCAAATTCGCAGCTGACCGATTTATCCGAACATTATGTAAAGGTGGATGAAATTCCCTTTGATTTTACCCGACGCCGTCTGACGACTGTGGTGCAGGACAACACCGGGAAAACCCAGATGGTGACAAAGGGCGCGGTGGAAGAAATGCTGTCCATCTGCACATTCGCAGAGTGTGACGGAACGGTACAGCCTCTTGATAAGGAACTGCGGGGGCGCATTCTGCAAACGGTGGACGAACTCAACGATAAAGGCTTCCGGGTATTGGCGGTTGCACAGAAAAGCAATCCCTCCCCGGTGGGAGCGTTTGGTGTAAAAGATGAATGTGACATGGTGCTGATCGGCTATCTCGCTTTTCTTGATCCGCCCAAGGAGTCCACAGCGGATGCCATCTGCGCGCTGAAAGCCCATGGTGTAACGACCAAAATCCTCACCGGTGACAATGACAAGGTGACGCGCACCATCTGCAAGCAGGTGGGCTTAAAGGTCCGCAATATGCTGCTCGGCCCGGATTTGGAAATCATGAGCGATGCAGAGCTGGCAAACGCAGCGGAACGCACCGATGTTTTTGCGAAGCTGACGCCGGACCAAAAGGCACGGGTTGTTTCTGCCCTGCGCGCAGGCGGGCATACCGTCGGCTTTATGGGGGATGGGATCAATGACGCGGCGGCGCTGAAATCGGCCGATATTGGTATTTCGGTGGACACGGCGGTGGATGTCGCCAAGGAGTCTGCCGACATCATTCTGCTGGCAAAAGACCTGATGGTACTCGAACACGGCATCATCGAGGGCCGCAAGACCTACGCCAACATGATCAAATACATCAAGATGACGGCATCCTCCAACTTTGGAAACATGTTTTCGGTGCTGGCCGCCTCGGCGCTGCTGCCATTTTTGCCGATGATGAGCATTCAGCTGATCTTCCTGAATCTGATTTACGACCTCTCCTGTACGGCGATCCCGTGGGATAATGTGGATGAGGAATTTCTCACCGTTCCCCGTAAATGGGACCCGTCCTCCGTGGGACATTTCATGCTTTGGATTGGGCCAACCAGCTCCATTTTTGACTGGACAACCTACGCGTTCATGTATTTTGTATTCTGCCCGTTTTTTGTATCGCATGGCGTTTTGTTCAATGATTTGGCATCGCATTTTTCCGGCGCAGAGTTGGCGCAGATGCAGGCAGGCTATATTGCCCTGTTTCAGGCAGGGTGGTTTGTGGAATCCATGTGGAGTCAGACGCTGGTCATTCATATGATCCGCACGCCGAAGCTGCCGTTTATCCAAAGTCATGCATCGGCGCCGGTCACACTGATTACCTTCACGGGAATCGCTGTTTTAACGATTATCCCGTTTACACCATTCGGTGCGCTGCTTGGCTTTGCAGCACTGCCTGTCGCTTATTTTGCGTATCTGCTGCCCTGTATTTTGCTGTACATGGCACTCGCAACCAGCATGAAAAAGGCGTATGTACACCATTATGGGCAGCTTTTGTAACAAGATCACAATATAGGAGGAATGAATGATGTCATGGACAATCATCTGGATGAAGCTTTTTGGAACCACAGAGCTGCTGGGAATCAATATCGGCTTTTGGGCAGCAATGACCGTATGTATTTTGATCGTGATTGCGATGAACGTGGTATTTTGGAGCTTGAAGCCTCAACTCAAAAAATGATTTTTTGCGCACAGTGGCGTGAAGCGATATGCCGAAGGAATTTACATGAACATGAACAAGGCAGAACGATAGCCGTTTGACATTCTCACATGCTGCGATTACAATAGAACTAGAACAAAAGGGAAAACCTGCATATAAAGGGAGCCTGGGTATGATACGGATTGCGATTGTAGAAGATGAGCGGTTGTTTATGGAGCAGCTTCAGGATTATATTCATCGGTACGAGAAGGAGAGCGGCCGGCAGATCAGAATCACCACGTTTGCGGACGGAGAAGATATCACGGAGAATTACCGCGGGGAATTTGATATCATTTTGATGGACATCCAGATGCGCTTCATGGACGGGATGACGGCGGCGGAGAAGATCCGCAGGCTGGATCAGGAGGTGATCATCATGTTCATCACCAACATGGTTCAGTACGCGGTGCGCGGCTACGAAGTGGACGCGATGGATTACGTCTTGAAGCCGGTGGAGTATTTTGCCTTTTCGCAGAAGCTTGAGAAGGCCATCGGACGGATGAATAAGGCCGGGCAGGAGTTTGTGATGGTCGCGACGGAGGCCGGGATGCAGAAGCTGTCCGTCTCGGAGATTTATTACATCGAGAGTCAGGGACACTATGCCCGGTATCGGCTGGGCAGCGGAGAAGTCACTTCCAGAATTACGCTGAAGGAGCTGGAGGAAGCCATGTGCGAGCATGGCTTTTTTCGGTGTGGAAAAGGCTATCTGGTCAATATGCGGCACGTGGACGGGATCGTCGGAGGCGACTGTATGATCCACGGGGAGCAGATCCCGATCAGCCGAAACAAGAAGAAAGAATTTATGGAACTGTTGATTCAATATATCAATGAGGGATAGAACATGCAGTATTATCAGAATATTCCAAGAATATGCACGGCGCTGGCAGAATGGGGCGCCTGCATGGTGTACCTGTACCTGATCAAAAAGGAGAAATTCCGTCGCCCCTCATTCTGGATCGGAAGTCTGGTCGTGTTGGCGGTTCAGATCGCATTTCTCGAATTCACGGGAGATTTTCCGGTGACGTTCTGGATTCCATGTATGCTCATCGCGGCGGCGATCATGTATGGATTTTTACTGCTGTACGGGGAACTGACGGCGCTTACGGCGGTCTACTGTTTTGCGCGGGCCTTTCTGCTGGCAGAGTTCGCGGCATCGCTGGAATGGCAGGTGTTCGCATTTTTGCAATCCATGGGCTACGGCTACTGGTGGATGCAGTGGATTCTGACGTTGGTTCTGTACGGAGCTTGTTTCTGGAGTACGGTTCGGCTGGAGCGGTCGACGCTGACGTTTGATTATCTCAGGCAGTTGACGGTTCGGGAGGTGCTGGCGGCGTTTGGCATTGCCGTGGCGATTTTTGCATTCAGCAACTTGAGCTTTCTCTATAATCATCTGCCGTTCACGAGCACTCATATGGCGGATGTCTTTTCCATTCGGACGCTGGTCGACTTTGGCGGTATCGCGGTACTCTTTGCCTATCAGAGCAGGATTTGTGACTACATGGCGGAGCGGGAGCTCACAGCGATGAATACGGTGCTGAAAAGTCAGTACGATCAGTACCGCAATTATCAGGACAGTCTGGATATGATCCATGTGAAATATCACGATTTGAAGCACCAGATCGCGGGTCTGCGGATGGAGACCGACGAGGAGAAGCGCAGGAAGTGGCTGGATGCCATGGAGGAGGAATTAAGCGTTTTTGAATCCATGAATAAGACGGGCAATCAGGTGCTGGATACCATCCTTGCCGCGAAGCTTTTTCACTGCCGCAAGAACCAGATTCAGATGACCTGTGTGGCGGATGGAAAGCTGCTGGATTTCATGCACGTGACAGACATCTGCTCCATCTTCGGCAATGCGCTCGACAATGCCATCGAGCACGTGGTTCTGATCCGGGAGCCGGAGAAGCGTCTGATCCATATATCCGTGTCGGCGAAGCGGAATTTCGTGTTTATCAAGATCGAGAATTACTGCGAGACGGAGATCAGGAAGAATGAAGAGAGCCTGATCAACACCACGAAAGCGGATAAACAGAATCACGGTTTCGGCCTGCGCAGCATCGTCATGACGGCCGAGAAGTATGGCGGCAGTGTGGATTTCGACCAGAATCACGGCTGGTTTGAATTGAAAATATTATTGCCCAGAGGTTAGAACTCCTCTGGGTTTTGCATTTTATGCCAGATAAATGCATCTTGTGTCAAAACGCGCACAGCGGCGAAAAAGATGATAAGCTGTCCTCACAAACGAAATAAAGGAGGATATTATGACAGGAATTCAAGTTGCATGGGAGGATGTATTCAGCGCGATGGATCTGATCCGAAATCAGTTGATTGTGCTGGCAGTAGGGCTGGTGGTTCTGATTGGACTGCTGATCGTGGCAGGAAAATGGAAAAAGCCGAAGCGAGGTTTTATCCGTCTTCAGTCCTTGGTGGCATTTGTGGTATTTGCAGCACTTATGGTCAATTCGATCTGTATGGGACCGATGCGCAACCAGATGGAGCTGATGTTTGGCACCACCGGAGCGATCTCCGAGGTGACCGCGGAGAACTCCAAAAAGCTGGTAGAAGAGATCTCAGGAGAGGGCATTGTTCTGCTGCAAAATGAAGAACATCTTTTACCTCTCGCAGACACCGCGAACATCAACGTCTTCGGCTGGGCGTCCACCAATCCGATCTACGGCGGTACCGGTTCCGGTTCCGTGGACGTGTCCACAGCGGTAGACCTTCTGGGCGGTCTTTCGAATGCAGGATTTACAGCGAACACCGAACTTACAAATTTTTATAAGACCTATCGGGCAGACCGTCCGGAGATCACGATCAACAACGGACAGGATTGGACCCTGCCGGAGCCGACAGCAGCCAGCTACACGCAGGAGATGCTGGATCAGGCGAAGGGATTTTCCGATACGGCCGTGATCGTGCTTGCGCGCTGCGGCGGAGAGGGCGCGGATCTTCCTCACGACATGGGCGCGGTGATGGATGGCTCCTACGCGAAGGGAACCAAGTATACGAACGCAAGCTACACCAACAACGGCGATTATGATGATTTTGGACAGGGAAGCACCTATCTGGAGCTGAGTAAGACCGAACAGGATCTGGTGGAGCTGGTCTGTCGGAATTTTGATAAGGTTACAGTGGTTTACAACGGCGCTAACCCGCTGGAGATGGGCTGGGTGAAGGATTACAGTCAGATCAAGAGTCTGGTGGTCTGCCCGGGGGTGGGTGCAACCGGTTTTAACGCGCTGGGCAAGCTTTTAAAGGGTGAGATCAACCCGTCCGGAAAGACGACGGACACCTGGGTTTACGACCTGACCGCAACACCGTATTACAACAATATCGGACATTTCGCTTATGACAATGTGCAGGATGTGACCGAGGCTGCGAAGGCACACTGGGAAAAGGCGGACGGCGTGGTATCCTTTGTAAATTATGTGGAGGGCATCTATGTGGGCTACCGGTTCTATGAGACCGCGGCAGCAGAGGGACTGATCGACTACGATCAGGTGGTGCAGTATCCGTTTGGATATGGCCTCAGCTACACGGAATTCGAGCAGACCATGGGCGCTGTTCAGGAGCAGAACGGCATCCTCAGCGTGGATGTGACCGTGACCAACACGGGCGCTGTGGCAGGCAAAGATGTTGTGGAATTGTATTACAATCCGCCTTATGAAAATGGTGGGATCGAGAAGGCCAGCACGAATCTGGCTGCGTTTGCCAAGACCGGTCTTTTGGAGCCGGGTGCAAGCGAGACCTGCACGCTGCGCTTTGCGGTACAGGATATGGCTTCCTATGATGATCAGGGACATGGCTGCTATGTGCTGGAGGCAGGCGATTATGGGATCAGCTTAAACCGCGATTCTCACAATGTCCTGGCATCCGAGACCTATCAGGTGGCATCAGACATCGTGTACGACAGCAGCAACCCGCGTGAGGGGGACCGGATTCCGGCCGTAAATCAGTTTGACTTTGCAGAGGGCGAGGTGGATTATCTGTCCCGCAGGGATGGATTTGCAAACTACCAGGCGGCGATTGCGGCACCGGAGAGCTACAGCCTGCCTTCACAGTATGAGGTGACCGGCAATGGAACCTATGATGTATATGAGCACAACAATGACAGCGATGTGATGCCGGTGACCGGGGCAAAGAACGGCCTGGTGCTCTACGACCTTCGCGGCAAGACTTATGAGGACCCGATGTGGGATCAGCTTCTGGATCAGATGAGCGTGGATGACATGGTCGAGATGATCGGTTTTGGCGGTTATGGTTCCCCGAAGATTGATTCCGTCGGAAAGCTGAAAGCGCTGGATGCGGATGGCCCTGCGGGAATCAATGCGAGAGTGGCGGCGAATTCCGACAGCACCAAGGGTCTTGGCTATCCGTCTGAGATCGTGATTGCGGCAACCTGGAATACCGATATGGCGAAACTGGCAGCCGAGGGACTTGGGGCAGAGGCCCGTGACCTTCTGGTAGATGGCTGGTATGCACCGTCGATGAACATGCACCGCTCTGCATTTGCAGGCAGAAACTTTGAATATTATTCGGAGGACCCGGTTCTGAGCGCAGAGATGGCGAAGGCAGAATGTCAGGGCGTGTACGAGTATGACCTGTATCCGTTCATCAAGCATTTTGCATTGAACGATCAGGAGACCAACCGCAATGCGATGTGCTGTACCTGGAGCAATGAACAGGCGATCCGCGAGATTTATTTAAAACCGTTTGAGGCATGTATCAAGGACGCAGGCGAGAACCCGATCACGGTAATGTCTTCCTACAACTACATCGGATCGGTCTGGGCGGCGGCATGTCCGCAGCTTCAGAAGACGGTTCTGCGGGAAGAGTGGGGACATCAGGGCATGGTATTGTCCGATTATTTCGGAAACTATGGCTACATGGATGCAGACAAGGCGATTCGCGGCGGTACGGACATGATGCTGGCAACCGCAGGAAACGATGCGATTATCACAGACACCACCAGCGCGACTTCTGTTCTGGCGATGCGTCAGGCAAGCAAGAATATCATGTACACCATGGTGAATTCCTACACCTATAACAATTATGATCCGAACGTGGTTCCGGCCTGGATGATGAATTTGTACATCGCAGACGCGGCGCTGGCAGCAGTGCTGATCATTCTGGAGGTCCTGATGATCCGCAGCTATAAAAAGAAACAGCAGAACGCATAACATAGATCTGAGGAGTGATGAGAATGAACGGAATAAGAGCATGGATCAGGCAGCATCCGACGATCTGGGAATTCCTGCTGTTTAATATATTGTCCAACGTGGCGACCGTGACGAACTTTGTGGTCATGTGGATCTGCACTGGCTTTGTGTTCGCGGCGCTGAACCAGACACCGTTTCAGTTTTTGATTTTCAATTACACGAACGTGGAAAGTGATCTGGGGTTGTGCGGCTTCCTGAGCTTTCTGACGGCAACGGCAGGCGCCCAGACAATCAACTTTTTCGTGCAGAAGAATCTGGTGTTTAAGTCCAACGCGGCGTTTGCCCAGGCGGTTCCCAAATATATCGGCCTCGCAGTGTTTCTGGTGGTCATTTCAGCGGCGCTGCCGGCTTACAGCCAGACACTGCTTGTGAACCTTGGCATTCCGCAGGGAATCACGCCGACCCTTGCCAATCTGATCAACATTCTGGTTCAGGTGGCAGTCAGCTACCCGGCAATGAAATTCTGGATTATGGCACCGGAAAGCCAGAAAGAAGGGACGATATGAAGCATGCAGAGTTAATCGCAAAGATGACGATCGAAGAGAAAGCCGCGTTTTTGAGCGGCAAAAATGAATGGCAGAGCCGGGACATTCCGCGTCTTGACATCCCTTCCATCTTCTGTTCCGACGGCCCTCACGGCATCCGCAAACAGGCGGGTGCCGGGGATCACCTGGGGCTGAATCCATCGCTTCCGGCGACCTGTTTTCCGACGGCTGCCACGGTGGCAAACAGCTGGGACGAGGAGCTGGGACGGGAACTCGGAAAAGCGCTGGGCGAGGAAGCTGCGGCCCAGGGAGTCAATGTACTCCTCGGACCGGGGCTGAATATCAAGAGAAGTCCACTGTGCGGAAGAAATTTCGAGTATTTTTCCGAGGATCCGTATCTGGCCGGGAAGATGGCATCGGCCTACATTCAGGGCATTCAGAGCCAGGGTGTCTATGCGTGTCCGAAGCATTTTGCGGTCAACAGTCAGGAGCTGCGGCGCATGGCTATGAATGCCGTGGTGGATGAGCGTACCATGCGGGAAATGTATCTGAGCGGTTTTGAGATAGCGGTAAAAGAAGGCGGCGCGAAGGCGCTGATGACCAGCTACAATCAGATCAACGGAACTTATGCCAATGAACAGGAGCATTTGTTAAAGGGCATCCTTCGGGATGAATGGGGTTATGAGGGAATCGTGATCACCGACTGGGGCGGGTCCAACGACCACGTTCGTGGCGTCGCGGCACGCTCCAATCTGGAAATGCCGACACCGGGGCTGGATTCTGCCAGACAGATTTTAAAAGCGGTGCAGGATGGACGGCTGACGATGGAAGAGCTGGATACCTGCGTGGATGATCTGCTGGGGGCGGTGTTGGAGCTTACCGGGGATCGGGCACGTGTCGGCGGTCAAATGCCTGCCGGTGGTCAGGCGCCTGTCGGGGAATCGCTTTCAAAGACGTCGGAGATTGACTGGGAGGCGCATCATGCGCTGGCAAGAAAAGTGGCGGCCGAGAGCATCGTCCTTTTGAAGAACCGGATGGAGCCGGAGCCGATCCTTCCTCTGAAAGCAAACTGCAACGTGGCGCTGATCGGTGATTTTGCGGTCAGCCCGCGCTATCAGGGAGCCGGTTCTTCTATGGTAAATCCAGCGAAAGAGGTGGAGACCATGGAGCAGATGATCGACAGTTATCCGATCCACTGCATCGGCTGTGCACCCGGTTATCAGCGCACCGGTGAGAGTGATGAACGTTTGAAAAAGATGGCGCTTGATCTGGCGCAGAATGCAGATATTGTGCTGTACTGTTTTGGCCTGAATGAGATCAGCGAGGCGGAGGGCATGGACCGAAGCCATATGCGAATCCCGCAGAATCAGATTGAACTTTTAGAGGCGCTTGTGAAGGTGAATCCCAATATTGTAGGAATCCTAAGCGGCGGTTCCGCGGTGGAGATGCCGTGGCAGCATTGCTGCAGCGCCATTTTACACGGATATCTGGGCGGACAGGCCGGAGCCGGAGCCATGCTGGATGTGCTCACTGGAAAGGTAAATCCGTCCGGAAGACTGAGCGAGACGTATCCGATCAAATACGAAGATACTCCGGCATTCCGCTATTTTCCGAGTGCGGAGCGCAATTCGGAGTATCGGGAGAGTGTGTTTGTGGGCTACCGGTATTACGATACCAGCAAGGTGCGCGTGCAGTATCCGTTCGGCTATGGATTGTCGTACACAGCCTTCGATTACAGTGGGCTTGAGGTCACGAATGAGGGCGTCAGCTTTACACTGAAAAATTCCGGCACACGTGACGGTGCAGAGGTCGCACAGCTCTATGTGGGCTGTTGGGACGGAGCGGTTTTCCGGCCGGAAAAGCAGTTGAACGGATTTAAAAAAGTATATCTGAAGAGCGGCGAGAGCGCGCGGGTGCAGATTCCATTTGACGACAAGACCTTTCGCTACTGGAATGTCCGGACCAACCGCTGGGAGGTGGAAGGAGGAACCTACCAGATTCTTGTGGGTGCCTGCGTGATGGACATTCGCCTGAGCAGCAGTATTGAGTTTGAGGGAACCGGCGGGGCCTTGCCGTATGAAGGGCTGGAGCTTCCGTCTTACCGAACCGGATTTATCCAGAATGTCGGAAAAGAGGAATACGAACGCCTGCTGGGACATGCCGTGCCCTCCGGAAAGTGGTCCGGGGAACTGGAACTGAACGATGCGGTCTGCCAGATGTATTATGCAAAGAGCGGCCTTGCCCGGCTGATCTACAAGATCCTGACGGACAAGAAGGTCAAGAATGAAAAGAACGGCACGCCGGATTTAAACCTCCTGTTCCAGTATAATATCCCGTTCCGCGCCATCGCCAAGATGACAGGCGGAATGGTCAGCATGGACATGGTGCGCGGCGTACTGCTGGTGGTCAATGGCCATTTCTTCCGGGGAATGAAAGCAGTCATTGGTGGATTCTTCGTGAACCGCCGGGAGAATAAGCGGTACGAGGCGGTGCTGGCCGGAAAGAAATAAGAAATGAAATCAGAACCAGGGCAGCCCCTGTAAAAGAAAAATCAAGGTGCCAATCACAGACCCGATCGCCCCTCCGGCCAGAACATCGGTCGGGTAGTGGGCGCCAACGTACAGGCGGGTGAGCCCCATCAGGGCGGCGAAACTCAGAGCAGCGATGCCGAGGCTGGGGGGAAGGCAGAAGAACAATACGGTTGCCATGGCGAAGGCACTGCCGGTGTGACCGGACGGGAAAGAGAGATCTTTTTCTTTTTCAATTAGAAGATTGAGTTCGGGGATGACTTCGTATGGGCGAATCCTGGCAATAAAGCGCTTGAGCAGCAGATTGTTGATCAGCATGCTTCCGATCAGTGCCATGAAGGACAGAAATCCGGTCATTCTGGTATCTCTCCACAGGAAGAGAATCGTTGCTGTGGCGATCCAGATTCGCCCGTGATTCCCAAGTTTGGTAATCGTGACCAGAATGGGGGTCAGGATGTCGTTTCTCAGATTTTCCTGAATCCATAATAAAATTTTATCTTCTGAAACTATAATCTGTTTTTCTTTTTTAAGACTGATTACATTCATCTGAATATCCTCCCAATGCTTCAACGGTTCAATTCTGTCTTCACCGTAACAGATTTTAGGAAATTCAGCTACCGGGGTTCTGTAAGATTCCGGTCAACAGTTTGTAAAGAAGGGGAGGACACAGGTACGGACAGAGCCAGGCGTTTGGCATACAAATGTCTGGTGGAGGCGGCAGGGCGGATGGATTTTCCAGACTGAAAAACCAAAATAATGATAAATGAACATAAATGAACGTAAAGGAGAACCATAATGAGCAAAAAGGTATTAGTCATTTCATCAAGCCCCCGCAAAGGCGGCAATTCCGATATCCTCTGTGATGAGTTCGCGAAAGGTGCGGGCGAGAGCGGGCATGAGGTGGAAAAAGTATTTCTGAAGGACTATCGGATCCATTATTGCAGCGGATGCGGCTATTGCGTGGGAAACAAGGGAGCCTGTTCCGAGAAGGATGACATGGAGGTCATTCAGGAGAAAATGATCTGCGCAGACGTCATTGTATTTGCAACACCGATCTATTTCTACACCATGTCAGGGCAGATGAAAACATTTATCGACCGTAACTGTTCTTTCTATACGCTGCTTCGGAACAAGGAATTCTATTACATTATGACTGCCGCAGATTCGGATAAAGCAGCGATGGAGCGTACGCTTACCGAGTTTGGCGGTTATATCTGCTGTCTGGACGGAGCCGTGGAAAAGGGTACGGTCTTTGGAATCGGTGCATGGGAGAAGGGGGATATCCGCTCCAAATCTTCTATGAAGGAAGCGTTTGACCTAGGAAAAATGGTGTAGAAAAAACAATACAGGGGCTGTGAATGAGATGAAGGATGTCGTGATTTTGACAGGTGCCGGTCAGATGAGGTAGCAAATGTGGCGGACATTCTGATCGACGGAGGAGCTACCGCGTCCTTCTTCTATGGGCTGTAAGGAAAACAACTCCACAAAATCGAACATACATTCGAATTCCCTGTTGACGAATGCAAGAAGATGTGGTAATGTGATAAAAGAGCTGCTTGTAGCAGAATGATTTACAAAGAAACCAGCAGGACAGGGAAGTAGACATGGGTGATCAAAAGAAGGAAAGTCAAACGGCGCGCGCGGAGAATTCTGCTCCCAGAGCGATACAGGTGCGAAACGCGCGGGTGCACAATTTAAAGAACATCGATGTGGACATTCCGCTGAACCGGATCGTTGGCATCGCCGGTGTTTCCGGTTCGGGGAAATCATCGCTTGCCCTCGGTGTCTTATACGCCGAAGGTTCCAGACGTTACCTGGATGCACTTTCCACCTATACCCGCCGCAGGATGACACAGGCGGCCAGGGCACAGGTGGACGAGGTGCTTTATGTGCCTGCGGCACTGGCGCTGCATCAGCGTCCCGGTGTTCCGGGCATTCGCAGCACGTTCGGTACGGGAACCGAGCTGCTGAACAGTCTGCGTCTGATGTTTTCCCGGCTTGCCAGCCATCGCTGTCCCAATGGGCACTACCTGGAACCATCCCTGGCGGTTGCCGCCGGTCAGGAGCTGGTTTGCCCGAACTGCGGGGAACACTTTTTTGCTCCCTCTGCGGAGGCGCTTGCATTCAACAGCCAGGGAGCCTGTCAGACCTGCGGCGGAACCGGTGTGGTTCGGACGGTGGATCAGGCGACTCTGGTTCCAGACGAATCACGGACGATCGACGAGGGCGCGGTGGCACCGTGGAACAGCCTGATGTGGTCGCTGATGACCGATGTGTGCCGCGCGATGGGAGTCCGTACCGATGTGCCATTTTCTGAATTGACCGAAGAAGAGCGTGAGATCGTTTTTCACGGTCCGGCGGAAAAGAAGCACATTTTCTATAAGCCCAAGAACAGCAATCAGGCGGGGGAACTGGATTTTACCTACTATAACGCCAACTATACCGTGGAGAATGCCTTGGCGAAGGTAAAGGATGAGACCGGTATGAAACGGGTGGAGAAGTTCTTAAAGCAGGGCGTCTGCCCGGACTGCGGAGGTTCCAGGCTTTCCGCCGCTGCGCGGGAACCGAAGGTGCGCGGGATTTCTCTGGACGAGGCCTGCGCGATGAGCTTGCGTGAACTGGTTTCGTGGGTGGCCGGTGTGCCGGATTCTCTGCCGGTCGAGATGCGTCCGATGGCGGAAGCGATCTGCGAATCCGTTCAGTTGGTAGCAAAACGGCTGATGGATCTGGGGCTTGGTTATCTTGCCCTGGACCGTGCTGCCGCCACGCTGTCCACCGGCGAGCGGCAGCGGATGCAGTTAGCCCGCGCCGTGCGGAACCGCACTACCGGTGTGCTGTATGTCCTGGACGAGCCGTCCATCGGTCTGCATCCTTCCAACATGGTTGGTCTTACCGGGGTGATGCATGATCTGATCGCGGACGGGAATTCCGTCGTGCTGGTCGACCATGATACGCAGATCTTAGCGGAATCAGACTGGATCATCGAGATGGGACCGGAAGCGGGGGCGGATGGCGGAACGGTCATCGCACAGGGAACCATTCCGGAGCTTGAGAAGAATGAAGCTTCTCAGATAGGGCCATTTCTTTGTGGAAAGGCTTCCGTTCGCGTGCGAAAACAGCCTGCGCCGGATGCATTGTTTACGTTCGGCGCGATCCATTTGTCAACCACGCAGATCCATACGGTGAAGCCCCTGGATATCGCTATTCCAAAGGGCAGACTCACCGTGGTAACAGGTGTGTCCGGCTCCGGCAAGACCACCCTGATTCTGGAAAGTCTGATTCCCGGACTGGAAGCTGTGATTGCAGGAAAGAGACTCCCGGATCACGTGAAGGCAGTTGAGGCGGAAGGCGTGCATCAGGTCAAGCTGATCGATGCAACGCCGATCGGGATCAATGTGCGCTCCACGGTAGCCACCTATGCGAATGTGCATGATGAGCTGCGCAAGCTGTACGCGAAGACGCCGGATGCCAGAGCGATGCACTACAAGGCAGGTGATTTCTCTTACAATACCGGAAAGCTGCGCTGCCCGACCTGTGACGGAACCGGAACGATCAGTCTGGACGTACAGTTTCTGCCCGATGTGGAGATTCCCTGCCCGGATTGCCGGGGGTCAAGATATGCCAGGGAGGCGGAGCGGGTCAGACGGAAGAATCAGGCAGGGCAGGAATATTCGCTGCCGGATATCATGGATATGGATGTGAACCATGCGCTGCCGGCGTGTGAGGATTTGAAGACGGTACATCAGCGTTTGCAGGTTTTACAGGATCTTGGCCTGGGCTATCTGACGCTTGGCGAAGAGACCCCAAGCCTGTCCGGCGGCGAAGCACAGCGGCTGAAGCTGGCTTCGGAGATGGGAAGGCAGCAGGAGGACGCGGTGTTTGTGTTTGATGAGCCGACGATCGGCCTGCATCCGCTGGACGTCCGCACACTTTTAAACGTGTTTGACCGGCTGGTGGCATATGGAGCTACCGTTATCGTCATCGAGCATGATCTGGATGTCATTGCCAACGCAGATTATATAATCGACATGGGTCCAGGCGGCGGCCTGGACGGCGGACGCGTCATTGCGGTCGGAACGCCTGAGGAAGTGGCAGCCAACCCGCAGAGTATCACCGGAACGTATATAAGACATTCGTAATAGAGTAACGCGCTTGCAGCTTAGATTCTGGCAAGTACCTCATTTAAGTCGAAGGTTTCAAAGCCATCCTCGAAACGGAAATAAGGGATTCCGATCCCCTGGCCGCGTACTGCATCAAAGAGTGAGCTGTTGTCCCGCGTATTAAGGAAGCGTTTGAGACCATCCGGCTGACCGGTGATATCGACAAATTCATAGCTGACTGTTTTGGTGCTGAGTGTGTTCAATGCCTCCAGAGTGTCCTCGCAGAAGTGACTTCCAATCATTACAAATTTCATAAGTATGTTCCTCCTTTTTTATTTACAGGTATCGTAACATGTGGTACCATATTTGTAAAATTGAAAAAAACGAATTTTCTTATCACAAATATCGATATAGAGGAGGCGACGATGGAGCTGAGAAATTTGGAGACGTTTGTCCGTGTCTGTGAGAATATGAGCTTTTCCAAGGCCGCGGAGCAGCTGGGGTATGCGCAGTCCACCGTGACAGCGCAGATCAGCCAGTTGGAGGACGAACTTGGAACGAAGCTGTTTGACCGTATCGGAAAGAAATTTTCGCTGAATGAAAAGGGAGAGGAGCTTCTGCGCTATGCAAATCAGCTGACGGCCTTGGCCCAGGAAGCGCAGCAGCAGCTCTCGGATACACAGGCCGTTAACGGATTTTTGCGAATCGGGACATTTGAATCGATCAGCACGTGCTTTCTTCCTCCGGTTCTCGCAGATTATGTGCGCAGGTTTCCGGATGTGAGGATTTCAGTCAGCACCGGAACGGGCGATGCAATCAGAGAGATGCTGCATCAAAACCAGATCGACCTTATGCTGGTGCTGGATAAAAAGCTGTACGATCCTGACTGGAGCTGTGCGTGGGAGAAGGAGGAGTCGCTGGTCTTTCTCTGTGCGCCGCAGCATCCGTTTGCGGGGTGCGAACACCTTGCACTGTCGGAAGTCCTTGCCGAGCGGATGATTCTGACCGAGCGGCAGTGCAATTACCGACGGGCGTTTGAGCAGAGCTGCGCCGTGTGTGAGCTGCTGCCGCGCGCCGCGCTGGAGATTGGCTCGATCCATACGATTCTGGACATGACAGCCCAGAATCTTGGAATCTGCGTGCTGCCGTATTTTGCGGCCCGCAAAGCATTGGAGACTGGGATGGTAGCAGAATTCAAAATCAAGGATATGGAGATCAGGATGAAGTTCCAGCTGATCTACCGAAAAAGCAAATGGCTTTCCCCGGCAGCAAAGGCCTTTTGCGAATGTCTGAACATGTAAGCAATGAAGCACGGAAGGAGTGATCACTATGTTTCGAGAGATGAGAAGATTTAAGCAGGCATTATCAGAGCAGGCGTGTATTGAGGTGTTAAAGCAGCAGCCGAGGGGTGTGATGGCGGTGCATGGGGAGGACGGATATCCCTATGCGTTTCCGATGGATTACCTCTATCTGGATGGCAAGCTGTATTTCCACTGTGCCAAGGAAGGACATAAGCTGGATGCGATCGCGGCAGATGATAAGGCATCCTTCTGTGTCATGGATGAAGGCTTCCGCAAAGAAGGGGACTGGGCGCTGAATATCAAAAGTATTATCCTGTTTGGGAAAATCAGAAAACTGGATGATCCTGCTGAGGCCTTGCAGCTTGTCCGTCAGCTTGGCCTAAAATATTGTCCGACACCGGAAGCGGTGGAAGAAGAGATCGAAAAAGCGTTCGCGCGTGTACAGATGCTGGAATTTACCATCGATCACATGACGGGGAAGCTCGTGAATGAATCATAGGGCAATCCGGTGATTGGCAGGAAGAATGCCCGCTAACGCAGTTGTTTCTTATATTCCATCGGTGTATAGCCGGTGGAATTTTTAAATACGCGGCAAAAATAATGCTGGCTGCTGTAACCGCAGGCTTCCGCGATGACTACAAGCTTGTAGTCCTGCGGATCGGCGAGCATGGAGACCGCTTTGTCCAGACGGAGCATGGTCAGAAGTTCCGAAAAGCTGTTCCCTTTCTCCTGTTTGATGATACGTGTCACGTAGGACTGTGAGAGATGAAAATGATCCGACACCATGGCCAGCGTGAGTTCCGGGTCTGTAAAATGCTCCTGAATGTAAAGCAGGATCTTTTTGGCTGTCGTGTCTGCGGTGGCGGCATCCACGATCAGGCGGGTGGTGAGCTGCGCCTCCTGGATGTGAGAGATGACTTCCTTTAAAAGCAGGAGAAATTCCTCCTTGTTGATCGGTTTCAGCAAATAGTCGGCGACGTGAAGCCTGCATGCGCGTTTCGCATACTGGAAATCATCGTAGCCGGAAATGATGATAAAATGTGTCTGCGGGGAAATGTCTCTGGCCGCTTCGATGACATCGAGCCCGGACAGTCCCGGCATATTGATATCCATCAGGGCGATGGATGGTTTTAACTGCCGAATCAGTTCCAGAGCCTCGACGCCGTTGGCTGCAAGAGCACTGACCTCCAGCGGCAGTTCTGCATGTTCGATCAGTTTTTTCAGCCCTGATCGCAAGATCAGTTCATCGTCACATATTATAATTTTATACATCGTCGTTCTCCTTCTTCACGGTCGGAATCCGCCCGGTGACGCAGGTGCCGATTCCTTCCTCTGAGGTGATTTGCAGTCCGTAGGCAGAGCCGTAGAACAGCTTTAAGCGCTGATTGACATTGTACATGCCGTACCCTTCGCCCGGAAGCTGCTGATCAAGCGCCTCCTGTAATTTCTGAAGCTTTTCCGGTGCAATACCAACGCCGTCATCCGATACAAGAAAGTATAGACAGTCGTCTTCTTCCCATACACGGACGCGGATTGTTCCCGGGTAGAGCTTCGGTTTGATCCCGTGCTGAATCGCATTTTCAACCAGAGGCTGCAGCGTGAGCTTAAGTATAAAATAATGCTCCGTCTCAAGATCGGATTCAATCACATAGCTTAACACATCCTGAAACCGCATCTGCTGGATGAACAGATAATTGCGGATATGTTCCAATTCCTTGGTGAGCGGAATGGTCTCCTTGCCCTTGCTCAGCGAAATGCGGAAAAAGGAGGAGAGGGCAGCAATCAATTGGCTTATTTCCTCATCGTCATGATCATAGGCTTTCCATTGCAGTGTGTCCAGACAATTATAGAGAAAATGCGGGTTGATCTGAGACTGGAGAAGCTTTAATTCCCCTTCCCGCCGCTGGGATTCTCTCAGAGCAATCTCGTCCATCAGCGCTTCGATCCGGTCCAGCATGCGGTTGAAGCTCTGGGAGAGTGAGGTGATCTCATCCTTTCCACGGATATCTGCGCGGATGTTTAAATTTCCCTGCTCTACCGATGCCATGGACTGTTCCAGTCTGCTGAGCGGACGGGTAATGCCGCTGGCGAGAATCCGGCAGCCGATCAGTGCCGCCGCCAGAACCACGGCCCAGGCCGCCAGCAAAAGCACGATCAACTGGTTGGTGTCGTGCATGAGGCGGCTTCGCTCGACAGCCGTGCATAGAATCAGATTTTTGGCAGACGAAATGGGCGTGAAAAAGACTTCCATCTCTTTGTTTTCGTAGCTTCGCAGGGATGGATTCTCCTGAAGACGGGGGAGAATCTCATCGACGAGTACCGGATCGGGATAGGTGTCTGCGGCGGTGTATGCGATGCCGCTGGTGTCCATGATCCAGGATTTGCTGTCATAGAATTCAATCTCTTGAACCAATTGTGTCAGTTTGTTTAGAGAGATTGCCGCGTTCAAAAAGCCAAAGGTCTTCTGCTTGGAATCGCGCAGGGGGTAGCAGAGCAGGCAGATCGGACCGGCATCGGTTTTGGAGATCACTGGGGTGCTGAGCACATATTCCTGATCGGTGGACATGGCCTCCTGAAAATAGGATCGTCCGGATACGTCGATGGTCACAGCGTCGGAGACCCAGCCTTTACCGTCGGTCCGTCCGATGGCAAAGGTGCCCCATTCATTGCCGAAATTGCGGCCGATATTGCTGTTGAGGCGGTTGATGTAAGGCCTCAGGGAATCGATGTTCCCGTCGGTAACAGCGTCCTGCAGGGCAATCATGCGCAGCTCGGATAAGCGCTGTTCGAACCAGGAGCTGGCCTCCTGTGCTTTGGACTCAATGACCTGTGTGCTGAGAGACTGCGTGAGGCTGCGGTTCGTGGTGGAGACATTGCGATAAACAATGATCAGGAAAAAGGCAAAACAGCCGGTCAGCAGGATGGTAAAAAAACAAAATATTTTTTTTCGAAATTTCATATGGAATCCTTTCCGGAAGTTCGTAAAAGTGCAAAGATTGGAAAGTGGAGATAAATACAAAGCAGGTATAGTATACTACAATGTTAATTAAATAACAACTTTTCAAGGGAGGATATTACAATGAGAAAAACCAGACTCGTGGTACTTGCCGGCATGCTGGCATTGTCTTTGGCGGCCTGCTCCAAACCGGCAGCGCCACAGACAGCAGAAACCGTGACAGAGGGAACTGCGGCAGTTCAGACCGAGGCACAGAGTGGGATTCCGGACGGAACCTATCAGGGCGAGGGCAGCGGCAAAGGCGGCAAGATTGTGGTCGAGGTGACGTTTGCAGATTCCAAGATCACCGAGATCAAGGTGCTTGAGAATGCAGAGACACCTGGATTTGCGGATGCCATGGACACCATGACAGAAGCGATGATCGCCCAGAACAGCATCGAAGTCGATGGCGTGTCAGGCGCAACCCTGACCTCCACCGGATTCACACAGGCGGTAGCGGATGCATTTTCCAAGACCGGCGCGACGGCAGATCAACTGGCAGCCGTGACGGCAGAGACGGTAAAAGACGCACGTGAGGACAGCTACAGTGCGGATGTGATTATCGTGGGCGCGGGCGGTGCGGGACTGAGCGCAGCGATCAGTGCGGCAGAGGGCGGCGCGAAGGTTATCGTGCTTGAGAAGATGTCCATGCCGGGCGGAAACACCCTCATCTCCGGCGGTGAGATGGCGGCACCTGGAAACTGGCTTCAGAAGGAAGAGGGAATCGAGGACAGCAAGGATCAGTTCTACGAGGACATCTTAAAAGGCGGAGACAATGAGAATGATCCGGAACTGGTAAGGATTCTGGCAGACAATGCACTTCCGGCAGCGGAATGGCTGAGAGATGATGTGGGTGTAACGTTCGAGGATTATGAGCTGTTCTTTGGCGGACATTCTGTCAAGAGAAGTCTGGTTCCGCTGAATGCAAGCGGCGTTGAGCTGATTGACAAGCTGACCAAGAAGGCAGAGAGCCTTGGTGTTGAGATTCACACCTCCACTCCGGCCAAAGAGCTGGTGCAGACCGACGGAAAAGTAACCGACGTCAAAGCGGAGTATGAAGGCCAGGAGATTACCTATCACGCAGACAGAGGCGTGATTCTGGCAACCGGCGGTTTCGGTTCCAATCTGGAGATGAGAAAGAAATACAATGCGGATATGGATGAAAAAATCCTTTCCACCAACAGTGTCGGAAGCACCGGTGACGGTATCGACATGGCAGAGAAGCTGGGTGCACAGGTGGTTGATATGCAGTATATTCAGACCTACCCGACCTGTGACCCGGAGACCGGAGCCTTGCTCTATGTCGGTGATGTGCGTCTGGATGGACGTGCGATTCTGGTAAACCTGGAGGGCAAGCGCTTCGTGGAAGAGCTGGAGCGCCGTGATGTCATCTCCATGGCAGTGACCGAACAGACCGGTGGAGTTTCCTACATGTTCTGGGACGAGGACAGCATGAAGGCATCCAAGGTAAATGAGACTCACAAAAATGAGTATGAGCAGCTTCTGGCAAGCGGAAATCTGGTAAAGGCAGACACCGTGGAGGAGGCCGCGGCACACTTCGGAATCGATGCCGTTGAGCTTCAGAAGACCATCGACCAGTACAACGAATACTGTGAAAAGGGCAAAGACGAAGCGTTCAACAAGCGCGGCGACCTGATTGCATTTACCGATGGCCCGTACTACATCTTAAAGACCACCCCGGCTATTCATCACACCATGGGCGGCTTAAAGATCAACACTGATGCGCAGGTACTGGATGAGAGCGGCAATGTGATCTCCGGTCTGTATGCAGCCGGTGAGGTAACCGGAGACATCCACGGCACTAACCGCCTGGGCTCCGATGCAATCGCAGATATTACTGTATTTGGCCGGATCGCTGGTAAGAATGCGGCTGAGAATAAATAAATTGTAAAAAATAAAATAAGCGGTAGGAGAAATCCCCTTGTAAGCCATCGGCTGATTCATGCAGCCAGCGGCTTATGAGGGCTTTTTTCTATAAGAAAACGTCATATCATATCCGGCCCCTGACAGCTTTTTCTTTTGATAATGTAAATAAAAATTGACAAAACAGCATATATTGTATAATATAATAGATATTAGGAGATGATATTATGGCGAAGAAATCAACCGTACTATTACCGGAAACCATGCGGTATCTGGAACAGATGGGGCTACAGATCAAGTATGCACGTTTAAGAAGAAAATTATCAGCAGGACTTGTGGCAGAACGGGCAGGCATCAGCAGGGCAACTTTATGCGCCATCGAGAGAGGGGCACCATCTGTTGCGATGGGATGTTATGCCGCAGTGCTTCATGCACTGAATTATATGGATAAAGATCTTTTGCTGATTGCAAAAGATGATGAGCTTGGGCGGAAATTACAGGATCTGAATCTTACGGTCAAAAAGAGAGCTGGAAAGGTGAAAGGAGTGGAGCAGGATGAAGCTTGAAAAGACGATTTATGTATACGCAGACTGGCTCCCATATAGGAATACTTTCATCGGCAGGTTATACGCAAGCCAGACCAGAGGCAGAGAATTATTTGCTTTTGAATACGATGAGCAGTGGATTGCACAGGCATCGACCTTTTTGGACCCGGATTTAATGCTCTATCGAGGCAGACACTATTTACCGGAGGAAAAAGATCTGTTCGGGATTTTTTCGGATTCCTGTCCGGATCGATGGGGACGGCTCCTTATGAAAAGAAGAGAGGCAATCCGGGCAAGAAAGGTGGCTGAAAAGCCAAGGAAATTGCTGGAAAGTAATTATTTGCTTGGCGTACATGATATGGCAAGAATGGGCGGATTGCGTTTTAAAATCGATCCTAATGAGGAGTTTGTTTCTTCTAATCAGGAGTTGGCGGCCCCGCCATGGACTACACTTCGGGAATTGGAGACCGCATCAATTTCTTTTGAACATGATCAGAGCGGGTTGGAGGAAAAATGGTTGAATCAACTGCTTGCACCGGGATCTTCCCTGGGAGGAGCAAGGCCAAAAGCGACGGTCATGGCACCGGATGGGGCATTATGGATAGCCAAATTTCCATCAAAAAATGATGAGTGGAATACGGGTGCATGGGAAATGGTTACGCATGATTTAGCGGAGGCATGTGGATTAAATGTACCGGAAGCTAAGCTGGAAACTTTTTCAAAAACGGGAAGCACTTACCTCGTCAAACGATTTGATCGTGACGGAAGTCAGAGAATTCATTTCTCATCAGCCATGACACTTCTTGGCAAGTCTGATGGAGCATCGGCGCAGGACGGCAGCAGTTATCTTGAAATTGCCTCTTTTATTAAGGCAAATGGGGCACGACCAGGGAGTGATTTGCAAGAGTTATGGAAGCGCATTGTATTTAGTATGGCGGTGTCAAATACCGATGACCATATGAGAAATCATGGCTTTATTTTAGAAAACAATGGCTGGGTTCTTTCTCCGCTGTATGACGTGAACCCGGATATTTATGGTAATTCATTATCTTTGAATGTAAACGATAATAATTCAGAACTTGATTACGATCTGGCCGTAGACGCTGCCATGTATTATGGGGTATCCGAAAAGGATGCCAGAGCCTACGTTGAAGGGGTGAAGCAGACGGTGTCTGGAAACTGGAAAAAAATTGCTGAACGATATGGTTTGAGCAGGGGAGCAATGCAGAGAATGGAGCCGGCATTTGCGCTGCAGTTGTAAAACTAAAAACCAGCCTTACCCCGCTCCATCATTCGATAAGCAGCGACACATATAATGGCGGACAGAATAGAACCCAGCGGGGAAGCGAGACCCATCGGGTACAGTGTTGCGGGCCAGAGTATAGAGCCGAGGTAGGCGACCGGAATACGCACCACAACGATTGACAAGATGTTATGGATGAAGGAAAATATCGGCTTTTCGCAAGCACAGAAGTAGCCGCTGAAGCAGAAATGAATCCCGGCGAAGATGCAGTCAAACACGTAGATTCGGAGGTACTGCACCCCGAAAAAGATGACCTTTGGGTCGTCTTTGATAAAGAGCTTTAGGATCTGCGGGCTGCAGAACTGACAGAGGATCGTAAAGAGTATCCCAAATCCCACACTGATCTTCATGGCAGCAAACAGAGTCTTTCTGCTTCGGTCATACTGCTTTGCACCGATATTCTGCGCGCAGATCGTCGATACGGCGGAGAGCATGGCGGACGGTACGAGGAACAGAAACCCGATGACCTTTTCCACGATTCCTACCGCGGCGGCAATCTCGACTCCGCGGCGGTTGGCGATGGTCGTGATGATCAGAAACGAGATCTGAATCAGGCCGTCCTGGGCGGAGATCGGTACGCCGATCCGCAGAATCTGTGCCATAATCT
Organism: Lachnospiraceae bacterium; assembly: GCA_028693165.1. Lineage (GTDB taxonomy): Bacteria > Bacillota > Clostridia > Lachnospirales > Lachnospiraceae > Brotaphodocola. Next base: position 238,096 of record JAQUVX010000001.1, on the reverse strand, counting down.
TCTTGTCAATGCGAAATGCTGCAGGAGAAATCCGGACATGGATGGTACGAGGCATGTAAACCGATGCGAGCATCACGCTGATGGCCTGTGCAATCACAGTAGCCAGTGCTGCGCCGGAGGCTTTCATCTGGAAAAAACCGATAAAGAGGCAGTCCAGAAGGATATTGATCATGCCGGAGATCATGACAAAGTACATCGGGTGCTTCGTGTCCCCCAATCCGCGGTAAATACTGCTCAGAATATTATAGGCGGTGATGAACGGAATCCCCAGAAAGCAGATGGTAATGTAATTCCGGGTCTCAGAAAGCGCAGCCTCCGGAACACACAAAACGGTCAGAATTCCATTGATACTGAAAAGCAAAATAACCGTAAGCATAAGGGCAAAGCCAGAAAAGAGCAGGACGGTATTTCCGATAATTTTTATGGCACGATCCTGGTTCTGTTCTCCGACGGCACGGCTGATGGCTACCGTAGCGCCCATGGCCAGTCCGACGATAATCACGGTAAGCATATGGGTTACCTGGCTGCCGACGGAAACGGCGGTGATAGCATCCGCACCGTTGAAGCGGCCGGTGATGAAAAGGTCTGCCAGTCCATAAAAGGTCTGCAAAAAGCAGGAAAGCAGATAAGGCAGTGAAAAACGAATCAGATTTTTTAAAATATTTCCCTGAGTTAAATTATAAGATTCCATTTCTGTATTGATCCTCCATTTGGCTGTTGCCAAGGATTATTATAAAGTCTATAATAGTTGTAGAGTCAAGAAGAAAATCGGAAGCATGGGGGACTGCGATCAGGATGAAGCACGATCTGTTTTCAATCGGTGAGGTGGCAAGGCTTTTTCATATCAGCATCAGCACATTGCGATATTATGACAAGGAAGAACTGGTCAAACCAGAGTATACGGATGCAGAGACCGGGTATCGTTATTACAGCACGCAGCAGTTCGAGGCGCTGAATACGATTCGTTATCTGCGCGCGCTGAATGCACCCCTGCCGCAGATCAGGGAATTTTTGCAGAACCGGCAGATTGATACCATTCAGACGCTGCTGCTGCGCCAGCGAAATGAGATCATTGCGCACCAGGAAGAACTGAGAAAAATGCAGCGCAAAATAGACAACCGTATCGCGCAGATCGAAGATGCGGTGACCGCCCAATTGGATGTGATTGCGCTGCGCCGCTTCGGACCCCGGAAGATTGCGCTCTTAAAGCGCAGCTTTGGGACGCCGGAGATGGGAAGCCTGGAGCTGTATATCCGGCAGCTGGAGGAAAATGATCAGAACACCGCGATTTTTCTTGGAAAGATCGGCATCGGACTGGCACAGAAAACGCTGGAGGAGCATTCCTATCAGACCTACGATCTGATTTTCCTGCTTCTGGATGAGGAGGATCAGCACACAGGGAATACGGCGTGGCTCCCGGAAGAAACCTGCCTGGTTCTGCGCTTCCGCGGCTCCCACGAGAGCGCCCCGGCGCAGTATCAGAAGATGATGTCTTATATTGAGGAACATTCCTATCGTGTTTGTGGCTTTTCAAAGGAGATCACGCTGATTGACTATGGATTTACCAATGATCAGTCGGAATTTGTGACGGAAATACAGATTCCGGTGGAGGATCTTTCGGCACCCCTTCCGTAGAAGATTTTCCGTAGAAAATTCTGCTTTACATGATTCGGGAATCTATGCTATACTGCTAATCAGTGAGTCACATGACACACAATACAACGAAAGAGCACATCATGTGCATATGGTGAGGGAATGTTTAACAGATAGTTTAATTTTAGGGAAACACATAGGTTTGATCGGACTTGCAGGAGCAGGTTTGTTGGTGTGTACTTAAATTTAGATTATCGTGATGATGCCCGAGCTGTTTTCATAAGGTTCATTTTGCGAGTCTATTTTTGCGTATGCAAAAGCAGGCTCGCTTTTTATATCTTAGCAAGTCTGTCATATAAATGGAGGTGGATTTTATGTTACAGATTCATGGACTTACCATTACTCATAAAAAGGATTTGAGAATCATTTTGCAGGATTTTCAGCTGGCGTTAAAGGATGGAGATAAGGCAGTTATAATCGGTGAGGAGGGAAACGGGAAATCGACGCTGATGAAGTGGATTTATCGCCCGGAGCTGGTGGAGGATTATGCGGAATGTGAAGGAAGGCGCATCGCGGGAAGTGAGCGGCTTGGATATTTGCCGCAGGAAATGCCAGAGCAGGATAAGGAGAAGACCGTGTATGAGTTTTTCTCGGAAGAGGAGCGCTTTTTCGACCAAAGCCCCAAAGATTTCGCGGAATATGCGAGAAATTTTCAATTAGATCATGGATTCTTTTATAGTGATCAGCGGATGGGAAGTCTGTCGGGAGGGGAGAAGATCAAAGCACAGCTGATCCGGCTGCTGATGCAGGAGCCGACGGTGCTTCTTCTGGATGAGCCATCCAATGACATCGATATCGTGACGCTGGAATTGCTGGAACGAATCATCCGGGACTGGAACCATATTGTGCTGTATATTTCCCATGATGAGACACTGATTGAGCATACCGCGAATAAGATTGTCCATATGGAGCAGATTCAGAGAAAGCGTCAATGCAGGTATGCGGTTTTTCAGATGTCGTACAGCCAGTACGTGAGCGAACGGCTCCATCGGTTTGAAAAGCAGGAACAGAAGGCGCTGAGTGATCGAAGAGAAAAGGAAATTCGTGATGAAAAGCAGAGACGGATCTACCAGAGTGTCGAACATGCACAAAATGTCATATCCAGGCAGAATCCTGCCGGCGGGAGACTCTTGAAAAAGAAGATGCATGCGGTAAAATCGATGGAGCGGCGTTTTGAGAAAGAGGATGCAGCCATGACAGCGCTTCCGGAGCAGGAGGAGGCGATCTTTTTCAAGCTGGGTGAGAAACAGGCCGCGATTCCGGCAGGAAAGATGGTTCTGGAATATGAATTGGCTACGCTTGATACGCCGGATGGGACGCGTCCATTATCAAAGAACCTGTTCCTTCGCGTAAAAGGCCCGGAAAAGATCTGCATCGTTGGAACCAACGGATCGGGAAAAACTACCCTGTTAAAGAAGATTGCAGGGCAGCTATTGAACCGGACCGATCTTCACGCGGAATACATGCCGCAGAATTACGACGAGCTTCTGATGCTGGATCAGACACCGGTTGATTATCTGGATACGTCCGGTGATAAGGAGGAGCAGACGAGAATCCGCACGTATTTAGGTTCCCTTAAATTTACCTCAGATGAGATGGATCATCCGATCCGGGAATTGTCCGGAGGGCAGAAAGCGAAGGTGCTGCTTCTGCACATGAGTCTGTCCAAGGCCAATGTTTTGATTTTAGACGAACCGACCCGCAATTTCTCCCCGTTATCTGGCCCGGTAATCCGGAAGATGATCAGAGAATTTCCGGGAGCTGTGATCAGCATTTCTCATGATCGAACGTATATCGAGGAGGTCTGTGATACGGTGTATGAGCTGACGGCGGAGGGATTGATCCGTAGTCGGTAATGCCATGAGGAGGAAATGACCAAGGCGGGATATTGAGTGGCAGATTACAAAAGAAACAGATCTTGTGGGTTGAGAGCAGGAGAACGTGATGGAATGATTGCGAAGCGTTGGGAGGTGTGGAAGAGGTAAGCATATTTATGCCTCCCATTCGCTGCCCAATTCTATCACGTATTTTACTTGACGCGGTATCCCATTATGCATTATAATAGTGACATCTAAGTTTCGGGATGTGTCTTACAATCGAAGGGAAAGCACATCTATGAAAGAGATCTACAAAATCTATGACAAGATCTTCAAACGGATATTCGCATTATCCAATCTTGCCATTATCAATTTGATTAACGGCCTGTTCGGCACAAATTATCCACTGGATTCTGAAGTTACATATCCAAATAAAGAGTCGGTCAATGCAGAGTTGACGAACCGGTTCGCCGATCTTTTTATTACGATCGGTGGAAAATCCACGTACCATCTGGAAGCACAGATGACGCAGGATGAGACGATCGTGATTCGGGTTTTTGAATACTCCTTTTACTATGCTATGGAGAACCGTGGCAATGACTGGGAGCTGAACTTTCCGGAACCGATGGTAATCTATCTGGATGAGATGTCAGACCGCCCGGAAAAAAGCATCCTGTCGCTGCATTTCTGGACAAAGGAGGTATTTCGTTATGAGGTGAAAAACTTTTATTATCTGGATCATGACGTGACCGAGTTAAACCAGCGCAAGCTTGTGATCCTGATTCCATTCCAGCTTTTGAAGCTCCGCAAACTGATCCGTAAAGAACCGACCAGAGAGAATTTCCAGCAGTTGCAGCGGCTGATCCGGCATGATATAATGGACAGTATCAAAGCAAATCTGACGGTTGGCAATATCACGCAGGATGATGCGAATCAGTTGCTGGAGCTGACAAGACAGCTTTATGATCATATTTATAAGCACTATGAAGAGCTTGGAGGTGAGGAAGAGATGAAACCGTTGTTGAGCGGAGCGATGGAGCTTCCGATGGATAAGTACCGGAAACGGATTGATGAGCTGGAGGCGGAGAACGAAGCGGAAAGGCGGGAGAAGGAAGCCGAAAGACGTGAGAAGGAAGCCGCGAATCGGAAAGCGGAGGAAGAACGTCAGAGAACCGAAGCCGCGAACCAGGAGATAGAACGATTGCGAAAACTTCTTAAGGAGAAGTCAGGTAACATGATTTAGCATTGCAGGAACCAACAAAATCTATCACATCCTGAAACTTAGAGAACTTAAAACTTAAGCTTGGCAATCATGCAGGGGGATACCAATATAACCCCCTGCATCCGTTTTTTGGTACGTTCCTAGATCTGCTCCAGATAAGTCCGGATATAAGGCAGGGCAGCACCGATGGATACCGCATGTTTTTTGCGTGCACCCAGGAAGATAAAGGTATCATGTTCCGGGAAAGCGGTGATTTCCCGTATGCGTCTGTGCAGGAAGTCCAGATCTGTACTTTGAAGATAGGGTGCTACATGACCACCTAAGATGATGTCGCAGTCAATCGTCATGTGAAGGTTATTAATGGTAATTGCAAGATACTCCAGATAGGATCGCCAGTGGTTTTGGGCGGTCTTTTTTTGTGCCTGAAGATCCTGAAAGAAGGATTCCAGATCCTTATGTCTGGTGAGCAGAGACAGAGCGGAGCAGTAGCATTCCACACAGCCCTTTTGTCCGCAGTAACAATCAAGACCATCCGGAACCAGAGTCATATGCTCGATGGTTCCGGTCCGTCCGGTCCGCCCATTGCTGACAGCACCATTTATGATCAGTGCACCTCCCATATGATAACCGAGGGAGAGATACATGGCATCCTGAAGCTGAGGATTATCCCAGAGCTCGCATATGGCGGCGCATTCCGCGTCATGAACGAAGCGGCAGGGATAATCAAGATACTGCTTAAAGACGCGTATAGTGATTCCTGTACAGCCAAGGACCTTTCCGTAGATGATTTCTTCGCCGTCCTGTGAGACAAGACCCTGTAGTCCAAATCCGATTCCAAGCACCTGATCCTCGCGGACATTCAGATCATGAATAAAGGAAAGGATCTCTTTGCTGACGGCCTGGTAATAAGAATCAGAGTTATCATAAGGAATATCACGGGTTTTGACATTGACCGTGTTGCCGCGCAGATCGACGCCTACGATTGTCAGCCTCTGTTTCAGGATCTCGACCCCAATGGTTAACTTAGAATCTGCCACAATGGAATATGCAGTGGCTTTTCGGCCAATGGAAGAGTTCAGGCTGCCGTTCTGGACAATCAGTCCTTTTTCAAGGAGCGTATTGAGATGCTGTGTCACCGTAGGAAGGCTCATGCTCAAATCATTGGCAATCGCCTGTTTAGCTGCCAGATCATGCTGATAGATATAGTGATAAACGCCGGAATAGTTTAATTTCTTGATATCCTTCAATGAAAATTTATCCATAATGATTCCTCTTATCTTTCCTCACCGCCGCAGTGCGATCCTCGCGAGCGTTTTATATGATAGGATGCGATCTCCTATAATATAAAAATATTTTATAAAATAATTATAGCTATTTGCTTGAGAAAATACAATCTAGTAAAAGTGCACAAAAATAATTTTGAAAATTGGGTATTTTACAGTATTGCGCTTAATTAAAAACGGGTATATTATATAAATACATTTTACAAAATGATTTTACAAAATAAATTTAAAAAAGGAGAGCAAGAACATGGGAATTATTGAGAAGATGAGACTGGATGGAAAGAAGATCTTTGTTACCGGAGGTGCAAGAGGAATTGGAAAGAGCGTAGCAACCGCGTTTGCAGAGGCAGGAGCAGACATCGCAATTGTTGATGTGGATATTGAGGAGGCCAGGAAGACGGCGCAGGAGTTGAAGGATCAGCATGGGATTTCTACCATGGCGATTCAGACGGATGTGACCAATCCGGAACAGGTCAATGCCATGATAGATCAGGTGGTTGCCGGCTTCGGAAGACTGGATGTGGCTTTTTGCAATGCAGGTATCTGCATGAACATTCCTGCGGAAGAAATGACTTATGAGCAGTGGAAGAAAGTTATCGACATCAATCTGACCGGTGTGTTCCTGACTGCACAGGCGGCAGGAAAAATCATGATTCAGCAGGGCGGGGGCTCCATTATAAATACAGCATCCATGTCCGCACATATTGTAAATGTACCGCAGCCACAGTGCTCCTACAATGCTTCGAAGGCCGGTGTGATCCAACTGACAAAATCACTTGCCATCGAGTGGGCAGGAAAGAACGTCAGAGTAAACAGCATCAGCCCAGGATACATTGGAACAGAACTTACCCTGAATTCCCCAAGCTTAAAGCCTCTGATTGAGAAGTGGAACGAGATGGCGCCGCTGGGACGCATGGGAAGACCGGAGGAACTGCAGTCGATCTGTGTCTATCTGGCAGGAGATACCAGCACATTTACAACAGGATCAGACTTCCTGGTAGACGGAGCATTTACCTGCTTCTAAATCACCCCATCAGAAAAAGGAGATAGCGTATATGAAATATTTATTGGGAACCGATATTGGAACTTCGGGTACAAAGACGATTATGATGGATCTGGAGGGAAAGCTTATCGCAATGGATTTACAGGAATATGATGTGCTGACGCCAAAGCCGCTGTGGGCGGAACAATGGCCGCAGGTGTGGCTGGATGCATGCAAAGCCTCGATTAAAAACACGGTTGAGAAATCAGGAATTGATAAGGCGGATATTGCTGGAATTGCAATCAGCGGTCTGTATGGCGGATCTGGGATTCCGCTGGATCAGCAGATGAATCCGATTCGCCCGTGCATGATCTGGATGGACAGACGTGCAGATGAGGAAAGCAGATGGGCTTTAGAGCACATTGGTGAAGAAAAACTGCTGGAAATCACACATAATGGGGCAGATCCTTATTATGGCTATACGAAGATTCTGTGGTATAAGAATCATGAGCCGGAAAACTGGGAAAAGACGACACTCTTTCTTCCCCCCAATGATTATGTGATCTACAAATTCACGGGAGAGATTGCGATTGACTATTCCTCCGCAGGAAATATAGGCGGTATTTTTGATATGAACAGGCGGGAATGGTCCCGGGAACTGATGGAGGCGATGGGAATTCCATTGACGATGATGCCGCAGCGGATCGTAGAATCTTCTGATATCGTTGGCGGACTGACCAGAGAAATCGCCGGGGAGCTGGGGCTGGCAGAAGGTACACCGGTGATTGCAAGCGGAATTGACTGTGGTGCGGCCAATGTGGGACTTGGGGTTATGGAGTCCGGGGTCTATGCAGCGGCAATCGGAACCTCCATGTGTGCGGCCCTGATTTCAGATAAGCCGGTAAAGGGCAAGGGCCTGATCGTATGGCCGTATCTGTATAAAGGCAAAGAGCTTTCTTATTATTTTGCGGGAGGGGCTACGGCGGGAGCCATCGTGAAGTGGTTTCGAAATACCCTCTGCCAGCGGGAAGTGGACGAAGAGCAAAAGGGCGGAGCAAATGCCTATGATGTACTGAATGAACAGGCAGAAAAGCTTCCGGCCGGGAGTGAGGGACTGGTAGTGCTTCCTTATTTCATGGGAGAGCGAAGTCCTGTCTGGGATTCTGACGCGAAAGGAACCATCCTTGGATTATCGCTGATTCACACAAAAGCCCATCTGTACCGTGCGTTTATGGAGGCGGTTGCTTATTCGCTTCGGGATGCCATGGAGGCCACCGGCGAAGAGCTGGGCGACCATATCCTGCTTGCGGGCGGAGTGACAAAATCAAAGGTATGGCGGCAGATTTTTGCGGATGTGACGGGATATCCGGTGGTTTGCCCGAAAAATGATGTGGAAGCCAATATGGGGGATGTGATACTGGCAGGCATCGGGACCGGTCTTTTAACCTATGAGGAGGTAAAACAGTGGCAGGTTCTGGATGAGAAGATTATGCCGGACACCAAAAACCATGAGACATACAATCAGTATTTTAAACTGTATCGATCAGTTTATCATCATCTAAAAGATGATATGAAGGCGTTGACTGTACTTTCATAAAGCGGGAGGGTATATGAACAAATGGGGAAAACGAATCGGCTACGGCATGGGGGATTTTGGCTGTAACCTGGTGTTCAGCACGATGGCATCTTATTTGATGGTATTTTACACAGATGTTTTTGGCATCTCGGCTGCGGTAGCCGGAACACTGATGCTTGTAACAAAGATCATTGACGCTATGACAGACACGGGCATGGGGGTGATCGTAGACCGGACACATACCAGATGGGGGCAGGGAAGACCCTATTTCCTGATCGGGGCGGTTCCGTTTGCGGTGCTGACGATACTGACCTTTTACATACCAGATCTGGGAAGCACGGGAAAAATCATATGGGCCTATGTAACCTACTGCCTGTTATGCACGGCTTATACGGTGGTGAATATTCCACTGAATACCATTGTACCCAGGTTGACGTCCGATCCACACGAGAGAAATTGTCTGGTATCCACCCGAATGATCTGCGCCATGCTTGGAACAGCAGTGGTCATGACGATTACAGCACCGCTTGTAACGTATCTGGGAAAGGGAGACACAGCAAAAGGTTATCTGATTACCATGAGTATCTATGGAATCGCAGCAATGGTGATTTTTGTGCTGACATTTTTGAGCACGGAAGAAGTGGTTCCCTCGACGATCACACGGGAGAAAACCACGCTGCGGGAAGATATGAAGGGACTGACAGACCAGAGTTACGTTTTATTCGCTCTGAACTTCCTGTATTTTGCCTTGTATGTTATCAGAAATACAACCGTTATTTATTATTTTACCTATAATCTGGAAAAGACACAGTGGCTTACGCTGGTGGGACTTCTGGGAATTTTGTCTGGCCTGCCCATGCTGTTGGCGCTGCCGGCATTGGAAAAGAAATTTACCAAGAAAAAAGTGTTGTGCCTGAGTACACTCATTTATATCGCAGGTGATTTGATGATCTATGTTGGAAAGAACTCGATGCTCTGTCTGTTTGGAGGTCTGATCATTACAGGACTTGGCATCTATGGGATTTTCGGTACGGTCTTTGCCATGCAGCCGGATGTGATTGATTATTCGGAATATAAAAAGAATAAAAGTGTGTCGGGTCTGATTGCAGCCTTCCAGGGCTTTTCCGTAAAAGCAAGTATGGGGCTGGCCAGTGCTGTGGTAGGGCTGCTGCTGAAGAGCGGAGGCTATGTGGCGAATGCGGTGCAGACAGGCAAAACACTTGGCTATATTGAATTTAGCTTTATCTGGATTCCGTTGATTTTATGCGGGGGCATCTTGCTTACAAGTCGTTTTTATACCCTGGATCAGCAGACCAAGGAAATGGGACTGGAGCTGACCAGGAGAAGAGAGAAGAGGGAAAAAGCATGAGATTTTTTGTTGACACAGCAAATGTAGAAGAAATAAAGAAGGCGAATGATCTGGGGGTCATCAGTGGAGTGACAACCAATCCATCCCTGATTGCAAGGGAAGGGCTTGATTTTGCGGAAGTGATCGCAACGATTGCATCCATCGTGGATGGACCGATCAGTGGGGAGGTCAAGGCAACTACCGTCAGCGCGGAAGATATGGTAAAGGAAGGGCGGGAGATTGCAGCGATTCACCCGAATATGGTAGTAAAGATTCCCATGACGATGGAGGGGCTGAAGGCGGTAAAACAGCTTGGTAAAGAGGGAATCCGGACAAATGTGACGCTGGTGTTTTCGGCGGCGCAGGCACTGCTTGCAGCGCGGGCCGGTGCAGCCTATGTTTCTCCATTTCTGGGACGTCTGGATGATATTTCCATGCCGGGCATCGATTTGATCTGTGAGATCGTGGAGATCTTCCGCACACATGATATTGAAACGAAAATCATAGCGGCCAGCATCCGTAATCCGATCCATGTGATTGACTGTGCCAGAGCCGGCGCAGACATCGCCACAGTGCCGTATTCTGTGATTGAGCAGATGACAAAACACCCGCTGACGGATCAGGGAATTGCCAAATTCCGCGCTGATTATGAAAAAGTCTTTGGAAAGTAGAGGATATCATATGAAACAGGACATGGAAATCAGATCGGTCAGTGCGATCCGGGTTCTGGCTGCGGATACCGTGCAGAAGGCGAATTCCGGACACCCGGGGCTGCCCCTTGGCGCGGCAGCGGTTGCCTATGAATTGTTTGCCCATCATATGAAGCATAATCCGGGGAATCCGGTGTGGGAGGACAGGGATCGTTTTATCTTATCCGGCGGACATGGATCTGCTCTGGAGTATGCCCTTCTTCATCTGTTTGGCTATGGTCTTACCGCAGAGGATCTGGCGCATTTTCGACAGCTGGATTCCCGGACACCGGGACATCCGGAGTATGGACATACGGTTGGAGTAGAGGCAACGACGGGACCTTTAGGCGCAGGGATGGGGATGGCAGTCGGCATGGCGATGGCCGAAGCACATTTGTCAGCGGTATTTAACAGACCAGAATTCCCGATTGTGGATCACTACACCTATGTTTTGGGCGGGGATGGCTGCATGATGGAGGGCATTTCCTCCGAAGCATTCTCGCTGGCAGGCACGTTGGGGCTGTCCAAGCTCATTGTATTATATGATTCCAACCGGATTTCCATAGAGGGAAGCACAGACATCGCGTTTACGGAGAATGTGCAGCAGCGAATGGAGGCCTTTGGCTTCCAGATCCTTACGGTGGAAGACGGCAATGATCTGCAGACCATAGGGAAAGCCTTGGAGGAAGCCAGAGCCGATCAGGAAAGGCCGTCCTTCATCACCATAAAGACGGTTATCGGCTATGGCTGCCCAAACAAGCAGGGGCAGGCATGTGCGCATGGGGAGCCTTTGGGGGAAGCCAATGTGGCGGCGCTCAGGGAGACACTGGGCTGGGAATGGAAAGAGCCGTTCTTTGTTCCGGAGGAGATCTATGAACATTACAGGAAACTTTCCATGCAGGGAACAGCCGCAGAGGATCAATGGAACCGGCTGTTTGATGCATATGGGAAAGCATATCCGGAGCTGCTGCAGAAATGGAATGCATATCATGACAGGGATATAGCCCAAAAGCTGTATGAGGATGAGGCATTCTGGTCCTGTGAGGAGAAGCCTCAGTCTACCAGAAATCTGTCCGGCATCATGATTAACCGATTGAAAACGGTGATGCCGGGGCTGATCGGAGGATCGGCTGATTTATCTCCATCGACCAAGACCTACATGAGTGGTGAGGGGGATTTCTCAAAGACAGATTATACGGGAAGGAATCTGCATTTTGGTGTGAGGGAGCTGGCAATGGCCGCAATCGGCAATGGTCTGGCGCTTCATGGCCTCCGTCCCTTTGTATCGACCTTCTTTGTGTTCAGCGATTATACAAAACCAATGGCACGCTTATCTGCTCTTATGGGGCTTCCGGTGACGTATGTCTTTACCCATGACAGTATCGGGGTCGGGGAGGATGGTCCGACCCATGAGCCGGTCGAACAGCTGGCGATGCTCCGTGCGATGCCGAATTTCAATGTATTCCGTCCGGCAGATGCACGAGAAACAGCGGCAGCATGGTATTATGCGGCGACGGCCACGTCAGCGCCTACGGCATTGGTACTTAGCAGACAGGAGCTTTTACAGCTTGCCGGCTCCGGGAAAGAGGCCCTGAAAGGCGGCTATGTGCTGAAAGATGCTGAAAAATCCATACCGGATGCCATCCTGATGGCAAGCGGTTCCGAGGTTTCTCTTGCCCTTGAGGCAGCAGAGCTTCTTCAAAAAGAAGGAATTGATGTGCGGGTGGTCAGTATGCCATCCATGGATGTGTTCGAACAACAACGTGCAGAGTACCGGGAAGAGGTACTGCCAAAGTCTGTTCGCAGGCGCGTGGCGATTGAGGCACTCAGTGGTTTTGGCTGGGGTAAGTATGTAGGTCTGGACGGCGCTTATGTGACAATGCCCGGATTTGGAGCCTCGGCACCCGCAGAACTTTTGTTTCAAAAATTCGGATTTACGGCCCAAAATGTGGCGGAAACCGTGAAAACGCTGATGATCTCCGTCGGTGATTAGTCATAACACGCAAAACAGTCAACCGGATGAGGGGACAAATTTATTTCGACTTCCCCTATCATTGCCATACATGATTTGATAGAATGTAGAGGAATGGAAACGGAAAGTGAGGCTGCGCGATGAAAGAATTAATGATCCTTAGCTGGATTCAGACGCATCTGCAATCGGAAATCGGAGATCAGACCATGATGTTTGTCACGGCATTGGGAGATGGCGGTTTTATATGGATTGTGTTGGGACTGGCGTTTTGCTCCAGCAGACAGTATCGAAAAACAGGAATTATGGTACTGGCCGCATTACTGCTGGGCATGATTCTCGGTAACCAGATCTTAAAACCGCTTTTTGAGAGACCGCGTCCCTTTGAGGTCTCTCAGATTTCCCTCTTGATCCCACCGCCGGGAGAATATTCGTTTCCGTCCGGTCACACGACCTCTTCTTTTGCGGCGGCCTTTGTGCTCCTTTTCCGGAAGGACAGAATGCGGTTCGCGGCACTGGGGCTGGCGGCACTGGTTGCTTTTTCGAGACTGTACCTGTATGTGCATTATCCGACGGATATTCTGGGCGGCATTGTCCTTGGCGGGATCAGTGCATGGTTGGCGATCCGTTGTGTAAATAAAATAGAACGATATTATCTTGCGCGGTTACCATTGCGGTAGCTGCTCGTTGTTATCCAAACAGTGTCTGAATGTGTGTTTCAAGCTGCGTTGAAATACATTTTAATCAGGCGATTGGACAATGATTACATTAATCTTGCTTTCATTATCCAGGAAATGCGTAAAACATGTGCAGCAGGAGGCACGTTTCCTGGAAAATGATCCAAACAGTTAACATAAAGCAAAAATTCGGGGATCGTTCGGGCAATTCAAATGATATTTGGACTTGAATTGTCCAATGCAGGATATAAAGTCGATCGGAAATGTACCACGATAAAGCGGACATGCAAAATCAGTCTCATTGCCCAAAGGATATGGCTGTCCCCACGTTCTGAACAGGCAGATCACTGGCTGGGTGGTCGTGTCCTGTTCAAAGAACATAGTGATTTCGATTCCCCTGCCTTGCATTTCCCCTGCAATTATGCTATCCTGTATACATGTATGAACAAGTAAAGGGACAAGGACTATGCCAGGAGCAATTTACGATAAGATCTATCAGAAACTGAGACAGCGGATTGAGGGCGGGGAGTACGAGTATCAGTCGCTGATTCCATCGGAACACACGCTGGTCGAGGAGTTTGACTGTTCGCGGAATACCGTCCGCAGGGCGATCCGCCAGCTTGCGGAGGAGGGATTTGTGCAGAGCATCCACGGGAAGGGTGTGCGCATCATTTATCAGCCGTATGAGCAGGCGGAATTTATGCTGAGCGGCATTGAAAGTCTCAAAGAAGCCGTGGCGCGAAACAAGAAGCAGTATGAGACGAAGGTGGTCTGCTTTGCCGAACTGATTGCCGACGAGCGCATCAGCAGGCGCACCACATTTCCGGTGGGGGCGGAGATTTATTACCTCCAGCGAGTTCGCTATATCGATGGGCAGGCGCTGATTATTGATCACAATTATTTTCTCAAAGAGATCGTGAAGGATCTGACTCCGGAGATCGCCGAGGCTTCCGTGTATGAGTACATGGAGCAGGTGTTGGGGGAGAATATCGTCACGACCAAGCGTAAGATGACCGTGGAGCGGATCAACGAGATCGACTCCAAGTATCTGGAGCTGGGCGATTATAATTGTCTGGCGGTGGTCAGCAGCATTACTTACAATGCAAAAGGAATTATGTTTGAATATACGCAGTCACGCCACCGGCCGGATTGTTTTGTATTTTATGATCAGGCACAGCGCGTGAAACTTTGACCGAATCCGATTACTCTTAGATGGAGTAATCGGATTTTTTCGCTGTTGGAATTTTTCGTAAAGTTCTAAAATTACGCTATTGACAAACTTGTTTAAACAAGATATAATCGACACATAAGGAACGACATGTTTAAACAAGGTGGAAATCAGGAGGTATGAGATGGGAAGATTCAGAGAAGAAAGTGAGAAGCTTTTGCGGCTGGTTGGGGGAAAAGAAAACATCGCTGCAGTGTCGCACTGTGTAACCAGAATGCGCTTCGTTCTGCAAGATCCGGCGAAAGCGGATGTGCAGGCGATCGAGGCGCTTCCGTCCACCAAGGGAACCTTTACTCAGGCGGGGCAGTTTCAGGTCATCATCGGAAATGAAGTCAGTACCTATTATAATGATTTTGTTGCGGTGGCTGGAATCGAAGGGGTATCCAAGGACGCGGTCAAGGCTGCGGCCAAACAGAATCAGAGCCTGCTTCAGCGCACCATGGCGAATCTGGCGGAGATCTTTTCTCCGCTGATTCCGGCCATCATCGTCGGCGGTCTGATTCTCGGCTTTCGCAATGTGATCGGCGAGGTTGCGTTGTTTGAGGGCGGAACGAAAACCCTGGTTGAGCTGTCCGTCTTTTGGAGCGGTATGTACAGCTTCCTGTGGCTGATCGGCGAAGCCATCTTCCATTTCCTGCCGGTTGCCATCGTCTGGTCCATCACGAAAAAGATGGGAACGACGCAGGTCCTCGGTATTGTGCTGGGAATCACCTTGGTGTCCCCGCAGCTTTTGAATGCCTATGCGGTGGCAACTACAGCAGCGGCGGATATTCCATTTTGGAATTTTGGACTGTTCCAGGTGAACATGATCGGCTATCAGGCACAGGTACTCCCGGCTGTTTTAGCAGGATTCACGCTGGTATTTCTGGAGCGGTTCTTCCGAAAGATCTGCCCTCCGGTGATCTCCATGATTGTGGTTCCGTTCTGCTCACTGATTCTTGCGGTGGCAATTGCACACGGAATTCTGGGGCCGATTGGCTGGAAGCTGGGAGCGATCGTTTCCAATCTGGTCAATGCAGGACTGAACAGCAGCCTGAAAGTGGTATTTGCCGCAGTATTTGGCTTCTTTTATGCGCCGCTTGTCATCACCGGACTCCATCATATGAGTAATGCCATCGATCTGCAGCTGATCGCAGACTTTGGCGGGACGACACTCTGGCCGATGATCGCTCTTTCCAACATCGCACAGGGCTCCGCGGTACTGGGTATGATTTTCCTTCAGAAAAATGATGCGAAAGCGAAAGAAATTTCTATCCCGGCCTGCATTTCCTGTTATCTTGGAGTGACAGAACCGGCGATCTTCGGTGTGAATTTAAAAAGCGGATTTCCATTTTTCTGCGGTATGACAGGTTCTGCGATAGCGGCCGTCATCTCCGTGGGCTCCGGGGTTGTGGCAAATGCAATCGGCGTGGGCGGCATCCCCGGTATCCTGTCGATTCAGCCAAATTCCATGGGTATGTTTGCCGTGGCGATGGTGGAGACGATTGTTGTACCATTTCTCCTGGTTGTAACGATCGGAAAGAAGAAACTGGGCGAGCAGAATGCGCAGATGTCCCAGGCTTCACAGGCACCTCAGACTTCCCAGGCATCGGCATCCCATCACACCTCCACCGAATTGCTTGCCTTTGTATCCGGCAAAACCGTCGCGATCGAGGAGGTTCCGGATCAGGTCTTTTCCAGCAAGGCGCTGGGAGACGGCATCGCCATTGAGCCGGAGAGCGGGACTTTGACCGCACCGGCAGACGGAACCGTCAGTGTCGTCATGGAGGACAGCGGTCATGCCTGCGGGCTGACGCTGGATAACGGCATGGAAGTATTGCTTCACATCGGTCTGGATACGGTCAAGATGAACGGGGACGGATTTGAATCGGTGGTACATATGGGAGATCGCGTGAAGGCGGGAGATCCGTTGATTCGGTTCGATCTGGACAAAATTCATGCAGCCGGTTATCCTGCGGTGACCATGATGATCGTCACGGGTATGGGTCAGGCGACAGCACTGGAATTTGTACAGGGCAGACAGGTTTGCGGCGGAAACGATGTCATCGCAAAAGGGGAATAGGAGAGCGGAAAAGATGGGAACCTTTAAAAATCATGTGATTTATCAAATTTACACGAAATCATTTATGGATGCAAACGGAGACGGACTGGGAGACCTGCGCGGCGTGTGCAGCCGACTGGATTACTTAAAGGAGCTTGGCGTGGACGATCTGTGGCTGACCCCGTTTTTCAAATCCCCGCTCCGTGACAACGGATACGATATCTCGGATTATCTGGCGATTGATCCGGTCTTTGGAACCATGGAGGATGTGGAGGAGCTGATCGCGCAGGCAGATCAGCGCGGGATGGGGCTGATGTTTGACATGGTCTTTAACCACACCTCCACGGAGCATGCATGGTTTCAGAAGGCGCTGGCCGGAGACCCGGAGTATCTGGATTACTATATATTCAAGGATGGCGCGCCCGATACGCCGCCGACCAACTGGGAGTCCAAGTTTGGCGGAAGTGCATGGGAGTACGTGCCGCATTTGAAAAAATGGTATCTTCACCTGTTCGATGTGACGCAGGCGGATCTCAACTGGGAGAACCCCAGGGTTCGGGAAGAACTTAAGAATGTGATCCGGTTCTGGAAGCAGAAGGGAATTCGGGGATTTCGCTTCGATGTGATCAATCTGATCTCCAAGCCGGAACAGTTTGAATCAGACCGGACGGGAGATGGACGCCGGTTCTATACCGATGGTCCCCACATCCATGAATATTTGAAGGAACTGGTTCACGATACGGGAATCCAGGACATGATTACCGTGGGCGAGATGTCCTCCACCACGCTGAATCACTGTGTCCGCTATTCCAATCCGGCAGAACGGGAGCTGTCCATGGTTTTCAGCTTTCATCATTTGAAGGTGGATTATAAGGACGGAAAGAAATGGGAGCTGAAGGCGCCGGATTACCGGCAGCTGAAACGCCTCTTGTCCGAATGGCAGCTTGGGATGCAGGAGCAGAATGGCTGGAATGCCCTGTTCTGGTGCAACCATGACCAGCCGCGAATCGTCTCAAGGCTGGGAGATGAGCACAGATACTGGAAGGAGTCGGCCAAGATGCTGGGAACGGCCTTTCATATGCTGCGTGGAACGCCGTATATCTATCAGGGAGAAGAACTTGGCATGACCAATCCGGGCTATCAGACCATCGGTGAGTACCGGGATGTGGAGAGTATCAATTACTATAAGATTCTGCTCGCGGAAGGGAAGACGGAGGCGGAGGCGCTTCAGATTCTGGGAGCCAGGTCCAGAGACAATGGCAGGACTCCGATGCAGTGGAATGCAGAAGATTACGCTGGATTTTCAAACCGGAAGCCATGGATCTCGATCCCGGACAATCACAGTTCGATCAATGCAGAGGCAGAGCGCGCGGATGCCGATTCCATTCTGAATTATTATAAGAAGTTAATTTCACTGCGCAAGCAGTATCCGGTGATCGCGGAGGGAACTGTGGGATTTTTGTTTGAAGAGCAGGAGGAAACGTTTTGTTATCAGCGGGAAACGGAGGAGGAAACACTGCTGGTGCTGAATAATTTTCGGGACAGAAAGGTGACGCTTCCGGAAGCCCTGGACATTTCCGGATACGCATATCTGGCGGGAAATTATGGAAACACAGAGGGAAGCGCGGAGGTTACAGCGTTAAAACCGTATGAGACGATGGTTTTGTACCGGACGCGGAACAAGATGGCAACCGATTGACGGAAAGGCAAAACAGCCGTATAATAAACTCATCGTAACGATTGACGTGATGGGAGAAAGACAGTATGGCTTGGGCAAGGATGAATGAATTATCAGCGTTACTGCTGCAGGATGAATACCGGACGGCCGGACAGCTGGCGTCGCAGCTTGGTGTCAGCGAGAAAACTGTGCGACTGAAACTGTATGAACTGCATGATCTGCTGAGCCATCACGGAGCCGAGGTGGAGTCCAAGGCCAGGTTCGGCTACCGGCTGAAGGTGGTGGATCAGGAGCAATTTGATGCCTATCGGCGGGAGACAGAGCAGGAGAATCCCATACCGGACAGTGGAAAAGAGCGGATGGAATATCTGCTGGCTTACCTGGTGACGCGGAATGAGTATGTGAAGGCCGAGGATCTGTGCGAGTTTATGTATATTTCCAAGACCACGCTAACAAATGCGTTAAGACTTGTGGAGGCGACGCTAAAGCGCTATCGTCTGTCCATCGAGCGCAGGCCGAATTACGGAATGCGGGTCGAAGGGGATGAATTTGACATTCGCAGGCTGATGTGTGATTATTTCGTCAAGCGGGACAGTCTGGAGGAACAGAAGCTGGGCAACCAGCAGCAGGAGATCTTAAAGCTGGCCGAGCAGGTGCGGACGCTGATGACCCGGTACAATGTCTATCTGTCTGAGCTCTCGTTTGAGAATTTTGTCTACTATGTCTATGTGGCGTGGAAACGGATGAAATTCGGAAATTACTTAAAGCTCAAGAAAGAGAATCTTCCGGAAATTGGAATCAAGGAGCAGGCATTTATTCACGAACTGCTCTTGAGTATACAGGATGAGGACGAGATCCGCTGCACGGCGGACGAGGAGAATTACCTGCTTTTGTATCTGGCAGGAAAGCGGATGATCGGCAATGTGGTGGAGAATGACTCCAATTTTATCATTCACGAAAAGACGGACAAGCTGGCGCTGGACATGCTGAAGATGGCGAGCGAGGAATATCATCTGGATTTCTACAGCAACTTCGAGATGCGGATGACGCTGAATCAGCACCTGGTTCCATTTGATGTCCGCATGCGTTTTGACATTCCGCTTAGGAATCCGATGCTTTCTGAGATCAAGGAAAAATACGCGCTGGCTTATCAGGTGGCCTATGTGACTTGCAGTGTACTGCGCAATCATTATCAAAAAGAGATCTCGGAGGACGAGATCGGATACTTTGCCCTGATCTTTGAGCTGGAGATGGAGAAGGAAAAGACCAAAGACCGCTATGACATTCTGGTCGTCTGCAGTACCGGAAAGGGTACGTCCAGATTGTTGAAATATAAATATGAGAGAGAATTTGGCGACTATATCAAGCACATCTATGTATGCGATCTGATCGGGCTTGAGACGTTTGATGTGTCGAAGGTTGACTATATCTTCACGACAGTCCCGATTTCCAAGGAAGTGTCCGTGCCGATCGTGGAGGTGGGCGTCCTGATGGGCATTGAGGATATCCAGAAGGTGAGCGATATTCTGCAGAACGGCAGCAGCACGAACATGATCCAGCGGTATTACGGACCGCAGCGTTTCCTGACCGGCATTCACCCGGACACCCGGGAAAATATTCTGGAGTATATCTGTAAGGTGATCGCGGCACAGGAGAAGGTGGATCCTGATTTTTACGAGCAGGTGCTGGAGCGGGAAGCCTGCGCGCAGATGGATTATGGCAATCTTGTGGCGATTCCGCATCCGAACCGGATTGCATCCGAGGAGTCCTTCGCTTATGTGGCAGTCTTAAATGAACCGATTACCTGGAACCGTCTGCCCGTACAGGTGGTCATACTGACCTCCATCGGACGCAGGGAAGATTCCGAGCGGCAGAAGTTTTATGAGGCAACCGCCCGCTTTGCACTGAGTGCCAATGCGGTAGCACAGCTTCTGGCCTATCCGAAATATCACATGTTTGCAAGGCTGCTGAAACGGTAAGTACATACGAGAAACCAAATATTACCACATTCAATTTGAATTACCAGATTGAATGTGGTATTTTATGCTCTTGAGTTTTCCTTGCAGCGTTGGTACAATGAGCACAGTTAAAGAAATCGCGATTCTGGAACAACAAAAAGAGTGGAGGTATGGGAGTATGTTAACGATCAGATTGTTTTGCAATCAGGGTATGTCTACCAGCTTACTGGTGACCAAGATGAAAGAAGCAGCAGCGAAAAAAGGCATGGAAGTCGATATTGCTGCATTCCCGGCGAACGAGATGGACGAGCGTGTTGAGGGAATCGACTGCGCACTGTTAGGGCCGCAGGTTGGATATTTAAAGGGAAAAGCCTCTAAGATCTGTGAAGGCTATGACGTTCCGCTGGATGTCATCCCAATGGTGGATTATGGTATGTGTAACGGAGAAAAAGTGCTGGAATTCGCAGCAAAGCTTGCAGGAAAGTAGTTACTAGAATATAATAAAAGGAGTCTTAAAATGAAAGAATTTTTTAATGATAAAGTCATTCCGAAAATTATGGATTTTGTAAATACAAAGGCAATGCAGGCATTGAAGAACGGTTTGCTTTACTCGATGCCGATGATGATGATCGGTGCACTGTTTTTACTGCTCAATAACTTCCCGTTCAAGCCATTTACCGACATGTTGGCAGCTACCGGAATTTCCTCTGTGCTGGGTCAGGCAACCGATTGTACGTTTTCCATTATTGCATTGATTGCAGCGATTGGTATCGGCTATACATATGTGAAAAATGAAGGGTACAATGGTCTTCCGGCCGGCGTGATCGCCCTGAGTGTGTACCTGATCTTACAGCCATCTTCCGTAGTTGGACAGGATGGCGGCAACATCGGCGTGATCATGAAAACCTGGACCGGTGGTCAGGGCATGATTGCAGCAATCGCCAGCGGCCTTTTAGTAGGCTGGATCTACAGCATCTTCATGAAAAAGAACATCACGATCAAGATGCCGGCCGGTGTTCCGGATGGCGTGGCAAACGCATTTATCGCATTGATTCCGGGCGCTGTCATCATTACCGGCGCAACCATTATTTATGCAGTATTCAAGCTGACTCTGGGTGTGACACCGATTGAGTGGATCTACAAGGTACTTCAGCTTCCGTTACAGGGACTGACGGATTCCTTCGGTGGTGTCGTTGCAATGGGCTTTGTCATTCCGTTCTTCTGGTTCTTTGGAATTCATGGCTCTACACTGATCGGCGATGGCATCATGGGCCCGCTGCTTCTGGCAAACTCCGCAGCAAACCAGGCAATCCTGGATTCCGGACTGCCGCTGACGCTTGCAAATGGCGGTCACATTGTAACCAAGCAGTTCCTGGATCAGTTCATGACCGTAACCGGTTCCGGCGTTACCATCGGTCTGGTATTGTACATGTTCTGCCTCGCAAAGTCAAAGCAGTTAAAAGAGATTGGAAAGCTGGGCATCGCACCGTCTCTGTTCAATGTTAATGAGCCGGTTCTGTTCGGTACGCCAATCGTGCTGAACCCGATGCTGGCAATCCCGTTTATGATTATGCCGATTCTGTCAGGCGTGATTGAGTATTTTGCCATCTACACCGGCTTATGCCCGATGTATGGCGGCGTAGTAGTACCGTGGACCTGTCCGCCAATTATCTCAGGATTCCTGGTAGGAGGATGGAGAACCGCATTGCTTCAGGTAGTAATCCTGGTACTTTCCTTCTTCGTATATCTGCCATTTATCCGTGCGACGGACAAGCGCTATGTGAAGCAGGAAGAAGAAGCACAGCAGTAAATCAGAAACTTGAAATTGATCGAAAGGAAGATAAAAAAGCATGGGTGAAATGGAATTGATCTGTTTTCAGCTGATCACATCAGCCGGAGGCGCAAAATCAAATTATATTGGAGCAATACAGAAGGCCAAAGAAGGTCTGTATGAGGAAGCCGAGAATCTGATCAAAGAAGGGGATGAGATGATGAAGCAGGGACACCTGCCTCACACCGATCTGATCCAGAAGGAAGCAGCAGGCGAGGATCTTCATATGGGATTGATTTTAACCCATGCGGAAGATCAAATGATGAGTGCAGAAGTATTCAAAATCATGGCAGAAGAGATGATTGAACTTTACAGAAAAGTCAACGGTTAATCGCATCGCATTATAAGGAGGAATACCATGCAGCACAAAACATTAAAACCATTTCCCAAAGACTTTTTCTGGGGAGCAAGCACCTCCGCCTATCAGGTGGAGGGTGCGAACCTGGAAGATGGGAAAGGGCCGTCCTGTCAGGATGTAAAAAAAGTTCCGGAGGGAACTTCGGATTTAACGGTATGTGCAGACCAGTATCACCGGTATAAAGAGGACATCACCCTGATGGCAGAGATGGGATTTAAGACCTACCGTTTTTCGGTCTCCTGGTCCCGCCTGATTCCGGAGGGAACCGGGGCGGTCAATCCCAAGGGCATCGAATATTACAACAACGTGATCAATGAATGTTTAAAATACGGGATCGAGCCGCTGGTGACGATGTTCCACTTCGATATGCCGGCAGCGCTGGATCGCAGAGGTTCCTGGTCGAACCGGGAGTCGGTTGACTGGTTTTTGAACTTTGCAAAGGTGATGTTTACCAGCTTCGGTGACCGGGTAAAATACTGGCTGACCATCAACGAGCAGAACATGCTGACCCTGGTAGGCCCGATTATCGGAACCATTATGATTCCGGAGGGCTGTACCAATGTGATCAAAGAGACCTACCAGCAGAACCATCATATGCTGGTCGCTCAGGCCAAAGCCATGGCTCTGTGTCACGAGATGCTTCCGGGTGCGAAGATCGGCCCGGCTCCAAATATCGCCTTAGTCTATCCGGCAAGCTGTAAGCCGGAGGATACCCTGGCGGCACAGAATTACAATGCAATCCGCAACTGGCTCTACCTGGATATGGCCGTTTACGGCGTGTACAACAATCTTGTCTGGGCTTACTTAGAGGAGAATGATGCAACGCCTGAATTCGCACCGGGAGACGCCGAAGCCTTAAAGAATGGTCATCCGGATTTCATCGGATTCAACTATTACAACACCGCCACCGTGGAGGCGAGCAACGGTCACGAGAAGCTGGATCCGGCCGCTGACCAGCAGTCTGCACGCGGAGAGGCCGGTTTCTATAAGGGCATCTCGAACCCGAATCTGACGCAGTCCGACTTTGGATGGGAGATCGACCCGATGGGCTTCCGTTCCACCATCCGCGAGATGTATTCCAGATATCGTCTGCCGATGATCGTGACGGAGAATGGTCTTGGAGCATACGACAAGCTGACCGAGGACGGCAAGGTTCACGATCCATACCGGATCGAGTATCTGCAAAAGCATATCGAGCAGATTCGTCTGGCGATCACGGACGGCTGTGAGATGATGGGCTACTGCCCATGGTCAGCCATCGATCTGATCTCTACTCATGAGGGGATGGTAAAGCGGTATGGCTTTATCTACGTGGATCGTGATGAGTTTGATTTAAAGACCCTGGATCGTTACCGCAAGGATTCCTTCTTCTGGTATAAGAAGGTGATCGCTTCCAACGGAGAAGATCTTTCGTGTTAGAAGAATAAATAAGAAAAAGAAGAGTGCGGCATATCAGCTTGTGATTTGATATGCCGCACTCTTTCTTTTGCTGGATGAAACGTTGTGATAGAAAATGTTGTTATCCTGGAGTGTTATACCGGAACGATTCCGAGTACAACGGATAGGATGATCGCAGTAATACTGCAGCCCCAGATCCATGGGAGAGAAAAACGGATGTGGTCTCCGATATCCAGATCCAGCATACCAAGCCCGAGGAAAACAGCCGGGGTCATAGGGCTGATCATGACACCTACATTTTCTGCAACAATCAGAACCCGTGCAACCGCCTCCGGAGCAACTCCGAATTTGGAACAGATGCTGATGACAACCGGAAGCAGCCCGAAATAGAATGCATCGGTTCCCAGGCACATGATCAGCGGTACAGCCAGGACAGCGATGATGATGTGAGCATACGGCCCAAGTGCTGCCGGAATGATGGATACGATCGCTTCCGCCATGCTGTCCAGCATACCGGTTCCGCCGAGGATACCGGTGAAGACGCCGGCGGCGAACAAGGTTACAACCATGCTCATGGCTGCGACACCATATTCCTTCAGTTTTCCGCTCTGTTGCTTCAAGTTCGGAATGTTGACGGTCAGGCCAAGGGCCAGCGCAATCATAAATACAAAAGCGGAAGGAAGCTTGCCGGAAACCAGGACGGCAACCACGCCGACCGTCAGGATGTAGTTAAAGTACAGCTTCCATTTTGGGCTGTCGTCCTTTGCCGATTCCACTGCTGTCGGTGCCTGATTTGCAGAACGGTCTGCGCTGTCATCAGCAGTACCGGCGGCTCCTTTTTTCGTTACTTTGCTTAACAGAAAGGCAACGATAAAGGTAATGGCCAGCATGATCAGCTGAACCGGAATCAGTGGATGCCACAGATCGGTAGCTTCGATTCCAAGTACGGTAGCAGCGCGAAGTGTAGGGCCGCCCCATGGCATGATGTTCATAACGCCGATGGCCAGACAGGTGATCAGCATCAGGGCACGTTTGTCCAGTTTCATCTTTTTGAAGATCGGATACATGGCGGAAGCCGTGATGATGAAGGTCGTTGCGCCAGAACCGTCCAGATGACCGATGACAGCGATGGCTGCGGTAGCCAGCATGATTGCGGTTACGTTGGTGCCGGCTTTTTTCGTCAAGGCATTGACCACTGCGTCAAATACTCCGACGTCACTCATGAGAGAGAAGAAGGAGATGGAAAATACGAACAAGGATACGGTCGATACCATCTTTGCGATGCCGTCTGAAGCAAAATCTCCGATCTCTGTCAGACCGAATCCTGCGGCCAGCGCTGCGATGATTGGCAGAATGATAAAGGCAACGGGTGGAAGCAGTTTTTTCCAAATCAGACAGAAAACCAAAGTCAACACCATGATAAAACCGATTGCTGCAGATAATGTCATAAGTATACCCCCTATTAACAAGAAATTTAATAATTGCTGTATTCACATCCCCAGGTTTGTGATGTCATTGTATGGTAAATCATGCAGTTTGTCCAATATTTAAAAGCCAATAGTAATATTGTTGTTTACTTATATGAATTACATGGATGCCATTGACATGATAAGAGCGAAAATGATATATTCACAAGAAAGGAGCTTACTATGGATATTAAAAATATACATTACTTATTTGCCTTGGAAGAACTGGGCAATATGTCGGTTGTGGCAAGCCGGTTTTATATTTCTCAGCCAACGCTGAGTCAATTTTTAAAGAAGTATGAGGATTACCTTGGGAAGCCTATTTTTTTCAGGACCAAGGAAGGGCTGAAGCTGACGCAGGAAGGGGAAATCTTTCTTGATACGGCGCGGCAGATGATCAAAGCGGAACAGGATATGAAGAATCATCTGGCGGATTTATCGGATATGATGTCCGGGTCTATCACGCTGGCGCTGTCTTCTCAGCGGGCGCCGATCCTGCTTCCGATCTTTCTGCCGGAATTTACGCAGAAATATCCCAATATCTCGATCCGGGTGGTCGAAGGACACACCAAGGACATGGAATTCAAACTGCAGCGGGGGGAAATCAACCTGGCGATTCTGGTACCGCCTCTGAGCAATCCGGCATTGCCCTGCGAACCCTTTCTGGAGGAGGAGATTTTTTTGGCCGTGCCGAAATCTATGCCGTTTCATGCCGAAATCCACAGGAATCCGGGATGCATCCCGTGGGTGGACCCGAAGCAGTTGTCCGGATATCCGTTCCTTATGTATGATATCACGTATCGTCTTTATGACTTTACCAGAGAACTGTTCGATCAGTATCAGATTCAGCCGTCACGGTCCTTTACCTTTAAGAACATTACCATGGTGGCAAAGCTGGCGTCCAATGGTATGGGGATCACCGTGCTGCCGGAAACCTTTGTCGATCTGAACTATGATCTGGATTATTATTCCATCGGTCCCGGCGGAAGTTTTCGGTCGCTGGCCTTGGGGTACCCACCCTATTCCTACCGGTCCAATGCGGTGAAGCGGTTTGCACAGGTACTGATTGAATCCGTGCGTTCGAATCAGGAAACCTTCCGTGCAGAATATGCGAAGCGTTTCAGTGAGACAGAAGAATTATAAGCATTTGCCTATTTTTCTATTGACAGAATAGTATTGGAGCATTTTCCTGAATTGTGATAATTTAAAGCTATCAAATCATTCAGGAGGGTACATACATGGTAGTTCAAAAATCGGCAGTGGCCGGAACGTTAGAGTCCAGCGATGCCCAGGTGACCGTGGAGCCTGGCAGCGGAACATTGGAGCTCATCGTAGAGAGCAATGTCATCCATCAATTTGGCAGACAGATTCGGAAAACAGTGTTAGATGTTCTTGAGAGACTGGAGGTCACAGATGCAAAGGTTGTCGTTGTAGACAAGGGGGCACTTGACTGTACATTAAAAGCGCGTGTGGAATGTGCGGTTTATCGTTCCAATGACATCACAGAGACGCTTCCGTGGGGAGGTGCAATCAAATGATGCATCCCAACAAGAAACGATTGAGACGTTCGATGATGTTCTTAAACTGTCAGAAGCCGGGACTGATCAAAGATCCTTATATCTATGGAACCGATTCCATTATTCTGGATTTAGAGGATGCGGTGGCCGAGAATCAGAAGGACAGTGCACGGTACTCGCTGTACCATGCGCTGAAGGAAATCAATTATCGCGGAGTGGAGCGTGTTGTTCGCATGAACGGACTGGATACCCCGCATTGGAAGGAAGACATCCGTGTCTGCGTAGCGGGAGGAGCAGATACCATCCGAATCGCAAAGACCGAGAGTGCACAGGATGTACATGTGGTGGAAGAGCATGTGTTGGCCGCAGAGCGTGAGTTTGGCAGACCGGAAGGTTCTACACTTTTGATGGCGGCGCTGGAATCCTGCCGCGGTGTCATGAATGCACTGGAGGTCTGCAATTCCTCCGACCGACTGATCGGTATCGCACTCAGCGGCGGTGATTACACCAGAGATCTTCAGACTGTGATCTCAGGAACAGGAGTTGAGCTACAGGGAGCAAGGCAGCAGATGGTTATCGCGGCGAGAGCGGCCAAGGTTCAGTGCTGGGATACCGTATTTACTGATTTGGACAACATGGAAGCATTTGAAAAGGAAGTCCGCATGATCAAAATGATGGGCTTCGACGGAAAATCACTGGTCAATCCGAGACAGATTGAGATTGTTCATGAGGTGTTCACACCAACAAAAAAAGAAATCATCTTTGCGGATAAGATCGTAAGGGAGATTGATGAGAAAAAGGCGCAGGGTATCGGCGTATTCATGGTTGATGGAAAGATGATCGATATCGCGTTTTATGAAGGCGCTGTGAGAACACTTAAGCTGGCAAAAGCAGCCGGAATCTATGAGGAGGACCTGTGATATGATAAACAAAATTGGCAGAGAAATTCCGGATGAAATTTTAAAGCAGTACGGAAAAGAAGGGTATCAGGGACCCAATTACCGAGATAACGTCAGATATAAGAAGGCGGCTCCGATGGTTCGCGGCGTGGTAGATCCGAAGCAGGACAAGATGGTTTCCAACATCCGGGAAGCTCTGGAAAAATGTAAGATTCAGGATGGCATGGTATTGTCGTTCCATCATCATTTCCGTGACGGAGATTATGTTGTAAATATGGTTATGGCAGAGGTGGCGGCCATGGGAATCAGGGACATCACCATCTGTGCAAGTTCCCTGGGAGCAGCCCATGATCCGATTGCAGAGTACATTGAGCAGGGGATCGTGACAGGAATCCAGTCCTCCGGTGTACGCGGCAAGATCGGAGAAGCGATTTCCCGCGGCAAATTAAAGACACCGGCGATCATCCGCTCCCACGGCGGCCGTGTCCGCGCGATCGAGGAGGGGGATGTACATATCGATATTGC
Organism: Lachnospiraceae bacterium; assembly: GCA_028693165.1. Lineage (GTDB taxonomy): Bacteria > Bacillota > Clostridia > Lachnospirales > Lachnospiraceae > Brotaphodocola. Next base: position 209,981 of record JAQUVX010000001.1, on the reverse strand, counting down.
CTTCATCGGTGCACCGACTTCCGATGCATATGGCAACGCACGCGGTGTCGGCGGAAAGAGCGACTGCGGAGTGCTTTCGTATTCCATGGTGGATGCCCAGTATGCAGACAATGTGGTGGTGATCACCGACTGTCTGGTGCCCTTCCCGAATTTCCCGGCAAGTATTTCCATGACCAATGTGGACTACGTCTGCGTGGTTGACGAGATCGGTAATCCGGACAAGATCATCAGCAACGCGATCCGTATGACCAAGGATGTCAGAGAACTGATGATGGCAAAATACTGCACCAGACTGATCGCAGATTCGCCTTATTTCCAGGACGGATTCTCCTTCCAGACCGGTGCAGGCGGTGCTTCTCTGGCGGTCAATACCATGCTGCGCCCGATCATGGAAGAGAAAAACATCCATATGGGTTTCTCCATCGGCGGAATCACACAGCCGATCTGTGAGATGCTAAAGGACGGACTGGTGCGCAATATCGTGGATGCTCAGTGCTTCGACCGTGCTTCCATCGAGTCCATCAAGAATGATGCGCGTCACTTTGAGATTTCGACTTCGGAATATGCAAATCCGATGAACAAAGGCACGTTTGCCAACAAGCTGGATTTCGTTATTCTGGGGGCGCTGGAAGTGGATATCGATTACAATGTCAACGTCGTGACGGGTTCTGACGGAATCGTCAGAGGAGCACCAGGCGGACATCCGGATATCGCAGCCGGTTCCAAGTGCTCGATCATCATCGCTCCGCTGGTCAGAGGCCGCATCCCAACCATCTGCGACCGTGTTGTGACGGCCGTGACGCCGGGAGAGACCGTGGATATCATCGTAACGGATTACGGCATCGCCATCAATCCGCGCAGAACAGATCTGATTGAGGCATATAAAAACACCCATCTGCCGTTTTGCACGATCGAGGAGCTGCGTGATATGGCATACGAAATCGTCGGAACCCCGGATGAAATTCCGTTTAAGGACCGCGTCGTCGGCATCATCGAAAACCGGGACGGAACCATCTTGGATGTCGTTCGGGAGCTGGACGAGGAGTGCTAATCCCGCTCATAGAGAAAGCGAATATGTTCATATAGTTCCGCAAAATCAATCTCGCAGCTTCCATCCCAGATGCGAACGGGAACCTTGGCATCAAAACCATAAAGAATCGGGTAGTCGTCATGTTCAAAATCATAGACGACTACCTTTTTTTTGATGGGGTCGATCGTCCAGTATTCGCGGACACCGGCATTGGAATATTTGCCCAGCTTGATCACGGTGTCTTTTCTCCTTGTGGCGGGAGAGAGGACTTCGATTATAAAGTCCGGCGCGCCGTACACACAGCGCTGGATAATCTTGTCGCGGTCGCATACGACCATGACATCGGGCTCCACCATGGTCTTATCATCGCAGTCAAGCTGCACATCCATCGGAGAAACCATGGGAAGGCAGGTGCCGCCGCTGGAAAAGACATGGTTCAGCAGTTTGGTATAGAGGAAACCCGTGATCAACTGGTGCGCGGATGTGGGGGAGGACATATCGTAGAGAGTCCCGTCGATCAGCTCCATGCGGACATCGTCCGGAATCTCATAGTAATCTTCCAGCGTATAATCTCCCTGCCGCTTGGTCGTATAGACGGACAGTGCTTCCCGTACCGGGTCCGTCTGCGGCTGGGAATGATAGGAAACCTGCGGCTTGGCAAGCACCTTCGATAAGGCCTGCAGGGTCTCGTACCGGGGAGAGGTGGTCGCTCCGTTAAAAATCTTCTGCACCGTGCCGAGCGGAACGCCGGATAACGATGCAATCTGAGCGTAGGTGTAGCCCAGCTCTTTCTTTCGTTCTTTCATATCCTGTATGGTCATATGCAGCCCTCTTTTCCAAAATGCTGTGAGTATGCAGACTTCTTGTTACGTCTAGTATAGCAGAAAAAGAGTTGAAAAGCAACCAAAAAACAGCCATAACAGAGCCAAATTATAACCGAAAAAGATCCTTTGCGGCTTTCTTACGGCTTTTCGTCAAGCTGGTCATGACCCCATTGGCAGATCGACTGGATCACGGGCAGAAGCGTATCGCCTTTCTCGGACAGGTAGTATTCGACCTTTGGCGGAACCTGGGGATATTCGTGGCGCACGATCAGACCGTCGCTTTCTAACTCTTTTAAGGTGTTGGAAAGCATCTTGTAAGTGATTTTGCCAAGACACCGCTTGAGCTCCGAATAGCGCATCACCTCCTGCTTCCACAGCCAGAACAGGACGTGCATTTTCCATTTCCCGCTGATGATGGAAAGGGCATAGTCAAAGGGCTTCATATTTACAGTCTTGCAAGGATCAATGCTGTTTTCCTTCATTGGATCACCTCATACTTTCTTTTATGATAGTATCTATCTTTATTGTAAGTTCTTGTAAAAAAGATATAGTCTTATTATAATACAGACAAATCAGAAAACAAGGAGGGTTTTTCATGAAAGAGAAGATTGATGTATTGGACTATGCGGGAGAAATTTTGAAGGCAGCCAAGAGCGGTGTTTTGCTGACCACAAAAGCGGACGATCAGGTCAACACGATGACGATCTCGTGGGGCACCCTGGGCATCGAGTGGGCAGTACCGATTTTTACGGTATTTGTGAGGGAACATCGTTTTACCCATTCCATGCTGGAGAAAAACCCGGAATTCACCATCAATATCCCGATGGGAGATTTCAATAAGAAAATACTCGGTGTAGCCGGAACGAAATCCGGGCGGGATTCGGATAAAATCTCAGAGCTGAATCTGCATCTTGAAACCGCAGAAGTAATTTCTGTTCCGGGTATCCGGGAAGCACCGCTCACCCTGGAGTGCCGCGTGATCTACAAGCAGACGCAAGATCCAGAAGCCATCCCGGAAAAAACCAGAGACAAGTTCTATCCGCAGGATGTCGACAGTTCGTTTTGCGACCGGAACCGGGATTTCCATACGGCTTACTATGGGGAGATTGTCGCGGCTTATGTGATCAGGCCGGAAGAGTAAGCAGAATAAAAATTAGGATAAAAAGGCAGTCGTTGTGATTAAAATCATGGACGGCTGCTTTTTTTGATGGGAGCATTTCTGCTGGAGGAGAAGAACAAATTGCACAAATGTGCACAAGTTGAAAAAAAGCTGAAAAATTGATCCGGTAATGATACGATGTAGCCAACAAAGACCGCAAAATCATGGAGGAGAAGAATGTGAAGCAATATGAAATTGGATTATATGAAAAAGCAATGAGGAACTCTCTTTCCTGGAGCGAGAAGCTGCAATGCACGAGGGAGTGCGGGTATGATTATCTGGAAATCAGCATTGATGCAACCGAGGAAAAAATCGACCGTATTTTTATGGACAAAGAAGAAAAGAAAAAAATTGTAAAGGCTATGTTTCAGACGGAAACCCCAATCGGCTCGATGAGTGTGAGTGCTCTGACCAAATATGCACTGGGGGATTTGTCAGAAGAAATTCGCACGAAAGCCATGCTGATTGCTGAAAAGGCGATTGAACTGGCACCGGATCTTGGAATCCGTACCGTGATGATTCCCGGATATGATGTGTATTATGGAGAGTCTACGGTAGAAACAAAAAAGTATTTTCTGGAGAATATCAAAAAAATAGCGGAAACGGCGGAAAGAAAAGGCGTTTTGGTCGGATTTGAAACCATGGAAAATGATTTTATGAACACAACGGCAAAAGCACTTCAGTATGTCAATATGGTGGATTCTGCTTATTTAAAGATCTATCCGGATGCAGGCAATATTACGAATGCAGCAGTAGCAAATCGTCATGATGTGTGTGTGGATCTGGCTTTGGGAAAAGGAAAGCTGATTGCACTGCATTTGAAGGAAACGCTGCCGGGAATTTTCAGAGAGGTACCATTTCTCACGGGGCATGTCGAGTTTGAACGGATTATTGAGACTGCATGGAAAGCGGGGGTACGGCGCTACGTGACAGAACTCTGGGATTTGGGCGGTGAGAACTGGAAGGACGAGATCCGTTTCGCCAATCAAAATATGCGTGCCATCCTGGATCAGCAGTTCCAATAAAAACAATTTGCACATTTGTGCAGATGGCGAAATAATGTTGAAGGCACTAAGGATAGATGATACGATGAGAGCAACAACAACGACAAAGCAAAAAAAGAAAAAGGAGACATAGCATGAGCAAAATTAGTGAAATGACAAGAGAAAGCTGGATCGAAAGCACCTTCCCTGAGTGGGGCACCTGGTTGGTCGAGGATATTGAACGTGAGGTCGTGACACCGGGCAATGTTGCAATGTGGTGGCTCGGATGTACGGGCGTGTGGTTTAAAACTCCGGCAGACACTAATCTTACCATTGATTTATGGTGCGGCAATGGCAAACGGACCCACGGGAACGGCAAGATGGCAGTGGGACATCAGATGGCAAATATGTGCGGTGGAAGAGCCATGCAGCCAAATCTGCGCAATGTTCCGTTTGTGATTGATCCATTTGCATTCAAAAAGGTAGATGCGGTACTTGCGACACATTATCATCAGGATCACATGAGCGCAGAATGGGCGGCACACGTGATTCAAAGCGGCATGACCACCACCGACGAGCACGGAAATGAGATTCCGGTTCCCTTCATCGGACCTAAGAAATCCGTGGAGCTGTGGCAGAAGTGGGGCGTTCCGGCAGAGCGATGCATCACGGTGAAACCGGGAGATACCATCAAGATCAAGGATATCGAAATCGTTGCACTGGACAGCTTTGACAGAACCTGTATCGTGACAACGGATGCGACAGGGGCCGACCGAGAAGAGCTGACTGGCGTGTGCCCGACGGACATGGATGATAAGGCAGTCAATTATCTGGTAAAAACGCCAGGCGGTAATATTTATCATTCCGGCGATTCTCATTTCTCGATTTATTTTGCGAAGCATGGAAAAGATTATGACATTGACGTTGCATTCGGTTCGTTCGGCGAGAATCCGATCGGTATGCAGGACAAGATGTCATCGGTAGATATCCTGCGTATGGCGGAAAATTTACGGTGCAAGGTTGTAGTGCCGATTCATTGGGATGTATGGACCAATTTCCAGGCGGACTGCGAAGAAATAAAAGTATTATATGATTTCAAGAAGGACAGAAATGAATATAAGTTCCATCCGTTCTTCTGGCAGGTAGGCGGAAAATATACCTATCCGGCAGATCAGAACAAGCTTTACTATCATCACCAGAGAGGATTCGAGGATTGCTTTGAGGCACCGCAGAATATACCGTTCCGTTCCTGCTTATAAAAACCGGCAGGCATAAAGGCAGGAGGCAGCAATGAATATATTGGTGATCGATGTGGGAACATCGAGTATGCGGGGAATCCTCTTTGACGAGCTTGGACAGAATCTGATCGAAGCGCAGGAGCTGTATCGGGCGTCCTATCTGGAGAACAGCTGGGTGGAACAAAACCCGGCTGACTGGGAGCAGGCTTTATACAGCATCCTGAGACAGGTCTCGGCAGAGGCTGAAACGAAAAATCAGAAGATCGATGCCATTTCCATCACGTCTCAGAGATCATCGGTGATTCCGGTTGATCGTGAGATGAATCCGCTTTGCAATGCAATCATGTGGCAGGATAAGCGGACGAATTACCTGTGCGAACGCATGGAAGGTTTAAACGATCAGGTGTTTTCACGGTGTGGTTCCAGGATTAATCCGGTGTTTTCTGCCACGAAAATGACCTGGATTCGGGAAGAACGTCCGGAACTCTATGACCGGACCTATAAATTCATGGTGATTCCGGACTATATGATCTATCTCATGACCGGACGGATCTGTACGGATTACACCTATGGAAGCCGTTCGCTTTTAATGAACATCAGAACACATGAGTGGGATGAGGAATTATTGGAACTCTTTCATGTCGAACAAGAAAAATTATGTGAGTTGACAGAACCTGGAAGCATCTGTGGTTATACAACAAACCGGATTTCCACGATCACGGGATGTCCGAAGGGGATTCCGGTGATTACTGCGGGCGGGGATCAGCAGTGCGGTGCCATCGGACAGGGTGTGGTGAAAAAAGGCATTCTTTCTGTGACCACAGGAACTGGCGGCTATCTGATCACAGAGACGGATCAGGTTCCGGAAAATCTGGAGCAGGATGTGATCTGCAATGTTTCTTCGGTGAAGGGGCAGTACATATTAGAATCGAGTGTATTAACCTGCTGTTCCGCGTTTGACTGGTTTCGAAAGGAATTTTTCCCGGAAACCTCCTTCGACGAAATCAATCGGCAGATCAAGGAGACACCGGCTGGTTCCAATGGCTGCCTCTGTATTCCCTATTTTATGGGAAGATCGACCCCGGATTGGAACAATATGGCAAAGGGTGTTTTTGCAAACATGACCTTGGGAACGACGAAGCAGGATATGCTGCGGAGCCTTTTGGAAGGAATCTGTTTTGAAATCAGAAATGGCATTGATGTGATGAACAAGTATCTGAAGGTGTCGGATATTTATATCAATGGCGGACTTTCAAACAGCGAACCGTTCAATGAAATGCAGGCGAATGTCTATGGCATGAAGCTCGTGAGACGCGGAAAGGCTGACGCGACAGCAAGAGGTGCGCTGATGGTTGCGGCTGCGTCCATGTCCATTTATGCTTCTGTGGAAGAAGCCTTTGACAAAATCAGCAAACAGGATAAGGCGAAGGTCTATCTTCCAGACGAAACCATTGTGCTGCAATACGAACGATACAGGGCACAGATGAATCAAAATTACAGGAAGCTGTGGGGCGGGAAGGAAGAGGAAGCAATATGAAGAAAAAAGTAATGGCAGAGTTGGAAAAATGTTACTCGATTGCGCCGCTGCATTATAAAGGTGCAGACCATATTCTGGTAGCAGCAGAAAAGACGGACCGGTGTATCTTATTTGATACGGAAGGCAGGGAAGAAGAAACGGTGTGGGAGGGACCAGGCGGAGTGATGACGATGGTTCAGGTTCCGGGGACAGACGGACAGTTTCTGGCAACGCACAAGTTCTATTCCCCCAATGATTCCAAAGAGGCAAAAATCGTGATTGCAACACCGGAAAACGGAGCATGGAAGATCCGCACGCTGACCGACCTTCCGTTTGTGCACCGGTTTGACATCGTGGAATGTGACGGACAGCAGTATCTGATCGCCTGTACATTAAAATCCGGTCATGCGTACAAGGATGACTGGAGCAATCCCGGAAAGGTGTACGCCGCACTTCTCCCGGAGGATTTGAGCGGCTTTAATGAGACGCATCAGCTGGAGCTTACGGTAATTAAGGACAATATGTTAAAAAATCATGGGTATTACAGGATGGTGAGAGACGGAAAAACCGCTTCTCTGGTTTGCAGCGAAAACGGTGTGTTTCGCTTTGATCCTCCGACCCGCGAACATGCGGAGTGGACGATTGAAACTTTACTTGAAATACCGGCCAGCGATGCGGTGTTCATTGATTTGGATGGGGATGGCAGGGAAGAACTTCTGGTCATGACACCCTTCCACGGAGATAGGGTTCAGATTTACCGGGAAACGGATGGAGCCTATGAACTGGATTATGAATATCCGGAAAAGGTGGAATTCCTTCATGCAATCTGGAGCGGCACAATCGCAGGAAAGTCGGTTGTTATGATCGGACACAGAAAAGGAAACCGCGATTTGCTGAAAGTCACATGGGCGGACGGGACGTATCAGGTGGATGTAATCGACCATGACTGCGGACCGGCAAATGCGTATGGATTTCACCGGGGAGATCGGGATGTCCTGGTTACAACAAACCGCGAAATCAATGAAATTGCAATGTATGAATTTGAGTAGCCGAAAGGAGGATCACATGTTAGAAGCACTGAAAGAGCGAGTATATCAGGCCAACATGGAACTGCCAAAGCATGGTCTGGTCACCTTCACGTGGGGCAATGTAAGCGAGATTGACCGGGAAACGGGCTATTTTGCCATCAAACCAAGCGGAGTTCCATATGACCAGCTAAAGCCGGAGGATATGGTAATCATGGATCTGGAGGGCAATAAGATCGAGGGCGCTTATAATCCGTCCTCGGACACGGCCACCCATGTGGAGCTGTATAAAGCATTTCCGGAAATGGGAGGCATCGTACATACGCATTCCGCCTATGCCACAAGCTGGGCGCAGGCAGGGAGAGATATTCCGTGTTATGGAACGACCCATGCGGACTATATCTATGGTGAGATCCCATGTCTGCGGTGCCTGACCCAGGAAGAAATTGATACGGCATATGAGAAAAACACTGGCGTACTGATCGTAAATGAATTTAAGAGAAAAAAGAAAGACGTTGCGGCAGTTCCGGGCGTATTGTGCAAAAACCATGGACCCTTTGCCTGGGGAAAAGATGGGATGGAAGCGGTGCATAACGCAGTTGTCCTGGAAGAATGTGCCAAGATGGCATTTCGCACCGAGCTGATCAATCCGAAAGTCAATCCTGCGCCGCAGGAATTGCAGGATAAGCACTATTACAGAAAACATGGGGCAGATGCCTATTACGGGCAGAGTATCTGACACGCAGCGCAGCAGAAAAGAATGGGAGAATCAGAATGAAATTATTTGTAGATACAGCGAAGATTGAGGATATTAAGAAAGCAAATGACATGGGAGTGATCTGCGGAGTTACCACGAACCCGTCTCTGATTGCAAAGGAAGGCGGAAAAAGTCAGGTTCAGGTATTGAAAGAAATCGCAGACATTGTGGATGGACCGATCAGCGGCGAGGTGAAGGCGACGACGACCGATGCCGAGGGCATGATCGCTGAAGGGCGGGAGATAGCAAAGCTCCACAAGAATATGGTAGTGAAAATTCCAATGACCGTGGAAGGATTAAAAGCGACCAAAGTGCTTTCCGGCGAAGGGATCAAATGCAATGTGACGCTGATCTTCTCGGCCAATCAGGCACTGCTGGCAGCCAGAGCGGGAGCGGCTTATGTTTCTCCGTTCCTTGGTCGTCTGGATGATATTTCACAGCCGGGCGTTGATCTGATTAAGACCATCGCAGAAATCTTTGATATCTATGGGATTGAGGCTGAGATTATCGCGGCCAGTGTGCGAAATCCGATTCACGTGACAGACTGTGCGCTGGCGGGAGCGGATATTGCGACCGTTCCTTATTCTGTGATCGAGCAGATGACAAAGCATCCGTTAACCGATCAGGGAATTGCGAAATTCCAGGCAGATTATAAGGCTGTTTTTGGCGAATAGAACAAGCGGAAGGTCCAGACAAAGCGGAGGAGAGGATATGTCAAAACGAGCGTTGGAGATGGCTGCCAATGAAGTGCGCAAAGGGATTGTGACTGCGGTACACGCTGCAAAAGCAGGACATCCGGGCGGATCCTTATCGGCAGCAGATATGTTTACTTATTTATATTTTGCTGAAATGAATATTGATCCGAAGGAACCAAAGAAAGCAGACCGGGATCGTTTTGTCCTTTCAAAAGGTCATACGGCTCCAGGATTTTATTCGGTACTGGCAGAACGGGGATTTTTTTCGAAGGAAGATTTAAAAACGCTTCGCAAGCTCGGCTCCTATTTGCAGGGGCACCCGGATATGAAGCACATTCCTGGCGTGGATATGTCATCGGGATCGCTAGGGCAGGGAATCTCTGCGGCCGTCGGCATGGCGATTTCAGCGAAAATGTCAGGGGATTCCTACCGGGTCTATACGCTGCTTGGAGATGGCGAACTCGAGGAGGGGCAGGTATGGGAAGCAAGTATGCTTGCTGCGCATAAAAAACTGGACAATCTCGTGGTGATTGTAGATAACAACAATCTTCAGATTGATGGTGCCATCAGCGAAGTGAACTCACCCTATCCAATCGACCGCAAATTTGAAGCATTCAATTTCCATGTGATCTGTATCGATGGAAACAACATGGATGAAATCGCAGAGGCGTTTGCGAAAGCCAGAACCATAAAAGGACAGCCGGTTGCAATCATTGCAAAGACCGTCAAAGGAAAAGGAGTCTCGTTCATGGAGAATCAGGCTGCATGGCACGGGAAAGCTCCAAATGATGAGCAATATCAGGTGGCGATGGAGGAATTGGAACAGGAAGGAGAAGCATTATGTCAGAGGTAAAAAAGGCTGCAACCCGTGAAAGCTATGGCAAGGCATTGGTCGAGTTGGGAAAGAACCATCCGGATGTCGTTGTCCTGGATGCAGATCTTGCGGCAGCGACCAAGACAGAACTGTTTAAAAAGGAATTTCCGGACCGATTCATCGACTGTGGAATCGCAGAAGCGAATATGATTGGGGTTGCGGCAGGTCTGGCAGCAACCGGGAAAGTGCCATTTGCAAGCTCCTTTGCAATGTTTGCGGCGGGACGGGCATTTGAGCAGGTTCGAAATTCCGTGGGCTATCCGCATTTGAATGTAAAAATAGGGGCAACGCACGCGGGCATCTCGGTTGGAGAAGACGGAGCGACCCATCAATGCAACGAAGACATTGCGCTGATGAGAACCATTCCGGGAATGGTGATTTTAAATCCCTCGGATGATGTGGAGGCGCGGGCCGCGGTCATGGCCGCGTACGAACACGACGGGCCGGTTTACTTACGATTTGGCCGCCTGGCCGTTCCTGTCATCAATGACAATCCGGAGTATCGCTTTGAGCTTGGCAAAGGCGTTGTTTTGCGGGAAGGAAAAGATCTTGCGATTTTTGCCACGGGCCTGCCGGTCAGTGAAACCTTACTGGCAGCAGAGCGGCTGGCGGCGGATGGCATCGAGGCAAAGGTGATCAATATTCACACGATAAAACCTCTTGACCGGGAACTGGTTTTAGCGGCGGCGAAGGAGACGGGACGGGTTGTCACCGTAGAAGAGCATTCTGTCATTGGCGGGCTCGGCAGTGCGGTTTGCGATGTTCTTTCGGAAGAAGCCCCAACCAGAGTCATGAAGATTGGAATCAATGATGTGTTCGGAGAATCCGGCGCAGCGATCGAATTGCTTCATAAATATGGTCTGGATGCAGAAGGGATTTACCGGAAGATTAAATCGTTCCTGTGATGCCCGGATGTCGGCAGTTGTTATATCGGTAAGATTATCGTGATAAAAACGTGATAAAAAGAGTGGATGAGCTTTGATCTCCACTCTTTTTGTTGTATAATATCAGAAACAGACGCAATGAAAACGGAGGAATTACCATGAAAGATCTCAAAAACTATGAATCCATGACGATTCAGGAAAAGTGGAATACGCTGGCAGTCATTGCGAACCTTTATTATAATTCTGAAATGACACAGAACGAAATTGCTGACCGGATGTATACGTCCAGGTCCAAGATTTCGCGGATGCTGAAAGAAGCACGGGCCTTGGGTGTCGTGGAAATATCAATTAAAGAACCCTGGGAGCGGGATTTGGAATTAGAAATGAAAATGGAACAATTATATCATGTCAAAAATATCCGCGTTGTAATGGCGAAAGAAAGTAATAAGGACCAGGTCATGAGACGCCTGTCGGAGGTATCCGCCTATTATCTTGATTCGGTGGTAAAGGATCGCATGGTAGTGGGGATTTCCTGGGGAAACACACTGTATCATATCGTTCGCTATATTGATGCAAATAATAAGAAAAACATTCCGATTACGGTGGTTCCGATTATGGGAGCATCGAATGTGAAGCGACCGGAGCGCGATGCAATGGATCTGGCAAAGGATCTCGCGTCCGCATACGGCGGAACCTATCAGTATATTTATGCGCCACTGTTTGTAAAGAATAAAGAACTAAAAGAAAGTCTGGTACAGGATGATACGATCCAACACGCGCTTTCCCTGGCACAGAATGCGGATGTGATCTTGACGAGTGTTGGTTCGATTGAGTATAAAACATGGGAGCATTATCTGGGGGAAAACACGTTTGAGTTGTTGAGTAAGCAGGGGGCAATCGGTCATATCGGCGGACATTTTTTTGATAAGGAGGGAAAAGAAATTCATACCGTGCTTGCGGAAAGAATGATCGCAATCGAGTTTGAAGATTTTGTGAAATGCAAAAATGTGGTATGCATTGCCTATGGAAAAACAAAAGGGAAAGCGGTTCACGGCGCCCTGCGGGGAGGATTCGTGGATACGCTGATCATTGATACGGATTGCGCGGAAGCCGCGTTGGCGTATGATGGGGAGTGAGGAGGAAGCTGCGGTGAATCAGAAACAGGGGTATGCCGCTCCGGTTGTTTCCGGTGTGGAGGATACGTTTTATTACGTCATTTTGAAGGCGTGTGTGATGTGCGGAAGCTGTGCGGCTGCGTGTCCGGTCAATGCGATCCATGAGGGGAATGGAAGGTACGAGATTGATGCAGGACGCTGCATTGATTGTGGTACCTGCGCGTATGTCTGCCCGCTTGGGGCACCAGGGCCTGTATAGAGGAGGATGACGGATATGACAAGGATCAGAGAAAGCTGTTCGATTGACAGGATTGATATGGAAAAATGTTATTTTAATCCGGGCTGTGCGATGAGTGTGTACAAACCGGAGGTTCCCAGGATGCTGTGGGAACTGCTGAAAGAGTATCTGGGGGATGTGAAATTTCATGATATCTGCTGCCGCCACGATCCGCGTTTGCCGGAGGGAGCAACCGTGATCAATAACTGTGCGGGCTGCGATCGGCGTTTCCGCTCTCTGTATGCCGGGATCCATACCATCTCTATCTGGGAAATGCTGGATCACATAGATGGGCTTAAGCTGCCGGATCACAGCGGACTGACGGTCTCTGTGCACGATTCCTGCGGATATCGCCATAAACCGCAGGTACATAAGGCGATTCGCAGTCTGCTTTGCAAGATGCATATTACCATCCTGGAAGCAGAATTCAGTGGAACAAGGTCCGTTTGCTGCGGGGATAATTTCTATGGCTATGTGCCGAATGAGCGGGTGGAGGCGCGGATCAAAGAGCGGGCGGATCAGTTTCCCTGCGACAATGTGGTTGTCACCTGCATCGGCTGTGTGCGTGCCATGACTGCGGGAGGAAAAATCCCGCGCTACTTGCCGGATCTGCTGCTGAACCGTGTATCGGAAGCGATGCCGGATAGTCTGGATGAGTATCATGGGAAACTGGTGGATCATATTGAAGGGCACTGATATAAAGGATGATTCTCTTGCTAAGCCATTTAAAATCTGCATGATAAGAATCAAAAAATGTATTTATATGATGTCATAAACATAAAAAAAAGAAACGAGCACCCCGCCTAGGCAAATCCGTACGGTAACAAACCCATCTCTTTATAAATAATTTAACTCAATCAGATCTATAAGTCAAGAACAATATGGAGGATACGTCTTATGAACTATCGTGATTTAGGAAACACCGGTCTCAAGGTCAGTGAGATCGGCATGGGCTGCGAGGGTTTTTCGGAGAATCAATACAAGAACACGGCGCGGATGTTGGATGCGGCGCAGGAATACGGCATCAATTATTTTGATCTCTATGCGTCGGACCCGCAGCTGCGCGCCAGTGTCGGAAAAGCGCTGGTGGGGAGACGGGAGGATTTTATCATCCAGGCACACATCTGCTCGGTATGGAAGAATGGACAGTACATGCGAACCCGCGACATCCGTGAAGTGCGGGCGGGATTTGAGGAGCTGATGACATTGCTCCAGACGGATTATCTGGATGTGGGGATGATTCATTACGTGGATTCTCTGTGTGACTGGGAGACCATTGCCAATGGACCGGTGCTTGAATACGCCCGGGAACTGAAACAGGCCGGGAGAATTCATCATATCGGGCTGAGCAGTCACAATCCGGAGGTTGCGCTGGAGGCGGTAAAGAGCGGTGCGATCGAGGTGTTGATGTTCAGTATCAATCCATGCTACGACCTTCAGCCGGCCACCGAGAATGTGGAAGAGCTGTGGAGTGAAAAGAATTACGCGAAGCCGCTTGTCAATATGGATCAGGAGCGGCAGGAGTTGTACGAACTCTGTCAGCGCAGGGGTGTGGGAATCACGGTTATGAAAGCATTTGGCGGCGGGGATCTGCTGGATGAAAAGCTGTCTCCGGCGGGGAAAGCGCTGACTCCGGCCCAGTGTATTCACTATGCGCTGACCCGCCCGGCGGTGGCGACGGTTCTCGCGGGTGCTCGTTCGGTGGAGCAGATGAAAACAAGCGTGGCCTACGAGACGGCGACCGAGGAGGAGAAGGATTATGCGCTTGCATTTGCCGCCTTCCCGAATATCAGTTGGAAGGGACACTGCATGTATTGCAGCCATTGTGCGCCCTGCCCGAAAAAGATCGATGTCGCGTCTGTGACGAAATTTCTGAATCTGGCGAAGGCTCAGAAGGAGATTCCGGAAACGGTGCGGGAGCATTATGCAGTCCTGCCGCATCATGCGCGAGAATGCATCCGCTGCGGAGCCTGCGAGACCAGATGTCCGTTCGGCGTTTCGATTATGGAGAATATGAAGGAGGCAGCGGAAATTTTCGGAAAGTAGCCGGATTTGTGCTGCAAAAGCCATGGTGTTTCCTTCTGCTTTGCGGTATAATTTCTTTATATAACAGAGGGAGAAACGGGTAGGGGTAAGATCTTTGTATTCTGCATCTGATGATGGAATGCAAAATCAAGGATGAGATCCGAAATCTCCTGGGGACTGGTGCAGAGTTTGGCTGAAAGGCGACAGAAACAGCGACAAGGGGAGGGGTTCGGGGTGAGAAACATCAGAGGACACAATGTATTTCTAAGAGGGAGTATTTGCCTGGGGATTGCAGTGGTACTGTCTGTGGCGGCAGCATTTGTGGTAAAATTGCAGGCGGCCTCGGATCTGGATACGCATGGATTCGACTACGAACAGGTTCCTTTGACGGAGGAGGAACAGGCATATCAGGAGAAGCATCCGGTGGTGGTTGTGGCCGCCGACGCTTCCTGGAGACCGCTGGAGTATGCCAGAGATTCTGACGGCCAATACGCTGGGGTGATTGCGGAGATACTGACGCGCCTGGAGCAGTACAGCGGATTTCAGATTGAATACAAAATTATGGATAGCTACGCGGAAGCATTGAAGGCGGTGCAGTCCGGTGAGGCGGATATGATTTCCGGCCTGGCCGATGACGCCGCCATGGCGGAAGAGTACCGTGTGAACCTGTCAAAGCCTTATCTGATGATCAACAGCGCCATCGTCTCCAAGAATGCACAGATGGAGCTTTATCATGGCGGTGAGAGCCGAACCATTGCTGTTGTGGATGGAGACTATGCGAATCCGAAGATCGCGGAGAGTATCAGGAATGCGACTCTTATCACCTGTTCCTCCAACGAGGAATGCTTAAACCTGGTAAAACGTGGTCAGGCTGACATGGCGATCATCGCTTCGTACTGTGCGGAATATTATATGAGTGTTCCGAAATACAGCGGACTCAAGAGCCATACCATCTCAGACTTTGGCTGGAAACTCGCATTTGGAATCAGCACGAAGGAAGATCCGGCGCTGCTGTCCATTTTTGACAAGAGCATTGACAGGATGGGGGATCTGGATATCAACGAAGCCGTCTATGAAGGCATTATTCATGCGGCATATGACAATGATCTAATCGTCTTTGTCTACAAACACCCATTGCTCGTGATTGGCGGGCTGATGGTGATTGTGCTGACGATCGGCATGCTGGTTCTGATCATTTTCATCGTAAAGAAGCGGGCGCAGATGCGGCAGTTGGAGGATGGGACGCGTTTGAAGATGGCGCTTGCGCGCACGCATTTGTGCATCTGGGAGATTGATTTGAACACCATGTGTGTGACGAAGATTGATAATGAAGATGAGAAGCATGGATTTTATGAACTTCGGGAAAACATACCGGAAAGTGCGATTGAAAAAGGGTATGTTCATCCGGATGACATCCCGCTCGTGCGTGCGGCGATGAAAAAGGTTTACCGTGGAGAGCAGGATGTGCAGGGATGCTGGCGAATCAAAGAGCGGTCTGTCTGCGGCAAAGATACCGTGTATTGGTGGGAGCAGGTTCTGTTTCACGTTGTGTTTGACGAGCGGAACAGGCCGATCAAGATGATTGGAATATCGGAAGACGTCACAAAGGATAAGGAGGCGCAGCGGGATTCCCTCACGCTGGTATACAACCGCAGCAGCTTCGAAGAGAAAGCCAACATGGTTCTGAACGAACGGAGAAATGCACATTTGCAGTGCGCGTTTTTGATTATGGATCTGGATGGTTTTAAGCAGATCAATGATACCTATGGACATGGGATGGGGGATCGCGTCTTAATCTCGGTCGGCGCAACCCTGAACAAGACATTTCGCGCCACGGATATTGTGGGAAGGCTTGGCGGCGACGAGTTCACTGCGTTTATGACGTCGATCAGCAAAAAAGAGGATGCTGAGACGAAGGCGAAAGAGCTGGTTGAAAACATCTGTCAGATTCAGGAAAAGGATCATTACCCGTTCCCGATCTCCTGTTCAGTCGGTGTAGTTGTGGCGACGAAGGGGCAGGAGGAGTTGGCGGTTCTTTACAAGAAGGCGGATATCGCTTTGTATGAGGCAAAGCATGCTGGGAAAAATGGGTATAGGATTTATGAATGATGGTGTGCGGGGGGATTTGAGGCGCGTGCTTAGGAGAACACCGGGGTAAATCAGGATGGGAAGCTCTAAATAAAACAAGAATTTCATACATGGAAGAAAGGACCTGTTTTCAGGGCCCTTTCTTTGTTTTATAGTTCATTCAGGTACATTTTGCAATACAGATGTCTTTTGATATCTGAACAAAACTGCGTTCCAGAGAATTCAACGTATAATTTTTTCGAGTTATAATGCAGGAGTCCCAATATGCTTCGTATTCCTCAGGGATGTTATATATGTTTACTTGAATTGAAGGGACGAGATAGCTACGTGGGATAATCCCTATGCCTAAATTGGCAGAAACAAGGGCTTGTATGGTTTGAAATTGGTTGTTGACCAGGTATTCTTCGGGTTTTAAAATACTGCCCCGTGCCAGGGTGGCATCGATAATACGTCGTGTTTGATTATTCCTTTTTGTGTAAATGAATTTCTCGCCTTTTAATCCACGAATATCAATTTCCGGGCCGTGAGGACCGGTTGTAATTATGCCGGGAATATCTGAAAAATCTCTTTCGGGAGAAGAAATAATCACAAAGGGATCACGAAAAAAAGTGTCATAGGAGAGGGTGGGGTGCTCCTGATGGTGCTGAATGTGTGTAATGGCAAGATCCAGACTGCCATCCATCATTTCTTTCTCAAGCTGGGTATGGGCTGCGTCATGGACATTGCAGTTGACTTTGGGAAACTTTTGGTGGAAACGAATCAGAATGTCAGGGAGAACTTTCAGGCCAAGCTGCATGGTAATTCCAAAAGAAAGAGTGCCCTCCTTCAAAGTGTCAGGAGCAGATAAATTTAAGGAAAAATTCTGCCATATTTTTTCTGTTTGCATGGCAGTCGAATAGAACTGCTCACCGGTATTGGTAAGTTGAAGACCATTTGTTGTTCGCTTAAACAAGGGGACACCCACATAATCTTCTATGCGTTTGATGGCCTGGGATAAGGATGGTTGGGTAATATAGAGCTTTTGGGCAGCGGTGGAAATACTATGTTCATTGGCAACTGTCAAAAAATACTGAATATTTTTATTGTTCATATTGTGTCCTCTTCAATATAGGATTTTTCCTATATTTGTATATTATAATTAACATTTGTCAAATGGTCAATTAAATATTATATTCTTATTAAGAAAAGTGCTTTTTGAAATAACATAAAGGAGACATGAGGATGGGAATTGATATTGCACCTTTTGCGGAACAGGTTTGTCAAAAAAAGCTTGGCGTGCATCATATCCTGGTAAAACAAAAGGATAAAACAGTGGCAGAGTTTCACTTTCAGCAGACAGATCGAAGAACGGATATTCATTCTGCAACCAAGAGTATCGTAAGTCTAGCTGTGGGAATTGCTATAGACGAGGGGCTGCTTAGCTTAGATACGAAACCGGTTGAGATCTTGAACCGGTACCTGCCAAAGTATTACGATGAGCATTGGAATCAGGTTCGTGTGCGACATTTGCTGATGATGAGCAGCGGGCATGATCATAAGCTGATGGATGGATATTCGATGATACCTGGATCGATAAATCGTGACGATTTGGAGAACCTTGACTGGGTAAATTATACATTTTCACAGTCGCTGCAGTTGAAACCAGGTGAGAAATTTGTATACAACAATGCGTGTCCACACATTTTGGCTCGTATGATTTGTGAGTTGACAGGAGAAAACCTGATTGACTGGCTTCAACCAAGATTGTTTGAACCATTGAAAATCGCCAATCCCCAGTGGCTCACTGATCCATTAGGATATACCTGTGGACCGGGCGGGCTACAACTGACGACAGAAGAGTTCTCGCGTATCGCACAACTTTGTCTGAATCATGGGAAGTGGAATGGGTGTCAGCTTGTTTCCGCAGAGTATATTCAGGAAGCAACTGGGCGGAGAATCGAAACCTGCCAGGAAGCACAATTTTGTGATACCAGCGATATCACTGCTGGATATGGCTATTTTTTCTGGAGGGCTTATCGAGATGAGGCATATTACCTGTCTGGATGGGGAGGACAGTTGGCCATTGTGTTACCAAAATATGAAGCTGTCATTGCACTGCATTCATATGAATTTGATACACAGATACTCATGGATACAATCTGGAAAACGATCGTGTCTCAATGGAAATAGTCTGAAAAATTGTATGATTGGAATCTGAGGAGGAGAAAGTATGTCAACACAAATCGTGATTTGTTTGATTATTAGTTTACTTACAGTTATTGGATATTTATCGAATAGATTTCCGATGGGAGTGATTGCTCTTACATCGCTTTGTGCATTTTATCTGACAGGATGTATTGATACCGTAGATGCTATGAGCTATTTTGGGAATCAGAATCTATGGCTGTGCGTCTGTATGTTTGTGTGTTCTGCTGGTTTTACCAAAACACAATTCGTAAAAAACATGGCGAAAAAAGTAAATAAAATGGCAAAGGGTTCGGCCAGAAAGATTTTCTTTGGATATATGATTCTTGGAGTGGTCTTGTGCCAGTTTATTGGTCAGGCCGTCGCCGAATTTGCGATTGTTGCTCCACTTCTGGGGGCTTCAATGGATGAGATCGGTGTTAAGCGTTCGAAGGTTATGTACCCTCTGGTGGTAGCATTATTGGCGACAATGTCCTGGCTTCCTATGGGGGCAGCGTATGCATTTGTAATGCAGGTAAACTCTCTTTTTGAAACATTTGGTATTAACAACTATTCCATGACGGTTATCAATGACATGGTTCTTCGTGCACCTGGGATTATTATGATGTTGATTTATGTTGTTACTGTTGGATTTAATCTTGCGCCAGATGAACCTTCTACGATGATCGTGACAATGAAAGTAAAGGGTGGCGAAGAGGAAGAGAGAAAGCTGCCTCCGTTTCAGGAAAAATGCGGCTATGTGGTATTTTTTGCAACTTGTGCAGCCTTGCTGGTATCCGGCAAGATTGGCATTGAGCCTTGGCTGATTTCTCTGATCGGTGCTATTTTGATGGTTGTCACAGGAGTAATGAAAGGAAAACAGATTAATGATGCATTACCGGTTCCCTATTTTGCTGTATTTGCAGGTGCCTTGTCTATGGGAGGGGCACTTACGAATACCGGAGCTGCAGATTTGATTGGTACCATGATTGCCAATATGGCAGCATCAGTTAATAATACAATAGGAGTTTATTTTATTATTTTTCTTGTGACCTTCCTTATGACTCAGTTTATGCTCAATGGAGCAATTATGTGGTCATTGATGCCGGTGATTTTGGCAACGGTCAAAGTGATGGGAATCAATCCCATTGGAGCGGCCGTTATGATTCATATTGCTGCAACTTCTGCATATAGTACACCGATGTCCTGTCCGGCAATTCCACTAGCGATGGAGGCTGGAGGCTATGATTTTAAGAGCGTATTTAAGCAGTCGATTATCCCCAGTACGATTATGTGTGTATGCGGTGTTCTTTGGGTTAGCTTTATGTATCCAATTTTTTAATATAACAGTATAATTGTGAGCTGAGAAAAGGAGAAACTATTATGTACAATCCCAAACATGCGGAAGAGGTTTTTGCTCTGATGAAGGGCGCATATGATCTTCACACTCATACGTCACCGGATTTTGTCAAACGCTCGCTTAATGACGATGAGTTGCTGAAGCAGGCAGACCAGTATGGAATGGCGGGGGTCATGCTGAAAAATCATTTAGATCCTACCCCGGCCAGAGCGATTATAATAAATACATCCGGCAGGTATAGTGCCAAGGCATATAGTTCGGCTGTGCTGAATTTATCTATTGGTGGTCTCAATCCGATTGCAGTCAAGTATTATCTGCAAATGGGAGCCAAAGTGATCTGGATGCCGACGCTTCATGCTCGCAATCAGATAGAGTATTTTGGCAGAGATAAGAATTTGGCTCATCCTGGAATTCGTCTTCTGGATGAGGAAGGCATGCTGAAGCCGGAAGTGCTTGTATGTCTGGATTACATAAAAGAATATGATGCGACTGTCGCAACCGGACATATCAGTATTGGGGAGTCCATTGCCGTGTGCACGGCGGCACGAGAAAAAGGTATTCGAACAGTTTTGACGCATCCGGACTGGACTTGTACAACCTTGCCGGTAGATGTTCAGAAATCTTTGGTATCGCAAGGCGTTATGGTGGAAAAATTATGGTTTGATATTGGAATAAATCATGTCACATCGGAATACATGGCTAAAACAATACAGGACCTTGGAGCCGAAAACTGTTATATGGCTACAGACCGCGGGCAGGCAGGAGTGGAGTATCCAGCCGAGGGAATGATGATGTTTATGGATGCTATGCTGGATTGTGGTTTAACTTATGATGAAATATATAAGATGACACACGATAATCCTAAAAAAGTTTTGGGAATGACAGAGTGATTTTTTTCGGCGGCAGCTCAGGATATCCTGAACTGCCGTTTAAACATCGAAACAATAAACGTAGATCTTTATGAAAATAAAAGACTTCTTTCTAAATGCGGCCGGGATACCATATTGTTTACGGATTTACAATACAATTTTAGGCATGGAATTCTGAAATTTTTGTGCTGATGCGGAAAATGAGTTTATAGTTGGATCTTTATCAGGCGGACATACGGCAATCATTGTGATTGTTTTATACCGATGAGAAAATCGAAATGACATCTTTGGGTATGGTATCGGAAGAGGGGCAAAGTCCTTTTTATATTATAACATTACTACTTTCGGAATTTTGTAATTGCTTTCCAGTTCATGGGAAAGCCCATTCCGCGATATAGTTGTGCCTCCGTTAAGTGAGGACAGCATTTAAGTACATGATTGATGTTTTTAGTAAGACTGGCTTTGAATGTTTGAAATTCGGAATTGCTTATGAGATAGCGAAGTGCAATTACAATGGAAAAAAGATCTTGCTTTCCGGAAGAATATTGTCCGTTTTTCTGAGAAATACAAAGTTTCCTATGTAATATAGTGTCAGGAATTGTTTCACGAATATGAAAAGAATATAGACGTTCACCATGAGCGCAAACATTTCGACAACGGGCGATTACGGTTATAAACTGGTGAAGTTGTCGCTCTGTCATGTGCGGAAATTTTCTGCTGATTTTATACTGAACGTCGTTGGTCATATACTGATACAATTTTGATACTTGTCCAAATGTCATGGCATTCACGGCCACCCACAAAGGAACATTGCCATATTTTCTCGAATGATGTGTTATATAAGCATAGTGACTTGGAAGGGAAATGGTTTTCTGTAGAGAGTATATGAGTTTATTGATATCCATGGAATTTTTATTGGTTAACGTGTAGTTAGAGGTGTTTAGGTATGCATTTTGATCATATCCATATTTTTCACAGAAGTAATAAGAAATGATGGATTTCATATGACGTTCTACATGAAGGATGTATTTTAGGAAAAGTGTACGGAGCTCTTCGTCAAAATAGTAAAGTGCCACCAGTTCATCAAAAGTCACACCGTATTTATATTTCCCAGATGAATGTTTGAATAAATCTTTATATCCTCCGATGAGAGAATAGTAGCTTAATTGCTCCAAGATCTCTATGGCATATTCCTGATTTGGAACAGACAGCTGTTTCTCATTCACTAATTTACATAATTGTTCTTTATAAGTTAAAAATGATTTTGTCATTGGCAACTCCTGCTATTTCGTTTAGATTGAAAAAGGAGCCCGCGCACGGACTCCACTGGGCTACGCGCCTCACAAGCAACGTAGCACAACCACTGCAAATAGTATACTCTAAAGACTACAAAGAGTCAATAGATTTTTTGTGGTGTGTATAGTATATGTGCTATACGGATCTGCATGCAAACGCAAGTACCGAAAGGATACGATACTGCAAAAGCTTGTCCCTATACAGAAGGAGCCCGCGACAGGAGATTTTGTCATCGTTTTAAAATACAGATATTGAACTGATATTTGGTACATGCGCCTATTGCAAGAAATGCTGGGATTTTCTATAATACAGATAAACACAAAATTTCTTTCCAGAAAGGTGGAAATCATTATGAAAATAGGATTTATCGGATTGGGAATTATGGGCAGGCCAATGTCTTTGAATCTGTTAAAAGCAGGGTATGAGCTGGTGGTATTTGACCATCATGAGGACACGATAGCAGAGCTTGTGGCAGCAGGCGCGAAGGCTGCAAACAGCGGCAGGGAAATAGCGCAGGAATGCGATACGATCATAACCATGCTTCCGAACTCTCCGCATGTGAGAGCTGCGGTTCTCGGCGAAGACGGCGTTGTGGAAGGGGCGAAGGAAGGAACCTGCGTGATCGATATGAGCTCCATCGATCCAACCGAATCGAAGGCGATCGGCGCGGAACTGGCAAAGAAGAATATGGATATGATGGATTGCCCGGTATCCGGTGGAGAGCCAAAGGCCATCGATGGAACTCTGTCGGTCATGTGCGGCGGTAAGAAAGAATTATTTGACAAATATTATGAGATGCTGATGGTGATGGCCGGTTCCGTGGTATACGTGGGGGAACTTGGCTCCGGCAATGTGGCAAAGCTGGCAAACCAGATGGTGGTTGCAATCAATATCGCCGCCGTGTCGGAGGCGTTGACCTTTGCGAAAAAGGCAGGTACAGATCCGGAGCTGGTTTATCAGGCAATTCGTGGCGGTCTGGCTGGCTCTACGGTTATGGATGCAAAGGCCCCGATGATGCTGGACGGCAATTATAAGCCTGGTTTCCGCGTCGAGCTGCACATCAAGGATCTGACCAACGCATTGAATGCAGCACATGCGATCAGCGCTCCGGCACCTTTGACAGCGCAGCTGATGGAAACCATGCAGTTTTTGAGAGCAGAGGGCTGCGAGAAAGAGGATCATGCTTCTATCGTGAAATTTTATGAGAAGCTTTCCGGCGCAAGTGTTGTGAAAAACACTTGAAATTTCTCCCCAATCCGGTATAATAGAACGCAACGGGAATGAGGTTCTCCCTTAGATGAAAATCTTAAACTGCTTATCATAAGCTGATGACTTCTGCATAATTTCACGCAGAAACCATCAGCTTTTCTGCGTCTGAAGGAGGAACAGGATATGCTGATCAGTATTGCTTTTATGATGTTATTTGGAATGATGTTTGCGTGGGTGTGCAAAAAAATGAAGGTTCCGGGCTTATTCGGGATGATTCTGACAGGGGTGATTCTGGGGCCGCATTTACTGAATCTGATTGATTCGTCGGTTCTGAACATTTCAGCGGAGTTAAGACGGATTGCGCTGATTATTATTTTGATTCGCGCGGGGCTATCTTTGGATATTGCAGATTTAAAACGGGCTGGAAGACCGGCAGTGCTGATGTGCTTTGTGCCTGCGTGTTTTGAGATTGCGGGAATGATTCTTCTGGCGCCTGCTTTGCTTGGGATATCGCGACTGGATGCGGCAATCATGGGCGCAGTGGTGGGCGCGGTGTCACCGGCGGTTATTGTACCGAAGATGATAAAGCTGATGGATGAAACATATGGCACAAAGCAGTCCATTCCACAGATGATCCTGGCGGGAGCGTCGGTGGATGATGTGTTTGTCATCGTTCTGTTTTCTACGTTTACGGGATTGGCACAGGGAAATTCGATATCGATAAAGAGTTTTCTGAACATCCCGGTTTCGATCCTGGTTGGAATGATCGTCGGGTTCCTGATTGGGTATCTGCTCGCGAAATATTTTGAGCGGATTCATATGAGAGATACCGTTAAGGTAATCATTTTATTATCCGCGGCGTTTATTATGGTTACGTGCGAGGATCGGCTTGCGGGTGTGATACCGTTTGCCTCGCTGATCGCCGTGATGTGTATGGGAATCTCTTTGCAGAGAACGCGAGAGGCGGTTGCAGCAAGATTAACCTTCAAATTCAACAAACTGTGGGTGATGTCAGAAGTCATGCTGTTTGTGCTGGTTGGGGCAACGGTTGATCTCAACAATGTCCGCAGTGCGGGCGTTTCAGCCGTGATTCTGATATTTGGGGTGTTGCTGTTCCGCATGGCCGGAGTGGGCTTCTGCCTGCTTGGAACGAAATTGAATCCCAAAGAGAGGCTGTTTTGTATGATTGCATATACGCCGAAGGCCACCGTGCAGGCAGCGATAGGCGGACTGCCGTTGGCGATGGGACTTTCCTGCGGAACGGTCGTTCTGACCGTGTCGGTGCTGGCGATCCTGATCACGGCGCCGTTAGGGGCATTTATGATTGATTTGACTTACCGGAAATTTTTGCGGGTGGAACAAGATTAAACCTTCTTAATTGTTGTAACCATTGACTTTACACCAAAAAGAAATTATACTGTTCTTGTTACAGCCCAAATGACAGGAGATGAGAAGCAATGCAGATTTCAAGCAGATTTACGATAGCCATTCATGTGCTTTCGTGTATTGAAACATTTAAAGACGATAAGGTCACAAGCGATTTTCTGGCGGGCAGTGTGAATGTAAATCCGGTTGTGATCCGCAGGCTTTTGCAGCAATTAAAAAGTGCCGGAATCGTCAGGGTGACGAGGGGAAGCGGCGGAGCGCAGATTGCGAGACCGCTGAAAGACATTACCCTTTTGGATATTTATCAGGCGACGGAGTGCGTGGATGAGGGAGAATTGTTTCATTTTCATGAGAACCCCAATCCCAAATGTCCGGTAGGAAAGAACATTCATCATGTGTTGGACCGGAGACTTGATCAGATCCAGCAGGCGATGGAACGAGAGATGGCAGGCATTACGATGCAGGATATTATAGAGGATACAGCGAGTTTTATATCCAACGAACCGTAAAACTGATCAGGATGATTCCCATATATTCGTGAAGACGAAGTATGGGATTTTTTTTACGCAACCCACGATGTAACTATTGACATTACAACAAAAAGATGATAGACTCTTGAATGTAACAAAGAGTATTACAACAAAAATATTTCTCAACAGAAAGGAAGAAAAAGACATGACAAAAGTAGTGGAATTTTTACAGGCAAACCCGGTACAGTATTTGGCAACCGTAGGCAGGGATGGGAAGGCGAAATGCCGTCCATTTATGTTCTGCCTGGAAAAAGAGGGGAAACTCTGGTTCTGCACAAATAATAAAAAGGACGTATATCAGGATATGCAGGCAAATCCGGAAATCGAAGTATCGGTATCCAGCCCGGACTATGCATGGATTCGTTTACATGGCAAAGCCGTGTTTGAAAACAATATGGAAGTCAAAGAAGCCTGTATGTTAAATCCAATCGTAAAAGGACAGTATGAGACAGCGCAGAATCCAATCTTTGAGGTGTTTTACCTTGAACATGCACACGGACTGATTGCTGATTTTTCGGGGAATGCACCTTACGAGTTTTGATCGGAAAAGCGTGCTCCCGCGTGTATGATAAAAATCAGGATATCATACGAAGTCGGATGCAAATACGCTGTCCGAAAGAATATTGAACAGAAAAGAGAGCAGACTACCCTATGGGTTACACCTTAAGGATAGCCTGTTCTCTTTTGTTGTAATTGCAGTCATGCTGGAATATAATTCCATTATACATTGTCAGCCAGGAACGGAGAGGAGCATTATATGTCAGTGATTTATTACAACGGACCGATCATCACCTTAGAAGCATCTGAAAATCCGGAAGCGGTTTTGGAGGAGGGCGGACTGATCAAGTGTGTTGGCACGTTTCGTGAGTGTGAACAGGAGGCCGCAGAGCATGTGACCTTATATGATTTGGACGGCAGGTGTCTGATGCCCGCATTTCTGGATGCGCACAGCCATTTATCCAACCTTGCGAGCGGTCAGATGCAGGTACAGCTCGCGCATTGCTCTTCACGTGAAGAAGCGGCAAAACGAATTCAGACCTTTATGCAAAAAAATGAAGTCGAGCCGAACGCATGGATACAGGCAAATGGATACGACCCGAATGCATTTGAGGACGACAAGCCAATTACATTGGCCTTTCTTGACGACCTTGTCCCAAACAATCCGCTGATGATTTCTCATACATCGGGGCATTCCGGCCTGTTAAATACGCCGGGATTAAACCGTTTGGGAATCACTGTGGATACGCCCCAGGTTCCGGGCGGAGTGATCGGGCAGAGTGCGGGAAAACTGACCGGCTATCTGGAAGAAAATGCCTATTTTGAATTTGTTAAGAAGATCCCCATGGCTGACATCCGGCGCTTTCTCCAGGCATACCAAAAGGCGCAGGAGTTGTATGCCTCCTATGGAATTACGACGATTCAAGAAGGATTGTGTGTTGCGCAGATGCTTCCCTTATTAAAAGCATTGGTGGAGCACGATGGTCTGAAACTTGATCTGGTCGGTTATGTCGCTATGGAGGATATGCCGGCCTATCAGGCGGCTTTTCCAAATGCGCTTCAAGCGTATGACAAACAGTTTAAAATCGGTGGATATAAAATATTTCTGGATGGCTCTCCGCAGCAGCGGACGGCCTGGATGCTGACTCCGTACGTGGACGATGCGGACTATTTCGGCTATCCGACGATGAGCGATGATGCGGTCTATCAAAGCATTCGCCAGGCCGGGGAAGCGCAGGTGCAGATTTTGGCACACTGCAATGGCGATGCGGCATGTGAACAGTATCTGACGCAGGCAGCAAAGATTCCGGACATCAGGGACATTCGCCCGGTTATCATCCATGCGCAATTCCTGGATACAAGTCAGTTGGAGCGGGTGAAGGAACTTGGCATGATCCCTTCCTACTTTGCGGCGCACATCTATCATTGGGGAGATGTCCATATCAAAAATTTCGGGTGGGACAGGGCGCGCAGGATTTCTCCCTGTAAGTCGACTCTGGAAAAGAACATTCTATTCACCATGCATCAGGATACACCGGTCATTCTGCCGGATATGCTGGAGAGTATTTGGTGTGCCGTAAATCGCATCACCAAACAGGGCGTTGTATTGGGAAAAGAAGAGGCCATCGGGGTATACGATGCGTTGAAAGCCGTGACGATAAACGCAGCCTATCAATATCACGAGGAAGACCGCAAGGGAAGCTTGAAGGAAGGAAAACAGGCAGACTTTGTGGTTTTAAGCCAGAGTCCGATGGCGTGCGATCCGATGGAGATCCGGAAGATCAGGGTTGAGATGACGGTGAGACTGGGGAAGGTTATTTATCGGAGATCAAATTAGTTTCAATAAAATGAACCAATTCTCCATCCAAACCATCTAATTAGTGTAAAACAAAAAGCAGCGCTGCAATTTGTTTGGAAAGGATGTAGCTCCATTGGATAAACATACATTTACAAGTCTGGTGCTTGAGGCAGAACCTGCCCTGTACCATGTGGCAAGGTCGATCTTGAAGGACGAGGCAAGCTGCGAGGATGCGGTACAAAATTCCATTTTAAAGGCCTACGAGAAACGCAGTACGCTGAAAGAAGAAGGATACTTTAAGACCTGGCTGACCCGGATCATGATCAATGAGTGTTACGGGATATTGCGCAAACGGCGGCCGGTGGTGTCCTATGAGGAATATTTCACCGATCAGGAGACGAAAGAGGCGGTAAATGGAAGCGGCAGCCCGGAGGAGGAATACACGGAGCTTTATTTGGCTCTGGAACGGCTGGAACTTCCGCTGCGGATCACTCTGGTGCTGTATTACATAGAGGGATATTCCGTCAAGGAGATCAGGACGCTTTTGAAAATTCCGGAGGGCACGGTAAAAAGCAGGCTGGCAACGGGCAGGAAACGACTGAAACGCATAATGGAAGGCGAGGGATGATCAATGGATGAATACAACTGGAAGCATACCTTTCCAAAGGTACCGGAACAGTTTCATGAAAAAGTGGTATCAACACTGGAAAATCTGCCGGAAGAAGAGGAGAATGAAAGCATGAGGATTAAAAAGATGGCATGGAAAAAAAGGTTGGTGATGGTACTGGCGGCGACCTTTGTGCTGGGAATGACAGCATTTGCGGCAAGCAGGGCGGCTTACACGACGAGCGTATCCAGTTCGCAGAATGAATTTCAGACACTGCCGACGGCGAAAGAAGTGAAAAAACTCATCGGTGCGGATGCAAAACTGATCGACAGCTTTTCGAACGGCTACACATTTGCAGGCGGAAACGTTGGAACAAATTCTGATTTTGACGAGAATGACAAGGTGATCGGCAGCTATAAAAGCCTGTATCTTGCATATAATTTGGGAGATGACAACTTGTCCATGTTCGTAGCGCCAACGCATGCGGCACAGGAGGAAGTCAATTCAGTCCAGGCAGCCACGATCAATGACATTCCGGTTTTCTACAGCTTTTATGATAATAAAGTTGTGCCGGGCGATTATGTGCAGACCGAGCAGGACAAAGCTGATGAGGCCAGCGGAAAATATGTGTTCAGCTATGGCTCCGATGACGTGGAAATCATACGTGTCCAGTATCTGGGCTGGGACGAGGACGGTGTGAATTATGGCCTCCTGGCGATGAATTCGACGGCGACACAGGAAACGCTGGTTCAGATGGCGAAAGAGGTCATTGAGAGCAGTGTGAAATAGCGTATATAACAGAAGAACAAGTCAAAATCCGGCCCACTCAGGAGCCGGATTTTGTATGTGAACGGTTCGATGCAGAATGCATCATCCGACCGGTTTTGCGTCAGTTTCCGAAGGAAATCCCAACTGCCCTTGCCTCCTGCACGATGGAGCATTCCGGGTCGACGGTTTTTAACTGGCCTGCGATCTCGGAGAGGGCAGTTTTTGTGATCTCGCCGCCTTTCATGGAAATCATGTAGCCGTACTCCTGATTGTTGATCAGCCGGGCCGCCGCGGCTCCGAAGCGGGTGGAGAGCACGCGGTCATAGGGGCAGGGTTCGCCGCCGCGCTGCATGTGGCCGGGGACGGTCACGCGGATATCCTGTCCGGTTCGCTCCTGGATGGCAGCGCCCAGCCGGTAGGCGACGGACGGATAGCTTGGCTCCTTTTTGCGCAGTTCTTTCAGCTCTTTCTTGCTGAGTGCCGCTTCCTCTTTGGAGACAGCGCCTTCTGCGACAGCCAGGATCGAGAAATGCTTTCCACTCTTATTGCGGGCGGCGATCGCCTGAGTGACAGCGTCCAGATCATAGGGAATCTCAGGAATCAGGATGATGTCGGCGCCTCCGGCGATTCCGGCATAGAGCGTCAGCCAGCCAACCTTGTGCCCCATGATTTCGACGATGAAGACGCGGCTGTGGGATGCGGCCGTGGTGTGGATGTAGCCGATAGCATTGGAAGCGACATCCACCGCACTCATGAAGCCGAAGGTCATATCGGTTCCCCACAGATCGTTATCGATCGTCTTTGGCAGGGAGACGATATTCAGCCCTTCTTCCCGCAGAAGATTTGCCGTTTTCTGGCTTCCGTTTCCGCCCAGAACGACCAGACATTCCAGGTTGAGCTTCTTATACGTGGATTTCATGGCTTCCACTTTATCAAGTCCATTCTCATCCGGAATTCTCATGAGCTTGAACGGCTGGCGGGAGGTTCCCAGGATCGTGCCGCCCTTGGTCAGAATTCCCGAAAAATCAGAGGGCTGCATGACCCGGTAATTCGAATAAATCAGACCCTTGTAGCCATCTTCAAATCCGATGATCTCAATGTCATCACATATTTTATATAATGCCTTCGCCACGCCGCGCATGGTTGCATTTAAACTCTGGCAGTCACCGCCGCTTGTGAGTATTCCGATTCTCTTCATATTCTATGTCCTCTTTCTTCTGTCTGTATGCAGTAGCTTATTTGAGAGTACATCATACAAAAATTCCGTAGGATATGCCACCAGAGTCCGATAAAGAGCAGGTAAAGTTTATGTAAAATATCCCTGATTTACACAAACTTTACACAAAGATAACATAAGGCGGATAGTAGCGGAGCGTGCTTTCCTGTATTCTCAATAATGGAAAATCATCGGCAGACCATTTGCACGGCAGATTGTGCGGACGCAGATGGAATGCCGTGAAATAGGAAAGGGAAAGGGAAAAATGAAAAAAGCAGAACAGAAGAAAAAAGGGCAGGACACAAAAGCGATGAAAGCGACGAAAAAAACGGAGGCGGCAAACAAGACGGAGTATGCGAAACAACCATATATGATGAACCGGGAGCTATCCTGGCTGAAATTCAATGAGCGTGTATTAAATGAAGCAGGCAATCCGCGGGTGCCGCTTGCAGAGCGCCTGACCTTTGCATCCATCTACCAGTCCAACCTGGACGAATTTTACATGGTTCGCGTGGGAACGCTGATGGATCAGATGGAATCTGACGAAGAGATCCGTGAGAACAAGACGAACATGACCAGTGAAGAGCAGGTTGATGCGATTTTGGAAGCAACGCGTGAACTGGATTTCAAGAAGGCGCGGATCTACGAGCAGCTGATGGGAGAGCTGGAGCCGGCCGGCATCCGTCTGATCAATTTCAACAAACTGTCCGGAGCGGAGGGCGAATTTCTGGAGGCCTATTTCGATCATGAGATCGCACCGTATCTGTCTGCCAACATTGTCAGCAAACAGCAGCCGTTCCCATTCTTAAAAAACAAGGATATCTATGCGGTGGCACTGCTTTCAACCAGAAGCGGCAAGACGAGAACCGCCATCATTCCATGCAGCAACAACGTGTTCAAGCGCCTGATCGAGATCCCGACCAGACCGGGCACCTTTATGCTGTCGGAGGAGATTATCCTTCATTTTCTTCCGAAACTGTTCCCAAAGTATGCAATTCAGGAAAAATCACTGCTGCGCATCACGAGAAATGCGGACATTGACACCGAGACGATCTACGACGAGGATCTGGATTACCGGGATGCCATGGAGAATCTGGTAAAGCAGAGAAAGCGCATGAACCCGGTTCGCATGGAGCTTTCCAGGGAGATTAACAAGAAGCTGATCGGAGATATCTGCAAGGATATTAAGATGGAAAAGAGTCATGTATTCCTGTGCGGTGTGCCGCTTGATATGTCCTTTGTCTTTGCACTTCAGAACTATCTGCGCAGCCAGAACAAGGAGAACCTGTTCTTCACCAAGCGTTCCGCGCGGATGACACCGCAGATCAACGAAAAGCTGAGTCTGATCGATCAGGTGGAGAAGAAGGATCTGCTGCTGTCCTACCCATTTGAAAACATCAAGACGTTTGTGAATCTGTTAAATGAAGCCGCGCGGGATGATTCCGTCGTTTCCATGAAAATGACCCTGTATCGTCTGGCGGACAGAAGCCAGATCGTGGAGGCCCTGGTGGAAGCGGCAGAGAACGGTAAGGAGGTTGTGGTCCTGGTCGAGCTGCGTGCCAGATTTGACGAGGAGAGCAACATCGAGTATTCCAGAAAGCTGGAGGAGGCAGGCTGCCGCGTGATCTATGGTCTGAACGGCTACAAGGTGCATTCCAAGCTGTGTCTGATCACGCGAAAGACCGAGAGTGGACTTTCCTACATCACACAGGTTGGAACCGGCAACTACAATGAGAAGACCTCCAGACTGTACACCGATCTGTCGCTGATTACGGCTGATCCGGAGATCGGGGCCGAGGCGGCCGAGGTATTTGCCTGCCTGCTTCGCGGTGAAACGATCGAGGAGACGAAGAAGCTCCTGGTTGCGCCGCACTGCCTGCAGAACAAGATCACGGAGATGATCGACACAGAGATCTGGCACGCGCAGAATGGCGAACCTGCCTATATCGGAATCAAGATCAATTCCCTGACGGACAAGGTTATCATTGAGAAGCTGGTAGAGGCATCGCAGGCGGGTGTGAAGATTGAGATGATCGTCCGCGGCATCTGCTGTCTGGTTGCAGGTGTTCCGGGCTGCACGGAAAATATCACGGTAATCAGCATCGTGGGACGTTTCCTGGAGCATTCCAGAATCTATCGTTTCGGTACGCCGGAGCGCGAGAAGGTTTACATCGCTTCCGCGGACTATATGACAAGAAATACCATCCGCCGCGTGGAGGTTGCCGTGCCGGTGCTGGATGAAGAGAATCACAAACGGCTGGACTGGATGTTTGACACCATGATGATGGACGATGAGAAGGGCAAATGCCTGACGGCTGACGGAACCTATGTGTCTCGCAATATCAATGAAAAGAAGCTGGATTCACAGGAGTTTTTCTACGAGGAAGCGTATAAAGCAGCAGAAGGAATCAATAATTAGAGCTGGAACAAGGCTGTTATTCTGCTTTTTTAACCGTTTTTTTACAAAACGCTACTTTTGGACTTTACATATGTCTCATAAAATAACCGGAGCGACAGAGGAAAACATAGGAAAGGAACAGAAATATGGCGAGTGTTTCGTTGGTAAATATCTGTAAGAGCTACAACAATGGATTTCAGGCAGTAAAAAATTTTAATTTAAAAGTTGAAGAGGGAGAGTTCCTGATTCTGGTTGGACCGTCCGGCTGCGGAAAGTCCACGACCCTGCGCATGATCGCGGGATTGGATGAAATTTCAGACGGCGAGTTATGGATCAAGGATCGGCTGGTAAATTTCTTAAAGCCGCAGGAGCGCAACTTATCGATGGTATTTCAAAACTATGCGCTGTATCCGCATATGACCGTGTATCAGAATATGGCCTTCGGTCTGAAGGTACATGGCATCGACAAAGATGAGATCGACAAGCGGGTAAAACATGCGGCTGAGATCCTGGAGATCAGTCATCTTCTGGATCGCAGACCGAATGCCTTATCAGGCGGACAGAAACAGCGTGTAGCGATCGGCAGTGTGATTGTGCGTCAGGCAGACCTCCTTCTCATGGATGAGCCGCTGTCCAACCTGGATGCGAAGCTTCGCTCCCAGATGCGTGTAGAGCTGGCAAAGCTTCATCAGAAGCTGGGCGCAACCATCATCTATGTGACCCATGATCAGGTCGAGGCCATGACCCTGGGAACCAGAATCGTGGTGATGAAAGACGGTGAGATCCAGCAGGCGGACAAGCCGGCGGAGCTGTACCGCAATCCGGTCAACCAGTTCGTGGCAGGCTTCATCGGTTCTCCGACCATGAACTTTATCGAGACCATTGTGTATCGCGTGGGCAATGAGCTTCAGCTGAAATTTGGCAATCAGTACATACAGGTCAAGGGCCTGCTGGCAAAACGGCTTTTGAATATGGATTATGAGGGCAGAGAACTGACTGTCGGAATCCGTCCGGAGGATTTCCATCTGGAAGGCGAGGAAGGCACGGACATCGAGATGGAGATCGACGTGCGCGAAATGCTGGGCGCGGAGATCCTGATTCACGGAGAATCCGAGAAGACACCGATTTCAGCAAAGCTGCCGCCGGAGAGCAAAGTCCGTGCGGGAGAGCGGGTGAAGTTGTATGCGGATATCGCAGAGCTGAAGCTGTTTGACGCAGAGACCGGCGTTAATATTTTTTATGCACAGAACGGAAATGGGGAGGCGTGAGTATATGAAGGATAAATCATTGATCAAGAGATTTGGTGCTTACGGGTATGTCGTTCCGGCAATGCTGGTCTTTGCAGTATTCCTGTTCTATCCGTTTTTCAAGACCATCTACCTGAGTATGTACAAGACAAACAAGATGGGAGAGGCGAAGCTGTTCGTGGGTCTGGGCAACTATATAGACCTGCTCACCTCAAAATCATTTTACAACAGTATCGCGGTAACGGTAATTTTCGTGCTGATCGTAGTGACGGGAAGTATGCTTCTGGGACTGATTGCAGCAGTGCTCTGCAACAAGACCTTCCCGGGCATTCGTTTCTTCAGTACCGCCTATGCTCTGCCGATGGCAATCGCTTCCAGCTCGGCTGCCATGATCTTTAAGATCATGCTGCATCCGTCCATCGGAATTGTGAACAAACTGCTTCATTTGGACATCAACTGGATCAACGATCCCAAATATGCGCTGGTCTGTGTGGCCGTTCTCACGGCATGGCTGAACAGCGGAATCAATTTCCTGTATTTTTCAGCAGGTTTGAGCAACATCGATGAATCCATCTATGAGCGTGCATCCGTGGACGGGGCCAATGAGGTTCAGAAGTTCTTCCAGCTGACCCTTCCGGGACTCAGCCCGATCATGTTCTACACACTGGTGGTCAACATCATCCAGGCATTTCAGTCCTTTGGTCAGGTTAAGGTACTGACACAGGGCGGCCCTGGCGAATCAACCAACCTGATCGTGTATTCCATTTACCGGGACGCATTCTTCAACTTTCGGTTCGGCAGCGCAGCAGCGCAGTCTGTCATCCTGTTTGCACTGATCATGTGTCTGACCCTTGTGATGTTTAAGGTCGAGAAGAAAGGAGTGCAGTATTAATGGAAAATATAATAGCGAAAAGTCCGGAGCATATCAGCAGAGAGGAATTGATTGCGCTGCAGAAGCTTGAGAATCAGAAGGCAAAGATCAAACGCCGTTCTGAGACGGGGATATTGATTGGGGCGAACGTGGTGATGGCAATCCTGATCCTGCTTCCGCTTTTGTATGCGATCAGTATTGCATTTATGCCATCCAGCGAGCTGTTTACAACAGCTATGAATCTGATTCCGCAGCATCCGACCCTGGAGAATTTCCATCAGGCGTTAGTCAAGGTTCCGCTGGTAAGATTTGTAATCAACTCCTTTGTTGTGGCAGCCTGCATTACCTTTGGACAGATCATATCCTGTTCCCTGGCGGCATTTTCCTTCTCCTTTTTGGAGTTTAAAGGCAAGAATATCCTGTTCATGATCGTTATGGCGACCATGATGATTCCGGGAGAGGCAACGATCATCTCCAACTATCTGACCGTCAGCGGCTGGAAATGGCTGGATTCCTATCAGGTATTGATTGTTCCGTATCTGACCTCGGCGATGGGCATCTTCCTGTTCCGTCAGTTCTATATGTCATTCCCGATCTCTCTGTATGAGTCGGCAAAGATTGACGGCTGTTCCAACATCCGCTTCATTTTCCGGATTCTTCTGCCGCTGACCAAGTCGGCAATCGGAGCGATGGCGGTATATACCTTCATCAATGCATGGAACATGTACATGTGGCCGCTCTTAGTTACCGGCTCGAATGAACTGAGAACGGTTCAGATCGGTATCGGTATGCTGGACAGCGTGGACTCGCAGTCCATCACCTTAATGATCGCAGGTGTTGTTATGATCATTCTGCCTTCCATCTCCATCTTTATCGTAGGTCAGAAACAGCTGATCCGCGGTATGTTCTCCGGAGCAGTGAAAGGCTGATAATAGAAAGAATGGTACGATTTCAGAACAATTAAAAAATAATCTTGGAGGATTAGAGAACAATGAACAAGAGAATTACAGCAGTTATGTTGACCGCAGCGATGGCTGCAGGAAGCCTGGCAGGATGTTCCGGCGGAAGCAGTGCAGCAGGTACGACCGCGGCACAGAATACAGCAGGCACGACCGCAGCAGGAAGCGCAGAGGCAGGCACAACCGCGGCAGGGCCGACCACGATTACCTTCTGGCATTCCATGGGTGGTGTAAACGGCGAGGCGATTGATTATCTGGTCAATAAATTCAACACAGAGAACACACAGGGAATCACCGTAGAGGCACAGTATCAGGGTTCTTATGATGATGCGATCAACAAGTTAAAGAGCGCACAGATTGGCAACATGGGAGCGGATCTGGTTCAGATCTATGATATTGGCACCCGCTTTATGATCGATTCCGGCTGGGTCGTTCCGATGCAGGAGTTGGTCGATGCGGACGGATGGGATTTGAAGCAGGTAGAGCCGAACATCGCAGCTTACTATACCGTAGACAACACCTTGTATTCCATGCCATTTAACTCATCCACTCCGCTGATGTACTACAATAAGGACATGTTTGACAAAGCTGGAATTACTGAGATTCCGGACAGCCTTCCGGGGATCGAGGCCATCGGTGAGGATCTGATCAATAAGGGCGGAGCCGGTGAAGTGATGTCTCTGGCAATCTATGGCTGGTTCTTTGAGCAGTTTACCTGCAAACAGCAGCAGGCCTATGCAAACAACGGAAACGGACGTACCGATGTCGCTACCGCAGTCGATTTCGACCAGAATGGTGCCGGCGCAAAGACTCTGACAGCATGGAAATCCTTATACGACAAGGGATTTGCTCCGAACGTAGGCCGCGGCGGTGATGCAGGTCTGGCAGATTTCAGCTCAGGAAAATCTGCAATCACCCTAGGTTCTACCGCTTCTCTGAAGCAGATCTTAAATGATGTAAACGGCAAATTTGAGGTTGGTACGGCATACTTCCCGAAGGTTTCAGCAGATGACAAGGGCGGCGTATCCATCGGCGGCGGTTCCTTATGGGCACTGAACAACGAGGATACAGCAAAGCAGAAAGCAACCTGGGAGTTCGTAAAGTTCCTGGTATCGGCTGAGAGTCAGGCTTACTGGAACGCACAGACCGGATATTTCCCGGTCACCACAGCAGCACATGACGAGCCGGTATTCAAAGAGAACATCGCAAAATATCCGCAGTTCATGACCGCAATCGAGCAGCTGCATGATTCGACTCCGGAGTCCGCAGGCGCACTGCTGAGCATCTTCCCGGAGGCAAGAAAAGTGGTTGAGACCGAGATCGAGAATATGCTGAACAGCGGTTCTCAGCCGGAAGCGGCCGCAGACGCGATGGCAAAACAGATCAACAAGGCGATTGAAGAATATAACCTTTTGAATGAGTAATTGAAAATCTTTTTTTCGGAGACGGAAAAGATCCAGGGTGTAAAGGCTCTGGATCTTTTTATGCCTGAAAATCAAATATATTCTAAAAACTCTATGAAATCGACAATATTTTCTTGCAAGTTATGCTTGGAAGAGTTAAAATCAAGATAACAGTTGGCAATGTTTCATTGGAGGTATGAAAATGGGGAAATTTGAGATCAAGCAGACAGCAACGGGACACACGTTTCACTTAAAAGCAGTGAATGGCGAAATCATTGGAACATCGCAGGTTTATGCTTCGCTGGAAGCCTGTAAGAAGGGAATTGTAAGCGTGAAAGAGAACGCACCGATTGCAGCGACAGAGGATCAGACCAAGGAAGGGTTTTTAGAGGAAAAGAATCCGAAATTTGAGATTTACAAGGACAAAGCAGGAGCATTTCGCTTCCGCCTGAATGCAGTGAATGGCCAGGAGATTTTAGCCAGTCAGGCATACGTGGAGGAAGGCAGTGCCCAGAAGGGGATCGAGAGCGTCAGAAAGAACGCACCGGACGCAGAGATCGTCGAGCTGCCAAAGGATAATCAATAGAACTCATGATGGAAGGCCGCTGATTATCGGGAAGATGGTGGGCGGCCGGTTTGTGTTTTTTTGGAAAAAAGGGATTTTCAGCTTGACTCGGTATCCCATTATGCATTATAATAGTGACATCTAAGCTTCGGGATGTGTCTTACAATCGAAGGGAAATCACATCTATGAAAGAGATCTACAAAATCTATGACAAGATCTTCAAACGGATATTCGCATTATCCAATCTTGCCATTATCAATTTGATTAACGGCCTGTTCGGCACAAATTATCCACTGGATTCTGAAGTTACATATCCAAATAAAGAGTCGGTCAATGCAGAGTTGACGAACCGGTTCGCCGATCTTTTTATTACGATCGGTGGAAAATCCACGTACCATTTGGAAGCACAGATGACGCAGGATGAGACGATCGTGATTCGGGTTTTTGAATACTCCTTTTACTATGCCATGGAAAATCGTGGAAATGACTGGGAGCTGAACTTTCCGGAACCGATGGTAATCTATCTGGATGAGATGTCAGACCGTCCGGAAAAGAGCATCCTTTTGCTGCATTTCTGGACAAAAGATGTATTCCGCTATGAGGTACGAAACTTTTATTATCTGGATCATGACGTGACCGAGCTGAATCAGCGCAAGCTCGTGATCTTGATTCCATTCCAGCTTTTGAAGCTCCGCAAGCTGATCCGCAAAGAACCGACCAGAGCGAATTTCCAGCAGTTGCAGCGTCTGATCCGGCATGATATAATGGACAGTATCAAAGCAAACCTGACGGTTGGTAATATCACGCAGGATGATGCGAATCAGTTGCTGGAGCTGACAAGACAGCTCTATGATCATATTTATAAGCACTATGAAGAGCTGGGAGGTGAGGAAGAGATGAAACCGTTGTTGAGCGGAGCGATGGAGCTTCCGATGGATAAGTACCGGAAACGGATTGATGAGCTGGAGGCGGAGAACGAAGCTGCAAACCGGAGGATAGAGGCGATGGAGCGAGAGATGGAAGCTGTGAATCAGGAGTCTGAACGCTTGCGAAAGCTTCTTCAAAAGTAGTAAAATAGTGCGATTTAGCATTACAGGAACTAAGAAAATCTATCACGTCCTGAAACTTAGAAAACAACACAGCCATAGGATAGAAAGTGGTAAAGAAAACGCCGTCATTCTACGGTTGTAGATGGTTACACGGTTGATTATAATGATTCTACAGATCAGCTTACTGCTTTCGAGTCTGTTTCTGTTTAGAAAACAGCAATCGGGGAAAACGAGGTATAGAAATGGAACAAAAACAAGTTCATCTGGTGATGTTTATGGGGCAGAGCAACATGGCCGGACGGGGGACTGCTGATAAGGCTCCAAGATTAACGGCAGGTGCCGGCTATGAATACCGGGCAATCACGGCGCCGGATCAATTGTATGTTTTACAGGAACCGTTTGGAAAGCATGAGAACAATCCGGCAGGTGTAACGGAAGCGGGCATGAAGACCGGATCGATGGTTTCGGCATTTGTGAATGCCTGTTGTCAGGAAACGGGAGTTCCGATTGTGGGAGTGTCCTGCGCGAAAGGTGGTTCTGCCATAGCAGAATGGATGCCTGAGGCCGCTTATTATGTGGATGCAGTGGGACGGATGAAGCAGTGCGAACAATGGCTGATGGAGCATGACTACCTGATCTGGCACAGATCGATGATCTGGTGTCAGGGCTGTACCGATGGAGATCTGCATACGCCAAAAGAAACCTATAAAGAAGATACAAGAACATTTCTGCACAGCTATCTGCGGGAATGCGGAATAGAGCGCTGCTTTCTGATCCAGATTGGAAACAACCGGAATGATGCTGCGATTTACGTCCCGATACAGGAAGCACAGGAAGAACTGGCTGCCGAGGAAGCCTCGATTGTCATGGTTAGCCGCCAATTAAAAACCTTTGCGGCAAAAGGACTCATGAAGGACGAATTCCATTATTTGCAGGAAGGGTATAACCTGGTCGGAGAGGAAGCAGGAAGAAAGGTCGGGTTATTATTGAAAGAGCAGATGCAGGAGATTACACAGGAAAACCTGATAAAAAACCTCTTGCATTAAAATATCACATATGCTGCAATAAATGCAAAGCAGATTTTCTAATTCATCTAACACCCGGCTTACAAGCGCGGGATGATCTTACGGGTTACTTCAGTGAATTCTTTCGGAAAATTCCTGCTTACGATCACAGGGAAACAAAAGCAGAAGACATGTGCGAATGTTATGCACCAGCAGAAAGATCATCAGGAGAAGGCGTTGGATCATCCGGAGGCAGTGGCGGATTTCTTTCATATATTTACCGGGGATGAGCGCTTTGCCCGGGAGAGGGAGAAGCTTGCAGCAGAACACAGAGAAGGGAGCGTGATCAGAATGTGTGATTTGTTTGATAAGGCCGAGGCGAGAGGACGTAGTGAAGGTGTTGAAATTGCAAATGAGCTGAACCGGAAACTGGCGGAGGCAGGACGCACCGAAGATATCGTAAAAGCCGCGATGGACCCGGCATACCAGAAGAAACTTTTTGCAGAGTTTGAGTTGATGAAGGATCAATAAAAAAGAAGAATCAGAGATTATGAAGTTAAGAAAGAGGCTGCTGCACCAGTTGGACGATTGGCGGGTGCGGCAGCCTTGTTTGTTATTATGGAAAAGCTTTATTTCGTTCCAAGAACCTCATCCAGAGCCGTCTGTGCGGTCTGGCAGGCTTCCTGGAGTGCCTGTCTGGCAGGTGTATTTTCAAGCTCTACCTGGTCGGCTGCGATATCCAGTGCATCGTAGATTTTTCCGCCGGTCGGATCAATCGCCAGAGGGGAGGCATGCATGGCCTGGGTGAAAGGAACCAGAGCATTGGGGTTTTTCGCTGTGTGGGCCTTGTAAGTGGCATCGTCCAGGGTCGACTGGCGAACCGGGATGTAGCCGGTGGCGATGGACCATTTTGCCTGATTGGATGGAGCGGAGAAATATTTCAAAAAGGCATAGGCACCATCCATGCGTTCTTTGCTGCCGCTGTTCGGCATGATTAGCTGAAGCACGCGGGCGACGGGAGCGGCTGGATTAGTTCCAAAGCCCGGCTGTTCCAGGGCGGTCACCTTTGAAAAGTCCAGATCGGCCTGATCCCCTGAGGAGCCGGTGTAGCCGCCGGCCCGATCATTTAAGACATCGTCCATAGTGGAATACCAGTATTCCCAGCCCTGTCCGCCGGAATGAATGCGCATGGTGTGATCATCGTGAATCCATTGGCGTGCAGACTCCCACGCGTCAACCCATGCATTGGAATCGATGGTCACGGTGGTGCCGTCTGCGCTCAGCAGGCTTCCGCCGTTGCTCAGAGCCATATCGATCAGATTGTCGGCACCCCACATGGGCTCCCATCCGTAAACGTCGGCGCCGGCTGTGGCCTGAATCTGCTTTGCGGCATCGGCGAGTGCCTGCCAGGTGGTCAGAGTTTCTGGCTGTATTCCGGCCTGCTGCATCAGCTTCTGGTTGTAATAGAGCACCTGTGTGGTTCCGTAAGCCGGCATGGCAAACATCTTGCCGTCGGTCTGGCACTGATCAAAAAAGACCGGAATAAAATCAGAACGGTCAAAATCAGGATCGGAAGCCATATAGCTTTCCAGATCCGCCAGCAGATTTTTCTGCATCAGGTTATAGGACTTATCTGCGTCCAACAGTGCAAGGTCGGCGGCGTGATCTCCCGCGATTCCTGCCTGTAATTTCATATAGGTTTCGTCGTAATCGGCCTGCTGGATACCGGTAATCTGCCAGGTGTTCTGTGATGCGTTAAATTCCTGTATGATTTCCTCCATGACACCGGCAGCCGTTTTTCCGCCAGAGTACCAGAAGGTCAGGGGAATGACCTGTTGTTCATTGCCGGAAGCCGGAATTTCGCCTGACTCTTTCGGTGCTGTGGAACAGCCGCCAAGAAGCAGAAGTGAAGCAGCGCAGGCGAGACCTGTCAGGGTGATTGTGTTTTTGTGATTTGCATGTTTCATAATGTGTCTCCTTTGTTGTTATGAATGTCCATCTGCGATTCCATCCGTGATCCAATGCCCGCCAAGGGCAAGCAGTAGAAGCAGCGGGATGACCACGACTGCTCCGGCCGCCATGACCAGTGCCCACTGGGTTCCGTAGGCACCGCCCTCGAAGAGGAAACGTCGGAGCCCCTGGGAAACCAGGCTGCGCTGGGGCGAATCGGTGATCAGTGAAGGCCACATGTAGCTGTTGTAGGTTCCGATGAAGGCCAGCAGGGTGAAGGTAATATACGCTGGTCGCGTCATGGGCATGACAATGTGGGTCAGAACCGTGAAGTGACCGGCGCCGTCCATGCGGGCGGCTTCCATGGCATCCGGCGGAAGCTGTGTAAAGGCATGCCTTAAAAGAAAGATACCAAAAACGCTGACGCCATTGGACAGAATCAGACCCTGGAAGGTATCCAACAGATGGAATCGGGATAAAAGCATATAGCAGGGAATATAGGTAGCGGCCGTCGGAACCATGTAGGTGACCAGGACGATCCGGTACAGCCATGTTCTTCCCCGGAATTTGAGAAAGGTAATTCCGTATGCGAACAAGGTGCTGCAGATCAACTGCAGACAGACGACCGCCAGCGCCACAAACAGGCTGTTCCCCAGATAGCCCGGGATGGGCGAATCGGTCAGAATGCTCAGATAATTGCCCCATTGCGGCTGAGCCGGAAGCAGGCGGGAGGGATCTAAGACCTCCTCTTTGGTTTTTAGAGAACTGACAAACATCCAGAGAAATGGCAGTGCCATCAGGACGCTGAAGATCCCAAGAAAAACGTGCAGAAGGCGGATGCGAATCAAATCAGAT
This sequence comes from Lachnospiraceae bacterium, assembly GCA_028693165.1. Taxonomy (GTDB): domain Bacteria; phylum Bacillota; class Clostridia; order Lachnospirales; family Lachnospiraceae; genus Brotaphodocola. The sequence continues at coordinate 167,490 of JAQUVX010000001.1, read as the reverse complement.
TTCATAAAAGACTCCTTTTACTCTGTTCTGTACCCAGGCTAGAAACAGTCCGATGATGGTCAGGATCACAACAGCAGCGGCAGCCTGCCCCATACGAAACTGTTCAAATCCAAGCTGATAATAGAGATACAAAAGCGTCCGGGTACTTCCGGCAGGACCACCCTGTGTCAGAATCTGGATCTGGTCATAGGCCCGCAGAGATTCGACTGTCATGATCAGGCCGACGAAGCAGGTGGACGGTGCCAGCAGGGGGAGGGTAATCTTTCGAAATCGCTGCAGGACACCCGCACCGTCCAGAGCCGCCGCTTCATAGTACTCCTTCGGAATCTGGGACAGAGGTCCGAGAAACAACAGCATGACGTATCCGAGATTCTTCCACACCGTGACGATGGAGACCGCGGCCAGCGCGGTGGAGGAGCTTTGAAGCCATGGAAGCCCACGAAGTCCAAGCCATTGCAGCAGCCCGTTTGCCAGACCCCGGTCCGGTTCAAAGATCCAGATCCATACGATGGAAACGGCGACGGTCGGTGTGATCCATGGAGCCAGCAGACACGCGGCATAAGGCGTATGCCTGCCTGCGGCGTGCACCAGCACAGCCAGAATCAGTCCGATTCCACATCCCGGAAGGACGGTGTAGCAGGCAAAGAGCAGTGTATGTTCCATGGCACTCAAAAAGTTTTTGTCCCGCAGCAGAGAACGGTAATTCTGAATTCCTGTGATCTGAAATCCATCACTCATAAAGTCCCAGTCGGTAAAGCTGACGCCAAGCGATCCCAGGATGGGAAGAATCCAGAACACAATCAGAAACATAGCGGCAGGTCCGATAAACAGGAGTACCTCCAGGAAATGCCAGGCAGAAAGGGGATGCTTTATTGTTTTTGTTGTCATGACTCCTCCTCATATGTTCAAAAATATAAATAAAATTAAATAAATGAACAACCAAAATACTAACACAAGAGAAGAAAAAAGTCAAGATAAATGTTCAAAAATATAAAACATTAACACAAATTGAACATCTGCGTTGCGGGGACATTGAGGAGCAGATCATAAATAAATATCAATAACCGTAAAATGGATTGACGCATGAGGAAAAGAAATTTAGGCTAATCATTGAATGATCGCAATTCCATGATTGGTTTTATAAAAGAGGAAGCATCTTTTGTACAGGATATAGAGTGGGAGTGTATTGTGACGGTGAACGGTAACAGAGAATTGCCTGCCACAGGAAGAAACCTGTAGGCGGGTTTTTTAAAACAAAAAACAGGATAAATTCATGAGCCATAAAAGGGGTGCTGCATATCCATACATATACAGGCGTTGGATTTTATGTTCTGGAATTTCCAGGCCTACTCTTGAATAAAAAATTTCCGTAATCGATGTAATTATTGTGGAAATTTACCAGTTTGAGACCTACAATAAAGAGTGCTATAGTGTAAATAAGCAGAGGGGGAGACATGAAGAACAAACGATGGTTAGACATTTTATACAATCTGGATGGTGACGAGGCAGTAAGCAGTGAAAGCCTGAGCAATAAGCTTTTATTAAGCAGTCGTACCATTCGCAACGAACTTAGGGAATTGAAGACGGTTCTGGAAAAAGAAGGTGCACATTTGATTTCCAGTACGAAGGTTGGATATCTTCTGGTGGTTGAAGATCAGGAGAAATATGACCAGTTTTTAAAAACTCTGGGAGAAGAAGAGACCATCCCCGTAACCTCGGAGGAGCGGGTGCAGTATCTGCTGGAAGTGCTTCTCACCAACGGTCAGGAATATGTAAAGCTGGAAGATTTATGTGACCAGCTGTATGTATCCAAATCAACCCTTACTGCAAATCTGAAAGAAGTCAGAAAGCTTTTGGATGAATACGGCCTTGAATTAATTACGCGTCCTGGATATGGAATCCAGGTGAAAGGAAGTGAATTCTCACTGCGCCTTTGTCTGGCGGCTTCCGCGGTAGCCCAGCTTGAAACGGATGACGAAACGAAGCGGGCAGAGCTGGAGAAAATAGCCAAGTGTACACTAAAAGGGCTGGAAGATTCCCGTTTGAAGATTAGTGAGGCATCTTATCAGAACTTGATTGTACATATTTATATCGCGATTAAAAGGATTCAGGAAGGAAATCATGTGCCGTTAGAGAAAACGCATATGGAACAGATTTCAAAGGAGATGGAGTTTGGCTGTGCTCAGCAGATCAGCAGTCTGCTGGAAGAAGCCTTCTCCATAGAGATTCCTCGTACAGAGACCGGGTATATCGCAATCCATCTGGCCAGCAAACGCATTATGGAGTGCTCCCACAACGATGGAAACTTAGTCATCAATGATGAAATATACGAGATTGTCCATCATATGCTGGAGGTCATCAAGGAAAATTACAATATAGATTTCCACAATGATCTGGAGCTGATTATGCTTCTGGCCGCACACCTGGTGCCGTTTTCTACCCGGATTCAATATGGCATGAAGCTTAAGAATCCGTTGTTAAGCGAGATAAAAAGCCATTATGCGATGGCTTATATGATGGCTGTGACAGCCTGTGGCTTTCTGGAACAATACTATGAGAAACGGATTCAGGAGGATGAGATTGGGTATTTTGCATTTCCTATCAATCTGGCTCTGGAGAGAAGACGAAGCGGTATTGAAAAGAAGAATATCATCGTCGTATGTTCCACGGGGAGAGGAAGCTCCCAGCTGCTTTCCTATCGGCTGAAAAGCGAATTTGGGAAATATATCAATCAGATTACGACCTGTGACGTACTGGAGCTGAAACAGGTGGATTTAAAGGATATCGACTATGTGATTACCACGGTGCCGATTCCATATCCGGTCAACCGCCCGATTCTCCATGTAAAGCTGTTTTTAGAAAATGCAGATACCAATGCAATCGAAAATCTGCTGCGAGGGAAAGGAAACACCTTGCTGGAAAAATATTTCCATCCGGATTTATTTCTCACAGAGCTTCAGGCAGCTTCTAAGCAGGAAGTGATTGAGCGCATGGTGGAAAAGATTCATCAGGTCAAGAATGTGCCGGAAGAATTTTTAGAGTCTGTTCTGGAAAGAGAACGCATGGCAGTTACCTCTTTTGGAAATCTGGCTGCGATCCCACATCCCAACCGGGCGCTGACCAGGGAGACTTTTGTATGCGTAGCGGTACTTAAGAATCCAATCCAGTGGGATAAACAGAAGGTTCAGGTCGTACTGATGCTTTCCTTGCAGAAAGATACAGCAGACAATACACAGCACCTGATAGCTGTAATATCAAAATTGTTATTTCATACAGGATGTATCAAGGAACTGATTCGCAACCCGAACTATTCAGTCCTGTTACAGCTGTTGGAAAGAATGGAAAAGGAGACAGAGGAATAATATGGATGAAATGTGCGAGATTGCAATTAATTTGGTGATGTGTGCCGGTGATTCAAGATCCAGTTCGATGAAGGCAATCCAGGCGGCAAGAGAGTTTCGCTTTGATGATGCCAATGCACTGATTCGGGAGGCAGAAGAAAAATTTGTTTCAGCACATGAGATACAGACGAAGCTGATACAAAGAGAAGCCGCGGGTGAAAAGAATGAGGTGATTCTCATGATGGTTCATGCTCAGGATCATCTGTCTATGGCCATGACGACTTATGAAAATGCCAAAGAGTTTTTGAATTTATATCAGCTGATTAACAAATTACAATAATTCACAAATGACAGGGGAAGATATATATGGACAAATTAGTAGCAATATTACAAAGATGTTTAATGCCAGTTGCTAAAAAGCTAAATACCAACCGTTATATCAAAGCAATGCGTGATGGCTTCGTGCTGTCACTGCCATATACCATGGCAGGTTCCTTACTGACGGCTTTTCTGGGAATCCCGGCCTTTGCATCTCTGCTTGGAGAAGAAACCATGCAGACGGTAAAAGCGTTTATGAATCCCGCCAATTTGTTTTCTAACAGTATCATAGCAGTTTTTGTAGTAATCGGTATCGCTTACAGTCTGGCGAAATCCTATGATTTAGATCCGCTGCACGGCGCGATGGTGTCTTTTGTATCATTTATGATTTTGTGCCCATCCGTAGTGACGGCAGATGGAGGGGTCAACTTAAACAATGTGATTGATATGGGATATTTAGGGTCAAGAGCGATTTTTACCGCTATCGTGATGGCAATCTTATCCGTAGAGGTGTATCGCTGGTCTTTGAACCATAAGATGGGAATCAAGCTGCCGGCCAGTGTACCGCAGTCCATCCAGAATTCGTTTACCGCCTTTATTCCGGCAGCAATCACCATGATTGTAGCCATGTCGCTTCGACAGCTTTTAACCTTTACCACACAGGGAAACTTAACAGACTTTATCTTCTACTGGGTACAGAGACCGCTTACCGGTCTTGCTTTGAACCTTCCGTGTATGGTATTACAGGGGGTACTGGTCAATCTGTTCTGGTTCTTTGGACTTCATGGACAGACTATGGTATCTTCCGTGTTCCGGCCGTTCTTAAGCCAGGCTGGTGTAGAAAACCTGGAAGCACTTCTGGCAGGAAATGCATTGCCTAACATTTTCTGCGCTACCTTCCAGCACGTATGGACAACCTTTGGATTCTGGATTTCAGTTCCGCTGCTGATTGCGTTGTGGATGTATCGTAAAAAGAGAAAAGACTGGGCAGGTGTGATGAAGATAGCCTTGATTCCGGGATTGTTCAACATCTATGAACCGCTGATGTTTGGCTTACCTTTAGTGCTGAACCCATTTATGCTGATTCCAATGCTGATTACTCCAATTGTCACAACCCTTTTAGGCTATATAGTCACTGTAACGGGAATCTGCGGAATTCCGACAGGAGTTATGATTCCTATCGTTACCCCCGTTTTCCTTTCGGGCGTACTGGGAACCAATACACTGACAGCGGGAATCATCCAGCTGCTGATGATGGTTCCGCTGAGTGCGATGTGGTATCTGTTCCTGTCTATTCAGGATAAGTCAGAACGGGAAAATGGAACTTATGACGAGGAGGCAGAGGAGAATGCAGAGAGCTAAGATAGAAGGTGCATTATATGGAGCTGCCTATGGAGATTCCTTTGGGGCAATTACGGAATTCCGTTCCAGAGACGACATCCTTCAGGCATTTCCGGAAGGATACACGGATTATACAGAATCCATCAGCCTGATCACAAAGGGCATTGTACCAGGCACTGTGACCGATGATTTTGGCTCCAGCTGTTATTTTATGAAGGCGATTTTAAAGCATGATGGCCACTTTGACCGGGACATCGCGGTGGAAGCCGTACTGGACTGGTCAAAGGATGAGGTAGTCTTTGCAAAGTATGCCGGGCAGAACACGAAGAGTGCTATGGAACGGTTGAAGCAGGGGAATATCATTGATGAAGGATTAAGAGCCCGGCATTTTGGAAGACAGAATACCAACGGGGGTGCGATGAAAGCCGCCCCCATGGGGCTTCTGGCAAGAGAAGACCACCAGCTTGCCATCCGATTCACAAAGGATTTATGCTGGCCTACTCACTATAACGGTGCCGCAGTATCAGGCGCCTGTGCGATAGCCTGTGCAGTGTGTGAGGCACAAAAGGAAGGCGCGACGGTAGGCTCCATCATCGAACAGGCCATAGCCGGAGCGAGGCAGTCCCGGATTCAGCTGGATGAGGAGGGTTTTGGAGCATTTGGTCCATATGTCGACCGGAGAATTGGGCTGGCGGTGGACTTGGGAAGGCAGGCAAAGACAGAAGAGGAGGTCTACCGGCTTTTGGAAGAAATGATTGGAACAGGCATTTCTGTGCAGGAGTCTGTACCGGCGGTATTTGCAATCATGGCCGCACAGAAAGGGGACTTAGAGGCTTCCATCCGCTGTGCTGCCAATGCAGGTGGTGATACAGATACGATTTCATCCATGACTGGTGCGATTTTAGGTGGATTACACGGAGCTGAAGCAATCAGACCAGAGGTCATCGACAGGATTCAGTCCTGCAATCAGTTCCTTCAACTAAAGGAAACAGTAGAACAATATACAAATTTGATTTTATCGAAAGAGAGGTAACGATTATGAGGATTATGCTTGCGTGTGCACTTGGTATGTCTACCGGTATGCTGGTGGAGAAGATGAGAGAGGCTGCAAAGTCTCAGAATAAAGATTACAAGATATGGGCAGTAGATGTGGGCAGTGTAGGGAAGAATAAGGGAGAATTTGATGTGCTTCTTTTAGGGCCCCAGGTGAATTATGTGCTGGATGATATGGAAAAAGCATATGGAGCAGAGACTCCGGTTGCGGTCATCAAACCGATTGACTATGGACGTATGAATGGTGCTGCTGTGCTTAAATTTGCAGAGTCCCTTGTAGAAGCAAGAGCATAGCGCATATGATGATCAATGATTTCACATCAGGAAGTGTTCCAAAGAAGATGCTTCGATTTGCCCTGCCACTGGTCGTGTCAGGCATGCTGCAGACGGTTTACAGCATGGTAGACATGATGGTGGTGGGCAATCTGGTGGGAGGCGCGGCATTATCAGCTGTGTCCATAGGCGGCGATGTGCTGATGCTTCTGACCTTTGTTTCCATGGGGATGGCAAATGCCGGACAGATTATCATTTCCCAGTATATTGGTGCCGGGCAGAAGCATATGGTTAAGAAGCTGATTGGGACATTGTTCACCTTTCTTTTAAGCTGTGCGGTCTGCCTGACGGTCATCTGTTTTATTCTCCGCGTTCCAATCATGCATTGGCTCAATACACCTTCTGAGGCATGGGATTATGCCTCTTCTTATATCACCACTTGCATCCTTGGACTGGTATTCATCTACGGATATAATCTGGTCAGTGCCATCATGCGGGGCATGGGTGATTCAAAACGCCCGTTTTTGTTTATCGCTGTCGCTTCCGTAATCAATCTGGTCCTGGATCTGCTGTTCATTGGAGTTTTCCATATGGCGGCATTGGGTGCTGCGCTTGCAACTGTGATTGGACAGGGAATCAGCTTTTTCCTGGCACTGTTTGTCCTGTACCATGAGCGGGAACAGATTGGCTTCGATTTCAAGCCCCAAAGCTTCCGGATAGACCGGGAGGTGATGATTCCTCTTTTAAGGCTTGGAATTCCCATGATCATCCAGTCGGCTTCGATTACATTTTCCAAATTATTTGTCAATTCCTGGGTCAATTCCTACGGATATATCGCTTCGGCAGTATCGGGAATCGGGACAAAGTTGGATACCATCTGCAGTACATTTTCACAGGCAATCAATGTAGCCGGAGGTACGATGATTGCGCAGAACATCGGTGCAAAAAAGACGAAACGTGTTCCTGAAATCATGCTGTGTGCATTCTGCATGGCATGCTGCATTACCATTCCGCTGAGTGCGGTTACTTTTTTGTTACCCCGTCAGGTGTTCGGATTCTTCTGCAGTGAGGAGGAAATTCTTCTCATGGCACTGACCTATGTTCCGATTGCTCTGGTGCTGTTTGCGGGAAGCACTCTGCGCGTGCCCATGTTTTCTTTAATTAACGGTTCGGGCAATCCAAAGCTGAATCTTGCAGTTGCTCTGCTGGATGGAATCTTTGTACGAATCGGGCTGGCACTGTTTTTAGGACTTACCTGCGGTATGGGAGTATACGGCTTCTGGTATGGACATGCGATTTCAGGTTTTGTCCCGTTTTTTATCGGAGGGGCGTATTACCTGTCAGGAACATGGAAACATAACAGAGCCATATAAATAAGTTATAAAGTAAACGAACAAAGGAGAAGAATATGAAATTTTTTATTGATACAGCAAAAGTGGAAGACATCAAGAAAGCCAATGACATGGGCGTAATCTGTGGCGTTACCACAAACCCGTCTTTAATCGCAAAAGAAGGAAGAAATTTCAACGAAGTCATCAAAGAAATCACATCCATCGTAGATGGTCCAATCAGTGGTGAAGTCAAAGCGACTACAACAGATGCAGAGGGCATGATCAAAGAAGGCCGTGAAATCGCTGCAATCCATCCTAATATGGTAGTAAAGATCCCGATGACAGTAGAAGGATTAAAAGCAACCAGGGTTTTGAGCTCGGAAGGAATTCATTGTAACGTGACCCTGATTTTTACAGCAGCACAGGCACTTCTTGCAGCAAGAGCAGGCGCAGCTTATGTATCTCCATTCTTAGGAAGACTGGATGACATCTCTATGCCGGGCATCGATCTGGTCAAGACCATTTCGGAAATTTTCATGGTGCATGATATTGATACTGAAATCATCGCAGCCAGTGTCCGCAATCCAATCCATGTGATTGACTGTGCGCTTGCAGGAGCAGACATCGCGACTGTCCCATATGCAGTCATCGAGCAGATGACCAAGCATCCGTTGACAGACCAGGGAATCGAGAAATTTAAGAAAGATTACATCGCAGTATTTGGAGAATAGGAGAATATACACGAATACCATAGACAACAAAGCAGCAACAACACTGGCATTATCAACGAAAAAATGGTAAGATAATCATACTGTTCCCCGAAGGTGCGCCGGGCTCACCGGGCTGTACGCATGAAAGGATAAAATAAATGCAAATTTATTTAAACTATATGATGATTCTTGCCAGCTTTATTCTGGTTATGTTTTTGATTCAGTTGTGTTTTCGCGAGATCAAGAAGCGTCACAATGCACTGCATCTGGCGTTTTCAGAGCATGTGCTGAAGGCGATTGTTATTATTTTGTATCTTTATTTTGCGGGAAGAGGCTTTGAGGCGACGAAGGAGTTTTCGAGGATGGTTCTGGCCGGCTCCGGACTTCTTGTCGCGATTGCCGGTTTTGCGGCGCAGCAGACACTGGCCGACGTGATCGCGGGCTTCATGCTGTCCGTGTCCCATCCATTTAACATCGGAGAACGGATCACCCTCATGAGCACCAATACGACTGGAATTGTGGAAAATATTACCCTGCGCCATACCGTCATCTGTCTTTATGACAATAATCGGATCATTATCCCGAACAGCATTATGAACCGGGAGGTGATCAGAAACAGCAATTTTGAGGATTCGAAAATCGGAAATTATATCGAGGTAGAGGTCTCTTACGAATCGGATCTGGACGAAGCGATTCTGGTGATCAAAAAGATCCTGCAGGAGAATCCGATGACGGTGGAGAAGGATAAGATTTCTGTTCTCATAAAAGATTTTTCGGCCAATGGAATCATCTTGAAAACGACGGTGTGGACAAAGACCGTCGATGAGAATTTCAAGGTATGCAGCGATGTCAGGAGGGAGATTTTAAGGCAGTTCCAGCAGGATGGAATCGTGATTCCGTACACCAATGTGGTGGTGCGGGGGGAACGATGAAACAGGAGATATTTGAAGGCTTTGAAAAGTAAAAGGAACCTTTGACCACAACACAGCAACAATGTAAAAGACTGCCACAGAACATGCGGCAGTCTTTTACATTTGACAATACACCCGGAGTGCGGGAGATTGGTGTTACCTTAGAAATCCACTTCCTCGTCATAGTAGCAGGATTTCAGAAGCTGTTCCATCTGAGCCGGGACGATGGTTCTTGGGTTGGAGCCGGTGCAGGCATCGCCGACAGCCAGTTCTGCAACCTTCGGCAGTTTCTCCATGAATTCGTTTTCATCGATGATTCCGCCCTCATAATCTCTGATACAGGTCGGAATATCCAGCTTTGCATTCATTTCCTGAATCATCTTGATCAGGGAAGCGGTCAGCTCTTGATCGGTATTGCCTTCCAGATGAACGAAGCGTGCGATTGCAGCATAGCGCTTGGCAGCTTCCGGCTCTTTTGCGTTGAACTGGATGACCTTCGGAAGATACATGGCGTTTGCGCAGCCGTGTACGATATGTCCGCCGGAATAAGCAGCGCCGGTTTTGTGCGCCATGGAATGAACGATACCCAGTAAAGCATTGGAGAATGCCATACCAGCCAGGCACTGTGCGTCGTGCATCTTGTCACGGGCCGCCATGTCGCCGTTGTAGGACGGTACCAGATGTTCTTTGATCAGCTCGATGGCATGCAGAGCCAGCGGATCGGTGTATTCGCAGTGAAGTGTGGAGACATAGGCCTCGATGGCATGCGTCATGGCATCCATACCGGTATGAGCGGTCAGCTTCTTCGGCATGGTCTCACAGAGTGCCGGATCAACGATTGCAACATCCGGGGTAATGTTAAAGTCAGCCAGCGGATATTTGATGCCCTTTGCATAGTCTGTGATTACGGAGAATGCGGTTACTTCGGTTGCGGTTCCCGAAGTGGAGGAAATCGCACAGAAGTGAGCTTTGGTACGCAGGGTCGGGAAATTGAACGGGATGCACAGGTCGTCAAAAGTCACATCCGGGTACTCGTAGAAAGCCCACATGGCTTTTGCGGCATCGATTGGGGAACCGCCGCCGATGGCTACGATCCAGTCCGGACCAAACTCGGTCATGGCTTTTGCACCCTTCATAACAGTCTCCACAGACGGGTCTGGCTCAACGCCCTCAAAAAGCTGAACCTCCATGCCTGCTTCTTTTAAGTTATCAACTACTTTATCCAGAAAACCGAAACGCTTCATGGAGCCGCCGCCTACAACGACGATTGCTTTTTTACCGGTCAGTGTTTTCAGTGCGTCCAATGCATCTTTTCCATGATACAAATCTCTTGGCAATGTAAATCTCATAAGTCATCTCTCCTTTGATGTAATTGCGTTATTTATTTAACAATTAAAATATAACATATTCCGCAGAAACTGGGGAGATACAAAAAAGGAATACCGTCATGCCAATTTCGGTATTCCCCGTCGATTCCGATTCGTTGCGCCCGATTGCGCCCTGGCCACGCCCGCGCCCTGGTCGCCCACCGGCCAGCCGAGCCCCGGTCGCCCGGCCGCCCGCCACTCACCCGTCACTCAACTGGGAAATCATCCGGTTCAGTGACTGGACGAAGCGCTTCGCCTCTTGGGAGAAACGATAGTCATTCCGGCAGATCAGAAGATCCTGATACTGATTTCCTGGAATGCTGCATGGCCGCTGAACCAGATCGGTGGCAGCCAGAATCCGGTAGGGGATCGGTGCGGTCCACATGTAGCAGCGCGGGTTGCGGTTGAGCAGCTCAAACTGGCTTCCGCGCTCATAGATCGAGATGGTGCTGCTTGAGCCGTCCGGGCTGTAGTTGTCGCCGGAATCAAAGGTGAAGGACGGCGGATTGGAGTCGCCATGCACCAGCTCGATATAGTCTTGCAGCATCAGATAATTCAGATCCGTCTGGTGTGCCAGAGGGTGCGCCTGACTCATGAGGAGCTGGCAGGAAAAGGAAAACAGCTCTTCGCAGATCAGATTTTCGTCCGCAAGCTGCTTCTTCTCATAGCTTTCCGTCAGCGTCCGAATTCGGATGATCCCCAGATCACAGCGCTTGTCTGACACCGCCTGAATGGTTTCCCGGGTACTGGTTTCCCGATACAAAATATCGAGGGAACGCTCCGAATCCAGTTGGGAGATGAAGTCGGTAAAGGCGCTGGAAATGTAGGTGACGCGGGGAACAAAGAGCTTTAAGCTGTATTTCTTCGGCTGATCGCTGCGGCAGAGCATGTCCATCTGTTTCATCTGCGCCAGAAGCGAGTGTGCCTGGCGCAGGAATGCTTCGCCGTTCTCCGAAGGCACCATGCCGCGGCTGGTCCGGTGGAAGATCGGCATACCAAAATCCCGCTCGATCTCCCGCAGAATTTTGCTGAGATGCGGCTGGTTCATATACAGATTCTGCGCGGCCTTTGTGATGGAGCCGGTTTTTTCGATTTCGACAATGTATTTCAGGTAAGAATAATTCATATGGGATCAAATTCCTCTCGTGGGATGCTCCTTCAATTATATAGGCGGCACCGGAAAATGTCCATGAGAAACTGATTTCCGTCCACAGATCGTCTGTCAAGCATCTGCCAATCACCAAAGGTTCCCAAAACGGACAAAACATAAGACTGTTTTGTGTTTTTCCAATATCCCATATTTTAAGTTCCGAATTTTACAACTTATATTTCGCGAGTTCCTATTATTGGCAGACATTGCAGATGCTTCATGTTATAATCAGCTTAAATCAAAGGAAAAGTGGTGATAAGGCATGATCAAGGCAACTTGCATCTGTATGCCGAATTGTATTCTCGCTGAGGGCTGTATATGGAACAGGGAAGAAAATCGGCTGTATTTCACAGACATTGACGGCAGACAGGTTTTCTCTCTGAAGGGCTCTGTACTTACGGCTTTTCCGCAGGAGGACAGAACCGGTACCATCGTATTTTCAAAGAGCGGAGGTTTTGTGGCGGCAGTTACAAACAGGCTGGTGCTTGAACACAGGTCAGACGGAGCGAACCGCATCCTGCTCCGCCAAAATTTCCCTGAGGGACTTCGTTATAATGATGGGAAATGTGATATGTACGGGAATCTCTGGGTAGGCACCATGTACATGAACCAGAGCAGACCGGAGGCGAAAGGCGGCGGGAGTCTGTATTGCATCAGCAGCGGGCAGGTACTGGCCGAATATTCCGGCTTTACCATACCAAACGGCATGGACTGGAGTCGTGACGGCAGCATTTTCTATCATGTAGATACGGCATTACAGTGTATCGCCGCCTACGATGTCAGGGATCAAATACATCTGCTAAACCGCCGGGTGGCCGTATCGGTAGCGGAAGAGGATGGCAGCCCGGACGGCATGTGTGCAGACGAAAACGGAAATCTGTGGACGGCCCTGTGGGGAGGCGGCAAGGTGATCTGCTACGAGCCCTTCACGGGGAAAAAGCTGGAAGAAATAGCGGTACCCGACAAATACGTTTCCTGCTGCTGCTTTGGAGGTACAGATAACAGAACACTTTACATCACGACAGCCAGAGACGAGCATGGCTGCGGAGGACAGATTTATAGGGCATCGCTCGGCATAAAGGGCGGAAAGACCTATCAATACGAAGACAAGTCTGAAGGGGGAATATAGAATTTATGAGTACAAACACAACTGCAAAAACAGCCTTAATCACAGGGGCCGCCAAAGGCATCGGCAGGCAGATCGCACTGGAAATGGCAAAGGCCGGATACAACATCATCGTGAATTACAGAAGTGACGAAAAAGCAGCCCTTGAAGTCTGCAAAGCGGCTGACGGATATGGGGTAAAGGCATGGCCCGTATACTGCGACATGGCAAAGGTATCCGACATCAGGAAAATGTACGCCCTGGCCATAGAGGCAGCGGGACAGATCGATGTCGTAGTCAATAACGCGGGAATCAGTCCGGAAGCCTATTTCCTGGATACCACAGAGGAAATGTTTGACCGGATGACCGCGATCGACTGGAAGGGACTCTATTTCTCCAGTCAGATAGCGGCAGGGCACATGATCGAGAAAAAGATCAAAGGTGTAATCATTAATATATCTTCAAATCAGGTGGAAGGCTGCTGGCCCCGGGCTACCGTATATGCACCGACCAAGGCTGCCGTATCAAAATTCACAGAAAATGCGGCTATGGAGCTGTCCTTAAAAGGAATTCGCATGGTGGCCGTGGCTCCGGGTTATACCGACGTGGGCTGGGAGCCGGGAGATATCCGTCTGGAGGCGGCTTCCAGACTTCCGTTAAAACGGTTTGCGACTACCACAGAGATAGCGCGCGCCGTAATCTATCTGGCTTCCGATGACGCGGCCTATATTACCGGCACCACGCTTACGATAGACGGAGGCGCCACACTGCCTGTCGTGGCAGCCAATGATTTTGTGTAGAAGGAGCATACAATGGGGGAACTAAAGTATTATAATTCTTTGCTGAAACAGGATGAGGGCGCATTAAAGCGTGCCTTGTATAAATCCATGGGGTTTACGGACGAGGCGCTTGAAAAACCGCTGATTGCCATCGTAAATACCTATACCAATGCCACACCGGGCCATTACAATCTGAATCAGGTCTGTGAGCAGGCAGAACGCGGTATTTTAGCGGCCGGCGGCACAGCCATGACCTTTGGCACCATAGCGCCGTGTGACGGTATTGCGGAAGGACATGAGGGGATGCGCTATATCCTGCCCTCCAGAGATTTGATTACAGCTTCTGTGGAGTGTATGGTCAGGGCACACCGCTTTGACGGGCTCGTGCTGTTAGGCTCCTGCGACAAGATTGTTCCGGGACTTTTGATGGCAGCAGCCAGACTGGATATTCCGGCAGTATTCTGCAACAGCGGCCCGATGCAGCCGGCCTGCTATAAGGGAAAGCATTACGACGGCAATATTGTCACGGAGGCAGTCGGCTGGAAAAAGCGGGGCGAAATTGACGAAGATGAATTTAAGAAAATAGAAAATCTGGCCGAACCCGGCTGCGGCTCCTGCGCCATGCTTGGCACAGCCAATACCATGGGCTGTATGGCCGAAGCGCTGGGGATGAGTCTGCCGGGCAGCGCAGTGATCCCGGCGGTACATGCGGACCGCATGAAGATGGCCTATGCTACCGGACAGGCCGTTGTAGAACTGGTAAAAAAGGGCATCACTGCACGTCAGATCATCACAGAGAAATCTGTTGAAAATGCGATCACGGTGCTGATGGGTACGGGAGGTTCCACCAATGCCATCATGCATTTGCAGGCCATATATAAAGAAGCGGGTCTGGGCCATCTGGATTTAGAGGTCTTTGACCGGTTCAGCCGCAGTGTGCCGCAGATAGCCTCCGTATATCCGGCTTCTCCCTACGATATGGTGGATTTTTATGAGGCAGGCGGTGTGCAGGCCGTGATGAAGGAGCTGGAGGCGCATCTTCACGGGGACTGTATAACCGCAAATGGATGCAGCGTATCGGATAATCTGAATGGGGCTTCGGGAAGTCTTAGAAACGAAGTGATCCGCGGCGAAAAGGAAGCCTTTTCCGCTACCGGCGGTGTGGCGATACTCAAAGGAAATCTGGCACCTCTTGGAGCTGTCGTAAAGCCGGCAGCCATACCGGAGCAGCTCATGCGGGTAAAGGGAAAGGCGCGCGTCTTCCACAGTGAGCAGGAAGCCTGCCTGGCGATCTTGGACGGAAAGGTGGCGGCGCACAGCATGGTTGTACTGCGCTATGAAGGGCCAAAGGGCGGACCGGGTATGCCGGAAATGTACCGGCCTATGAAATGTCTGGAGGGCATGGGGCTGTCAGATACCTGTACCATCATTACAGACGGAAGATTTTCGGGCTCCAACCGCGGCTGCTTTGTGGGGCATATTTCCCCCGAAGCTTATGAGGGCGGGGTACTGGCACTGGTTGAGGACGGCGATGAGATTTTAATCGATGTACCGGAGCGCAGACTGGAGCTTTTTGTATCATCAGAAATACTGGAAACCAGAAAAAGAAGCTGGGTGCGTCCGGAAAAAGAGCTGGCAGACGGTTATCTTAAAACCTATCAGAGAATCAGTAAATCTGCAGCCGAAGGTGCTGTAGTAGAATAAAACATGGCAAAACACAGATGGAGGAGCAGAATATGATTAGTTGGGGAAATGACAAGGAACTGTTTCAGCTTATGAAATCAGAACTATATTCGGCGGTGCTTGGAGACATTCTGGACAAAATGGGATATCTGCACCAGTTCCTGCCGTGGCGGATTCAGCCGCTTTCGGAGGATATGGTAGTGGCGGGCAGAGCGATGCCGGTGCTTGAGGCAGATGCCTTTGAGGAGCTGTCCGACGGCGCGAATCCCATCATGAAAAAATCGTTCGGCCTTATGCTGGAAGCGTTGGATGACCTAAAGGAAAATGAAGTTTATATCTGTACCGGTTCTTCTCCTTCTTATGCGCTGGTAGGAGAGCTTATGTGTACGCGCATGAACATTTTAAAAGCGGCCGGCGCAGTGGTAAACGGCTTTCACCGAGATACAAAGGGCATTCTGGAGCTGGGCTTTCCATGCTTTTCCTATGGCCGTTATGCGCAGGATCAGGGGCCCAGAGGCAAGGTGATTGATTTCAGGGTACCGATAGAAATAGAGGGTGTCAGGGTAAAACCGGGAGATATCGTATTTGGTGATCTGGATGGTGTGCTGATTATCCCGCAGGAAATAGAGCATGAGGTGATCGTCAAGGCCTATGAAAAAGCGACCGGAGAGAAAATGGTGGCCGAAGCCATAAAGGGCGGCATGGGGGCAAAGGAGTCCTTTGACCTGCACGGTATTATGTAGCTTTACGCAGGGAGACGAAAGCCTATGATGAATACATTTGCAAGACAGCTGTTTCAGCTTCTGGATTCCGAACATTATGAGACAAAAATCAGAAAGGCCGGTATCTTTCGCTTTCCGTCCAATTACCGGTTTGAAAGTCACGCCCATAAGGAATATGAGATTAATTACATCAATACAGGCTGTTGTATTATGGGGATCGGTTCGGATTTTGTTCCTTTAAGACAGGGGGAATGCATCATTATTTCACCGCAGCTGTCCCACTGTTTTATGGTGGATATGCAGAAAGCCTGTAAGATTACACAGCTGGAAATCCGGATCCGCACGCCGAAGCAGCTGCCGGAAGATCTCAAATTCCCCATGGCAGAGGGGCAATACTGCAAGCTGAAAAGCTGTGAAGGTATCCTGCCTGTATTGGAGCAGATCAGCGTTTTGCACCGTCTGGATCACTTAAGCAATACGGAACAGGCCAATCTCGATTTACTCCTGCTGCAGCTTTATGCGCAGCTTTCGGGCGAAATGGAGAAAAAAGAGCAGCAGCAGGAACATGACGAGCGGGAAACCGGTCCGGTCGGAGAGATCATCCACTACATCCATGAAAATCTGGATGAGGAATTGAACATGGAAAAGCTGGCAGAGGAGCATGGCATAAGCTCCAGATATGTGCGCCGTTTCTTTAAAGAGCAGATCGGCATGGGGAGTAATGAATACATCAATATGCTCCGTCTGGGCAAGGCAAAACAACTGCTGTGCAATCCCAATTATACCATCACCCAGGTGGCCCTTATGAGCGGCTTTACTTCCTCCCAATACTTTTGCCGGGTATTCCGCAGGCAGATGAACGTATCACCTGCGGAGTACCGGAAAAGCTGGAGGGATACTCAGCATACATGATATCGGATCGTACGTGAAAATGGCTGCTCCGGTGTGGTCAGAATATAGGCGGACGGCAAAAGATGCATGACATCCGGGATATCCTGAGCCTCTAACGCGATGGCGCAGCAGGGGCAGGAGATCTGTCCGTTCCAGAGAGACATGTCATCCGCAAGATAGTCACCGGAATAAACCACCAGAGCAGGTGCATCGGTCATCACTTCCAGGGTGCGGCCGCTGACGGGATCCTGCAGCAGGGCGGCAAGCTCCGGTTTGACAGCCCGTTTTACGCCGCGCAGCGCGCGAAAAGGTCTGCGCCGGTTTAAGATATAGGCATGATTGTAGGATACACCGGTTTTTAAAGAATGTGCCTTCCTGAAATCAAAAGCCGTACCTGCAACCGGTACAAGATCACAGGGCAGGTGCAGGGCATCATTCCGGCATACCGTATTGGCAAATACCGTAAGCGTCTGCTCCAGTCCGGGAGCGGAGAAGTTTCCACTCAGATTCCAGTAGGTGTGGTTCGACATATTGATGTAGGTCGGGGCATCTGTGGTGGCGGAAAGCTTTATGGTGATCCAGTTCGTATCCTCTACAGAATAGGAAACCTGGTAATGCCGGTTTCCGGGATAACCGTCGGTACCGTCGTTCTGAAAGGCGGTCATCGTGATGGAAACATTGTCATTCGTCTGGAAGATCCCCTCTGTCTGCCAGTTTACGGAGGAAAGATTGAAAAAACCGCCATGCAGTTGGTTTGCTCCGTCATTCAAGCTGAGCTGGAGCGTTTCGTCTTCTACGGGCAGCAGACCCTTTGCGATTCTGCCGGCATTGGGTGCCAGCGTAGCTCCTGCATAGCAGGCACAGCGTTCATAAAAAGACAAATCGGGAGAACCAAGAGCAATCGGTATCAGCGTATCATCCGCTGATTTGACGGCAATTTTTTGAATAGAAGCCCCGAGGGTGAGAAACGTAATGCTCAGCCCCATATTAGTAGTTATGTCGTAAATAACAGAATCATCATTGCCCTTATTAGTAATATTCCTGGTTAAAAGCTCCATGATTTTCACCTTCCTTTCCATGTAAAGTATAAAGTCAAAATCAAAAAAAGGGAATACAATCTGCCAACAAGAGCAATTTTTCAAAACCAATGAGCAAGACGGCGTAATGCTGAAATGAAAATAGGAGTTATAATTAATACAGAAAGACAGTTGAGAAAAACAAAACGGGAATCATGAAATAGTAAAGAGGGAGGGAGCAGCATGGGTAATGTATTGGAGTTTCAGCACATATCGAAATACTTTCCTGGTGTAAAGGCTTTAGATGATGTGTCGTTTCAGGCTCATGCCGGAGAGGTTCTTGCTTTTCTGGGGGAAAACGGAGCCGGAAAATCCACATTGTTAAAAGTGCTGAACGGTGACTACCAGCCTACCGGCGGCAAGTACCTGTTAAATGGAGTTGAGAAACATTTTCAGTCTCCTCATCAGGCCATCGAGGAAGGCATTTCCATTATCTATCAGGAACGGCAGATTTTACTGGAGCTGTCGGTTGCAGAAAACATATACTTAGGCAGGATGCCGGTAAACAAATTTGGTTTTATAGACACGCGCAGAGCCAATGAAATGGCCGCCGGAATCATAGAGGATTTTGGACTTCCGATCAGTCCATCCACAAAGGTTAAGGATTTAAGCATTGCGTATCAGCAGATGGTTGAAATCATGAAAGCCTATTCCAGAGAGGATTTGAAGGTGATCTGCTTCGATGAGCCCACGGCTTCCCTGTCAGACTCTGAGATTGAATCCCTGTTTAAAATCATAGGCAAGCTGAAGTCGGAAGGAAAGATCATCATTTACGTCTCACATCGTATGGACGAAATACAGCGTATTACCGATAAGGTGGCTATTTTTAAAGACGGACGCTACGTGGACACCGTAGAGACCGGGGTGGTTTCCGAGAAAGAAATGATCCGTATGATGGTAGGCCGCGACCTTGGCGATATTTATAAAAACCTGGACAGAAACAAGGAGATCGGGGATGTGCTTTTAGAGGTCAAGGACGTTTCCTCAGACCACGTAAAGAAAAACTCCTTTACCCTGAGAAAGGGCGAGGTGATCGGTTTTTCCGGACTGGTGGGTGCAGGCCGTACAGAGCTTATGAGAGCCATTATCGGTGCCGACCCGATGAAAACCGGAGAGATTTATCTGGAGGGCAAGAAGATCCATAATCATTCCCCGCATGAGGCCATGGAGCATGGTATCGTGCTGGTGCCGGAAGACAGAAAGCTCCAGGGGATTCTTTCAAACCTCAGCGTAAGCGACAACATCAACATCTCCATGCTGGATCAGAATTCCAATAAGCTGGGCTTTGTAAACAAGGATAAGGAAAGTGCCATTGCAAAGGAGAGCATCGAAAACTTCAAGATCAAGACGCCTTCGAAGGATAAGAAAATCATAGAGCTTTCCGGCGGAAATCAGCAGAAATGCATTGTAGCCAGATGGATCAGCACGAATCCAAAGGTACTGATTTTAGATGAGCCGACAAAAGGGATCGACGTAGGTGCAAAATCAGAGTTTTATCAGATGATATGTGAATTTGCAAAACAGGGGCTGGGTGTGATTTTAGTTTCTTCAGAGCTTCCTGAGGTGATAGGACTGTCGGACAGAATTATCGTAATGAAGTCGCTGGAAATTGCGGGAGAAGTCAGCAGAGCGGAGGCTACAGAGAGTAAGCTTCTGAGTCTTGGAATGATAGGGGAGGTACAGGAATAATGGATACAAAGAAGAAAAGCAGACTGCAAATCAGCGGGGACAAACTGGTTCTGTTCATAGCCATTATCGTAGTGTTTGCATTATTTACCACGCTGAACAAAAACTTTCTTTCGGTAACAAATCTGATCAACATTTTAATCGCAGCATCCCTTGTCGGACTGATCGCGATCGGCCATACCTATCTGATCATCGCAGGACAAAACGATTTGTCTCCCGGCTCACTGGCAGCATTTTCCGGTGTTGTGGCAGCACTTTTAGTAGGAAAAGGCTTCCCGTTCTGGATAAGCGTGATCATCACCATCGGCTGCGGCATACTGGTAGGCTGCTTTAATGCCTTCATGGTAAACCGGATTCACTTAGAAGCTTTTATTGCCACACTGGTGACACAGTCCATCGTCAGAGGGTTTGCCTATATCGTCTGCGGAGGAAAGCCGATCGCCATCAGCAACAAGACCTTTCTTGTTTTGGGCAAGGCCAGAATCGCCAATATTCCGCTTTCCGTATGGATCATGGTCGTCTGCATTATCGTGTTCGGTATTATTTTGGCAAAGACCAAGTTTGGCAGAAGCGTGTACGCCATCGGCGGCAGCATAGACGCAGCCCGGCTGGCAGGATTAAATCCAAAGAGAATTATCACCACCTGTTACATTATGATGGGCATCCTCTGCTCCATCGGCGGTATCATCTTCGCGGCACGTATGAATTCAGGACAGCCTGCAGCCAATGTCAATCTTGAGTTTGACGCCATTACAGCTGTTATTTTAGGCGGAGTTTCCTTTGTCGGCGGTGTCGGAGATATGGGCGGTACCATTCTCGGTATTATCCTGATTCAGGCCTTCAACACAGGACTGACCATGGTAAACGTACCAAGCTTCTGGCAGTATGTGGCAAAAGGCGGACTGTTATTATTCGCTCTGACTACCGACTATATCAGAAAGCAGAAACGTGAAAAGGATCTGCTGGCAGCATCCATGAAGAATCTGTAATCGAAACATCAGCAGTTGTCTATTAGGGGATAAGGAATCTCCATAAAAATAGAGTAAAAACAAAAACAGGAGGGTTACAAAATGAAAAAGAGATTAGCACTGGTAATGGCAGCAGCAATGGCACTGGGCTTAACCGCCTGCAGCGGATTTGAGACAACAGAAACCACAACAGCGGCACCGGCAGCGACTGAAGCAGCAGCACCGGCGGCTACAACAGCAGCAGCGGCAGACACGACAGCGGCGGCAGCAGGCGGAGAAAAGGGCGTAGTCTACGGCATTTACAAAGCCGGCGATCAGAGCTGGTTCATCGATGAGGGTGCCGCAGCGCAGGCAGCAGTAGAAGCAAAAGGGGACGAGTTTATCTATGTAGATGCAAAGATGAGCCCAGAGGAGTATTTAAAAGCGATCGACAACGCAATTGCAAACAAGGCAAAAGGAATCGTGACCTGTATCCCGGATCAGACGATGTCACAGGCAGTAGTCGATAAGTGCAAAGAAGCAGGCATCCCGATCGTTGCAGCAGATGACGCATTACAGGATGAAGCCGGAACCAAGCTGGCTCCATGGGTAGGCATCAACGCTTATGTAATCGGACAGGCGAACGGTGACTGGCTGGCTGAATATGCAAAGACAAACAATCTGGCAGCGGATGAGACCTGTGGTCTTTTGCTGATGACCATGGATACCGTTTCCTCATGCGTACCGCGTGCAGAGGGTGAATTTGACAACTTTACAGCAGCATGTCCTGACTTTGCAGCAGAGAGAATTTTCAAGGCTGACTATGATGGAACGACTGAGAAGGGCAATGTAGCAGCTACTTCTGTGATCACAGCTCATCCGGAGATCAAAAAATGGCTCGTAACCGGAGCAAACGAAGAAGGCTGTATCGGTGCAGCACGTGCTCTTGAGAGTGCAGGTCTGGACGCTGACGCATGTGTAGTAGGTCTGGGCGCATACATGGCTAAGGACGAGTGGAACAACAAGGGTGCTGACGGTACCTGCGTAAAGGCTTCTGCATACTTCTCTTCTGATTCTGTTGGCGCAGGTTCTGTAAACGTATTATACGACGTAATCGGCGGCGCAGAGGCAAAGATGGAAACAGCAGTAGACGCTATCGTTGTTACACCTGAAACCTACAAAGATGTTATGGGTAAGGCAGCTGAATAAAGCCAGTTAATATTCGCACATAAAGTTCAGGCAGGGGCTGTCAGTGATTGACGGCTCCTGCCTTTTTCGGTCTGTCCGATTAGTTATGATTGTCTTTCTGAAGGCTTATGCGGTACTCGGAGGGGGTACTTCCGGTTACTTTTTTAAACGTGGTGCAAAAGCTGCTTTCACTGGTAAATCCGGTAGAAAAACAGATGTTTTTAATCGTTTCATCGGAAGATTTGAGCAGATATTTAGCGGTATTAACCCTTGTGGCAATCACATAACCATGGGGGGAAAAGCCAGTTTCTTTTTTAAAAAGCCGGCTGAAATAAAAAGGACTGAGCGAAGCCTGACCGGCCAGCTCCTCTAAAGACAGCTCATCTGTCATATGCTCGCTGATATAGGCGATAATGTCCTCAATAATACCGGCTGACACGTTGACCGAGCGTTCTGCATCCCGGCTGATTAAAAGCTCAGTCAATATATTTACAATGTAGTTATTAAGCAGTGCCTCTTTTGTAGAAAGACGTTCTTTAAACTGAAGATAGATTTTGTGCAGATAACGTTCCAGGCGGCAGGTGTCCTGAAGGGTAATCACCGGGTTGCCATCGG
Organism: Lachnospiraceae bacterium; assembly: GCA_028693165.1. Lineage (GTDB taxonomy): Bacteria > Bacillota > Clostridia > Lachnospirales > Lachnospiraceae > Brotaphodocola. The sequence goes on along the minus strand of JAQUVX010000001.1, from coordinate 145,003 downwards.
CCAGTATCACATTAAAATAATCGCGGGCCTGCTGCCCGTCAAAATGCAGCCACTCTGCATCCCAGCCGGTATCCGTGGAGTAGGCGTGAGGGGCATAGCAGTCCAGCATGACCACCTGTCCGCGATGAGCCTGGTAGGTACGATCTCCGGTTTCGATTTCACAGCTGCCCTTTCGTATGTACATGAGCAGAAAGCTGTTAAAGGAACTTCTACGTATGCTGTAGCCGGGCTGATAATGGAAATATCCGGTAATCAGCGGATAAAAAAACAGGGCCTGGGCCTGTGTGCTGGGGGTATAGATATAATAGTCGGAGTCTGAGGTTACATGGTTTTCAGTACATTGCATAAGACGACCTCCTGTGTGAAAGAATATTCTCTTTAAAGTATAGTAAAATCCGGATACAGAGTCAAGAACATCAGAGCAATTTTTGTAAATCACATAGCAACTAAAAATAATGAAATACAGGAGTAAATGATATATAGTGTAAGCAAGAAGTGAAAATATTAACCGTAATGCTTATGGAGGGACAGCTATGGAAGCAGTGAGAATATGGGAGGAAGCGATTGTCATTCCTACCTATGAAGTGGGAGAAGCTGATAAGAACCCGATGTTTCTGGAAAGCCGCGTTTATCAGGGAAGCTCCGGCAAGATTTACCCCTATCCCACGATTGAAAAAATCGCCGATACCAAAACGGATAAAACCTATAAAGCCGTATGGCTTGAAAATGAATATTTAAAGGTCATGATACTTCCAGAACTGGGCGGCAGGATTCAGAGAGCCTATGATAAGACGAACCAGTATGATTTTGTTTATTACAATCATGTGATCAAGCCTGCTCTGGTAGGTCTTTGCGGTCCATGGATCAGCGGCGGCATAGAGTTTAACTGGCCCCAGCATCACAGACCGACCACCTATTCGCCGGTCGATTACATGCTGATGGAACAGGAAGACGGCTCAAAAACCTGCCGTATTTCGGATGTAGATCAGATGTATGGCACAAAGGGGGAAGCCAGTTTTACATTATATCCTGGGAAGGCTTATATCGAAATCAAAGGCCAGCTGTACAACCGCACAGCTACGCCACAGACCTTTTTGTGGTGGGCCAATCCGGCAGTTCCGGTAAACGACTACACCCAGTCCGTGTTTCCGCCTGATGTCCATGCAGTCATGGACCATGGAAAACGCGACGTTTCCAGATTTCCCATCGCTACCGGGGAATATTACAAGCATGACTACAGTGCCGGCGTAGATATTTCGCGCTACAAAAATATACCGGTGCCTACATCCTATATGGCAGAAAAAAGTGATTTTAACTTTGTGGGCGGCTATGACTATCAGAAGGAAGCCGGTATTCTCCATGTGGCGGATCACCATGTTTCACCGGGCAAAAAGCAGTGGACCTGGGGCTGCGGTGATTTCGGAAAGGCATGGGACCGCAACCTGACAGATGAAGACGGCCCTTATATCGAGCTGATGACCGGTGTATATACCGACAATCAGCCGGACTTTACTTACTTAAAGCCTATGGAGGAAAAGACCTTTACCCAGTATTTTATGCCTTATAAGGCAGTCGGGGCCGTAAAGAATGCGTCCATACATGCAGTGATCAATCTGGAGACGACAGAAGACGGCATTGAAATCACCGCCTATGGAACCGAAGAATACCCGGAGGCACGAATTTTATTAACCTGTGGGGATGAGATCCTTTCGGACGAAACAGCACTGCTTTCTCCTGTATGCAGTTATAAAAAGACCGTACATACCCAGGTGGCGGATGAGACAAAGCTGACCTTGAAGGTGCTGGCAGACGGTGTGGAGCTGGTTTCCTTTACGCCTTTGGAAAAGAAGATTCCGGAGCTGCCAAAGCCGGCTGAAGCCGCCGCTGACCCTGAGAACATCATGACAAACGAGGAGCTTTATCTGACCGGAATGCATATCGAGCAGTATCGCCATGCCACCTACAGGCCCGACCCTTATTATCTGGAGGGCTTAAAGCGTGATGAGGGCGATATCAGAATCAACAATGCCTATGGAGCGCTCCTGATGAAGCGGGGACAGTTTGAGCAGGCCGAAAAGCATTTCAGAAAAGCCATCGCCCGCGCTACCTGGAAGAATCCAAATCCATATAACTCAGAGCCGTACTACAATCTGGGCCTGGTATTGATGTATCAGAAGCATACGGATGAGGCCTTCGACGCATTTTATAAAGCGACATGGACAGCGGAGCAGCAGGAGATGGGCTTCTATTATCTGGCCTGCATCGAAGCACAGAGAGGCCATTATGAGAGCGCTCTGGAGCTGGTAAACAAGAGTCTGGTGAGAAACACTCATAATATCAAAGCACGCGGACTGAAGGCTTATATCTTAAGAAAACGGAACCATACTGCAGAAGCCATGGATATGATTGCAGAAAACCTTAAGGTGGATTCCTTTGATTATATCTCGCAGCTGGAGCTGGCTACATTAAAGGGGGAAGCGGTAACCACTCTGGCCGGAAACTTCCGTGAAAATTATCTGATGATAGCCAGAGACTATGCCGAATTTGGAGCATATGCAGAGGCAGAACAGGTATTGTCCATCAGCAGCGAAAAATGGCCGATGTTCTTCTATTATAAGGCTTATTATCGCGACTGCATGGGGCTTGATTCCGGCGCGGCCTTAACCGAAGCGGAACATTGCAGCACCGATTACTGTTTCCCGAACAAGCTGGAGGATATCACAGTATTGGACTTTGCCATTTCGCATAATCCGGAGGGAGCCAATGCATATTATTACCTTGGCAATCTGTACTATGACAAGTTCCAGTATGAAAAAGCGGTCAAGTGCTGGGAAAAATCTTCGGAGCTGGAACCGGACTTTCCTATCGTTTGGAGAAACCTTTCTCTGGCTTACTACAATAAGCAGAATAATCCGGCTGCGGCAAAAGCAGCCATGGAGAAAGCCTACAGTCTTGATCAAACAAATGCCAGAATATTCCTTGAACTGGATCAGTTATATAAAAAGCTGGATATCTCCATCGAAGAACGGCTGCAGCGTTACAATACGGCGAAAGCTGTGTTCATGAAGCGGGATGATCTGATGATAGAATACGCCACGCTGTTAAATCTGTCAGGCAACTATCAGAAGGCCTATGACTTTATTATGGCCAACCGCTTCCATCCATGGGAGGGAGGAGAAGGCAAGGTGACGACCCAGTACACCATAGCATTGGTGGAACTGGCACGCGGCGCGATGGCGGCGTGTGACTGGCAGCAGGCTAAAACATATCTGGAGGCGGCTTTGACCTATCCTGAAAATCTGGGAGAAGGAAAGCTGGAGGGATGCAAGGACAACAATATTAATTATTATCTTGGACTGGTATCAGAGGCTCTGGGAGATCATGATACAGCCGTCCATTACTTCACACTGGCGGGGATCGGCACAGATCAGCCGGCCGGAATGATGTACTACAACGACCAGCCCGCGGATATGATTTATTATCAGGGACTGGCGAACCAAAAGCTGGGTCTGGAATCAGAAGCCAAAAAACGCTTCAACCGGCTCTTGGATTATGGAGAACAGCATATATTCGACCATATGAGAATCGAGTATTTTGCGGTTTCATTACCGGATTTCCTGATTTTCAACAGCGATTTGGACCGTCAGAACAAAGTGCACTGTAATTACCTCATCGGTTTGGCCCGCCTTGGCATGGGAGAGTACGAGGCGGCCGCCACAGCCTTTGACGCCGCCATAAGCCTTGAACCGACGCATCAAAACGCCAGAAGATACAGAAACATGTGCAGCTTGTCCTTCACCACGAAATAATTCGCATGATAAAGCAACAAAATCGAGCAGCAGGAAGCGCAAATCCAGATCGGTGGGTTTGTGCTTCCGTTTTTGTTGGTTGCGAAAACCCTGAAACAGTGATAAAATAATAATAGATAATATATTGTATAAAATAACGAAAAATAGAGATAATAGATAAAATATGATCTGTAAAATAAATCGTGAGTGCAGAGGCAGGATACTCAAACGAAAGGAGCAGGCATGGATGGATTTGTATGGGAGACAGCAGAGGAGATCAACAGGAATCTGGCAAAGCGCCTGAAGACAATTCGAAAAAGACGAAAAATCACACAGGAGGAACTGAGCCACATCAGCGGTGTGAGCTATGGCTCCATCAAGCGATTTGAGACGACCGGAAATATATCACTGTTATTCCTGACCAGATTAGCCATGACACTGGATTGCGCAGAGGAGATCAAGGGATTGTTTGTCAATGTCCCGTATGCCAGCATTGAGGAGGTAATTCGTGAAAGCAAATAAGGTGATTCGCGTACTGTATCATCAGAGATTCGTGGGAAAGCTTGCGCTGACAGAAGCTAAAAAAGCGGCGTTTGAATATTCGGAAGAATGGATCGAAGATGGCTTTTCGATCAGCCCATTTTCGATACCGCTTAAAAAGCAGGTTTTTGTTTCCGATAAACCGTATTTTGGCGGCTTATTCGGTGTGTTTTCGGACAGCCTTCCGGATGCATGGGGACAGCTTCTGCTGAACCGGGTTCTGCAAAAGAGTGGACAGAATGTAGACGAGCTATCGGTGCTTGACCGTCTTTCCATTGTGGGGGCATCTGGAATGGGCGCATTGACCTACGAACCGGAGACAGCTATGCCGGATGAGCGGCAGGATTTTGATCTGGATGAGCTGGCCACACAGTGTAAACGAATCCTTACCACTGATTACGATGACAATCTGGATGAATTATATCGATTAGGCGGAACCAGCGGCGGTGCCAGACCGAAGATTATGACGAAAATCCAGGATGAAGACTGGATTATCAAATTTCCAGCTCATGTGGATCGGCCAAATGCCGGAAAGATGGAGTATGATTACTCTCTGTGCGCCAGAAACTGTGGAATCGATATGACAGAAACCAGATTGTTTCATTCAAAAAAATGTTCGGGATATTTCGGGACAAGGCGTTTTGACCGAGTCACGATGGAACAGGAAGAGCGGCGGAAAACCGAGCAGTACAAGGTGCATATGTGTACCGCCGCCGCATTGCTGGAAGCCGATTTTAGACAGCCATGCCTGGATTACAGAGATCTGATGAAGCTGACAAAGATCATGACCGGCAACAACAAGGCGGATTTAGAAAATATGTTCCTGCGTATGTGTTTTAATGTGTTTGCACACAACCGGGATGATCATGCGAAGAACTTTACATTTCTATATGATGAGAACAACAAAAAATGGAAACTCAGTCCTGCCTATGATCTGACCTATAGTTCCACATATTATGGAGAGCATACAACTTCTGTAGCCGGCAATGGAAAGAATCCGGGAGAGACGGAGTTAATCAAGGTTGGAACGGAGACCGGGATTCCCCAGAGCAGGTGCAGGGTGCTGATGGAGCAGGTGCGGGAAACTGTGTGTAGGGATTTGTGGAACTATATGAAAGAAGGTTAAAAATAAAATGGGTATTTAGAACTTGACATTGGAGGCAAACATTGCAGCGGGATTCTGCTTAATGAGTTTTACGATAGGATGTGAAAGGCGGTCAACCAGTAATACGGTTGGTTGCCTTTCTTGATATTGTATACAAAAGCCAGCAAGATGCTTCTTCTATTAGATTTGAACTAAAAATCCAATAAGCAATCAAAATTTCATAAAACGTACAAAATAAATAAAAAAGCGGATGATTATTGAAAATATTTGGTCAATATGCTAGTATAAAAACATGAGATGGATCCAACATCCAAATCATCTTGTTATGGCCAAACAAAGTAAACGAGGTGCGCACATGAAAAAAGATACAGATACGATCGTAAATTTGCTAGATGACTATGTTTCTTTGCAGGATCGAGTCTATGAGATTTTACGGGATTGGATTTTGTCAGGGAAACTGGCTCCCAACACTCCATTGAATACAAATCAGCTCTCAAGGCAGCTGAATGTTAGCCGGACACCAGTGCGTGATGCAGTAAATAGGCTGGTATCGGTTGGACTCGTTACAAAAGTAGTACATAAGGAAGCGAAAGTTGCCGATTTCATGTCAGAAGAAATGTATGAAATATTTAAAACCCGAGCCGCGTTGGAAGGGATTGCAGCGAATTCTGCAGCAAGGTATATGAATGATGCGGCAAAGGAAAAACTGGTGCAGACAGCAAATCGTGCGGAAGAATGTTCCTTAACCGGGGATGAAGCAGGATTTATGGAATTCGATCAGGAAATGCATTTTTTGATTTATGCCAGCATGAAAACGCCGATACTACAGGATATGGCAAAGCAGCTTTACATCATGGCAAAACATAACCGGGTAACGGGGTATCACATCGAGGGGCGGCAGACACAGGTATTACAGGAACACAGCAATATTGTTTCAGCAATCGAAAGAGGCAATGCGGATCAGGCAGAAAAGGCAGGATATCAGCATCTTTATAATGCAATTATGTATATGAGAGAGCAATTTGAAAAGCTGAAATATCAGTGAGAAAACAATTTATTCTATTAATGAAGGAGAAGCATTATGAGAAAAATGAATAAGAGTATTATCATTTTAGCGGCATCTGCAATGTTAGTTTCATCTTTGACCGGATGCTCTGGAAACGCAGCGTCAAAAGCAACAACTGCAGCGGCATCGCAGTCGGCGGCGGAAGCTGTTACGGAGGTGGAAACCGAAGCAAAGGAAAATGGGGAAAAGCCGATCATTGGGGTTATGATCTTTGATTACGCCAACAACTATGTGACTTATGTGCGCAATGCTATCACGGCTGTTGCAGGCGATGACATTGAAATTCAGATGGTGGACGCACAGAATGATCAGGCAAAGCAGGTTGAACAGATTGACCTTATGATTAATAAGGGAGCAAAAGTCCTTTGCGTAAATGCAGTTGATCCGACAGCGGCGCAGTCCATCATTTCAAAAGCAAAGGCAGTTGATATTCCGCTTGTCTTTTTTAATAGATGTCCGTCCGATGCAGATATGATGAGCTATGATAAATGCTGGTATGTCGGAAACGATCCATATGAGAGTGGTGTCATGCAGGCGAATATGGCGATGGAAGCATTTAAGGCGAATCCGGCCTATGACAAGAATGGTGATGGGATTATGCAGTATGTTATTATTCAGGGAACTATGGGACATCCGGATGCAGTAGCAAGAACGCAGGCGGATCAGGATACGTTCAAAGAAGCCGGCTTTGCTGCAGAGCTTCTTGACACGCAGACAGGTGATTTCAAAACGGCAACAGCAAAAGATGTGATGGACGTATGGATGGGGAAATATGGAGACGAAATCGAGATGATTCTTTCCAATAATGACGCAATGCTTTTAGGTGCCATTGAATCATGCAAATCCGAAGGATACTTTGGCGCAGGCGATGGCGTGATGGGAGCCATCGGTATCAACGCATTGCCGGAGGTATTGGATCTGATTGACAATGAAACCATTATTGGTTCGATCATGTCAAATGCTTATGCAGAAGGAAGTGCAATCTATCAGATGGCGCACAATGCCCTTAATGGCACGGCTGTTCTGGAAGGCGTTGAAGGCGAACTCGGCGAGATAAAGGATCTGAGAGTTCCATATCTTCCGATCGGAAAAGATAACGTTCAGGAAGCAAGGGATATCTACAGTAATGTGTTATCAAAATAGATGGACATAGCAGTCAACACTCCGGGAAACTTTTTCAAAGAAAGTTTCCCGGAAACCTTATAGGGACAAAATGAAATGGCGGTGAAAAAATGAAAGGAAAAACTACGGAATATCTTCTTCAGATGAAAAACATAGTTAAGACATTTCCGGGAGTGAGGGCACTCGACGGCGTGAATCTGGATGTGAGACCGGGATCGGTTCATGCACTAATGGGAGAAAACGGTGCCGGAAAATCCACGTTAATGAAGTGCCTGTTTGGCATTTACAATCCGGATGAAGGAGAAATCATATTCAAAGGTGAAAAGGTTCGGTTTCTGAATCCCAAACAGGCTTTGGATCATGGAGTTTCGATGGTGCATCAGGAGTTGAATCAGGTGCCGGAAACGACCGTTATGGAAAATATCTGGATGGGGCGAATGCCAAAAAATGGTCTGATTGTTGATGATGCCAAAATGTATCAGGATACGAAAGAGGTCTTTGAAAGATTGAATCTGGATATTGATCCAAAAGAGAAAATCGGAAGACTTTCCGTATCGCAGCGGCAGATGATTGAGATTGCCAAGGCTGTGTCCGCGGATGCGAAGATTGTGGTTCTGGATGAACCGACTTCATCGTTGACGGAAAAGGAAGTGGATCATCTTTTTCGAATTATTAACAGCTTAAGGGATCAGGGCTGTGGAATTGTCTATATCTCTCATAAGATGGAGGAAATTTTGAAAATATCGGATGATGTAACCGTGATGCGTGATGGGCAGTATGTCTTTTCTGGCTCCGCAAAAGAGATGAACACAGATCAGCTGATTACACTGATTGTAGGGCGTGAATTGACAAATCGGTTTCCGGAGAAAAAAAGCAGGCCATCCGATGAGGTTCTCTTAAAGATCGAGCATTTAAAGGGAATGTATGATCCTACCGTAAAGGATGTAACCTTTCAGCTGAGAAAAGGAGAAATCCTTGGTATTGCCGGCCTGATGGGTTCAAGGAGAACCGAGACCATAGAAACGATTTTCGGAATTCGTACCAGGGCTGACGGAACAATTGAAAAAGACGGAAAAATGGTTGGAAATCACAATGCAAGAGAGTCAATTGACAATGGATTTGCGCTGATCACGGAAGACCGGCGTCAAAATGGTATTTTTGCTGGCCTGGATATTGAATTTAACTCCACGATTGCAAATATGAAGGGCTATGCAAACAAACTGGGCGTTATCAATGAGAAAAAGATGGAGGAAGACACAACGTGGGTGATCGAGTCCATGCATGTAAAAACACCTTCTCAGAAAGAAAAAATCGGAAATCTGTCAGGCGGCAACCAGCAGAAAGTAATTATGGGCCGCTGGCTTCTGATTGATTCAGATATTATGATGCTGGATGAACCAACCAGAGGAATTGATGTCGGGGCAAAGTATGAGATCTACCAGCTGGTTATGGATTATGCAGCCAAGGGGAAAGGGGTTATCTTTATCTCTTCCGAAATGCCGGAGCTTCTTGGCATCACAGATCGAATCATGGTCATGAGCAATGGTCTGGTTGCAGGAATTGTAGAAACAAAAGATACTTCGCAGGAAGATATTCTTAGACTATCTGCGAAATATTTATAGGAGGAAATTACAATGACGAAATTGAAAAATTTAGTGCCGGATATGCAGAAGAGGTCCTGGAAAAGCATTCTGCTGGACTGGTCGATCTATATTGTGCTGCTGATCCTGGTGCTGGTTATTATTTATATTGATCCAAAGTTTCTGAGCCTGAAGAACGCGTCTGCGATTTTGAGCCAGGCTTCCACACGAATCATCCTGGCCCTTGGGGTGAGCGGTATTATTGTGCTTGGCTGTACGGATTTGTCTTTAGGACGCAGTGTGGGTATGGCAGCGATTTTTACGGCATCGTTCTTGCAGGATCCGAGTTATGGCTCAAGAGTGTTCCCGAATCTTCCTGAGCTTCCGCTTATTATCCCGATTCTTGGGGCAATCGCGCTTTGTGCCTCATTTTCCTTAGTGCATGGCTTCTTTGTGGCAAAGCTGAAGGTTGCACCGTTTATTGCTTCACTTGGCATGCAGTTGGTCATTTATGGATTGATGTCCATTTATTTTGATGTGGTAAATGATTCGGCTCCGATTGGTGTTCTGAATCCAAAGCTTTCCAAACTGGCACAGGGTGCATTTCACATTGGGACAATTCGAATTCCATATCTTGTTTGTTATGCAGTTATTGCGATTGTAGTGATCTGGTTTATCTGGAACAAGACTGTGCTGGGACGCAATATGTTTGCAATTGGCGGAAATTCAGAGGCGGCAAATGTATCGGGTATCAATATTATTCGCAATATGCTAATTATTTATGTCATTGCTGGAATTATGTATGGCATCGGCGGGGCTCTGGAAGTGGCCAGAACGGGCAGCGCCACGAATGCATTGGGGCAGTCTTATGAGCTGGATGCGATCGCTTCCTGTGTGGTCGGAGGTGTGTCCATGCGAGGCGGTGTCGGCTCCATCGGTGGTGTCGTGACAGGTGTGCTGTTGTTCCAGATCATCAGCTATGGTCTTGTATTTGCACAGGTTAATCCCTATTTACAATATTTTGTAAAAGGAGCGATCATCCTCCTGGCTGTTTCGGTTGATACACAAAAATATATCAAGAAAAAATAAGAATAGAAAGTGTAGAAAAAGATGGAAGGAAAAATGAAGGCGGCTTTTTTAAGAGAATTTCACAAGGGGCTCAGTATCGAGGAGACGGATATCCCCAGACCGGGACCGGGCGAAGTGCTTATAAAAGTGATGGCAAGCGGTCTGTGCGCCTCTGATCTGCATATTATTGACGGAATTCTGCCTACCGTAAAAACGAATTATATCCCGGGACATGAAATGGCAGGAATTGTATGGGAATTGGGGGAAAATGTAACAGATTTGAAGGTGGGACAGCACATGGTTGCCGCTATTGATGTGCTTTGCGGTCATTGCAGATTTTGCCGCACCGGTCAGACGCATCTTTGCAGAGAACTGGTCAGGATTGGATTTGAGCGAAATGGATCTCATGAGGAATACTGTGTGATTCCAAAGGATAGTGTATTCCCGATCAATGAATCCATCCCATTCGAACAGGCAGCGATTATACCGGACGCGGTTGTTTGCATGTATCATGCAATCAAGGATAAGGGGCAGGTGACAGCGGGGGATCGTGTGTTGATTCTTGGTGTAGGCGGTCTTGGGCTGCAGGGAATTCAGATTGCAAAGCATTTTGGGGCAGAGGTATATGCAACCAGCCGGCAGGACAAAAAGCTTGAGATTGCAAAACAGTTTGGTGCAGATGTTGTGATTAATACGACAAAATGTGATCTGGAAGAAGAAATTATGAAAATCACAGAAGGCGAACAATGTGATGTCGTTTTTGATAATATTGGTATTAAATCAAGCATTGAATCCTGTCTCAGAATTTTGCGGCCAGGCGGAAAGGTTGTCGTTGTAGGCTATAATGATCCGACACTTGAAGTGAATTATCAGCAGATTGTAATCAAAGAAAAAGAAATTATAGGAATCAGAGGAAGTTCCAGACAAAATCTTGTGGATGCAATCCGGATGGTGGAGAAAGGAATTGTAAAGCCATATATTTATAAAACCTATAAACTGGAAGAGATCAACGAGGCATTGGATCAGCTGCGAAACGGAACCAGTCTTGGCCGTACGGTAGTGGTATTTGACAAATAGGAAATGGAGAGAAAACGGCATGGAAGAATTTAAAATCCCACAGAAAATGAAAGCGATGACGTTAGTTGCATATGATAAGCTGGCACTTGCAGAAGTTTCGGTTCCGAAGCCGGGGGCGGGAGAGGTGCTTTGCCGTGTGAAATCAGTTGCAATATGTGGTTCAGATCCAAAGATGATCCATGGAGGGTATGAGTTTGCAAATTGGCCGCCCTATTATCCGTTCATCATGGGGCATGAATGGTCCGGGCAGGTGGTTGCAGTGGGGGATGGAGTAGAGGATTTTGTCGCGGGAGACCGTGTGGCTGGCGAAGCACATGTTGGCTGTGGAAAATGCGATAATTGCAAAAAAGGACATTACACAGTATGCCTGAATTATGGCAAAGATGGAAAAGACGGCGGTCTGGATCTGGGACATCGCCACTATGGTTTTTACTGGCAGGGAGCAAATGCAGAGTATAATGTTTATAAGACAAGCGCACTGCATAAAATACCTGAAAATGTGAGTTACGATGTCGCCTCCATGTGTGACTGCGCTGGCGTTGCCTTTCACGGTGTTCAGTTGGCAGGAGTTACACCGGGGGGAACCAGTGTTGTATTTGGCCCTGGTGCAATCGGCCTGTGCGCGATGATGGAATGTAAGGCATTGGGTTCGGGACGTGTCATTATGATTGGCCGCGGAGCAAAACTTGAAAAAGCCCGCGAGCTTGGCGCTGATATTTGTATTGATTTTGAAAAAGAAGATCCGGTTAAGCGAGTTCTGGAGTTAACTGGCGGTGTTGGGGCGGATGAAGTGATGGAATGTTCTGGTGCCTCTGATTCTCCGATGAAAGCATGTCAGATGGTAAGAAAGACCGGGGCGATTGCTCTCATAGCAACCTATCATGATGCGAACGTTATGATTCCGGCAAACACGGTAAACTTTAATGAAATCAAGCTTGTGGGCTCCAAAGCAAATCCGAATATTTCGGAAGAAGTGCTTCATTTCTTTTCAACTGGAGCGATTCAAGGAGAAAAGCTGATCACACATACATTTCCGCTGGAGGATTATGAGAAGGCGATTGATATTTTTGAACATAAAAAGGACGGTTCGATTAAAGTTGTAATCCATCCATAGAAAAGAAAAAGGGGAAGGTTCATGATGAGAGAATATGTAATGGTAGTAGGAAGCGGCATGATGGGAAGTGGCATTGGTGCCATAAGTGCTCTTGCGGGCAATAAAACGATGCTTGTGGATGTAGATGAAGCTCATGTCAAAGCGGGCATTGAGAAGGTGGCAGCATGCATAAAACTGAGAGAAGAAAATGGATTAAATACGCAGGAAGAAGCTGCAAAAGCGATGACGCTGATAGAAACCAGCACAGATTTGGAAGCTGCTGCTGAATCTGCATTTATGGTAATCGAGGCGATCATTGAAAAGCTGGATGCAAAGCAGGAGCTGTTTGCAAAGTTGGATGCGATGCTTCCCGTGGAAGTCCCGATCTGCAGCAATACCAGTGGCTTAAGGATAACGGATATCAGCAGTAAGTGCCATCATGCGGAACGTACCGTGACAACACATTTCTGGCTTCCGGCACATCTGGTTCCGCTGGTTGAGGTAGTTATGGGAGACCATACAGAACTTGAAGTGGCAGAAAAGGTAAGAGATGAATTGAAGAAATGGAAGAAATCCCCGGTATTGGTTAAGCGGGATCTGCCGGGGCAGCTGGCAAATCGCATTTTCCAGGCAATTATACGGGAAGCAATTGCGATTACAGCCTCTGGTCTTGCAAGTGCAGAAGATGTAGACACAGCAATCAGTTGTGGGATGGCGATGCGATTTCCGGAATGGGGGCCGTTGAAGCATCTGGATGCGATTGGCCTGGATCTTGGCCTGTCTGTGCAGGAAACAGTTCTTCCTGACATCTGTGCGGAAAAGCATGCCAATGAATACATACGTGGGCTTGTAGTGGATGGAAATCTTGGCGTGAAAACGGGAAAAGGATTCTATGACTGGTCTGAGAGAAGTATGGAACAGGACATGAAAAAAAGAGATCAGTTTATCATAGAGGCAGTGAAAATCACAGATAGACTGAATTCAGATACTGTTTTACTAGTTTGATATTGTGCAGGAAAGGAGCGTATTATGAAGCAATATTTTGTCATGGGCAGTTATACGGAGCCCATCTTGTTTGGTACAGGAGAAGTGTTTCAGGGAAAAGGAAAGGGCATTACAATCTGCTCCTTTGAGCATGGAGAGATTCGGGTGATAGAGGAACTTGAAGTGAGAAATCCCTCTTTCCTTTGTATCAATGAGAAAAAAAATAAAATATATGCAGTCAATGAAATGAAAGAATATTTAGGAAAAACAGGTGGTGGGGTAACGCAGATCTCTTATGATGAGCAGTTTCGCATGAAAGTGGAGGGGAGTTGGAATACGCGAGGAACAGATCCCTGTCATATTGCGATGGAACCGAAAAGTCAGTTTCTGGCAATCGCCAATTTTGCCAGCGGAGCGGTGACATCATATCCCTTGCGTGCGGATGGGAGCATAGATGGCAATGCCATGAGCTTTTTTCAGCATAACGGGAGAAGCGTCAACGAAAATCGTCAAAGAGGACCGCATGCGCACAGTTGCATTTTCTCTATGGAAAGCAGCCGGTTTTATGTTCCGGATCTTGGAGTCGACAAGCTTCTGGTTTATGATTATGACGGTACAATCATTGAGCATGAAAAAGAAGCAGATATACAGGTTCCAGCAGGCAGTGGTCCGAGGTATGGGGAGTTCAGCAAGGATGGTGCACATTTTTATCTGATTAATGAGATCAGTTCCCAGGTAATGCACTATACCTGCAAGAATGGAAAACTGGTAAAAGTGGATGCTGTTTCGACGCTTCCACAGGACTTCACGGGCGAAAACATCTGTTCAGATCTGCACATTACACCTAATGGAAACTTTTTGATTGCGTCAAATCGCGGACATGATAGCCTGGTATGCTATCGAATTGCAGACGATGGCAAATTGGAATTCGCGGAAAGGCAGGACTGCGGGGGGAAAACGCCTAGAAATTTTGCGATTGATCCAACCGGACACTATTTGCTGGTTGGGAATCAGGATAGTGACAGGATTGTCGTATTTTCGATTGATGCAAATGGTCATATGGAAAAAGTGAGCCAGTTTGCGACCGGTTCACCGGTATGTATTCGATTCTTTTAGATTCAGCTATGCTTTTATAATGTTAAGAAATTTGATTAAGAAAATGTAATAACTAAAAGCGCATTTTATGGTATGCTAAGACCATCAAACGGAAACAGAAAGGGGTATTCCATGAAAAAGCGCGTGATCATTGCCTGCGTGCTGCTTGCCGCAGGCTTTTTTGTTCTAAGACCAGTCTTTCACTGGAACAATAAGTCTGCGGTGGCGGTCTCCATCATCGGCGGAGCCGACGGGCCAACCTCCGTTTTTCTCGCGGGGAAGGCGGGGAAGGGAGCCAGGGAAGAAGAGAAAGCCATTCCGGCAACCAGTTCCAATATGAGTTTGGAAAGCAGAAGTTCGGAAAGCACAAGTCCAGAAAAACAGAATGCAGGGGGGAACTGACATGAAACGTGATATGAAAAATAACAGGAAGAAATATCTGGCAGCAGGCACGGCCGCCTGTCTGCTGGCGATCAGCTTAAGCGGCTGCACGTCCAATGTGGCGATTCCGGATACCATCAAGGTGCAGTCTGCCGATGAAGTGAATCAGATTACCACGTCGGGCAGGGAAGAGGTGAAGGTCGTCCCGGATATGGCGAAGATCGTGTTTGCCGTTCACACGCAGGCATCAAGCGCGGAAACCTGTCAGCAGGACAATGCGAAAAATCTCGACGCGACCATCCAGATGCTGAAGGAGCTTGGGGTGGAGGAGAGGTCCATTCAGACCTCTTCTTATGGTATGAATCCGATCCAAGACTGGAATTCCAGCACGCAGACAATCACAGGCTATGAGATGGAAACCCAGCTGACGGTATCCGATATTTCTTTGGATCAGGCAGGGACGCTGCTCAGTCAGGCCGTGACGGCGGGCGTCAACAGCATTGAACGCGTCGAATATTTCTGCAGCGATTACGATGCGAAGTATCAGGAGGCACTTCAGAAGGCCATCGCGATGGCGCACACCAAGGCACAGGTGATGGCAGAAGCGGAAGCGCGCCAGCTTGGTTCTGTCGTGAACATCAAAGAGACCAATTACAATCCGGATGCCCGTTACGCAGGCTATACCAGCGGCAGCGGAGCCTATCAGGGAGAGAGAGCCGCCGCTGCCATGGATATGAGCGTGATGGCAGGACAGGTCAGTGTCGAGGCATCGGTTGAGGTTACTTATCAGATGCAGTAAACGTGTTAAAGTGTGCGATAATCGCATCCTTATATTCTTTGGTGGTGGCGGTGCCGCCAAGATCCGGTGTCAAGTAAACCGCTTCTTTTAAGACTTCATCTACGGCTGTGCGAATTTTTTTCGCACAGTCGAATTCTTTTAAGTATTCGAGCATCATGCAGGCAGACCACAGAAGCGCCGTTGGATTGGCGATCCCCATCCCTGCAATATCCGGTGCGCTGCCGTGGACGGCTTCAAACATGGCGTAGTCGGTGCCGAGATTGCTGGACGGAAGCAGACCCAGGCCGCCGATCAGGCCGCTGGTCAGATCGGATACGATATCTCCGTACAGGTTTGGCATAACCAGAATATCAAACTGGGTGGGGTCCATAACCAGCTTCATGCAGACATTGTCCACGATGATGCTGTCAGACTCGATTTCCGGATATTCCAGTTTCATGTTATTGAAAATGTCCAGAAACATGCCGTCACTCATCTTCAGAATATTGGCCTTATGCACGCAGGTCACTTTCTTTCTCCCGTGGGCTCTGGCGTATTCAAAGGCATCACGGATGATCCGCGTGCTTGCTTTACGAGTAATGATCTTGATCGCATGAACCGTGTCTTCGTCGATCTGCTCCTCGATTCCGACATAGAGATCTTCTGTGTTTTCCCGGAAGGTCACAAGATCTACATCGTGAAACATGGTTTTGACGGCGGTGTTTGACTTGGCCGGACGGATATTGGCGTAGAGATCGTAACGATTGCGCAGCGTCACATTCAGCGAGCGGAAGCCTTTCCCGATCGGGGTCGTAATCGGGGATTTTAACAGTACCTTTGTCTGGTCGAAGGAGGCATAGGCATCTGCCGGAATCAACGCACCGTGTTCTTCGTATTCTTTCTGTCCCACGTTGAAAATCTCATATTCCAGCGGCGCACCTGCCGCGTTCAAAATATCGAGGACGGTATCTGTAATCTCTGGTCCGATCCCATCCCCTCTAAAAACAGTAATTTTTTTCATAATTGACCTCCATCTTAATTCGGTTGCCCGAAGTGTTAAAAAAGCAGACAGTACCCGGGTAAGTGCTGTCCGCTTCGACATCGTGTTTCATAGATTGTGTTTTAGTCTATCATAAACGGAAATCAAAGTCAATAAGTTGTGGGGGAAACAATATAACGATTGTTGGTGGCTGGTATAACCATATTATAGGAAAAAATCGAGTGTGGGGCGGGAAGAAATCGCGTGCGGGACGAAGCAAGAAAAATCTTGACAGAACGGAGAAATTCAAGTATTATTTTCGTTAAAATGTACGTGAGGAGAAAGCGGTCATGAAAAAAGTTGTTAAATTCGGGGGAAGTTCCCTTGCCAGTGCAAGACAGTTCAAGAAAGTCGGAGATATCATCCGTGCAGATAAGTCCAGACGTTATGTGATTCCGTCTGCTCCGGGCAAACGAAACAGCAAGGATGAAAAGGTCACAGATATGTTGTATGAATGCTACGACGCGGCATCGACCGGCGCCAGCTATAAGAAGCTTCTGAACAGGATTCGGGACCGGTATCAGGAGATTATCAACGGGCTGGGCCTGAACCTTAACTTGGATCACGAATTTGACCGCATTGAAGAGAATTTTGTAAAAGGGATCGGCCGCGATTACGCCGCTTCCCGCGGAGAATATCTGAATGGTATCGTCATGGCAAATTATCTCGGATATGAATTCATTGATGCAGCGGAAGTGATCTTCTTTGATGAGCATGGTAATTTCGAGTCGGATCTTACCAATAAAGAGCTTTCCGAGCGCCTGGAGCACACGGAGCGCGCGGTTATTCCGGGCTTCTATGGCTCGAAGCATGACGGTTCGATCAAAACCTTCTCCCGTGGCGGTTCGGATGTGACCGGATCGATCGTGGCGCGGGCGATTCATGCAGACCTGTATGAGAACTGGACCGATGTGTCGGGATTTTTGGTGACGGATCCGCGGATCGTGGAGAATCCGGAGGTCATTGAGACCATCACCTACAAGGAGCTGCGCGAGCTGGCTTATATGGGAGCCGGTGTGCTGCATGAGGACGCGATCTTCCCGGTAAGAAAAGAAGGAATCCCGATCAATATCCGCAACACCAACAAGCCGGAGGATAAGGGAACGCTGATCGTGGAGAGCACCTGCCGCAAGCCGCATTATACGATTACAGGAATCGCAGGCCGCAAGGGCTTCTGTGCGATCAACATCGAGAAAGCGATGATGAACGCGGAGGTTGGGTTTGGCAGAAAGGTATTGCAGGTATTTGAAAAGTACGGCATTTCCTTTGAGCATATGCCTTCCGGTATTGATACGATGACCATCATGGTACATCAGGATGAATTTGAGGAGTACGAGCAGTCTGTCATCGCAGGAATCCATCGCGCGGTGGAGCCGGACAGCGTGGATCTGGAGTCCGATCTGGCTCTGATCGCGGTGGTGGGACGCGGCATGAAGGCAACCCGCGGTACGGCAGGAAGAATTTTTTCTGCACTGGCTCATGCGCGCATCAATGTCAAGATGATCGATCAGGGTTCCAGTGAGTTAAACATCATCATCGGCGTGAAGAATGCAGATTTTGAGACGGCGACCAAGGCGATTTATGATATTTTTATCACCGCTGAAATCTGATCATAAATGGAATTTGACAAAAAAGAATCAAACGTTGGGATAAGGGGCGGCCGAAAGGTTGCCCCTTTCTAAATAAAAAAAAACGTGGTATACTGTAACTAATTGAGATCAAAAAGGAGAACATGATGAGACGTTCCGATAGAATCCCTGTTTTTGCCGGATTGATCGTCAGTATGTTGGCTGGCGGTCTTCTGAGCGGATGTGCGGGACCTTCGACCCGGGTATTGCCGCGGGCAGACAGTGCGCAGGCTGTGTATGAGGTGCCGGAAGAGATTCCGGTGCTTGAGGAAGCGAACCCTTTTTATCTCCAGGAATCACTGGATATTCTGGCGCAGACACCACGGCCGGGCGGCAGCAAGGGGGAAGGGGAAGCAGCGCGCTATATGGAGCAGCTGCTCACGGACTACGGCTATCAGGTTGAGCGGCAGCGGTTTCGCGTTGAGACGGAGACGAAGGTCCTTACCGGAACCAATGTGACGGCTGTGCGAACAAGTGCCAGAGAAGACGCGGATATTCTGATTATCAGTACGCATCATGATACGAAGGCGGACAGCCCGGGGGCCAATGACAGTGCTTCGGGTGTCGCTGCCTGGCTTGAGACGGCGCGGCTGCTCTCGCAGCTTCCCAGCGATACGGAGCTGCGTTTCGTGAGTTTTTCCGGTTACGAGGAGAATGGACTGGGAGCACGATATTATATGGATTCTCTGACCCATCGCGAGCGCGAACGCATCATCGGTGCGATTGATCTTGGTGCGGTCGGCTATGTCTCGGAAGCGCGGCTGGTTCTTGGCACACAGGATGGTGCTACCACCTTTTTGGGCGATCAGCTAAGAGCTGCTTCCCGCGCTGTGCTGGGGGAGAACTGGTCTTATGAACGGACGCAGGATGTGGATGCAGGGCATTTCCATGCCTCACAGATTCCGGCGGTATCGCTTGCACAGGCAGAGCATGCATTTGAGGCAGGAACATCGCTTGATCTTCCGGACATTGTGGATGTCGAGCGTGTGGCAAGAGCGACAGATGTGGTCAGTCAGGCCATATCCGAGATCATGAGTCTGGATACGCCCTCCATGATTGCCAAATCGCGCTATTACAATGATTTGCGGGAAGAAGCGTATGTACAGCCGTCCGATGCACTGCTTTTGTTTGGAGAGACACTGGATACGGTGGAGGCACGTGTCGGACTGCGGGGGATGCTTGACGTGTCCAACGAGGACGCGGCAGGGCGCAGGATTGAAAAATATCAGTTCCGCATGAAATGGTTTGATGTGGATCAGATTATTTTATCCAATTATTATTTTTTAGATGGAAAACTGGACAGCATAACGTTAGAGGCGGACGGGGCCGGCATTACCTTCGATGAGATGAAGGAACGCCTGCAGAATGTGTACGGAGCACCGAAAGCGGAGAATGAGGGCCCTAACGGTACCGAATATGACTGGCAGGATCCGATTTACCACAAATCTATCGCGTTGATTCCCGAACACGACACCTATGCACTGGAGTTTCACCCCTATACGGCGGACCGCATGGTGATCGAGCAGCGCGGGGCAGATGGGCGGATTTTGAATCAGAACCTGCCAGACCCCAGAACTCCTGTGCTGCTGGCGCTTCTGCGGAATATTTTCCCGGCGGAGGCATACGAGAAGATTGGAGCTATCACATTTTACAGTGACGGAATCGGCGGCACGGCCTGCTACCTGGCACCGATGGAGGCAGCGGAGGGCGCACCGGAGAGCGCGCCGGGGGGAAGTCAGGCAGTCTGGGAGCTGGGAATCGATGTCGAGGATGCTCTGAAGACCGATCAGAAATGGCGGGACCGGACCGGGACGATAAGAGATCTGACCGGACTGTACGGGCAGCTTTTGGCAGCCGCGGCACCGGAACAGTACCGGGATGCGTTCGAAGCGCGTTTTTCGGTGGACGGTGTGGAGCCGGAGCCGGGATTTGAAGAGAGCTTTGCCATGTTTGCACTGACGGCGGAGCCGGAAGAACTGGGAAACAATATGGTAAACCATATCCGATATTTTTATGAATTTGAAGAATTGAAACTGTATCGCGCCTGGATTCAGGAAAAGCTTCAGCTTCACACAGGAATAGCGGAGTAAGAGAAGGAGGTAACAGGATGCTGGAGAAGATTGATTTGTCAAGAACAGTGGAAAAAGGGGTGTACAAGGAGGCGCAGAAGGATTACAGTGCCCGTCTTGGAGTGCTGCAGCGCAAACTGAAGGACGCAGGGGTGCCGGTGATCATTCTATTCGAAGGAATGGGCGCTGCCGGGAAAGGAACGCAGATCAACCGCCTGATTCAGGCACTGGATCCGCGCGGATTCGATGTGTACGCAAGCAATCAGGCGACCGCGGAGGATGCAGGCAAGCCATTCCTCTGCAAGTTCTGGACGCTGACGCCGGAGAAAGGGCGGATTGCCATCTTTGACCGAAGCTGGTATCGCAAGGTCCTGATCGAACGGTTTGACAGAATCACAAAGAAGAAAGAGATCCCGGAGGCATTTCAGGATATTCGCTCTTATGAAAAGCAGCTGACCGACGACGGAACGGTGATCATCAAGCTGTTCCTTTACATCGATCAGAAAGAACAGAAGAAACGCTTTAAGAGACTTGAGGAGTCGAAAGAGACAGCCTGGAGGGTGACCGATGATGACTGGGCGCGCAATCAGCATTATGATAAGTATCTGCAGATGAACGAAGAAATGCTCGAAAATACAGATACGGACTATGCGCCATGGAATATCATCGAGGCGACAGATAAAGACTATGCGGCCATGAAGATCCTCAAATGTGTCACGGAGGCTCTGGAACGGGAGATGGCAAGGCATGCGGCATGTGCGGGAGAGCCGAAAGCCGCAGATACAAAACCGGAGTTAGAGCAGCACTATCAGAACGGTGTTTTGTCCGGCGTGGATTTAAACAAATCCATGACCTATGAGGAGTACAAAAAGAAGATTGATGCACTTCAGGAACGTCTGGAGGTGCTGCACAGTGAAATTTACCGCAGAAAGATTCCGGTGGTCATCGGTTTTGAGGGCTGGGATGCAGGCGGAAAGGGCGGAGCGATCCGCCGTCTGACGAGTCATCTGGACCCGCGGGGCTACCGGGTGTGCCCGACAGCAGCACCCAATGATATCGAGAAAAAGCATCATTATATGTGGCGCTTCTGGAACAAGATGCCAAAGGCAGGGCATGTGGCGATCTTTGACCGCACATGGTATGGCCGGGTCATGGTAGAGCGGATCGAAGGATTCTGTAAAGAGACAGAATGGAAACGTGCGTATCAGGAAATCAATGAGATGGAAGCCCACATGGCCAACGCGGGTGCGGTTGTACTGAAATTCTGGCTGCAGATCGATAAAGATGAGCAGGAGCGCCGCTTTAAGGAGCGGATGGAGACACCGGAGAAACAGTGGAAGATCACGGATGAGGACTGGAGAAACCGGGAAAAATGGGACCAGTACGAGCTTGCGGTCAATGAGATGCTGGTGCGGACCTCCACCACCTACGCACCGTGGATCGTTGTGGAGGGCAACTGCAAATACTATGCGAGAGTCAAGGTGCTGAGTACCGTAGTGGATGCGATCGAAGAAAAAATACGAGAGATGAAATAAAGAATACAGAGACGAAAGAATACAGTGACAAGAGGAGAGACGAGATGGAACAGACAGCAGTGGAATTATTTGACATGCACGTGGCACATGTGGGGATCAATGCATCCGGCGCAGAGGAGGCAAAGGAGTGGGCCGACACCTTTTTGACGTTACTTGGCCTTGGGACGCGCGAAACACCGGCCGCCTATTTTTCCGGAGAGCTGGTGGAGATCATGAAGCAGGATGGCCGCGGAATGCACGGACATATCGGAATCCGGGTCAACAACTGCGAGAAGGCGATGCAGTATTTTGAAGAGCGAGGCGTGAAATTCCTGGAAGAAACCAAGAAATTCTGGGAGGACGGAACCTGCTTTTTCGCATACATGGAACAGGAGATCGGCGGTTTTGCCATTCACCTGGTACAGAGTCGTCCATGAGCCGGGTCGTTGTAATCGGCGGCGGCGCGGCGGGGATGATGGCTGCGATCGGTGCTGCCGGAGCAGGACACCAGGTTCACATTTACGAGAAGAATGAGAAGCTGGGAAAGAAGATCTTCATCACGGGAAAGGGCCGCTGCAACCTGACCAACGCCTGTGATACGGAGGAGCTGTTTGGCAATATCATTCACAATCCGAAGTTTTTGTACAGCAGTTTTTACAGCTTTACCAATTTTGACATGATGGATCTGATGGAGCAGTGCGGTTGCCCGGTCAAGACCGAACGCGGCAACCGTGTGTTCCCGGTATCAGACAAATCCTCGGATGTGATTCATGCGCTGAGTGTGCGGCTGCGGGAGCTGGGCGTGGAGGTTCATCTGCACGAGGAGGCTGCCGGGCTGGAGACGGATGCGGGGCATGTGACCGGAATCCGCCTTAAAAAGGGCGGACGGCTGGTGCCTGCGGATGCGGTCATCGTGGCGACCGGGGGTCTGTCTTATCCGACGACCGGTTCGACCGGGGACGGTTATCGGTTCGCGAAGGCGCAGGGACACACGGTTACGGAACTCTCCCCGGCGCTGGTGCCGTTTGAGACGCGGGAAACGGTCGTGAAGGACCTTCAGGGGCTTTCTCTGCGCAATATCCGTGTGCGGATCTTAAAGGGCAGCAAGGAGCTGTATGAGGAGTTTGGTGAGATGCTGTTCACCCATTACGGAGTCAGCGGGCCGGTGCTGCTTTCTGCCAGCAGCTTTGTGGCGGAAGCATTGAAAAAAGAACCGCTGACCCTGACGATCGATTTGAAGCCGGCGCTTTCGGAGGAACAGCTGGATGCCCGAATCCTGCGGGATTTTGAGGAGATCAAGAACAAGCAGTACAAAAATGCCCTGGTGCATCTCCTTCCGGCGAAGCTGATGCCGGTCATCGTGGAGCGCAGCCAGATTTCACCGGAGAAGCAGGTCAACGAGATTACCAGGGAAGAGCGCCATCGCATTGTCAGTCAGATGAAGGATTTCCGACTGACGCTGACTGGCCTGCGGGACTACAAGGAAGCGATCATCACACAGGGCGGTGTCTCGGTGCGCGAAGTGAATCCCTCCACCATGGAATCGAAAAAGATCCAGGGGCTGTATTTTGCCGGGGAAGTGCTGGATTTGGATGGCGTGACAGGCGGTTTTAACTTGCAGATTGCCTGGTCGACCGGGTATCTGGCAGGAAGCTCGATTGAATAGAAACAGATTTGAGTGATACGAAAGCAGTTACAATAAAAGGAGCATAAAGACAGATTGATGGAAAAGAAAGCATTTAACATAGCGATTGACGGACCGGCCGGAGCCGGAAAAAGCACCATTGCAAAGATGGTGGCAAAGAAGCTCGGATTCATCTACGTGGATACCGGAGCGATGTATCGCGCGATTGCACTGTATTTTCTGCGGGAGGGAGTGTGCCCGGAGGAACAGGAGACGATCTGCCAGGAAGTGGGAAAGGCAGCAATCACGATCCGCTATCAGGACGGGGCACAGCAGGTGATCTTAAACGGAGAAGATGTCTCCGGACAGATTCGGACTGAGGAGGTGGGAAATATGGCCTCTGCAATCAGTGCCTATCCGCCGGTGCGGGCACATCTTCTGGAGCTTCAGCGCGGGCTGGCAGCCAGCCAGAACGTGATCATGGATGGCCGGGATATCGGAACCTGCATTCTGCCGCATGCGGATGCCAAGATTTTCCTGACGGCCAGTGCGAAGGTGCGGGCGCTGCGCCGCTACAAAGAACTGACCGAAAAGGGAATTACCTGTGATCTTGAGGAGATCACGCAGGATATCATCGAGCGGGATGCACGGGACATGAACCGGGAGACGGCTCCGCTGAAGCAGGCGGAGGATGCAACTCTGCTGGACAGCTCCTCTATGACGATCGATCAGGTGGTTCAGGCGATCGTGGATGAGGCTGTGGCCCATGGATTGGCTTTGCCGTCAGAAGCTTCCGGGGAGGAATGCGGATGGAAGTGATCGTGGCAAAGACCGCAGGCTTTTGCTTCGGAGTAAAACGGGCCATCGAGCAGGTTTACAATCAGATCGCCACAGCAGACAAGCCGGTTTACACATACGGACCGATCATTCATAATGAGCAGGTGGTGCAGGATCTGGAGGGAAAAGGCGTACATGTCCTGGAATCCGTAGAAGATCTGCAGAAACTTTCGGAGGGAATCGTGATCATCCGCTCCCACGGGGTCGGCAGGGCGATCTATGAACTGCTCGACCGGCCGGGAATCACGGTGGTGGATGCGACCTGTCCCTTCGTGAAAAAGATTCATCGGATTGTGGAAGAGCAGCAGACAATGGGCCGCCGCGTCATCATCATCGGCAACCCGACACACCCGGAAGTAGAGGGGATTCGCGGCTGGGGAGATGAGCGGACACTGGTGGTGGAGCATGCCGGTCAGATCGAAAATCTGCCTGTTTCAGAGGACGAAAAACTCTGTATTGTAGCGCAGACGACATTTAATTACAATAAATTTCAAGATTTAGTTGAAAAATTTACAGAAAAGGGTTATGATATACTTGTTTTAAATACGATTTGCAATGCAACACAGGAACGGCAAGTGGAAGCTAGGCGTATTGCTTCTGAAGTTGACGCTATGATTGTCATAGGAGGCAGAAATAGTTCCAACACACAGAAACTCTACGAGATATGCCAAAAGGAATGTAAGAACACTTACTTTATCCAGACACTAGGCGATTTCAATCCTGAATGTGTGAATTCTGTGCGCAGCGTAGGTATTACAGCAGGGGCATCTACCCCGAATCAAATTATCGAGGAGGTTCATACTAATGTCAGAGTTAAGTTTTGAACAAATGTTGGAGGAATCATTAAAAACTATACGTACAGGGGAGATTGTCACTGGTAAAGTCATCGATGTGAAAGATGATGAAATCGTCTTGAATATAGGGTACAAATCAGATGGTATCATTCCCAGAAGTGAGTACACCAACGAATCAAATGTAGATTTAAGAACCTTAGTACAGGTTGGCGACGAGATGGATGCCAAGGTTGTAAAGGTAAACGACGGCGAAGGCCAGGTCGCTCTTTCCTATAAGAGACTGGCAGCCGACAAGGGCAACAAGAAGCTGGAAGAGGCATTCGAGAACCATGAAGTGCTGACTGCAAAGGTTGCACAGGTTCTGGACGGCGGACTGAGCGTGGTTGTGGATGAAGCGAGAGTATTCATTCCGGCAAGCCTGGTATCCGACAGCTATGAGAAGGATCTGACCAAATATGCAGGTCAGGAGATTGAGTTTGTAATCACAGAGTTCAATCCGAAGAGAAGAAGAGTGATCGGCGACAGAAAGCAGCTTATGGTTGCAAAGAAGGCAGAGCTGCAGAAGGCACTGTTCGAGAGAATTCAGGTTGGTGATACCGTAGAGGGCGTTGTTAAGAACGTGACCGATTTTGGTGCATTCATCGATTTGGGCGGCGCAGATGGCCTGCTTCACATCTCTGAGATGTCCTGGGGCCGTGTTGAGAACCCGAAGAAGGTATTCAAAGCCGGCGACGAGGTCAGAGCACTGATCAAGGATATCAGCGGTGAGAAGATTGCCCTGAGCCTGAAGTTCCCGGAGGAGAATCCGTGGGCAAATGCAGCAGCAAACTACGCAGTAGGCAACATCGTTGTTGGCCGCGTTGCACGTATGACTGATTTCGGCGCATTCGTTGAGCTGGAGCCAGGCGTAGATGCACTGCTTCATGTATCTCAGATTTCCAGAGAGCATGTTGACAAACCTTCTGATGCACTGAGCATCGGTCAGGAGATCGAGGCTAAGGTTGTTGATTTCAACGGCGAGGACAGAAAGATCAGTCTGAGCATGAAAGCACTTCAGGCACCGATTGAGCAGCCACAGGATATGGATGTGGCGGATGTTGATATCGAGGCAGTCGGAGCAGCTGAGGCTGACGCTGAGTAAGCATTCGAATAATAATTTTAAAATTGCAGGATACTGGTAGATGCCGGTATCCTGTTTTTTTGCGTCATAGGAAATAACGTCCTATGACACAAAACCCTCCGGGGGATGCGCACTCCGCGCTGAGGAAATATGGCCGCTGAAGCGACCGCGCTCCGGCGCGAGAGTCCGGCAAGCCGGACTCTTTGTTCCTTTATGGGCAACTTCTTTGTAAAATAATATTGACATATAATATTATATACTGTATAGTATGAAATATCACAATATTATACAACATATAATATTGCAGATGAAACACAGTCAAGAAAGGAAGGCGGCGGGATATGATTTTTAATACAGGAGCGGCGCTTCTGGATGCGATCGTGCTGTCGATCGTTTCCAGAGATTTGCGCGGGACGTATGGATACAAGATTACCCAGGATGTGCGGGATGTGATCGACATTTCGGAATCGACGCTGTATCCGGTGCTTCGGCGGCTTTTGAAGGAGGATTGCCTGGAAAGCTATGATCTGGCGATCGACGGACGAAACCGACGATATTACCGGATTACGGAGAGCGGCAGACTGCAGTTGAATCTTTACCGGGGCGAGTGGAACAGCTATGCGCAGAAAATTTCCAGGATACTTGAGGAGGCCAAGGGATGAACAGGACGGAGTTTATGACAAAATTGGAATATCTGCTTCAGGATCTTCCGGATGAGGAGAAGGCAGAGGCCTTGGCCTATTACCGGGATTATCTGGAGGATGCCGGTGACGAGCATGAGGCGGAGGCGATTCGGGAGTTTGGGAGTCCAGAACGGGTTGCGGCGATCATTCGCAGCGATTTGAACGGAAGCCTGGACGATGGAGGCGAATTTACCGAGGCCGGTTATCAGGATGAGCGTTTTCGAGATCCGAATTTGCAGATGGTAAAGCGGCAGGAGCTTCCGGAGGTGCGGGAAGCGGCAGACGGATCAGCCAGTCAGGGGGGATACCGGAAAAGGCCGTAACCGAAAAAGTGGCACGCGCAGCCGGGATTTCGAGGACAGAACCTGGCTGAAACGCCTGATCAAGGTAGCACTTTTCCTGGTCATCCTCGGAGTGATCGCACCGGTAGTGCTTGGCATTGGCAGCGGGCTTGCCGGTCTGCTTGCAGGCGTGATCTGTCTGGTGATCGTGGCCGTGATCGGTATCGGTGTGCTGACCATTGCAGCCTGCATTGGTTCCGTGGTGGTGCTTGTGTACGGAGCCGGACTGCTGATGATGAATCCGGGAGCCGGCGTACTGACGCTGGGACTTGGTGTTGTGGGGCTGGGTCTGGCGCTGTTGGGAATCGCGGTATCACTTCTGGTGTACGGCCAATTCATCCCATTCTGCATACGCGGACTGGTCAACATGATCAGCGGTCTGCTGCATCACGGAAGGAGGAAACAGGCATGAAACGTGTGATAAGGTGGTCACTGATTCTGGGTCTGATCTGCTGCCTGCTGGGGGTCGGCATGATGACCGCCGGGGTGATGATGGGCGGAGCGGATTTTGTTTCTTCCAATCTGCACAAAATCCCGGAGCATATCGAGGAACATGACTGGGATGATGTCTTTGAGGATGGTCATTTTGACTGGGAACATTACAGTGTGTAACGAACACGAGAAAGAAGAGGTAAAACTATGGATATGAATCGTAAATTATATCGTTCCTGCAACGATAAAATGCTGTGTGGAGTTTGTGGGGGAATCGGAGAATACTTAAATGTGGATCCAACCCTGATCCGTCTTTTGTGGGCGGTTCTGGCCTGCTCCGGTACCGGTATTATCGTGTATTTTCTGGCGGCGATCATCATTCCGCAGGAAGCGATAAATTAGCGCAGAAATGCATCATTCTGGAACAAACGCTTCCAAATTCTTCCGCTGTATGGTATAAATAGTAGTAGATTGATTATTTCATACAGCGGAGGAGATACTTATGAGAAGGCAAAAATTCAGAGCCGGCCTGCTGCTTTGTGCGGCGGTGTCCCTGGCTCTGTCAGGCTGTCAGGCAGTTGGGGCACAGGCGGGAACGCTGCGTGTGGGGGTACGGGATTCGGTTCCCGGATTTGGATATTTCAATCCGGTTTCAGAGACTTATTCCGGTATGGAGGTGGAGCTTGCCAGAAATCTGGCGGCGGCGCTTGGCTATCAGAATATGGAACCGGTCGGAGTCACAGCGCAGACCAGGGAACAGGCATTGGAAGAAGGGACTGTCGACTGCGTGGTAGCGACCTTTACGATTACAGAGGAACGCAAAGAAAACTATGATTTTTCTTCTCCGTATTATACCGACCATTTGAAGGTCATGGTCGAAAATTCTTCACTATTTCAGAATCTGGAAGATTTAAACGGCAAGTGCATCGGCGTCACAGAGGGATCGACAGCCCACGAATTCTTACAGGAAGCGATGGCGAAACAGGGCGGCCGTGTGACCTTTGCCGGTTATCCGACGTATCCGGAGCTGATGCAGGCTCTGGAAGTGGGCGATGTGGATGCGGTATGCACCGACGGCAGTATCCTGAAGGGATATTTAAACGAGGAGCGCAGTCTTCTTCCGGATACACTGGCCGAGCAGCAGTTCGGCATTGCCACGAAGAAGGGTTCTCCGCTTACCGCCAGGATTCAGGCAACGATGGATGCCTGGACTGCGGACGGCACGTTGGAAGAACTGAACACCAGGTGGAAATAGGGGAGAAGGAGCATTGTCATGTCAAAACGCTTGAAAAACAAATTAAAGATTATGGTTCTGGTGGAAATCATATCGGTTCTGCTGCTCGGCGGATTTTTGCTGAATTTGCAGACTGCTTTGTCCGTCCGGAATCAGGAAACAGCGAACGAGGATATTTTAAATCAGATCGAAGGTCTCATGCAGAAGCGGGAGACGGATGCCGAACAGATTCGGGAAAGCTACGATGAGGTGTACATCGCCAAGGCGCAGACGGCAGCCTTCATGGCACGCAAGATTACCGGATTTGCCTATACAGACACACAGATGCGTCAGTGGCAGACGCTGTTTCAGGTGGACAATCTTCTGATTCTGGATGCGAAGGGACAGGTCCTTGCCACAGCGGTGGATCAGGAGGTCGATTATTCCATCAGCCGTTACAATCAGCTCCGACAGGCGCTGAACGGGACGGAACCGTCAAAGCCGTTCGATATCACGCAGGATGGCGTGGCGATGCGGTATTATGGCGCACGCATCGATGCGGACAAGATGGTTGTCATTGTGCAGAACCCGCAGGAGATGGATGAGCTGTTAGAGCGATCCACCTCGGTGGAGAGTATTTTCGGCAAGATCAGTGTCGGCCTGAGCGGCTATGCGCTTGCCGTGTCCCATACGGACTATGCGTACCTGTATCATCCGGATGAGACCATGATCGGACGTGGGGCACCGAGCACCGGATTGACGGCAGGAATTTTGAAGAATCAGCAGTCCGGCTGGGTGACGGTCAATGGGGAGCGTCTGTTTATCTCTTCCCGTCTGATCGATGATGTCTATGCGGTCTGCGCGATTCCGCAGGCAGAGATTCACGCTTCCCGTCTGACGACGGTGATTGTGACCCTGCTGGCGTTTATGCTGGCGGTGACCCTTGTGATCGCCTATGCCATGTTTATTCAGAGCAGCCACGAACACAGCAGCAAGGATAAGGAGACGAATTACCGCAAGGTCGGGCCGCTTTATTATAACCGGAAACTCGGCAGGAAGATCCTAACGGTCTCAAGCATGGGACTGATCGCCATTATTGTGGTGTCCATGTTTATGCAGACGCTGTTTGCGCTGTCGCGGCAGACCATGAGCGACCGCCATCCGCTTGAGACAATCCTCAAGAACAACGAGGAGAATAAGGAAGAGGTCAAGGTACTTACCGAACAGTACAACACGCGCTATCTGAACAAATGTCAGGTGTTGGCGGAGATCTTAAAGACCAACCCGGAGCTTCAGAGCGAGGAAAGTCTGGCGGAACTCAGCCGTGTGCTGGGAGTTGAGAATATCTGGGTATTTGATAAGAACGGACATACGGTTGCGACGGATTCTCCGTTCTGGGATTTCACGCTGAGTACGAATCCGGAGGAACAGTCCTACGAATTCCGCAGTCTGATGAAGGGCTATGTGGATTATCTGATTCAGGATGCGAAGGAGGATGAGGTAAGCGGAGAGCTTCGCCAGTACATCGGGGTCACCATGAGAACCGGGGAGGAGCATGAGGCCGGATTTGTGGAGATCTGCATTGCACCGGAAAAGCTGCAGAACCTTCTTGACAATATGTCCATCGGTTCCCTGCTTTCCGGGGTGAAGGTTGGTTCACAGGGCTTTGCATTTGCGGTGCGCAAGTCAGACCATACCTTTGCATATTATCCGGATGAGAAGCTGATTGACCGGAGCGTCTATGATTATGGACTGACCGATTTTGATCTTCACGATGGATTTGAGGATTTTATTACCATTCGCGGCACCAAATATTACTGTTCTTCGGAAGAGAGCGAGAATTATTATCTCTATGTGGCAATTCCGTCCAGCAAGCTGACACGGTATCGTCTTCCGATCGCTCTGGTTACGGCGGCGGGCAGCTTTTTGTGTCTGCTTCTGATCGGTCTGATCCTTTCTCTGAGCAAAGAGGGCTATCAGGCGAAGCCAAAGAAGATGGAAGAAGCGGGCGGAAATGAGATGGTCGATGTGGTGATGCCGGATGGCGGGCTTTCCAAGACAGTCGCGGCGGCAAAACGCTGGAGCGGTGACCGCGGTGTGGACTGGGAGGAGAAGACTCCGGAGCAGAAGTTGCTGTCCTTGCTTGGCTGGCTGATTTCCGTGCTGGCGGTGGGGATGCTCTTCGTGATCGCATACAAGGATTATTTCTTTGAGCCGGACTCCGTCATGCATTACATATTAGGGGGAGAATGGGAGAGATCCTTCAACCTCTTTGCCATCACCAATGCGATTATCCTGTTTGTTGCGGTCAATGTTGCCTCGGCCATCGTGCGGAGACTGCTGATGTTCTTCTCAAAGACATTCGGCGCGCGGGGTGAGACCGTATGCAGACTGCTTGACAATGTGATCAAATACTTCACGATACTGGCGCTTTTGTATTACTGCCTGGGGATGTTTGGCGTGGATACCAAGACTCTGCTTGCATCAGCGGGTATTATGTCTGTGATCATTGGTCTCGGTTCGCAGGCCCTGATCAGCGATATTTTAGCTGGATTGTTTATCGTGTTTGAGGGTGAGTTCCGCGTGGGCGATATCGTCACGATCGGAGACTGGCGCGGCACCGTTATGGAGATTGGTGTGCGTACCACGAAGATCAAGGATGCGAGCAACAACATCAAGATTATCAGCAACAGCAGTGTGACCGGTGTCATCAACATGACGAAGCAGTTCTCCTTTGCTTCCTGTGATGTAGGCATCGAGTACGGGGAATCGCTGGAGCGTGTTGAGAGCGTGCTGCGTGAAGAGCTGCCGCACGTGAAGGAGCGTCTGCCGGCGATCGTGGAAGGACCGTTCTACAAAGGCGTGGTGGCACTGGGCGACAGCAGCGTCGACATTCGTCTGGTTGCCAAATGTGCAGAGGGTGACCGCGTACAGTTGATCCGCGATTTGAACCGTGAAATCAAACTGTTGTTTGACAAGTATGATATCGGTATTCCGTTCCCGCAGGTGGTTGTCAATCAGCCGGTGGAGTTTGCGAAAGCGACGATGCTTCAAAAGCTGCAGTCCGAGGCGTTTGTGACGGAGCAGAAAGAAAAGGTAAAAGACCTCGGTGAGACCGTTAAGAGCAGCACCGAGGAGAATTAAGAAGCCCCGCTGCATTTGAATAGCAGCAGGGAAAATGGGCATACTCCAGATGAATCAGAAAGGAGTATGCTCATTTTATGCCAAAAAGTAAAAAGACAACGAAAAGTCCGTTCGATCCGGCGCACATGACACCGGAGGAACATCTGAAATTTGAAATTGCAGAAGAACTGGGGCTGGCCGACCGGGTGTTGAAAGACGGCTGGAAATGTCTGACTTCAAAGGAAAGCGGCCGCATCGGAGGAATGATGACGAAACGTAAAAGACAGATGCGCGATCAGGCCCTGGAATCTCCTACTTGTCAAAAAGGATAAAAATCCTTATAATGGACACATGATGAAGGAACGCAATTTACGAAATGGATATACAACCGGTACCTGTGCGTCGGCTGCGGCGAAGGCTGCAGCCCTTTTTTTGTTGACTGGAATCTGCCCGCAGGAGGCAGACGTGGTGCTCCCAGGGGGAAAGACCGTGCGGATTGCGGTAAAACCCTGCGATGAGGAGCGATCGGCATGGCAGTTTCAGGTACAGAAGGATGCCGGCGATGATCCCGACGTGACGCATGGAGCGTGGGTCTGTGCCGGCGTGCAGGAGCTGGATGATCAGGGGTTGGAGGAGCAAAGACAAAGAGGACAGGGATACTGGCTGGAAACGTATCCGAATCTTTATCTGGCCGGAGGCACCGGGGTCGGAATGGCGACCAGGCCGGGGCTTTCCTGTCCGGTCGGCCATGCCGCCATCAATCCGGTTCCGCGCCGGATGATTCTGGAAGCGGTGGATCAGGTGTGCCGGCGGGCGGCGTTTGATGGGAAACTGCTGGTGGAGGTGGCGATACCGGAAGGTGTTTTGCTGGCGGAAAAGACCTTCAATCCCCGGCTTGGAATTGAGGGCGGGATTTCCATTCTCGGCACGACAGGGATCGTGAAGCCCATGAGCGAGGAGGCTTTGCTTGCGACGATCCGCCTGGACATCCACATGCAGGCGGTCAACGGCGGAGGGATTCTCTTGATGGCTCCGGGAAATTATGGGGAGGCGTTTTTGCAGGAGGAATGGCAGATTCCGCTTGGTAAGGCGGTGCTGTGCAGCAATTTTGTCGGCGAGGCGGTGGAGATGATCGGCGGGGAAGGGCTTCAGGCGGTGCTGTTTGTCGGACATATCGGAAAGCTCATCAAGGTGGCGGCCGGAAGAACAAACACACATTCCAAATATGGGGATGGGCGCATGGAGGAACTGGCCGGCATCACGGAGCAGATTTGCAGGGAAGCATCTGGAGCGGATAGCGGACAGAAAGCGGCTGGATATCAGGTGGTCGGACAGGTACGGGCGTGCAATACGACGGAGGAAGCATTGTCCCTTTTAAAAGAAGCGGGGCTGGATAAAAAGGTGCTGCAATATGTGGCGCAGAAGGTGCGCAGGCAGATGCTTAGATGGTCTGGCGGCACCCTGGATATTCAGGTGGTGGTATTCTCCTCGGCTCAAAAGGAGATCGGAGAGACGGACGGAGCCAGACGATTGCTGGAACGATGGAGGAAAACGGTGCGATGGGACTGAGACTTGCGGTAATCAGTTTTACGAAGGCGGGCTGCGGGATATGCAGGAAGCTGGTCAAAGGCTTTACGGAGCAGGGGGAAGACTGTCGGGGATATGTGCAGAAGAAATTTTTAAATGAGGTGCAGGAAGAACCGGGTATCTGCGCGGTGGAGCAGTCGGTCGGGGAATGGACGGCGGAGCGGTTTGCAGCGCTGGACGGATTGATCTACATAGGCGCTGCGGGCATTGCGGTGCGTGCCATTGCCCCCTGTCTGAAGGACAAGCTCACAGATCCGGCGGTTGTGGTGCTGGATGAGCAGGGGAATTATGCGGTTTCACTCTTGTCCGGTCATGTGGGCGGTGCCAATCTTCTGGCGCGCAGAGCGGCGCAGATTACAGGCGCGGTTCCGGTCATCACGACGGCTTCGGACGTGCAGGGAAAGACGGCGCCGGATGTGTGGGCGAAGGAACGCGGCCTGGTGTTGTCGGACCGCAGGCTTGCGGCCGAGGTTGCTGCGGCGCTGGTGAACGGGGAGGTGGTAGGATTTTACAGTGATTATCCCCTGACAGAACTGGTTCCGGCGGATTATGCCCGCGGTCAGTTGTGCGCGCACAATGTGTGGCTGACCGTCCGGGTATGCCCTGAACCGGACAGCACGATGTCCATGTTTCTGCCGGAGCAGGCGGCGATCCTGCGCATGATTCCGAAAACGCTGACGGTGGGCATCGGCTGCCGTCGAGGGACGGAGCGTGCGGTGCTGGAGTGTGCCGTGCGCGAAGCATTTGTGAAGCACAATCTGGATCTGCGCGGGATTGAGCAGGCGGCAAGCATTGATCTGAAACGGGAGGAAGCCGGGCTTCTGGCACTTGTGCAGGACTGGCAGCTGCCGTTTCTTACCTATAGCGCAGAGGAGCTTTCGGAAGAGGCGGGAAGTCAGGCCGAATCGGAATTTGTCCGCAGCGTGACAGGAGTTGGAAATGTCTGTGAGCGCGCGGCACTTCTCGGTGCAGGGCCGGGAGGAAAGCTTCTGGCGGGCAAGGAAATTTATCAGGGTGTGACGGTTGCAGTGGCAGAAAAACCGTGGAAGATAGGAGCAAAAAAGGATGACAGAGGATAGAATCATCATATTCGGAGGGACTTCAGAGGGGCGGGAGCTGGCGGAATATGCGTCGGATCACGGGATTTCGGTGCTGGTCAGCGTGGTGTCCGAGTACGGCGAGCTGCTTTTGCCGGAGAATGCCTGCGTACAGGTTCACCGGGGAGCACTGGATCGGCCGGCCATGTGTGAACTGTTAAAACAGTACAGACCGAATCTTGTGCTGGACGCAACGCATCCTTATGCCCAGGAAGCGACCCGACAGATCAGAGAACTGTGCACCGGCCTTGCGATTCCTTATGAGCGGGTGCTGCGGGACTCAGCGAATCAGGTGCTGCGGGACCCGGCGGACTCAGCGGACTTGGCGGATCGCGCGCAGGCTGCGGAGCAATGTGGGCAGGTCTATACGGTTGCCACGATTCCGGAAGCGCTTGCACTGCTTGGGACGGATCAGAGACCGGTGTTTCTGACCACGGGAAGCAAAGAGCTGGAGCAGTTTGCATCGGTGCCGGAGCTACGGGAGCGAATCTATGCGCGTGTGCTTCCAGACAGCCGTGTCCTGCACCAGTGCGAAGCGCTTGGGATACGCGGCGGGCAGCTGATGGCTGTGCAGGGTCCCTTTTCCGTGGAGATGAACTGTGCCATGCTGCGTCAGAGTCACGCGGGCTGGCTGGTGACAAAGGAATCCGGGAGCCGCGGCGGTTTTGAAGAAAAGATGCAGGCGGCCATGGCGTGCGGAGTTTCGGTGATCGTGCTGGCGCGCCCGGTTCAGGAGCGCGGAATCTCGATGGAGGAAGCGAAACTGCGGCTGCGGGAGACAGTGCCGGGCGACGAAGTACCGGGCGGTGTAGTGCCAGGAGGCACAGAACCAGAACAAGAAGAATCACCCAGATGCCTGACCTTGATCGGTATGGGGATGGGCGGAGGCCGTCAATTAACGCTGGAGGCCGCAGATGCACTGAACGCGTGCGACGCGGTGCTTGGTGCGCCCCGGATGCTTGCGGATGTACGGAACCTGACGACACAGGCGTTTCAGAATCCCATCTACCTTGCGCCGCAGACGGCGGACTGGCTGGAGGAGCAGACATCCTACCGCAAGGTGTCGGTTGTCTATTCCGGAGATACCGGATTTTACAGCGGGGCAGGTTCTTTGCTTGCAGAGCTGAAACAGCGCGGATTGTCCTGGCAGATCCGAATCTGTCCGGGGATTTCATCTGTGAGCTGTCTTTGCGCCAGAATGCAGGTGAGCTGGGAACACCTTTATCTCGCGAGTGCACATGGGCGGGTGTGTGACCCGGCTGCGCTGCTGCGGGAGCACGGACGCGTATTTCTGCTGTTGGGCGGCACAGAACAGCTTGGAAGCCTGTGTCGAAAGCTCACGGTGGCGGGCTTTGGTTCTGCACATGTGACGGCGGGAATTCGTATGGGATATCCAGATGAGCAGCTATTGGTGCGCCGGGCGGACGAACTGCTGGACTGGGCGGATACCACCCTGACAGCTGTGGTAATAGAGGAGAATAAGGCATGAACGATATCAATTTTATCCGGGGAAAAATCCCCATGACCAAGAGTGAGGTGCGGGCAGTTTCACTGTCCAAGCTGGAGGTGGAGGCGGACAGCGTTGTCTATGATATCGGTGCGGGGACAGGTTCCGTCTCGGTGGAGGCAGCGCTTTTGGCCAGACAGGGGCAGGTCTTTGCCTTTGAGCAAAAGGAGGAAGGCTGTGATCTGATCCGCGCCAATGCAGACCGGCACGGAGCGCACAATATTACGGTTGTTCCCGGACGCGTGCCGGAAACACTGGCCGGATATCCGGCCCCGGACAGGGTGTTCTTAGGTGGAAGCGGCGGACAGATCGAAGCCATTCTGGAGCTTCTGTTTGCACAAAATCCAGACGTGCGTGTGGTTATCAATGTGATTGCGCTGGAAACCTTGAGTCAGGTAATCACATATTTGAAGGCACATGGCCCGGAACACGATCTGGAACATGAGATCATCAGCATGCAGGTGGCACGCGCCCAAGCGCGCGGCGGATATCATGTGATGCAGGGACAAAATCCGGTCTATATCATCACGATGGAGAGGCGGAAGCCGCATCCAGACCAGTCGATGCAATCCGCCATGCCCCGCATTCTTCTGGCGGCACCGGCGAGCGGAAGCGGGAAGACGGTTCTGACCACCGGTTTGCTGGCGCTTTTGAAACAGCGCGGGCATCACTGTGTATCCTTCAAATGCGGACCGGATTATATCGATCCCATGTTTCACCGCTATGTGCTGGATATCCCAGGCTGCAATCTGGACAGCTTTTTTCTGGAGAAGGACGCATTAAACGCGCTGCTGGCACAGAAGATGGCGGGTGCGGATTTGGCAGTCATCGAAGGCGTGATGGGCTATTATGACGGGATTGCCGGAAATGCACTGCGTGCAAGCACCTATGAGATTGCGTGCATCACAGACACGCCGGTGATTCTGGTTATGGATGGAAAGAAGAGCAGCCTGTCACTGGCGGCGCAGCTCAAAGGATTCATGACCTATCAAAAGGACAGCCATATCGCCGGGGTGATCTTAAACCGGACAAGTCCCATGATGTTAGAGCGACTGCGGCCGGTTCTGGAGGAGCTTGGCGTGCGCTGTATCGGAGCCGTGCCGGAATGTGAGGAGGCCGCTTTGGAAAGCCGTCATCTTGGGCTGACTATACCGGCGGAGCAGAAAGAACTTCAAAGCAAGATCGCACGTCTGGCAGAAAAGCTGGAAGCCTGTCTGGATGTGGAGGCGATCGAGAACCTGGCGCGCCAGGCGGGTGCGCTTGAAACCGGGGCACTCAAAACCGGGACAGGTGCGGAAGCGGACGAGCGGCAGCCGCTTCGCCGTATGGGCGTCGCCATGGATGAGGCATTCTGCTTCTACTATCAGGAAAATCTGGATTTTTTGCGGGAGCTGGGGTGGGAGCTGGTGTTCTTCAGCCCGCTGCGGGATGCACAGCTTCCAGAATGTCTGGATGGATTGCTTTTAGGCGGCGGATACCCGGAAAATTACGCGCGGGAGCTTTCACAAAACCAGAGCATGTGTCAGGCAATACGCCGGGCGGCAGAGCGGGGTGTGAAGCTGCTGGCCGAGTGCGGAGGCTTTTTGTATCTGCACCGGACGCTGGAGGGGACGGACGGAGCAGTGTATCCGATGGCAGGTGTCATTCCGGCGGACGGATTTCGGACAGGGAAGCTGTCACGGTTCGGCTATGTTTCGTTGGGGCCGGAGGACGATCCAATCCGCGCACATGAATTCCATTACTGGGACAGCACGGCACCGGGGAAGGACTGGACAGCAAGAAAGCCGGGGACCGGGCGAAGCTGGAGCTGTATGTATGTGACCGCCTCCATGCTTGCGGGATTCCCGCATCTGTATTACCGGTCGAATCCGGACTGGATGAGAACCTTTTTGGAAGAGGGGACAACACCATGATGCATCTGATCACAGGAGGAAGCGCCAGCGGAAAATCGGCTTATGCGGAGCAGCAGCTGCTGGAGCTGCCTTCACCGGTTCGCTATTATGTGGCGACGATGCAGCCGTGGGGGGAGGAAGGCCGGCAGCGTGTTGCGCGCCACCGCGCCATGCGGGCGGACAAGCAGTTCCACACGATCGAATGCTACAGTCAGTTGGAGCAGCTTGTGCTTCCGGAAGATAACGGGGTGCTTTTGCTGGAATGCATGTCCAATCTGGCGGCGAATGAACAGTTTGAGGTGGGCGGGAGCGATGCGCAGATCTGTGATCGCATCGGGCAGGGAATCCGGCACTTGCAAAAACAGACAAAACACATTATCATAGTAACCAATGAGGTGTTTTCGGATGGGTGCCGATACGATGCGGATACGGAGCGGTACATTCGCCTGTTGGGACAGATCAATGTCCGGCTGGCGGAATTGGCTGATCAGGTAACTGAGGTGGTATACGGGCTTCCAATTCAGCTAAAATAACGGTAATCGGCATGGATACATGGGAGAAAACGTGGGAGGAAACGTACATATGAGAGGAATCAGGAAAAAAATTGGAACGGTGATTGGAGTGCTGTTGCTTCTGGTGGTGACCTTTGGAGTCGGGGTGTTTTGGAGCAGCACGCGCGAAGGACTGGTTTCAGACCAGGAGACCGTCACACAGGATCTGTTGGAGCAGCAGCTTCAGACGATCGGAGAACTGGGGACGGCACAGTATTATTATACGAATATGGGGCGGTATGAAAATACCCTGCAGCTTGGCGGAAAGAATATCCCCTTTACGCAGAAAATGTTTATCATTTCCTATGACGGCACCATCAAGGCCGGTGTGGCTGTTAAGGACATCAAGGTCTCACTGGATGGAACGCAGATCAAGGTGTCTATTCCGGCGGCGACGCTCCTTTCCCATGAGGTTGATATGGATTCTGTGACCGTATTTGATGAGAAAAACAGCATTTTCAACGGATTGAGCACAGCGGATGTGACCAATTTCCTGGACGAGCAGAAAACCCAAATGGAGACCCGTGCAGTCAATAACGGAATTCTGACCGAGGCGCAGAAGCATGCA
Source organism: Lachnospiraceae bacterium (assembly GCA_028693165.1). Taxonomy (GTDB): domain Bacteria; phylum Bacillota; class Clostridia; order Lachnospirales; family Lachnospiraceae; genus Brotaphodocola. Next base: position 105,707 of record JAQUVX010000001.1, on the reverse strand, counting down.
GGGGATTCTCTGCGGACGCTTTATCAGGCACTTTTAAAGGAACATGCGGCGGACGAGACCGGCTATACCCTGGAGGTGCAGCTTGAAGAACAGAAATGACGAGGCGGTGACCGGATGCTGGCTGGATGGGCTGGTCATTGCCTGTTCCATGTATTCCCGGATCCCCATGCCGCAGATCGTCTGGAGTGCAGAGGGCATGAAATATGCTCTGGCCTTTTTTCCAATCGTCGGCGTGGTCATCGGCGCACTGATGAGCGTACTTTTCTGGGCGGCAGAAACGATGCAGCTTGGCACACTGGCACGCTGCTGTCTGGGGACGGCGCTGCCGCTTCTGGTCAGCGGAGGCATCCATATGGACGGATTTCTGGACACGGTGGATGCGCGCAGCTCCTTTGAGGGGCGGGAGAAAAAACTTGAGATCCTAAAGGATCCGCACGCGGGCGCCTTCGCCATTTTGGGGTGCGGCGTGTACCTGCTGCTTTATGTGGCGGCGGTGTCGCAGCTTCCGGGCCGGGCATTTCCGGCTGCTGCCGGGATCTATGTGATGACGCGGGCACTCAGCGGCTGGTCAGTCGTGACGTTTCCGAAGGCGAAGAAGGACGGGCTGGCAAGCACCTTTTCTTCCGGTGCGGAAAAACAGATTGTCCGCGCGGTGCTGACGGTCTGGGGCTGCGGCGCGGTGCTGTTCTGGTATGTGACCGGCGGCGCGGTGCTGGCGGCGGTGCTGACGCTGGCGGCACTGGCCGTGTTTGGCTGGTATTACCGGATGAGTTTGAGAGAATTTGGCGGAGTGACCGGAGATCTGGCCGGGTATTTTTTGCAGATCACAGAACTTGTTCTGGTAACGGTTCTGGCCGTATGCGCCAGGTAAAGCGAACGAAATACACCCAATGAATATACGGAGGAATTCCATGATTTTGATCATAGGAGGAAGGTGCCAGGGAAAGGCGGCCTATGCGCGCAGGCTGGCAGAAGAGAAGGGCTATCGGATTCTGGACGGTCAACAGGAAGCATGGCAGCCGGATACAAAGGCGCAGGTGCTTTTGAACGTGCAGGAATGGATTCGTCAGGCCGTATATGACGGCGGCGACCTGCAAAAACTCGAAGAGAGTCTGTTCTTTGATATGCCTGAACTTGTGACACTGGATGAAGTGGGCTATGGCATTGTGCCGCTGGAAAAAAAAGAGCGGGAGTACCGGGAGGCCGTGGGGCATCTGGGACAGCGGCTGGCAGCGGAAGCGGATACGGTTCTTCGCATGGTCTGCGGAATCCCCACGAGCATCAAACCCTGACAAAAGAAGTGAACGATAAGAAAGACGAGCCGAAAATATGACGCAATTTGTATGGACAGCCTGGGCAGGCTTTATTTTGGACTTTATCATAGGAGATCCGCATGACTGGTGGCATCCGGTGCGGGCGATCGGCTGGCTGATCACCACGCTGGAAGAGCGTCTGCGGCGCAGGTTTCCAGACACGGATCAGGGACAGTACCGGGCGGGTGCATGTCTGGTCTGCATCGTGACGGCGAGTGCGGTGCTGGTCAGCGGAGGAATCCTTAAGCTGGCGTTCTGGGTGCACCCGTTGGCCGGTTTTCTCGTAAGCAGTGTGATGAGCTGGCAGATCCTTGCGGCGCGGGCGTTGAAAACGGAGAGCATGCAGGTGTATGATGCCCTGAAGCGGCCGGATGTGGAGGCGGCCAGGAAGGCGGTTTCCATGATCGTCGGACGCGACACTGCGGTGCTTGATGAAGTGGGAATCGCGAAGGCGGCGGTGGAGACGGTGGCAGAAAATGCCTCGGACGGTGTGATCGCGCCTCTGTGCTGGATGCTTTTGCTGGGGCCGGTGGGAGGCTTTTTTTACAAAGCAGTGAATACGATGGATTCCATGATCGGATACCGCAATGAGCGTTATCTGTATTTTGGGCGTGCGGTAGCCCGGCTGGACGACCTGGTCAATTACATTCCGGCCCGGCTGACGGCACTGCTCTTGATTCTTGCGGCATGGCTGCTTCCGGGTATGGACGGGGGCGGTGCGTGGCGCATCTGGCAAAGAGACCGCCGCTGCCACAAGAGCCCCAACTCGGCGCAGAGCGAGGCGGCCTGCGCCGGTGCGCTGGGGGTGCAGCTTGCGGGAGATGCCTGGTATTTTGGGGTGCTTCATCGCAAGCCGACGATCGGAGATCCGGTCCGTCCGATTGAGCCGGAGGACATCGTGCGGGCCAACCGCCTGATGTATACGGCATCTCTGATCGGATTACTGGCAGGAACAGGAGGCATACTATGGATCACGCGATGCATGGCGGCGATATTTACCGGAATGTGATCACCCACGATTTTTCTGTTAATTTAAATCCGTTTGGGATGCCGGAAGCGGTGAAGGATGCGCTGCGCGCTTCGGTGGAACACTGGGATCGTTACCCGGATTCGGAATGTGCGGCACTGCGGGATGCGCTGGCACGGCATCATCAGATCCGTTCGGAGGAGATTTTGTGCGGGAATGGGGCAGCAGATTTGATCTTCCAGCTGGTGCAGACCCTTCGTCCGCGGCGTGCACTTCTGGCAGTGCCGACCTTCTCGGAGTACGGCCAGGCACTGCAAGGGGTTGGCTGTGAGATCCGGCAATATCTTCTGCGCGAGGAAGAGGGATTTCACGTGCCAATGGACGAACTGATCGGATGCCTGACACAGGATACCGAGCTGGTGTTTTTTTGCAACCCGAACAATCCGACCGGAATTCCGGTCCGAAACAGCGAGCTGGAAAAGCTGGCGGACGCCTGTCGGAGCACCGGCACCCTACTGGTGCTGGACGAATGCTTCGGTGCGTTTTTGGAGGAGCCGGAGCAGTATTCCATGCTCGGAACGATAGAGAAGTACCCGAATATGCTGATTTTGAAAGCGTTTACCAAAAGCTATGCCATGGCTGGGGTTCGGCTTGGCTATGCGGTCTGCGCGAACACGCAGCTTCTCGCACAGATGCGGCGCTTGAGGCAGCCCTGGAGCGTGTCGGTACCGGCGCAGGAGGCCGGGATTGCGGCCTTAAAGCAGACTTCTTATCTGCAACAGACGCGGGCCCTGTTAAAAGAGCAGCGTCCGAATCTGACGTGCGGACTGAAACGGCTCGGCCTGACAGTCTACGATTCGGAGGCAAATTATGTCCTCTTTCAGGTGCCGTGGGAGCGCGGAGTGACTGCCGGGAACAGCGGGGAGAAGAAGTCACTCTATGAAGGCTGCCGGGAACAGAAGCTGTTGATTCGCGACTGCAGCAATTATGCCGGACTGGGACCGGGATTTTATCGCGTCTGCATTCGTACACCGGAGGAAAACCGTTATCTGCTGGAGCAGTTTAAGCAGATTATATCACTTACAAAAGGAGCGTGGCAGCGATGAGCTTATATCGAATCATTCTGGTGGACGATGAGGAGGAAGTGCGCAAAGGCATTATCCGAAAAATAGACTGGGAACGACTGGGATTTGAGGTGGCGGGGGACGCGGAGAACGGACAGGAAGCGCTGGAAAAGATCGAACAGCTGGAACCGGATGTGGTTATGACCGATATCCGTATGCCCTACATGGATGGTCTGACTCTGACGGCAAGAATCCGACAGAAATATCCGTCCATCAAGGTACTGATTTTTTCCGGCTTTGATGATTTTGAATATGCGCAGCAGGCTATCAAGCTGAATGTGACCGAGTATATCTTAAAACCGGTCAACGTGGAGGAGCTGACCGAGATCCTGGGCCGGGTAAAGGAAAATCTGGACGAGGAGATCGAGCAGAGGCGCAATGTGAACTTGCTGCGCGACAGCTACCGGAGCAGCCTTCCCATTCTGCGTGAGCTGTTCTTAAACGATATGGTGCGCAGTGCCGTGGGAAGCGAGGAGATCGAAAAGAAACTCAAGGAGTATGAGATTGATATCCTGGGGGCGCGCAAATGGCTGGCCGCCGTGATCGCCGTGGAGCAGGAGGAGCAGACGGCCGAGCGCGTGCTTTCTCTACATCAGGAGCTGATTCCCATCTCCGTCAAGCAGCTTATGGAGGATAATCTGGAAAAATGCTACCGTTTCTCCATCTTCAATTCCACAGCGGGGCTGACGTTGATTGCGGCGGTGGATGAGGAGAATACGCAGACCGGACTGATTGACCTGCTCAACGAAATCTGCAAGGAGAGCAAAAAGATTTTGCAGGTACCTATCACCATCGGAGTCGGCTGCGGCTGTCAGGATTTAGAGCAGATCGGAAAATCCTACCAGCTTGCCATCGATGCCCTGGGCTATAAGGCGATCGTGGGCGGAGGAAAACCGATCTACATCAATGATGTGGAGCCGGTCAACCGCGGAAGCCTGCAGATGACCAGTCAGGAGGAAGCGGCGCTCGTGGCCGCGGTTAAATTCGGCCCTCGAGAAAAGATTGAGACCACAATCAAGGAGCTGATTGCACGGATGGAGGATGCCAGGGTGCATCTGCGTCAGCATCAGCTTTACATGATGTCCATTGTGAACTGTATGACAAGGCTGATGCAGCAGTACGATCTGAATCCGGGTGATATGTTCAATACCCAGGATCAGTACCGGGATATCCTGATGACCATTCAGCGCAGAGATGAATTTGAGACCTGGATGATTGCGGTGGGCTGCCGCATGAATGAAGTTCTGAACCGGGAACGGGACAATACTACAAAAAAGGTGATCGTGGAGGCAAAAAGCTATATCCAGGAGCATTATCCGGATCCGGATCTGTCTGTGGAGATGATTTGCAGGGAGCTTCATATGAGCCCGGCGTATTTCTCCACCATGTTTAAAAAGGAAACCGGACAGACCTATATCGGTTATCTGACCGAGGTTCGTCTGAGCCGTGCGGTGGAGCTGTTGAACGAGACCGATGACAAGACCTATGTGATTGCACAGAAGATCGGATATCAGGAGCAGAACTATTTCAGCTATGTATTTAAGAAGCGTTTTGGGGTGTCACCCACGAAGTTCCGCTCAGCCGGAAAAGAGTAAACGCGTTTGGAGGAAGTCATGGCAGAGCCTCAGAAATCAGGATTCCTGAACAAGGCAAGTATCCGTTATACCATTTATATTTACTTTACGGTCAGCGCTCTGGTGGCTATTCTTTTGATTGGCATTTCCATGTACGGACGTCTTTCCAGCCAGATGACGGCCACCATTCAGGAGGAGAACCAGGCGATGTTAAGCCAGGTCAACCGCTCGGTGGATGCCTATTTGCGTACGATCATGAAGCTGTCGGATTCCCTGTATTACGGAGTGATCAAAAATGCCGACATGTCGAAGGAGTCCGTGAACAATGAATTCACGCTGCTGTACGACAATAATAAGGACAGCATATCCAACATCGCACTGCTCTCGAAGGACGGGGAGCTTTTGTCGGCGGTTCCGGCGGCGCGCTTAAAGACCGGCCTGGATGTGACGCGGGAGGAGTGGTTTGAAAATACGCTGCGGAGAACGGACAATCTGCATTTCACAACGCCGCACGTGCAGTATATCTTTGACAACAATGAAAATCAGTACCGCTGGGTCATCTCCATGTCCCGTGCGGTGGAAATCACACATGGAACCTCCACGGATCAGGGTGTGCTGCTCATGGACATCTCTTATGGGAGCTTGAAGCAGCTTTTGGACAATATCACGCTGGGAAACAGAGGGTATCTCTATCTGATCAGCAGCACGGGCGAGATGATTTATCATCCGCAGATGCAGCTGATTGACGCCGGTCAGGTGCAGGAAAACAGCCAGGTGGCGGCCGGATATCGGGACGGCAATTACCGGGAAACCTTCCGGGGAGAGAAACGGGACATCACGGTCAAGTCGGTGGGGTATACCGGCTGGAAGATCATCGGGGTGACACCGGAGAAGGGCATCGCGCTGAACAACTTAAAGACAAAGCTGTTTCTGGTGTTCGTGGTCGCGTTTTTCCTGTTTGTCCTCGTGATCATCAATGCCTATATTTCCAACCGTATCACCGTACCGATTCAAAAGCTGGAAAAGTCGGTCAACGCGCTGGAGGCGGGGGAGCTTGACACGGAGGTCTATACGGGCGGTTCCTACGAGATCCAGCATCTGGGCCGTTCGATCGGAGATATGGCGCACCAGATCCAGGTGCTGATGAATGATATCGTTGCAGAGCATGAATCCAAGCGAAAGAGTGAGTTTGACACCTTGCAGTCGCAGATCAACCCGCATTTTTTGTACAATACGCTGGATATCATTGTCTGGATGATCGAGAATGAGCAGAAGGCGGAGGCCGTCAAGCTGGTGACGGCGCTGGCCCGCTTCTTCCGCATCAGTCTGAGCAAGGGCAAGAGCATCATTCCGGTTCGGGATGAGCTGGAGCATGTGCGCAATTACCTGATGATTCAGCAGATGCGGTTCAAGAACAAATTTATCTATGAGATCAATGCGGCTCCGGAGGTTCTTAATCTGGCGAGCCTGAAACTGATGCTGCAGCCGCTGGTGGAGAATGCCATCTATCACGGTATGGAATTCATGGACGGCGACGGCAGGATCACGATCACGGCCAGACAGGACGGAGCAGATCTGTGGTTCACGATTCAGGATAATGGACTCGGGATGACGAAGGAACAGGCGGACAGCCTGCTGACGGACCAGCCGCATAAGTCCTCCAACCGTGGCTCCGGCATCGGCGTCAAGAATGTCAATGAACGGATCCGGCTGTATTTCGGTGAGGAATACGGCCTGACGATCGAATCAGAACCGGATGAGGGAACTTGCGTGAGCATTCATCTTCCCGCGACATCGTATCAGGAGATCATGGAGAAAGAAAAAAAATGATAACCAGAAAAGAAAAAATATTGTGGGTCTTTTATGCCGCTGTGCTGGTCTTTTTGTATCTGCTCTCGTCTACGGATCTGATCATCAAGGAGCAGAAAAGTGAGGTGTATCCGCTTTCCGTCATTGTTGAGGATGTGCGGGATGAGAATTATGTGAATTTTCGCAAGGGCATGGATCGGGCAGCAATGGAACTGAATGCAGATGTCAGCTTTATCACACTCTATGAGGCAAATGATGCCGACCAGCAGCTTGAGATGATCCTGCGGGAGCAGCAGGACGGGGCGCGGGCACTGGTTCTTGCTCCGGTAGATGAGGCGATGATCGAGGAGGAGCTTGCACAGAAGCGGATCACGGTTCCGCTTGTTCTGGTAAACGGAGAACTTCCGGTCGACCGGATCTCGGCTGTCATAACGACGGATTTCTATGCGATGGGACAGCAGCTTGCCGCACAGGTGATCCGAAAACATACACCGGAGATCCCGGTCTACCTGTTCTCAGAAAACCACGACAACGTGGTGACCCGGAGATTTCATGACGGAATCATGGCAGAGCTTAATGAGGCCGGTTATCAGACGGCATGGTTTCAGAGCCGGGAGGAGGACACGTTTCGAAAGACCATCGAGGAGCTGGTCTATCCGGAACCCCGCACTGCGGTCATCATTGCCCTCGACCAGAACAGCCTTGCCCGGACAGCGGCGATTCTGGCAGACAGCTCCGTCTATTTTTCACATATCCAGGGACTTTACGGGCGCGGGACGACCCCGTCGATTCTGACGGCGCTGGACAGGAATCTCGTGACCGGAATCTGCGTGACGGATGATTTCAGTGCCGGATATCTGAGCGTCAAACGAGCGGTGGAGGCAATCGGAAATCAGATTATCCAGGAACAGACCGTTCTGGAAAGCTACTATATTGAGAAAGAAGATCTGCGCAGGCCACAGTATGAAAAAATGCTGTATCCGATCGAATAGGAGGAAACGTCATGAGGAAAAGAAGATTCCTGCGGTTTACAAAAACGGGAGTGGTGCTTACACTTTGCGCAGCACTGTTACTGTCCGGGTGCGCCGGGAAGCCGGTGGCGGAGGAAAAGAAATCCGTCCGGATCGGTGTGAGCCTTTACCGCGGCGATGATACCTTTATCAACAATATCCGCGGCGAGCTGGAGGAGCGCGCAAAGGCTTATGAGCAAAAGAGCGGAATCAAGGTCATGCTGGACATTCAGGATGCCAAGGGAAGCCAGAATACACAGAACAATCAGGTGGAGCGCTTCATTTCCCTGGGCTGCGATGTGCTCTGCATCAACCCCGTGGACCGGATGGATGCATCGGTTATGATCGACCGGGCCATGACGGCCGGGGTTCCGGTCGTGTTCTTCAACCGCCAGCCGGTGGAGGAAGATATGAACCGTTGGGATCAGCTCTATTATGTGGGCGTGGACGCGAAGGAGTCGGCGGTTCTGCAGGGCAATATTGTGGTCAGCCAGTACCGCGAGGATCCGGCGAGCATTGATTTTAACGGAGACGGAAAGGTCAGCTATGTGCTGCTTGAGGGGGAGAGCAGCCATCAGGATTCGCTGATCCGCACCGAGTGGTCGATCCAGACGCTGAAGGACGGGGGTGTTCCGATCGAGAAGATCACGGGAGGCATCGCCAACTGGGAGCGGAGCCAGGCCTCCGCACTGATGGAGCAGTGGCTGGAAACGTATCCGGGGGAGATCGAGCCTGTGGTCAGCAACAACGATGATATGGCGCTGGGAGCGATTGATGCGTTGGAGCGCGCGGGAGGTCAGCGGATCAATCTGATCGGTATCGATGCCACTACGCCGGGACAGGAGGCGGTGCAGGCCGGGAAAATGCTGGGGACCGTTTCCTCAGACAAAGGGCGATATGCACAGGCAATCCTGGATCTTTCGGCGGCAAAGGCGCTAAATCAACCAATTCAAACGGATATCCCACTGGAAAATGGTAAATATTACTGGTCTGCTCAGGAAATTGTGAAAAAAGTTAAACAATAAGTTACAATGTCGAAAAAATTCCATAACTTTTTGAATAAAATCTTATGGAAAAATGCATAAAAGAGCGCTATAATAGGTTTGTCGATGAGACAAAGTAACCAAGAATCGACAAAATAAGCTCATAATAAGGGAGGATTTACGACATGAGATTAACAAGAAAAGCAACCGCTATGGCATTGGCATCCTGCATGGTATTATCCATGACAGCATGTGGAGGCAGCCAGACGGCAGCAACCACCGCAGCACCGGCAACTGAGGCAGCAACCACCGCAGCCGCTACCGAGGCAGCAAAAGAAGCAGAGACCACCGCAGCCGCAGCAGCAGAAGCTACCGGAACCGCTGATATGTCTGACAAGAAAGTCGGCATCAGCATTTACAAGTTTGATGATAACTTCATGACTCTGTATCGTACCGAGCTGGAGAGATATTTAACTGAGGATCTCGGCTTCAAGAAAGAGAACATCACCATCCAGGATGGTAAGGGCGATCAGGCAGAGCAGACCAACCAGATCCAGAACTTCATCGCTTCCGGCGTTGACGTTATGATCCTGAACCTGGTACAGGCTTCTTCCGCTCCGCAGGTTACCGATATGTGTAAAGATGCCAACATCCCGGTTGTTTACATCAACCGTGAGCCGGATGTAGCTGAGGAAGAGAGATGGGCTTCTGAGAAGATCAACGCAACCTACGTTGGTGCAGACGCAAGACAGTCCGGTACCTTCCAGGGCGAAGAGATCGCTGAGACCGCTAACAAGGGCGATATCAACGGCGACGGCAAAGTAAGCTACATCATGGTACAGGGCGATCCGGAGAACGTAGACGCTCAGTACAGAACCGAGTTCTCTGTTAAGGCTCTGACCGATGCAGGAATCGAAGTAGAAGAGCTGTTAATGCAGAGAGGTGACTGGGATCAGGCGAAAGGCCAGCAGATCGTACAGGATGCTCTGACACAGTTCGGCGACAAGGTTGAGGTTGTTTTCTGTAACAACGATGCAATGGCACTTGGTGCTCTGCAGGCCATCGAAGCAGCAGAGAGAAAAGTAAATGAAGACATCTATCTGGTAGGCGTTGATGCTCTGACCGAGGCAGTTCAGAACGTAGTAGACGGCAAGATGACCGGTACCGTATTTAATGATCACTTCAGCCAGGCTGATACCGCTGCTGACATCGCTGTTAAGTTCTTAAGCGGCGAGACCGTTGATCCGGTAAACATGGTTGACTACGTAAAGGTTACCAGCGACAACGCAGCAGACATTCTTGCAAAAGTAAAATAAATACTGATTGACATCAGTGTTAGCACCACAATCGGGTGTGTCATGTGACACACCCGATTTTCAAGAAGAGGATTTGGTTTTGGAATGATAGAAAGGAGAGAAATGGGATGGCAGAGTACAGGTTGGAAATGAGAGGGGTCTCCAAAAGTTTCCCTGGTGTCAAAGCACTGGATGGAATCAACTTGAACGTCCGCCCAGGTACCGTGCACGCTCTGATGGGGGAGAATGGTGCAGGGAAATCCACATTGATGAAGTGCCTGTTTGGTATTTATAAGATGGATGAAGGCGAGATCTATCTGGATGGGGAGAAAATGACGATCCTCAACCCGAATGATGCATTACATAAAGGACTGGCGATGGTACACCAGGAGCTGCAGCCGATCCCTGAGAGGACGATTGCAGAGAATATGTATCTGGGCCGTTACCCGCTTACCGGTTTCGGACCACTGAAAATTGTCAACCATAAGTTGATGAATGAGGAAGCTGCCAAGTGGCTGGACAATGTAAAGATGCCCTATGACCCGAAAGCAAAGCTGGGGACACTTTCCATCGCACAGATGCAGTCTGTAGAGATTGCAAAGGCAGTATCCATGAATGCGAAAGTAGTGATTCTCGACGAGCCGACATCGTCCCTGACCGACAACGAGGTTGAGGCGCTGTTCCGTATCGTGCGGGATCTTAGATCCAGAGGCGTTTCCATGATTTACATTTCTCACAAGATGGCAGAGATCCGGGAAATCGCCGATGATATTACCATCATGCGAGATGGTACCTATGTAGGAACCTGGGAGGTCAAGGACATCAGTGATGATGAGATTGTCCACCAGATGGTTGGACGTGAGCTGACCAACGTATATCCTCCGAAGGAGCAGACCTTCACGGACGAGGTGATTTTGGAAGTGAAGGATCTGTGCAGCATCCATGACCGTTCCTTCCAGCATGTGAGTTTTACGCTGAAGAAGGGCGAGATCCTCGGCTTCGGCGGTCTGGTGGGAGCGCAGCGAACCGAGCTGATGGAGGCGATCTTCGGAATGCGTCATGTGCGCAGCGGAGAGGTTCTGATTCACGGCAAACCGATACATGTCGTTCAGCCGCGGGATGCCATCAAGGATGGTATCGGAATGATCACAGAGGACAGACGTGGAACCGGTATCCTGGGATGCCTGTCCATTGCGGACAATGTTGCAATCTCGTCTCTGAACAATTATCTGAAAATTGGTCCGGCACTGGATACCGGAAAGATTGAAGAGCTGGTAAAAGAAAACGTAGCAAAACTGAGCATCAAGACACCAAGCAGCAAGACACAGATCCAGTCTCTTTCCGGAGGTAACCAGCAGAAGGTTATCATCGCAAGATGGCTGGCGAACAATCCGGATGTACTGATCATGGACGAGCCGACCAGAGGAATTGATGTCGGTGCCAAATATGAGATCTATCAGATTATGATCAATCTTACCAAACAGGGCAAGTCGATCATTATGATCTCTTCCGAGATGCCGGAGCTGATTGGCATGTCGCACCGGATTCTTGTTATGTGTGCCGGAAAACTGACCGGTGAGGTATCTGGCGAAGAAGCTACCCAGGAAAATATTATGAGCCTGGCTACCCAGTTTTAATTGAAGGAGGAGACGAAGATGACGAAAAAAACAGATATTAAGAAAATTTTGCTGGACAACGGCATTATCATCGTATTGATGATTCTGGTATTGATTACAGGTATTACGAAGGATAATTTCTTTTCCTTCAACAACTTATCCAACATTTCCGTTAACACGGCGGCTCGTGTTATCATTGCATTCGGTGTCAGCGGCTGTCTGATCACCAAAGGTACCGACCTGTCGGCAGGACGTCAGGTGGGTCTTGCCTCCTGTATCGCAGGTACCCTTTTGCAGACTGCTGATTACAGCGGCAAATTCTTCCCGAACCTGGGCGATATGCCGGTTCTGGGTGTGCTTCTGTTCTGTGTCCTGGTCTGCATGATCTTCGGACTGATCAATGGTATCGTGGTATCCTGCTTAAATGTACCGGCCTTCATCGGCACCCTGGGCATGCAGCTTATCGTATACGGTATTTGCCTGGTATACACCAACGCAACGCCTCTGGGCGGCTATCGGAAAGCTTATACCTCGATCGCAACCGGGAAACTGTTTGGTCAGCTTCCGTATATGTTCATCATCGCATTCGTACTTGGCCTGATCATGTGGTTCATCTACAACTACACCCGTCATGGCAAATACATGTACGCAATCGGCGGCAATGAATCCGCAGCAGAGGTATCTGGCGTTAATGTAAAGAAAACCAAAATCATCATCTACGTTACCGCAGCTGCACTGTATGCAGTCGCAGGCTTCCTGCTTGGCGCAAAGGCCGGCGGTGCCAGCGTAAACATGGGTAACGGCTATGAGCTGGAGGCCATCGCAGCATGTACCATCGGCGGTGTATCCGTAAATGGTGGTATCGGACGAATCTCCGGCGTTGTCATCGGTGTTCTGGTATTCGAGTTGCTGAAATCTTCCATGCAGTTCCTCGGTATTCAGACAAACTACCAGTACATCGTACAGGGTATTGTAATCATCGTTGCAATTGCACTGGATATCCGTAAGTACATTGCAAAGAAGTAAGACAGACGTTCAGAAAGGCGGCAGAGAAGGCAAGATGGCAGAAGAACAGGAAAAAAGTGAACTGGAGCTTGAGAATCAGCGGCTGCGGGAAGAAAATCAGCGGCTGAAGGAATATCGTGCCAGTCTTCCGCCAAAGGAGCGGATGTACGATCATATTCCACTGAATCTAAAGCAGATGGATGTTGTGATTGGCTGTCTGCTGGCATTGCTGGTCCTGGTTCTTGTGCTTGGGCTTTTAAATCGATAACATACATAAGAAAAAGAATGTCGGATGATAAAACATAAAAATGCTTTATCATCCGGCAGCTTTTTTTAACCGGCAGCAAGTTGGTTAAAATGGTATTTTTTTCTGACTCAGCCGACTGTTCTGGTATTCTCCGGACAGGGTGACATCCGGTCCAAACCAGGAGGGCGGGGTGAAGCGATTGGCATCGTCCACGGAGGCGAATTCCACCTCCGCCAGCATCAGTCCCTCATAATCTCCGGAAAAGAGATCAAGCTCAATCGTAAGCTCTGAATCGGAGATCGGGATCAAGTAGCGGCGTTTCTTCAAAATCAGGCCATCTGCTTTTGAGAGCAGATGTTCATACGCTTCCTGGGTGAGGGGAAGATTGTATTCTTCCCGCGCGAGAAGACCCTTTGACTTATAAGTCAGATAGAAGGTGTTGTCCTCTCTGCGAACCCGAACGACCGGTTCGGTGCAGAGATATGCCTGCTCCAGTTCGTGATAAGGGTAGTCCTGATAATGTTTCGGTGGAGTTACAATGCGATATTTGCGTTCGATTTCCATAATTGTGTTATCCTTTCTTTCAAAAAAATCCTTTATGTAAAATATACAGTAAAAAAACAAAAATATAAAGAATTTTCTTGAGAAATATGCTATGATAAAACAAATTGGGGATACGTGCAGCTTTAGGAGGAAAAGACATGGGAATCTGCAAGAGAATACTTATCATCGGAACGAGTCTGGCAGCACTGACAGCCCTCATAGCCTGCGGATCCGGCGCGGTGAAAAAAACAACCAAAACACCTGTGGTGGTGACCGTATGGAACTATTACAATGGTGCCCAGCAGGAACGGTTTAACAGTCTGGTAAGTGAGTTCAACGATTCGGTCGGCCGGGAGCAGAATATCATTGTGGAGGCGATCAGCAAAGGCACGATTGACGAGCTGGTGCAGGGAATGCAGGACAGCATGGATAAAAAAGTGGGTTCTGATCCGCTTCCGAATCTCTATTCGGCCTATGCGAATGATGCCTATGCAATGAATGAAGCGGGTATGCTGGCAGACATGAAACCCTACATGACCGAGGAGGAAATGGCAGCCTATGTGAGCGGATACATCGAGGAGGGGCAGTTTGAATCCGAAGATACGCTGAAGATTTTTCCCATTGCCAAATCGACCGAGGTTCTGACACTGAATCGGACGGATTGGGAACCGTTTGCTGCAGAAACCGGAGTTACTACGGAAGATTTAAGTACCTGGGAAGGAGTTGCCAGGGTGGCAGAAGCGTATTACAACTGGGCGGGCGGAAAGGCATTCTTTGGTCGCGATGCATTTGCCAATTATGTGCTGGTTGGAAGTGCCCAGCTTGGACATGAGATCTACCGGGTCGAGGACGGTAAACCGGTGCTCGATTTTGATGAGGAGACGATGCGCAGGCTGTGGGATTACTATTATGTTCCGTATATTCACGGATATTATGTATCGGGCGGCAAATTCCGGAGTGATGATTTAAAAACCGGGCATCTGCTTGCCTATGTCGGTTCTACCAGCGGAGCGCCGTATACGCCGACGACCGTTACCTACGAGGACGGAACCGTCCATGAGATCAGTTGTGTGATCCTACCGGTACCGAATTTTGAAGGGACGGATGCAGTTGCGATCCAGCAGGGAGCCGGGATGGTTTTGCTTAAGTCGGAAGAAGCGGTGGAACAGGCAGCGGTAACCTTCTTAAAATGGTTTACGCAGGCGAAGACCAATATCGAATTTTCGATTGATTCCGGTTATCTTCCGGTGCAGAAGCAAGCCAATTCAAAAGAGTTTTTAGAGCAGGTCATAGCAGATGAAAAGCTGGAGGTTTCGGCGGTTCTGAAGGACACGCTGGACATAGGAATGGCGGAAGTGACGCACTCCCGGATGTATACCATGAAACCATTTTCAAAGAGCAGCGCAGCGCGTACGATTTTAGATACCACTATGGCAGATCAGGCAAAAGCAGACCGTGAACAGATCGAGAAGCTGATGGAAGGCGGGATGAGTCTGGAAGAAGCCGTTGGTCAGTACGACACGGAAGAACATTTTAAAGAATGGTATGATGCTACCCGTCAAAAATTGGAGAGTGTGGAATAAACTTTGTATGAAAAACAAATCGATGTCAATGAAGAACAGACTATGGTATTCCTTCACAGCGATTCTACTGATTCAGACGGTACTGCTTCTGGTTCTCGTCCTGTTTGGGGGAATCTCGGAAAGCATGCGTTCCAATGCGATTACGATTTTCCAGGAACGGACGGAGAATGGAAAACTGAATCTGGAGCGGGATCTGGTACAGCACTGGATGACGGATATTCGCAGTTCGGAAGCCGTGCGGGAGATGATCGAAGACACGCTGGAGGAAAAAGAAAAGACAGCCAAGGACATGAAGTCGGATCCAGAGCTGAATCAGCAGATTCTGGTGAAATGCATTCCGCAGGTCATTGATCTGCTTCACCGCAGTTATGGGAATGGTGTTTTTCTGGTGCTGGATGGTCCTGCCTCTGTGGGGGGAAGTCAGGGAGAAAAGGCTTCTGTCTATATCCGGGATATGGATACAAGCAGTTATGCGATGGATAATTCGGATCTGCTTCTGCGTCAGGGGATTCCGGCGGTTTCCAGAGAATATGGGATTCCGCTGGAAAGCTTTTGGACGCTTGGGGCGCAGCTGGATCCGGCAGACGGTGCTTCCGAGTTCTTTTACAAACCCTATGACAGCGTTGCTTCCGAAGAAATCATGCCAAAAGACGCGGAAAACTATGCCTACCTTGGACCGCTGATCCGGCCAGAGAAAGAGCATGTGGACGGGGTCGTTTATTCGGTTCCGCTGACGCTCTCAGACGGAACGACAATCGGTGTTATCGGCGGTGAGATGCTGTCGGAGCATGTCCGCGCGCTGATGGAGATTGAGACGTGGAGCGGAAGGACGGATACGGTACAGCTTCTGGCGAGAAGCCAGAAGGACAGTGGACAGTTGACTCCGATTGTGACCAGCGGAGCGGTCTATGATCAGTTCTTTGGAAAAGAGAATCCCCTGTCCTATCACCGGGATCAGGCATCTGCGAATCTCGTTTCTGACCGGTACGGCGATACATGGATTCTGGCTGCGGTACCGCTGCAGATCTATAATTACAACACACCGTTTGAGCAGGATGAGTGGATGGTGGTGTCGCTGCAGCGGCAGAGTACGCTGTTGTCCTTCTTTTACAATACGCGAAACAGTCTGGTGGTTCTGATTGCAGTCAGTCTGCTGCTCAGCATACTGGCGACGGTTCTGGTGGGGGAACTGACCACGCGCCCCATTCAAAAGCTGATTCAGGAACTCAGAACTGCGGAGATCGGCCAGAAGATCAAGCTCAAGCAGGTTCATATCTCTGAGATCAACGAACTGGTTGATGCGATCGAGACATTGAGTACAAACGTGGCGGAATCGACTACCCGAATTACCCGTATTCTGGATGCGGCCGGTATGCCGATCGGTGTTTTTGAGTTTCAGAAAGATACCGGGATGGTATTCTGCAGCAGTTCTCTGTTTCGGATCGTGGGTCTGCCGCCGATCGAGGAATCTTACACCTACGTGGCAAGGGAGGAGTTCGAGCGGCTTTTACAGGTTCTGCGGGAAGTCGAAGTGGAGGAGAACAGCAAGATTTACAGTGTCACAAAGATGAATGAAACCGTGTATCTGCGTCTGCGACTGGTCAATGCGGCGAATGGAGATGTCACCGGAGTCATGTCAGATGTGACCCAGGAGCTGGGGCGCCGCCGCCGTCTGGAAAAAGAACGAAATTATGATCTGCTGACCAATATTTACAACCGCAGGGCGTTTTTCGAGCTGGTGGAAGGAACTCTGCACGGAGGAACCATTGAGACAGCAGCCTTTGTCATGTGGGATCTGGACAACTTAAAATACGTCAATGACACCTATGGACATGAGACCGGAGACCGCTATATCCGTCTGTTTGCAGATTCACTGCGGTCACTGGAAGCGGACGGCGCGATCGTGGGACGCCATTCGGGTGATGAATTTATGGCATTTGTGTACGGGGATGATGAGAGCGGGCTGTGGCAGCGGATCCGACAGTTTATGCTTGACATGAAGGGTGTGACATTGAACGTGGCGGCGGGATATCACATTCCGCTGCGGGCATCCGCAGGTGTGGCCTGGTATCCGCGTCATGCAAAGGAGTATGAGGTGCTTCTGCGCTATGCGGATTTTGCCATGTATATCGCAAAGCACAGCGTCAAGGGAATTGTGCAGGAGTTTGACGAGCAGACCTACTACGACAATTCCTACCTGATCTCCGGACGGGAGGAACTGAACCGGCTTCTGGATACGCAGAATGTAAAATTCGCCCTTCAGCCGATCGTGGCGCGGGACGGAAGCATCTATGGCTATGAGGCGCTGATGCGCCCGCAGCTGCAGCATTTAAAGAATATCACAGAGGTGTTAAACCTCGCCAAGAGTCAGGCAAAGCTTTCCCAGTTTGAGGAACTGACCTGGTTTGGGGCTTTAAGCTGGCTGAAGCAGTGTGAGGGACAGCTTGAAGCGGACAGTCATCTGTTTATCAACTCCATTTCCAGCGCCATGCTGACGCAGCAGGACATTCTTCGGGTCGAGAAGGAGTATCCGGAACTGCTTGGCCGCCTGGTTCTGGAAATCACGGAGACAGAACAGATGGACGAACATTGCCAGAAACAAAAAGTGGAAACGCTCCACAGATGGGGCGGACTGATTGCGATCGATGATTTTGGCACCGGCTACAGCAACGATGGTGCGCTGCTCACGGTGATGCCGGATCTGGTCAAGCTGGATATGGAGATCGTCCGCAGGATTCACGAGGATGAGAACCGCCAGGTACTCGCAAGAAACCTGATCGATTACTGCCATAAGCGCGGAATCCTTGTGATCGCCGAGGGGGTTGAGACGCTGGAGGAGCTGGAAATCCTGATGAGTATGCAGGCGGATCTGTTCCAGGGATACTATATGGGACGTCCGGAATTGGAGATTCGCCCCATAAACCCTTATGTAGTATGCAAAATGCGGGAATTATCGCAAAAATAAGGCTGGTAATTACAGAACGATTATGTTATAATGCTATCTTGAAGTGTGGCGCCCTGCCGTGGCGACCAGACATAGATTTAAGGAGGAACCCATAAGATGAGTTTACAAGTAGAGAAATTAGAAAAGAATATGGCAAAAATGACCGTAGAAGTACCGGCAGAGCAGTTTGATGCGGCTCTTAAAACTTCCTATAACAAAAATAAAAGCAAATTCAACATTCCGGGATTTCGTAAGGGCAAAGCTCCGCAGGCTATGATCGAAAAGATGTATGGCGTCGGCGTTCTGTACGAGGATGCTGCAGGCGAGGCGATTGACGCTTCCTACGAGCAGGCTATGACCGAAAGCGGACTGGATATCGTTTCCAGACCGGAGATCAATATTGATCAGATTGAGAAAGGCAAACCGTTCATCTACACCGCAACCGTTGCTGTGAAGCCGGAAGTGACCCTGGGCGAGTACAAGGGAATCGAAGTAGAGAAGGCAAAACCGGAAGTGACCGATGCCGATATTGAGGCCGAGCTTCAGAAGGTTCAGGAGCAGAATTCCAGACTGGTTACCGTAGAAGACCGCGGTGTTCAGGACGGTGATCAGACTGTGATCGATTTCGAGGGCTTTGTGGACGGAACCCCATTTGAGGGCGGAAAGGCAGAGGATTATCCGCTGACCATCGGTTCTCATTCCTTCATCGACACCTTCGAGGATCAGTTGGTAGGCAAGGGACTGGACGAAGAAGTAGAAGTCAATGTTACCTTCCCGGCTGAGTATCATGCAGCAGAGCTGGCTGGCAAGCCGGCACTTTTCAAGGTTAAGATCAAAGAGATCAAAGTGAAAGAGCTTCCGGAGCTGAACGACGAGTTCGCAGGAGAAATTTCCGAATTTGAGACCATGGATGAATACAAAGCTGACGTTAAGGCAAAACTTGCAGAGACGAAGCAGCAGCAGGCTACCACGGAGAACGAGAACAATGTCGTTCAGAAGGCGGTTGACAATGCAACCATGGATATTCCGGAGCCGATGATCGACCAGCAGGTTCGCAGCATGGTTGAGGATTATGCACGCAGAATGCAGAGCCAGGGCATCACGCTGGAGCAGTATTTCCAGTTTACCGGCATGACCATGGATCAGCTTCAGGAGCAGATGCGTCCGCAGGCTGAGAAGAGAATCCAGACCCGCCTGGTGCTGGAGGCTATCGTTGCAAAAGAGAACATTCAGGCATCCGACGAAGCTGTTGATGCAGAGATCGGCAAGATGGCAGAAGCCTACAAGATGGAAGCAGATAAAGTCAGAGAGATTATGGGTGAAGCCGGCATCAATCAGATGAAAGAAGACCTGGCAGTACAGGAAGCCGTTGACTTCCTGGTTGCGGAAGCGAAGTTAGTTTAATTCGGATTTGAAGAAAAGAGAGAGTGTAGCTTTTCGGCTTCGGCCGGAAGCTGCACTCCTATTTGTCGATATGACAGGAGGAATTGACCATGCCATTAGTACCTTATGTAATTGAGTCAACCAGCAGAGGAGAGCGTTCCTACGATATTTATTCCCGTTTGTTAAAAGAGAGAATTATTTTCCTTGGAGAAGAAGTGACGGATGCGTCTGCCAGTGTGGTTGTCGCACAGCTTCTGTTCCTGGAGTCGGAAGACCCGGGCAAGGATATTAATCTATATATCAACAGTCCCGGCGGTTCTGTGACGGCAGGGATGGCTATTTACGATACGATGAACTACATCAAATGTGATGTTTCAACCGTGTGCATCGGTATGGCGGCCAGCATGGGCGCATTCCTGCTTGCAGGCGGTGCAAAAGGCAAGCGTTTTGCTCTGCCGAATGCAGAGGTGATGATCCACCAGCCGTCCGGCGGTGCGCAGGGACAGGCGACGGAGATTCAGATCGTTGCAGAGAAGATTTTGCAGACAAAGAAAAAATTAAACGAGATTCTGGCTGCCAATACCGGACAGCCATACGAAGTGATCTGCCGCGATACCGAGCGCGACAACTATATGACGGCGGAAGAAGCGATGAAGTACGGCCTTGTTGACCGCGTTATTGCCAATCACTGAGGAAAGGACAGAGGTGCACTGCTATGCCGAACAGAACAGATGACAGAGTCAGATGCTCATTTTGCGGAAAGACACAGGACCAGGTCAGAAAGCTGATCGCCGGTACGAACAACGTGTTTATCTGCGATGAATGTATCGATCTTTGTGCAGAGATTCTGGAAGAAGAATTTGAGGAACATGAAGAGGATGGTCTCAACCTGGACAACATCAACCTGTTAAAGCCAAAGGAGATCAAGGCGTTTCTGGATGATTTTGTGATTGGACAGGATGCGGCCAAGAAGACATTATCCGTTGCGGTATATAATCACTACAAGCGTATCACCTCCGGGAAGAATCTGGACGTGGATGTGCAGAAGAGCAACATCCTTCTGCTGGGGCCGACCGGTTCCGGAAAAACCTATCTGGCACAGACCCTGGCGAAGGTGCTCAACGTACCGTTTGCGATTGCAGATGCGACGGCACTGACCGAGGCAGGCTATGTGGGCGAGGATGTGGAAAACATCCTGCTGAAGCTGATTCAGGCGGCTGATTACGATATCAGCAAGGCCGAGTACGGCATTATCTATATCGATGAGATCGACAAGATTACAAAGAAATCCGAGAATGTTTCTATCACCCGTGATGTCTCAGGAGAAGGCGTGCAGCAGGCACTTCTGAAGATTCTGGAGGGTACGGTAGCCAGTGTTCCGCCACAGGGCGGCCGCAAGCATCCGCATCAGGAGCTTTTACAGATCGACACGACGAACATTCTCTTCATCTGCGGCGGTGCCTTCGATGGCCTGGAGCGCATCGTGGAGAGCCGCTTGAATGCCGGTTCCATCGGCTTCAACGCAGAGGTGGTAGACAAGAACAAAGCGGACATTGATCAGCTTCTGCGTCAGGCAGAGCCACAGGATCTGGTGAAGTTTGGCCTGATTCCGGAGTTTATCGGACGTGTGCCGATCACCGTGGCTTTGGAGCTTCTGGATGAGAAGGCGCTGGTACAGATTCTGTCTGAGCCGAAGAATGCACTGATCAAGCAGTTCCAGAAGCTGTTTGAGCTGGATGATGTGAAGCTGGAATTCACGCAGGAAGCGTTGGAGGAAGTGGCGAAGCTTGCAGTAGAAAGAAAGACCGGAGCAAGAGGTCTGCGCTCGATACTGGAGTCGACGATGATGGATCTGATGTATGAGATTCCATCCGACAGCAATGTGGGGATCTGTACCATTACGAAGGCTGTTGTCGATAAGACCGGTGAGCCGGAGCTTGTCTACCGGGACACGACAGTTCCGAGAAAAACACTCTCCCAGAGACTGAAAAAAGAAAAACCAGGTGAAATCGCATAAGGTTTACCAACGGGAAATGGGGGCTTGGGCTCCCATTTCGTGTTATAAGGAGGAAATAGATGGAAGATACCATGATTACAATTCCGGTCATTGCACTGCGCGGGCTTACGGTACTGCCGGCGATGACGGTCAGCTTTGATATCAGCCGTTCCCGTTCGATTGCTGCGGTGGAGAAGGCGATGGTCAGCGATCAGAAGATCTGTCTGGTGACGCAGAAGGACCCGGAGGATCAGAACCCGACCCTGGAGCAGTTAAACCACATAGGCGTGATTGCGCACATCAAACAGCTTGTAAAGATGCCGGGCGGCATTGTTCGCGTGATGGTGGAAGGAATCAACCGTGCCGAGCTTCTGGCGCTGGATTCCGAGGAACCGGCCATGATCGGTGAGGTTTTTGAGACCGAGGAGACGGAACCGGATGTTGACTACGCGACAGGAGAAGCCATGCTGCGCGTGCTGAAGGAAAAGGTGACGGAATACGGCCGCCAGCATCCGAAGTTCGCAAAGGAGGTCATGCCGAACATTCAGGCCATTGATGATTTGGAGCATCTGATGCTTCAGATCGCGGGGGAGCTTTCCTGGGACTATACGGTGCGCCAGGAGTATCTGGATGCCGTCGATGCCACGGGACGCTACGAAGTTCTGATCCGCAATCTGGTCAATGAGATCGCGATCTCACAGATCCGCAGGGAATTTCAGGAGAAGGTCAAAGAGAGCATCGACAAGAATCAGAAGGAATATATTCTGCGGGAGCAGATGAAGATCATCCGGGAAGAGCTGGGCGATGACCCGGTTTCGGATGCGGATGAATATGAGAAGCAGCTGAAGGCCTTGAAGGCGGGCAAGGAAGTGAAGGACAAGCTCCGCAAGGAGATCGAGCGGTTCAAGGGCATGCCGGGCGGAAGCCAGGAAGGCAATGTGCTGCGTACCTACATAGAAACCCTGCTGGAGCTTCCGTGGAGCAAACAGTCCAAGGACAACAATGACTTAAAGCATGCGGAAGAGATTCTGGAGGAAGATCATTACGGACTTGAGAAGGTGAAGGAGCGAGTGCTGGAATATCTGGCCGTCCGTACCCTGACCAAGAAGGGAAGCACCCCGATCATCTGTCTGGTGGGGCCGCCTGGGACGGGAAAGACCTCCATTGCGCGCTCGGTTGCGCGTGCATTGAACAAGAGGTATGTCCGCATCAGCCTTGGCGGCGTGCGGGACGAGGCGGAGATCCGCGGCCACAGAAAGACTTATGTCGGTGCGATGCCGGGTCGTCTGGTAGACGGTTTGCGCGATGCCGGAGTCTGCAATCCGCTGATGCTGCTGGATGAGATCGATAAGGTGAGCAGCGATTACAAGGGCGATACCTCCTCCGCACTTTTGGAGGTTTTGGACGGCGAGCAGAATGTCAGATTCCGCGATCATTATGTGGAGGTTCCGATCGACCTGTCCAATGTGCTGTTCCTTGCGACAGCCAACACCACCCAGACCATACCGGGACCGCTGCTGGACCGTATGGAAGTGATTGAAGTAAACAGCTATACCGAGAATGAAAAATTCCACATTGCCAGAAACTATCTGGTAGGCAAGCAGTTGGAGCGCAACGGCCTGACCGAAAAGCAGGTTGTGATTTCCGACGGTGCATTAAAGAAGATGATTCATAACTACACCCGCGAGGCCGGAGTCCGCAACTTAGAGCGCCGGATCGGTGATATCTGCCGAAAGGCGGCGCGGGAATTTCTGGAGGACAAAAAGACCGTGATCCGCGTGACCGAGAACGGCCTGGAGAAATATCTCGGCAAGGAGAAAATCACGTTCGAGGATGCCAATGAATCCGATGAGATCGGGATCGTGCGCGGCCTGGCCTGGACCAGTGTGGGCGGCGATACCCTGCAGATCGAGGTCAATGTGATGCCGGGCAAGGGCGAACTGAAGCTGACCGGTCAGATGGGCGATGTGATGAAGGAGTCAGCACAGACCGCGCTGACCTTTGTGCGCTCCATCTGCCCGGAATATCAGGTGGAGGATGATTATTTTGCAAAGCATGATATTCATATCCATATCCCGGAAGGCGCAGTGCCAAAGGACGGACCGTCAGCCGGTATCACCATGGCGACCGCGATGTTCTCGGCTGTGACCGGACAAAAGGTCAAGGCATCGGTGGCGATGACCGGAGAGATCACACTGCGTGGACGTGTTCTGCCGATCGGCGGTTTAAAGGAGAAGATCCTCGCAGCCAAGATGGCGCACATTAAGACCGTGCTGGTTCCGGACAAGAACCGGTCGGATATTGCAGAACTGTCAAAAGAGATTACCAAGGGACTTCATATCGTATATGTTTCCAACATGAAAGAGGTATTACAGGAGGCGCTGGCGTAGAACCCGGCGGGAGAGGACAAAACTATGATTATCAGAAATGTGGAGCTGGAGACCGTATGCGGCATTACCAGCACGTTTCCGGAGAACACGCAGCCGGAATTTGCCTTCGCGGGCAAATCCAATGTGGGGAAATCCTCCCTGATTAATGCGCTGATGAACCGGAAGTCTCTTGCCAGAACATCATCCCAGCCGGGCAAGACGCAGACGATCAATTTTTATCACATCAATGATGCGTTCTATTATGTGGATCTTCCCGGCTACGGCTACGCGAAAGCCTCGGTGGAGGTCAAGGCCAAATGGGGACGGATGATTGAGCGTTATTTGCAGAAATCTGCCATGCTGTGCTGTGTGTTTTTGCTGATTGATATCCGGCATGAACCGTCAGCTAACGATAAACTTATGTATGACTGGATTGTTTCCAACGGATATCATCCGGTTATCATCGCAACCAAGATGGACAAGTTAAACCGAAGCCAGATTCCGAAGCATGTGAAGATGGTGCGGGAGGGCCTTGGGGTCGAGAAGGACGGAATCGTCATTCCGTTCTCCGCGGAGACGAAGCAGGGCCGGGACGAGATCTGGGACCTGATTGAGCGCCTGGCAGAAGCACAGGATGGAACGGCACAAACTGACGCAGCATTACAGTAAGGAGGACAAGAAGATGGCAGAAGAGTATATCACGTTTACGATTGGACCCAAGAAGGACATTGCACTGATCGCCCATGACAATGAGAAACCGAAGCTGATTCAGTGGTGTCAGGATCATTATGCGACTTTAAAGCATCACAACCTTTATGGAACCGGAACGACAGCACGCATGATCACGGACCAGACGGGACTGACCGTCAAGGGCTACAACAGCGGCCCGCTGGGCGGAGATCAGCAGATCGGAGCAAAGATCGTGGAAGGCGTGATCGATTTTGTTGTATTTTTTTCAGACCCGCTGACGGCGCAGCCTCACGATCCGGATGTGAAGGCGCTGATGCGGATTGCACAGGTTTATGATATTCCGATGGCGATCAACAAGGCGACGGCAGATTTTATGATTACCTCAGAATTTATGGAAACGGACTATCAGCATGATGTGGTAAATTTCAAACGCAATGTGCAAAAGCGGGCAGAGACCCTCTAAACACTCTGTTTTACCTGTTTTTTACCAAATGCTGCTTTGGGATTTTACACAGAAGCGGTAAAGTAAGGAAAACGAAAAGCAGGTGGTTCTATGAATTTTCAGGCAGATATTTGGAGCCGGGCAGTAAAGGCAGTGACTGTGCTGGCAGCAGTGTTCACGATCGGGCTGTCCTGTGGAGTCTATCTTTTTCACAGACCCTGGGGAAAGCTTCGCAATCTGGCACTGGCGATTGCTTTGATCGGACTGGCCCACGGCATGTGGGAGAATTATTGTGAGAGCGGCATGAAGAAGGATTTGAAGCTGGCCGGATTCTTTTTGACCAGTGCAGCAGTCTGCATCCTCTGCTCCGCAAGTTTATATTAAAATCGATGAAAAAGAGAAGCATTGGTAAAAATCTTTAACGATGATTTTACCAGATGCTTCTTTTTTATTTAACAAAAAGATTCTATGATAAAGGGGAAGAAGAACAGAAAGAAGAAAATGGAAAGAGGACAACTATGGAGCAGAGAATCATGAAACTAGTCGCATCCGATATGGATGGAACTCTTCTTGGACAAGATGGCCGGATATCAAAACGCAACGCAGAAGCAATTCACGCTCTGCAAAATCAGGGGATTCGTTTTGTGGTATGTACCGGACGCGCTTACGAAGACGCCGCAGTTCCTATGAGAGAACAGGACATTGCCTGTGATATCATCTGTATGAATGGAGCGGCTGTATATGATGCATCTGGAAATCAGACAGCCAAAAGACCCCTCAAAACAGAACAGGTCAGAAGGATCATAGAATCCTGCAAGGGTGACTGGTCGGAAGTGGGGTTTGACTTTATGACCAATTATGGAAGTTATACGCTGTCGTCCAGAGAACAGTTCCGGGATTGTTTTGAAAGAGGAATTCTTCTTCCTATGGCAGGTGGGATAACCTTCTCCTCTATAAGCTCCCGTTTTCAATTTGTGACGGAAGCAGAATTGTTCGCAGAGGACGTGGAGATTTTTAAGGCTTCGGTCGTGCATGAGAATCCGTTCATACTGGAGCAGATCAAGACACGGCTGCGCGAGGATCAGCATCTTGCGATTGCTGCTTCGCATCACACGAATCTGGAACTTACGGAACGTGGTGCGCAGAAGGGCATTGCATTGACGAAATATGCACAGATGCAGGGAATCCGTGCCAGAGAGATCATGGCACTGGGAGACAGTGAAAATGATCTGTCCATGCTGAGTCTGCCGCTGGGTTATACGATTGCCATGGAAAACGCCGCAGAGGTTGTCAAACAGACAGCAAGATGTCAGACACGCTCGAATGAAGCGGATGGTGTGGCGTATGCGATCGAGACGATGATCCTGTCGCCGGAGGCACAGGAACAGGTTTCCTGAAGAAATCTCAAAACAGAATACGATTTGGGGTGGTTTACAAAGAAATGCCGGTGTCTTTCCGAATGGAAGGCTGCCGGCATTTTTGCGAAAAAAGATACACAGCGTCGTCACAAAATGAACACAAAGGTCTGCTATGTTTATATATAAATGATAAAACGGCAGGTATAGAAAGAGGGGAGTTATCCGTATGAGAACAAGACAGATCGCGGCATCCATGGCCTTTGTGACGGCGGTTATGGGAGCGGTGCCGCAGACGGTGCTGGCCGCTGACAATAATATGGATTACCGGAAAAAGGTAATCGGGGTTGCGGGAATCATGAGTAACACAACCACAAATTTAAACGAACCGGTATCGCGGGCGGAATTTGCAAAGATGCTGGTAAATGCCTCGGTCTATCGGGATTATCTGCCGGTGACCAGCGCGGTATCGGTCTATGCCGACGTGCCGATGACACACGAAGCTGCGTCCAGCATTCGGATCGCAGCGGAGCAGAACTGGATGGCAGGCTATCTGGGCGGGCTGTTTAAGCCGGAGCAGAGCATTACTTTGCAGGAGGCGGTACGCGGGGTTCTGACACTTCTTGGCTATACCGCAGAGGATTTTGGCAGCAACGTATCCAGCGCCCGTATGGCGAAGTTTTATGCGCTGGAGATGAATGAGGAGTTGGATCGCCAGCCGGCGGAGGTTCTTAATAAGACCGACTGCATTAATCTGTTTTACAATCTGCTGAAAACAGAGTTAAAGACAACGGGAAAGGCGTATGCGACGGTGCTTGGCTGTGAGCTCAATTCCGACGGGGAGGTCAACCCGATGGGGCTGGCGGACAATAACTTAAAGGGGCCGAAGCTGATTCCGAAGGGACGAAATCTGAGCAATTATATCCCGTTCAATGTAAACGAAGCCAATATCTTTATCAACGGCGAGGCTTCCAGCTATGATTCCTTAAAATCCGAGCTTTCCAGCAATTACGTGGTCATCTACTACAATCAGACGGCAAAGACGGTATGGGCGTACACGGCAGTCGAGGATGGGGAGAGTGATATTCAGTCCGGACGCTGTGCAATCCGCGGAACGGTGGAGAATATCTATTACAGCTCCACGGACGTGATGACCCCGACCTCCCTGACACTGGAGGGCGTCGGCCAGGAATTTAAGCTGAGTAGTTCACAGATGCAGTTTGCCTTTTCCATATATGGATCTCTGCGCGTGGGCGACCGGGTGACACTGATCTGTGAGAAGACCGTCAATTCCAACGATGATGCGACCTACACCATCGTTGATTATGTAGAGGAATAACAGGAGATCGGAATATGTGGATGAAAAAGAAGAAAAACGGCAAGGGCGGAGCCTGGATTGTGATGCTGATCATCGGACTGACTGCAGTCATCGGCGGCGCACTGCTGTGGCAGAATTATTCCAGAAAGAGCAGGGAGGCCAGCGCAAAGGCCAGTCAGAGCCGCACCGCAACTGTGACGAAGGGGACATTGACTTCGGAACTGACTTCGTCCGGGACCATTTCCCCAAAGGACACATACAGTATCACATCTCTGGTGGAAGGGGAGGTGATCGCGGCGGACTTTGAGGAAGGAGACCAGGTGGAGGAAGGGCAGATCCTCTATCAGATCGATGTGTCCTCCATGGAGTCGGAGGTAAAATCGGCCAACAACTCGCTGGAGCGTGCCAACAACAGCTATCAGCAGGCTGTCGCGGACTATCAGGATGCGCTTTCCGATTACAGCGGTAATACCTACAAGTCCACGCGGAGCGGATTTATCAGGACGCTGAACATCGAGGCGGGAGACAAGGTCAGCTCCAACACAGAACTGGCCTCCGTCTACAATGACCAGACCATGAAACTGAAGGTGCCATTCCTCTCCGGTGAGGCGGCTGCCATCGGAGCCGGGGCGCAGGGCATCGTCACGCTGGCTGATACCGAAGAGGTGCTGACTGGTGTAGTCACAGCCGTCAGCAATATGGATGAGGTGCTGGACGGCGGCCGCCTGGTGCGGTATGTGACCCTGGAGGTTGCCAATCCCGGCGGACTGACGACAAGCCATTCGGCCTCGGTCGCGATCGGTGCCTTTGCATGCAGTGCGGAGGGAAGCTTTGAGCCGATGACAGATACGACCATGAAGGCGGAGCTTTCCGGCGGCGGCAGCGTGGAGGTGGAAAGCATGCTGGTGCATGAAGGAGACTATGTGACGGTCGGAACCCCGCTTTTTAAGATTGCCGCAAAGGATGCGGAGGAGATTCTTCGAAGCTTTAAGGATTCCGTGGATTCAGCCCAGGAAAAGGTGGAGTCTGCGCAGAGTAAGGTCGATTCCACGCAGGATGACTATGAAAACTATACGATCACAGCTCCGATTTCCGGTCAGGTCATCACCAAGAGCGTGAAGGCCGGCGATAAGATCAGCAAAAGTTCCGGCAGCAGCGCCACCACGATGGCGGTGATTTACGATCTGTCGGAGGTGACGTTTGCGATGTCCGTGGATGAGCTGGATGTCAGAAATGTCAAGGTCGGACAGAAGGTGAACATCACGGCGGATGCCATTGAGGGAAAAACCTTTGGCGGCACAGTGACCAACATCAGTCTGGAAAGCTCGCAGTCAAACGGTGTCACCAATTATCCGGTCACCGTGACCTTGGATGAGGTGGGGGATCTGCTTCCGGGCATGAATGTGGACGGTGTCATCATTCTGGACGAGGCGCAGGATGCGCTGATGATTCCGGTGGATGCGCTGATGCGCGGAAACCGTGTCTATGTGCAGGACGATACGGTCAAGGAGGCACAGGGCAGCGTCCCGGCAGGTTTCCGGGCCGTTGAGGTAGAGACTGGACTTACCAACGACGATTACGTGCAGATTGTAAGCGGTGTGTCGGAAGGGGATGAGGTTTATGTGAGTGCAGCCTCGGCATCGACGGTCAGCACGTTCCCGATGGGCGGCATGCAGGGCGGCATGGGCGGTATGCAGGGCGGCGGTAATTCCGGAGGAGGCGGTAATCGCGGCGGAGGAAACGGCGGCGGCGGTGGCGGAAACCGCGGCGGCAGTGGCGTCGGTATGCCGTAACGGACAAAAAGGAGAGTACAGCATATGGCAGAGCCGTTGATTGAATTGAAGGATATTTATAAAATCTATCAGATGGGAACGGAGGAGGTCCGGGCCAACGACGGGATCACGCTCACCATTGACCGCGGTGAGTTTGTGGCGATCGTCGGCAAGTCCGGAAGCGGCAAGTCTACCCTGATGAATATCATCGGTGCGTTGGATGTTCCGACTTCGGGAAGCTACCTGCTGGGCGGTGAGGACGTGGATCAGATGAGCGACGATCAGCTGGCAGAGATTCGGAACCGCATGATCGGCTTCATCTTTCAGCAGTACAACCTGCTTCCGAAATCCAATCTGCTGGAGAATGTGGAGCTGCCTCTGCTGTATGCGAAGCTGCCAAAGGAGGAACGGCAGGAGCGGGCTATGCAGTCCCTGGAACGGGTCGGGCTTGCGGAAAAATGGAAGAATCATCCGGGACAGCTTTCCGGCGGTCAGCAGCAGCGTGTCTCTATTGCACGGGCGCTGGCGGGCAATCCGTCTCTGATTCTGGCCGATGAGCCGACCGGTGCACTGGATTCCAAAACCAGCCGGGATGTGC
This sequence comes from Lachnospiraceae bacterium, assembly GCA_028693165.1. Taxonomy (GTDB): domain Bacteria; phylum Bacillota; class Clostridia; order Lachnospirales; family Lachnospiraceae; genus Brotaphodocola. The sequence goes on along the minus strand of JAQUVX010000001.1, from coordinate 75,771 downwards.
TGGATTTTCTGAAGGAACTGAACAACGAGGGCAACACGATCGTCATGATCACCCATGACAGCTCCGTCGCGAAAGAGGCGAGGCGCGTGGTGCGGATTCATGACGGCAAAATCAACTTTAACGGAGATGTGAACGACTATGCTGCAATCATTCAAGCTGGCAATTAAAAGTATCTGGAGCAACAAGATGCGTTCGTTTCTGACGATGCTCGGCATTATCATCGGCGTCGCTTCGGTCATCATCCTGGTCAGTCTGGTCAATGCCTATATGTCCTACATGACGGAGAGCTTTTCCAGTCTTGGCACCAATCAGATCACGGTCAATATGGTCAACCTGCCGTCCCGTTCGGTTTCCGTGGATGAGATGTACAGGTTTTATGAGGAGCACACGGAGGAATTCAGCCATATGACACCGGTGGTCAGCGTTAGCGGGACCGTAAAAAACGGCAATGATTCCATGTCAGCCACCTCCATAAACGGGGTCAGCGAGGATTATCTGGGCTTAAAGGACTGGGAGCTGCAGTATGGGAGAACCATTCAGTATGCGGACATTATGGCGCGCCAGAAGGTCTGTGTGATCGGTGCCTATGTGGCAAATGAGCTCTACGGAAGTGCAGAAAAGGCATACGATGAGACGATCAAGGTCAACGGGTATGCGTTTAAAGTGGTCGGTGTGGCCGAACAGCAGGAGGATGCGATGGAAGACGGCGGAAGTGATGATTTCCTCTGGATGCCTTACAGCTGCGCCGTCAAGATGGCGCGGAATGCCAACATCAACAACTATACGTTCGCCATTTCGGATTTGAGTCACGCCACGGAATACAAGACACTGATCGAAGATTTTCTGTACGAAAAATTCAAAAACGAGGACCTTTACACCGTGACAGCCATGAGCGAGATGTTGGATTCGTTAAATTCCATGATTGCAATGGTGTCGGCAGGGCTTGGGGGAATCGCGGGCATCTCCCTGCTGGTGGCCGGCGTGGGGGTCATGAATATCATGCTGGTGTCGGTGACGGAGCGCACCCGGGAGATCGGAATCCGCAAGGCGCTTGGGGCAAAGCGGAGCGTGATCATGCAGCAGTTCGTCATCGAGGCGGCCGTGACCAGTTCCATCGGAGGCGTCATTGGAATCCTGTTAGGAAGTCTCACAACCTCGGCGGTGGGAGCGGTCGCGGGCTTAAATGCAACCCCGACTCCGGCGGCTGTGATCGTGTCCTTCAGTGTGTCGGTTGGCATCGGTCTGCTGTTCGGTTACATGCCGGCCAGCCGCGCCGCAAAATTGAATCCGATTGATGCGCTGCGAAGTGAATAAGGAATAGGATAAGGAATAGGATTGAAATTTTCTGCATATGGTGGTAAAATCAGCCATAGTCGGAGGATAAAACATGAAAGTAGCAGATATGCATTGTGATACAATCGGTGAGTTATATGAGCGAAGTGAAAAGGGAGAGGCGGGTTCGATTCTGAAGAATGATCTGCATATCGACCTTGAGAAAATGGAGGAAGGAGATTATCTGCTTCAGAATTTTGCGTTGTACACCAATTTAAAGAAGGAAGCAAAGCCGTTTGAGTACGGGATGATGCTTGTGGACCGCTTCTATACGGAGCTGGAAGCCCATGCGGACCGGATCGGGATCGTAAGGAGCTGGGCGGATATCGAGGCCAACCAGAAAGCCGGAAGGATGTCGGCCATGCTCACCCTGGAGGAGGGCGGCGTCTGTCAGGGAAATCTGGCGTTTCTGCGGGATTTTTACCGCATGGGTGCCCGCATGATGACCCTGACCTGGAACTACGAGAATGAACTGGGCTATTCAAACAAAAGGACGGAGCTGGCGGATGGTTCCGTCAAATACGTCCCGGATACAGAGCACGGCCTGACCGAGCGGGGAATCGCGTTCGTGCAGGAGATGGAGCGTCTGGGGATGATCGTGGATATCTCGCATTTAAATGATGCGGGAATCTGGGATGTGTTCCGCCATACGACAAAGCCCTTTGTGGCAAGCCATTCCAACGCCCGTTCTCTTGCCTCACATCCGAGAAACCTGACCGATGATATGATCCGCGCGCTGTCGGAGCGGGGCGGTGTGACGGGAATCAATTTCTGTGCGGCGTTTCTGCGGGATGATGAGAACGGAGTCGAGCCGACGCACAGCTGTTGTGCAGATATGGTAAGGCATATGAAGTACATAAAGCAGATCGGCGGAATCGGCTGCATCGGACTGGGATCGGATTTTGACGGGTTCCCCAGCACGTTGGAGATGAAGAACTGCTCCGGTATGCAGATGCTGGCGGATGAGATGACGCGCCAGGGCTTTACCACCGGAGAGATCGAGGCCGTGTTCCATGGAAACGTGCTTCGTGTGTATAAAGAGATTTTGCGATAATCATAGAGGCTGACAAGCAGAGTTTAGAAACGAGCGTATCGCTTTACGGCGGCACGCTCGTTTTGTCACGCACTAAAACAGTGTTTTTTCGGGAAAAGTGCATCAGTTTTGATTGTTAGACGGTAACGTTTGCATGAGAGCAAAGAAATATTTTGCTTCTCCTGTGCTAAAATAGTTGTACCAAGCGTGCAAAGTGTCCGCTTGAAAGACACCTAAATGCTCTATAATTTGTTTCGCCCATAACAAGGCACCCGCACCGCTTGCAGTAATCAGATTGTTGTCCGCTACGGATAACTTGTCTATATAAAAACGTTTCCCTTTATAGCCAGGCGAAACCATTTCAAGGAATCCCGCTCCATTGCTGGTGTGTGGGCGCTTATCTAAAAGACCACAGTTAGCAAGCGCAGCGGTAGCCCCACAAATCGCACATACAGTCGCACCTGACGCCAGAAATTCACTAGCTTTCTTAACAATAGAGCTACGATTTGAGTCGTTCCATGTATTCGCCCCCGGCAACAGCAACACGCTTGTTTCACTCACAACCATATCGTCGATGGAACAATCAGGCAAGATTGTCAGGCCGCCCATGGTATGGATTGGTTCTTTTGAATCGCTGACCGTTTTGAGCGATATATGTGGTGCGCCTTCTTTGAAAAATCGACCGGAATTTAACTCAGCAGCAACATACCCAATTTCCCAGTCAGCTAAGGTATCTTGAACGTAAACATAGATTGTAAACATAAACTTCCTCCGTTTTCATTGTTTCATTGATTAGTTTGCTTTTTTATAGTACCATGTAATCACTGACAACAGTATGGCAATAATCAAAACAATTTTGAACGGTGGTGTGTAGATGAAAGTAGACAGGCTTGTTAGTATAATTTTGATACTTCTTGATAAACAGCGCATTGGCGCACAGGAGTTAGCAAATATGTTTGAGGTATCACCGCGCACGATCTACCGTGACATAGATGCCATCAATATGGCAGGTATTCCGATTCGTTCAACATCTGGAGTTGGCGGCGGTTTTGAAATCATGCAAGAATACAAGATTGATAGAAATGTTTTCTCAACTGCCGACCTTTCCGTTCTCTTGATGGGGCTTTCCAGCCTGACGGGTATGGTACGAGGAGATGAACTGGTACACGCCCTTGCAAAAGTCAAGAGTTTTATTCCTGCCGAAAGAGCGAAAGACATTGAATTAAAAGTAAATCAAATTTGTATAGATTTAAGTCCGTGGATAGGCATCAGCAACTTACAACCATATTTAGAAATAATCAAAGCAGCTTTGCAGGAAAATAAATTGCTGACCCTTGAGTATATCGCCCACCACGGGAATAAAACCGTGCGAACAATCGAACCGTATCAGCTTGTACTCAAAAGCACCCATTGGTATTTACAAGGGTATTGCTATGAAAGAGATGCGTTTCGCTTATTCAGACTTTCCCGGATGTCAAACCTGCAAATGAAAGAAGAGACTTTTGTACCGAGAGAATATCAAAAACCAATTTTGGATTTTGCGGAGATTCTGGAAACAATGCAAACAAAAATTAAAATCCGCATTCATAAATCTGTGATGGATAGAGTGCTTGATTTTTGTTCTTATGAAGATTTTTCGCCAGACGGTGAGGAGCATTACATCGTTTGTTTTCCTTTCATAGAGAATGAATACTACTATGATATGCTTCTCAGTTTTGGGAATAAATGCGAGTGCTTAGAACCGCTGCATATCCGAACAGAGATGAAACGCAGAATACAGAATATCGCTACCATATATGAAAGGTAATCGATGAAATGAAAAGGCGGCATAGCCTTTATGTGGGCCATACCGCCTGATTAAAATCTCTTAGGCTTCCGGTTCTTTTCGCTGTTCCAACTGATACAGAAAGATCGTCACAGCCAGCAGGTCGGCACAGCCGCCGGGGCTGATATTCAGCTTGATGAAGGCTTCGTTGAGCTGGCGGAGCGCATCCATGCCTTTTGGGGTCGCCGCACCGCCGAGCCGCAGGATATGAGCGGCCTCCGCTTTCTCGTAGTTGAGCAGGGAGGGATTGGTTCGGATCAGGACGTTGGTATCGTCTACCTGGGTCATCAGGGCAAGCAGCGTGTTGAGATGTGCTTCGTTGTCGTCAAGACCCTCTGCCTTCGCTTTGCGAAGAGCCGGGAGTGAGATCTCGCGGATCGAGGGAAAGCCCTTCTGTGCCTCTCCGCGGATTCCTTTGGAGCCATAGCGGAGATAGAGCAGTTCGCCGTGGGTGCGCGGATTTTTGCCGTTGATTTTGGCAAAATCCTGCTCGAGTGTGCGGGAACACATCTGTCCGGCCATGAGCAGAATTTTCTCCGGGGAGAATTTGTGGTAGATGCGATAGTACAGGCCGCTTGCGGCAGCGATCGTCCCCATGGAGAAGATCATGCCCTTGTGGGTGTTGACATTTCCGGTCGCCTCAAACATGGATCTCTCGGCGAGAACCCCGATCGGGCGGATCGCCTGAAACAGTGCTTCCCGGCTTTTTCCTTCCCAGCGATAGCCCATACAGGCCATCTGGGTCAGGTAAGGAGCGATCGCCGCCGCGCTTGCCGCAAACGTATCGTAATTCATATCCTTGTGGGCACCGCTGTCATGCCGGTCCACCAGGCCAGGTTTCGGCGTGGCAGAGACCTCGGCCATCAGAGCGTATTCAAACAAATCGGTGATAAAATAAAGCGGTGATGAATCCATAGGTCAGTTTCCTTCCTCGATAAAAGTGTTCAGAATACGGTTGATTTCGGCGGTAAGCTCCTCGACACGGTGATGCCGGCTGCGGCTGCAGACATGAGCCGGTTTTTTGCAGAGCAGACACCGGCGGGCCGGGTATCCAAGCTCCTCACGGGAGACCTTGGTGCCATCCGGGCGCAGCACATCGATATCAAACAGACGTCCAAGGGCATCCTGCTCTTCCAGGACGATCATCAGCTCTTTTGCAAATTCCGGTGCAGAATCGATGCAGTAGAAGGCTTCATAGCCGGTTTTCTGCTTGACGGTCTCCATATGCAGCACCAGAATCAGGCGTTCCTTTAACAGGTTCTCGATCTGCGCGCAGGCAGCACTAAAGGCGTTCGGAACCCCGGGAAGCAGCTTGACGGGGCCGGGAATATTCATCGTGAGACAGATCAGGGGCTTTTTGTATGTATTCAAAAGCTGCTGCTGAAGCTGGCAGCGCATTTCTCTTGCGTTTAACATTTCTAACAGGCTTACATCATTCATGGCAATCCTCCATTGATCTAAATTCCAATAAAACTCCTATTATCTTATGAGCGGGAAAGGTTGATTATCACGATCGATTGGCAGTAAATCGGATTTAGGTATCCAGCCCAATAAGAAAATGGAGCTTCATTGTGAATTTAGAATACTGTGTAAGTGCTTTACCAGGCTATTATAGTGCAATTTAACAAAAATAGCAAATATTTAATAGGTTATGACCTATATAAACGCAGCCTTATCACTTTGTCACTTTAAAATCCCACAAATTTAACGTAATAAAATTGACGGAAGAAAAAAATTGTAGTATGATAGGAAAAGTTCATGGTTTTTCATGAAAAATATGTTTAAAGGGAGAACAATTATGAAAAAAACATCTAAGCTTTTATCTCTGGTACTGACCGGAGCTATGGCACTGTCCGTGACCGCATGCGGCGGAAGCAAACCGGCAGAGACGACAGTAGCCGCAACCGAGGCAGCAGGCGCAGCAGCGGAAAGTGCAGCACCGGCCGCAGACGGAAAGACCTATACCGTAGGCATTTGCCAGCTGGTACAGCACGACGCACTGGACGCGGCAACCAAGGGCTTTAAGGATGCGGTGACCGAGGCTCTGGGCGATGCGGTAACCTTTGATGAGCAGAATGCACAGGGCGATTCCAATACCTGTTCCACGATCATCAACAGCTTCGTATCGGAGAATGCAGACTTAATCATGGCAAACGCAACCCCGGCTCTGCAGGCTGCTCAGGCAGGCACCAACGAGATCCCGATTCTGGGCACTTCCGTTACTGAGTACGGCGTAGCACTTGGCATTTCTGATTTCAACGGCACCGTAGGCGGCAACATCTCCGGTACTGCAGATCTGGCTCCTTTAGACGAGCAGGCAGCAATGTTAAATGAGCTGTTCCCGGATGCAAAGAACGTAGGTCTTTTGTACTGTTCCGCAGAGGCAAATTCCCAGTATCAGGTTGATACCGTGAAGGCGGCTCTGGAAAAACTGGGCTATACCTGTGAATACTATGCATTCTCGGATTCCAACGACTTGTCCACCATCGTGACCAAGGCTACTTCCGAGTGCGATGTTTTATATGTGCCGACCGACAACACGGCAGCCGCGAACACCGAGATCATCAACAACATCTGCCAGCCGGCAGGCATTCCGGTGGTTGCAGGCGAAGAGGGAATCTGCAAGGGCTGCGGCGTAGCAACCCTGTCCATCAGCTACTATGACCTTGGCGTTGCAACCGGCAAGATGGCCGTGAAGATTCTGACCGGTGAGTCCAACATCTCCGAGATGCCGATCGAGTATGCACCGCAGTTTACCAAGAAATACAACAAGACACTGTGCGACGCGCTGAACATCACGGTTCCGGATGGCTACACTGCAATCGAAGAATAATTTGATGCATCGGCATGGATTGACAAGAGGATACAAGTAAGGCATAATAAGTGAGGAAAATGCAGCATGGGATAGGGGAGCAGCTTCCCCTGTCCTTACTGTTGTTTTAAGAGGAAGTACGCCGGACAAGGCAAAACTGGTTTTGAAGGAGAAGATAAGATGATGAGTTTAATGAATGCCCTGCCGGGAGCAGTGGCACAGGGCCTGATCTGGGGCATTATGGCAATCGGAGTTTATCTGACGTTCCGCATCCTGGACATCGCGGATCTGACGGTAGATGGTTCTCTGGGAACCGGCGGCGCAGTATGTATTATGCTGATGCTGACAGGCCACAGTGTATGGGTTTCGATGGCAGGTGCGATCCTGGCCGGTATGGCAGCGGGCTTTGCGACCGGTATTCTGCACACCTTCATGGGGATTCCGGCGATCCTGGCCGGTATCTTGACGCAGCTTGGACTGTATTCGATCAATTTGAAAATAATGGGAAAAGCGAACCAGGCAATCAACGTAGACAAGTATGATCTGCTGGTTTCTCTGCGGTTTATCCGCAATGTCGCTTTCCATAAAAATACGATTTTTGTTGTGGCTGTCATGATCGTGCTCGTGATCGCGATTCTGTACTGGTTTTTCGGTACGGAGCTTGGATGCTCTCTGCGGGCAACCGGCTGCAACGACAAGATGGCGCGCGCGCAGGGCATCAACACCGATTTCTGCCGCGTACTGGGACTGATGGTTTCCAACGGTCTGGTGGCACTGGCCGGCGCCCTGCTGACACAGTACCAGGGCTTTGCCGATATCAACATGGGCCGCGGAGCGATCGTCATCGGTCTGGCTGCAGTCATCATCGGAGAAGCTATTTTCGGCCGTATTTTCCGGAACTTCGGTTTCCGTCTGTTGGGTGTGGTATTTGGTTCCATCATCTATTATCTGGTGCTGCAGATCGTAATCTGGATGGGAATCGATACGGACCTTCTGAAGCTGCTGTCTGCGGTAGTGGTGGCGATCTTCCTTGCGATTCCGACCTGGAAGGGCCGTTATTTTTCAACGACAGGAAAAAAGGGGGTAAGGTGCGATGTTAGAGGTTAAAAATATAAGCAAGACGTTCAATCAGGGTACCGTCAATGAAAAGAAGGCACTGAAAAATTTAAGTCTCACGCTGCATGACGGGGATTTCGTCACCGTCATCGGCGGCAATGGAGCCGGCAAATCGACCCTTTTAAACGCGGTCGCCGGTGTGTGGCCGGTGGATGCGGGACAGATTCTGATCGGCGGCAAGGATGTGACGAAGCTCCCGGAATATAAGCGCGCGGCCTTTTTGGGACGTGTGTTCCAGGATCCGATGAACGGAACGGCGGCGACCATGGGGATCGAGGAGAATCTGGCTCTGGCCCTGCGCCGTGGAAAGAGCCGTACCTTGAAAGCCGGCATCAAGAACAGCGAACGTGATCTTTACAGCGCATGGTTAAAGCGTCTCAGTCTGGGACTGGAGGAGCGTTTGACTTCCAAGGTGGGACTGCTTTCCGGCGGACAGCGTCAGGCCCTGACCCTTCTGATGGCGACCTTGCAGCGCCCGCAGCTTCTTCTTCTGGATGAGCATACGGCGGCGCTGGATCCCAAGACCGCCAAGAAGGTACTGGATCTGACGGCAGAAATCGTGGAGGAGCAGAAGCTGACGACGCTGATGATTACCCACAACATGAAGGATGCGATTCAGATGGGCAACCGTCTGATCATGATGCACGAGGGCAATGTGATCTACGATGTTGCAGGTGAAGAAAAGAAAAAGCTGACGGTGGAAGATCTGCTTCACAAGTTCGAGGAGGCCAGCGGAGAAGAATTCGCAAACGATCGGATGATACTGGCAAAATAGCAGGCTTTATGGTATACTCGAACTAAGAAAAACAGTAAGAATCTAGTTCCAGAAGGAGGCTTTCTTATGGATAAAACAAAGTTGGTAATCACCATTGAACGGCAGTATGGAAGCGGCGGAAGAATCGTGGGAACGAAGCTGGCCGAGGAGCTTGGCATTCCATTTTACGATGATGAGATTCTGAGCATGACAGCAGAGAAGAGTGCGGTTGGCGAGCAGTATTTCCGCCTGGCCGATGAGAAGGCAGGCAACAACCTGCTTCGCCGGATTGTGGGCGGCATCCGCGGTATGACGCTGGATGAGCCAAAGACGGAGGGAGATGTGACTTCTCCGGACAATCTGTTCAAGTTCCAGTCGGAGGTTATTCGCGAACTGGCCAACACCGAGTCCTGTGTGATCGTGGGCCGGTGTGCGGATTATGTTCTGGAGACGGCTGGGAAGGAAGATCTGGTCAAGATCTTTGTCTATGCAGACACGCCGACCTGTGTTCGACGGACGATGGAGATCGACGGGATCATGGATACCAAAGAAGCACTGAACAAGCTCAACCGGATCACGAAGCAGCGTCGGGAATATCACAAGTATTTCACCGGAAGAGAGTGGGAGAATTTCTCCAACTACGATCTGCCGATCAATTCGAGCAAGCTGGAGCTGGATCAGATCGTGGAGCTGATTAAGACCTATATTCGAATGATTGGTTATGATATCTAAGCTAAGAAAAAGAAGCGCTCCCGCCATATCAATGTGCGGAAGCGCTTCTTTTCGGTACTGAATCAGAACCGATTATTTCTTTGTAATCTTTACAGCCGGGATCTCTTTTGCGGTGATGGTTCCGGTATATTCGATCTGCAGGGTCTGTCCCTCTTCATACTGAGAGAAGTCAATGCTGTCGGATACGAAGGTGTAGAAGTCGCCCAGCTCGGATTCCAGAACCACGTCCTTCTCCTCCTCACCGATCTGTGCCACGGTACCGATGAAGGCATTGATCTCTGCCTCAGGGGTGTTGTAGGAATCTTCCATGACAACCTTGACTGCCATCGGGCCGTCATCCAGATCGCCAATGTAGGTTACGGTAGCGTTCTTGTCAACCAGGATACCTTCTTTGCCAACGATGTAGGCATTTGAGGTAGCAATGGCGTAGTTCTCTCCATCTACCTCCAGGCTGATGTTGTTCATCGTTGCGTCTAAGACCTTACCCTCTACAGACGGATCGGTGTTCTGGCCGATCACGGAATCGAGCACTTCCAGCGTGATCACGGAAACCGGATCTTCGGTGGTCTCTGCCGGGAAGGAAATCTCAACCCAGTCACCCTCAGCGAAATCAAATTCTTTGGTAACCTCGGCCTTGGAAATATCGTAATTTTTCTCTGTCTGATCATCGTCATTCTTTACGGTCAGGATATCACCGTCGATCTTGGTGATCAAACCGCTCATGTAATCTTCCTCGACTTCCTCTGCCTCCGTGGTCGCCTCAGCGGTGGTCGGGGCTGCGGTGGTGGTCGGAGCAGCGGTGGTCTCAGCCTCCTGCTTCTTGGAGCAGGCCGTCGCGCTGATCGCCAGAGCCAGAATTGCGGTTGTAATCAATATTCTTTTTTTCATAAAAATCTCTCCTCTGCTTGATTCATTTTAAGTTAACTTGAGTGACACATACATGAGTTTACTACAAAGCGTTTCAAAATACTATTGCTTTTTTATTAATTTTTGCGTACTATGATATTCAGAAAAAAATGGAATCATGAAAGAGGTACTACAGATGATGGATTTTTCTGGATTATTTGAGATGCAGGGGATGCTGTTTGGCATCATGCTTCTCGGACTGTTTCTGGAGCGGAGCGGCATTTTGAAAACGGAGGGCAGGGCCATTCTCACGGATCTGGTCATTATGGTAACGCTTCCGGCGAGCATTTTAAAGTCATTTCAGGTGGAATTCAATCATCAGATTCTGATGAGCTGTCTGGTCGTTTTTATTGTGGCGGTACTGATTCAGCTTGGAGCCTGGATTCTCAGCATGGTGCTGTACCCGAATATCCCGGAGGCGCGCAAGAAGGTGCTTCAGTATGCCACGATCTGTTCCAATTCCGGCATTCTGGGTAATTCGATCGCGGAGGGCATTTTCGGCGGCCTGGGACTCTTGTATGCGTCCATCTATGTGATTCCGCAGCGAACCTTCATGTGGTCCGTGGGACTGACATATTTTACGGAGGCTCCGGACAAAAAGACACTGGTCAAAAAGGTGATGACGCATCCCTGCATTCTGTCGGTACTGGCGGGCTTTCTGATCATGCTGTTTCAGATTCCGCTGCCCGGCTTTGTCAGCCTGACGATTCGAACGGTAGCCAATGCAAATACCTTTCTTGCGATGCTGCTGGTGGGATCCATTCTTGCAGACGTAAAACTGCGGACGCTGCCGGAGCCTTCTTCGCTTTATTATTCGTTTATCCGGCTGGTTTTGATTCCACTGCTGGTTCTGACCGGCTGTCGTCTGGGGCATGTGGACGCGTTTGTGACCGGCGTTTCGGTGGTGCTTTCCGGGATGCCTGCGGCCAGTGTTACGGCAGTTATGGCACTGAAATATAAGAAGGATGAGATCTTTGCCACGAAATGTGTGGTGCTTTCGACGCTGCTTTCCATGGTTACTGTTCCCCTGTGGTGTCTCTTCTTAAGATAAAACAGAAGAACTGCAACAAAATGTAATAGAAAATTAATATCTTTTTTGGGCCTTTATCTCGAAAAAGGATTGGAACTATGTTATACTGATTCCTAGTTTATATAAGGAGATTTACCATGGCAGAAGAAAAAGACTATATTCAGATTTTAGATAAAGCAAGAAAACGACGTAAGAAAACCCCCTATCAGAATTATGTGATTCTGGCAGTGGTATTGATTGCGCTGCTGTCTTTGGTTGTAGTTGCAGGGCGAAAGCTCGGCGGCGGGACGCCGGGCAGCGAACCGGTGCCGGCAGGCGTATCACCGGAGAGCGGTGCTTTGAATGAGAGTGCAGTTCCGGCCGAGACACGTTCGGAGGAAGAAGAACAGGCAGCACGGGAGGCTGAGGAGAAGCAGGCCGTGGTGGATTCCTATCAGAATCTCGGCCTGGTACAGGTATCAGGATATTTGAATGTCCGCGAGACGCCGGGAGCCGACGGCAAGATCATCGGTAAGCTGGAGCAGAACAGTGTATGTGAGATTGTGGAGACGGATGGTGAGTGGGATCACATCACGTCGGGCGGTATCGAAGGCTATATTCACAACCAGTATGTGCTGAGCGGAGAGGAAGCCCGCACGAAGGCGCTGGAATATGTGACGTCCATGGCGATTGTCAATACGGACAAGTTAAACATTCGCCAGGAACCGGTCCTGGATCCGGCGAATGTGGTGGGACAGGTTTTGATTCAGGAGCGCTATCCGGTACTGGAGCAGACGGAGGGCTGGGTCAGGATTGAGGAGGGCTATATGTCGTCCGACTACGTGACGGTGCAGCTCGCGCTGAACGAGGCACGCAAGCTGGATCTGCGGGCGATGGCACTCAACCAGTATGACAACCTTGTTATCTCAAAGGTGGACAACTACTTAAACATCCGCAAGGAACCGAACACGGACAGTATGTCCAATGTCATCGGTAAGTTTCCAAGCAAAGCGGCCGGAGAGATCTTAGAGACGCTGGACGGCTGGTACAAGATTAAGTCCGGTTCGATCACCGGTTATATCACGGCGGATTCACAGTATGTGGCGACCGGACAGGAGGCGAAGGATCTGGCGATGGAAGCGGCGACGCTGATGGCAGTGGTCAATACCGACAAGCTGAACGTACGGTCTGATGCCAATACCGATTCCAAGATCTGGACACAGATTTCAAAGGAGGATCGCTATCCCGTTGTATCGCAGCTGGATGGCTGGGTTCAGATCGAGCTGGATACCGGCGACAGTGAGGAGAGCGAGTCGGCGGATAAGGCCTTCATCTCAACCCGTGACAACAACGTCGAGGTGCGTTATGCACTGACCGAGGCGATCAAATTCTCTCCGCTGGAGGAGAAAGCGAACCAGCAGGCATCCGTGCGCAGCAAGGTGGTCAACTATGCGCTGCAGTTTGTGGGCGGACGTTATGTCTGGGGCGGGACAAATCCGAACACCGGTGCAGACTGTTCCGGTTTTGTGCAGTATGTCCTGCGCAACGCTGCGGGAGTCAGCCTCCCACGTACCTCCAGAGAGCAGGCGAAGTCCGGGCGGGCCGTCAAGTCCAGTGAGATGCAGCCGGGAGATCTGATTTTCTACACCAACAAGAGCGGCGTGGTCAACCACGTATCCATGTATATCGGCAACGGCCAGATCGTCCATGCGGCCAGCAGAAAGAGCGGCATCAAAATTTCCACCTGGAATTATCGTACCCCTAAGACGATCCGCAGATTTTTGGACTGATCCATTCAATCGAAAAGAGAAGAAAAAAAGAGGACCGGCATTCAGGCAGAATGTCGATCCTCTTTTTGTGAGTCTGGCGGCGCACGTTTTCGGGATGTGACAGGAAGTATCAGGCTTCATGGGAGATGAACGGCTGATCTTCCGTGGTCAGCATGGTGATAAAGTCACGCATGTATTTGGTCAGATAGCGATCCTTGCGGTGGCAGATATAGAAATTGCGGTTCTGCTCAATCCCGCGGATCGGATACGTGGTGCACTTGGGCAGCAGCTCCGGTGACATCTCGATGTAGTTGAGCGGGCAGATCATAACGGCATCGCAGGCGATCGCAGTACGTTTGGCGACTTCGATGCTCATGGTCTCAAGAAGTACCTTTGGCTGGATGTCCTTCTGTACAAAGAGACGGTCCTGAAGGGTGCGCACACTATGTCCGGTCTTGATGTTGACGAAGATTTCGTCCCGTGCCTCCTCAATATCGATCATCGTTCCAGATGGAATCCGCTTTGCAATGTCGGAATTGCGGCTGGTCAGAAGCACCAGTTCTTCGTTTTCTACGAGTATGTATTCCAGCTCGTCATATTTGGGATAGGTCGTCAGGCAGGCAAAATCTACATTGCCCTCCAGAACCAGAGCCTCGGTTGTGGCAGAGCCATGTTCCTGCACATCAATCTCCACATGAGGGTAACGCTTCTTGAACTTCGGGAGAATGTAGGGCAGAACCTGCATGGCGCGCTGAACCGGAATACCAAGCTTGATGGTGCCATGGTCCTCGTGGTTGATCTCGTCGATTTCCTTCTGGAGATTGTTGTTGATTGTGAGAATCTGTCTTGCGGCCTCAATATACTTTTCGCCGGCATAGGTCAGGGCGATGGGATCGGCCGAACGATTAAAAAGTGGAGTCCCCAAATTGTTTTCCACAAGCTTGATCATCTGACTCAGGGAGGGCTGGGAGATATACAGTTTTTTTGCGGCCGCTGTGATGCTTCCTTCCTGGAGTACCGTCAACATATACTGTGCATGTTTGATATTCATAAAGCACCTCCGTAAAATAAGGATAAAATAACAGTGAAAGGTTCGTAAATATATGCTAATGATAACACAGGCATTATGTAAATTCAACGAAAATCCATGTTTTACACAAGAAAATCATAACGAACGAACTATGAAAAAAGAAAATTGACATAGGAAAAATGTTATAAATGTTATAGTGATATAAGTATTTGAATAATTGTACATGAAGTGATACACTGATTTTAGTGAAAATGACGGGGAATTCCGAGTTCACAGTCAAAATTGCAACAAATTTAATGGGGTATATGAAGGAGGAAGAAAATGGAAGTAAAGAAAGCCGCTATGGCAGGCACTCTGGAATCCAGCGATGCCCAGGTTACAGTTGAGCCGGGAAATGGCACAATTGAACTTTCCATCGAGAGCAGCGTGATTCACCAGTTCGGCAAACAGATCAAGGCAGTGGTGCTTGATACACTGGGCCGTCTGGACGTAGAAAGCGCTAAGATTACCGTTGTGGATAAGGGTGCATTGGACTGCACGCTGAAGGCGCGTGTAGAGTGTGCCGTTTATCGTTCTAATGATGTAATCGAAAATCTTCCGTGGGGAGGTGTAATCAAATGAGCCATCCAAACAAGAAAAGACTGAGACGTTCCATGATGTTCTTAAACTGCCAGAAGCCGGGCCTGATCAAGGATCCGTACATCTACAATCCCGATTCCATTATGCTGGACTTAGAGGATGCAGTTGCCGAGAGCCAAAAAGATGCTGCAAGATATTCTTTATTCCATGCACTGCAGGAGATCGATTACCGCGGAGTTGAGCGCGTGGTTCGTATCAATGGTCTGGACACTCCGCACTGGAAAGAAGACATCCGTGTATGTGTGGCAGGTGGTGCCGACACCATCCGTATCGCAAAGACCGAGTGCGCACAGGATGTACATACCGTGGAGGAGCATGTCCTTGCTGCGGAGAAGGAGTTTGGCAGACCGGAAGGTTCCACTCTGTTAATGGCGGCGCTGGAATCCTGTAACGGTGTTCTCCATGCTCTTGAGGTTTGTAAATCTTCTGACCGTCTGATCGGTATTGCACTGAGCGGCGGAGATTACACCAAGGATCTTCAGACCGTGATCACCGGAACCGGTGTGGAGCTGATGGGCGCAAGACAGCAGATGATCATCGCGGCCAGAGCTGCCGGGGTTCAGTGCTGGGATACGGTATTTACCAACCTGGATGACATGGAGTCCTTCGAGAAAGAGACCCGCATGATCAAGATGATGGGCTTTGACGGCAAGTCTCTGGTGAACCCGCGTCAGATCGCAGTCGTACACCAGATCTTTACCCCAACCCAGAAGGAGATCATCTTCTCGGAGAAGGTGGTAAAAGAGATCGACGAGAAGAAGGCACTGGGTATCGGCGTATTTACCGTAGACGGCAAGATGATCGATATTGCATTCTACGATGGAGCAAAGAGAACAATCGCTTTGGCGAAAGCATCAGGCGTATATGAGGGGGATCTGTAAAATGATTAATGCTGTAGGTAGAGAAATCCCGGAAGAAGTATTGAAAGCAACCGGCAAAGAACCATTCAAAGGCGCTTATGCCTATGATAATTATGAATATACCAAAGCAGCTCCGAAGGCAAGAACCATGATGGACCCGAAGAGAAGCAAGATGGTAGAGAGCATTCACGAAGCTCTGGTGAAATGTGAGATTAAGGATGGCATGACCATTTCCTTCCATCATCATTTCCGTGAAGGCGATTATGTAGTCAATATGGTTATGGAAGAGATTCACAACATGGGAATCAAGAACCTGACCATCTGCGCGAGCTCACTGGGCAAGGCGAACGATCCGATCGTTGCTTATATCGAGGACGGCACCATCGTCGGCATTCAGTCTTCCGGCGTGCGTGGCAAGATCGGTGAAGCAATCTCCACCGGCAAATTAAAGGATCTTGCAATCATGCGTTCTCACGGCGGCCGTGTACGTGCCGTGGAGTCCGGCGAAGTGCAGATCGACATCGCCTTCATCGGCGCACCGACCTGCGATGAGTACGGCAACATGAGAGCCAATGGCGGAAAGAGCGACTGCGGCGTGCTGTCCTATGCGATGGTTGACGCACAGTATGCGAACCGTGTGGTTGCAATCACGGACTGCCTGGTTCCATTCCCGAATATTCCGGCAAGTATCTCCATGACAAATGTAGACTTTGTCTGTGTTGTGGATGAGATCGGTAATCCGGCCAAGATCGCAACCGGCGCTGCAAAGCCAACCACCGATGTTCGTAAGATCATGATGGCGGATTACTGCACCCAGTTCGTAATCAATACGCCTTATTTCAAAGACGGCTTTTCCTATCAGACCGGTGTCGGCGGCGCGTCCATCGCATCCACCATTTCACTGGGCAAGATCATGGAAGAGCGCGGAATCCGCATGGGCCTGGGCCTCGGCGGCATTACCACCCCGATGTGTGACCTGCTTGCAAAGGGTCTGGTCAACAAACTGGTAGACACGCAGGACTTTGATATGGGAGCCATTGAGTCCATCAAAACCAATCCAAACCACATCGAGATCTCGGCTTCGGAGTATGCAGATCCATTCAACAAGGGCGCATATGTCAATAAGCTGGATTTCGTAATTCTCGCTTCCCTGGAAGTCGATGTAAACTTTAACTGTAACGTTGTCGTAGGTTCCGACGGTATGATTACCGGAGCACAGGGCGGACATCCGGACACGGCTGCCGGCGCGAAATGCACCATCGTGATCGCACCGCTTCTGCAGGGACGTATCCCGGCGATTTGCAGCAACGTGACTACCGTTACAACCCCAGGTGAGACTGTGGATGTGGTTATTACCGATTACGGCATTGCAATCAACCCGAGACGTCAGGATCTGATCGCGTGCATGAAGGATGTGAAGCTTCCATTCTGCACGATTGAAGAACTGCGTGACAAAGCATACGCTATCGTTGGCGAGCCAAGCCCCGTTCAGTTTGGCGACCGCGTGGTAGGTGTGATCGAGGGCCGTGACGGCACCATCATGGATGTAGTACGCGAGATCAAAGAGTACGAGTTCCGTGACTGAGTTTTTAGATAAGGTTTTCAGATAAAGTTTTGTTAAACACATGTAAACGAGGAGATTAAACGTATGTCAGAGATTTTAGTTGGTATTCTGGGCTTTGCCTGTATTGTTGCGATTGTTGTAACGCTGTTCAAGAATTTTACGTTGCCAAGTATTGCATTTATCACATTTCCATTGCTTCTGGCGATCTGTCTGGTCGCTGGCGGTTATTACACCTGGGATCAGATCGGATCTCTGATTAAAAGTGGTTTTGGCAGCACCGGCCCGACCGCAGCACTGTTTGTGTTCAGTGTTCTGTATTTCGGTATCATGACGGATGCCGGTATGTTCGACGTCATCATCGGTAAGATGCTGACGCTTGTAAAAGATAATGTGGTCGGTGTCTGTGTCATGACAGCGCTGATCGCGCTGATCGGTCATCTGGATGGCGGCGGCGCTTCCACCTTCTGTATCGTAGTTCCGGCTATGCTGCCGATCTACAAGAAGATGCATATGCGTCCGACCACCATGCTGACCATCGCAGTTCTGGCTATGGGTGTATTAAACCTGATGCCGTGGGCCGGCCCGACCATGCGTGCGGCAACCGTGCTCGGCATAGAGGCAGGTACGCTGTGGCAGACTGTGCTTCCGATCCAGGCAGTTGGTATTGTCCTTTCCATCGTTGTAGCCGTTATTCTTGGTTTAAGCGAGAAGAGACGCGGTGCCGGTCTGCACGGCAAGCTGGCGGAGATCGAGGGTGAAGTCGTTCTCGGTGATGCGGAGCAGGCGACTCATAATGAGCTGGCTCGTCCGAAGCTGTTTTTGTTTAATATTGCACTGACCATCGCGGTCATCGTGTTGCTTGTTGTGGAAATATTCCCAAGCTATGTACCGTTCATGATCGGTGTTGCAGCAGCAATCCTGATCAACTATCCGGGCGCCAAGATGCAGAAGAAGATCATCAACCTGCATGCTGGCCCGGCTCTGATGATGTGCAGCACCCTGATGGGCGCAGCCGTTTTGATGGGTATTCTGGTTAAGGATATTGAGGGTACTACCAGTGTTATTACCTGTATGTCCGGTCTGATCAGCAGCTTCCTGCCGGCAGCACTTGGCCGCCACCTGCCGATCGTTATCGGTATCCTGAGCGTTCCGCTTGCACTGGCATTCGATACGGACAGCTACTTCTATGGTATGCTTCCGGTTATGATCGGTATCGGTCAGGGCTTTGGCATCAATCCGCTTCCGATCGCCATCGCGATGGTGGTATGCCGCAACTGCGCAACCTTCATCAGCCCGATGGTACCGGCTACCCTGCTGGGTGTTGGTCTTGCTGATATCGATATCAAGGATCATATCAAAGCCAGCTTCCTGTGGGTATGGGGCTTCAGCTTCGTGTGTATGCTCGTTGCAATCGCACTGGGCCTGATGCCGCTGTAAGCTGCCGAACAACGATTTATGGATTTGGATTCATGAGAGACAGCCGCCAAATGAGAGATCATTTGGCGGCTGTTTTTGGGTTGGGCAGAAAATTTGTTTGGTGGGGAGCGGCGTGTTTTGCGTTTTGGGGGGATGTTGTTTTGGGATGCATTTTTGGGGATGCGTTTGGAAAATTTCTGGTCAATAATTTGAAAATTGTCCAAACAGCGGAGGGACAGCAATTTTAGTTTGCGCGTTGCCTGGCGATTTGGTAATAATCAGATGAAACAAGGCGTAATTACCCAAGAATTGCTGTATTCGTGGGTAATTACGACCTGTTTGAAGCCGATATTGTCCAAACCCCCCCCATTTTTAACATTCTGAGTGCGCATATTTGGTAACCGGGCGTATTCAGATGGTAAAATTACCAAAAAACGAAAAGCTTCCATGCGAACAGAAAACAGTATCGAATGAAAAGACAAATTAGAACACTTGTTCGAAATCCGCTTGAAGTATAGAATGGGATGTGGTAGAATAAAAATCGGAACATACGTTCTTGGCTTTGCAATGAGGGTAAGAAAACAGACGTGAGAAAGCAGGCAAGAGAAAGCTGGCGTGAAACAGGAGGCGATGAGGATGCTGCTGCAGGAGACAATGGAATTACAGGAGAAGCTGCGGATTCTTTCGGATGCAGCGAAATATGATGTGGCCTGCACCAGCAGCGGAGTCACCAGAGGCGGGAAGAAGGATGGCCTGGGGAATACCTTTGCCAGCGGGATCTGTCACAGCTTTTCAGCGGACGGGAGGTGCATCTCACTGCTGAAAATTCTGTTTACGAATCAGTGTATTCAGGACTGTAAGTATTGCATCAACCGGCGTTCCAACGATGTTGTCCGGACGGCCTTTACCCCGGAGGAGGTGTGCACCCTGACTATGGAGTTTTACCGGCGCAATTATATAGAAGGTTTGTTTTTAAGCTCCGGGATCCTGCACTCTCCCAATTATACCATGGAGCTGATTTATCAGACCCTGTACCGGCTTCGAAACGAATGCCATTTTAATGGCTACATCCATGTGAAAGCTATACCTGGAGCAGATGCCGGGCTTGTGGAGCAGGTTGGATTTCTGGCTGACCGCATGAGCGTGAATCTGGAGCTTCCGACAGCGGCGGGGCTGGCTGCCCTGGCACCTGGAAAGACCAGGGAGAAGATTCTTGCACCGATGCGCCAGGTGCAGCGTGGAATCGCGGCGCAGAATGTGCGATATCTGGAGAGCGGAGAAAAAGGCTATGGGCTTCGTCAGGGAACATCTTCCCGCATTGGGATGGCAAATTCGGTTTCTCATCCCGGAAGGAATGTCTGGCTTCCGGAAAGTGGGAGAACGGGCCGCAATTTTGTTCCGGCTGGACAGAGCACTCAGATGATCGTGGGCGCTACGCCGGAGAATGATTATCAGATGATTCGGGTGGCGGAGGCATTGTATCAGAACTATGATCTGAAGCGGGTATTCTATTCTGCCTTTGTTCGAATCAACGATGACAGCGCCCTTCCGGTTCTTGCGGGCGGGCCGCCGCTTCTGCGGGAACACAGGCTTTATCAGGCGGACTGGCTGCTTCGCTTCTATGGATTTCGGGCGGAGGAGCTTCTCTCAGAGAAGAAGCCGAATTTCAATGTTCTGCTGGATCCGAAGTGTGACTGGGCGCTGCGGCATCTGGAGCAGTTTCCGGTGGAGATCAACCGGGCGGATTATCATACACTGCTGCGCGTGCCTGGGCTTGGTGTGAATTCTGCCCGAAGGATTGTGGCGGCCCGGCGTGGCGCGGTGCTGAATTTTGCAGATTTGAAGAAACTGGGGGTGGTGTTAAAGCGTGCACTGTACTTTATCACCTGTTCGGGCCGGACGATGTATCCGATTCGTCTGGATGAAAATTATATTACCAGTCAGCTGATCGGGACGGAGCATCAGAAGTCCTGGGAGCTGGAGCATCATGCCAGCTATCGCCAGCTGAGCCTGTTTGATGATTATCACATAGCGGCACCGGTTACATCGGCGGACAGGGAGTCCGTACGGACCGGGACGCTGTAAGGAGCGTGAATATATGACGATATTTTTGTGTGGGGAAGAGGTGGAGGAGATCTGGTGCGGCATCTATGATGCATGGATGAGCCGCCTTGGGCATGAACAGGTGCGCTTAGAGCCGGCAGGGTGCAACCTGGATCTGTTCTGCGAATACCGCCAGGTGATTACCACACCAGAGAAGGCGGCCAAGGTGACGGACAGCATTCGAACCAGGCTTTCGGAAAGCTGTTACGAGCAGATATACAAGGCGGCGCTTTCACAGGATCCTTTCCGCGGCGATAAGATTTACCGCTTTCTGATCCTTGCGTTTGCTCTTGGAAACGGTGTGCAGAATCGGCTTCAGCTTCCGGCTGTCTACGAGATCTTTCAGATGAACCGGAATCTGACGCGGGAGTATGACCATATGCGCGGATTTACGCGCTTTTTCCAGATGCAGGAGGGGATTTTACTTGGAAAGATCGGACCGAAGAATGATATTATAACGCTTCTTGCCGCTCACTTTGCGGATCGGATGCCACAGGAGAACTGGATTTTGTATGACTGCGGACGAAAGAAAGCGGCGGTTCATCAGGCCGGACGCGGCTGGGTTCTGGTACGGGCGGATTCTGCCTTGTGGGAGGAACGGTTGAGCAGGGAGACGGATGAGGCGGTTTTTGAGACACTCTGGAAGACGTTCCACAGCTCTATCGCCATTGCGCAGCGCAGAAACCCGCGCTGCCAGATGAATATGCTCCCTCTGCGCTTTCGTCCTTATATGGTAGAGTTTGAGGGAACGCCTGAGAATAGGGCGAAAATAAGTGAATAAGTGCTCCTGAGCGCTTGCATTTTCTGCGAAAATCCGCTATAGTATTCTTATCTTTTTTCGGAACCATTCAGGGATTTTCATTGGTACATTCGTACGGGTTTCCAAAACAGAGAGAGCACCAGGACGCAGAGAAAACAAAGCACAGGAGAAGCATGTATTTTGTGCTTCGGAAAGGAGCAGCAGGATTGTTTTGCAACGTGTATAGCGGAGGAGTAAAGGGTGTCGATGGCTATGTGGTTCAGGTGGAGGCTGACGTAAGTACCGGCCTGCCGGGATTTTATATGGTTGGATATCTTTCGGCACAGGTGAGAGAGGCGGAGGAACGGGTTCGCACAGCCATGCGGAATACCGGCTTTCGGCTTCCGGCGATGAAGGTGACGATCAATCTGTCACCGGCCAATATCCGAAAAGAGGGGACGGCATATGATCTGCCGATCGCTGTTGCGGTACTGGCCGCCTATGAAACCATATCCGGCCGGACGCTGAAGGATTCGGCGTTTGTGGGAGAACTTGGACTGGACGGGAGAATCAAACCGGTGCGCGGGGTGCTTGCCATGGTTCTCGCTATGCGGGAGGCTGGGATTCGTCGGTGTTTTCTGGCGGCGGAGAATGTTGCGGAGGGGCTTGCGATCGGGGCGATCGAGATCGTGAAGGTGAGGGATCTTCGGGAACTTGCAGAGCTTTTGAACCATCCGGAGAATATCAGCGGAGAGGTACCGGAGGAGGCAGTGGAGTTGGAAGGCGGTCAGCCGGAGACAGAAGCAGTGGATTTTAGTGAGGTGAGTGGTCAGCTGCTCCTGCGCAGGGCGACGGAGGTTGCGGTGGCCGGCCGCCATAACCTGCTCTACATCGGACCGCCAGGGAGTGGGAAAAGTATGGTCGCACGCCGGATTCCCACGATTATGCCGGTGTTGTCGAAGGAAGAACAGCTGGAGATCTCAAAAATCTACAGTATTTGCGGAATGCTGCCAGCCGGACAGGCGCTGCTTTCTCAGAGGCCGTTTCGGGAACCGCACCACACCATCAGTGCCCAGGCACTTACCGGAGGAGGCGCTTTTCCCAGACCGGGGGAGATTTCGCTGGCGTCCCGCGGTGTCTGATTACCTTGTGGAACGCGATGCAGGGCGCATATATCGCTGAATAAAGCCCCTATTTCGGGGGTTTTGCTCGTATTACGGGCAAATTTCCTCGACTTCGGTACATATCGCTTGTGTGTTTTTCTGCTTGCGGGGGTCGGGAAGAATGGATATCGAGTAAAAAATGGGGTCGCGTTTTGCCATAAGGTGCTGTTATAATGAACCTATCGGCGAAAGGATACTTTTTGGCGAAATCAGATACGGATAGGAGGTTACCCGCATGGGATTGCTCGACAAGTTTTTTGCAAATCAGAAGCAGAAGAAAGACGAGCGAGACGCTTTATGCCAGTCAGTCATAAACGAAGTGGCGGCGGCAAACCAGGGCATTGCGAACCTCCTTAATGGTACGCCGGGCTATATTTACGGATATAGTTATGCAAGTTCTCTCAACTCATGGCATCATTTGGAGAGCCGCCTCGCAGAACACAATCGCAAGCTGCGGAAAGCCTCGATGCACCGTGAGCTTCAGCGTCAAAGCCAGCTTTTCCAAACTGCCCTCTCAAACCTCAACGGAGGCATATCTGCCCATAATGCTTCCTGGCTCAAGGGCGCTATTACCAACGCATATAAGCTCATAGGCAACATTGAGGGGAGACCTTTAGACCAACAGCAGATGGGATGCATCGTCAAGGACGCGCCGAACCACCTCGTGGTGGCGGGAGCCGGAACGGGTAAAACTACGACCATTCTTGGCAAGGTTAAGTACCTCCTTGCCACGGATGCCTGCAAGCCGGATGAAATCCTTGTTCTTTCCTTTACCAACGCAGCCGCGAGCGAGATGAATGCCAGGCTTGCAAAGGAGACGAACCTCGATATACGGGTTTCTACCTTTCATAAGTTGGGCTTGGATATCATTCGGAAAGCCGAGGCAAAGACCCCGCTTATTTACAAGGGCGATTCTCGGAAGTT
Source organism: Lachnospiraceae bacterium (assembly GCA_028693165.1). Taxonomy (GTDB): domain Bacteria; phylum Bacillota; class Clostridia; order Lachnospirales; family Lachnospiraceae; genus Brotaphodocola. The sequence goes on along the minus strand of JAQUVX010000001.1, from coordinate 52,045 downwards.
CATCCGTGAGCAGATAGATCGATGCCTCGAAGATGATGAATATGCTCGGCTTCTCATGGCCTATATGCTCTTCCATCGGGTCAATCAGAAGTCGGAGTTCGACTTCGATTCCGAGAGGTCATACAGGGACTATTTGACTACCAATCCTCCGACGACCATCAAAGGCGAAACCGTAAAGAGCTACGGCGAAATGGAGATCGCCAACTTCCTCACGCAGTATGGCATTGAGTACCAATACGAGGCATCCTACAAAGTCGACACCCGCACAGAGGAATACGGGCAATACTACCCCGATTTCTATCTGCCGCAATACGACATTTACATCGAATACTTCGGAACGAACAGCAAGGGTGAAGTTCCGTCCTACTTCTCTGGCCGTGGAGGAAAAACGGCGACAGAGGTTTACCAAGAGGGCATCGCATGGAAAGAAGGCATCCACGAAGCCAACAATACCGCTCTGATTGAGTGTTATGCGTATGAGAAACTCAACGGTAGCCTTCTGGACAATCTTCGGAAAGCCCTCCAAAAGCGCGGCGTACCGATGGAGCAGGTGTCCGTGAATGAGCTTTTCTCTCAAATGGACACGGGCAAAAAGAACGTCCTGGATGGGCTTGCGGAGCTATTTCAAACCGTTCTGTCCCTGGCAAAGAGCGGTCGTCTATCATCGCAAGGGCTGCTGGACTTGTGTTCATTACCGTCTTATATTGGGCAGAAAGTGTTAGTTCGGCTTTTCCTTCCCATTTATGAAGCCTATGAGAAGATGCTTTCGAGCGAGGGCGCAATCGACTTCAACGACATGATAAACCGCGCTTGTGACCTTGTCGTCGCCGGAGGATTCCACCATAGCTTCAAGTACATCATCATTGATGAGTACCAGGATATATCCAAAGGGCAGTACAGCCTCCTTCAAGCCATGAGGAAAGACGCATTCTTCTCCCTGTTCTGTGTGGGGGATGACTGGCAGAGCATCTATCGCTTTGCCGGAAGCGACATCGGGTATATCCTCAACTTTGCGAAGTATTGGGGCAATGCCGAAACGAGCAAGATAGAAACCACCTATCGCTTCTCGCAGAGGCTAATCGACATTTCGAGCCGCTTCATCATGGAGAACCCGAATCAGCTTAAGAAAGCCATCCGCGCTTCAAACGACACGGAGCAGTACGTCCTCGGCGAAATTCAGGGTTACACAGATAAATGGGCGATTCAGTTCATGCTCTCGAAGTTGGAGGATTTGCCTCAGAACAGCACCGTTTACTTCATTGGGAGATACCAATTCGACTCCGATCTTCTGAAAGAAAGCGGTCGGCTGCGCTTGTCCTACAACAACATCTCAAAGGTGCTGGATGTGAAACTCCCGTCACGCCCCGACCTCCGCATGGCGTTTTACACGGCGCATAGGTCAAAGGGACTGCAAGCCGAGTTTGTCTTTATCATCAACAATCGGGCTTCCTACATGGGCTTTCCGAGCAAGGTGCAGAACCCTCCGCTCATCGATTTGTTGCTTGAAAAAGCGGACACATTCCCTGATGCCGAAGAGCGTCGCCTTTTCTATGTAGCAATGACCCGCGCAAAAAAGCGAGTGTACATCGTTACCACAGAAAAAAACACCTCATCCTTTGCTCTGGAACTAAAGAGCCGATACCAGGATGAGATGCGTAAGGAAGCATTTACTTGCCCGCTTTGCGGCGCTCCGCTTGCGAAACGCAACGGGCAGTATGGCGTATTTTATGGATGTACGAATTATCGGACGACCGGGTGCAGGTACACAAGAAAAGTTGTAACCAGTCGATAGGCATTAAACGCTCGTGCATTGATGTAATTGCTAAGTAATATAACCATGATGTAGTTTACAATGATGTGCTTGTATGGTATAATGGCAGTATATTTTGGAGGAGGTGCAAAATGGCAATTCATTGTGCACTATCTACATTGATGGGGGAACATAGATACTCCATCCAGTCTGTACACGAGAAAACGGGGCTATCACGAAATACAATATCAAACTTATACAACGATAAAGCGACCCGAATAGACTACTTTACTGTTGAGAAACTATGTACTCTATTCAACTGCGGAATTGATGACCTTTTCCGAATTACATCTGAGTCCATTGATAAGTAAACAATTTGGCGTAGGAGGCTGATGAATATATGGCGGGAAATACAAGCCTTAGTAGGGCAAAAACTGTTCAAAACGATGAATTCTACACTCAGTATGCTGATATTGAGTCGGAAATGAATGCATATGTGGAGTATAATCCAGATGTGTTTCGGGATAAGACCATCTTACTTCCGTGTGATGACCCGGAATGGTCGAATTTTACAAGGTACTTCGCAGCTAATTTTACACGGTTTGGGCTGAAGAAACTCATTTCTACATCTTATGCGAAGTCTGCCGGAAGCCGACAACTGTCGCTTTTTGAAAGTGAATCACCGCTATTTGATGAGAGTAAACATGAGACACATGGGAAGCTTTTTACATTAACCAGTGATACTGATGGCTCCGGTGATGTTGATTCAGATGATATACAATTCTCTGGCTATCTGGACGGGGATGGAGATTTCCGTTCAGATGAGGTGTGTAGACTACGAGATGAGGCAGACATCATTATAACAAATCCCCCGTTCAGCCTTTTTCGTGAATTTCTGGCATGGATACTGGAAGCAAACAAGAGTTTTGTAATCCTCGGCAACATGAATGCCATCCCATACAAAGAGGTTTTTCCCTTCCTGAAATACAACAAAATATGGCTTGGATATAAAACGCTCAATCAAGATATGTATTTTATCATTACTGATGAGTACAAGAAATGGGTCACAGAGAATAAAAAGGAAGGGTCAGCATACAAAATTATTGATGGCGTGGTGATGGGACGTTTAGCGTCTGCTTGCTGGTTCACAAATCTTGACCACGGCAGACGACATGACCCCATTCTTCTTGATACGATGGCCCATAACCTCAAGTTTAACAAGAGGCTCAAACTGGAATTTGAGAAGCGTTATGGCAAAGTCGAGTATCCCCGCTACGATAATTACAATGCAATAGAAGTTCCATTTACCGAATGCATACCCTCTGACTTTGACGGCGTAATGGGTGTACCAATCACATTCATGGACAAGTATTGTCCAGAACAATTTGAAGTAGTATGGCAAGCGAGTGGCAACGCATACGCCAATGCTCCTCATGAAATCATGGAAGAATTGGAATTTGACCCCACAGTTAAATATGGGGGCGGTCTTGGAACGGCCGTGGTTAACGGCCAAGCCAAGTATTCACGTATCCTGATACGCTTTAAGAAGAGAGGCGAGAGCTTATGAAAACCACTTTAGTCACGACATGGACGGTCGGCGATATTTGTAAAGGTTTCGTCTTTGACAAGAATGAAGGCAAAGGCTTATTCGGCCTCGACGGAAAACTGATTATTCAGCCAGAATACCAGCGAAACTATATTTACGGAGATGGCAAGCGCGATGTTGCTGTTGTGGATTCCCTGCTGAAAGAATACCCTCTTGGACTCATTTACTTTGTATTGAATAAAGATGGATTATTTGAAGTGCTTGACGGTCAACAGAGAATCACATCCTTCGCACGGTACGTTAATCAATCATGGCCTTTTGCAGTCGAGCGAAATGGAAAGCCCCGGTATTTTAATAGCCTTGATGAGGACGAGAAAAAGCTTATCAAGAATTCACCACTTACGATTTACATCTGTGAAGGTGAGCCATCGGAGATACAGGCGTGGTTTGAAACTATCAATATCGCTGGTGTTCCTCTTGTTAAGCAGGAACTACGTAACGCTGCCTACCACGGTCCGTTCGTCACACTGGCGCGTGAGGTTTTCTCAAATATGGGAAATTCGAATATGAACCGATGGCAGACCTATGTAAAGGGCGATCCAAAAAGACAGGCAATACTGGAAACTGCCTTAGATTGGGTTAGCAATCATGATATCGACGGCTATATGGCCCGCCACAGGAGTGACACCAGCATTACTGAATTGAAAACCTACTTTGAGACCGTAATAGACTGGGTGGACTCGGTTTTTGAGTATACGGGCAATGAAATGTGCGGTCAAGAATGGGGTGATTTGTACACCAAATACCACAGAAACGCCTATTCAAAGGATAAAGTCGCAGCAAGGGTCAACTCACTTATGGAGGACGCACAGATCACAGATCGCCGTGGAATTTTCGAATATATTCTCGGTGGCGAGTCGGATATTAGCCTACTTAATATACGTGTGTTTGATCAGCGAACCAAAAAAGTAGTGTATCAAAAACAGACGGCAGACGCAAAACAGCGCGGGATTTCGAATTGTCCATTTTGTGCCATAGGTCATGACGCAAATGCAAAGCGAATATACAAGGAAGCCGAAATGGACGCAGACCATGTTACGGCGTGGAGCAAAGGTGGAGCTACTGACGAAACGAACTGTCAGATGCTGTGTAAAACCCATAATCGTGCAAAAGGAAACCGATAATTGCATCTCCTGCGGTCGCATATCGCTCACAAAATAGCGAGGGATTCTCTTAATAGTATCCCTCGCTATTTTTCATTTTACGCAATTTCCCACACGAATGTAACCGTATCGCTCACGTCGATATCATCTGGCTCAATATCAATACTGCTTCCACACGGTGCTTCTGCGAGGCAACGGTCTGCCATTTCATACTGAGTGGGCGAATAAAGGTGAAGCTCACCCCAGTTATAGTCGATAGTGATAAGACCGCCAAGAGATACACCTGCGGCTTCACAAAGTGTGACGGCTTTTGATTTGGCGTTTTCCGTCGCACTCTTCAGAAGGCTGGTGCTGACCGCTTCTTTATCCTTCACTGTGAACTGTACCGAAAACTCTGGCTTGGCAAGGCATTTTGCCAAAGCAGAGAAAGTCTGAGCGAGTCGTGCCATGTCGAAATCAAACTCAACCTTCAGCGCATGGCTGCAGATGTATCCGGCGAACCACCGTCTGTAATTCCCGTCCTTATCACGCTCACTTTGGAAGTCCGGCTGGACATCGAAATTGGCTGTCTTAAGGTCGTCGCGCTTAAAGCCAACACTGACTATGGCACTCCGCAAATTATTTAACTGCTCTGCCGCAATCGACATTGTCTTCTCGTAATCCATGTCCTGGGCTTTCAAAGTCATCGAAAGAACTATGTAGTCGGGTTTTGCGCTGACCTTTCCAATGCCTTTTACAGTAATTGTTCGGTTCATTTTACTCCCTCCTTGTGACCCTCAATCCACTTAAGCAGATAGGGTCGGTCGTTGTTTGCGGCCGTTTCAAACCACTCGCAACACATACGGTATCGCTCACCGTTTATCAGCAGCGGGTCTTTGTAGTAATGAAGCTCCGTTTCGGCGGCATCTGTCCGTAGAAGCAGAGGATACTGAAGCCCGAAAAACTGCTTGCTATACTCGGTGGTCTGCATAAAGGCTACTTCATCATCGCTGGCAGACCCGTCTGATAGCATTTTCCGCAAGACTGTTCTCGCTATTGCCCCGACCTTCAGTTCCTTATAAACGCCATCGTCCTGGTAATCAATCTCCACCTTATCTGCCATTCGCTTTGGGGATGTAGCACGTCCCGATTTTGCGGCTCCGGCCGGCGATCCGGCAAACATGGTATACATCTGATAGCTGCGGAGGAAAAGCTCGGAGGTGTCAGCTACGCCATCGCTCATCAGAAGGATGGGCTGAAGCACCGACTCGTTGAACTCCTCGTTAGCAATGACCCGAATCGAAAAATTGAAGCCACGAGCCGCCAACAGGGCGTTTGCATCCTCGATGCAAGGTTCTACATCAGAGAGTATCGAAGGGTTAATCTTCGGCGATGCAAATGTGATTTCCGCGCGCTTCGTTTCCATATACCCATAAAGGCACATAGCGGTTCGTAGGCTCTTGGATATTACTTTCATCACGGTTTCTTCTCGTGTGCCATAGTTTAGACCGCTCTCATGGAAGGCCACATCCACAGCATAATAGCGAGGGCCATCCTCTTGAATGGAAACGCCAACCGCATCGCATTCTCCTTGCTGGATAAGCTGCGACAGAGAACTGTTTTTCTTATAAATCTTATACCCGTACCTCAAACTGAAATGCTCATCCGTTGCCGTCATAAGCTCCGCAAGTTCATCTTCATGGTGTAGTTGCCATTGTGGGGATACCTTCCAATTCGTCTGTACTATCTGGCACTCCTTCACATGGCGAAGCCAAGAGTAAAAGAGCGATTCGCCCATCTCAATCTTCATTCTGAATTGCCACCTTTCCTCTTTGCCGCTTCCTCAATCCAGTTCTGGAACTCCCAACGAAGAGGGGCTACATCAACTGCGGCTCGAATTTTCTTCTGGAAGTCCAAGTACAGCTTATAGTCGCATATCTTGCTCCAAGCGGCGCAAGGGCGGCGAAGCGACAGTTTCCCCTCTGCGGCTGTAAACACATACTGATCGAGGGGGACGTGGAGGTAATCGAATACGGAGGATACATCCACGCCACCGTGAATGTACAGATACTTCATCGTCATGTTGACCCACTTTTGGGCGTGACCGATGTTGAATTCAATGCCTCGGTTATGGTAGTAGCCCACCATCTCTTCGCACAAAGACTGATGCCACTCATCGTAGTGGGCTTGTGTGTGGCTCGGCTCTGCCAGGAGCGAGCGTATTCTCTTCTCCAGGAGAGCGTCCATGTCCTCACGGTATTCGTGTCCGTCGCCGCCGTTGAAACGCAGCGTCCGGCACAGGTCACGATATGCTCGTTTGCTCGCTACTGGGTAGGGGTTATTGCTCCCACCAAAATAGGCGTATAGGAGAAAGTCGAAACGGTCTTTATCAATTGTTATCATCATTCGTTCTTCTTGAATCAGCGGCATATTGGTCATCCTCCAATCATGTCATAAAACACATTCTCGGAGATGATTTCGATATCGCAGCCAGACAGCTTAAGCTGTTCCGCTTTCTTTTGTTTGGAGCTTTTGCCGTCCTTTATTGTGGAGCAGTAGTCATTGTTGCCGAGGACGAGGAAATTTGTCTTCTTGTTGACCCCGTCGCCACATAGGCCACCACGGTCGACAACAAGCTGCATAGCCTCTTTGCGGGTCATGCGCTCCAGAGTACCCGTAAACACGAATACTTTTTCATAGACCGGGGATGCTTCATCAAAGTCCGTTGTCGAGGCTTGGATATCTTTTGCAGAAAATCCGCTCTTCGTAGGGCGCAAGGATTCTATGGTAATCCCGTTGCTTTCCATGTGTCCTTTCATGAAGAGGTAGCAACGGTTTGTTTGCTCTACATCAGCCAACGCCCGATGCTCCACAGCTTCGCCTACACGGAAGCGTTCTATTAGGTCGCAAAGCCTGTGATGGCGTTCCTGCGGGAAGAGGCGGCGACTCAGTCGCATGGTATCGACAAAGTCATTCTTGAAGGGCTTGTCCAGAACGCTAATGCAAGTGTCGTATATGAAGTTTATATCGAAATTCACATTGTGACCGATTACTACACCGTCACCAACAAACTCCAAAAAGCCAGGGAGAACCACATTTACAGCCGGAGCCTCCGCAAGCATCTCATTGGTAATGCCCGTAAGCTCTGTGATGAACTCATCAATCTCATATCCAGGATTGACAAGCTGCGCGTATTTCTCGGTTACCATGCCGTCTACTACACGCATAGCTCCGAATTCAATTATATCGTTCCATTGCGGGTCAAGACCGGTAGTTTCAAGGTCGACGACCGTGTATGTAGTCGGGAGAGCAAGGAGACTTTCTCCCTTTTCAGTTCTGTCTGCCTTTTCTGCCGAGCCACCAAAGCTGATGCCTCCCGGACCAATGCTGATAACAGTACCGCTCATATCAATCCCTCCAAATCATAACAATCCGAGAGTGGTCATTGTCGCTACGGTTTCATCTGTGCCAGGCTCTTGAACTTTATCGACTGCCACCACTCCGCTTATCATGACGGTGAATGCCTCTTCATCGCAGTAGGGGCAACAAACGCTTTCTCTGTCCTTGCCGCCGGGGTAGCCACCATTGTATTCATGCCATGTAAACTTACCGCCGCATTTCGCACAAGTAATAACATCAGATTTCATATAAACCACCCTTTCTTTTATGCCGTGCGCCGTTCCACGAACCAGCGCCCTATGTTGTTCCCGGTCAGCGAGGCGTTCCGCTCAAAGAACAGATAGCTCTGATGACCGTTTATCATTATCGTATATCTGTCGCCCTGCCCACCGGCCTTCATCGCCGCCGCTTGGCAGATGTTCGTGATACGGTCGATTTCGTATTTGTTGCCGTCCTCCCAGGTTATCACCGTAGGGATGAGGCGGCCTTCGGCATCGAACTCCGCTGAGACCGCCACATAGACTTTAATAGGCTTCGTCGTCATCCGCGCCCACCTCCACGTCCTTCAGAAAATTACTGTTGCACATGAGCGGAGGGTCAATCATCTTGAAGCCCTTACGCTTCATAATGCGGAATTTGAAATCGAGCAGTTCGGCAGGAACCCGAAGCTCGGCGGCCGCTCCGAAAAAGGAGATGTCGTCATTAAGCCGCTCTAATACATCCTCATCTGCCATGAGGAATTCTGCTGCAAATATATTCGCTTCGTACTCCATGCGCGACGTGCCGTCAAAAAGCTCGAAGTCGTGAAACGCCTTGACTCCGGCGGCTCTGGCATGGAGGACTGCGTGACCCAATTCGTGTGTCGCAATGATTCGCTGTAGGGCCTGCGGGAGATCGCAGTTTATCGTGATTGACCTCTTGCGGCTTTGGGCGAGGAAAAAGCCTTTGCAAGCGCCCTCATGTGTTCCCATCGGCTCGAAGAGGAGAATAATACCCATAGCGCGGCACAGTCGGAACGGGTCGGTTTCGTCATACTTTCTTTTAAGCCGCATGACTTCACGGCTTATCCAGTCCAGCGACAAATCCGATACCTCCCCGGTTCAGGGTAGACTACACCCTATATTTTAAATGAAGGTGTGTCCCATATTCAGGACTTCTTGCGTCCGTAGGTTTTTTTTGCTTCCTCTTTGCAGGTGATATAAGCCCTCATCACGGCCTCGAAATACGAGTCCTTTGCTTCCTGGCTTAATTCACCTCCGGCGAACAGGGCGACGTTCTTTTCGAGAAGGACATCCATCTCCTTTGCCGCACGGTCGCCGAAACGGGAACGAGTCTCTTCGACGTACTCCTTCTTTTCCATACCATATTTCGGGTCGGTGATTTTGTCGTGCGCGAGATAATCCTCCGACACTTGAAGAAGCTCCGCCAATTTGCGAAGCCGACTTCCGCGCGGCTTGGTACCCGTAGTTTCCCAGGATGTCACGCTGCGCCGCGACACTCCCATAAGCTCGGCAAGCTGCTCTTGATTTATGCCAAGCTCGGTGCGCGCGAGTTTTACTTTGTCAGAGAAAGTCATGGGAATTCCTCCTTAATAGCTGTACTTCTCATTTTTCTTCTCAAACTTCTCAAAACCTATTGACAAAACTTCTCTTTCTCACTATACTAAAAGAGAAGTTTGGGAAGTTCATCATTATTGTAACTTCCCATACCTCTCTTGTCAAGGGGTTTGAACAAAGTTTTTGAGAAGTTTTCGGAAAGGAGGCTGTTTTCGTGTCAGCGCGAGCCATACTGCATAGCGATTTGAATTGCTTTTATGCGTCTGTGGAGATGATGCTCGACCCGTCGCTGCGGAATAAGGCTGTGGCTGTATGCGGAAGCACAGAGGACAGACATGGCATCGTCCTGGCGAAGTCGGAGATTGCGAAAAAGGCCGGCGTGAAAACGGGCATGGTGAATTGGGAAGCGAAACGGCTCTGCCCGAACCTCATCCTTGTACCTCCGCAGTACGAGCAGTACCTCAAGTATTCGGCGCTGACCCGCGCCATCTACTCCCGCTTCACCGACCTTGTCGAGCCATTTGGAATGGACGAGTGTTGGCTCGACGTTTCGGGAAGCCGCACCATGTACGGAAACGAGATGGAGATAGCAGAAACCATCCGGCAGACGGTAAAGCAGGAACTTGGGCTTACGGTATCCATCGGCGTTTCCTTCAATAAGATTTTTGCGAAATTGGGCAGCGATATGAAAAAGCCCGACGCTATAACCGAAATCACCGAAGAGAACTATCGGGATAAGGTGTGGCCGCTCCCTGCATCCGAGATGATATATGTCGGCAGAGCCACAGAAAAGAAGCTGGCGAGCTATGGCGTTCACACCATCGGGCAGCTTGCGGCGCTCCCTCCCGAAACACTCAAAGGCTGGTTCGGCGTGAATGGACTTGCCCTATGGAGCTACGCTTCCGGCGCCGACTCTTCCCGTGTGGCGAGCAAGGATTTTGTTTCCCCTGTCAAATCCATAGGACACGGCATCACCTGTGTTGCCGACCTTGAGAACGAAGAAGAGGTCTGGAAGGTGATGCTTGAATTATCCCAGGACATCGGTCATAAGCTGCGTGTTCACCAACTCGTCGCCGGAGGTGTGCAGATCACCGTTAAGAATAATGAACTGAACTACAAGCAATACCAGACCCCGTTTTCCATCGCAACACGCAGCCCTATGATAATTGCGGAGAAGGCGCGGGAACTGTTCACGGCACGGTATGACTGGCGGATTCCCGTCCGCGCGGTCACCGTCCGCGCAATTAACCTTCTGCCGCAGGGTCAACCGCAGCAGATGGACATTTTCACCGATTCAGCACGACTCGACAGGCTCGACAAACTCGAAACTGCGGTCGAGGATATCCGTCGCCGTTTTGGGAAACGAGCAATCCACTCGGCGGCGCTGATGGGCGACTTGAAAATGCCGGGTCGAGGAATGCACGAAATAATCATGCCCGGCATGATGGCACGATGAACACTCATCACGGAGGTAACGAACATAAAGATTTACACTAAGCCTGTATCATACTATAATTGGACTCAAGGGAAGCCGGAGAATTGTGGTAATTTCGGAAACAGGCGTGTGTTCCGAAGGGCGCAGATAGGAGGTACTGCGATGGCACAAATAGCTTCATTCAAGGATGTCATATCGGATAAGTTTTACGATGTTATTTTTTCTGCGCTCTCCGCTCATATCGAAGAGAACCCGTCCAGGCTCGGCTGCCGCTCTTCCTATGTGCAAGAGCCGGAGGAAGCCCGCCTCGAAGATATGGAAGTCCGGCTGTTGAGCATCACGGGAACGACCAGCACGGAGCTTAAGTTCGACGTGGTCGTCTCGGCCGAGATAGAAATCGCCGAGACCGTGCGGCGTGAGCGTGAGACTGATGCCGCAGAGCAATGGTTCAGAGTATCCTGTTCCTGTGACATCTCCAACGGCATCAAGAACTTCCGTGTGGAGGATTTCCATATCTATTCCAAGTCAAAGGCCGGCAAACCGGGTCAGCTTTCCGACTATCTCATTCCGATTATACATAAGGGCGAGCTTGATTCCGTCGCAGAGGACTTCCTTCGGCAGTACTATCCCGAAGCCCTCGAAAAGCCGACACCTCTTGCTGCGTCCGACCTTGCCAGTCGTATGGGCTTGACTATTCGGCAGGAGCGCATCACAAAGACCTGCTCGGTGTTTGGGCAGGTGTTCTTTGCCGACTGCCTCGTTCCCTGCTACGATGAGGACAAGGGTGTATACCACGATGTGGCGGTCGAGGAGGGAACGATTCTCGTCGACCCCGATGTGTTTTTCATGTACACGCTCGGCTCGTATAATAACACCATCGTTCACGAGTGCGTCCATTGGGGCTTGCATCGCCGCTTTTTTGAGCTTGAAAAGCTGTACAACGCAGATGCCAAATCCATCGTCTGCCAGGTCAAAGAGGGCGATGCGCCGGAGAAGAAGCGTTCTCCGCTTGAGTGGATGGAATGGCAAGCCAACCACCTCGCGCCCCGCATCCTTATGCCCATATCGACCACGAAGATTAAAATCAAAGAACTGTTCGCCGAGAAAAAGGCGCAGTTCCCGGATGCCGCTCCCTCCGAGATCATGGAGCAGGTCGTCGCCTCCCTTGCGGAGTATTTCGGCGTGTCCAAGCAGTCTGCGAAAATCCGAATGATTGACCTCGGATACACGGAAGCCATCGGCGTGTTCAATTATACGGAGGACGGCTATGTTCAAAGCCATTCTTTCGAGTCCAAATCCGTCTCCAAGAATCAGACCTTCGTCGCTACTGAAGCGGACTTAGCTATTGCGTTCCTCACGAAGCCCGAATTCAAGACGATGATGGAGTCCGGGCGGTATGTCTATGTGGACAAGCACGTTTGCATAAACAATAAGAAGTACATCGGCAGGACTGCGGCGGGAACGGCGATGCTCACCGATTACGCCGTGCAGCACATGGATGAGTGCTGCCTTGCCTTTGAAATTTCATATAAGAAAAACTCGCAGTACGGCGCATCCTACTACACGGAATGCGCCCTGTTCCGGGCGGCGATGTCGGATTCCCAGGCTGAAGCCGGGTATCTCCATAATCAGTTCAACCAGGCGCTTGATATCAAAGCCTCGACCAGTGCGGACTTCCAAGCGTCGGTAAAAACCGTGACCGCTATCAAGAAGGCGCTCCCCAGCGAGTTCGGCGATACTTTGGCCGCACACATTAAGCGCCTGGGGCTAACTAACGAGGCGCTGGCTGACCGCTGCCTTATCAACGAGGACAATATCCGCAAATACCGAAGCGGCGCTAAAACGCCGAAACTGCAAACGGTGGTCGCCATGTGTGTCGGGCTACAGCTTCCTCCTATGCTGTGCTTTGACCTCCTGGACAAAGCCGGATTTACGCTGAAGAACGGTATGGAACAAGCCGCCTACCACATCATCCTCTGTACCATGACGCAGAACAGCATCTACGAGTGCAATGAAATGCTCCGCTCCGTGAACGTCAGGCCCCTATCCAAAGAGGAATAAAGAAAAGATAAAGCATTATGAATAGCTAAACAAAATTTACGGAGGCTACTATGAATAAATCGGAAACGTATCAGTATTTAACGGAACACAGCATTCCCTATGAGATTACAGAGCATAAAGCAGTATATAACATGGAGGAATTGGATTCGATAGACTTGCCTTATCCAGAGTACGATGCAAAAAATCTCTTTATCCGTGACGACAAAAAAAGAAATTACTATCTGATTACAGTTAAGGGAGATAAACGGGTCGACCTAAAGGAGTTTAGAAAAGCAAACGGTTTAAAAGCTCTTTCTTTTGCTTCGGCAGACGATTTGGCCGCGATCTTAAAACTGGCTCCGGGTTCAGTAACACCCCTGGGCATATTGAACGATGTGGATCGGCGGGTACACTTCTTTATCGATGCTGAGTTTGTTGAGCATATAATCGGTGTGCATCCAAATGATAATACCGCTACGGTATGGATGCAGGCCACAGAATTGGTACGCTTGGTCCGTGACCACGGGAATTCAGTTGACATTGTCGAGATATGATTGGGAGGACCTTTTTCTGCGCTTCGGATGATGAAACGCTTCCAGAATTAGGATGGCGCTATGAGAAAAAATGAAATAATTTTTCTGACAGCCGGGTAAAAAAAGCCCGGCTGTTTTTTGCTGCTTTAGGCCGCTTCGAGCATTTCGCCCACAAGTTTGGGCGGCTCGGAGCGGCCTTTTTTGCGTTAAAACCGGGCTTTTTCGGTCCGGGTAACGAGGGCGTTTCGCCGCTACAATTAAGCACATGAGGTGGCCACTCAGCGAGTCGCACAAGCGGCTCGGACACAAACAATACCACGGGCTACACCCCCGTATGACAGAAAGGTTAAGGTGAATGGTTATGAAAAAAGTATTCATATGCTCCCCGTACCGTGGGGAGGTCAAGGAAAACACCAAGATTGCCAGGGAGTTCGGACGGCTCGCCGCTATGTGCGACTATGTCCCCGTTATCCCGCACCTGGTGTTTCCTCAGTTTCTGGACGACAACGACCCGAAGGAACGCATCCTCGGCATCACGCTCGGCAAAGAGCTTCTCAAGGTTTGCGACATGATGTGGGTCGTTGGCAGCAAGGTCACCAAAGGAATGCAGTTTGAAATCGACGCGGCGAAAGAACTCAAGATACCTGTTCGCTGCTACGACGTGGAAAAGAACCGCATCTACCCGGAGACGCTCTCCGTCGATGACCGCGTCAATGACGATTTTCTGACCGCCCTCAAGGGCGCGAACCTCGTATGAGAAAGGATGGCAAGAAATGAGCGACGTTTATCTTTCCCTGGCAGACGGCTTTGAGAAGCTGGCAGCCGGATACCGCGCCCTTGCGAAACAGGGCGATAACACACCTCCTCCCGCAGAGCCGGAGGCACGGCAGGTCACCATCGAAGAAGTTCGCGCTGTGCTTGGCAAAAAGAGCGAGGAAGGCAAGACCCGTGAAATCAAGGCTCTTCTGATGAAGTACGATGCCGGGAAGCTCTCCGGGGTCAAGCCGGAGGACTACTCCGCCCTCATCAAAGAAGCGGAGGCGCTGTAATGGCGCGCCACGCACGGTTTTCACCTTCAGCGGCGAGCCGCCGTTTGAACTGTCCACCCTCACTGGTGCTTGAGGAGCAGTTCGACGAGGAAGAGAGCCAATACGCAGCAGAGGGAACGGCAGGCCATGCGCTTGCCGAACACCTCATCAAAAAGCACCTCAAAATCCGCACCAAGCGCCCTGTGTCCGACTACTACTCGGATGACCTGCTTGAAGCCGTGGACGAGTATGTTTCCTTCGTCATCGGCGAGATTGAGGACGCGCGGCGCGAATGTAAGACCCCGGTCATCTGCGTGGAGCAACGTGTCGACGCTTCCGATTATGTGGACGAGTGCTTCGGCACAGCCGATGCGGTCATCGTCACGGACAAGGTCGCCCATGTTATCGATCTCAAGCTCGGCAAGGGAGTACCCGTCTATGCCGAGGAGAACCCGCAGCTCATGATTTACGGTCTTGGGGTCTTGAGCATGGCAGAACTGCTCTACGACGTGGAAACTGTCCGCCTGACTGTGTTTCAGCCCCGACTCAACAGTTCCTCCACTTGGGATGTGACCCCGTCCGTTTTGAAGAAGTGGGGTGAGGAAGTCCTCCGTCCGAGAGGCGCTATGGCGCTGATGGGCGCGGGAGAGTTCTCGGCCGGCGCATGGTGCAGATTCTGCCGGGCAAGAAATCAATGCCGGGCAAGAGCCGATGAGTTTCTCAAGCTCGCGCAGATGGAGTTTCGCGCTCCGGCGCTCCTCTCAGATGAGGAGATAGCTGAAGTCCTGCGGAAATCCGACGAACTGGCAAAATGGGCATCCGACGTGTACGCCTTCGCCCAGGACCAGGCAATTATCCACGGAAAGGTGTGGCCCGGCTATAAGCTCGTCGAGGGTCGCGCCAACCGCAAGTACACATCCGACGAGGAAGTCGCAGAAGCGGCAAAGGCCGCAGGATACAGCGACATCTACAAGCATTCCCTCATAGGCATCGGCGAGATGGAAAAGCTCATGGGCAAGGATGACTTCGCCCGTATCCTCGGACATCTTGTCTACAAGCCCCAGGGGAAAATCACCCTGGCCCCGGACTCCGACAAACGTGAGTCCATCACAAAAACAACCGCTCTTGCGGAATTTACGGAGGTTTGATTATGAACACCAATACCAATAAGACCAAAGTCATCGTCCCTTGCCGCTTCTCCTACCTGCATTGCTGGGAGCCGGATTCGGTCAACGGAGGCGACCCCAAGTACAGCGTTTCGGCTATCGTGCCGAAGAGCGACACCAAGACCGTGGAAGCCATCAAAGCCGCCATCGAGCAGGCCAAGAAGGACTCCGTCTCCAAGTGGGGCAGCAAAATCCCCGGCAACCTCAAGACCCCTCTGCGCGACGGCGACCTTGACCGTCCCGAAGACGAAGCGTACAAGGGCTGCTACTTCTTCAACGCCAACAGCCGTCAGGCACCCCAGGTGGTTGATGCGAAGGTCAAGCCCATCCTCGACCAGTCCGAGGTTTACTCCGGCTGCTACGGCAACATCAGCGTGACCTTCTACGGCTACAACTCTAACGGCAATCGCGGCATCGCCGCAGGTCTCGGCAACATTCAGAAAATCAAGGATGGCGAGTCCCTGGGCGGCAGAGTCAGCGCGACCGAGGAGTTCGGCACAGTCGACGACGAGGATTTCCTCTCCTAAGTACACATCCGCATGGGGCGGTGGGAAACTGCCGCCCCTCTACATAACAGAAAGGAGAGGATGAAGTGAGCGTACTTGCCATAGATATCGAAACCTACTCAGATATCGACCTTATCAAATCGGGCGTTTACGCCTATACGGACAGTCCCAATTTTACAATCTTGCTCTTCGCCTACGCTTTCGATGACGAGGCGACGGAGATCGTGGATATCGCTTCCGGCGAACATCTGCCGAAATCCGTTCTCGACGCGCTGACCGATGAAGCGGTCACCAAGACAGCGTTTAATGCAGCATTCGAGCGCATCTGTATCTCTCGTTTTCTCGGCATTCATCTGTCGGCTACCTCTTGGGTCTGCACGGCAGTCCAGTCGGCGATGCTCGCCCTGCCGCTTTCCCTTGACGGTGTGGGCGAAGTTCTCGACATCACAAGGAAGAAGCTGAAGGAAGGCGCCGATCTCGTCCGCTTCTTCTCGATGCCTTGCAAACCGACCAAAGCCAACGGCGGCCGCACACGCAATCTCCCAGCCGATGAGCCGGAGAAATGGGCGCGATTCAAAGAATACTGCGTCCGCGATGTCGATGCCGAGCGTGAAATCCGTGAGAAGCTCCGCAACTATCCCATTCCCGACAGCGAGATGGAACTATACCGTCTCGACCAGGAAATCAACGACAGAGGCATTCTTGTCGACCGCGAACTCGTGTCCTGCGCCGTGGAGTGCGACCTTCAATACAAGGAGCAGACCACCCGCCGAGCTTATGAACTGACCGGCCTTGACAATCCCAACTCCGTTTCACAGGTCAAGGACTGGCTCTCCGGGCGCGGCGTGGAAGCTGAAAGCCTCGACAAGAAAGCGGTCAAGGAACTCATCGGCGATGCAGATGGCGAGGTTTTGGAGATGCTGAAGCTCCGTCTTCTCATGGCAAAGACCTCGGTCAAAAAGTACCAGGCCATAGAGCGTTCCGTCTGCTCGGACGGGCGCGTTCATGGACTGCTGCAGTTCTACGGCGCGAACAGGACAGGCAGATGGGCGGGACGGCTCGTCCAGGTTCAAAACCTCCCGCAAAACCATATCCCCGATTTGGGACTTGCCCGTGACCTCGTAAAAAAGCGGCGTTTCGAGGATATTGATTTGCTATATGATTCCACCCCTGGGGTACTGTCGGAGCTTATCCGCACGGCGTTTGTTCCCCGTCCCGGATGCCGTTTTATCGTGGCAGACTTCAGCGCGATTGAGGCGCGGGTCATCGCATGGCTCTCCGGCGAGAACTGGCGGCTCGATGTATTCAAGACGCACGGGCGCATTTATGAAGCGTCGGCTTCAGCCATGTTCGGCGTACCTATCGAGGAAATCACCAAAGGCAGCCCTCTCCGGCAGAAGGGCAAGATTGCCGAGCTTGCCCTCGGCTACGGCGGCTCCGTGGGCGCTCTCACGGCAATGGGCGCTCTCGACATGGGCTTGACCGAAGAGGAGCTTCAGCCCCTTGTCAATCAATGGCGAGTTGCCAACCCACACATCACAAAATACTGGTGGGACTGCGATTCTGCGGCATTTACGGCTGTGGAGCAAAAGACCGAAGTCACGGTCGGCAGGGTCGCATTCTCATGGCGCTCCGGCATCCTTTTCATCACGCTCCCGTCCGGGCGCAAGCTCTCGTACATCAAACCCCGGCTGGCAACTAACCGCTTCGGCAGAATGGGGCTGACCTACGAAGGAGTCGGCGAAAGCAAGAAATGGCTGCGGATTGAGACATACGGCCCGAAGCTCGTGGAAAACATCGTCCAGGCAACGGCGCGAGACTTACTTGCCGAAGGGATGCTCCGGCTTCGCAATGCCGGATTTGACATTGTGATGCACGTCCACGATGAAGCGGTAATCGAGGCCCCGCTCGGCGTTTCCTCCGTTGAGGAGGTATGCCGGATTATGGCTGAAGCCCCGCCGTGGGCAGACGGTTTGCCGCTTCGTGCCGATGGGTACGAATGCGACTTCTACAAAAAAGATTAAAGGAGGGCAGATATGGGAGTCAACAAGCATAACGCAGAGGGCTACCTTGACCTTACTGCATACGAGGCAATCAGCAATGCCGTCAGAGAGGAGAAAAAGCCAAATGCAAAACGAGGAAAGAGCAGACAGCGTCAGCGTGAGAACAGACGAAAGTTCGTCGGCTCATCTGCCGAACAGAGACAATCACAGCAGTTTAACGGAGGTATGCCCAATGAATCCACATGATATGTGTGCCTCCTGCATCAAGCGGAGCATTTGCCCAATTGCGTTCAAAAAGGACTGCTGGTGTGGAAACCATCAAATGAAGGGAGTGTCGAAATAGTGAAAATCAAGGTATCAGTCGGCAACAGCCGCATGGACAAAAAGTGGAATTTGGTCGAAATGGAGCTTGAAGAGTTCCGTGACCGAATCTCCACCACAAAAAGGACTGCGGAAACGGTCGAGCAATATAAGAAGCTCTCCAAAGCCAAACAGGACGATATCAAGGATGTGGGCGGTTTCGTCCTGGGTGTTTTGAAGGGAGGTCGGCGCAAGAAGGACAGCGTCGTTTCCCGCTCCGCGCTCTGCCTGGATATGGACTACGCCGAGCCGAGCGTTATCGAGCAGATTGAGATGTTTTTCTCTTTTCGCTGCTGGTTCTACTCTACGCATAAGCACACCCCGGAGAAACCGCGCCTCCGGCTCATTGTCCCGCTCTCGCGCGATGTTTCGCCGGATGAGTATATGGCAGTCGGCAGAAAGGTCGCCGAGGAAATCGGCATCGAGCAGTTTGACGATACGACCTACGAGCCGAGCCGCCTCATGTATTGGCCCTCCACCTCCTCGGACGGTGAGTTTGTCTTTCGGGAGATCGATGGAGAACTGCTCAATCCAGATGTGGTGTTAGCGAAATACACCGATTGGCGCAACACGGCCGAATGGCCCGTTTCAAATCGGCAGACGACGGTCGTGCAGCGCGAGTTTAAAAAGCAGGCCGACCCGCTATCCAAGCCCGGCACGGTAGGGGCCTTTTGCCGGACATACGGCGTAACCGAGGCAATAGAGACTTTCCTCCAAGATGTGTATAAGCACAGCGCCATGCCAGGCCGCTTCGATTATATCCCTGCGGATTCGCAGGCCGGTGTGGTCATCTACGACGATAAGTATGCCTACAGCCACCATGCGACAGATCCCGCTTGCGGAAAACTGCTGAACGCCTTTGACATGGTGAGGCTTCACAAATTTGGAGGGCTTGATTCGAGAGCCGACGAGGACACCGATCCCGGCAAGCTCCCGTCGTTCAAAGCCATGCAGGAATTTGCCGTCAATGACGAGAGCGTAAAACTGCAGCTTGCGAAGGAACGACAAATCGCGGCTTCGGATGAGTTCGCCGCAGACGGTGACACGGACTGGCAGTCTGTACTTGAGCTTGATAAGCAGGGACGGGTCAAGGATACGCTCACGAATATCGCCAATATCGTCCGCTTCGACCCGAACCTCCGCGCTATCGTCTACAACGAGTTCAAGTGCATGGTGGATGTGGTCGGCGAAGTGCCGTGGAAACAGGTCAAGCCCGGCTGGGGCGATGCCGATGTTGCCTGTGCGAAGGTGTACTTTGAGCGGGTCTATGGCATCTGGTCGCCGACCAAATTCAGAGACGCGCTGCTCGCAGTTATTTCAGCCGAGCGTGTTTATCATCCCATCAAGGAGTATTTTGAGACGCTCGCCTGGGATGGCGAAGAGCGAATCGACCGTTTGCTCGTAGATTACCTGGGTGCGGAGGACAATGCCTACACACGTGCCGTCACGAGGAAAACGCTCTGCGCCGCCGTTGCCCGTGTGTATGAGCCGGGCGTTAAGTTTGACTCCATCCTCGTTTTGAACGGACCGCAGGGTATCGGAAAATCTACCCTTTTTGCCCGACTCGGTCGTGAATGGTATTCGGACTCGCTCACCATTTCAGACATGAGGGACAAGACTGCCGCCGAGAAGCTGCAGGGCTACTGGATTCTTGAGCTTGGCGAACTGGCCGGCATCAAAAAGGTCGATGTGGAAACGGTCAAGTCGTTCATCACCCGCACCGATGATAAGTTCCGGCAGTCCTATGGCGTGACGGTCGAAAGCCATCCTCGGAATAATGTCATCGTAGGCTCGACCAACGCCGAGTCCGGCTTCCTCCGCGACATCACAGGCAATCGCCGCTTCTGGCCTGTTCTCGTGACGGGAAAAGGCAAGCGCAATGTATGGGATATTACGCCGGAGGTAGTTGACCAGCTTTGGGCTGAAGCAATCGAAAAGTACCGAGACGGTGAGGAACTGTTCCTCAAGGGGGATGTGGCGGCCCTTGCTTACGAGGCGCAGCAGGTCGCAATGGAGTCCGATGACCGTGAGGGAGTGGTGTCGGACTACCTCGAACACCTCCTCCCGGAGAATTGGGATGCAATGGATTTGTATCAGCGTAGGAGCTTCCTGGGCGGTAGCGAATTTGACGGAGCCGCAGTTAATGGGACTGTGCGCCGCGAGAAGGTCTGCATCATGGAGATATGGTGCGAGTGTTTCTGCAAAGAGCGCCAGAACCTCAAACGCACGGATTCTTACGAAATCGAGAGCATTATCCTTCGCATCGGAGGGTGGGAGGTCATGACCGCCAACAAGAGCGGCAAAGCCCGTTACCCCATTTACGGGGTTCAAAAGACCTTTGTGCGTCGTGGGCAAGGAACACCCGACAGGAGATAGGAACGTTCCTATGATTCCCAGGACGGAGATAGGAACAGGGATAGGAACATCCACAAACGGTAGTCATACACGGTGTTTGCAAGGCTCTGTTCCTACCGTTCCTATAAATCAGCATTTTACAGTCTACAAAGAAAAAGAGATGGGAAATGGGCGCGTTATATGTGTATATGCGCGTATAGAGAAAAATGGGCAAGGAACGGCTCATAGGAACAGGAGGCGGCGTTATGCGAGAAAGTTCAATCGAGAGGAAGCTCGTCACCGAGACAAAAAAGCGTGGTGGGCTGGCGGCTAAATTCGTATCGCCGGGTCTTGATGGAGTGCCCGACCGCCTGGTACTTCTCCCCGGCGCTCGACTGGCTTTCGTGGAACTGAAGGCGCCGGGCAAGAGCATGAGACCCCTTCAGGAGAAACGCGCACGGCAGCTTACCGCTTTGGGTTTCCGGGTCTACTGCATAGACGGCAAAGAACAGATAGGAGGCGTTCTGGATGAAATACAAACCACATGAATACCAGGACTATGCGACGGATTTCGTCCTGACGCATACGGTCAGCGGCTTAATCCTCGATATGGGGCTTGGCAAGAGCGTGATCACGCTCACGGCTTTATGGGACTTGATTCTGGACAGTTTTGATGTCGGCAGAGTCCTCATCATTGCTCCGAAGCGTGTGGCTGAAGATACCTGGCCGAAGGAACTGGCAAAATGGGATCACCTCAAAGGGCTGACATACTCGCTTGTCCTCGGCAGCGAAAAGCAGAGGCGCGAAGCCCTGCAAAGACGGGCTTTCATATACATCATCAACCGTGAGAACGTGGCCTGGCTCGTCTCGAATTATAGATGGGACTTCGACACCCTCATCATTGACGAGCTTTCCTCTTTCAAATCGGCGAAAGCGCAAAGGTTCAAAGCCCTCAAGCGCGTCCGTCCCCTGGTGAAAAGGGTCATCGGCCTTACGGGTACTCCGGCACCCAACTCGCTCATCGACCTATGGCCGGAAATTTACCTTCTGGATATGGGGCAGCGGCTCGGACGGTTCATCGGAGGATTCCGTGACCGCTTCTTCCTTCCTGACAAGCGAAACCGTGAAATCATTTACAGCTACAAGCCTCGTGATGGCGCGGAGGAAGCAATCTATCGGCTCATTTCGGATATCTGCATTTCCATGAAGGCAACCGACCACCTGCAAATGCCGGAGTTGATTTCCTCCCGTGTCGATGTTCGGATGACTGATGCGGAGCAGTCGCTATACGATAAGTTCAAGCAGGACATGGTTCTGAAACTGCCGGAGGGCGAGCTTGACGCTGTGAATGCGGCCGCCCTCTCCGGCAAGCTCCTTCAGATGGCGAATGGCGCAGTTTACGGTGATGAGCGGAAGGTACTCTCGCTTCACGACCGCAAGCTGGACGCTTTGGAGGACATCATCGAAGCCGCCAACGGCAAACCGCTCCTCGTGGCTTATTGGTTCAACCATGACCGCGACCGCATCATGGCGCGTTTCCACGAGGCTCGGCTAATAAACACATCTGCCGATATCGACGCCTGGTGCGCAGGGGAGATTCCCGTTGCCCTCATCCACCCCGCTTCGGCGGGTCACGGGCTGAACCTACAGGATGGCGGCTCCACAATCGTTTGGTTTGGGCTTACCTGGTCGTTGGAGCTTTATCAGCAGTTGAACGCAAGGCTATGGCGGCAGGGTCAAAAGGATACGGTCGTTCTTCAGCACATCATAACGGCCGGCACACACGACGAAGATGTGCTTCGGGCTTTGGAGCGGAAGGACATGGGGCAATCCGCTCTGATAGAAGCGGTCAAGGCCAGGATTGGAGGGGCGGCATGAGTGAACGAGTAGAAAAGCTGATGCGGGAGTACCCGCAAATGAAAACAGAGGTCAAATGCCTCGAAAATCAGATACGGGACTTCCGGGGCATTTCCGAGACGGAGATGATTGAGTCCATGCTGTACTCCCACCCCGAAGGCGAGCGTGTGCAGACAAGCGGCGTTTCCGATAAGACAGCCCGTATTGCTATATCGTACAGAGAAAAGATGGAGCGCATCAACAAGGAGTGGTACGACTACCTTGAGCAGAAATACCTTCTTCTCTCTGAGGAGCTTCGCTTCTTCGAGTCAGCCCTTGCCTCCCTCTCCGGCAATCTGTCCGGGGTCATGAGGGACATGGTCATCGACGGCTTGACCTACGATGCCATCGCTTCAAAATACTTTGTCAGCAGGACGATGGTGGTCAAGTACAGGCGACGCGCCATTGTTGAATTGGATAAGCTCTATGCCGCGCACGACGCAGAGGTCGCGGCCTACATTCTGAATTAGGAGGAGAGCAAAATGTGCAAACGCGGTGAAATCTACTATGTGGACTTCGGCGAGAACATAGGCAGCTTCAAGCAGAGCGGCATTCGCCCTGCGGTGGTGGTCAGCAACAACAAAGCCAATACGCATTCGCCTGTGGTGACGGTCGTGCCGTTGACCACCCGTACCAGGAAGCATTATCTTCCGACACACGTTCTGATCCCGACAACGGCCGGAGTCGGGCTTAACCGCATGAGCCTTGCTCTCGCCGAGCAGGTGGAAACGCTGGACAAGTCCAATCTTCTCGACTATAAGGGCAAGATAACGAGCAAGAAGGTCATGGGGCAAATCACCACGGCGCTGCAGGTGCAGATCGGGGCGTTTGAAGAGTACAACTAATCCAAAAGTGGTCTGTATCAAAATGTGATACAGACCACTTTTTTCTTGCTTTCATTGCAGGATTCCGTTATGCGGCGCTACTCGCAGAGCGTAGTATGATATGACTTCTTCCGGCGTAGGACGGCTTCCCGAAAAGGGAATCTGACTCCAAGCGGCCTGGACTGCCGGGTCTGGATTGTCGAACCCTGCGTCAATCGCCTCCTGTATGTTCTGATATACCGCCTCCACAGTAGTCCCTTCTTTACGAGCGATTTCTTTGAAAATCGACCTCATGCTTCTCATGGCTTATACCTCCTATGTTCTATTAGAACGGCTTATCGTTCTGTTGGAATTAGTATAGCATGAGAGCCGTGTCGAATGATGGCAACCTTTGTCGAGGGGCAGAAAAAAAGCAAAAAAAGAAGAACCTTTCGGCTCTTCCTGTTGAAATGGGTTTATTCTGATGTGAGCAATGCGCGGACAGCGTTCATTATTCGTTGCTGTTCCTTTATTGGTCTCTTTTCAATTAAAGCAGAAAGCTCGCTTGCTGTGCTTTTGGTAGCGCAGGTGACCACGTCGATGAGGAGAGAATCGGCTGAAACGTCGAGCGCATTGGCGATGCTGATAAAGGTCTCCAGTTTCGGAGCTTTGAAACCTCGTTCTATCACGCTGATATGCGTCGTGCTTTTTCCGATCATCTCGGCCAAGTTTTCCTGGGTCAGACCTTTTGATTCCCTTGCGGCCTTTATTCTTGCGCCGACAGCTTTCAAGTCCATTCAAACACCTCCTTACGGAACGATTTATAGGTCTGCTATAATTATATCCGTGGAGATGACGGCAATACAGAAATCAGCGGAACGAGATATAGTTCCATTAGAACTACTTATGAAAAAATCGTTCTCTTTCCGCTCCAAGCGGTCTGTGGGTGGGGTAGAGTTTCGCCGATTTGGTTATCTAAAGGTGTCCTGTTGGTTAGCTGTTTTTTCATTTTGAATGCGCTATACTTATAATTGCCAGGATAGGATAAAGGACTTGGGGCTTCGGCCTCAAGTCCTTTTTTCGTGGCCGGGCGGCGCTTTCATCCTTTCCGTCGCCCGTACATAGAAAGGAGCGGAAAAAAATGATTTTTACAAGCGAACAAGTGTCGTGCGGACACCCGGACAAAATATGCGACCAAATCTCAGATGCCATTTTGACCGATTGCCTCATTCACGACCGCAACAGCCGTGTTGCCGCAGAGTGCCTTATCAAAGATTACGACATCATCGTGGCCGGCGAGATTACTTCCACTCATGAGCCGGACTACATCGATATTGTGCGTTCCGTTCTCGGACGCATCGGGCTGCCGAATGTCGAAAGGTACAGGGTAACCGTCCTCGTGAGCCAACAGAGCGCGGACATCGCCCAGGGCGTGGATGTGAACGGCGCCGGAGACCAGGGTATGATGTTCGGCTACGCTACCAATGAAACCCCGGAACTTATGCCCATTCCCTATGCCGTGGCGACCCACGCCTTGAAACTGCTTCGTGAAGCAAACTGTCCGTTGCTGTTGCCCGATGCCAAGTGCCAGGTTTCCTACGACTATGACCTTCATCGCATCACTACATTTCTCATCAGCACACAGCACATTGAAGATGCGACGGTCGAGGACATCCGTCCTGTGGTGGAGGCAGTCATGGAAACGGCGGCCCAGGACTACGGGCTTCCTACCGACTTCACCCGGCTCGTCAATCCGACCGGGCGTTTTGTCGTCGGTTCGTCCTTTGCCGACAGTGGGCTGACAGGGCGAAAGATTATCGCGGACTCCTACGGCGGGATGTGCCGTCATGGTGGAGGAGCTTTCTCCGGCAAAGACCCCACAAAGGTCGACCGCTCCGGCGCGTATGCTGCGAGGAAGATTGCCCGTGACGTGGTGGCACAGGGATGGGCTGACGGCTGTGAAGTACAGCTTGCCTACGCCATCGGAGTTCCCGAACCCGTGTCCGTGAACATTGAGTGCTTCGGCAGTGAGCGCGTTCCTTTGGACAGCATCTATGCTTTTGTCCGTGAGAACTACGACCTCACGCCGCAGGGTATCATCGACGCTCTCGGACTGCGGGACTTCGACTACAACCTCGTGTCGGCGTATGGTCACTTCGGCGATCCCTCGTTCCCCTGGGAGAACTGAGCCGTGCCGCGCCGACCCAACACCCCGTGCAAGCACCCCGGCTGTGCGAAGCTTGTACCCTACGGTCAGATGTATTGCGACGAACACAAACCCACCCATCGCTACGACGTGAAGACCACGAAGGAGAAAGGCTACGGAAGACGCTGGCAGAAGGCTCGCGGAGTGTTCCTTAAAGCACACCCTCTCTGCGTGAAGTGCCAAGCGGAGGGCAAGCTCGTCCCCGCCACAGTAGTCGACCACATCGTTCCGCATCGCGGCGACCCCGTCCTCTTCTGGGACGAGGGGAACTGGCAGCCGCTTTGCAAATCGTGCCACGACACCAAGACGATGACCGACGACCGCTTCCAGGATTTCAAGTATTGACGAACCCCTGGGGGCGGTCAAATCTCTACAGCCTTTTCAGATGAAGACCGGCGCGGGGCTTCGTGTGAATTTTCGCGGAATTGGTTAGGGGGGATACCCCGCAAACCGCCCACTCACGGGCAAAAGGCTAAAAATCTGGCGAAACTGCGGTACTTGACGGCGCAACTCAACCCCGTCCGAAGAACCTCTTTCGCCGCCAAGTTTGGTTTATCGACCGTTGAAAGGGCGTTTTACACGTCCTCCGCGGTCATTTTTTATGCGAAAGGATGTGAGGTGATGAACGAGTACCAGGCACGGCAGATTCGGGAATATCGGATGAAAGGCGTGGGCTATCGTTCTATCGCCTCGGTGACCGGGCTGTCGCGCGACATCGTCCGCAACTACTGCAAGACCCACTCCCTCGATGGTTTCGGCGTGGAGCTTACCGCCAACATGAAAGAGCAGATGCAGAGAGGGACTGTTTGCGTGAACTGCGGGAAGCCAGTCAAGCAACCCGTGACAGGCCGCAAGCGGAAATTCTGCTCAGACAAATGCAGACGGCAATGGTGGGGCGCGCATCCCGGCGCTCTCCAAAAGAAGGAGTCTGCGATTTATCAACTGACCTGCGCCTACTGCGGAAAAGTCTATGAGTCCTACGGGAACAAAACACGAAAATACTGCAGCCATGATTGCTATGTCCACGACCGCTTCTGGCGTGAAGAAGAGGGACGCGAGCCATACGTTTCGGCTGCTCAGAAATTGGAGGCAGCCCATGAGTGAAATGCAATGGCAAACCCTGTCCCTGGATGCGCTTCGCCCTGCGGAGTATAACCCGCGCAAAAAGCTCAAGTCCGGCGATAAGGAATATGAGAAAATCAAAAACTCCATATTGGAGTTCGGCTATGTCGAGCCTATCATCGTAAACTTCGACATGACGGTCATCGGCGGCCATCAGCGTTTGACGGTGCTGAAAGACCTGGGCTATACCGAAGCCCAATGCGTAGTTCTCCATATCGAGGATGACAAAAAGGTCAAGGCGCTCAACATCGCCCTCAACAAAATCACGGGTGCATGGAATGAGCAGCTTCTCGCCGATCTGCTCGTTGACCTTCAGAGCGTGGATTTCAACATTGCCCTCACGGGCTTTGAAGCCCCGGAGGTCGAACAGCTTTTTTCCAAAGTCCATAACAAGGAGGTCAAGGAGGACGACTTCGATGTTGAAGCCGCGCTCCAAAAGCCTACTGTTTCCAAGCAGGGCGACATCTGGCTTCTCGGCCGGCATCGCCTTGTGTGTGGCGACTCCACGCTGCCGGAGACCTTCACGGCTCTCATGGACGGCAGGAAAGCAAACCTCATCGTAACCGACCCGCCCTATAACGTGAATGTCGAGGAAACGGCGGGAAAAATCAAAAACGACAATATGGCGGACGAGGACTTCTATAAGTTCCTGTTCGCCGCTTTCGTTAATATGGAACAGAACATGGAGAGCGACGCCTCTGTGTATATCTTCCACGCCGACTCGAAGGGACTTATCTTCCGTCAGGCGTTTCACGATGCCGGGTTCTATCTTTCCGGGTGTTGCATCTGGAAAAAGAACGCTCTCGTTCTCGGCCGCTCCCCGTACCAATGGCAGCACGAGCCGTGCCTCTTCGGATGGAAGGTCGGCGGTAAGCATCTATGGTACAGCGACCGCAAGCAGACTACCATTTGGGAATACGACCGCCCCAAGTCCTCAAAGGAGCATCCGACTATGAAGCCCGTGGCGCTCCTTGCGTATCCAGTACAAAACTCTTCTATGCGGGGCTGCATCGTCCTTGACCCCTTCCTCGGCTCCGGCTCCACGCTGATGGCGTGTGAGCAGACTGGGCGGGTTTGCTATGGAATCGAGCTTGACGAGAAGTTCGCCGATGTCATTGTGAACCGTTATGTTGAAGCTGTGGGCAGCACGGACGGTGTGTTTCTCGTGCGCGATGGGGTCCAGATACCGTGGGATGAGGTCCCGAAGCCGGACAGCGATTCGGAAGAAATACCACTTTTTTAGGCATGGGCTGTCCCGTGCCTTTTTCATTGAAAGGAGCGGACAGCTATGTCTGATAAACAGCAGCTAACATTTATAGACTTCTTTGCAGGAATCGGCGGCTTCCGTCATGGCCTTGAGCTTGCCGGGATGAAGTGCGTCGGTTTCTGCGAGAAGGACAAATTTGCGGTTAAGTCATACCGCGCTATGTACGACACGGAAGGAGAATGGTATGGAGCGGACATTTCAAAGCTCGGAGCAGATGACGTTCCTCAAGCAAATATATGGACTGCGGGAAGCCCTTGTCAAAATGTCTCTATTGCAGGGGGACGCGCCGGATTACACGGTGACCGAAGCGGACTCTTTTTTCAATTCGTTGACCTCCTCAAAGGCAAAGCGGAAGCGGATAAACCCGAATGGATTATCCTTGAGAATGTTAAGGGACTTCTTTCGAGCAATGGAGGATGGGACTTCCTTGAGTATCTCGGTGAACTGGCCGAAGCTGGGTATGATTGCGAGTGGCAGGTTTTCAACTCCAAAGACTACGGAGTCCCTCAAAATCGAGAACGAGTGTACACTATTGGACATCTTGGAAGCCGAGGCAGACGAGAAATACTACCTATCAGCGCAGAGAGCAGTGGAAATCTTAAGCAAGTTGTAGGCGGGATGCAGGGCTACCGGGTTTATGACCCCTCCGGCGTTTCGTCCACCCTGGCAAGTGAAGCTGGAGGCATGGGCGCAAAGACGGGTCTTTACCTTATCGACCAGTCGCTGACCGCGCCAAAGCTGACCGAAGAGGCTCGCTGCATCACGGCTCGTTACACCTCCGGCACGACCAAGCGCACAGCCATGAACAGCGCCGTTCTTGAAGTCGGCGCCGCATACCCCGTTCTCACTCCCGACCGTTTGGAGAAAAGGCAGAACGGTCGCAGAATGAAGGAAGCTGGAGAGCCGATGTTTACTCTGACAAGCCAGGACAGGCACGGTGTAATGCTTGAGCTTCAGGAGGAAGACAGTCCTTCTAAGGATCACAGAGACCCGCAAAAACACACTTCAGAGGAAGTGAGACTCCGAAACGCCACGAAGCAAGGTTATCAGAGCGCCCATCACGGGGACTCGGTCGACCTCGCTTATCCCACCTCCTCAACACGTCGGGCGCGTGTGGGGCAGGGTTTCGCCCATGCGCTCTCATGCTCCGGCGCTGTGGGAGTCGCTGTCTGGAACGGTAAGCGTGTCCGCATCAGACGGCTCACGCCGAGGGAGTGTTTCCGTCTACAGGGCTTCAGCGACGACCTGTTCGACAAGGCCGCCTCAGTCAATTCGGACGCGCAGCTCTACAAGCAGGCCGGCAACGGCGTGACCGTAAATGTTGTTTATTCTATCGGGAGAAAAATCGCTGATATGACTTGACTTATGAGCCTTTCAGAGTGATATATGTGACTACCAAAAAGAAAGGTGGTATCCACATGGAAATCAAAACAAACACGCAGGACCGCAAGGCGCTGGTCAAGGCAGTCGCCGAAATCACAGGTGCGGAGGCAAAGTACGACGGGCCGCCCAGCTTCTCCTACACCGTCGACTATTTCACCATCCGACGCGACAGCGTCATATCCTTTGATGACCGCGCCGACAGCGAGGAAGTCGAGGCTCTGATTGAGGGGCTTGCCAGTCGGGGATTCATCGACCAGGAAGACAACGCAGACGAGCTGCTTATCGGTGTGCCGATTGACACCTCGGACATGAACGCTTTGAAGAACCTGATGTTCACGCTCCACGCCAAGCAGTACCTCCTCAACAGGGTCACACGCCGCGACAGCTTCGCCGTGAGCGACTCACTTGTCGAGGCTTTGGAAACGACCCCTCCCTCCGACTACGAGGCTTTCTGCGGGGCTTTGTCGGCGGACACGGGCGCTTTGAAGGGCATCGTCTTTGAAGAGGGCAAGGTTACCTTTACCTTCCCCGTTTCCGACAACCCGAACAAGAACCGAGCCTACGCAGAGCTTTCAGCCTTCATGGTGGCAAGGGCAAAAGAGGCCACGAGAGTATCGCCGACCGAGCAGAAACCCGAAAATGAAAAGTATTATCTTCGCACCTGGCTTCTCCGCTTGGGCTTTACAGGCGAGGGCGGTAAGGAGTCGAGGAAAGCCTTGCTCGAAGGACTGAGCGGCCACACAGCGTTCCGAACCCCTGCTGACGCAGAGAAGCACAAGGCTCGCCTCGCCGCCCGAAAAGCCGCCCAAGCTGCGCCCTCGGAGGATACCGAAGAGGAATAATGTACACAGGGCAACCCCTTGTTTTCGTCCTAATATTTGTCAGATATATATCGCAAAAAAGACTGGCTATTATGTGCTTTTAGAGTGATATATACAGTACCGAAAGGCACACAGCCTGGGCAAGAAAGGATGGAAACACCATGAAAAATCAGAACTTTGGAATCGAGATTGAACTTACGGGCATCACCCGCAAAGAGGCTGCGGAGACCATCGCCGCCTACTTCGGAACGACCTCCACCTACGCAGGGCTTGGGTACAGCGCCTACACCGCCACCGACCGCAAGGGCAGAACCTGGAAAGCCATGAGCGACATGAGCATCAACGCCGAGAAAAAGCAGAGCGGCGCAAGGGTCATGGCCGGCAGCGACTACAAATGCGAAGTGGTCAGCCCCATCCTTCAGTACGAGGACATCGAGGACTTGCAGGAAATCGTCCGCCAGCTTCGGCACAAAGGGGCTTTCGCCAACAACTCCTGCGGAATCCACATCCACGTCGGAGCGGAGCGGTTCACCCCGCAAACCCTGCGGAACATTGTGAACATCATTGCAAGCAAGGAGGACATCCTTTACCGCGCCCTGGAAATCGACCCCGCAAGGATGAGCTACTGCAAAAAGACCAACGAGCGGCTCCTCGAAACCATCAACCGCAAAAAGCCCAAGACCATGAGTCAACTGGCGGACATTTGGTACGCCGACTTCCCGACAGGGCGAACCGACCACTACAACCGCAGCCGCTACCACGGCTTGAACCTCCACGCCACCTTCACGAAGGGAACGGTCGAGTTCAGACTTTTCAACGGCACGACCCACGCAGGGGAGATTAAAGCCTACATACAGTTTTGCCTTGCGGTTACCCACCAGGCTTTGACGCAGAGCAAGGCAAGCTGCAGACGGACGGTCACCGACAACGAGAAGTACGCATTCAGGTGTTGGATGCTCCGCCTGGGGCTTATCGGAGACGAGTTCAAAACCTGCCGCCTCCACTTCCTCAAGCACCTCGAAGGCAACTCGGCCTGGCGAAACGCAGCTTGAAGGGAATAGCCACAGGCCCCCTCCCGACCGCTTCGGCGGTCTTGAGGTGGTAGAAGGGTCTTCACCCTTCGGAAAGGATGGTGCAAATGAAAAAGGCACTCTACATAGCCTACGGCAGCAACATGGATACGGAGCAAATGGCGTATCGCTGCCCTACGGCTGAACTGCTCGGTAAGTCCGAAATGGACGGCTGGCAGCTTTTATTCAAAGGCTCTCTGTCGGGCGCTTATGCCACGGTCGAGAAGGCAGAGGGTTACAAAGTCCCCGTCCTCGTTTGGGCGATTACGAAGCTCGACGAGGAACGGCTTGACCGTTATGAGGGCTTCCCGCATTTCTACTACAAGAAGACGGTGACGGTGCTTCTCGACGGCAAGCCACGAAAGGCGATGGTGTATATCATGCACGAGAACCGACCGTGCGGAGAGCCAAGCTACCGATACTACACCTGCATCGAGGATGCCTACAAGAAGTTCGGGTTCGACACCGCCATTCTCGACAAAGCCCTGGAGGATACCATTTCAAGAGAGGAGTATGACGATGAGGAAACCGACGCTGAATGAGATGATGGAGTATACCAGGCAGCAGACGGTCGAGCGGCTCCGCAAGCGGCTCCCGCCCGGCACACGGATTGTCCTTCTGGAAATGGACGATGCCCAGGCCCCGCCCATCGGCACAAAAGGCACGGTGAGGGGCGTGGACGATATGGCGAACATCCTCGTCGATTGGGACAACGGCGGCTCCCTCAACCTTGTTTACGGTGTTGACCGCTACAGCAAGCTGAACGCTTGGGAGGACGAAAATGGTAAAGTGTGAAATCTGCGGCCGGGAGATGCTTTCGGCAGAGGGCTGTTCAGTCGGTGAAATACACATCGGCGGCAAGGTGTATAAGCGCAGCAAGGTCGGCGACTCCTGGTTCGATGCCGAACTGCGTGAGGGCGACCGTTGCCACGACTGCGGGGCTTTGCACGGTCACTACCACCATTGGGGCTGTGACATTGAGCGATGCCCTTCCTGCGGAGGTCAGCTTATATCTTGCTCCTGTGAGGACGTTTATGTGAACGCCATTAAGCCATAATGTACACAGGTTCTTCCTCGAATATATGTGCATATTATTCGCAGAATTGACTGGACTTTCAGCCCTTTTAGAGCGAATATGTACATACCGAAAGGGAAAACGAAGGAGGAACACACCATGAAAAACCCGAAGACGATGACCTACAAAGAGATGGAGAACGAGTTAATCAAAAACCGCAGCGAGCTTCGCACCGCAGACCTTCCCCGCAAAAGAGAGCTTATCAACCGCGACCACGACCTTATGACCGAGATGGACCGCAGATGGCAGGTCACCGTCGACGCACAGCGCAAAGCGAAGGAGGGCAAATAAGATGAAACGCATTTGGGACTTGAGAAACGAGTTTCACTTGATAGACCGCATTGCCATTACTCGTAAGGATTTTGAAGCCGCCTTTAGAAAAACCAACGAGCGGATTACCTTCACCTTCAATGGCTGGGACGGGAAATCCTATAACGGCGAAAGCCGAAATGCATACGTTCTTCGCTGCGACCTTCCTGGGTATGAGGAAGCTCGGTTTATCAAGGTCGGAAAGGGCATTCACTACATTTTGGAGGATTCCAGCATCCTCGAAACCGCGACGGGCGAATACCACAAAGAAGCAAGCTGGTTTCTTGATGTCATCAAGATTTAGTTTTTAAGGCAAGCGAATAGCCGAGCCACAGCCCTTGACGGGGCTGTATCTCGTACACATAGATTTTGACGGACTGCTTCGGCGGTCTTTTTTGTTGCCTATTTTCACCGAGAGGAGGTGTACTGCATGGCACAACGAGGAAGGAAACCAAAGCCCACCGCTCTGAAGGAGTTTGAGGGAAATCCCGGCCGCCGCCCTTTGAATGAGAACGAGCCGAAGCCGGAGCGTAAAGCCCCGCGCTGCCCTGCCTGGCTCGAAGCCGAGGCAAAAAAGGAATGGCGGCGAATGGGCAAAATCCTCGAACAGATGGGCTTGCTTACCGAAATGGATATGGCCGCCTTCGCCGGGTACTGCCAGGCATACGCACGATGGAAGGAAGCAGAAGAGTTCATCACGCAGCACGGCGCGATGGTTCGGACTCCCAATGGCTATCTTCAGCAGGTGCCGCAGGTATCCATTGCCCAGACCAATATGAAAATCATGCTCCGTTTCTGTGAGCAGTTCGGTTTGACTCCCTCCGCGCGGAGCCGCATCATCGCCGGGGAAGGCGCTGTCGACCCCGCAGATGAGATGGAGCGGCTGCTTGGAGGTGAGGACTAATGGCGTTCAAGTATGAGCCTACGCCTTTTATGCTGCCGACCTCCCATTACGACAAGCGGAAAGCCGACCGCGCCGTCAACTTCATAGAAAACCTCTGCCACACCAAAGGCAAGTGGGCGGGTACAAAATTTACGCTTCTGCCCTGGCAGGAACAGATCGTCCGTGATGTTTTCGGCATCGTGGATGAAAAAGGCAAGCGTCAGTTCCGCACGGCGTATGTGGAAATACCGAAGAAGAACGGCAAGTCCGAGCTTGCGGCCGCCATTGCCCTCTACCTGCTCTACGCCGACCGTGAGCCGTCTGCCGAAGTGTACGGCGCGGCTTGCGACCGTAACCAGGCATCTATCGTCTTTGACGTTGCCAAGCAGATGGTTCTCATGTCTCCCGCCCTCATCAAGAGGTCGAAGGTGGCGGCGGCGGTCAAACGCATAATGAACTATTCCAACAACGGGTTTTACCAGGTGCTTTCAGCAGAAACAGGCACGAAGCACGGTTTGAACGTGTCCGGCCTGGTGTTCGATGAAATACACGCGCAGCCCGACCGCAAGCTCTACGACGTGCTGACCAAAGGTTCCGGCGATGCTCGTGAACAGCCCTTGTTCTTCATCATCACTACGGCCGGCACGAACAAGAACAGTATCTGCTATGAGCTTCATACCAAATCCACAGACCTTCTTTCCAAGCGGAAGTTTGACTCGTCATTCTACCCTGTAGTTTTCGGACTTACCGAGGATGACGATTGGACGGACGAGCGGAATTGGTATAAGGCAAATCCCTCGCTTGGGCATACGATTGCCATTGAGCGTGTGCGCGACGCCTACAAAAACGCTCTCGACAATCCGGCTGAAGAAAACATCTTCAAGCAGCTTCGGCTCAATATCTGGACTTCGGCGACTGTGTGCTGGATTCCCGACCACATTTATGAGCGGGGCAACCTGCCGATTGATGTGGAGGAGCTTTACGGGCGTGAATGCTATGGCGGACTCGACCTGTCAAGCACCTCGGACATCACCGCTTTCGTTCTCGTGTTCCCGCCCAGGAGCGAGGGTGAGAAGTATGTGTTTTTGCCGTACTTCTGGCTGCCGGAGGAGACGCTCGACCTGCGATGCCGCCGCGACCATGTTCCGTATGATGTTTGGGAGCGCGAGGGTTTCATCAACACGACCGAAGGAAACGTCGTGCATTACGGATACATCGAAAAGTTCATTGAAGAGCTTGGAGAGAAGTTCAATATCCGCGAGATCGCCTTTGACCGATGGAACGCCACGCAGATGGTACAAGACCTTGAGGACATGGGATTCACGGTCGTTCCCTTCGGCCAGGGGTATAAAGATATGTCGCCTCCGTCGAAAGAGCTATACAAGCTCCTCATGGGCGGCGAAATCAACCACGGCGGCAATCCCGTCCTGCGATGGATGGCTCAAAACGTCGTGATGAGAAACGACCCTGCGGGGAACATCAAACCCGACAAGGAGAAATCGACCGAGAAAATCGACGGCATTGTTGCCGCAATCATGGCGCTCGACCGCGCCATCCGCTGTGAAAGCCCCGACTCCGTTTATGACGGTCGGGGTCTTCTTATTCTCTGACCGCAAAGGAGGTAATCGCTTATGAGCATTTTTACAGGACTGTTCCGTTCCCGTGATAAGCCCAGGGACGCATTGCACGGCAACCGCTACAGCTTCTTTTTCGGAGGCACGACCTCCGGCAAGCCCGTAAATGAAAACACGGCAATGCAGATGACGGCAGTCTACTCGTGCGTCCGCATCCTTTCGGAAGCTGTCGCCGGACTGCCGCTTCATGTTTACAAATACAACGATTCGGGCGGCAAGGAAAAAGACCTGTCCCACCCGCTCTATCAACTGCTCCATGACGAGCCGAACCCGGAGATGACCTCATTCGTCTTCCGCGAGACTCTGATGGGGCATCTGTTGCTGTGGGGCAACGCCTATGCACAGGTCATCCGAAACGCGCGCGGAGAGGTCGTGGCTCTTTACCCGCTCATGCCAAACAAGATGAAGGTCGACCGAGATTCCAAAGGTCAGCTTTACTACCTCTACCAACGCACCCAGGAGGACGCTCCGGCAATCGGCAGCACGAGCCAGGTGTACCTATCGCCCTCGGATGTCCTTCACATTCCCGGTCTCGGCTTTGACGGTCTTGTCGGGTACAGCCCAATTGCAATGGCAAAGAACGCCATCGGCCTTGCTATAGCAACCGAGGAGTACGGAGCAAAGTTCTTTGCTAACGGCGCCGCTCCCGGTGGTGTGCTTGAGCATCCCGGTACTATCAAAGACCCGCAGCGTGTGAAGGAAAGTTGGAACAGCGCCTATCAGGGGAGCGGAAACGCGCACAAAGTTGCTGTGCTTGAAGAGGGTATGAAATACCAGGCAATCGGCATCTCGCCGGAGCAAGCGCAGTTTTTGGAGACGAGGAAGTTCCAGATAAACGAAATCGCCCGTATCTTCCGTGTCCCTCCGCATATGCTTGCCGACCTCGAAAAATCCTCATTCAGCAATATTGAGCAACAGTCGCTCGAATTTGTGAAATACACGCTCGATCCCTGGTGTGTCAGATGGGAGCAGTCCATGAGCCGCGTTCTCCTTTCGGAAAGCGAAAAACCGCAGCGTTTTATCAAGTTCAATGTTGACGGTCTTTTGCGCGGCGATTATGCATCCCGTATGACGGGCTACGCCACGGCTCGTCAGAACGGCTGGATGTCCGCAAACGACATCCGCGAGCTTGAAAATCTTGACCGCATTCCCGCCGAGCAAGGCGGCGACCTATATCTCATAAACGGAGCTATGACAAAACTTGAGGATGCGGGCGTGTTCGCCGGAACCGGGACGGACACAGGAAAGGATGGTGAGAACAACGGTACGGAAAACAAAACAAGAACGGCACGCTGAGATCTGCGCCGAGCTTAATGAAATCTACGGCCGGAAGAACGCCGACTATGGCGACAGCTTCGGCGAGACCTTCAGAAAGCTCGGCGTTATCAGCGCAGTTACGCGCATCACCGATAAGGTAAATCGTCTTCAAAGTCTGTGTGTACGGGCGGCGCAGGTCGAGGACGAATCAGTCAGGGACACGCTCCTTGACCTTGCCAACTATGCCGTTATGTCGGTGATTGAACTGGAACGCTCGAATACTTCAGAAACGGAGGATACCAAGTGAACAAGTTTTGGAATTGGGTAAAGGACGAAGAGTCCGGCACCCGTACCCTTTACCTCGACGGCACGATTGCCGAGGAAAGCTGGTTTGACGATGACGTTACACCTGCGGCGTTCAAGGATGAACTGTTCTCCGGCGACGGGGATGTGACCATCTGGATTAACTCGCCGGGTGGTGACTGTGTTGCCGCGAGTCAGATTTACTCCATGCTCATGGATTACCGCGGCAGCGTGACGGTCAAAATCGACGGCATCGCAGCATCGGCTGCTTCCGTCATCGCTATGGCCGGCACAAAAGTCCTTATGGCCCCGACCGCGCTGATGATGATTCACAATCCGCTCACCGTTGCTATCGGCGACAGCGAGGAGATGCAGAAAGCCATCGCTATGCTCGACGAGGTCAAAGAATCCATTATGAACGCCTACGAGATTAAGACGGGTCAGAGCCGGACGAAAATCTCTCACATGATGGATGCGGAAACCTGGCTCAATGCCAACAAAGCCGTGGAGCTTGGATTTGCAGACGGCATTCTATTTAAGGGCGAAAGCGACACGCCTCCCGACCTGCTGTTGGAAAACAGCTTCATGTTCAGCCGGAGAGCGGTCACAAACTCTCTGCTGGATAAGCTCCCGAAAGCAAAATCTCATAAGTCCGTAAAGCCGCCTGTTCCCGCCGATGAGCTGGAAAAGCGGCTTTCTCTAATTCAACACTAATTTTAGGAGGATAACACCATGAATAAGATTCAGGAACTGCTCGAAAAACGCGCCCAGGCATGGGATGCCACCAAGAAATTTCTTGATACCCGTCGCGGCACGGACGGGCTGGTGTCCGCAGAGGATGCCGCCACCTACGAGAAGATGGAGAAGGACGTTGTCGCACTCGGCAAAGAAATCGAGCGTCTGACCCGTCAGGCTGCCATCGATGCAGAACTCAGCAAGCCCACTTCCGACCCCATCACCGGGAAGCCCGGCTCTGCCCGTACCGAGCAGAAGACCGGCCGTGCGTCCGGCGAGTACAAGGAGGACTTCGGCCGCGCCCTGCGTGGCAAGCCTATGCTCCATAACGTCATGAGCGAAGGTGTCGATGCCGATGGCGGCTTCCTGGTGCCGGAGGAGTTTGAGCGTCAGATCGTGACAGGACTGGAAGAGTTCAACATCATCCGTTCCATCGCCAAGACCATCACCACCTCTGCCGAGCGCAAAATCCCCATTGCGGCCACCCATTCGACCGCGCAGTGGACTGCGGAGAACGCTTCCTACACCGAGAGCAATCCGACCTTCGCGCAGAAGCAGATCGATGCATTCAAGCTGACCGACCTCATTAAAGTAAGCACCGAGCTTCTCCAGGACTCCATGTTCGACCTTGAGTCCTATATCGCCCAGGAGTTTGCCCGTGCCTTCGGCGTAGCCGAGGAGGAAGCCTTCTGCGTCGGCACCGGGACGGGTCAGCCCTCCGGCATCTTTACCGCAAACGGCGGCGAGGTCGGCGTAACTGCCGGAAGCCCCACCGCCATCACCGTGGATAACATCATCGACCTCATCTACTCGCTGAAATCCCCGTATCGCCGGAACGCCATCTTCCTCATGAAAGATGTTACCATTTCCGGCCTGCGCAAGCTGAAGGATGCCAACGGCGCGTACCTGTGGCAGCCGAGCGTACAGGCTGGTCAGCCCGACCGTCTGCTCGGCTATCCGATTTACACCTCTCCCTATGTCCCTGCGGCGGCGGCCGGCGCTCTCCCCATCGCTTTCGGCGACTTCTCCAACTACTGGATTGCCGACCGCATGGGCCGTACCGTTCAGCGTCTGAACGAGCTTTACGCCGGAAACGGGCAGGTGGGCTTCATCGCAACCGAGCGCGTGGACGGCAAGGTCATTCTCAACGAGGGCATCAAGCTCCTTCAGATGGGCGCGTAAGCAGAAAGGCGGCGATGATATATGACCTTGCTTGAGAAAGTCAAAGCAAACCTCATTCTGGAACACAGCGTGGATGACGCGCTGCTCGAAATGTATATCGCCGCCGCCGTGTCCTATGCCGAAAGCTACCAACACATCTCGGCGGGGTGGTATGCGGAACACACGATGCCTCCCACCACAGAGCAAGCCGTCATCATGCTGTCGTCCCATTTCTACGAGTCCAGGGACGGCAGCACGGGCGGTTTTTTTGCGGACAGCGTTCAAGCGGGGCAGCAGGTCTGGAACACGGTAAACCTGCTGCTCCGGCTTGACCGGGATTGGAAGGTGTGATTATGAGCTACGGGCAGATGAACACATTTATTGACCTCATCGAAGAACGGACAGTCAAGGACAGCGAGGGGTTTTCAACAAAGCACGATGAAATCCTCGCCTCCGTGAGAGCGTACCGGGAAGGCCGGCATGGAAGCACACGATGGGCAAACCGGGCGCAGTTCTCGGAAGCTACAGACCTCTTCTGCTTCCGTGTTATTCCCGGCGTTACGGTCACGACCGCTATGGTCATCGTAAACGAAAACGGTCGCTTTGAAATCACCTCTGTCGAAGATGTGAAAGGGCGCGGAATGTATGTCGAGGTACTGGCAAAGGAGGTAAAACCAAGTGGCTAAATGCGATATCAAAATGCCGGAGGATTTCCTTCTGAAGCTGTCTCGCCTCGGAGCAAAGACCGATGAAATCACGGAAAAGGCGCTCGAAGCCGGAGGCGCAATCGTCGCCGATAAGGTTCGGGGCAATCTCGAATCCGTTATAGGCGCGAACACAAAAACCGAATCCAAGTCCACGGGGCAGCTTGCGGGGGCGCTCGGCGTTTCAAAACCGAGGGTCAACCGTGACGGAAACCACGATGTGAAAATCGGCTTTGCCGAACCCCGGCGCGATGGCGAGAGCAATGCAAAAATCGCCAACATCCTGGAATATGGCAAGAGCGGACAACCGCCCAAGCCGTTTCTGAAGCCAGCGAAGTCCGCCTCCAAAGCAGAGTGTATTGAAGCTATGAAGCGCGTCTTTGAAGAGGAGGTGGAAAGCATATGAGCGGGTATCGTTGGATTCCCTGGACACAGCCCGTTTTGACGGATAACGACGAATACGGTGTCGTTTCGGCAAGCTCTGTCAACAACCCCGCCACGGGGCAGATTGCCTTTCCCTGGAAAGCCTCGGACGGTCTGCACGAAGGAAGCGACTGCTCGTGGGAATCATCGAAGGATGCTATCCCCGCATGGTGGAGGTGGATGTTTCCCGTCACTCTGCGTATTGCGCATTTGAAGCTGTATAACAAGTATTCGTCCTTCCGGCACCTAACCAAAAATGTGTCGGTTTATGCCGATGCGGACAAGGGACGGCTTATCGCCCAGGGGCAGTTTGAGGAAGGCTCTTTCACCGTTTTGGAGTTTGCGCTTTCTGAACCAGTAATCACCGACGTGCTTTGGGTAGTCTGTGAGGACGGCTATTCGTCAAGAAACACCTATGTCGGTATCGGCGAAGTGGAAATAACTGCGCTTGAAGGTATCAGGCAATGCGACGTGCAGTACCTCGATTGGGACGGCGCGCTGTTGAAATCGGAAACGGTCGACTTCGGAGGTGCCTCGATGCCTCCTGCCGACCCTGTCCGAGAGGGATACACCTTTGATGGATGGAGCGAGTCGACTGCCCAAGTCACATCGGACATGGTCGTTCACGCTCTGTATTCGCCCGTAACCGTCAGCGACAGATACCTGCTGACAACGCTGAAGAGCATTTTCACCAACCTCTCCATCCCGGTAGAGACGGGCGTTTTCACAGATACCCCGCCCGACTGCTATGCCGTGCTGACACCGCTCTACGACAGCTACGAGCTATTTGCGGACAACCGCCCCGTACATGAGGTGCAGGAAGTCCGCATTTCCCTTTTCGACAAGGGCAACTACCTGCGGACACGGGACCGTATTTTGAACGCGTTGCTTTCGTCGGAGATCACCATTACCGA
This sequence comes from Lachnospiraceae bacterium, assembly GCA_028693165.1. Classification (GTDB taxonomy): domain Bacteria; phylum Bacillota; class Clostridia; order Lachnospirales; family Lachnospiraceae; genus Brotaphodocola. The sequence goes on along the minus strand of JAQUVX010000001.1, from coordinate 11,281 downwards.
CAGACGGTATGTCGCGCACGAGGACGAAACAGGGTATCACCACAGCGCCATTGATGTGGCGCAAGTATATAACACGGAGGAATGAAAAATGGCTACTATCGGTCTTGATAGGCTTTACTACTCGAAAATCACAGAAGATACAAACGGCAATGAGACCTACGCTGTGCCTGTTATGCTTGCGAAAGCAATGAAGGCAGACCTGTCGGTCGAGCTTGCCGAAGCGACGCTCTACGCCGATGACGGCCCGTCCGAGGTCGTTAAGGAGTTCAAGAGCGGGACGCTGTCCCTCGGCGTGGACGATATCGGCAAGACGGTCGCAGAAGACCTCACCGGGGCTAAAATCGACGACAACGGCGTTGTAATTGCCGGATCGGAGGACGGTGGCGACCCTGTGGCGGTCGGCTTCCGCGCCAAGAAATCAAACGGCAAATATCGCTATTTCTGGCTCTACAGAGTCAAGTTCGGCGTGTCCGCAACCAACCTCGCCACGAAGGGCGACTCCATCACATTCTCCACGCCTACCATCGAAGGAACGGTTCTGCGGCGAAACAAGCTCGACCTTAACGGCAAGCACCCCTGGAAGGCAGAGGTCACCGAGGGCGATGCCGATGTCGCAGCATCTGTTATCACGGGATGGTACACGCAGGTCTATGAGCCTGTGTTTACTCCTTCTGACGGAGGTGAGGGCTAATGGCTGATGAGAGAAGCGCACCCGTCCGCATCGGCGGGAAGGACTATCAGATGATTCTGACCACCCGCGCCACGAAAGAAATCGCCAAGAGGTATGGCGGCCTTTCAAACCTGGGCGAGAAGCTGATGAAGGCAGAGAACTTCGAGATGGCTCTCGATGAAATCGTATGGCTCATCACGCTGCTCGTAAATCAATCCGTCCTCGTTCATAACCTGCAAAACCCGGAGGACAAGAAGGAGCAGCTTTCCGAAGAGGCGGTCGAATTGCTCACCTCTCCCTTTGAGCTTGCCGAGTATAAGAACGCCATTATGGATGCTATGTTCAGGGGCGCGAAGCGGAACGTGGTCAGCGAGGAGGATGCCTCAAAAAACGCAGAGGTCGGGTAAGCGACGATGAGTTGTTTGCCCGACTGATTTTTTACGGCGTATCCCTCCTTCATCGGTCGGAGAGTGAAGTGTGGCTCATGCCACTCGGACATCTCCTCGACCAATGGGAGGTGTATATGCAGTATAACGGCATGGCGAAACCCATGCGCGAGCATTTTATCGATGATATCATCCCATCCGGGATATGAGCTATCTGCACAGGAAAGCGATTTTTATGTGCAGATAGCTCCTCGTTATATATGAAGCTACTCTGAAGGAGGTGGTTATGTGGCGGACAATTTCGGTCTGAAAATTGGAGTCGAGGGCGAAAAAGAGTTTAAAAAGGCTCTGGCGGACATCAATCAGTCATTCAAAGTTCTCGGTTCTGAGATGAAGCTCGCCACCTCACAATTTGAATCCAACGAGCGCAGCGTCGATTCGCTTACGGCAAAAAACCAAGTGCTGGCAAAACAAATCGACGCACAAAAGGAAAAAATCGAGACTCTGCGCAAAGCCCTTGAGAACGCTTCTGAATCTTTCGGTGAGAACGACAAGCGCACCCAGCAATGGGTCGCCGCTCTGAATAATGCCCAGGCCGAGCTTAACGGCATGGAGCGCGAGCTTTCTCAAAACGAAAAGGCCATTGATGATATCGGCGACGAGATGGGCGATGCCGCCAAGCAGACGGATAAATTCGCTGACGAGCTTGACGAAGCCGGAGACGAGGCTGAACGGTCAGGGGGCAAGTTTGAGAAGCTCGGCTCTGTGGTCAAGGGTCTCGGCACGGCTATGGGCGCTGTGGCTCTTGCGGCCGGCACCGCCGCCATCAAACTCGGCAAAGAGGTCGTGCAGCAATTCGGTGAGTTGGAGCAGAACCTCGGCGGCTCGGAAGCGGTCTTTCAGGAATACGCCGACCATATGCAACAAGTCGGCGAGGAAGCGTACAAGAACCTGGGTGTGTCTCAGAGCCAATACCTCGCCACCGCAAACAAAATGGGCGCGCTCTTTCAAGGCTCCGGCCTTGATGTGCAGAAATCTGCCGATCTAACCGAAAAGGCAATGCAGCGCGCGGCGGACATGGCTTCTGTTATGGGCATTGATATGCAGGTCGCTCTTGATTCCGTGGCTGGCGCCGCAAAGGGCAACTTCACCATGATGGATAACCTCGGTGTGGCGATGAACGCCACCAACATCGAAGCCTATGCCGTGGCAAAAGGGCTGGATTTCGTGTGGGCTTCGGCCACGCAAGCGGAAAAAGCTGAAGTCGCCATGCAGATGTTCTTCGAGAACACCGAACAGTATGCCGGGAACTTCGCCCGTGAAAGCACCGAGACGATATCCGGCTCTCTCGGTCTTCTGCAAGCATCGTGGAGTTCGTTTATTGCCGGACTCGGCAATAGCGAAGCGGACATGAAGAACTTGACCGAAAACGTGGTGGATGCGTTTCAGTCGGTCGTGAAGAATATTACACCTGTCATTGAAAACATCGTGGCGGCGCTGCCTACGGCTATGGATGGACTGCTCGGCGCTCTTGCGGAACTTTTACCGACCTTGCTGGACACGGTCACAACGCTCTTCGAGCAGGTGCTTGAGACGCTCCTTTCACTCCTGCCGGAACTGATACCTGCCGTGGTGCAAGCCGTTCTCACGATTATCGACGCTCTTGTGGAGAACCTGCCGCTTCTGGTGGAGGCTGCCATCCAAATCGTCATCGCGCTTGTGACAGGCATCGGAGAGGCGCTCCCCGAACTCATCCCGGCAATCGTCGAGGCAATTATCCTCATAGCAAAAACGCTGCTCGACAATATGGATAAAATCCTCGAAGCCGCCTTTGCCATCATTCAGGGATTGGCAGAGGGGCTTTTGAATGCTCTGCCGGAGCTTGTGGCGGCGCTGCCGGAAATCATCCTGACCATCGTAAACTTCATCACCGATAACCTCCCCGCCATCATTGAGATGGGCATTGAGCTTATCGTTCAGCTTGCCGTTGGACTCATAGAGGCAATTCCGCAGCTTGTGGCGGCATTACCGCAAATTGTCGCCGCCATTGTGGAGGGACTTGGAAAAGCGGTCGGCAAGGTATTTGAAATAGGCGCGAACATCGTGTCCGGCTTGTGGGAGGGCATTCAGTCGTTGGCCTCCTGGCTTTGGGATAAGGTTTCCGGGTGGATTTCCTCTATTTGGGACGGAATCTGCGACTTCTTCGGCATCGCTTCTCCTTCAAAGGAAATGGGCTGGATTGGTAAGATGATGGTCGAAGGTCTTGCAGGGTCTATTGAAACCAATGGGCAGGACGCAGTTAAGGCAGTCAACGGCATGGGCGAGGACATCGACAAGGCCATGAAGGGCATCGCAAAAGATATGGAAACCACGCTGCCCACCGACTTTGACATTGCCGCAAACGCCAAACTTGACACCTCGTTCCTTGACCGCGCCGCAAATGTCGTGACGACCGTAATGCAGCACACCGGGATTATCCGTGTGGAGGGCGTAAACGACGAAGGCGCGCTCACTGGCGTGGTGGATATCGTAATCGACAGATTGAGACAGGAGGTACGTGTGTAATGGCATATCTGAAGGTATCCGGCGAAGATAGCCTTATCACGCGCTTCGTCAGCTTCAAGAATACACAGGAGCTTATACTCACGGTTCAGACTGCCCTTGACGGGACAGAATATCTGACCCGCTTCGGCAGTCCGACCGTGCGGTATGAGCTTGAGGTCTATGTTGATGAAACGGGTAAAGCGGCGCTGATGTCTTCCGCCGACCTGCTCCCTCTGCTTGAGGTTTCTGCCAAGCAGGGGCTTTTCACCGGGCGCATCACAGAGCTTGGCAAGTTCGACTACCTCGCGGCGGGATGGTACAAGTCCACGGTCATTCTTTCCGCAGTAAGCGAGGTGACCGACCGATGAGAAGTATTCCTTCCGCGCTGCGTATCAAACTTCTTAACCGCTTTAAGGCAGAGGACACGGACAGCAAGCCGAACCTCCGGCTCGTTGCCACGCAGACTTCCATCAACACTTTGCTTTCCGAGCCGATACATGAGGATATCGCTCCCGCGCTCGGCGATGTCGCCGTCAGGCAGATGGAGGGCGATGCGAATCTTGCGTTTGCCTATGCCATCTGCCTTGACGATGGTGTCGCACAGATATACAAGCGGCGTTTCCCCGCAGGTTTTGACTACAAGTGGGAGTATCAATGGACGTATGGGCGCATAGAAGATGCCGCTATCGAATACAACGGCGTGTGGAAGATGAACGCCGCCCAAGAGTGGTATTATCTGCAAACCGAAGAATATCCGTACATCTTCACGGTCGAGGACGGCAACCTTTATGTTCAGCATTGGAGGGACAGGGATTCCCGCGCTCTGCTTGCCATTGGCGTGTCGCAGATTTCGTCCTGCAAGGGCTGGCAATCGAGCGTGGACATCGATCTCGACCAGGGGCTTATCATCGGCTACCTGCGTGACGGCGCTGTGTTTTATCGCGCTCTCTGCTGCCAGCACGATGGTTCTTATGTTTGGGAGGCCGAGCGTGAGGTGACGACCCTCGGCTCCGGCAACACCACACTTTCGGTCATACGAACAAACGACTTCCGCATCGGGTTTCTCACGCAGAACGGCAGCGATATGCTGCTGACGCTGACACACAGGAATTACGCAGGGATGAGCGTCCGACCCGAAACCATCCACATCAATACCTTTAATGCTCGTGCCTGGCTTCCGAGGATTCGTGAGTATTATGGCTACACAGATGAAAGCGCAGGTTTGAAAGCCGAGCTTCCATACTTCATGTTGGATGCGCTTCAAGCCTCGCCGGAAATAGCCGTTGACCGGGTAGAGAAAATCAACCGTGACGAAGGGTTCTCGTGCTATGGGTTTCGTGTGTATCTTGATAAGGCTCTACACGGTGTGCCAGACCCCGCTTTCCTTGCGGGATGCAAAGTCTCTGCACCAAACGTGACGGTGATTTCAAGCGAATATGATAGTGAGCTTCAAGCCATCGTTCTTCATACGAGCGCCGATATACGCCGGACGCTTGAGGTCACAATCACAATCCCGGAGCATCGGAACTTTTGGTATTACCGACTGCAAGGCCAGGCATGGTTCTTGCCGTCCTTGACCGCCGTTGCCGAAGCCGAAGCCATATATCACTACGGTTACGAGAATGAAACTGCTGCTATTTATGTTCTTGGAACGCAGGGCTGGATTGATGAAGCGGTCTTTACCTGGCTGTTCGATGAGGCGAGTTATGCCATAGTATCCATCCCAACAGCGTCAATGACCCTTGCGCCCGTATCAACCTTACCGATTTAAGGAGGAGGCAACATGGAAATAAAAGAAAAAGTGCTTTTGCACAACAAATTCGAGGTCAAGGTCGTCGACTCCCGTACTGGCAAGGTTAAGCAGACGGCAACCGCCTACAATGTGATACTGAATTATTACTTCAGCAGCCGACTGACAAACACGCCGTATTATAAGACGAGCGACCTCTTGAACTATATTGCTGTCGGAACGGGCATCGGTACTCCGGCAATAACGGATACCGCGCTCTTTTCACATTTGACGCGCAAATCTGTCACAACGCTTGAAACCGTATATGAGTATCCGACATCCCACACCACACGGCAGATCAAACTTGAAGCCACGGAATGCAACGGGTCAAATATCACGGAAGTCGGCTTCGAGACGTACAGAAGCGGAACATGGTCCGGGACGTATTATCTCATGACCCACGCCATGCTCCAGGACTCCGAGGGGAATCAAATCGCCATAGCAAAGACGGATGTGGATGTGGTGTATATCACCGCGACCTTCTATGCCACCTATACTCCGTCCGGCTTCGGCGACAATGGCATCTATCCCGACCCGGACAAGAATTATCTTCTGCGCTGGCTGCTCACAGGAAGCATGGACAGTTATATTCGTTTCTCCCGCTATCCGCTTGAGCTTTCCTCGGATTTGGAAGTGAAGTATACAGGCTCAAAAAGCTATACTTTCACAAACGGCGTGGGCAGCATGGAGAACTACCAATACGACATCCCGGTCACGACTTTCCTCGACAGCGAATGCAATAACCGCATTGTGCGGCATCTCGGCATTGCTGGCTTTGGGTCTTTTACTTTCCCAGACCATGCCGTTTTCCCTCCGTATGCCATCGACCATATCGTTGTCGGCGAAGGTGATGGGGAGAAAACGGAGTTCAATATCCGATGCCCGGTTATTCAGTCCGGCACAGCGCGGGTCTTTGTGAACGATATCGAGCTTGAAGCGGGGACAGACTTCACAGTCGATTACGAAAGCAACTGCGGAGACTGGTATGAAAACTACCACACGGCGCAGTTCTCTGTCTTTGACGAGAATGTTTCTTTCGGCGACCTTCGTACCCGCACACCTTCGACCTCCTACAGCTATCGTGATCCGATGGCATGGTGGAACTGCTACGACTCCACGAAATATCCATCCTCCTGCTATATTACCGAAGCTAACCCCATTTTCGTCGATTTGCTTTCGCCGAAGGAATGTAACAGGCTGAAGTTTGAAATTGTCACGGTCCCATCATCGCAGATTGGCAATTTGGTAATCGAGTATTCGACAGACAATGAGACCTGGACTGCCGTGGAAGCAACACGCAACGCGCAGGTATGGTCGTGGCCACTTATCAGGGCGCGATATTGGAGAGTGTATATCCCTGGTTACAACTGGTCGTATTCGCTTGCAAGGACAAACATCCCTACAAGAGACGGGCAGTCTTTCGGTACTTCCTTCTTCATCGGAAAGACCGTGCCGGGCCTTAAACTGACCACACCTCCCGCAGCGGGTGAGACGGTCGAAGCGAGCTATTCTATTGACCTGCCGTTCAAGACCGAAAACAATCTGCTTCGCTTCACCTGTTCCATTCAGCTACAGAGAGGATGATGGTATGCAGCTAACTTTTGAGTACACAATGAATATCGGGCAGGGGCAATACCCACAGGTGATTCACTCCAATGACAATCTCCTGCGGGTTTTCTATCTCAGCCCGGACGGGGTAATTCGTGCCTTAAACACCGATCCCGTATTGGGGCTGTATGCCGACCTCGTTTTTGAGAACAAGGGTCGCGCTTCGCCGGACGATGACATTTCGTTTCCGAGCTTGAAGCGCGTGGCGCATTACGGCGGCTACGGCTTTTGGAGCGCAGAGGGAGATCACCGCTTCGTCATGTTCATGATGCCGACCGATATATCCAAAGCTCTCGTGGATGGCTCTGTGTCGTTCAGCGTGGGCAGCGAGGTATCGTCGATGTCCTGCAATCTGCTCAACATCAGAGGCGAGCTTCTCAACCGCTTCCGCGCCCTCGTCACGCCTGGAACGAAGATGGAGATTTACTTTTCTCTCGGCAACAGCGCCGAGATGCCGCTCGGCATCTTCTACATCGACCGCGCCAACGTATCCTATCCCGACGAGAAGGTTTCCGTTTCGGCGAGAAACGCCATTGGCAAACTGCTGCGTGAGCAGACCTTTGACGAGGACACGACCTTTGAGGAAGGTGCGCTCATTGACAACATGACCGCCGTCCTAACGCTCGCCGGAGTCGAGGACTTCTTCATAGGAGATGCGGGAAAGGCATGGCGGCTCCGCTTCGAGCCGGACGTTACAATACTGGATGGTCTGAAGCGGGTCATTTCGCTTTTGCCGGACTGGAAGGTCGACGAAACCCAGGCTGGCAGAGTGGGTGTGGCGGCCGTTACCGACCCGCGCTTCGACCAACCGGGCGTTTTTACCTTCGAGCGGGACAAAACCTGTTGGAGCTACAACGTGGAGTATGACGATTCCGATGCCGCGAGCCGTGTGTGTGTGACCTGCTCCGAGCCGGAACTTCGTGTCTACGCCGATGTGCAGCAGAGCAAATGGTGGGTTCAGCCATCGCATAGAACGCTCTATGTTTCGGCTGTGGATGGCGCGACGCTTGAAGAGGTGACCCGGATGGCGAATGAGATGGCAGAGTCCCTCTCCATATCCGGGCGGCTTGAGAGCTTTGTGGGCGTGTTCACTCCGCAGCTTACCATCGGCGACGAGGCGCATATCATCGATGAAAACGGCGATGAAGAGGTTATTGGCACGGTGACCGATGTAACACACAATTTCGGCAAAGGCGGATTTTACACCTCGTTTACCGTGGACAGCGGCGGACGAAAGGCAAAGGCTCGTCTGTCCGATCTGATAGGCAAGGCATCCGAATCGCCCAATACAAAGGGCGTAGAAATCTATTAAACGGAGGGAGTTATAATGAAGGAATTTTGGAGTGTTATTCAAGTGGTGTTTGCCGCTATCGGCGGCTGGCTCGGCTGGTTTCTTGGGGGGTGTGACGGCTTGCTGTATGCGCTTATCGCGTTCGTGGTCGTGGACTACATCACGGGCATCATGTGTGCAGTCATCGACCACAAGCTGTCCAGCTCGGTAGGCTTTAAGGGTATCTTTAAGAAGGTACTCATCTTTGCGCTGGTCGGCATCGCTCACATACTCGACATGAACGTGATAGGCACAGGCTCCGTGCTGCGTACAGCCATCATCTTTTTCTACATTTCCAACGAGGGCGTTTCGCTTCTGGAGAATGCCGGGCACCTGGGTCTGCCCATTCCCAACAAGCTAAAGGCTGTGCTTGAGCAGCTCCATGACCGGGCTGAAAAGGAGGACAACAAATGAATCTACACAAACTCTTACTGACAAACAACGACTGCTATAAGGCCGGGAAGACGATAAAGCCCAAGGGAATCATGGTTCACTCCACTGGTGCAAACAATCCGAACTTGAAACGCTATGTCGGTCCCGACGATGGTCTGCTCGGCGTAAATCAGTACGGAAACCACTGGAACACCGCCACTCCCGGCGGCAGACAGGTCTGCGTCCACGCTTTCATCGGCAAGCTGAAGGACGGTTCTATCGCCACCTACCAGACGCTCCCGTGGAATATGCGAGGCTGGCATGGCGGCGGCAGCTCGAACAACACTCATATCGGATTTGAAATCTGCGAGGACGGTCTTACCGATGCCTCGTATTTTTATGCCGTTTACAAGGAAGCCGTCGAGTTATGCGTTTACCTCTGCAAGCAGTATGGGCTGACCGAAAAGAACATCATCTGCCATTGCGAGGGGTACAAACAAGGCATCGCTTCCAACCACGGCGATGTGATGCATTGGTTTCCGCGCCACGGCAAAAGCATGGATACCTTCCGTGCAGATGTTAAAGCCGGGCTTTCGGGTGGCACAGCACAGCCGACCGAACCCAGCGACACGCCTACTGCTGCCTTTGAGCCGTACCGTGTCCGTGTGGCGATCTCCAACCTCAACATCCGCAAAGGCCCCGGCACGAACTACGGGACTGCGGGGAAGTATACGGGCAAGGGCGTGTTCACCATCGTTGAGGAGGCAAGCGGCGCAGGGGCTTCCAGGTGGGGGCTTCTCAAGGCATACAAAAAGAACCGCAACGGATGGATTTCCCTTGACTACGCTGCGAAACTCTGAGCAATAAAGGCGACCGGGCTTCCTCAAACGAGGCCCGGCGCCCTTTTTTTCTGCGTGAAAACCCACGCAAAAATAAAACGGATAATTGTTGCCTTTATTGCTTGACTAATACGCTCTTTAGAGTGATATATACACTACGCTAATAGAAAGGAGGCGCTGAAATGCGTATCAGAGTCATCAAACCAAACGCTCCGAAGCTGACCCGCAGGCTGCGAGTTTGCGCGTATGTGCGTGTGTCGACTGACAGCGATGAACAGGAAGGTTCTCTCGATAACCAGGCGCAGTATTTCACGGACTACATCAACGCCAATCCTGCATGGGAGTTCGTCGGTATTTATGCCGACCGTGGCATATCGGGCTTTAAGGAAAACCGGCCGGAGTTTCAAAGGATGCTCGCCGATGCCAGGGCGGGTAAAATCGACCTCATTGTAGTGAAGAGCATTTCACGGTTCGCCAGGAACACGGAAACGACGCTCAACGCCACTCGGGAACTTAAAAGCCTGGGCATCGGAGTTTTCTTTCAACTCCAGAACATCAACACCCTCACCACCTCCGGCGAACTGCTCATGACCATCCAGGGGGCTTTCGCCCAGGCCGAGAGCGAAGGAGCAAGCCAGGTCGGCAAGATGGTGTACCAAAGGAAGTTCAGCCAGGGCATCCGTTCTCACGCTTCGGCGGCCACCTACGCCTTCAAGGTCGACGAGTACGACGAACTGACCGTTGTGCCGGAGGAGGCAAAGGTGGTGAAGCTCATGTTTGACCTTGCCGAGCAAGGCGTATGGGCATCAAAGATTAAAGAAAAACTGAACAGGGACGGTATCCCTTCGCCGAAAGTCGGCAAGTGGACTGACTCTCAAATCGCCCGTGTACTTCGCAATGTGATGTACAAGGGCGATATTATTTTGCAGAAAACCTATAAGGACAGCCACAGGGTGAGCAAGCGGAACAAGGGCGAAGCAGACCAGTGGTACATTGCCGACGACCATCCTGCGATAGTCGACCCCGCCCAATGGGAACGGGTACAGACGGTTCTTGCAGAGCGTCGGGAGCATCTGGACACGCCACTCCCTCCCGCTCCTTTACAGCCCCGCCCAAGCAGAACGCAGTACCCATTGACGAATATGCTTTACTGCCCATACTGCGGAGAGAAGCTCCTTCACAAATGGAGCAACGGCAGTCGGGAATATTGGGCTTGCAAGACCAACATCAAAGTGTCGGCGACGGCTTGCAAGGGCGTGTGGCTTCCCGCAGCCGTTGCTGATGCCTGGGGCGTGACCGAGCCTGTGACGGTCGTACCCTACAAAGACAAAAACGGCATGAACCGATTTACCGCATTCCCGAAGGACGAATACGACGCTTCCGAGGAATGCCCATATAGAAAGGAAGATTGATATGGCAAGAGAAATTCAGCATATTCCGGCTCGGCGCGAGGTGGTCAACAGAGCCGCCGTGCGTGAGCGGAAGATTCGACTTGCGGCATATTGCCGCGTTTCCACTAACAATGAAGACCAGCTTTTGAGCTTTGAAAACCAGGTAACCTATTACCGCGATTATGCCGCCAGGCATCCCGAATATGAGCTTGTCGAGATATATGCAGATGAGGGTATAACGGGAACGAGTACCCGTCACCGCGAAGAATTCAAACGCATGATTGCCGACTGCGAGGACGGCAAAATCGACATGATTATTACGAAGTCCATTTCCCGCTTTGCCCGAAACACC
>JAQUVX010000031.1 GCA_028693165.1 Lachnospiraceae bacterium | reverse complement strand
GGTGTGTTGTTTCTGGATGAGCTTCCGGAATTTCAGAAGAAGACACTGGAGATTCTGCGTCAGCCCATGGAGGAGCATCGGGTCACCGTGTCCCGGGTTCATGGCCGTTATGAATTCCCGGCACATTTTATGCTGGTGGCGGCGATGAATCCCTGCCCCTGCGGATTCTACCCGGATCGGGATCGCTGCTCCTGCACACGTGAGCAGGTCAATAAATATCTGGGCAGGATCTCCGGGCCGCTTCTGGATCGAATCGACATCTGTGCGGAGGCGGCTCCGATCAGCTTTCAGGAGATGCGCGGAGCTGGCTTAAAGGAAGCTTCCCGGGACATACGAATGCGGGTGGAGCGTGCCCGGAGTATTCAGAGGGAGCGCTTTTTGGACAGTGCGATTCTGTTTAACGGCGATATGGGCAGCCGCGAGATTCGCAGGTATTGCAGACTGAACCCGGAGGATGAGCAGTTTCTCCAGACGGTTTTTCAGAAGATGAAGCTGAGTGCGCGTGGCTGCAATAAGGTTTTAAAGGTGGCGCGCACGATTGCCGATCTGGCAGGCGCGCATCAGATTGAGCGGGCTCATCTGAGTGAAGCGGTGGGGTATCGGGATCTGGCAGAGAAATACTGGGGGAAAGGAGACTGACGGATGGAAAAAGAAACATTGGAACAGGAGCGCCGGGCATTGCATTGGCTCTGCGAAGCACCTTTTCTTGGGGCGGCATCCATTCAAAAGCTTGGTATTTATTTTGAGCGCTTTGGCAATCTTATTAATATAGAAGAAATACCTCTGCTTAAGGCGGGGATTCTTAAGAAGAACCAGGTAGAAGCACTTTTGGAATGGAAACAGGCATATGGGGAAAGTCAGAAACGTTATGATCAGCTGGCAGAACGGGGAATTCAGTTTATTACACCGCTGGAGAAAACATATCCCGGCCGGCTTCGGGAAATTCATTCCTATCCGATGGGACTGTTTGTGCGCGGCGCACTTCCTGAGGACGACAAACCGGTTCTGGCGATCGTGGGGGCAAGGGGCTGTTCTGCCTATGGCGAGCAGATTGCCAGAGAATTCGCCCGGAGCCTGGCGAGCGAAGGCGTGCAGATTGTAAGCGGACTGGCACTTGGAATCGACGGCGCAGCGCATCAGGGTGCCCTGGACGCAGGAAGAGCAACCTTCGCGGTTCTTGGATGTGGTGTCAACATCTGTTACCCGTCCGCCCATTTCCGGATTTATGAGAAGCTGACGCAGACGGGAGGGATTTTGTCGGAGTTTCCGCTGGATACCCGGCCCGCGTCGAAGAATTTTCCGATGCGCAACCGGATCATAAGTGGTCTGGCCGATGCGATTCTGGTGGTGGAGGCGAAAGAGCGAAGCGGATCCCTGATTACGGCAGAGCTTGGACTGGATCAGGGAAGAGAGGTGTTTGCAGTTCCGGGCCGCATTACGGATCCGCTGAGTGCCGGATGCAACCGGTTGATTCAGGACGGTGCTCATATGGCAAATTTTCCGAAAGATATCATGGAGTTTCTGGGGATAAAATGTCAGAAAGAGTTAATTATTCATGAAAAAAATGTAAATTGTCTTGCCAAGAAGGAAAAAATGGTGTATAGTTGCTTGGATTTCAAACCGAAACATTTGGATGAAATTTTGGCGAAAAGTGGCCTTGGTTTAAGCGAATGTATGGGCATTTTGCTGGAACTGGAACTGGGCGGATACGTGTTCCGCTCCGCCAATCACTATTATGGAAAAAAACTCGAATAAGAATAACAGGAGTGACTATGGCGAATAGTTTAGTAATTGTGGAATCCCCGGCAAAAGTAAAGACAATCAAAAAATTCCTGGGTTCTAATTATATGGTGGATGCATCGAACGGTCATGTGCGTGACCTTCCGAAAAGCACGCTTGGTATTGATGTGGAGCATGACTACGAACCGCGGTATATTACCATCCGTGGAAAAGGCGACATTATGGCGAAGCTTCGTCAGGAGGCCAAGAAGGCCGACAAGATCTATCTTGCGACTGACCCTGACCGCGAGGGGGAAGCGATTTCCTGGCATTTGATGAAGGCGCTGAAACTGGAGGAAGCAAAGAACAAAAAAGTTTACCGTATCAGCTTCAATGAGATTACCAAGAATGCGGTGAAGAATTCTTTGAAGAATCCGCGCGAGATCGATATGAGTCTGGTAGATGCACAGCAGGCGAGACGAATTCTGGATCGTATGGTGGGCTATTCCATCAGTCCGCTTCTCTGGGCCAAGGTCAAGAGAGGCTTAAGTGCAGGACGTGTACAGTCCGTGGCACTGCGCATGATCTGTGACCGGGAAGATGAGATCAATGCATTCATTCCGGAAGAATACTGGAATCTGGAGGCAGATCTGTCTCAGGGCAGTGCAAAGAAGATTCTGACTGCGAAGTTTTATGGAAGCAGAAAAGAAAAACTGGCAATTAACCGGAAAGAAGACCTGGATCAGATCTTACAAGGTCTGGACAGTCAGCAGTTTGTCGTGGATGAGGTGAAGGCCGGCGAGCGCACGAAGAAACCGCCGATTCCGTTTACCACCAGTACCCTTCAGCAGGAGGCTTCCAAGGTGCTGAATTACTCGACACAGAAGACGATGCGCCTGGCGCAGCAGCTCTATGAAGGTGTTGATGTGAAGGGGCACGGATCGATCGGTCTGATCACGTATCTGCGTACCGATTCCACTCGTATTGCGGAGGAGGCCGATGCGGCAGCGCGCCAGTTTGTGGAAGCAAATTACGGGGAGCAGTACGTGCTGAAAAGTGAACAGGTGAAGAAGAGTACGGCGAAGATTCAGGACGCCCATGAGGCGATTCGTCCTACCGATATCAATCTGACTCCCAATCAGGTAAAGGAATCTTTGCAGCGAGATCAGTTCCGTCTCTATCAGCTGATCTGGAAGCGCTTTGCGGCCAGCCGTATGCAGCCTGCGATCTATGAGACTACCTCGGTCAAGATTGCGGCCGGAGATTATCTGTTTACCATGGCAGCCTCCAAACTGGTATTTGACGGCTTTATGTCTGTATATGTGCAGGAAGAAGATAAAGAGGATACCAATACACTGTTTAACAAACTGGAGAAGGGCAATGTGCTGAACCTGTCGGAGCTGAGGCCAAGCCAGCATTTCACACAGCCGCCCGCTCATTATACGGAGGCTTCTCTTGTAAAAGCGCTGGAAGAACAGGGGATTGGACGTCCGAGTACCTATGCGCCGACGATCACGACGATTTTGGCACGGCATTATGTGACCAAGGAGAACAAGAACCTCTATGCCACCGAGCTTGGGGAAGTAGTGAACGGGATCATGAAGAAGTGCTTTACCAGCATTGTGGACACCAGCTTTACGGCGAATATGGAGCTGCTGCTTGATAAGGTGGCAGACGGAACTGTAAAATGGAAAACAATCGTGGAGAATTTCTACCCAGATCTGGACGAAGCTGTGAAGACGGCGGAGAAGACGCTGGAATCGGTCAAGATTGCGGATGAGGTCACGGATGTCATTTGTGATCTGTGCGGCCGGAATATGGTAATCAAATACGGCCCTCATGGGAAATTCCTGGCATGTCCGGGCTTCCCGGATTGCCGCAACACCAAGCCTTATCTGGAGAAAATCGATGTCCCGTGCCCGAAATGCGGCAAGGATGTGGTGGTCAAAAAGACCAAGAAGGGACGGCGCTACTACGGATGTGAGAACAACCCGGAATGCGATTTCATGTCCTGGCAGAAACCATCCGTTCAGAAATGTCCGCAGTGCGGCGGTTATATGGTCGAGAAGGGCAACAAGCTGTTGTGTGGAGATGAACAGTGTGGTTATAGCATGAATTTAGATCCAAAATAGTATAATAATTAAAAAAATCATAAAATTTCCAAAAACTATTGTTATTATTTTGCAATCGTGTTAAAATTTATCCAGTATAGTAGATTTTGGGGTGCAAAATATAAAATAGTTGAGGAGGTTTTGCGAAATGAGTGTTCAGCTTCTTGATAAGACTAGAAAAATCAATAAATTGTTGCATAATAACAGTTCTCACAAGGTCGTATTCAACGATATCTGTAAAGTGTTGAGTGAAATCCTGCTGTCGAACATTCTTGTGATCAGCAAGAAAGGCAAGGTACTTGGGGTCGGCATTTGTTCTGGTGTGGATGAGATCGAAGAGTTGATCGAAGATCAGGTCGGAGGTTTTGTAGACCGCATGCTGAATGAACGTCTGCTCAGTATCCTCTCCACAAAGGAGAACGTAAACCTGGCTACTCTGGGATTTGCCGAGGAGAACGTAAAGAAGTATCAGGCGATTATCACACCGATCGATATTGCCGGGGAGCGTCTTGGTACCCTGTTCATCTATAAGGACGATGCGCAGTATGACATCGATGATATTATTTTGAGTGAGTACGGAACGACCGTTGTCGGTCTCGAAATGATGCGCTCCGTAAACGAGGAGAGTGCAGAGGAGACCAGAAAGGTTCAGATCGTGAAATCCGCGATCAGTACCTTATCCTTCTCGGAGCTGGAAGCAATCACCCACATTTTTGAAGAGCTGGATGGCAATGAGGGAATTCTGGTTGCCAGCAAGATCGCGGATCGGGTCGGCATCACTCGCTCGGTCATCGTCAACGCCCTTCGCAAGTTTGAGAGCGCCGGCGTGATCGAATCCCGTTCCTCCGGGATGAAGGGAACCTACATTAAGGTGTTGAATGATGTGGTGTTCGAGGAACTGAAGAATATCAAAGCTGCGAAGTAAGTGAATCCGCTCCGGCCAAAATGCCGAAGCGGATTTTTTGCCAAAACAGCACTCACGCAACACACACAGCAATTTCATAAAAAATAACTTGTCAAACAATGCAAGATATGTTAGTATAATAAGGCTGACAAAAAACACGTCTGCTGATTCTGACGGTGGTGCCTTTTACGAGGTCCCGGAGGGAGTACAAGAGGCAGGCGGAAGTAAAAAACCAAATGGAGGTAAATAACATGAGCGTTATTTCAATGAAACAGCTTTTGGAAGCAGGTGTTCATTTCGGACATCAGACAAGAAGATGGAACCCTAAGATGGCTCCGTACATCTACACCGAGAGAAACGGTATCTACATCATCGACCTGCAGAAATCAGTAGGCAAAGTAGATGAGGCTTACAACGCAGTATCTGAGATCGCTGCAAACGGCGGTACGATCCTGTTCGTTGGTACCAAGAAGCAGGCTCAGGACGCAATCAAGAGCGAGTCCGAGCGTTGTGGAATGTTCTATGTAAACGAGAGATGGCTGGGCGGCATGCTGACCAACTTCAAGACCATTCAGAGCCGTATTGCAAGACTGAAAGCAATCGAGACCATGTCTGAGGACGGTACTTTCGATGTACTGCCGAAGAAGGAAGTAATCGAGCTGAAGAAAGAATGGGAGAAGCTGGAGAAGAATCTGGGCGGAATCAAAGAGATGAAGAGACTGCCAGACGCAATCTTTATCGTAGATCCGAAGAAGGAAAGAATCTGCGTACAGGAAGCGCATACTCTGGGAATTCCGTTAATCGGTATCGCAGATACAAACTGTGATCCGGAAGAACTGGATTATGTTATCCCGGGTAACGATGATGCGATCAGAGCGGTTAAATTAATCGTAGCTAAGATGGCAGATGCAGTAATCGAGGCAAACCAGGGTGAGGCAGAAGCAGATTTCACCGAGGCATTTGATGCAGCAGAAGAAACTGTAGAGGCTTAATCAAAGAAATCAGGTGCTTCGACCTGCAGGATCACGCAGGTTGAAGCACCTTTGTTTTTACAAAAACCAACTAAATCAAGATGGAGGACATTACAATGGCAGTAACCGCAGCAATGGTAAAAGAATTGAGAGAGATGACCGGAGCAGGAATGATGGACTGTAAGAAAGCACTTGCAGCTACCGACGGTGATATGGACAAGGCAGTAGACTTCTTAAGAGAAAAAGGTCTGGCAGGAGCACAGAAGAAGGCTGGACGTATCGCAGCTGAGGGTATCGTAGATGCACTGGTAAGCGAAGACGGCAAGACCGCAGTTGTAGTAGAAGTCAATGCAGAGACTGATTTTGTTGCAAAGAACGAAAAATTCCAGACTTATGTACGTGAAGTTGCTGCTCAGGCGCTGACCACGAAAGCTGCTGATATGGACGCATTCTTCGAGGAGAAATGGACACTGGATGAGGCGCTGACCGTAAAAGAGCAGCTTTCCAGCATGATCTCCATCATCGGTGAGAACATGAACATCAGACGTTTCCAGCAGGTTCATGAGGAGAACGGCTGTGTGGTATCTTACATCCATGCAGGCGGCAAGATCGGTGTTCTTGTAGACGTTGAGACGGATGTTGTGAACGATGCTGTCAAAGAGATGGCTAAGAATATCGCGATGCAGATCGCAGCACTGAAACCGCTTTATACTTCTGATAAGGAAGTAGATGCCGACTACATCGAAAAAGAGAAAGAGATCCTGCTGGCTCAGATCCAGAATGATCCGAAGGAATCTTCCAAGCCGGCTAAAGTGATCGAGGGCATGATCAACGGTCGTATCAACAAAGAGCTCAAAGAGATCTGCCTGCTGGATCAGACCTACGTTAAGGCTGAAGACGGCAAGCAGTCCGTAGCAAAGTACGTTGAAGAAGTTGCGAAAGCAAATTCCGCTAAGATCACGGTGAAAGGTTTCGTACGTTTCGAGACCGGCGAAGGTCTTGAGAAGAAGAACGAAGACTTCGCAGCAGAAGTTGCAGCTCAGATGAGCAAATAATTACAGGATAATTTTAGAAAAATTTGAATGAAGCATAAGACATCATTACTTATAGAAATATAGGTGGTGGTGTCTTTTTGATTGACAATAAAAAACTGTTAATGATATGATAACAGTTACAAACAACGTGACAGCAGTAAAACAGGAGGGAATGATCCCAATGAACAGTGATTTTGATGTGGCGGTTCACGCCATGGTATATCTGCACCATAAGGGTGAGACTCTTAACAGTGAGGAACTGTCTGAGAATGTGTGCACCAATCCCGGACGAATCCGCCGGGTGCTGGCGCAGCTGAAAAAGGCCGGGCTGGTAGAAACAAGAGAGGGTCGATTTTCCGGCGGTTATACCTATGAGAAGATTCATCGGGTAACGCTGGGGGACATCTGCCGCGCGCTGAATACCCGTTTTGCCGACGTGGCATGGCGCAGCGGCAATCCTCATATGGATTGTAAGGTTTCGGCAGGTATGGCGGATTATATGGACGGACTTTATCAGGAACTTAACCGACAATGCACGTCTTATTTGGATGGCATCACCATTTCGGACGTGGAACAGGCGCTCTTTTCAGAGCAGAGAAAGGAAAAAATATGAATACACGAGAACATGAAACCGTGAAAATGCGGGGCAGTGGAGATATATCCTATCTTGGACGGACAGTAGACGGGATGATCTGGGACTTTATGGAGGAACATCAAATCCCCGGACTGACCCTTGCCATCGTACAGGCCCCCTATATTCCGCGGGTGGTGGGATATGGCCTATCGGATGACAGGCAGCGCAGGCTTGCCTCTGCCAATACCATGTGGCCGGCAGGGCCTATTTCACAGGCCTTTGCCGCTGTGGCAGTCATGCAGCTCTATGAAGACGGCGCACTAAGGCTGGATATGAGCTTAGGAGAACTTATACCCGGGCTGCCCTTGAGCTGGCAGCCTGTGACGGTGCTGCAGTTGCTGCGGCACGCAGCCGGTCTGCCGGATTACCGCCTGCATAAGGACTGGTCTGCTTTTGCAAAATGGAGCTTTCAGGAGCTGGTGGACATGGCGGCAGAGCAGCCTCTTACCTTTTCACCGGGCACGGATGTGGCTCAGAGCGCTACAAACTTTTTGCTTCTAAGCGAGATTGTTGAGAGAATAAGTAAAATGTCCTATAGGGATTTTGTTACGAAACGTCAGATTGAATTTTTAGGACTTAGGCGAACCTGTTTTGCCGGAGAACTGGAGCGGTTTTCTCATGAGGATCTGTCTGAGCGTGAGCAGGTACACCAGCTGTTTAAGAGAGATTCGACCTATATCGACCCTGCTGAGCCTGCTGCAAGCTATGACAGCGCCGGCACGGCTATCCCGCGGACAGAGCCTTCGGCCCTGAAAGGATTTTCGGATATCTGGGCTTCCGCTCAGGACATTTCTTTCTGGGATATTGGTCTGGCAGGCAATATACTGATCCATGAGCCGGAAAATCGAGCGCTGATTTACGCGCCGTGGCAGCTGCCTGACGGACGGCAGGTGCCGGCAGTAGCCGGCTGGCTCTTTTATAAGCACCGCGGACTGATGGATATTAAGGGTTCTGTTCCCGGCTTTTCCAGCTATTTAAGCCGCTTTACCCATTCGGAGGAGCTGGTGTGCGTGACACTTCTGGCGAACCGGGATGGAGTGGATTTTACGAATCTGGGCCGTCGCATTGCGGGAGCCTTCGGAGATCTGCTTTCCACTAATTATGATGACAACAAGCTCTATTTGTTTGAGGGACAGTTCCCTGTCCGGGAAACGGTACAGAGGCTGGAGCAGGAACTGAAAGCCCGTAATATACCTTTGTTTGCTGAATTCGATCATGGGGAAAACGCGGAGAAAGTCGGACTGTCGCTGAGACCTACGGTGGTTCTGGTTTTTGGATCCCCAAAGGTAGGAACCGGGCTTATGCAGGCAGATCAAAGCATCGCACTGGAACTGCCGCTGCGGATTGCGGTCTGGGAGGACGCAGCAGGCAGTACATGGCTGGCATTCCCCCGTATGGAGCTGGTGGCAACGGATTATGGACTTACACAGGCACCAGAACTTCCGAAGCTCCGGTCACTTTTGCAGGAGCTTGTGAGAGCGGCAGGCAATGTGTACAAATAAAGCGTCTGTTTTCAGGTTATCAGATGAAACAGGAGAAAAATGATTCACAAATGAAATAGAATGTAATAAAATCCCATCTTTGACAGCTAACATGCGTAGAACGTTGTAAGTACCAGCGTTCTACGCATTTTTTAACGATGAAAAATGTAGCTATATATTATTACTTTTTCCTGGTGTCACAAGGCTTACCGCAGTCGTTTCTTCTATTGTCAGATATTGTAAAAAAATATAATTATGATATACTTTAATAGGTTAAATAGATCACGTGAGGAAAATAAGATGAAGAGAACGATACTGATCGTAGATGATCAATTGATAAACCGGCAGATACTGAGCAAGTTGCTGAGCAATGAGTACAACATATTGACTGCGTAGAATGGGCAGGAGGCCATGGATATCCTGCACAGCCATGCGGAGAAAATTTCTGCGATATTGCTGGATATTGTGATGCCGGTCATGGATGGATATGCAGTGCTGTCTGCGATGAAGGCAGATCCTTTTTTGTCTAAGATTCCGGTGATTGTCTCCTCACAGAAGGATGGCGATGAGAATGAAGTAAAAGCGCTTTCTCTCGGCGCGATGGATTTTATCGCAAAGCCTTATAAAGCGGATATTATCCGCCACCGGCTGATGAACACGATCGAGTTTCGTGAGACGGCGGCGATGATCAATAAGGTGGAGCGGGACGAACTGACCGGCCTCTACAACAAACAATTTTTTATGGAACGGGTACGGCGGGAACTGGATGAAAATCCAGACAGACAGTATGATCTGCTGTGTGCGGGGATTGAACGTTTCAAACTGATCAATGATACCTACGGACCGGCGACGGGAGATGAACTTTTAAAGCATTTTGCACATATTCTGACGGAGATCAGCGGAGGAATTGGCTTGTGCGGACGCTTTGTGGCCGATGTGTTTTTCGTGCTGCTTCCGCATCGGGAGGTGTATGACAATGAGATGTTTCAGGAGTGGACACGCAGAGTCAATGCATTTCCGGTTGATTTGGACATTCGAATCAACTGCGGTATTTTTGCAATCACAAATCCTTCCAGATCGGTGACGGTTCTGTGTGACCGGGCGCAGTTGGCCGCCGAGAAGAATAAAGGGAATTATAGTGAAAGCTGCTGTTACTATGATGACTCTATTCGACAGAAACTGTTGGAAGAACAGTTTATCACCAGTTCTATGCAGACGGCGCTGGATCAGCATCAGTTTGAGGTTTACTATCAGCCGAAATATGATCTGAGTGAGGAGTTGATCGCCGGAGCAGAGGCACTGGTTCGATGGAATCACCCGCAGAAGGGGATGCTGTCTCCGGGCACCTTCATCCCGCTCTTTGAAAAGAATGGCTTTATTACCAAACTGGACGAGTATGTGTGGGAGACGGTCTGCCAGGATATCCGAAGCTGGATGGATCAGGGCTACCCCTCGGTAGCGATCTCGGTCAATGTATCACGGGCCGACATTTACAACCCCAAGCTTATGGATATCCTGTTGGGGCTGATTGCCAAATATCAGATCGCTATCCAATACCTGCACCTGGAGATTACGGAATCAGCCTATACGGATAATCCGGATCAGATTATACGGACAGTCAACCGGATGCGGGAGCTGGGCTTTATTGTGGAGATGGACGATTTTGGGAGCGGTTATTCTTCTCTCAATATGCTGGCTGAGATGCCGGTGGATGTTCTGAAACTGGACATGCGTTTTATCCAGATGAAAGCGAATCAGACTTCGGGTAAGGGCATCCTAAGCTTTGTGATCAGTCTGGCAAAATGGCTCAATCTTGCCGTCGTGGCGGAGGGCGTGGAAACTGCCGAGCAGATCGCCATGCTGCGTGCCATGGATTGTAATTATGTACAGGGCTTTTATTATGCAAGACCGATGTGCCGAAAGGATTTCGAGACACTGCTTCGGACATCCAGGACGACCGAGATGATCTGCAGGAACAAGACCGTGCATCAGTATATTTCGACAGATTCGGCGGACTATTTGGAACCGGCGGAAAAGATTCTTCTGATTGTGGATGATATCGAGGTCAATCGGGCAGTGCTTGCAAGCTACTTTGATCCCGGCGAATATCAGATTGTTGAGGCCGAGAACGGAAAAGAAGCATGGGACTATCTGCAGAAGCATTATCGGCAGGTGGAGTTTGTGCTGTTGGATCTGCTCATGCCGGTCATGGATGGATTCCAGCTGCTTGATCGGATTCGGGAGAATGAGCATATGCATAATCTTCCGGTCATCATAACGTCTCAGGGGGATGAGGAAAGCGAGGAACGCGCACTTGATCTGGATGCGGATGATTTCATATCAAAGCCCTACAATCCGGCGATCATCCAGCACAGGGTCCGCAATGTTTTGACACGCCATCGACTGCGTCGGATCAAGGAGGCTGACAACTCCACGGATCAGGAAAAAGCACTGGCAAAGGTAGAGGCTTTAAAGTCTGATTTTGATCTGGTGCGCCTGGTTGATCCGGAGCATACCCTGGTCTGTGAAGAGATGCTGGCGCATGACTGTGAGGTAAATGCCTGCTATTCGGTGTGGGGCAAATCCGCACGCTGCAATCACTGCATTTCTCTGCAGGCACTGAGAGACCATGCAAGATACAGCAAGCTGGAATATTCTGAAAATGGCCTGTATTTTGTGATTTCCCAATATGTCCCTTATGGTGATAACGGTGCGGTAATCGAGATGGTCACCAGGCTGAATGATCGTTATGTAGACAACCTGTTCGACAAAAAGCTCCTGTATCTGAAGCTCGATGCGATTCATGACGAGCTGGACAAAGATCCGCTGACGGGTGTGTTCAACCGGAGATTCCTTCAGGAGCATTTTGATGAGTACCTGACCTGGGCAAAAAAGAGTGGAAAGAATCTTGGGATTGCCATGGTTGATATTGACAAATTCAAGCATCTGAATGACTCCTGCGGTCATCTGGCCGGTGATGAGGCTTTGAAGACGGTCGCCACCCTGCTCCAGCGAAATGTTGCCCTGAGTCAAGGGGATTTCGTTGCACGGTTTGGCGGTGATGAGTTTCTTGTGGTGTGCCGGGACATTCAGCCTGAGGTTTTTGCACGGAGAATGGAGGGGGCGGCCCAGATCATTCGGCGAGCAGTGATCGATGGGGAACGGGCACTTCCGATCAGAATCAGTGTCGGCTGCGTCAATTATCAGGAATTCCCGGATCTGGATGCAAAGGGACTGATGGAAGAAGCGGACAAACGGCTATATCTGGCAAAACACAAAACAGGTGATCCGGAATCAAAAATAAATGGTTCACAAATGGAAAAGAATATGATAAAATAAATCCCATCGAATGCAAAGGAAGGATGCCATGAAGGAACCACTGAAATTTCATCTGCGGCTTCAGCTATACCGGCGGGAACGGAATTTTGGACCAGGTGTCACGGCGCTGATGCAGCTGGTCCAGGAGAAGTCGTCTCTTTCTGCGGCCTGCAAGACGATGCATATGTCGTATTCTAAGGCATGGAAGATCATCCGCAAGACGGAGGATGATCTGGGGATCAAGCTGATGGAAGGAACGCGCGGCGGCGAGAGCGGCGGCGGGACAGTTCTGACCGAGGATGGCCGGAAGCTGTTGGAACAGTATCACAGATTTGAGCAGGAGACGGAGTGCGCGGCACAGGAGATTTTTCGGCGCATTTTTGAATCAACATAAGAGTTTGCCCAGGCAGACTCTTTCTTTTGGGAACGGATATTCTCAAATGAAAATAACGAAACAGACAAAGGAGAACATGTATGAAGGAGATTCGCACGGAGGACGCAGTAGGGCATGTACTGTGTCATGACATTACACAGATCATCAAAGGAGTGACCAAGCATGCGGTATTTCGCAAAGGACATATCGTGACAGAAGAAGATATTCCGGTGCTTTTAAGTGTGGGAAAGGATCGGCTTTACGTCTGGGAGAAGGAAGAAGGAATGCTGCATGAGAACGATGCGGCGGAGATTCTCTGCGGGATGTGTGAGAACGATCATATGGAACGCACGGAGACCAAGGAGGGCAAGATCGAGCTGAAAGCCGCCTGCGACGGACTTTTGAAGGTGCATTCAGCGGGACTGAAGGCGGTCAATGGATTTGGTCAGATGATGATCGCTACCCGCCACGGAAATTTCGCGGTGAAAAAGGGCGATAAGCTTGCCGGAACCCGGATTATCCCGCTGATCATCGAGGAGACGAAGATGGAAGCGGCCCGGAAAAAGGCCATGGAGATCACCGGCGGCAAATCGATCCTGGAGCTGAAACCGTTTCATCACAAAAAAGTGGGGATTGTGACCACCGGAAATGAAGTGTTTTACGGAAGAATTCAGGACACCTTTACCCCGGTTATCGAGGAAAAACTTCTGGAATTTGACGCGGAACTCATCGGGCATGTGACCTGGGACGACGATGACAAAAAAGTGACAGCATCCATTCTGGATTTGATTGAGCAGGGCGCTGACGTGGTAATCTGCACGGGCGGCATGAGTGTAGATCCGGATGACAAGACACCGCTTGCCATCAAAAATACTGGGGCATCCATCGTCTCTTACGGCGCGCCGGTACTTCCGGGCGCGATGTTTCTGCTGGCGTATTATGAGGTGCATACGGGCAACGATCCGCGCACGGTGGCGATCATGGGTCTGCCAGGCTGTGTGATGTATGCGAAGCGCACGATTTTTGATCTGGTGCTGCCGCGTGTCATGGCAGATGACAGGGTGGAGGCAGAGGATCTGGCGGCGCTGGGACAGGGTGGTCTGTGCTTAAACTGCCCGACCTGCACCTTCCCAAACTGCGGCTTCGGAAAGGGGAACTAGTGCGATGGGATTTACACATTTTGATGAGCAGGGAAATGCCTGGATGGTGGATGTCAGTGATAAGGCCGACACGGAGCGTGTGGCTGTGGCGAGGGGCAGCATCTTTATGAGCCGGGAGTGTCTGGAAAAGGTGCAGGAAGGAACCATGAAGAAGGGCGATGTCCTGGGTGTGGCGCGCGTGGCCGGAATTATGGGGGCGAAGCACTGCTCCGATCTGATTCCGCTGTGCCATATGCTCAATCTGACCAAGCTTGCGGTCGCGTTTGACGTGGTGGAGGAAACGTGTGAGATTCAGGCTTCCTGCACGGCAAAGACGACGGGGAAGACCGGTGTGGAGATGGAAGCCCTGACCGGGGTGACGGTGGCGCTTCTGACCATCTATGATATGTGCAAGGCGGTCGATAAGACCATGGAGATCGGTCAGATCTATCTGGACGAGAAATCGGGCGGAAAGAGCGGCGCGTTTCATAATCCAAGGAAAGAAAGGCAGTAAGCATGAAAGATTCTTACGGAAGAACGATTGATTATATGCGTATTTCCATCACGGACCGCTGTAATCTGCGCTGCAAATACTGTATGCCGGATGGAGTGCCCATGGTGCCCATGTCCGACATTCTGTCACTGGAGGAGATTGTGCAGATTGCTTCCTGTGGTGCGAAGCTGGGCATTCACAACATAAAGGTGACCGGCGGCGAGCCGCTGGTGCGAAAGGGCTGCGCCAGTCTGATCCGGGAGCTCAAAGCGATACCGGGAATCGAGTGTGTGACGCTGACGACCAACGGGCTGCTTTTGGAAGCCTGCCTTCAAGATCTTTTGGCGGCAGGTCTTGACGGAGTCAATATCAGCTTGGATACACTGAATTCGGAGCGGTATGATGCCATTACTGGCACAGACGGACTGGCGACGGTAAAGCGTGCCATCGATCTGGCTGCATCGGCATCCCTTCCGGTCAAATTAAACTGTGTGTCTTTGGACTGGGATGAAACCTTTGCCGGAGACAGCCAGAGCGCGGACGGTTCCTGGCGCGGTATGGTGGAATTTGCCCGCAATCATCCGGTGGACGTGCGTTTTATCGAGATGATGCCCATCGGGTACGGACGCCAGTTTAAGAGCCTGAATCATCAGGAATTACTGGAGAACATGAAGCGGCTGTATCCCGATCTGACAGCGGATTCAGGCAGCCATGGACCGGGGCCGGCGGTATATTACCGGATTCCGGGATTTCAGGGAAGCATCGGACTGATCAGTGCGATCCACGGCAAATTCTGCGAGAACTGTAACCGGGTGCGTCTGACTGCGCAGGGCTATCTGAAAACCTGTCTCTGCTATGAGGATGGAGCTGATCTGCGGGCGGTGCTGCGAAATGGCACAGGCGGACAGGTGCTCGAAGAAGAACTGACAAGCGCTATCAGACAGGCGATCTTAAAAAAGCCGAACGCCCATTGCTTTGAGCGGCCGGAGGAGATGACGGAGCAGCACAGTATGGTTATGATCGGCGGCTGAGCAGGCGGGATCTGTGTGCATGACAAAGAGAACTAAGGACGAATAAGGAGATTGATATGGAAACAGGGAACGGAGTAGTGAGAGCCATCTGCATCAGCGATGTGCGCGGAATCGAAAAGCATGCCATTGAGGAGGCGCATTTGATTCCGGATTTCGGCATTGAGGGTGATGCGCACGCAGGCCACTGGCACAGACAGGTGAGTCTCTTATCCTACGATAAAGTAAAAGCATTTAACGAACGCGGGGCGAACGTGGACAACGGCGCTTTTGGCGAGAATCTGGTAGTGGAGGGACTTGATTTTCGGAGCCTTCCGGTAGGAACCCAGTTCTATGTGGGGACTGCAAAACTGCGCATGACCCAGATTGGCAAGGAATGCCACAGCCATTGCGCCATCTATCAGCGTATGGGTGAGTGCATCATGCCCCATGAAGGGGTATTTGCCGAGGTGCTGGAGGAAGGAATCATTCATCCGGGGGATGTGATGCGGGTGGAGCTTCCGGCCGTGGATCGTCCGTTTACCGCAGCGGTGATCACCATGAGTGATAAAGGCGCGAAGGGCGAACGCGTGGACGAGAGCGGGCCAAGGGCGGCTGCCATGCTTGAGAACGCGGGCTACGAGGTTGTGGAAACCCTGATTTTGCCGGATGAACCGGCTCCGCTGAAAACGCAGCTGATGCGTCTGGCGGACGGACGGCAGGTGGATTTGATTCTGACCAGCGGAGGCACCGGCTTTTCGCTGCGGGATCAGACACCGGAGGCGACGCTTGCCGTGGCAGACCGCAATGCGCCGGGAATTGCAGAATATATCCGTCTGCGTTCCATGGAAAAGACCAACCGTGCCATGTTAAGCCGCGGCGTTTCGGTCATCCGAAAGAAAACACTGATCATCAATCTGCCGGGAAGCCCAAAAGCGGTGGAGGAAAGCATTGATTTCATTCTTGACAGTCTGGACCACGGACTTAAAATTTTGCGGGGAACCGCATCCGAGTGCGCCAGAGTGCAGGATTTGAAATAGAGAAATAAGCTGCAGAACATGCAAAAAAGGAGAAAATTATGAAAAAAACAGGAAAAACATGGATGGTAACAGCAATGGCGGCAGCGCTGACAGCAGGGGCATTGACCGGCTGTGGCGCAGGCGGAAGCAAGGCGGCAGAGACCACAGCGGCTACGGCGGCAGAGACGGCGGCAGCGGAGACAAAAGCAGCGGAGACTGCAGTGGCAGAGACCACAGCGGCAGAGAGCACAGCAGATTCCACCGAGATCTTGGTAGCGGCGGCAGCCAGTCTGAAAAATGCGTATGAGGAAGAACTGATTCCCATGTTTGAGACCGCACATCCGGGCGTGACAGTCAAAGGAACCTATGACAGCTCAGGCAAGCTGCAGACACAGATCGAGGAAGGTCTGGATGCCGATGTCTTCATGTCAGCGGCGACCAAACAGATGAAAGCATTGGATGAGGGCGGCATGATCGCATCCGATACAATCACGGATCTGCTGGAGAATAAAATCGTGCTGATCGTTCCGACCGGAAATGCAGACGGCTTAAGTTCCTTTGAGGATATCGCCAAAGCAGATTCCATCGCACTGGGAGATCCGGAGAGCGTACCGGCAGGCCAGTATGCGAAGGAAGCTCTGACCAATCTTGGAATCTGGGATCAGATTCAGGATAAGATCAGCCTTGGCACCAACGTAACCGAGGTTCTGAATCAGGTGGCAGCAGCCAGCGCTGACGCGGGGATTGTTTATGCAACCGATGCGGCTTCCATGGCTGATCAGGTAGAAGTGATCGCAGAGGCACCGGAAGGCAGCCTGGAAAAGAAAGTAATCTATCCGGCAGCCGTGCTCAAGAAAACAACGCACGAACCAGAAGCGCAGGCATTCCTGGAATTTTTACAGAGCGAGGAAGCGATGAAGGTATTTGAATCCTACGGATTTTCAGCAGGGAAGTAAGGAGGAGTTCACATGGATCTGTCCCCAATTCTGATATCGATGAAGACGGCAGGCCTGTCGATTTTCGTCACTTTTTTTCTCGGAATTTTTGCGGCGTGGCTGGTGATCAGCATCAGGAGCGAGCTGGGAAAGGCGGTGCTGGACGGTATTCTGACCCTTCCGCTCGTGCTTCCTCCGACGGTTGCCGGATTTTTCCTGCTGTACCTGTTCGGGGTGAAGCGGCCGCTGGGGCAGTTCTTTCTGAACTATTTCGGTGTAAAAATTGCATTTTCCTGGACTGCAACGGTTCTTGCTGCGGTGGTGATGTCCTTTCCGCTGATGTATCGTTCGGCGCGCGGCGCGTTTGAGCAGGTGGACCCCAATCTGGTTCATGCGGCGCGGACGCTTGGAATGAGCGAGTGGACGATCTTTCGCAAGGTGCTGCTGGCCAATGCGGTTCCGGGTGTCATGAGCGGCGGAATTCTGGCTTATGCGAGAGGGCTTGGTGAATTTGGCGCGACGGCGATGATCGCAGGCAATATTGCAGGAAAGACGCGCACCCTTCCCATGGCCGTTTACTCGGAGGTGGCAGCCGGCAATATGGATGCGGCGTATCGTTATGTCTGCGTCATTGTGGTCATTGCATTTCTGGCGGTATTTGCCATGAATGGTGCGGCTGTGTACAGGAGGAAGCAGAAATGCTGAATGTAAATATTCAAAAGCAGCTGAAAAAGTTTGAACTGAACGTCCGGTTTGAGGCGGGCGAGGGCTGTCTTGGCATCCTGGGACCTTCCGGCTGCGGGAAAAGCATGACGCTCAAATCCATCGCCGGGATCGTTCAGCCCAATTCCGGCCGCATTACGCTGGGTGACCCGGAGAACGGCACCAGCCATATTCTGTATGATTCCGGGCGCAGAATCAACGAAAAGCCACAGCGGCGGCATGTGGGCTATCTTTTTCAAAATTATGCGCTTTTTCCTAACATGACTGTGGCGGACAATATTGCCTGCGGGCTGCGCCCGGAGCAGAACCGCCAGCGGATTGTGGGCCAGATGATCACCCGGTTTCGTCTGGATGGCCTGGAGCGTTCCTATCCTGCGCAGCTTTCCGGCGGACAGCAGCAGCGGGTCGCACTGGCAAGAATTCTGGCCTATGAGCCGGAGGTTCTTTTGTTTGACGAACCATTCTCTGCCATGGATACCTTCCTGCGGGAGGGGCTGCGGCTGGAGCTGGCCCGTATTTTAAAAAGCTATCAGGGAATTTCGGTTTTGGTCACCCATGACCGGGATGAGGCCTATCAGCTCTGTGACCATCTGATGCTTCTGGATGAGGGCCGCATCATTGCGTCCGGCCGCACAAAAGATCTTTTTGAAAATCCGGTCACGGTGCAGGCCGCGCGGCTGACCGGGTGTAAGAATATCTCCCGGATCGAGCGGATCGACCGCTTTCGGGTTCGTGCACTGGACTGGGGCGGACTGGAACTGGTGACCGGGCAGGAGGTATCTGCGGACATCCGTGCCATTGGAATCCGTGCCCATGATTTTGAACCGCTGACAGGGACGCTGCCGGAACTGTCCGGGATCAGGAATCTGATTCCGGTGGAGGAAGCGGATGTTTCAGAAATGCCATTTGAGTGGTATATTACCCTGAAAAACGGCATCTGGTGGAAGCGGGAAAAAACGATTCATATGCATGAAAAGGTTGGGATTGTACCGGAATGGCTTCGCGTCAATCCGTCTGCCATTCTGCTGCTAAAGTGAGAAGATACAGGGGGAAGAAAACAAATTGAGACAGCTATTTGAGACATTGTATACACATCTGCGAAGGAAGGAAGCGGCGGTTCTGGTGACCATCGTTGCAAGCACCGGTTCGACACCGCGTGGGGCCGGGGCAAGGATGCTGGTCTGCCCGGACGGCAAAACGCAGGGAACCATCGGCGGCGGGGCAGTGGAGTATCGCGCGCTGCAGCGTGCGAAGGCGGCTTTTTCCGGGAAATGTTCCTTCCTTGAGTCATTTTCTCTGTCAAACCGAAATGCGGCAGAGATCGGAATGGTGTGCGGCGGAACGGTACAGGTGTTTTTCCAGTATGTGGATGGGACAGATTCGGATATGCTGCGGCTCTGCGAAGAGATCCTTTCGGCGCTGGATCAGAATGAGGACCGATGGATCGTTTTGGATCTTACGGACCCCTCCCGCTGGACGATGAAGCTTTGTCAGCAGCAGGATGCAGAACTGGATATGGAGGGGACAGCACGCTATGTGGAACAGCTTGTGCAGGCCGGGCTTGTCTATGTATTCGGAGGCGGTCATGTGGCTCAGGAGCTGGTTCCCCTGCTGGCACATGTGGGCTTTCGCTGCGTGGTCATGGATGACAGGCCGGAATTTGCCAACCGGGAGGTGTTTCCGGCGGCGGAGCAGACCATCGTTGGAAATCTGGAGCGGATCGGAGATCAGGTGCAGATTGGCCCGCAGGATTATGTCTGCATCATGACAAGAGGGCATGAATTTGATTACTACGTGCAGCGTCAGGCGCTTGCGAGGAACCCGCGCTACATTGGCGTGATGGGCAGTTGCAGCAAAATTCGCGCAGTGACCGATAAGCTTCTGGAAGACGGCTTTTCGCCGGAGCAGATCCAGTCCTGTCATATGCCGATCGGGACCGCCATTCATGCGCAGACCCCGGCGGAGATTGCGGTCAGCATTGCAGGAGAACTGATCTGGGTGCGTGCGGGACATGGCCGGAGATGAGCTTTTATAAAAAATATCCAAAATCATATTAATTCAAAATGAATCTTTGTGCACACTTTCAGAGAAGGGTATGCTATTATAATAGACGTAACCCCCCCCAATACATTATATAAGTTTTTGCAACACCCCAAGTAATACCTTCTCCTGAAATGACCGGTTCCCCGACCGGTCATTTCGCATTTCCGGAATCTGTTATTTCGAGCTGAAACACTCAAAGCACGCAAAGAGCTCCCATATTTTTACATTATGATGAAAACGTGTTATAATTGACTCAGAAAGCATGAGATGAGTCAAAAGCAACAGGAGGAACATGATGATCAGAGTATCCCTGCTGGATGTGGGCGGCATAACGCCGGAACAATTCCAGGCTGCCGCTGCGCGTCTGTCGGATGTACGGCAGGCAAAAATCGCCGCAATGCGTTTTGAAAAAGATAAAAAGCTGTCTCTGGGTGCAGGGCTGCTGCTGGATCAGGGACTTGGGGCCTATGGTCTGCGGGAGCGTACGGTGCAGATTGCCTGCGGAGCGAATGGAAAGCCCTATCTGCCGGAACATCCCGGCCTTCATTTCAATCTGTCCCATTCGGGGACACTTGCCATGGCAGTCTTTTCGGACCGCGAAATCGGCTGTGATGTGGAGCAGAAGAAAACGGCGTCCTTCCGGGTGGCGGATCGCTTTTTCTGCCCGGAGGAACAGCAATTTGTTGCAAAGGGCGTCACGTCTGAGGAGCGCACGGATCGGTTCTTTCGCATCTGGACACTGAAGGAGAGCTTTTTGAAGGTGACGGGCGAGGGAACCCATTTTCCCTTAAACCGCTTCTGCATTCATCTGGGAGAGGCACCGGCGCGGCTGACCGTGGATGGAAGGTGCGCAGACTATGCGCTTTACGAGTTTTCCCTGAGCGGATATCGTGCTGCGGTCTGTGCCGCAGGAGACATCCGGGAAGCCGGGGACGAAGTTTTTTTCTCTTTTCAAAACCTACAAGATGTGGTATGATAACCACATAATAACGACACAATAGGAGAACTGTTCCATGAAAATGAATCGAGTTTTTTTGAAATTAAGCGGCGAGGCACTGGCCGGGCAGAAGAAGACCGGATTTGACGAAGCGACGGTGAAAGAGGTTGCAAGACAGGTCAGGATTTCTGTGGATGCCGGTGTTCAGGTGGGAATCGTCATCGGGGGCGGAAACTTCTGGAGAGGACGCACCAGCGAGGCCATCGACCGTACCAAGGCGGATCAGATCGGCATGCTGGCGACGGTGATGAACTGCATCTATGTATCCGAGATTTTTCGGAATGCAGGGATGACGACGCAGATTCTGACACCGTTTGAGTGCGGTTCCATGACAAAGCTGTTTTCCAAGGACCGCGCTAATAAATATTTTGAAAAAGGCATGGTCGTGTTCTTTGCGGGAGGTACGGGACATCCATATTTCTCTACCGATACCGGGATTACGCTGCGGGCGGTCGAGATGGACGCGGACTGCATTCTGCTTGCGAAGTCCATTGACGGCGTATACGACAGTGATCCGGCGAAGAATCCGGAGGCAAAGAAATATGACACCATCAGCATTCAGGAAGTGATCGACAAGCAGCTTGCAGTTGTGGATCTGACCGCTTCCATCATGTGCATGGAGCACAAGATGCCGATGGCAGTGTTTGATCTGAATGAGAAGGACAGCATTGCAAATGCGATGCAGGGCAAAATTAACGGCACGATCGTGACCGTGAACTAACAGGAGGGTATTATGCAGGACAGATTAAAGGTATATGAAGACAAGATGAACAAATCTCTGGAGGTGCTTCTGGAGGATTTCGGTACGATCCGTGCAGGCCGTGCGAACCCGCATGTGCTGGACAAGATCAAGGTTGATTACTACGGAACGCCAACCCCGATTCAGCAGGTAGGGAACTTAAGTGTGCCGGAAGCCCGCATGATCGTGATTCAGCCGTGGGACAAGGCTCTGTTAAAGGCAGTGGAAAAAGCGATTCAGACCTCTGATCTCGGCATCAATCCGACCAATGACGGCAATGTGATCCGCCTCGTTTTCCCGGAGCTGACAGAGGAACGCAGAAAAGATCTTGCGAAGGATGTCAAGAAAAAAGGCGAAGGCACCAAGGTTGCTGTGCGCAACATCCGTCGGGATGCCAACGATGTATTTAAAAAGCTGGAGAAGTCCGGTGAGATTTCCGAGGATGATCTGAGCCTCGGTGAGGACAAGATCCAGAAGATTACAGACAAGATGATTGAAAAAATTGATGCGGCAATCGAATCCAAGACCAAAGAAATCATGACCGTCTAACGGGATAAAGAACGCGCTTGAGGGGACAGGGGGAGATTCCTGTCCCACTGTTATGTATGGAGGAATGATATGGACGAGAACCGACAGGGTATGGTAATTCCAAAACACGTTGCGCTTATTCTGGACGGCAATGGCCGCTGGGCGAAGAAGCGCGGACTGCCCCGCACCATGGGCCACAAGGAAGGCTGTGTGACGGTGGAGAAGACCGTTGAGATCGCGGCGCGGCTTGGCATCGAATATTTGACCGTATACGGATTTTCCACGGAGAACTGGAAACGTTCCTCCGAGGAGGTTGGCGCGCTGATGCAGCTGTTCCGCTATTATATGGTCCGCCTTTTGAAGATCGCGAAGGCCAACAATGTCCGCGTCAGGATGATCGGTGACCGGACGCGCTTTGACAGGGACATTATTGAGGGGCTGAACCGTCTGGAATCTGAGACGAAAGACAACACCGGACTGACCTTTGTGATTGCGGTGAATTACGGAGGCCGGGATGAGATTACCAGAGCGGTCAAAAAGCTGGCGGCAGACTGTGCGGACGGGAAACAGGATCCGCAGGCGATCACGGAAGCTATGATTGCTTCCTATCTGGATACCGCAGATATGCCGGATCCGGATCTGCTGATTCGGACAAGCGGGGAACTGCGCCTGTCCAATTACCTGCTGTGGCAGCTGGCCTACACGGAGATTTATGTGACGGATTGTCTCTGGCCGGATTTTGACGAGACAGAGCTTCAAAAGGCGATCAGCGCATACAACGGGCGCGAACGGAGATATGGCGGAGTCAAGTAGATGAAGGAGGGCCGTTATGTTTACAAAGCGGTTGGTAAGTGGTATTATTCTGGTCATTTTTGCTATCATAATAGTAGGGTCCGGAGGTCCGCTTCTGTATGTGACGACGGGGCTGATTTCACTGATTGGTCTGTTTGAATTATACCGGGTCATGAAGATCGAGAAAAATCCCATGGGAATCGTGGGATATCTGACGGCGGTTTCCTACTATGGCCTGGTCTGGTTTGATGGTCAGAAATACGTGACGCTGATGGCGATTGCGGCTCTGATGGTGCTTATGGGACTGTATGTGGTGACGTTTCCGAAGTACAAGACGGAAGAGGTGACAGCCGCTTTTTTCGGGGTGTTTTATGTGGCGGTGATGCTTTCGTATCTGTATCAGGTACGGGTCATGGCAGACGGACGGTATCTCGTCTGGCTGATCTTTATCAGCTCCTGGGGCTGTGATACCAGTGCGTACTGCGTTGGTATGCTGTTCGGAAAACACCGTCTGGCCCCGGTTTTAAGTCCCAAGAAATCCATCGAGGGGGCTGTGGGCGGCGTGGTGGGTGCGGCACTTCTGGGCTTTGGCTATGCGACGTTGTTTGGCGGCCGCATGACGGAGCTGACCAGCCCGCAGGCTGCGTGCTCTATCGCCTGTGCGATTGCGGCGGTGATTTCCCAGATCGGTGATCTGGCGGCCTCTGCGATCAAGCGGAACCATGATATCAAGGACTACGGGCATCTGATTCCGGGACATGGCGGGATTCTCGACCGTTTTGACAGTGTACTGTTCACGGCTCCGGCGATTTTTTTCGCTGTGACATTTTTGCGATAAAAGAGTGAGGAATACGGGATGAAGAAAATTGCGATTCTGGGTTCGACTGGTTCTATCGGTACGCAGACCCTGGAAGTGGTGGAATACAATCAGGATATACAGGTAACGGCGCTGGCGGCGGGAAGCAACATCAAGCTGCTGGAAGAGCAGATCCGCAGATTTCACCCGGCACTGGTATGTGTCTGGGATGAGAAGAAGGCGCGGGAGCTTGCGACTGCGGTTGCCGATCTGGACGTAAAGGTGACCTCCGGCATGGAGGGCCTGTTAGAGGTGGCGACGGAGCCGCAGGCGGAGATCGTGGTGACGGCGATTGTCGGCATGATCGGGATCCGTCCAACGATTGCCGCCATGGAGGCTGGAAAGGATATTGCGCTGGCGAACAAGGAGACACTTGTGACGGCAGGCCATATCATCATGCCGCTGGCACGGGAAAAACAGGTTCGTATTCTGCCGGTGGACAGCGAGCACAGTGCCATTTTCCAGAGCCTTAACGGAGAAGATTACAAGAAGATTCATAAGATTCTTCTGACGGCTTCCGGCGGACCGTTCCGCGGCTGGACGCGGGAGCGCCTGGAAGGGGTGCAGGTCGAGGATGCCTTGAAGCACCCGAACTGGTCCATGGGAAGAAAGATTACGATTGATTCCTCCACGATGGTCAACAAGGGTCTGGAAGTGATGGAGGCCCGCTGGCTGTTCGGCGTGGAGATGGATCAGGTGCAGGTGGTGGTTCAGCCGCAGAGCGTGATTCATTCCATGGTGGAGTTTGAGGACGGCGCTGTGATTGCGCAGCTTGGAACGCCGGACATGAAGCTGCCGATTCAGTATGCACTCTATTACCCGGAACGCAGAGATCTGCCGGGGGATCGGCTGGATTTTGCAAAGCTTAAGCAGATCACCTTTGAGGCACCGGACATGGACGTGTTCTGGGGACTGAAGCTGGCTTATGAGGCCGGTACGCGGGGCGGTACGCTTCCGACCGTCTACAATGCGGCCAATGAATATGCCGTGGACAAATTTTTGAAAAAGGAAATTTCCTATCTGAAGATCATCGACATGATCGAGGGAGCCATGATCCACCATGAGGTGAAAGAGAACCCGAATGTGGAGCAGATTCTGGCCGCAGAGCAGGAAGCATACGATTATATAGAAAGCAGGTGGTAATTTGCTGAACATTCTGGCAGCGATATTGCTCTTCGGAGTGATCGTGCTGGTTCACGAATTTGGACATTTTTTGCTGGCAAAGTTAAACGGGATCGGTGTGGTGGAGTTTTCCATCGGCATGGGTCCCCGGCTTTTCAGCTTCGAGCGCGGAGAAACCCGCTATTCCATCAAGGCGCTGCCCTTTGGCGGCTCCTGTATGATGATTGGAGAGGATCAGGAAAATCCGGATCCGAAGGCATTCAACGGCAAACCGGTCTGGTCCCGGATTCTGGTCATCGCGGCCGGCCCGGTATTTAACTTTATTCTGGCTTTTCTGTTTGCCATGGTCATTGTGGCTCAGATCGGTCACGATGCGCCGATTCTGTATGGAGTCAGCGACGGCTCCCCGGCTCAGGAGGCCGGGCTGCAGGCGGGGGATAAGCTGACAAGGATCAACAACCGCAGAATCACGGCATACCGCGATGTCATGCTGTATACGTTTACCCATCCGGGCGATGAGATCACGATTCGCTATGAGCGTCCGCCGGGGGGAGAGTGGGTTGCGGGCGGTGCTGCTGAGAAGCGGAGTGCGACCCTGATGCCGGCATTTGATGAGACGCGGCAGGCGTATCTGCTGGGCGTACAGTTTCGCGGCTACGAAAAAATCAAGGGACTGGGCGAACTGATTCATTACAGTGCCTATGAAGTAAAATACTGCGTGGTTTCCACCCTGGACAGCATCGGCATGATGGTGCGCAAGAAGATCAAGGTCGATGATGCGGTGACCGGACCGGTCGGCATCGTCAGTATGGTCGGCGAGACCGTGCAGGAGGGCAGAGAGGCCGGACCGCGTGCGATGCTTCTGGTGATCTCCAACTGGATTTTGCTTCTGAGCTCCAGCCTTGGTATCATGAATCTGCTTCCGATCCCGGCATTGGACGGAGGGCGGCTGTTGTTTCTGCTGATTGAGCTTGTGCGCGGCAAACCAGTTGATCCGGAAAAAGAGGGAATGGTTCATATGGCGGGGATGATTCTTCTGATGACCCTGATGGTGTTTGTACTGTTCAACGATATCCGAAAACTGATGTAAACCGAAGAGGAAAAAGGGATGGAACGTAGAAAAACAAGAGAAATTCATATTGGGGACCGGGTGATCGGCGGCGGCAATCCGATCCTGATCCAGTCCATGTGCAACACAAAGACGGAGGACGTCGAGGCAACGGTCGGGCAGATCCTGAAGCTGGAGCAGGCGGGCTGTGATATTATCCGTGTGGCAGTTCCGACTATGGAGGCGGCAGAGGCCATTCGCGCGATCAAGCGACGGATCCATATTCCGATCGTGGCAGACATTCATTTTGATTACCGTCTGGCGATTGCGGCCATGGAGTGCGGGGCAGACAAGATCCGCATCAATCCGGGCAATATCGGAGCGCGGGAACGCGTGCAGGCCGTTGTGGAGAAGGCGAAGGCGTATCAGATTCCGATCCGTGTCGGTGTCAACAGCGGTTCCCTGGAAAAGCCGCTGATCGAGAAATACGGCGGTGTGACGGCAGAGGGCATCGTGGAGAGTGCGCTGGAAAAGGTGGCGCTGATCGAGGAGCTTGGCTATGACAATCTGGTCATCAGCATCAAATCCTCCGATGTGATGATGTGCGTGCGCGCCCATGAGCTGATTAGCAGGAAAACGACGTATCCGCTGCATGTGGGGATCACGGAAGCGGGAACTTTGATTTCCGGCAATATCAAATCCTCGGTCGGACTGGGCATCATCCTGAATCAGGGAATCGGAGATACCATCCGGGTCTCTCTGACGGGTGACCCGCTGGAAGAGATCAAGTCGGCAAAGCTGATTCTGCGTACCCTGGGCCTTCGGAAAGGCGGGATTGAGGTCGTGTCCTGTCCGACCTGCGGACGGACGAAGATTGACCTGATCGGTCTGGCGAATCAGGTGGAGACGATGGCAACCGAGTTTGACCAGCTGGATATCAAGGTTGCCGTGATGGGCTGCGTGGTCAACGGACCTGGCGAGGCGCGCGAGGCAGATCTTGGTGTCGCCGGCGGAATCGGAGAAGGGCTGCTGATTCGAAAAGGTGAAGTGATCAGGAAGATCCCGGAGCGGGATCTTTTGCAGGCACTGCGCGGAGAACTGGAAAAGATGGCGGCAGAGCAAGCGAGATAAGAGGAATTCATGAAAACGTTTTTAGAGGTATTTCCCGGACTGACCATAACGGAACAGATGAAGGAGCTTTTAAACCTGGTAAGCGTGGAGCGCGTCTCCATGAGCAGGGATAGAAGCTCTATTCGTGTTTCCATCATAAGCCCGCGGCTGATCCACAAGAAGAATATCATCGCGCTGGAGCGTGGTATCCGGGATCAGCTGTTTGCAGGAAAGCAGATCGAAATCCGGATTTTTGAAAAATATAAGCTTTCGGAACAATATACGCCGGAGAAGCTGCTCACGGCTTACCGTGACAGCCTGCTTCTGGAGCTTAAAAATTACAGCATTATCGAATATTCCATGTTGCGGAAAGCAACCTGTACCTTCCCGAAGGCAGACCTGTTACATATGACCGTGGAGGAAACCATGGTCAATAAGGAAAAGGCCGGAGAGCTGAAACGTGTTCTGGAAAAGGTCTTTCATGAGCGGTGCGGTCTGCCGATCGAGGTGGAGTTTGAGTACATTCCGCCGACCAGGGCGAAGGCCTCCATTCAGCGCGAACAGCAGGCCAAAGAGGAGATCGAGCGTCGCCGTCAGTCGTTTATAGCGGCTAGTGGAGCGGCAAATGCAGCCCATGCGGTCAATGGCGAAGGCGGCGGGAACACGGCAGGCGGCACCGATTTTGCGGCGGCAGAGGCGGCTGCGTCTGTGGCAGCGCGGGAAGCGGGAGCATTGAACTCTGCGGTGCAGAAGGGCGAAGGGAAGCCGGGAGTTCTCCGCGGCGGCAGGAAGGACGGCTTCAAGAAAAAGAACGACTGGAGTTCGGGCGGCTATCGGAAGAAATCAGACAGCCCGGATGTACTGTATGGGCGTGATTTTGAGGATGAGTTTACAGAGCTGGACAAGATCGAGGGCGAGATGGGCGAACTCACCATCCGCGGCAAGATTTTGGACAAGGACAGCCGGGAATTGCGAAGCGGAAAAACCATTATTATTTTTCATATTACGGATTTTACCGATACAATCACCGTCAAGATCTTTGCCAACGAAGATACGCTGGATGATCTGAATCAGGCTGTGGTTCCGGGCAGCTTTATCCGCCTGCGCGGCATGACCACCATCGACCGGTTTGACGGCGAGCTGACCATCGGGTCGGTGCGCGGCATCAAGCGGTCGGAGGATTTTACCAGCAAGCGAATGGATCACAGCTCGGAGAAGCGGGTGGAGCTGCACTGCCACACGAAAATGAGTGATATGGACGGTGTTTCCGAGGTCAAGGACATCGTGAAACG
This sequence comes from Lachnospiraceae bacterium, assembly GCA_028693165.1. Lineage (GTDB taxonomy): Bacteria > Bacillota > Clostridia > Lachnospirales > Lachnospiraceae > Brotaphodocola. The sequence goes on along the minus strand of JAQUVX010000031.1, from coordinate 6,876 downwards.
GGCGAAAGCCTGGGGGATGCCGGCGATCGCGGTGACGGACCACGGCTGCCTCCAATCCTTTCCGGATGCCAGTCATGCCCTAGACAAGGGTGATGATTTCAAGGTGATCTATGGGGTGGAGGGGTATCTGGTCGATGACATGAAGGAGCTGGTGGAGAATTCCAGGGGCCAGACCTTTTCGGATTCGTATGTGGTGTTCGATATTGAGACCACGGGCTTCAGCCCGGAGAAGAACCAGATCATCGAGATCGGTGCCGTCCGCGTGCAGAACGGTACGATCACAGACAAATTCAGTACCTTTGTCAATCCCGATGTGCCGATTCCCTTTAATATCGAGCAGCTCACCGGAATCAATGACAACATGGTACTCCCGTCACCTAAGATTGATATCATCCTGCCGCAGTTTTTGGAATTTATCGGGGATGATGTGCTTGTGGCGCACAATGCCTCCTTCGATGTGAGCTTTATTGCCTATCAGGCCAAGGCACAGGGACTGGCCTTTGATCCGACCGTGCTGGATACGGTGGCGATGGCAAGACATTTGCTGCCGCAGTTAAACCGCTTTAAGCTGGATACCGTGGCGAAGGCTCTGAATATTTCGTTGGAAAATCATCACCGCGCGGTGGATGATGCCGGAGCGACGGCGGAGATTTTTGCAAGATTCGTCTCTATGCTGCGGGATCGCGGTGTGGAGAATCTGGATCAGTTAAATGCCATGAGCGCGCTGAGTCCGGATATGATGAAGAAGCTTCCGACCAACCACATTATCATTCTGGCGAAGAATGAGGTGGGGCGGATCAACCTGTACCGGCTGGTATCCTGGTCCCACATTGATTATTTTGCGAAGCGTCCAAGGATACCCAAAAGCGTGCTGAACCAGTACCGGGAAGGGCTGATCATCGGCTCGGCCTGCGAGGCGGGAGAGCTTTACCAGGCGATGCTGCGGGGACTTCCTGAGACGGGTCTGATGAAGATTGCCTCCTTCTACGATTTCCTGGAGATTCAGCCGCTGGGGAACAATGAATTCATGCTGCGGGACGAGAAAAGTACGGTGAAGAGCTGGGAGGATTTAAAAGAGCTGAACCGCCGGATCATCCGGATGGGCGATGCGCTCGGCAAACCGGTCTGTGCGACCTGCGATGTGCATTTTTTAAACCCGGAGGATGAGGTATACCGCCGCATTCTGATGGCGGGACAGGGCTTCTCCGATGCCGATTTGCAGGCGCCGCTGTATCTGCGCACGACGGAAGAAATGTTAAAGGAATTCGAGTATCTGGGGCCGGACAAGGCAGAGGAGGTCGTGATCACCAACACCCGCAGGGTGGCGGATATGTGTGAGCGGATTTCACCGGTGCGCCCGGACAAATGCCCTCCGGTCATCCCGGATTCGGATGAGACGCTGCGCAAGATCTGTTATGACTGCGCCCACGAGCTATACGGTGAGGAGCTGCCGGAGATCGTTGTGGAGCGGCTGGAACGAGAACTGAATTCCATTATTTCCAACGGATTTGCCGTCATGTACATCATCGCGCAGAAGCTGGTATGGAAATCCAATGAGGATGGTTATCTGGTCGGTTCCCGTGGTTCGGTCGGTTCCTCCTTCGTGGCGGCCATGGCCGGTATCACGGAGGTAAATTCCTTAAGTCCCCATTATCTCTGCACGAACTGTCATTATTATGATTTCGATTCAGAGGACGTGAAGAAATTCTCCGGTATGGCAGGCTGTGATATGCCGGATAAGATTTGTCCGGTCTGCGGGAAACCTCTGACCAAACAGGGCTTTGACATCCCGTTTGAGACCTTCCTGGGATTTAAGGGAGACAAGGAGCCGGATATCGATCTGAACTTCTCTGGGGAATATCAGAGTAAGGCGCATGATTACACAGAGGTCATCTTCGGAAAAGGCCAGACCTTCCGTGCGGGTACGATCGGTACCCTGGCAGACAAGACGGCTTTTGGTTTTGTAAAACGATATTATGAGGAGCGCGGGGTTCACAAACGAAACTGCGAAATCGACCGCATTGTACAGGGCTGCGTCGGCGTGCGCCGCACGACCGGACAGCATCCGGGCGGCATCGTGGTGCTGCCGATCGGGGAGGAGATCTATTCCTTCACCCCGGTGCAGCGCCCGGCCAATGATATGACGACGAAGACGGTCACCACCCATTTTGATTACCACTCGATCGACCACAACCTGCTGAAGCTGGATATTCTGGGACACGATGATCCGACCATGATCCGTATGCTTCAGGATCTGACGGGACTGGACCCGGTTCAGGATATTCCGCTGGATTCCCATGAGGTCATGGCGCTGTTCCAGAACACCTCGTCTCTTGGGGTCACCCCGGAGGATCTGGGTGGCTGTCAGCTTGGCGCGCTTGGAATTCCGGAGTTTGGAACTGATTTTGCCATGCAGATGTTAATCGATGCGAAGCCGAAGTATTTCTCGGATCTGGTTCGCATCTCAGGTTTGTCCCACGGTACGGACGTATGGCTTGGCAATGCAAAGGATCTCATCTTAAGCGGACAGGCGACCATTCAGACCGCCATCTGCTGCCGAGACGATATCATGGTCTATCTGATCCATATGGGGCTGGAGGAGGGGCTTTCCTTCACCATCATGGAGTCGGTGCGTAAGGGAAAAGGGCTGAGGGACGAGTGGATCGAGGAGATGAAGACCCACGGTGTGCCGCAGTGGTATATCGATTCCTGCTTGAAGATCAAGTACATGTTTCCGAAGGCTCACGCGGCGGCTTATGTTATGATGGCGTGGCGTGTGGCTTACTGTAAGGTGTTTTACCCGCTGGCTTACTATGCGGCGTTTTTCAGTATCCGTGCAAGCGGTTTTTCCTATGAACTGATGTGTCAGGGACGGGACAAGCTGGAATATCATCTGGCCGATTACCGGAAGCGCGCGGATACCTTATCAAAGAAGGAGCAGGATACCCTGCGTGATATGCGTATCGTCCAGGAGATGTACGCACGTGGCTTTGATTTCATGCCGGTCGATATCTACCGGGCTTCGGCAGATCGGTTCCAGATCATCGATGGAAAGCTGATGCCGTCTCTGGGAAGTATCGACGGTATGGGCGAGAAGGCGGCCGAGGGTGTCGTGGATGCGGCGCGGGAAGGGGTGTTTTTGTCCCGCGAGGATTTCCGGAACCGTTCCAAGGTCAGCAAGACGCTCTGTGATCTGATGGGCGATATGGGGCTGCTGGGCGACCTGCCGGAGACCAATCAGCTGTCACTGTTTGATTTTGGATAAGAAACAGCGTTTTGATAAATAATATCAGGAAAGGGTATTGACTTTTCCTGATATTATTTTTATAATGAACATACCCACTGGGGGTATATAAAAAATAAAGTGAGGAAATGCAGGATGGAAGAAGCAAGCTGCTGTCATAAAACGAAAGAACGATCGGAGAAGGAATACAAGGATCTGATTCACCGGCTGAACCGGATCGAGGGACAGATCCGCGGAATCAAGGGCATGCTGGAAAAGGATGCCTACTGCCCGGATATTCTGGTGCAGGTGGCTGCGGCCAATGCCGCGCTCAACAGCTTTAACAAGGTATTGCTGGCAAATCATATTCGAACCTGTGTCGCACATGATATCCGCGACGGGAAGGATGAAGTGATTGACGAGCTTGTGACGACACTGCAGAAGCTCATGAAGTGATCCGCAGGCACGGGATCTGCGGAAAGAAAGGAGTAACAAAAAGATGAAACAATATACAGTAACAGGCATGAGCTGTGCGGCTTGCAGCACGCGTGTGGAAAAGGCGGTGGCGAAGGTGCCGGGCGTGGAGTCCTGCTCCGTCAGCCTGCTGACCAACTCCATGGGCGTGGAGGGAAATGTGCAGCCGGAGCAGATCATCGCGGCGGTGGAGTCCGCGGGCTACGGGGCGGCAGAGAAAGGCCGTGGCACGGGCGGCGCAGGAAGCACAGGAGGCGCAGGCAATCATCAGGGGGCAGGCGGAGCTTCCGGCGATCTGGCTTCCGGCGGTTCCGCCATGAGCGAAGGGGAAGAGATGCTTCGGGATCGGGAGACACCGGTGCTGAAGCAAAGGCTGTATGCTTCCATCGGATTTTTGCTGGTGCTGATGTATTTCTCCATGGGACACATGATGTGGAACTGGCCACTGCCGGGATTTTTCGCAGACAATCACGTCGCCATGGGACTGATCCAACTGGTTTTGACGGTGATCGTCATGGTCATCAATCAGAAGTTCTTTATCAGTGGCTTTAAGAGTCTGTGGCATAAGGCACCAAATATGGACACGCTGGTGGCGCTTGGGTCTGCGGCCGCGTTCGGCTACAGCACGATCATGCTGTTTGCCATGACGGATGCGCAGATGAAGGGCGACATGGCAAGCGTCATGACCTACATGCATGAGTTTTATTTTGAGTCGGCGGCGATGATCCTGACCCTGATCACGGTCGGCAAGATGCTGGAGGCACGTTCAAAAGGACGGACGACCGATGCACTGAAAAGTCTGATGAAGCTGGCACCGAAGACCGCCGTGGTAGTGCGGGACGGCGCAGAGCAGGAGATTTCCGTGGATCAGGTACAAAAGGGCGATATCTTCGTGGTTCGTCCCGGAGAGAACATACCCGTGGACGGTATCGTGCTTGAGGGCAGCAGTGCCGTCAACGAGGCGGCCCTGACCGGAGAGAGCATTCCGGTGGACAAGACGACCGGAGATAAGGTTTCTGCGGCGACAGTCAACCAGTCGGGCTTTATCCGCTGTGAGGCGACCCGCGTAGGAGAGGACACAACCCTTTCCCAGATCATTCAGATGGTAAGTGATGCGGCGGCGACCAAGGCACCGATCGCGAAGGTGGCCGACAAAGTATCTGGAATTTTTGTTCCGGCGGTCATTGCGATCGCTGTGATTACGATCGCAGTATGGCTGCTTGCCGGGCAGACGGTCGGCTTTGCCCTGGCACGGGGAATCTCCGTGCTTGTTATTAGCTGTCCCTGTGCGCTGGGTCTTGCAACCCCGGTGGCGATTATGGTTGGCAACGGCATGGGCGCCAAACATGGCATTATGTTTAAGACGGCGGTTTCCCTAGAGGAAGCCGGCAAGATGCAGATCGTTGCGCTGGATAAGACCGGGACGATCACCAGCGGCGAGCCTGCCGTGACGGATCTGATTCCGGCGGAAGGTGTGACGGAGGAAGAACTTCTGACACTGGCCTATGCGCTGGAGCAGAAGAGTGAACACCCACTCGCCAGGGCCATTTTGCGGGAGGGTGAGGCGCGCCGGCTTGCGGCGGCGGAGGTCCGGGATTTTCAGGCTCTGCCGGGCAATGGACTGACCGGAACCCTTGGAGACGTGCTTGTCAGCGGCGGAAACCAAAAGTTTATCAGCAGTCAGATCGCCGGGCCGGAGAAAGACACGCAGCAAAAAGGCGCGCAGAATAAAGACACGCAGCATGAGAAGATCTGGCAGAAGGCGGAGACGCTTGCAGAGTCAGGAAAGACGCCACTGTTCTTCGCACGCGGCGGGAAACTGGTTGGAATCATTGCTGTGGCAGATGTGATCAAGGAAGACAGCCCGAAGGCGGTGAAAGAGCTGCAGAACATGGGCATTCATGTAGTCATGCTGACGGGAGATAATGAGCGGACAGCCAGAGCCATCGGCGCACAGGCCGGTGTGGACGAGGTGATCGCAGGCGTGCTTCCGGACGGCAAGGAAAGTGTGATTCGTTCCCTGAAAGAAAAGGGAAAAGTGGCCATGGTTGGCGACGGCATCAACGATGCCCCGGCGCTTACCCGTGCCGATATCGGTATCGCCATCGGAGCCGGAACCGATATCGCTATCGATGCCGCCGATGTAGTGCTGATGAAGAGCCGCTTAAGCGATGTGCCGGCGGCGATCCGTTTAAGCCGTGCAACCCTTAAGAATATCCATGAGAATCTGTTTTGGGCATTCTTTTACAATGTGGTCGGGATTCCGCTGGCAGCCGGCCTGTGGTATCCGATCTTTGGATGGAAGTTAAACCCCATGTTCGGGGCGGCGGCGATGAGCTTGTCCAGCTTCTGTGTCGTAACCAACGCTCTGCGTTTGAATCTGTTCCAGATGTACAACGCGGCTAAGGATAAAAAAATTAAAATCAAACAAATCAAGGAGGAAACAAAGATGACAAAAACCATGAAGATTGAGGGAATGATGTGCGGACACTGTGAGGCACGCGTAAAGAAAGCGCTTGAGGCCATTCCGGGTGTCACAGAGGCAGCAGTCAGCCATGAGGCGGGCAATGCAGTTGTGACGCTGAACGAGGAGGTTGCTTCCGATGTGCTGAAGAAGGCTGTGGAAGATCAGGATTATAAGGTAACTGAGATCCAATAATTCGATCCAATAATTTGTGTAATTTTGTGTTGACAATTAGCACAATTCGTATTATACTATCAAAGGTATCGAGGCGTGGCTCAGTTTGGTAGAGCGCTGCGTTCGGGACGCAGAGGTCGCAAGTTCGAATCTTGTCGCCTCGACTTACTTTTGATAAGTAAGGATACCACAGTTGTGGCCTCATGGTCAAGCGGTTAAGACGACGCCCTCTCACGGCGTAAACCCGGGTTCGATTCCCGGTGAGGTCATAGGGTGCTTTGGATGAACCATCATCCAAGGCATTTTTAAACGCTTCTGTAGCGCAGTTGGTAGCGCAACTCATTCGTAATGAGTAGGTCGCCGGTTCGAGTCCGGCCAGGAGCTTAAAGCGAAATCTCTTGTGTTTGCAGGAGATTTTTTTTACTTTATAGGAAACTCCGCAAATCAGCAAAGATAGTGTATAATAGACTTGAAATAAAAGATCGCATAACAAAAGAGCGAAAGTGGATTCGCCATGACGTTGTTTATGTAGTTTTTTGTT
>JAQUVX010000030.1 GCA_028693165.1 Lachnospiraceae bacterium | reverse complement strand
GTCAAAACTACGATAGACACAGAAAGTTAGTACGCTTTTCATAAAAATAAATAAGTCCCAGAAACTATTGATTTTTCAACGGTTTCTGGGATTTTCATCGTAATAAAGTGTCAAAGATGGGATAATACAACTCGCTCCCGTTTGTCTATTCCTTTATTCTCCCGTTTTTGCGGGTTTTTGCGGGAAAGATGCGAAACGCTTTATTACCTGCGTTTGGATCATTACTGGCCTGTAACTTAAAAATTGTCCAGACATCGGTGCTGATACTATCATAACCCTGACGCTTGGGTAATAATCAAGTGAAACTGGCGTAATTGTCCAGGAATTGCTGGATTCGTGGGCAGGGGACGGCAATTCCAAGTGACTATTGTCCAAACCTTCCTGTTTTTGACATTTTAAGCGCGTGCATTTGGCAGCTATACATGTTCAGATGCTAAAATTGTCCAACACGGAACGCCGCAGGATCATAATTGATCATAATCTGTCGCTAAGATGATCGCTGCGTGAACCGGCAGCGCGAAGCGAAAAAAGACAGCCGCAGGTCAAATCCGTGCGACTGTCTCATATTCTTATTTATTAAATCCGTGCATCCCGCTTTGTATATAGCTCACAGGCGTTACCCTGGCAGCCAGCTCGGTTCAGGCAACCTTGCGGCACACAGAAGATCCCACTTAGTGCTGCTGCATTCCTGCCCTGACACGATTCATGAGGTTCTGTTGCGCAAGACCCAAACGTCAACGCCACTTACCAGGGGCAGCCCTGCAAGACCATATCCGAGGCGGGATATCACCCCTGCTGGAGCGGATTGCAGGTACAGGGCACCGCTATCTCCCCGGCTGCACGGAAACTTTATGACGATTTGTTGAAATGCCTGTTTAGTATACCCCAAGCAACGTCGTTTGTCAAGGAATGCCTCCCGAACATTTACGCGAATAATCGCATTCTTGCCCCGCTCTCATCTACTGCAAATCCGTCCGGGGTCGTGGTATTGGTAAGCCGGGAAGCCTGTAATCTCTAACAGTTTGCAGGCTGATCCTCCGCTTTTGCGACGGTCTTTTTCCGGCGCAGCTGGCGGAAGAACTCGGACAGCATTCGAGAGCATTCTTCTTCCAGAATCCCGATCTCAGTCTGAACCTGGTGGTTGAAGCCGTCCTCGTGGAGCATGTCCAGCACGGAGCCCGCGCAGCCGGCCTTGGGATTCATACAGCCGATGACCACCTTGGGAATGCGGGCCTGGACGATGGCCCCGGCACACATGGGGCAGGGCTCCAGGGTCACGTACATGGTACAGTCCTCCAGCCGCCAGTCATCCAGCTTCTTACAGGCCTTGCGGATCGCGATGATCTCGGCGTGTGCCAGCACGGTCTTGTCCGCCATTCGGCGATTGTAGCCGCGGCCGATGATTTTGCCATCGTAAACGATTACGCAGCCGATGGGAACATCCCCCAGTTTCGCTGCTTTCTGCGCCTGCCGTATGGCTTCCTTCATATATTTTTCTTCTGTCGACAATCGATTCATATCCTCTTCAACCTGTCTTTCTGCGATGATCTGTGCTATACTTAATTACAATCAGTATATACGAAATTTGAAGAAATGGAAATGAGGAAATGAATACAAATCTGGAATTACGCATTTGCGGATTGCAAAAAACAACGCTCCTTGACTATCCCGGCCACGTGGCCTGCACGATTTTTGTGGGCGGCTGTAATTTCCGCTGTCCCTTCTGTCACAACTCGGAGCTGCTTGGCTCTGATGTCCCGCCGGAATACAGCGAGGCAGAAATCCTGTCGTTTCTCAAAAAACGCCGCGGAATCCTGGAGGGAGTCTGCGTGACGGGCGGCGAACCCACCTTGCAGCCGGAGGCGCTGGAAGCATTTTTAGGGCAGGTTCGCGCACTGGGACTGCTCATCAAGCTGGACACCAACGGCAGCCGCCCGGATGTGATCCGCCGCCTTGCAGACAACGGACTGGTTGACATGATTGCCATGGATATCAAGGCAGCTCCCGAACATTATGCCGAGGTCTGCGGTGCGCCGGGGCTGAATCTGGCACCGATCCGCGAGAGCGTGGAATGGCTCAAAGCCGGCCGGATTCCCTATGAATTTCGCACCACCGCGGTAAACGGACTTCACACGGCGGCAGACTTTGAAGGCATCGGGCCGTGGATTGCCGGGTGTCCGCATTATTATATCCAGAATTATGTGGAGTCCGATCTGGTTCTTGAGCCACATGGATTCTCCGGCTTTACGAAGGAAGAATTGCTGTCCTTCGCCGCGCTGGTGTCTCCTTACGCGGGAGAAGTCTCCCTGCGCGGGATCGACTACTGAGCCCCGAATCCGCGACGCACTACAACCGAATATCCGTGTACCAATAGCCGAACCGCCCATCGCTGTCCGGCTGTTTTTTTGCCAGAACAAAATGCGGGAATCCAAACATAGCTGCCATGTGTTTCTCATTGCTGAAATAGTGCCCCGGCACGCCGAGCAGATAGCGCGGCTCTCCCTGGGGATTGTCCAGACGGGCCAAAATCAGATGCCGATAGTTATAATATCCATGAAGCAGAAAACTGTTGTTGCCGTACACCCAGATTTCCCGTGGCAGTACACCGATGTCCTGTGGCTTGATGGACAGGATTTCACAGCCGTTGTCATAATCAAAAGCCAAAACCCGCGCATGGCAATTCTGCAGGCGATTCCAGAGATGATTGCGGCTCAGTGTCTCGCGCTCCTGACGATCCAGCTCCTCCAGCTTCACAAGATCCTCCGGCTCCGGCGCTTTAATGTCGGATTTGGGGGTGGGGCTGGGGGTGGCTCCCGATTCTGGTTCCGATACAGCCGCCTCCGCTTCCGGCGCACGCATCTCCCGACGCACCTCCCCACACACCTCCTCACACATCTCCGCACACATCTCCGGCTGCACGGCCTCTGCCTCCAGCATCGCATCCTCCTGCTGCGCTTCTTCGTCCTCGCTCCACGGTGCCACCTGCTCCAGGCGCTCCTGCTCCCGCTTTAACTCCCGCTCGATCTCTTCCGAGACCGGCAGCTCCAATTCCTGCAATCCCATATCCGGCTGCTCCGGTTCCGACTGCTCCGATACCTCCTTCCGCGCCTCCCGCTCCCGCACCTGCTCTGACGTGACATCCGCCAACTGAATTTCCGCGGCCTGTGTGACGGCATCCTCCCAGATGGTGGTATAGCTCTGCCATGAATTTGCAACATCATGCATGGTCAAACCATAGCATTCCTCCATGCTGAGGCCGCTTCCCTCAATATTATCCGCCCGTACCTGAATCCGGAATTCACCGGTCCCGTTTCGGATAAAGATCCGCCCCAGGAGAATCTCGCTTCCCGGCGTCAGCAGATACACACCAATGTCATTGCTTCCCACATAGACTTTCTTAACACATACCTGAATCCGGCATTGTCCATCCCGAACCTCGATTTTGGCATAGCCCATGTTTTTCCCTTTGTCTCCTCCCTCGTACGCATACAGGTAGGAAATTAATCTCCGATAATCAGACATGCTATCACCCCTCTCGTATATATTTTATGCATTTACCCATTGCATCTATGACTCAAAAATGCTATCCTTTAGGTAGCAGCATTTTGTTAATTTGTAGACAATGGAGGTATGTTTCATGAGAATTTACAGAGCAACTGATTACGACGATATGAGCCGCAAAGCAGCCAATATCATTTCCGCGCAGGTTATTATGAAGCCAAACTGTGTACTGGGTCTGGCTACCGGATCCTCCCCGCTTGGGACTTACAAGCAGCTGATCGACTGGTACAACAAGGGCGATCTGGATTTTTCCGAAGTGAAGAGCGTGAATCTGGACGAATACAAAGGACTGTCCCGCGACAATGATCAGAGCTACTACTATTTTATGTACAACAATTTCTTCAAGCATGTCAACATCAACCTGGAGAATACAAATGTTCCGAACGGCACCGAGCCGGACAGCGACAAAGAATGTGCGCGCTACAACAAAATCATCGAAGATTTAGGCGGCGTTGATTTGCAGCTCCTTGGTCTGGGCTTTAACGGACACATCGGTTTCAATGAACCGGACGAGGCGTTCGAGAAGATGACGCACTGCGTTGATCTTCAGCCGAGCACCATCGAAGCCAATAAGCGGTTCTTTGAGAAGATCGAAGATGTTCCGAAACAGGCCTATACCATGGGCATCAAGACAATCATGCAGGCCAGAAAGATTCTGCTGGTTGTAAGTGGAGAAGGCAAAGCTGAGACTTTGTATCAGGCACTTTATGGCCCGATCACCCCACATGTTCCGGGTTCCATCCTTCAGCTGCATCCGGATGTGAACATCGTTGCGGATGAGGCTGCACTGTCAAAGTGTCCGCGCTGATTCTGATTTCCAGATTTCTGATTCCCTGATACGTCAAAAGGAGCGATTCCCTGATCGGAACCGCTCCCTTTTTATTCTAATGTTCTTGGAGCAAAGAATCCGGCCTGCCGGATTCTCGCGCTGCCGCGCGGCTGCTTCAGCAGCCATCTGCCATTGGCGCGGCATGCGCATCCTCGCGGAGCGTTTTTAAATCATAGGACGCCATTTCCTATGATTTAAAAAAGTTTGCAAGCTGCGCAAACTGCTGAAGCGTCAGCGCCTCCCCGCGCACGCTCGCCGAAACCCCAAGGCTCTCGATCGCCGCGATGATCTGCTCTTTGGTAAACGGGATCTCCGGTGAATTGTTCAGTCCGTTCTGTAAAGTCTTTCTCCGCTGATTGAAGGACGCGCGCACCAGCTTAAACATCAGGGCGGGATCGTGAACCTCCACCGGCGGCTTCTGGTGGCGGGTCAGGCGGATGACTGCCGAGCCGACATTGGGCCGCGGAATGAAGCAGTTTGGCGGAACATTCGCCACGATATAAGGCTCGGCATAATACTGCACCGCCAGCGACAGGGCGCCGTAATCCTTCGACCCCGGCCCCACCTGCATCCGGTCTGCCACTTCCTTCTGCACCATCACCGTGATATTGTCAATGGGGACATCACTCTCAAACAGTCCCATGATGATGGGCGTCGTGATGTAGTAGGGCAGATTTGCCACGACCTTGATCGGGCGGTTGTCATTGTACTCCTGCGCCAGCTTCTTGATGTCGACCTTGAGGATATCCGCGTTCATGACGGTTACATTATCATAGCCCGACAGGGTATCTTCCAGGATCGGGATCAGGTTCGCGTCAATCTCCACGGCAACCACCTGTCTGGCTGCCTCCGCGAGACACTGGGTCATCGTACCGATTCCCGGACCGATCTCCAGAACCATATCGTCTTTCGTGACACCTGCTGCCGAGATGATCTTGTCCAGCACATGCGTATTGATCAGAAAGTTCTGCCCGAATTTCTTCTGGAAGGCAAACTCATATTTCTGTATTACTTCTATTGTGTTTTTGGGATTCCCCAGCTTATTTTCCATCGTTCACTTCCCGTCTTTCGTATCAAACTATAGTTTCAGCTTACCCGCTATTCTCTATACTGTCAATCAATTTCTCAGATTCCAGTTCCTTCCAGGCGATACATCCGCTTCGCATTCTGGCTTGTCACCGCAATGACCTCTTCCGGTGTCATCCCCTTCAACTGCGCGATCATGTCCACCACATAAGGGAGATTCAGGGAAGAATTGCGCTTGCCGCGGTTCGGCACCGGAGACAGGTAGGGGCAGTCGGTCTCCAGCACAATCCGCTCCGCCGGCATATATTCCACAACCTCTTTCAGCTTCTTTGCGTTGGCAAACGTAACCACACCGCCGATCCCAAGATAGAAGCCCATTTTCAGATATTCACGCGCCAGCTCGACCCCGTAGGAAAAGCAGTGAATCACGCCGCCGATCTCCTCCGAGTGCTCCGCCTTCATGATATCCAATGTGTCCTGGGCCGCATCTCTGCTGTGAATCACCACCGGCAGCTTAACCTGCCGCGCCAGCTCAAGCTGCCGCACAAACCAGTGCTTCTGCACCTCCCGCGCCGGCTCATCCCAGTAATAATCCAGGCCGATTTCACCGATCGCCACCACCTTCGGTTCCGAAGCCACCTGCCTCAGCCAGTCCATCAGCGGTTCCGTCAGCTCCCCTGTCTCGCTGGGATGCACGCCCACCGCACCGTAGACGAAGGGATACTGCTTCATCAGCTGCAATGTATTCTTCGTCGTCTGAATGCTGGCGCCGATGTTGACCACCGCCTCGATCCCGTGCTCCGCCAGACTTTTCAGCACCGTATCCCGATCCTCCTGAAATGCTTCATCATCATAATGTACGTGTGTGTCAAATATCACGGTATTCCTCCTCATCTAAAAACATATCCTGAAAATCCCATACAGCACAAGCAGATGCGCCGGGTAGAACAGATAAAACGCATATTTCCCTTTCGCGGTTCCCCGCTTCCCGTTATAAAGGTAAATCAGCAGAAATGCCAGCACATAGCCCGGCACATAGTATAACTGCCGCAGCATCAGCGCCATCCACAGAAATCCCATCATGCACAACTGCTCCCGCCCCTGATAAAACCAGTAGCACAGCGCAATCATCATGATTCCGATATAGTCATAATCCGTATGCATCCACCATGCGATTCCGCAAAATACCCCAATAACCAGAAATTGCAGCAATTGCCCGCCGGTTCCGGCCGCCCGGTGCCGGACTTCCTCCAGAATACGAAGCATAAACAAACCAAGAAGCAGCGTGAAAAACACATTTTGGATGCGCAGATCCATCATTTCATTTGTGATCGCCAGGTCAAACGGAATCTCCGAGATCAGTGCAAATATCCCCAGCCGCAGGGCGTAACGCCGCCAGTCCCTGGTATGCATAAATCCTTCCACCAGGAGAAATGCATACACCGGGAACGCCACGCGCCCCAGCGCACGAAACACCATATAAAGCACCCACCAGAAGGCATAGGGCTTTCCCGCCTCGTACAGTTCCGGCACAATGCCGCTGCCGATTATGATATATCCGATATGATCCAGCATCATACTAACAACGGCAATCAGTTTGAGCTGATTGCCGTTTAATCGTTTTAACATATCTCCGCACCTGCCGGCATCGACTTCTCCGGCACCATCAGGCTGAGCTTGCCGTCCGCATCCTCTGCGCAAAGCAGCATTCCTTCGGACAGAACACCCGCCAGCTTCGCCGGCTTTAGGTTCACAACCACCATGACCTTCTTGCCCACCATCTCCTCCGGAGCATAGTGCGCCTTGATGCCGCTGACGATCTGCTTTACCTGACTTCCGATCTTAACCTGGGAACACAGAAGCTTCTTGGATTTGGCAACCGCCTCACAGGCGATGATCTCGCCCACCTGAAACTGCAGCTTCGCAAAATCATCATATTCGATCTCAGGCTTTGCTTCTATGTCAATTACCTTTTCAGCCTCTGCGGCCGGTTCTGCTGCGGTCTCGCCGAAAGCGGCTTCCTCTGCGGCACGCAGCGCTTCAACCTTCTCAAGCACTTCCTCTGCCTTCATTCTCGCAAACAGAATCTCCGGTGTCTCCGTCACTCTGCTTCCTGACGGATACAAACCAAAGGTATCCATCTGCTCCAACGTTCTCTTGTCTGCATGCAGCTGGCTTAAGATCTTCCCGGAAGTCTCCGGCATGAACGATTCCAGCAAAGATGCACCAATCGTGATCGCCTCAACCAGATTGTAAAGAACGGTCGCCAGACGATCGGCCTGCGCCTCATCCTTCGCCAGAGCCCACGGCATCGTCTCATCGATATATTTGTTGCAGCGGCGGAATACATTGAAAATCTCCGTCATGGCATCTGCCACGCGCAGGTCGTCCATCTTCACGCAGACCTTCTTCACAGATTCCAGCACCACGCTCTTTAAATCCGCGTCCACCGCGTCAGTCACGCCGCCGTCTCTCACTTCACCGCCAAAATACTTGTTCGACATGGAAACCGTGCGGTTGACCAGGTTGCCCAGAATGTTCGCCAGATCGGAGTTCATGCGCTCGATCATCAGCTCCCAGGAAATCACGCCGTCATTGTCAAACGGCATCTCATGCAGCACGAAATAGCGCACCGCATCCACGCCAAAGAAATCCACCAGCGTGTCCGCATAGAGCACATTGCCCTTGGATTTGCTCATCTTGCCATCGCCCTGTAGAAGCCACGGATGACCAAACACCTGCTTCGGCAGCGGAAGATCCAGTGCCATCAAAAAGATCGGCCAGTAAATGGTATGGAAGCGAATGATATCCTTTCCGATCAGATGCAGATCCGCCGGCCAGTATTTCTGGAAAAGAGCGTCGTGATTGCCGTCGCAGTCGTAGCCCAGCCCGGTGATATAGTTGGTCAGTGCATCCAGCCACACATAGGTCACATGCTTCGGGTCAAAACTGACCGGAATACCCCAGGTAAAGGTCGTCCTGGATACGCACAGATCCTGTAAGCCCGGCAGAAGGAAGTTGTTCATCATCTCGTTCTTGCGGGATACCGGCTGAATGAATTCCGGGTGTTCATTGATGTGGGCAATCAGGCGGTCCGCATACTTGCTCATCTTGAAGAAATATGCCTCCTCCTTCGCCGACTGCACCTCGCGGCCGCAGTCGGGACACTTGCCGTCCACAAGCTGAGACTCGGTAAAGAAGGACTCACACGGTGTGCAGTACAGTCCCTCATAATATCCCTTATAAATATCGCCCTGATCGTAGAGCTTCTTGAAAATCTTCTGAACCTGCACCTCATGCTCCGCATCGGTGGTACGGATGAACTTATCGTAGGACGTATTCATCATATCCCAGATGGTTCGGATCTGCCCTGCAACATCATCGACAAATGCCTTCGGAGTCACTCCGGCCGCCTCTGCCTTCAGCTCGATCTTCTGACCATGCTCGTCCGTACCGGTCTGGAAACGGACATCATACCCCTGTTCTCTCTTAAATCTGGCAATACTGTCGGCCAGCACAATCTCATAGGTGTTGCCGATATGCGGCTTGCCGGATGTATAAGCGATCGCCGTAGTAATATAATATGGTTTTTTACAATCACAATTCTGATTTTGACACATGAGCCATTTCCCTCCAAATTTCGCAAATAAGTAAGAACACTATAGCACAAAACCCTTAAAAACTCAAGGAATCCAAAGAAAGTCTCATAAGTTGTATTTTCTTTGCGTATCGTTTATAATAGGGAGACTTAGGAGGATTTTTCATATGCACACGAAACAGAACCGTATCTACAGCCTCATGCTCGTTCTGATCCTGACGCTGTCTGCTCTGCTGACCGGCTGTCTGCCGCGGGTGGATCGTCACGCGCCCACCACCGCAGCACCGTTTACCGAGGAATCTCAGGCGGAATATGAGCAATACGATGAGAAGCGCCTGCTGGAAAAAAAGCGTTTTGCACAAATGGAAAGCCAGCTCTTTCGGGAAGAGATCGGAACGACGCAGATTGACCTTCATTTTCTTCTGAAGGATCCTGCCGCATACGGCATCTCCCAGGCGGAGTATCTCTACACCCCCATGACCGAGGACTTTATGGCACAAAGCAAGGCCGAGCGGGCCGAACTGCAAGCAACCCTCGATTCCTTTGATCTGTCACTGCTTGGCGATGACCAGAAGACAACCGCGCGAATCCTGCAAAGCTATTTAAAGACGCAGACACTGGGCGACGGACTGGAGCTTTACAGCCAGCCGCTGGCTACCACCATCGGGACGCAGGCAGAGCTTCCGATCCTGCTCTGTGAATATTGCTTCTACGAGAAACAGGATATTGACGACTATTTAAAACTCCTGGCCGGAATCGACGAATATTACGCAGAGATTCTTGCTTTTGAACAGAAGAAGGCCGAAGCCGGACTGATGATGAGCGACACGTCCATCGACCATGTGATTGAATCCTGCGAAAGCTACCTGCTGGTTCCCGGCGACAACTTCATGATCGACTCCTTCAACAGCCGCCTTCTGGAGGTCCCGGACTTGACCGAGGAGGAGAAAAAAGACTATCAGGCACAGAATACCGCTCTTTTGGAAAGTGATTTTGTTCCGGCCTATCAGCTCCTGATCGATGGCCTGCAAAAGCTGAAAGGAACCGGCATCAATGAGTCCGGGCAATGCGGTTTTCCGGACGGAAAAGCCTACTACAAATATCTGGTATTTTCCAACACGGGAACCTCCTATTCCTCCGTGGAGGATCTGTTGGAAGCAGTCCGGCTCACCATGGAAAACAGCCTGAAAGAGACCTCGCAGCTTCTGAAGGATTACCCGGAGCTGGCAGAGGAATTCTCTTCCTATCAGTTCCGCCAGACGGAACCGACCGCTATCATGGAGGAGCTTGAGCAGAAGACCCTGTCCGACTTTCCGGCACTTCCAGAATGCAGCTACACACTGAAGGATGTTCCCAAGGCGCTGGAGCTTTCTCTCAGCCCCGCCTTTTACCTGTCTTCCGCACTGGATGATTCGCGTGATAATACCATTTACATCAACCGCAATGAGCGGTTTTCGCCAAACACACTCTACAACACACTGGCACACGAGGGCTATCCGGGTCATCTCTACCAGAAGGTTTATTTTAATACCAACTGCAAGTCCGATCTCCGGAAGATTCTGATGGTTCCGGGATACAGCGAGGGCTGGGCCACCTACGTGGAACAGCTGTCCTACTCCCTGGACAATGGCTTAAAGCCGGAGCTTGGCCGTATGCTGGCCGCCAATGCCATGGCGTCCCTTGGGCTTCACGCCACCCTTGATATCAGCATCAATTATCTGGGCTGGAATAAGGATCAGGTGCGGGATTATCTGAAGAACTATTACAGCGAACCGGACGCCCTTGTAGATCCGCTTTACGATGCGATGGTGGAAAATCCGGCAAACTACCTTTCCTATTATGTCGGCTGCATGGAATTTCAGAATATGCGCCAAAC
Organism: Lachnospiraceae bacterium; assembly: GCA_028693165.1. Classification (GTDB taxonomy): domain Bacteria; phylum Bacillota; class Clostridia; order Lachnospirales; family Lachnospiraceae; genus Brotaphodocola. The sequence goes on along the minus strand of JAQUVX010000030.1, from coordinate 24,644 downwards.
TGCCGAGGAGACGCTCGGTGCCCGCTTTAACGCCAAAGAGTTCCACCGTTTTCTGCTGGATATGGGCAATGCACCGTTTGATGTGATTCAGCCGTATTTTTCCACCTGGCTGATGGGACAGAAGCTCTAAATCATTTTCAACTAAAAAAGCACCGGATGTTCAAGTCAACTGAACGTCCGGTGCTTTCTCTTTATTTACCTGCATCTACAAATGTCATATTCTCGCCAACGGTCTTGCCGTTTACCTTGATCGTGAGATTCATTACATCCATGTTCTCAAGGAAGGTATTCGCTACCGCCTGCAGCTTCAAATCCTTCTGTGCATCCTCTGCGATCTGGGACAGCTCCAGGGTTCCGTTCTCCTTCATATTGCTTGAAATCGTAAATCCTGGCGGTGCCACCATACCCGGTCCTGCCTCTACGCTGGCCGGTTCGCCCTCTGCTGCAAAGCTGACGGCCTTGGTGCCTTCCGGAAGAGAACCGTACTGAATCAGCAGGTCTACCAACGGCTGCGCCTCCATCGTCTCGATGGATTCCATCGTTCCTGCCAGCTTGGTTCCATCCTCACTCACATGATAGATGGAGATCACGTCCAGATTTGGGGCATCCGAATCGCCTCCCCGCTCTGCCGCAACGCCGGACTTGGCCGGCTGCTTTGTGCCGCTGTTCTTTGCCGCTGCGGTCTGAACCGCCTCCGTCTGCTTTACCTCTCCGGTCTTGTTCTTCTCGGTCGTCGGTGTGCATGCTGCTAATGATAAAATCATCATGGCTCCGATGAAACGCATGATCGTCTTTTTCATAATAAAAACTGCCTCCTTTTAGTTGTCCTGAGCCTTACGAAACCACTTGTTCAGCTTCGCAAGAGCCTTTACCAGGCTTTCTGTCTCCTCCTGTGTCAGGTCCTCCAAAACGGCATCGATCATCCTGTGGTGAAATTCCTCATGGTGCTCGTATGCCCGTCTTCCTTTCTCGGACAGAGAGATATAAACAACGCGTCGATCCTCTTTTCCGCGCTCACGGGTCACATACCCCTTCTTCACAAGACTGTTCATGGCAATGGTCAGCGTCCCCACCGTAACGGAGAGCAGCCTCGCAATCGTCGTCATGTTCTTCGGTTCATCCAGACCAATCGCCTGAATCACATGCATATCATTATTCGTAATATTCTGAAAGTCCTGCGTGATGATAGCCCCTTCCTCCAGAGTCATAACATCTCTGAACAGGTTGACCAGGGCATCATTGAGCGTTTTGTAAGTATCCACTTTTCTCCCTCACTGCACATGAAGACAAAAGCTTCTTCATGATTATACATGATTTCGTTTGGTTAGACAACCTGATAATTATTAGGAAATTCTTACAAGGTTGTGTTTTTTTTATGACAATCCGGATGTCAGCCAGATGCTGGCCGCGACACCTGCCGCCGTCGCCAAAAGCGCTCCCGGCAGCACATAACGGGTTTTTTTGATTTTTACAGAGCCAAAATAAATGCTGATACAGTAAAATACGGTCTCGGTACAGCTCATCAGGACAGAAGCCGTCAGTCCCAGCTGCGAATCCGGCCCGTACTGCCGGAAAATATCCAGAACCAGACCAATCGCCGCCGAATTTGACACCATGCGCACCAGCGTCACCGGAACCAGCGGTGCCGGAATATGAAGCCAGCCGGCCGGGACGGTGAGCCAGCCTCCAAGCGCGTCCAGAAATCCAGAGGCACGCAGCACTCCGACCGCCGTCATCAGACCCAGCAGCGTCGGAAAAATCTCTGCCACCGTCTTCATTCCATCCTTCGCCCCATCCAGGAAATCGTGAAACACAGGCCGCCCGGACAGGAAGCCAAAGCCGACAATGTATGCGATCGTAAGCGGCATGATTGCATGGGACAGCCATTCCATCATCGGCCTGCCCTCCGCCGCCTCATCGTCCACAGCTCCATCACTTTGCAGAATACCACTGCCGCCAGGGTCGAACAGGCCGTCGCCGCCAGTGCCGGTCCCAGCACCGCGGTCGGCGCGGCAGAACCATACTGACTGCGGTACGCAATCATGTTGATCGGAATCAACTGCAACGACGAGATATTTAAAATCAAAAACGTGCACATGGCATTGCTTGCCGCGCCGCCAGATCCCGCCTGCGGCTCACAGTCCTCCGCCATCGCCTTCATGGCCTCCAGTCCGGCCGGCGTCGCCGCCATGCCAAGTCCCAGTATGTTTGCCACGATATTGACCGCAATCGGCCGCCGCGCCGGATGCGTGCGTCCCAGCCCCGGAAACAGAAAATCCAGAAGCGGCCCCAGCTTGCCGGACAGCCAGTCGATTAGTCCCGCACGCTCTCCCACCTTCAGAACCCCGCACCAGAAGGACATGACTCCGAGCAAAGTAAGACCCAGGGCAACCGTATCCTTTGCAGAATCAAGCACTCCCTGGGTCACGCTATCCAGACTTCCATTCATTGTACCCCAGATGACTCCAATAAGAATCATAAATGTCCACAGATTATTCAGCATCGATTCACTTCTTTTTGTCTCTTTGTTGACAGTCTATGGACAGGAGGAACCATTTATGCCGGACATCCCATCAAATCTTTCATAACCGCATCCACCGTTTCGATCTTATCCGCACGGTAAGCATTGCTTCCGCAGAAGAGCAGCGCATCCTCCAGATGATCCTCCGCCGCATTGGACAGTGCCTTGGTGATGCAGTACGGAATATTGTTCGGATCACAATGCTCCAGACACTGATAGCAGTGTGTGATCTTCGCCTTCGTTCCGGCTACCCGATCCAGAAATCCATTGTGAATTGCACGGCCCGGCATTCCGACCGGACTTTTCGTAATCACGATGTCTTCCTTCTTCGCATCGATGTACGCCTGCTTGTAGGACAGCGGCGCATCGCATTCCTCGGTCGTCACGAACCGGGTTCCGACCTGCACAGCATCCGCGCCCAGCTCCATGGCATGCATTACATCCTCATGCGTGTAGATCCCGCCGGCAATCGCCACCGGGATGTGCTTCTTATATTTTTCTTCGTATTCTTTGACGACCTTCATGATGCTGCCGATCTCTTCATCGTAAGCCGCCTGTCTGTAGGTCGCCGGAACATCGTCCGTATCCGCACCATACTCCGCAAGCTGCTCCAGCGAAAAGCCCAGATGGCCTCCTGCCAGCGGTCCCTCGATGACCAGAAGATCCGGGATCCGCTTGTATTTCCGATCCCACATCTTGCAGATGACCATCGCCGATTTCGCCGTGGAGACGATCGGTGCAATCTTCGTCTTCGTGCCCTCCACCAGCTCCGGCAGAGAGATCGGAAGCCCTGCGCCGGAAATGATGATATCCGCACCGGCCATCACCGCTTCCTTCACGTAAAGCGCATATTTCTTGGTTGCCACCATAATGTTGAATCCGATAATTCCTTCCGGCGCGATCGCTCTCGCCTTGTCAAACTCCGTCTTGATTGCCCGCAGATTTGCTTCCATCGGTGCCTTCAGGAAATTCGGGTCCTTAAATCCAATCTGTGCAGTGGAAATAATACCGACCCCACCGGCCTTCGCCACCGCCCCTGCAAGAGACGACAAGCTGATACCAACCCCCATGCCGCCCTGTATAATTGGATGCTTTGCTGTTAAATCGCCCATTACCAATGGTTTTAAACTGTTCATTGTATTCTCCCGCTTACATATTGCGGAACCGCTGATAGCGCTGTTCCTGGATTTCCTCTTTCGTCAGCTTCCCATACTGTCCAAAAAATCTTACCATATTCTGATCCATGGTCTGCGCAAGCTGCGGCAGACTCTCCGCGCTGGCCGGTTCGTCCTCCGGAATCACTTCCTCGATCAAACCGCGCTCATAGAGATCCATGGCCGTAATCTTCATCACCTTCGCCGCTTCCGGGGCCTTCTTGCTGTCCTTCCAGAGGATCGATGCAAAGCCTTCCGGCGACAGAATCGTATAAATCGCATTCTCCAGCATCCACACCTCGTTGGCTACTGCTATCGCCAGTGCACCGCCACTTGCACCTTCCCCGATTACGATGGAGAGTACCGGAACGGTAAGGGATGCCATCTCAAACAGGTTGCGGGCTATCGCCTCGCCCTGTCCGCGCTCCTCTGCCTCAAGTCCGCAGAATGCACCTGGTGTATCCACGAAGCAGACGATCGGACGCCCAAAGGTCTCCGCCTGCTTCATCAGGCGCAGCGCCTTGCGGTATCCTTCCGGAGACGGCATGCCGAAGTTGCGCTTGATATTTTCCTTGATCGTTCTTCCTTTTTGCTGACCGATCACCGTGACCGGCATCCCGTGGAAGGTCGCAATACCGCCCACGATCGCACCGTCATCACCGAAATAGCGGTCTCCATGGAATTCGATGAAGTCATCGAAGATATGCTCGATATAATCTGCCGCTACCGGACGCCCGCCGCTTCTGGAAAGCTGTACGGTATCCCACGCACTTTTTCCACTGCTTCGGGCCTTTTTCGCACGTTTTTCCACAATCTCGCGATCCTTCTCTGTGGAAAAGCTCACTTCCGCCTTCTTCCGATGCATTCTCAGAATATCCGCCAATACATCGCGCTGCTCGCTCCGCTTCACAATCTTGTCCACAAAACCGTGCTCCACCAGAAACTCTGACCGCTGGAATCCCTCCGGCAGCTTCTGTCCGATGGTCTGCTGGATCACACGCGGTCCCGCAAATCCAATCAGTGCATTTGGCTCCGCCAGAATGATATCGCCCAGCATCGCAAAGCTGGCTGTCACACCGCCTGTGGTCGGGTCCGTCAGAACACTGACGAAAAGCTGTCCTGCCTCATGGTGCTTCTCAAGGGCCGCGGAAGTTTTCGCCATCTGCATCAGAGATACAAGTCCCTCCTGCATTCTGGCTCCGCCGGAACAGGCAAAGATGATCACCGGAAGCTTCTCCCCTGTGGCACGCTCCACCATCTGCGTGATCTTCTCACCCACGATATGCCCCATGCTGCTCATCAGAAACCGTGCATCACAGACACCGATTGCCGTCTCAAAGCCTTTGATCTTGCCCTTGCCGGTCACAATCGCCTCGTTCAGCCTGGTTTTCTCCTTGGCCGCCAGCACCTTCTTCTCGTAGCCCGGGAAATCCAGAGGATTCGAGAACGGCATCTCCTTGTTCCACTCCTCAAAGGTTCCATCATCGATCAGCATCTCAATCCGGCGGTACGCATGTACCCGGAAATATCCGCCGCATTTGGGGCAGACGTAGAAATTATTTCTCACGTCGTCCACATAGATAGGCTGACCACATTTGTTGCACTTTCTCCAAAGCCCCTGCGGAATCGTCGGCTCTTCTGCCGCTTCCTTTTTCGAGGTCTTATAGTGAGTGTCAATCATGGTATATGTCTTTTTGAACATATCTCTCAGCATATACGTCCCTCCTTATGTTCCGCTTTATTTGCAGTATTCCGGGAAATATGCCGGAATAAAATCAGTATCAATATCGCCGGACTGGTAAACCGGATTGCTCAAAATCTCAAACTGGAAATCCAGGTTGGTGTCGATGCCCTGGATGATCAGTTCGCCCAGCGCGCTGCGCATCTTGGCAATGGCTTCCTCGCGGTCTTTTCCGTGAACGATCAGCTTCATCAGCATGGAATCGTAGTTCGCCGGAACCTTGTAATCGTTGTAAATATGGGTGTCCACACGCACGCCGTTGCCCCCTGGAACATGGACATTGGTGATCAGGCCCGGACACGGTCTAAAATTCTTGGACGGATTCTCCGCATTGATACGGCACTCGATGGCATGTCCCTTGATCTGGATATCTGCCTGAGACACACTCAAATGCTCACCTGCCGCCACGCGGATCTGCTCTTTGATCAGATCCATGCCGCTGACTAACTCCGTTACCGGATGCTCTACCTGAATACGGGTATTCATCTCCATGAAGTAGAAGTTCTTGTTCTTGTCCAACAGAAACTCAATGGTTCCCGCATTCTCATAGCCGACAGCCTTCGCCGCGCGGATCGCGGTCTCGCCCATCTGATGACGCAGCTCATCGGAGATTGCCACAGACGGAGATTCCTCCAGCACCTTCTGGTGTCGCCGCTGGATCGAGCAGTCACGCTCACCCAAATGCACCACATTGCCATATTTATCAGCCATGATCTGGAATTCGATATGTCTTGGTTTCTCCACATAGCGCTCCAGATACATGGTATCATCCGAAAATCCCTTGATGGATTCCATCTGTGCATTCTGGAAGTTCGCCTCAAAATCCTCCACGCCATAGGACACACGCATGCCCTTGCCGCCGCCGCCGGAGGATGCCTTGATCATAACCGGGAATCCGACCTGCTTTGCCAGCTCCAGTGCCTCACTCACGGTATGCACCGGCTCTTTTCCGCCCGGAACGACCGGAACGCCTGCGTCCATCATGGTCTTTCTGGCTTCGGACTTGTTGCCCATCTTGTTGATAATCTCCGCAGACGGTCCGATAAATGCAATATTGCACTTCGCGCACAGCTCTGCAAAACGGGCGTTCTCTGAGAGAAAGCCAAAGCCCGGATGGATCGCTTCCGCCTTCGTTGCCACGGTTGCCGACAAAATCCGTTCCATATTCAAATAGCTCTGTCCCGACGCTGCCGGTCCGATGCAGATCGCCTCGTCTGCCAGCATGGTGTGCAGGCAGTCCCGGTCGGCCTCAGAATAAACCGCTACCGTCTTGATGCCCATCTCACGGCATGCTCTGATAATTCTAACCGCGATTTCGCCGCGGTTGGCGATTAAAATTTTTTCAAACATAGGTACTCACCCGTCCCGTCTCACGTCTTAGTCGCCGACCACAAAAGTCAGCTCTGCTGATACTGCCACTTTGCCTTCCGCGTTGGTCGCAACAGCCTTGCCAACTCCGATCGGTCCCTTGCGCTTAATGATCTCGCACTCCAGCTTCAGGCGATCGCCCGGCAGTACCATCTGCTTGAATTTTGCTTCCTTGATGGAACCGAAAAATGCCGTTTTTCCCTTGTTCTCTTCCAAACTCAGGATCGCCACCGCACCGACCTGTGCCAGTGCCTCGATCATCAGCACGCCCGGCATCACCGGCTGTCCCGGAAAATGTCCGTTGAACTGCGGCTCGTTAAAGGTAATGGATTTATAGCCTACCGCACGTACGCCCGGCTCCAGCTCATCGATAAAATCGACCAGCAAAAACGGATGTCTGTGGGGAATAATCTCCTGGATTTCTTTAATTCCTAATCTCATAGTCTGTCTCCTGTCCAATCTGCAATCTGTTTTCCGCCCGCTGTCCGGGCCTGTCTCAGCGAATGCGGAATAACGGCTGTCCGAACTCCACTACACTTTCATTGTCGACCAAAACCTCTTCCACTACACCATCAAACTCACTCTCGATCTCGTTCATCAGCTTCATCGCCTCGATGATACCCATAACCTGACCTTTCTTCACGGTATCACCCGCCTTGACAAACGGCGGATTCTCCGGTGAAGCGGAGCTGTAGAAGGTGCCTACCAGCGGAGATACGATCACATTGCCGGAAACAGCCTCTGCTGCCGGTGCTTCTGCGGTCTTCAGAGCTGCTGCATTGACTGCGGCACCTGCTGCCGGTACTGCCAGTTCAACAGCCGGTGCTGCCATCGGCATAGCCGGCATGGTCATCGCGCTCATCATCGGAGCTGCCACGACCTTTTTCTTCTTTTTCTTCTTGAGAACCAGCTTCTGATCCCCTTCTTCATATTCAAAACTGGTCAGTCCATTATCAGAAACCGCCTGAATCAGTGTTACAATCTCATCAATCGTCATCGCACGCACTCTCCTATTTCTTAGTCTACGAATTTTTTAACAACCAGGGTCGCATTGTGTCCGCCAAAGCCCAGGGAGTTGCTCATTGCACAGTTCACATTCATGGCAACGCCTTCGCCCTTGGTGTAATCCAGATCACATTCCGGATCGTCTACCTCCAAGCCGGCTGTCGCATGTACAAAGCCGTCCTGAATGGATTTCACACAGGTGATGAACTCGACACCGCCTGCCGCACCCAGCAAATGTCCGATCATGGACTTGGTGGAGTTGATCTTAACCTTCTTCGCGTAATCGCCCAGCACCAGCTTGATTGCCTTCGTCTCGAACAGGTCGTTGTGATGGGTGCTGGTTCCATGTGCATTGATATAATCAACATCAGCCGGGGTGAGTCCTGCGTCTGCAAGTGCCACTTCCATGGCCTTCGCCGCGCCGCTTCCGTCCTCAGCCGGGGAGGTGATGTGATAAGCATCGCTGGTTGCGCCATAGCCGACCAGCTCCGCGTAGATCTTCGCACCTCGTGCCTGTGCATGCTCCAGAGATTCCAGAATCACGATACCGGAACCCTCGCCCATGACAAAGCCGCCGCGCTCCAGATCAAACGGGATCGATGCGCGCATCGGGTCCTCGGAGGTGCTGAGTGCCGTCAGTGCCGTAAAGCCTGCCACACCAATCTGAGAGATGCTTGCCTCGGTACCGCCCGCTACCATCACGTCAGCCTCGCCGTACTGGATCGAGCGATATGCCTCACCGATGCTGTGGGTACCGGTTGCACATGCAGTTACCACGTTCAGGCTCTTGCCCTTCAAACCATACTGAATGGATACATTTCCTGCTGCCATGTTGCCGATCATCAGCGGAACCAGAAGCGGGTTCACACGTCCCGGCCCTCTCTCCAGAAGCTTCTTGTACTCGCGCTCGATTGCCTGCAGACTTCCGATGCCGGAACCGACTGCCACACCTACGCGGTATGGATCTTCCTTCGTCATGTCAAGTGCCGCATCTTCGATCGCTTCCCTTGCTGCTGCCACTGCAAACTGACAGAACAGCTCCATGCGCTTTGCGGCCTTCGGGTCCATATATGCCTTTGCGTCAAAGTTCTTCACCTCTGCCGCAACCTTTGCCTTATAATCTGTGGTGTCAAAATAGGTAATCGGTGCGATGCCGACCTTCTTACTCTTCAAGCCATTCCAGAATTCTTCCACACTGTTTCCGATTGGGGTAATGGCTCCGAGGCCAGTTACTACTACACGTCTGCTCATATAACTTCTCTCCTTTTACTCTTTTACTCTTTTTCGCTTTTCTATTCCAGCAGGGCATTCATAATTTTGTTGCACAAAATTATTCATGTCGGGGCTTCGCCCCATAAAACATAAAGTGAGTGCAGCTCCAAATGAGCAAGCTCCTTTGGAGCTGCACTCACTTTATGTTTTGCCCTGCTCATTGCTTGCGTCACATCGCCATGCCGCCGTCCACACAGATCACCTGTCCGGTAATGTATGCGGCTGCGTCGGATGCAAGGAATGCTGCAAGATTTGCAACATCTTTGGTCGAGCCGAATCGCTTCATCGGAATGTGCTCGGTCATGGCCTCTTTAATCTTGTCCGGCAAAACATCCGTCATCTCGGTCACGATGAAACCGGGGGCGATCGCATTCGCCGTAACGCCTCTGCTTGCCATCTCTTTTGCAACAGACTTGGTCATACCGATCACGCCTGCTTTGGAAGCCGCATAATTGACCTGTCCCGCATTGCCCATCACGCCGACAACGGATGCCATGTTGATGATTCTTCCGGATTTCTGCTTGATCATCTGACGCGCAACGTGCTGCATACAGTTGAATGCGCCCTTTAAGTTGGTGTTGATGACCGCGTCAAAATCCTCCTCGCTCATCTTCATCAGCAGACTGTCACGGGTGATACCCGCATTGTTGACCAGAATATCGATCCGGCCATATTTCTCGGTGACGGCTGCCATGAGCTCGCCTGCCTTCTCGAACTCGGATACATTACACTGGATTGCCTCGGCTTTGCCGCCTGCTTCCTCAATCTCTTTGACTACTTCCTCTGCCTTCGCTGCGGAACCATTGTAATTGACAATGACGGTTGCGCCCTGCGCTGCCAGAGTTTTTGCGACCTCACGGCCGATTCCGCGGCTCGCGCCGGTTACTACTGCAATTTTATCTGTCAACATCTTCTCTACCTCCATGATCTCTTACTGTGCCAGTGCTTCCAGCACAACGTCCACATCCGCCAGTTTTTCTATATTCAGAACCTTCACGGTCCGATCGATCTTCTTCATGAAACCGGCCAGAGTCTTGCCCGGTCCGATCTCAATAAAGGTATCAACTCCGTCCGCCAGCATCGCTTCTACGCTCTGCTGCCATCTCACGGAGGAAGACACCTGCTTCATCAGCAGCGGTTTTACGTCCGCCGCATCGGTCACATACGCCGCAGTGACATTGGCCACATACGGAATCGCAGGAGTATGCACCTCCACCTGCTCCAGCACCTGACCCAGCTTCTCACCGGCGCCGGTCAGCATATTGGAATGGAACGGTCCGCTTACATTCAGCATAATGGCGCGTTTTGCACCTGCCTCCTTAAGCTTCTCGCAGGCCGTCTCCACCGCCTCTTTCTTTCCGGAAATAACAATCTGTCCCGGGCAGTTGTAATTGGCAATCTGCACGCCCTCGATATCGGCAATCACTTCTTCGATCGCCGCCGCGTCCATCGCCAGGATCGCCGCCATGGCACCAAGGCCCGTCGGAACCGCCTCCTGCATCAGAATGCCGCGCTGCCGCACGGTCGCAATCGCATCGTCCGCGCTCATCACGCCGGCTGCATAGAGTGCGCAATATTCACCCAGGCTCAGGCCTGCTGCCACATCCGGCTTCACCCCTTTGCTCTCCAGGACTTTCGTCATGGCGATGCTGGTGGTGACCATTGCAGCCTGTGTATACTCGGTAATATCCAGTCTGTCATTCTCTGTAAAGCACAACTCCGGAACGGAGAATCCAAGCAGCTCCGTGGCCCGGTCGAATACCGCTCTGCCAATCTCAGTCTGCTCATAAAAATCCTGTCCCATTCCACACACCTGTGCTCCCTGTCCCGGGTAAATAAATGCGATCTTGCTCATCACTCCTGCTCCTTTTCCTGTACGCTTATTTCTTACTTATGGCCCAGAAGCGTCTCTGCCTGGTCCACCATCTCTTCAATCATCTCTTTACAGGTCTGCTCTTTGGAAACCATACCTGCAATCTGGCCGGCCATTACCGTGCCGTTGTTCACATCGCCTTCCATCACTGCATTGCGCAGCGCTCCAAGGGTCAGATATTCCAGTTCTTCGAAGGTCTTGCCCTCATTCTCCAGCTTGGTGTACTCTCTGGTCATCTGATTTCTCAGACAGCGAACCGGATGTCCATGGCTTCTGCCGGTTACCGCAGAATCGATATCCTTTGCCTTCAGCACACGGTCTTTATAATTCTGATGAACGATACATTCCTTGGCTACCAGGAAACGGGTTCCCATCTGAACGGCCTCGGCACCCAGCATAAATGCCGCCGCGATTCCTCTGCCGTCACCGATGCCGCCTGCCGCGATAACCGGGATCGACACCGCGTCCACAACCTGCGGTACCAGCGTCATGGTTGTGGCCTCACCGATATGTCCGCCGGACTCGGTTCCCTCTGCAACCACTGCATCTGCGCCGTATCGCTCCATTCTTCTCGCCAACGCCACGGAAGCTACAACCGGAATTACCTTGATGCCTGCTGCCTTCCACATATCCATGTATTTCTCCGGGTTTCCGGCTCCGGTGGTCACCACCTTGATGCCTTCCTCCACAACAACCTTTGCCACATCATCCGCGTAAGGACTCAGCAGCATGACATTCACGCCAAACGGCTTGTCCGTCGCCGCTTTTACCTGTCTTATGTAATCGCGGATTACCTCTGCCGGGGCATTGGCTCCGCCGATCAATCCCAGTCCGCCTGCTTCCGATACGGCTGCTGCCAGATGGCTTTCTGCCACCCAGGCCATACCGCCCTGAATAATCGGATATTCGATGCCCAATAATTCCGTAATTCTTGTTTTCATGTAATTCCTCCAACTGCCTCTTCGTTCTCTATCTAAAGGAAGGTGCAGGGCATTAAGCCTCTACACCTTTTCCCTTCAGGTAATTCATAACATCCCCAACGGTCAGCAGGTTCTGCAAATCATCAGACGGAATCTCAACGGAATACTCGTCTTCCAGCGCCATAACCAGCTCGAACAAATCCAGGGAATCTGCTCCCAAATCCTCTTTGAAGGAAGAAGCCTCGGTAACGGTCTCTGCATCAACGCTTAACTGATCTGCAATAATTTCTTTCATTTTCTCTAACATGTTTTTTCTCCTTTTTCATATAAAAATTGTTTATATAGAGAGTCATGGAACTCTTATCCCACGCTCTGTACTACCATTCTAACAGAACTGCGCCCCAAGTCAAGCCTCCGCCGAAGCCCGCCAGGATCAATTTATCACCCCGGTTCAACTGCCCGTTGCGATTCAGTTCATCCAGGAGAATCGGAACCGTCGCACCGGAGGTATTACCATACCGGTCAATGTTCATCGGAACCTTCTCCATCGGCTGTTTTAAGCGCTTTGCCACCGACTCACAGATCCGTGAATTTGCCTGATGAAGAACGAAATATTTGACGTCCCCGATATCGGTATCCGACTCATCCAGCAACTGCCGAATGCATTCCGGAACCTTCTTCACTGCAAATTTAAATACTTCCTGACCATTCATATAAATGTAGTCGAGTTCCGGTTGCTTTCCATTCAAAAAATTGCCATTGTTTCGTGCCGCACAGGACAACACCGCGCCCCGCACTCCGTCAGAGCCCATCACCGTATGAATGATTCCGGTCTCCTCCGCACGGACAATCGCCGCACCCGCGCCATCTCCGAACAGGACACAGGTTCCCCGGTCGGTCCAGTCGGTCAGCTTGCTCAAGCAGTCCACCCCGATCACCAGTGCCGTCTTATATACGCCGGACTGGACGAATGCCTGCACCGTACTCAGGGCAAATTCAAATCCCGAACATGCTGCACTGATGTCAAACGCGGTCGCATTCACCGCACCGATCGCGGCCTGCACCTCGCACGCCCCATTCGGGAAGCAATGATCCGGTGAGGAGGTTGCCAGAAGAATCAGATCTAATTCCTCTGCCTCTGCACCCGCATTCTCAAGTGCTCTCTGTGCCGCCTTCGCCGCCATGAAACTGGTGCCTTCCTCGATCCCGATCCGCCGCTCCCGAATCCCGGTTCTCTCCAGAATCCATTCATCGCTGGTCTCCACAATCTTTGCCAGATCATCATTTGTCACGATGTGCTCCGGTACATATGAACCTGTTCCAATAATTCTGCTTGTCATGCTATCCTACCCGTTTTTCTATTTGATTAGTAACCGTTTTTTACCCTCACAGTTACTTTGATTTCCTGTCAGCTCAGGATTTGACATCCTTCGACAATAGTTTTACATTCAAATGTTTTGATACTCAAAGTATTTATTCATAATATATAGAATCCAGTGCATTTTGTCAAGTGATATTTCTTCTCGATTCGTTCTTATTTATCGACCGATTCTCCTGCTGCGTTTTCTTAGCCTTGCTTTGCTTTCAGTTCTTTGATTACCTGCCGCAGCGCTTCCAACTCCCTGGCTTTGTCTTCCAGCTCCTCGTCCTTTCTCTTCAATGCTTCCGCCTGCCGCTCCAGCTCTTCCTGCTGCTGTTCCACCATGTACTTCACCGTATTCGCATCCAGAATACTCAATTCCTTAGAATACATACCGATCAACTCCTTCACATGATAACGGAACTGAAAAATCTCCTCATACAGTTCCTCAAATTCCGGATATGCTTCGATCACCTTCCGGATATCTGTCAGCTTCTCCGAGGCGATAAAGTATAGCCATGCATCTAACCTGTTATCTATATTTTGATGGTTTTTCAGGAAAATGTCAAGCGGTATCAGCAGGCATTCCTGCGGCATATCCAGATTCAGTCCCGTATCGAACATCATCCTTCCCCGATGCAGATATTGATTCGGTAAATTCTTAAATACACGGGTGCTGTTCTCAATCAGCACAATACAGTAAACCTTCTTAATATCCTTATAAGAGAACTGTTTGTCTTCCTGCCTTCTCTGCTCCTTGATCTGCGCATACTGACGCATCAGCAGATCACTGAGATAGCAGGAAACCCGCTCCCCCGGAAACAGATATCCGACCCGCTGGATCTCCACGTTCACCAGCTCCCCGTCCTCAAGCTGCACCAGAATATCCATGATCAGCAGCGAGGACTCCTCCGTCAGCCGATGTGATTCATTTGGCATTATCTTTAAAATTTTTAAGGATCTCTTTAAACACAGACTTAAAAATTCTTCCAGTCGTTCCGGACAAATCGACGGATCAAATACCCGCTTGAACATGGGATCACTCCTGACATTCAATCCCTTCTGCCCGGTGCAGAATTCCACAAAATCCTTTTGCAGCACTTCCGAAAGCCTCTGAAACTCATCCATCAGTCCTTCCGCCTTCAGCCGCCCGATCAACTCCTCCTCCGACTCAAACACCTCCGACATACATTTCACAAATGCAAATTTTTCGCTTTCTTCCGGTCTTTTCATTGCCATAGACATCCCTCTTCTTTCTTTCGATTTTTAGATCATAACTGAAATTCATAGAGAAACAGAACGTGACCCTGCCTTGTGTCTTTTTTTCCTTACTTACTGTTTTTATTACGGAAATTTTTAATGATTATAACGATTTCTACGATTGCAGATAACAGCTCCGATGTAGATATCAGTGCTGGCGAAGCCCATCGCCGAACTTCTATATGAGATAAAACTTTTGTCATATATCTTTACGTTTCCCTGCCGCCTTTCCGACACACTGGCACGGCAAAGACAGGTTCTGTTCCTGATGCCAATTATAGCAGAGTCCATTTGTGGCTGCAAGCGGAAAATGATCAGAACAAAATGTTTCCATTTGCCCCATCTTGCGTTATGATACATATATGATTTCCACTCTCACAGAAAGGATCTGATCATACTATGAAAAAAATACAGACAACCGCCATCATCGGCATGGGCGCACTCGGAATGCTTTATGCTGATCAAATTCTCACCGCACAGCCTTCCGCATCCGTAGACTTTGTCGCCGAGCCTGATCGCATTTGCCGCTATCAGGAAATGACCTCCACCGTCAATGGCACACCACGGATGTTTCTTCTGAAAGACAGCCACAACGCCGAACCCGCCGACTTAGTCATTGTCGCTGTCAAATACACCGCACTGTCTGCCGCCCTTGACACCATGACGCACTGCATTGGTCCGAACACCACCATCATCTCTGTCTTGAATGGCATTACCAGCGAGCAGATCATTGGTGAGCGCTATGGCGCGGAAAAAGTGCTTGGCTGCATCGCTCAGGGCATGGACGCTGTCAAATTCGGCGGCGACTTAACCTTCTCAAAACCAGGTGAGCTGCGCATTGGCACCTTCTCGGACGACCAGGCCGACCGCTTGCAGTCCCTCACCGAATACTTAACCCGCACCGGCATCGCCTACACGGTCGAACCGGACATCCGCTACCGCCTCTGGGGCAAATTCATGCTGAACGTCGGCGTCAATCAGACCTGCATGGCTTACGAAACCAACTACGGCGGATCTCTGACTCCCGGCGAGACCTACGACACCATGATCGGTGCCATGCGCGAAGTCATACAACTGGCGAATCTGGAGGGAATCCCTCTGACCGAACATGATCTGACCACCTACATCGATCTGATCCGCACCCTCTCACCAACCGGTATGCCCTCCATGCGCCAGGACGGCATCTCCCACCGGAAGTCCGAGGTGGCGCTCTTTTCCGGTACCGTGCGAACCCTCGCCGCCCGCCATCACCTCCCCGTGCCGATCAATGACCGGCTGTATGAGAGGATTTTGGAATTGGAACGTCAGTATTGAACTGCTGGTGTAAATATAAAATCCGCCACCCCAAAAATCACAGCAGCTCCTGATACACATCCCTCTTACTGATCCCACGGTCCTTCGCCACCAGCTTCATGGCTTCCTTCCGCTCCACCCCCTGGGTGAGATAGACATCCATATGCTCCTCGATGCTCATCTCGTCCCAGGAGCGCTGCTGCTCCTGGCGCATCTCGTGGATGCTGCGGCCTTCAATCGCAATGACGCATTCCCCCTTCGGTTCCTCCGCCGCGTAGCGGGCCAGCGCCCCCGCAAAGGTAGTCCGGTACGCTTCCTCATACCGTTTCGTCAGTTCCCGGCAAATCGTGATCCTGCGCTCGCCGCCGAGTGTGTCCGACAGCTCCTGCAGCGTCCGCACTAGATGATGCGGAGCCTCGTAAATGATCATCGTCCGCGTCTCACTTTTCAGCTCCTCCAGAATCCACTGCCGTTCCTTCTTATCCACCGGAAGGAATGCCTCAAAGCAGAACCGCCTGGTCGACAGACCGGAGATCGTCAGCGCCGTCACACACGCCGCCGGCCCCGGCAGAGAAGTCACCTCCACACCCGCCTCGTAGCACTGCTTCACCAGTTCTTCCCCCGGATCTGAGATGCCCGGCGTTCCCGCATCCGTGATCAATGCGATATTGACTCCCTGCTGAAGCTGCCCCACCAGATAGCGCGCCTTGTCGATCTTGTTGAACTCATGGTAGCTGGTCATCGGCGTCTTGATATCAAAATGATTCAGCAGCTTAATGCTGTGCCGCGTGTCCTCCGCCGCGATCAGATCTGCCTCTTTCAGCGTATTTAGTACACGCAGCGTGATATCGTCCAGATTCCCGATCGGTGTCGCACATAAATACAATTTTCCTGCGGTTCCCTCTGTCATAATTCTTTCCTTTCAATCAGTATCCATATATCGTATAAATCTCCTCGGTATACACACCCGGTTCCTTGTATACAATAATTGGAGCCTCCACCTTCATCATGGGGCCACCGCCCCGCACCGACTCGATCAGCACCATATTCGCTTCCTTCTCCACAAACGGATGCACCAGCTTCATGCGCTTCGGCTCCAGCTTATGTTCCTTCAGCACCGAGATAATCTCCGCCAGCCGATGCGGCCTGTGAACCATGTAGAACCGTCCGCCCGGCTTCAAGAGAAACGCCGCCTCCCGCACCACATCCTCCAGCGTGCAAAGCACCTCATGCCGCGCAATCGCTTTCGGCAGATCCGGGTTCTTCAATCCATGGCTGTCATTCATATACGGCGGATTCGATGTCACCACATCAAAAGAAGCCTTGCCGAACAACCGGCTGGCTTCCTTTATATCGCCTCTGACAATCTCAACCCGGTCTTCCAGTCCATTGAGCGCCACACTCCGCGCCGCCATATCTGCCATCTCTTTCTGGATCTCAAGACCTGTAAAATGGCGCCCCTTCGTCTTCGCTTCCAGCAGGATCGGAATGATCCCGGTTCCGGTTCCCAGATCCAGGACCGTTTCCCCTTCCTTTACCTGCGCAAAGCCGGACAGCAGAACCGCATCCATACCGAAGCAGAATCCGCCGGCCTTCTGAATGATCTGGTAGCCGTTCCGCTGCAGATCATCGATCCGCTCGTCGGGCAATAACCTGTGATTAGTCATGCTGCTTATTCTTTCCTTCCTTTTTCTCCAGTGCCTCCAGCTTCTTCAGCTCTTTGTCCTCTACATCCGCTTTCCCCTTTTTCCGGCGCGGCTTGAACTTCAACTGATCCACCTTGTACTCCCGGATCTCCTTCTCGTCACGTTCCACCATCACAATCACCTTGACCGTCTGGCGCAGCACGCTGACACTCTGTACCTCACCCTTCAAATCATCGTCCGTCGTCACATAATCTCCAACGTTCGGCAGCTTGCTGTTCAGATATTCATACGTCTCTTCTTCATTTTTCAGGCAGCACATCAGGCGGCCGCACACACCGGAAATCTTGGTCGGGTTCAGGGACAGGTTCTGCTCTTTCGCCATCTTAATTGACACCGCAATAAAATCAGACAGATAAGAATGGCAGCACAGCGCTCTTCCGCAGATACCGACACCGCCCACGATCTTGGTCTCGTCCCGGACTCCTACCTGGCGCAGCTCGATCCGCGTCTTAAACACCGATGCCAGATCCTTCACCAGTTCACGGAAATCGATTCGCCCGTCCGCGGTAAAATAAAACAGAATCTTATTGTTGTCAAACGTGTACTCCACGTCGATCAGCTTCATCTCCAGATTGTGCTTGCGAATCTTCTCCTGACAGACCTTGAATGCATCCTTCTCCCGCTTCCGGTTGGACATCTCCCGGTCTTCATCCTCTTTATTTGCCATGCGGATCACGGATTTCAGCGGCTGCACCACCTTGTTGTCCTCCACCTCACGGTTTCCCAGCACCACGCAGCCGTATTCCACGCCGCGGGCCGTCTCGACAATCACATGATCGCCATTTTTAATCTCCAATTTCCCAGGTGCGAAATAATAAATCTTTCCCGCATTGCGAAATCTCACTCCAATTACCTTTATCATAAATTCTAATCTCCTTCTAATTCTCCTTCATTACCAGGAGCATCAGCTCCATCGCCAGCTCCGTATTTACATTGGCATCCAGCCGCGTTCTCGCCTTGTCGATGGCCGCCAAAATCTTCTCCAGTCCATCGTAACCACTCTTCTTGCTGATCTCATTGACCGTCGAATATTCTTCCCGAAAGATCAACTGATTGATATCCTTTGACACTTTGTAGAGAAGCACATCCCGATACCAGAGCTGCATGAAATCCAGGCATTCGTAAAGATCGAGGTTGTCCTCCTTCAGCTTCCGAACAGCATCCAGAAGCTCCGAGATATCCATCTTCTTGACCTGCTTTAACAGGTGCAGAACCTCCTGATGCATCAGCTTAAAGTCCTCCGAGGATGCCAGAGAAATCGCCTTCCCCAGATTTCCCCGGGCAAAAGCAGCATACACATCCGCATCACTGTCCGGGATATGCAGCGTCTCCACCAGATAACTCTTCACCACGAAATCCCGCAGCGGTTTCAGCTTCAGCTGCACACACCGGGACAAAATCGTCGGAAGAAACGCGTCCTGATTGGTGGTCAAAAGCAAAATAATCGCATAAGACGGAGGTTCCTCGATGGTCTTAAGAAGCGCATTCTGCGCCTGCTGGGTCATCTTTTCCGCCTCGTCCACAATATAAATCTTATAATAACTGCTGTACGGACGAACCATAATCGAGTCGATGATCTGTTCACGAATATCGTCCACACCGATGCTGTTTGGTTTCTCATGAGTCACATAAATCAGATCCGGATGATTGCCGCTGAGCACCTGCTTACAGGCATGACATTCCATGCACGGTTCCGTATTGCCTTTCTCGCAAAGCAGCGTAAGCGCGAACGCATTGGCCAGCGACTTCCGGCCCATCCCCGCTTCCCCTGTCAGAATATACGCATGAGAAACCTTGTGGTTCTCAATCGCTCTCTGCAAATGCTCTTTTATCTGTTCATGCCCAACAATGTCCTGAAAACTTAACATGGCAGATCCTCACAATCTCTCGTAATCTTCTAAAAGTATAACACAATTTCAACCTTCTGTATAGAAAAATCCATTTCCAGCAACGTTCCCGCAACGTTCCCGGCCGCAGCTACTCCCCGCCCGAGATCCGTTCCTTAAGCCGTTTTAAGCAGCTTTCCAGATCATCATTTTCAAATGAAACCCCGATCCGGAGACGTTTTAAATTCTCCGGGGCAAAATCCGCCTCATCGGCGAGGAATCTTCGGCACAGCTCCGCATAATTTGGCTGTTTCTGTGTGCGCTCCCGCTCAAGCGCGCGCGAAAGCCGCACGCCGTCGTCCACCGTCACATACAGCGGCACGACCGCCGCCTCCCCATAATAATCACACAGCTTCTCATAGGATTCCAGCGTCCCGATCGTCAGATAATCCGCCTGTTCCAGATTGATCTGCCCATCGTCCACCGTCGCATAGCTCCACGGCCCGCAGACCGTCTGATACGTCCGAAGCTCGATCATCCGCCCCTGCTCCTGAAATGCCTCCAGCCGTTCTGGCGTTGTAAAATGATACTCCACGCCATCCCGCTCTCCTTCCCGCATCGGCCGCGTCGTATAGAGCGTAACGGTCCCCAGCGCGGGGCATTCCTCCAAAAGCCTTTTATAAATGGTATCTTTCCCAGATGCACTTTTTCCCATCAGATAAAAGATTTTTCCCATAACGTCCTCCTGATTCTCCCACAGTTCCTTCTATGTCTATCACGTCTCCCGCCGCACCATCACAACGTTCAACATCTCTGCGCGGTTATCCGCCATTCCCTGAACCGGCAACCCCTGATCCCGATAATACTGTACCTGCCGAATCACCGCTTCCGTCACAACCTCTCCCGGTGCCACGATCGGTATCCCCGGCGGATACAGATAGATAAACTCCCCGGAAATACGTCCGGCACATGCCGTCAATGGCAGCGCCTCGCATTCCGCCTCGACCGCATCCGCCAGCTTCCAGCGAATATCCGGCTGGCCACACGACTGACTATTTTCTGCTCCGCTCTCCAAACCGCCTTCCAGCTCCAGCCGCGCATCGATCGCCAGAAGTGCATCCGCCAGACGTCCAAGCCCCTCCGGGCTGTCCCATGCCGTCGCAATCGCCACAACATAATCGGCGCCGCACATCTCCATCTCAAGCTGATAATCCTTCCTGAGCCAGTCGCCAAAAGCCTCCCCCGTCAATCCCAGCCTGTTTTCCTTTCGTGTGCCGATCACGCAGCCCCGGCAGGACACCACCAGCTTCGACCGATCCAGATCATAGACACCCGAAGCCCCGATGCATTCCGCCCCCAGCAAGCGCAGATGCCGCAGCCCGAAAAGCTGCTTCCTCACTTCACGCAGGAGCACTGCAAACGCCTGCATCCTTTGTCTTCCATGCTGCTCCATCTCATAGATGCAGGCTTCCATTCCCGCCATAAACACATAGGACGGGCTGCTGCTCTGAAACATCTGCAAATACCGCTCCAGCCGCTTCTCATCGACCAGTCCCGTTCTCATATGAAGCACCGCCGTCTGCGTCAGAGAAGGCAGCGTCTTGTGCAGACTTTGAATGATAAGATCCGCCCCACAGGCAATCGCCGATTCCGGGAAATCTGTCCCGCCAAACGGGAAATGCGCCCCATGCGCCTCGTCCACAATCAGCGGAATGCCTTTTTCGTGTACAATCTCTGCAATCCGGCGAACATCCGACACCACACCATCATAGGTCGGCGACACGATCAGCACCGCCTGAATCCCCGGATTCTGTTCCAGCGCGTTTTCCACATCTTCGGCTCTTATCCCGCCCTGTATCCCCAAATCGCTCATGATTTGTGGATAAACATATTCCGCTTCCAGTTGATTGAGGATAACCCCGTGATACACCGATTTATGGCAATTTCGGCTCATCAAAAGCGTCCCCCCGGAGCGGGTCACCGCACAGATCGCACTCAAAATCCCGCCGCTGCTTCCATTGACCAGATAATACGTCTTATCCGCGCCATAGACCTTCGCCGCCCACTCCATAGACTGCTTCAAGATCCCCT
Source organism: Lachnospiraceae bacterium (assembly GCA_028693165.1). Taxonomy (GTDB): domain Bacteria; phylum Bacillota; class Clostridia; order Lachnospirales; family Lachnospiraceae; genus Brotaphodocola. The sequence continues at coordinate 3,254 of JAQUVX010000030.1, read as the reverse complement.
CCGCATGATGCAGATTGTCAAAACCATCGATCTCCGTAATGTCCACAGAAAATGGATTCGGAAAGCACCCCGGCCACGCCTCCTGAACCTGCCGTTTATGCCCCGGCATATGAAATGGATAAGCCGTAGATTTTCCGTATTCTATCAATCTTGAGAGCAGCAACTCTTCCCGTTCCATGATCGGTTCCAACCTTTCTGTCCGCGTTGTATTTCTGTCATTGTAGCATAGAACGACTTTACAATCCACTTTCTTTTCATTATAATAATCAGCAGAGAAGGAGATGATCAACATTGCGCGAAATGGAATTCAAAATGGAACGCCAGGGCCTGGTAAAGATCGGTGACGAAGTCGAGGTCATCGAGCGGGAAGGATTTAACTACAGCTATATCATCGAACCCGCCGTCGCCATGTCCGGCTGCTACAAATCAAGAGATCGGCTGAAATCCCGAAAAGGCATCATCAAAGACATTCGTGAAAATGACCGTGGATTTTACGTGATTGCCGAATTTGACGAATAACTCCGGTTAGAACGTGCGCCCGCCGGGCGCACTACAGCAAAGAGCCTGCTTGCGGGACGCGATCCCTCAGCAGACTCCTTTTCTTATTAATCCAGTAATATTCGATTCTGATCCGGAATCGCAAGAACCTTTCTCCAAATCACAACCGGATCTTCCCCTTTTTTCCAATAACAGTCTTCCCAGTAGCAATAAACCAGACCATTCTGCATCATCACAAACTCCAGCATATCATTGCCCGTCGTCTCCTCCACCTTGCGAAGTTCCTCATCATCCAGGCAGCTCATCTGCCCCGACAGCGAGATCACGGCAATCACACCATGATTATTCTTCCAGTTTTTCGGAATATAATTTGCGTAAATCTGGTTCGCTTCCTCCGAGTAATACATCTGCCGCATCCGTCCAGTAAATTCCTCGCCCAGCAATGCTGCATCCCCATCCTCTGTCAGCGACTTCCGATAGATTTCACTATAATTTGCTCCAGAACCTCCTTTTCTCACATAGGCACTGTAATACAGCCAATCCCCTGCAATACAAAAACTGTCAATAACCCGTCCCTGCTCTTCAAACAACTCCTCTTTTCCATTTACTTTGCGATAAATGGATTTGCTTTCATCATCCTCTTTTTGGTAATAGGTTATATGATCCTTTTCCCGTACTCCTGGCTTCACCCCTCCAATTCGATTCTCCGAGATCTCAAAGACCCGATCCTCGAACGAAATGGTTCCATCATTGTTCGTACTCAATGGCCGCCCCAGCAAATCATACAGATAAATTTCTCCGTTTTCCACCTCCGCGCAAAGGCTGATCGTCTTCTTCTCAAAGTCCTGATTGACCTCAATCTGCTGAATCCGATCCTCCTGTGAAATGTAAATGGAGTCCTGCCAAAATGTATAGTTGTCTACGTCCTGCGCAATCATCTCGATTTCACTTCCATCCCCCGCCATCCGGTAAAGCGTATGATACAGCGCCGGGCGCACCTGCATAAGCTGACTGTTCTTCCGCTCCGGGCACGGCAGATAATAGGTCCATCCATCTCTGGTCTGAATCTCCGGGTTCTCCGGATTTTCCCCGGCAAACTCCGACTCCTCCAGCGGAAGCGAATAGAGAATCTTCCCTTTTTCTGACAGAAATACTGCCTTTTGTCCAATTTGAATACAAGTATCCTTTTTCCTTAATCCGTTCGGGTCCGCTGCCAAAGCATCGTCTCCCGACTCCTCCACAAACCGGCGTTCAAACGGCTCATGCAAAACATCGAGCTGTTTTTTTACCTTCCACACCCCAATAAACAGCGCAGCCACAGCAAATATCAGAATCGCCAGTGAAAAAACTCCCTGCAGTGCCGTTCTGGTCATATTCTTCGTGTCTTTCGTTTCCTGTTCATTCGCCACATCCAGACGATCTTCGATCTCCAGAAGCAGTGACGCCTCATCAATATCAGACCAGGTCTCCTTTTTGGCCTCCTTGGACTGCATCTTCTCCTCCGCATAGGAGGCTTCGATCATCTCTTTGCTGGCTTCCAGCCTGGTCTCCGCCAAAAAATCCGCACGCTTCATCAGCCAGTCAACCGGAACTTTTTCCTTCTGAAGCTGATCTCCCCGCTGATATGCTTCCATATAGATCAGGATCAACAGCTCTTTCACTTTTTCTCTCTGCTTAAAGATCAATCTCACATGCCGATAAAGTGTCTGATAAGTCAAAATATAAAGATTTTCAAATTCATTCACCCGACTGTTGTCTTCAGGCGCGTTCTGCTTTTTCATGTATTTATCCCCATTCCCTTGTAGATTCATATTAGCAAAGTTTCTCCCTTTTTACAATGCCAAAATCAAGTATGTCCGAAATCCCTCCCCTTTTCACACAACAAAAAAGCCGTTCTACCCTGTATTTACAAGGAAAACGACTATTCGTGAGCGTGCGGGGATTCGAACCCCGGACAACTTGATTAAAAGTCAAGTGCTCTACCGACTGAGCTACACGCCCATATGCCTTGGACCGGAATCGAACCAGTGACACGTGGATTTTCAGTCCACTGCTCTACCAACTGAGCTACCAAGGCATGAATTGCGGGGATAGGATTTGAACCTATGACCTTCGGGTTATGAGCCCGACGAGCTTCCAGACTGCTCCACCCCGCGACATTTATTATACAGTTTTTTGTTACTGAGTGGGGGAAGGTGGATTCGAACCACCGAAAGCATAGCTAGCAGATTTACAGTCTGTCCCCTTTGGCCACTCGGGAATTCCCCCATGATATAAATATGAAATTGTGTTGCTGAAGCCGATAATCGGACTCGAACCGATAACCTGCTGATTACAAATCAGCTGCTCTGCCAATTGAGCCATATCGGCAAAAACAAACTAAGGCATGAAGTGAAAAGTGGGACCTATAGGGCTCGAACCTATGACCCTCTGCTTGTAAGGCAGATGCTCTCCCAGCTGAGCTAAGATCCCATATTCATTTGAACATCCATTCCATGAAATACGGCTGTACCTTATTTCATTTTGGGATGGGCTTTCACCAACGACCCGGATGGGACTCGAACCCACGACCTCCGCCGTGACAGGGCGGCGCTCTAACCAACTGAGCCACCAGGCCAAAACTTACATGTACCTTCAAAACCACATACTGAATATCATCCGTTTTCTGTTACCTAAACCGTCTTGGTCAAGCCCTCGACCTATTAGTGACAGTCAGCTGCACACGTTGCCGTGCTTCCACCTCTGCCCTATCTACC
>JAQUVX010000010.1 GCA_028693165.1 Lachnospiraceae bacterium | reverse complement strand
AAACGAGCGCATATCGTGCGCGACATTGAGCATGGTGTTTCATTATAATCATGCGCGAGTGGCTCAGTTGGTGGAGTACGACCTTGCCAAGGTCGGGGTCGCGGGTTCGAGTCCCGTCTCGCGCTCTATGAATTAGAGAAGAAGTCTTATAAATCAAGGCTTCTTCTTTTTTTGTACTTATAAAATTTTAATACGGATTAATACAATGTCCTACACAGCTTTACTCATTAGGTTGTAGGTCTCATTTTCTGTATATGCATTTTTCAAATAACCCAGAGTAGTTTCCATGTGCTGATGTCCTAGCTGCTGCTGAATTATCACAAGCGGTACGCCGTTTGCGTTTAGATTGCTTGCGAAAGTTTTTCTCATTTTGTGAGTTGACTTTGTAGATAGTCCCTGATGTTCTGCATACTCTTCCAGTACATAGGCAATCTGCCTTGATCTAAGCCGTTCCCCGTCCCTCATGAATTGGAAGTATATCGGAATTAGCTTATCCAATAATTCATCTTCCGTTTGTGCCTTGATATTCTTTCGTTTTCCGTCAGAACCTTTATAGAAGGTCTGTCATCGATCTTCCTCTTTTGCTGGCGGTGTGCTGGCGTAAGTATGTATTTTACGGACTGGTTCTCTTTTTGTTGACAAGCGTATTAAACACATTGCCCGTACTGGTTATACCGTAGTCAAGGGCTTCTTTCAATAAAGAAAGATTGAAGATTTCCGAACTGTTTTTAATGTGATTCATATACGCCGCCTTGCAATAGGCGAAGGGAACAAAATTATATTTGTGGTTTGATTGAAATTTTAATTTTCAAAAAATTTCTCAATAGGAATTTGCAAAATTTGGGATAAACCATAAAGTTCTATATCTGTTACTGTACGAGAACCATCTTCTATTCTGGAAATCGAACCCCTACAAATATATACCGCCAAAGTTTCTAACTTGTTTGATAATTGCTGTTGGCTCATATTGCGTTCTTTTCTATACTGTTTTATTTTCTGACCAGTAAGGTTCATTGAAGAACTATCTATAATCCGTGGCATAATATCGCTCCTTCTCCACATAATGTCTTGTAATAGGACAATAATTATGTTATAGTATTTTTGGAAAAAGATTGTCCTGTAACAGGACAAATCAATGCTAGGGGAGAAGATATCTGAGAAATCGATAATTTTCCCTCCAATCTATCAAACGGTAAAACATTTGAAATTGAAGGAGATGAGCGTTATCCCTATTCCTTTATAGAAATCTATAGTGGACTGGCAATAGTTCCTTCAATTTCTAAAGAAGCTATATTGACTGGGGGAGACGGAGACTTTTTTATATGTGCAAAAGAAACACAATAATAGTATAGACTCTGATGCGTCCCCCCCTTACTGGAAGTCCAGTAGAAGGGGAGGGACACATCAGTTTACATACATTACATGGGAGAAAAGAAAAAATGTACTGTACAAACTGCGGAAACCAGGTAGAGGATGATATGTTTTTTTGTCCGGAATGCGGAGAAAAGCTAGTACCAGTGGGACATGAAGAATTTGTAGGAGTAGAGGAGAATGGAAACACAGAAACGGATATAAGTACAACAGAAACAGGTCTAAATATAGCAGAAGAGGAAGTCGCGCTATCGGTAGCTGCTTTGCCGGAACAGAGCTGGACAAAGGGAAAACTGACCCCTAAAATGGTGCTGAAAGTTTTCGACCGAAGAGCAGACCGATGGTTTCAAACCTCAAAAGGGCGGATTGTCTGGCGAGGGATAATAGGTGTGACAGGGTTATCAGTGGCAGTCATGGCTGGAAGGGCCGGGCTGTTTTTTAAAAATTATGGGTGGCTCTACCAGTACGATCTCAGTACGAGTGCAGTTTCTGCTTTGCAGCAGGAGGTAAATACCGGGGAAGAGCATGTAGAAAAAGCGGAAGGAGAATTTGAACAGGTAAGGACTCGTTACGAATATCTGGCTTCCTATGATGTTTCTAAAGAATGGGAAGATGTTGTTAAAAGGCAGATTACGGAACTGAGTGTAGAAAATCAAATGATTGTTCAGCAGATGAAAGCAGTCGTAATGAACGAGATGGGATATAAATACACCCCTAGCTACAGTCAGAGACAGTATGAAGATCTGGGGCTCAATTTGCAGAATGATGTAATTGATGCTTTGAGCGGAGGTTTCTCTGGAGGTGAAATCATCGGTTCAGGGGTTAAAGCAGCGCTGGATGCGGCTTCGGAAGAGGCTTCGCTTGACGATATTTTGGAAGGGGCCAAAGAGGGTATATTAGAGGGTTCTGTCGGGTATGTGCAGGATGAGATACTTGGAGATATAGGTGGAAGAGTGGTCGGTATTTTGGATGTGGTAAATTCAACTAAAACAAAAATAGAGTCCATGGGAAGCGCTCCGCCAGCAGCACTGGATTTGATTTCAAATGCACAGGAGACTTATTTGAAAGAGATGCAGAATTTTGTAAATGCAGAACAAATTGCTTCTGAAGATATGACGGGTGCGTATCATGCAATGTGTGGTTATCAGAATATGAATCAGACGTTGAAGGCATTGGCAAAAGAAGGGGAGCAAGTCATCAATCCACGCAAAAGTGAAGCGGAACAGCTTATTGAACAGTATAATAAAAACCTGATACTTCTGCAAAAGTATATTGGGATGGCGGAAGGAGGGGCAAAATGAAGGGGCGTTTGATAGCGGTAGCTGGATGTCTTGTAGCAGTAGGCTTGATATTTCCTGTCTGGAGATACATGGATGAGAAAGAGACAGAGGGAAAAAGAAATTATGATATTTATCAACAGATTTGTGAATTGGAGCAAGAACGGGATGAGTTTAACGAGCGTATTTTGCAGGCAGAGAGTGGACATGAGGAGTTTTTGGGAAAAATAAAACCTTATGAAGAAAAGTTGAAAACAGTGAAGGATGTAAAAAAGAAGTATCAGAAGGCGACGAGTATTCCAATGACCTCTGGTTCGGATGTGTTTTTTAAAGTTCCCTATGCTTTAGATGTGGAAGGGATTGTCGAGAGATATAGCGGCACCAAAGGAGCAGTTGGTCTTAACAAAGTGGCAGGTGATTTTGGAGGACCATTAGGGAAACTATTTGGTTCGATAGTTACAAAAGGGGAAGAGGACTTTGCGGAGGAAGAGTCGACGACTCGAATTCAGTTTTCACAAAATATGTATCGGCTGGTAGAGCCGGTAGAGAAAGAGGCAGAAGAGGCACTGTTAGACTATTGGAATTTAGCCGGATACAGGGTAAGCCTTTTAAATACAACGGATGAAGGAGAACTCTTATCCGGGGTGATGATCTTGGAACAGATAGGGGAAATGACGGAAGACGAAGAGAACAAGATTGTGCAGACCGAAAATCAGGCTGTGCATTCACTTGCCAAGTTAGACTTTCTCCTTAATGTCTACTATGATTTCAGCCGGGATTCTATCATGGAAGGAACCCAGAATAATCTTTTGCTGGCTGAGATTTCTGCTACGAGAGACACTGTGAACCGATTACTGGGTGACAGGGATTTGAACGGTTATGGGTATACAAAGGAACAAAAGAAAGACATTGTTCGACCGCTGATTGATGAGTGGATGCAGCTGGTGAACGTCTGTATCTCGAATGGAAGTTCCGAATTTGCGGGTGGGTGTGAGACACTTTATCCAGACAGGGGATGGCTTGATTTGCAATATCAGAGAACGGCAGTGCGGGACAAGTGCTATCCAAAGAGAATTAGCCCGCATTTTGGTAACTATATGGGCAACACCCCCTGGGTCTTCTTTAGCAACGATGAGAACAGTCGGCACAGAGCGTATTTTATTGAGGACGAAACCAGCAAATATTATTATTATCAGACCGACCGTGGAGAAGAGGTTACCGATTATGGTGAAGATGAGGAGGGCGGAGAAGCCCGCATGACGGAAATCGACTATGCATATGAAGCCATTATAAAGCAGAGTGAGCTTTGGCGGAGTATAGCGGGCAGTTACCTGGATTAAACTTAAGAGAGGGGGAAAAGCAGATGGAACACGTATCCAGTACGGAGATTGTGATTAAAAAGGCATCAATTCATGGAGTGGTATTTATACTCCCGATTCTTGTGACAGTATTGTTATTTGCAATTTATGAACCTTTAGGAGTCATAGGAATCATTTATCTGATTTATGCAATCCTGCAGGTTCGAATGACAGAGCTGATTATCAGTACCAAACGACTTCATGGCAAATACGGAATCATTCATATTCATCAGATGGATTCTCCTCTGACCAGAGTCAATGATATCAATATACATAAAGGACTTCTGGGTGAATTATTAGGGTACGGTGATTTGGACATACGAACGGGTTCTGGAACGTTTTATTACAAAAAGATTGCTAATCCGGAACTGATTCGCAATACTATTTTGAATGCGGCAGATGAGATGGAGGAAGGGAGGTTTGAGAGGCAGAGCCGGCGCTATGAAGAGACAATACAGGAACAAACCATGATGCAGGCGCATGGTCTAAATCAAATTTCACATGCAATTTCAGAGGAGACAATTTCTCCTACTCCGGTAAACTTGTATCCGGAGATTGAGGCAGAGCATGTAGAACAAATCGAGAAGTCGGAAGAAAAGAAAAACTGTACTTCCGGAACTGTGAAAAAGAAGAAGGAAAATCCATTGTGGATAGAATCCTGCCCGATTCTGATTAGTGAATGCATGATTGAGGAGATGCAGGGAGGTAATGGAATTCAGCTTAACATGGAAATCCAGAATCTAAGTCTCCTTGGAATTGAGGCACTATATCTGGACATACAGGGATTTGATGTATTAAAGCATGAAAAATGTTTTTTAAAAGAAATTCCGATTCTGGATTTGGATATTGCCAATGGGGAAAAACATATGATTCCCAAAGCTATTGATTTACCGGAGCCATCTATCCGAAGAGTGAATGTATATATCCGCCATGTGGTTTTTTCAGACGAAAGTGTATGGAGCTTTGAAGAAGAAAAACCGCTTAGAGAAATGATTTTGAATCAGACGCCAATCGATACAGAGTTTATCGCAGATGTCGATCAGCTGTGCCAGAAAAATAATCTTTCACGGAATTATCATACAGGATATAGCTATTATCCGGTTTATACAAAATTTTACTGGGGATGTGCTTGCGGACAATTTAATATAGGCGAAATCTGTGCCAGGTGTAAGGCATCGAAAGAAAAGGTTCGCCAATTGTTTTCCAGATCAGAAATAGAAGCGAGGCATGTACACAGAATAGAAGAAGAAAATCTAGAACGAGAGAAGTGGGAACGGGAAGAAGCCCAGCGAAAAGCGGAGGAGGAGAGAATCCAGAGAGAACGGGAAGAGGCAGAGCGAATTCGCCGTCAGCAGCGGGAAGCGGAAATCCGGCAGAAGGCAGAGCAGGTGCAGAATCAGGCCCAAAAACTGTTTGGTGCAGTTCGCGGTAAGGCAGAGGGAATCAAGATGGAAACCATGAAGCAGGCAGAGAATCTAAAGATGGCAGCCGTAAATCAGGTGGATAATATAAAAAAAGAAGCGTATGAACAGACCGATTCAATCAAGCTGGAAGAGAATGGTACGGTAACCCCAACATCAAATTTTGTTTGCAAAAAGTGTGGGTTTGAAAATGATGCAGATGCAAAATTCTGTATCAAATGTGGACATATGATACGGGAAGACCAGTAAGGGAGAAAATATGTATTGCCATAATTGTGGAAAAGAAAACGTGGAAAGTGCTAAATTTTGTTTTTACTGTGGTAGTCCATTAAAAATATCACAAAAGGAAACTAAAAAAGGTGGTAAGAAACAGCGGCATATAATAGCTGTGCTGGTTTCAGGCGGGGTAATCTTAAGCGCCGTTATAGTATTCAGCCTGATTCCGAATAAAAATAATCAGAATATTGCTGAAACGAGTATAGCCAGTTCAGCGCACAATCAGGAAACAGAATTGGTACAAAAAACAGAATTGGTACAGAAAACAGAATTGGTACAAGAAACAGAATCTACACAGGAAATAGAATCTGTCCAGAAAACCGAATACGTACAGGAAACAACCAGCTCTTTATTAATAAACCAATCAGAAGAAATTCCAGCAGGTCCATCATCGGACACGTTCATTTTGCCGGAAAGTGACAGCAGATTTTACTCAGCAGATGAATTAAAATCTCTAAGTGCAGAACAATTGAGACTGGCTAGAAATGAAATTTATGCACGTCATGGAAGAAAGTTTACAGCGGAAGATATACAATCATATTATTCGGCTCAGCCCTGGTATACGCCGAAATATGAAGCGGCTGAATTTGATGCACTGGGAGATAGTATTTTCAATGAGTATGAGATTGCAAATAGAAAGCTGATTGTCGAATTTGAGAATAACAGTACACAATCCAGGGAAATGAAGGGAGAACAATAAAATGAAATTAGGTAAAAAAATAACAGTATTAGCAATGGTGTCATTATTTACAATTGGAGCAGCAAATATTGCATTTGCAGGGACGTGGAAAAATGGGGCAGAACCGAATCAGGAGAAATGGTGGTATGATAACGGTGATGGAACAAGCCCAAGCAACGGTTGGCAGTGGATTGATGGAAATGCAGATGGAATTAGTGAAAGTTACTATTTTGATAGTAATGGCTGGCTTTTGGCTGATACCACTACGCCCGATGGTTATACAGTTAATGAAAAGGGTGCCTGGGTACAGAACGGTATTGTCCAAACAAAAACAGTAAGTGTGGCATCTGCCAATAAGAATGTGACAGGTACATATAATTATTTATATACTGCGGTATATGTTTTTAATGCAGAAATACAAAATTATGAACTATATGGAAAGACGCCGGAAAATACAGTGATTTTTGATTTTAGCGAGGAAGACTGGATAGATAAATACAATCCTTTAATGGATGAAAGATTCAAGCTGGAACAGGCGGCAGATTTTGCGGTAAAGGTTTATGTGGAGGGAGCTTCCGACGATAAAATCAAGGTACATCATAACAATTCTGAACTTAGTGAATTTTCGTATTTTGCAAATCAGGGTAGTCAGTGGAATTATGTGGGTTATGAATATGACGGAACATATACGCCACAGACCAGCACGGAAGATTATATTTTGTTTAGTGACGATTCAAGATTGATATGGCGCAGCGATATCGTTGATAATTGGGGAAATTTTCTGCCAAAGGGCAGTCGGTATCGTGTAGAACTCGTCTATACAAAAGAATAAAAACAGGATATAATTATGACGTTGGCGAACAAAGGTGTCTAATTTGTTTATTTCAACTGGGAAGGGCGTTATAAATGAATAAAAAGAAAAAGATGAAAAGGTTAGTGGTAAGTCTCTTATCAGCAGTAATGGTTTTTGCCTATGGAGATTCAGTATATGCGGAAACATTTACCGAACCCTATTTCACACTGGAAGAGGCGGCACAGCGTGCCGAGGCTTCCTCAGCACCATACAGATTTTTGGATACAGATGGTGATGGGGTGTTCGATACGGCGCGCTATTGCGATGGATATGAAGAACCTCTGGAAACGTATATCACGTATTACCCAATTGATCTCAACGATGTGAATAATCTTAAATGGATTCCTAATATCACAGAATCATCACTTATTAGAAAAGGAAAGATCGCAGAAAAGTATCCGGGAGAATTGCAGCTAGAAAAGGAGTACTATGAAAAATGTCAAGCTTTAACACCGGAACATGACGCTCTCCAAGCAAGTGCTGAACAGAATATTTTAACAGATGTCTTAAATTCATCAGCGACGGTTATGGAACGGGTAGAATATCTTTACAGTGCCGTTCCTATTGACAAGCAATACCGCAATATTGATAATAATGCAAGCCAGTTAAAAAGACTCAAACCTTCCAGTCTAGCTGAGTATGAATACAACAGAAAGGGCCATTATTATGGGTATATATCAGTAAAAGAAGGATATGAAAGATTGTTAGAAGATACTGCGTTTTTAAAAGGAGAGCGTCCGGTAACGGAGGGCGATTACGAAAAAATAAAAGCGGAATTTATCAATACTATTTTTGATAAGGTTGTTCATGATCCAAATGATCCGCATTTTATTGACGCCAATATGGGTACATCAAGTAAAAATATCAGAATACTTTACATCAATGGAGAATGGTACGAAATATACTACGAAAATTATAAGTTTATAAAAATGACCAAAGGATTCTCTGATAATGCAACTCAAGCGGTAATTGCGGTAGCCAGATCAAATACGCGTAATTCACTGGGAGCATATTTTGACTATTTCCCGGAAGAGGCTAAGCAGAAAATACTGGCGGCGGGTGTCAAAGTAAACCATTAAGCAGCCATATGAAGGTGTTACAATATCTCAATCACAGCATGGAAACATTTCCCACATCTGCTATAATCCTGTTTTGACAGTTGTTAAAGAAATAGCCGCTACACCCTTGATTTTAAAGGGATGTAGCGGTTTTTGTCATGGTTTTGAAGTATAGTAATTATTGCATCTGTTCCGCAGCCCCCTTGACATCTTTCTGCTATGGTTCCTAAGTTGTAGACAGCCGGTAGACACACGTTAGACAGTGCACGTTCTCCTTGCTTTTTATTGCTATAAATTGCTAGGACAGACCAACCAAGATCAGCCCTCACAGCCCTCTATCCAAATCCCTCATTTCGTGCTATACTGACAACAGAAACATTTGCAACTGGTAATGCGGCAATTTTGGAAAGGATGGCAAAGATGGAAACACGTGAAGTAATGATAGAAAAGGTTAAGAACATGATGGCGGCACCTTCCTGTTATGCGGGGCTTAAGACGGCGGGACAGAGCTGGATGGATGCAGTGGGTACGGCGGATGAGAAGGCGGCGGCGAAGAAGCTGATTGATGAGATTGAGGCAGATGTGCTGAAGGTTGAGGATGTGCTTGCGTTCATGCAGACGGATGTGGCAAAAGCGAAATTTGGTGCAGAGACCGCAGAGAAATTTGCGAAGCATATGGCGGAGATCAAGGCTGCGGGAGCAACTTACTGTGACTGTCCGGCCTGTACGGCGGGAGTTGATATCTTGAATCATAAGGATTCGATTCTGTAATATAACTAATATCACATAGAAGAGAAGATTGGAGGATTATACATATGAAATATCAGATAATCGGAAGTACCATGCCGGCAATAACCATTACATTCGACGCGGCAGGAGAAGCAATGTATACCCAGTCAGGCGGAATGGCCTGGATGACAGAAGGCATTGAGATGTCAACCAACGCAAAGGGCGGACTGATGAAGGGCATCGGCAGAATGTTTGCCGGAGAATCTTTATTTATGGCTACCTATCAGGCGAAGCAGGCGGGAGCGGAGATTGCGTTTGCATCGACCGTAGCCGGGCAGATTCTCCCGATCAATGTAGGAGAAGAAAATGGTCTGACCTGCCAGAAGGGCGCATTCCTGTGTGCAGAAGAGGGCGTAAATCTGGATGTAACCTTTACGAAGAAACTTTCTTCCGGTGTATTTGGCGGAGAGGGGTTTGTCCTGGAGAAGCTGAGCGGTTCCGGAATGGCATTTCTTGAGATCGATGGAGATATGGTAGAGCGGCAGCTGGCACCGGGAGAAGTGCTGAAAGTAGATACCGGCAATGTAGTTGCGTTTGATGCTGGCGTTCAGTACGAGATTGAGATGGTAAAAGGATTGGGCAATATCTTCTTCGGAGGAGAAGGTCTGTTCCTGACCAAGCTGATCGGACCTGGAAAGGTCATTTTGCAGACACAGAATCTGGCGGAGTTCGCAGGCAGAATTGCACGGTTTATTCCGAACAGCTCGAATTAAATTGCAGGAAGTAAAAACGATTCCCGAAGAGAGACGAGGACGAACGTTATAATAAGATAGAACAGAATAAGAGCCCGGCAGCCGGATATTTCGGCTGGACGGGCTCTTATTTATGGTTGTGATATGGGCATTAGCGGGAAGAGGACGCGGTATTTCGCGCGCCGCGGCCGCCGCGCTTTCCGGAAGCATTGGATCTGGAGGCAGCGTTTTGTGCTTTCGCCGCAGGCTGCTGGGGATTGCCGGCAGGCTTCTGCGCCCTGGCGGCACGCTCGGCTCTCGGCGGGCGGGCCTGGGTGGCTTTGGGCAGAACCTCGAAGATCTGCATCGGAAATGGATGATCTTCCACGACCGGAATATGCTGTTTAATCAGCTTTTCAATATCCTTGATATACTCTTTTTCCTCGAAATCGGAGAAGGAGATGGCGCGTCCGTCGCGACCGGTCCGTCCGGTTCGGCCGATGCGGTGCACGTAGGTCTCCGGCGTATTCGGAACGTCAAAATTGATGACACAGGAGAGCCGGTCGATGTCGATGCCGCGGGCAGCGATGTCGGTGGCAACCAAAACCCGGATCTGTCCGGATTTGAACTGCTCCAGCGCATTCTGGCGGGCGTTCTGCGACTTGTCGCCGTGGATTGCGGCTGCGGTGATGTTCTCTTTGATGAGGAATTTAGCCACCCGGTCGGCACCGTGTTTGGTTCTGGTAAAGACCAGCGTGGAGGTAATATCCTCATGCTTTAACACATGGGCGAGCAGGCTGCGTTTGTTGGCCTTGTCCACATAGTAAAGCGATGCATCAATCTTGTCCACGGTGGAGGAAACCGGAGTCACTTCAACCGTGACCGGATTGTGCAGGAGCCGGGAGGTCAATGCCATGATCTCGGAAGGCATAGTGGCAGAGAATAACAGGGTCTGCCGTTTGGTTGGAAGCAGGGCGATGACTTTTTTTACATCGTGAATGAATCCCATATCCAGCATGCGGTCAGCTTCGTCGAGAACAAAGATTTCCACATGGCTTAAGTTGATTTCCTTCTGACCGATCAGGTCATTCAAACGTCCCGGAGTAGCCACAAGGATGTCAACGCCGCGGCGCAGGGCTTCGATCTGCGGGACAGCGGATACTCCGCCGAAAATAACCGCATTGGTAACGGTGGTGTGAGCGCTGTAATCATCGAGATTCTCTTTGATCTGCAGTGCCAGCTCGCGGGTCGGAGTCAGAATCAGAGCCCGGATGAGTTTCTTTTGGTAGGAGGCACCTGCACCCTGCATCAGTCGCTGGATGATCGGCAGGGCGAATGCTGCGGTCTTGCCAGTTCCTGTCTGGGCGCAGCCGAATACATCGGTTCCGGCCAGTACGTGCGGAATGGCTTCCTCCTGTATTTTGGAAGGAGTCTTGTATCCTTTTTCGGTTAAAGCTTGTAAAATAGGGGAAGCTAATTGTAATTCATTAAAATTCATATGATTTCCTTTGCCTGTAAATTAATGTGGAACGCTTAATATTAACACAGATTCGACCGGAAAGATAGGGGAATCCTCGAAATATGTATTTCTAATATGTATTTCTTATGTTTGGGGTTATGTTTGGGGTTATGTTTGGGGTTTTGATTCTGTGTTTGACAAGAGCAGGAAAGCAAAGTAAAATCTAAGGAAGGGCGCATACTAGGAAAGATCGATAAAATAGTAAGAACGCCGAAATAAAAAATCAGGGGGAAACAAAGAACATGACGAAGGCATACGAGCGGCTGCTGGAATGTTATCAGTGCGTTAAAGAGAAGGTTGACTTTCAGCCAAAGGTGGCGTTGATTCTGGGATCAGGTCTGGGTGATTACGCAGATGGGATTCGGATCGAGGCTGCATTGGATTATCACGATATCAAGGGGTTTCCGGTGTCGACGGTCAGCGGGCATAAGGGACGCTTTGTGTTCGGCTATGTCGATGAGGTGCCGGTGGTGATCATGCAGGGCCGCGTGCATTATTATGAAGGATATTCCATGGAGGATGTGGTGCTGCCGACCCGTTTGATGAAGATGATGGGGGCGGAAATTCTGTTTCTGACCAATGCGGCAGGCGGAGTGAATTATGATTTCCATGCGGGCGATTTCATGATGATTACGGACCAGATTTCCAATTTCGTGCCGTCGCCGCTGATCGGACCGAACATCGATGAGCTTGGTGTCCGATTCTGCGATATGAGTGAAATCTACAAAAAGGAGCTGTGCCAGATCATTCGCGATGCGGCGGCAAAGCTGCAGATTCCGCTGCAGGAGGGGACGTATATTCAGCTGACCGGACCGAATTTTGAATCACCGAAGGAAGTGAAGATGTGCCGGATCTTAGGCGGCGATGCGGTCGGTATGAGCACGGCCTGCGAGGCGGTTGCGGCGAACCATATGGGGATGAAGGTCTGCGGGATTTCCTGCATTTCCAATCTGGGCTGCGGGATGTCCGATCAGCCGCTGAGCCATGAGGAAGTGAAGGAGACAGCGGACCGGGTGGCACCGCTGTTTAAGAAATTGATTACAGAAGCGATGATCCAGATGGGGAGGAGCTGCTGATGCAACAGAGAGAGACGTTTCAGTCCCGACTGGGATTTTTGCTGCTTTCAGCAGGATGTGCGATTGGAATCGGGAATGTGTGGCGGTTTCCCTATGTGACAGGTGCCAATGGCGGAGGAGCGTTCGTATTATTTTATCTGCTGTTTTTGACGATTATGGGAGTGCCGGTTCTTTCCATGGAATTTGCGGTGGGACGAGCCAGCAAAAAGAGTCCTGTCAAGGCATATCAGGAGCTGGAGAAGCCGGGACACAAATGGCATCTGCACGGATATCTGGCGCTGACCGGAAACTATGTGCTGATGATGTTTTACACCACTGTGGCGGGGTGGATGCTTTATTATTTTTACCAATTCCTGACGGGACAGTTTGCCGGTATGGATACGGCGGGCGTACAGGCGGCGTTCGGCGAGATGCTGGAAAGTCCGGGGGTCAACGTGTTTTGGATGGTGCTGGTCGTGATTCTGGGCCTGCTGGTCTGCTCGATGGGACTGCAAAAGGGCGTGGAGCGAATCACAAAGATCATGATGATCGGATTGCTGTCACTGATGGTTGTGCTTGCACTGCACGGTCTGTTCCTGGAGGGCGGCATGGAGGGACTGAAATTTTACCTGCTCCCGGATTTTGAGCGGGTGCGGGAGATCGGAGTCGGCAATGTGATTGGGGCGGCGATGAACCAGGCGTTCTTTACCCTGAGTCTGGGCATCGGTGCCATGGCAATCTTTGGAAGCTATCTGGATCGCAAGAATACGCTGCTTGGAGAGGCGGTCAATGTGGCTGTGCTGGACACCTTTGTGGCAATTACGGCTGGTTTGATCATTTTCCCGGCCTGCTTTGCTTTCGGGGTCAATCCAGACAGCGGACCGAGCCTGATCTTTATCACGCTTCCTAACGTATTTATCTCCATGACGGGCGGGCGTATATGGGGAATGCTGTTTTTCCTGTTTATGTCGTTCGCGGCGCTGTCGACCGTGATTGCCGTGTTTGAGAATATCATAGCCTGCGATATGGAGCTTTTAAAGATTGACCGGAAAAAGGCGGCGTGGCTGAATCTGGTGCTGTTGATTCTGCTGTCGCTGCCCTGCGCGCTGGGCTTTAATATCCTCAGCGGATTTGAGCCGATGGGGCCGGGAACGAGTGTGCTGGATTTGGAGGACTTTGTGGTCAGCAATCTGCTGCTGCCGCTGGGCTCTCTGGTATATCTGCTGTTTTGTACCTGGAAGCTTGGCTGGGGCTTTGACCGGTATCAGGCGGAGGCCAACATGGGAAGCGGACTGAAGGTGCCGAACTGGATGCAGGGGTATGCAAAGTATGTGCTGCCGCTGATGATTTTGATTTTGTTCCTGCAGGGAATTTTATAAGAAAACAGAACGCGGAAAGCCTGACTGAAAAGTTGGGCTTTCGGGCATTATAACCAAAAAGAAGAGGAGAATCTTGGCTGAAACGCTGAAAATGGGCATGAAATGGTATTTTATGAAATAATGTATTGACGAAATGAAAATATCATAATATGATAAAGACATGAAAAGAAACATAATTTCACAAAAACAAGGAGGGAAGAAATATGATTTACACAGTAACGTTTAATCCGGCATTGGATTACGTGGTGAAAGTGGATCACTTCACTCTGGGCGCGGTGAACCGGACGGTGCAGGAACATATCTTCTATGGGGGCAAGGGCATCAACGTATCGGCAGTTCTCGCGAATCTCGGATTTACAAACACAGCACTTGGGTTTGTGGCGGGATTCACCGGGGAAGAGATTGAGCGGGGGGCGAAGACCCTGGGATTTGTCAGCGATTTTATTCATGTGAAGAAGGGGATGTCACGGATCAATGTGAAGCTGAAGGCAAAAGAGGAGAGCGAGATCAACGGCATGGGACCGGAGATCGAGCCAGAGGACGTGGCGGAGCTGATGAAGAAGCTGGAGTCTTTGCAGAAGGACGACCTGCTGGTTTTGTCGGGAAGCATACCGGCATCCATACCGGACACCATCTACGAGGAGATCATGCGGCGGCTGGACGGGCGCGGCATCCCGATTGTGGTGGATGCGACGAAGGATCTGCTCCTGAACGTGCTGCAGTATCATCCGTTTCTGATCAAGCCCAACAATCATGAGCTGGGGGAGATGTTCGGTACGGAGCTTAAGACAGAGGCAGAGATCATCGCGCATGCGAGAAAGTTACAGGAGCGGGGCGCACGCAATGTGTTGATCTCCATGGCAGGCGACGGTGCGATTCTGGTGACGGAGGACGGCGGTCTGTACAGCCGGAAACCGCCGAAGGGTACGGTAAAGAATTCGGTAGGTGCGGGAGATTCTATGGTGGCCGGGTTTGTGGCCGGATATTTGCGGTCCGGGGACTATGAGGAAGCATTGAAGTGGGGAACGGCAGCAGGAAGTGCAAGTGCATTTTCGGAAGGTTTGGCAGACGGAGACGCAATCAGGAACCTGTATGAAAGAATCTGATGGAGGAAGAACGATGAGAATTACAGAGCTTTTAAAACCGGAAAGTATTGCATTGTCTGTGCAGATGGGATCGAAGGAAGAGGTGATCGACTGCCTGGTGGGCCTGATGGAACGCGGTGGCCGGCTGAATGACAAGGCTGGATATAAGGAAGGAATTCTTGCCAGAGAGGCACTTGGAAGTACGGCGATCGGCGAGGGAATTGCCATTCCCCACGCGAAGGTGGCGGCGGTTAAAGAGCCGGGGCTTGCGGCGGTCACGATGCCGGAGGGTGTGGACTATGAGGCCTTTGACGGATCTTTGGCGAACCTGATTTTCATGATCGCAGCGCCGGACGGAGAGGCGGATACACATCTGGAGGCACTGTCCAAACTCTCAACACTTCTGATGAATCCTGGCTTTAAGGAGGCACTGCTTGCGGCGGACAGTTCCGAAGCATTTTTGAAGGTTATCGATGATGCAGAGCAGATGCGTTACGGAGAAAAAGAAAAAGCAGGTGCGAAGGCGGAGGCGCCATCGGCAGACAACCAGACGGAGACGGACGGGAGCTTTTACCGCGTGCTTGCAGTGACGGCCTGCCCGACCGGCATTGCGCATACCTTCATGGCGGCGGAGAATCTGGAAAATACCGGGACGAAGCTTGGAATTCCCTTAAAAGCGGAGACCAACGGCTCAGCGGGGGCGGACAATGTGCTGACGGCGCAGGAGATTCGCGACGCGGAGTGCATTATCATCGCGGCGGATAAGAATGTGGAGATGGCGCGTTTTGACGGAAAACCGTTGATTCAGGTTCCGGTATCCGAGGGCATTCATCATGCGGAGGAACTGATTCAGCGAGCGGTCAGCGGTCAGGTGCCGGTGTACCATCACGGTGGCGGCGTTGTCGGCAGCAACAGCGGCGACGGTGGTTTGGCAGGGGCAGGCGGCTCAGGTGACGGAATCGGCAGAACCATTTACAAGCATCTGATGAATGGCGTATCCCACATGCTTCCGTTTGTGATCGGCGGCGGTATTCTGATCGCGCTGGCATTTCTGTTTGATAACTATGAGATCGACCCCTCCAATTTCGGCAAGAATACGCCGCTGGCGGCTTATTTAAAAACGATCGGTGAGCAGGCCTTCGGCATGATGCTTCCGGTGCTGGCCGGCTACATCGCCATGAGCATCGCGGATCGTCCCGGCCTGGCGGCAGGTTTTGTCGGAGGGCTGGTTGCCAAGATGGGCATGACGTTTGCGAATCCGGCGGGCGGAGCTGTGAATGCCGGATTTCTCGGCGCACTGTTTGCAGGCTTTGTCGGCGGCTATATCATCCTTGGACTGAAGCGGCTTTTCAGCAAACTGCCGAAATCACTGGAGGGAATCAAGCCGGTGCTTCTGTATCCGGTGCTGGGTATCTTTTTGACGGCGCTCGTCACGACGTTTATCAATCCTTATATGGGGATGATCAATGACGGTCTCACCGGATTCCTAAACGGGATGGGCGGCACCAGCCGCGTGGCACTCGGCATGATCGTGGCCGGTATGATGTCGGTGGACATGGGAGGCCCGGTCAACAAGGCGGCGTATGTGTTCGGCACGGCGCAGTTGGCGGAGGGCAACTTTGAGGTGATGGCGGCAGTGATGGCAGGCGGTATGGTTCCGCCGCTGGCGATTGCACTGTGCTCCACCTTCTTTTGCAAGAAATTCACGGCGAAGGAGCGTCAGTCCGGTCTGGTCAATTATATTATGGGTCTTTCCTTTATCTCCGAGGGTGCGATCCCGTTTGCGGCATCAGATCCGCTTCGCGTGATTCCGGCCTGCGTCATCGGTTCCGCGGCAGCAGGCGGCCTGTCCATGTTCTTTGGCTGTACCCTGCGGGCTCCGCACGGCGGCATCTTTGTCCTGCCAACCATTGGAAATTCGTTCGGATATCTGGCCGCGGTCTTGATTGGTTCGGTGATTGGTTGTATAATATTGGCGTTGCTGAAGAAAAACGTGGAAGAGTAAGATAGGAGATCAGGATGATTCGATGCTGCATATTTGATTTGGACGGAACACTGCTTAATACGCTGGAGGCGCTGACCCTTACCACCAATCTGGTGCTGGAGCATTTTGGATACGGCCCGCTTGACGAGACGCATATCAAACAGTTTGTGGGCGACGGATACAAGCTTTTAATGGAACGGGCGCTGCGCTTTTCCGGGGATGAGACGCTGGAACATTATGAGGAAAGTCTGGAGGTTTATACAGAGCTGTTTGCAAAGCATTGTATGTATCATGTGAAGCCTTATGACGGGATTGTAGAGCTTCTTGCGGAGCTTAAGCAGCGGGGCATCAAGATTGCAGTATTGTCGAACAAACCGCATGAGCGGACGGTGGAAAATATCGAGGCGATGTTTGGCAGGGGGTATTTCGATTCCGTGGCTGGGGAGCAGCCGGGAATTCCCAAAAAGCCGGATCCGGCAGGTGTATGGCGGATTCTGGAGCGGTTCGGCGCAAAGCCGGAGGAAGCCCTGTATTTTGGCGATACCAACACCGATATGAAGACGGGGCTGGGTGCCGGACTGCATACGGTCGGCGTGACCTGGGGCTTTCGGGACCGGGCAGAGCTTGAGTCCTTTCAACCGGAATTTGTGATTGATCATCCGGGGGAGATTATGAACTATATTTCAAATCACAGATAAGTAAGCTGACAGGAAGCGGCGGGATCGTGGAATCTCGCCGCTCTTTTGTGCATTTTGGGAACAATATGGTATAATACTCTTGAATAATTTTGAAAATCATTTATAATGGATATCTGTTAGTTAGTTAATAATTATGCATAATATTCGTTTTTGATGAATATATGCAATATGAGGAGGAAGTAATTATGAAAAAGAAAATGTTAGCACTTACCCTGACGGCTGCAATGGCAGCATCCCTGACCGCATGTGGCGGCAGCAAACCGGCGGAGACGACCGCAGCAGCTACGGAGGCAGTTACCGAGGCAGCCAGCACCGAGGCAGCCGGAGCAGAGACGACCGCAGCAGAGAGCGAAGCAGCGGCAGCAGACGTTCAGACGGTTACCGATGGCAAGCTGACCGTAGCAACCAGCCCGGACTTTGCACCATATGAGTTCTACGCAATCGGCGCAGACGGCAAACCGGCTCTGGCAGGGTTTGATATGGCACTGGCTCAGTACATCGCAGATTCCATGGGACTGGAGCTGGAAGTTGTCACCGTAGATTTTGACGGCGTATTAAGCGAGCTGCAGACCAAATCCGTAGATCTGGGTCTGGCGGGGCTGTCTCCAGATCCGAAGCGTGAAGGCATCATGGATTTCTCTGATATCTACTACATGGGCGGACAGGCTCTGGTTACCGTCAAGGATAACGCAGATAAATTTAACAGCTTTGAAGCAATCAACAAACCGGAAGTATCCGTAGGCGCACAGACCGGTTCCATCCAGATGGATCTGGCAACCACCAACAGCCCGGATGCAGACATCATTGGTCTGCCGAAGGTAACCGATATCATCTCTGAGCTGCTGGCCGGCAAGATGGATGCAGCATTCATCGAGACCGATGTAGCGCTGAGCTATCAGAAAAACTATCCGGAGCTTGAGCTGGTGATGGATGTTCCTTACGACACCGAGGGATCTTCAGTTGGTATCAGCAAGGGCAACGAGGCTCTGAAAGCAGCAGTCAATGCAGCAATCGCTTCTGCAAAAGAAGACGGCAGCCTTGAGAAATTCATCGCAGACGCAAATGAGCAGGCTTCCGGCGATAAGTACGAAGGTCTTCTGGATGCAGAAGGTAACGTTCAGCAGTAATCGTTAGACACCAGATGTCCTCACGAAAGGAGCAACTATGAGTCAATTTTTTCAGATGGAGAATTTCTCCAAGATCGTGCCTTATGCACAGCTGTTCCGGCAGGGTATGCTGGTCACGGTGCTTCTGTCCGTATTTACGGTATTGATCGGCTTCTGCATCGCGCTGCTTCTGGCGCTGATGCGGATGTCGGACATTCGTCCGTTTCGGGCATTGGGACTGGACAAGGCAGGACATCCCCGTGAGGGCGGAGCGCTGGCGCTGATCAGCCGGTTCAATCCACTGTCATTTCTGGCGACAGCCTACGTGGAAGTGCTGCGTTCAACGCCGGTACTGGTACAGGTATTTATTATTTATTATGGAGTGTTTGGCCTGATCAATCTGCCAACCTTCCAGCTGTTTGGCTTCATCAAATTCAATCGGTTTTTCCCGGGTGTGGTAGCACTGGGCATGAACTCCGGAGCCTATCTGTGCGAGATCATCCGTGCAGGAATCCAGTCTATCGACGGCGGACAGACGGAGGCGGCACGTTCTCTGGGCCTGTCCAAGGCACAGAATCTGCGCTACATCATTCTGCCGCAGGCCCTGAAAAACATCCTGCCGGCGATTGCCAATGAATTCGTCGTGATCATCAAGGAATCGGCTATCACCTACACCATCGGTGTACAGGATATCATGTCGGCTGTGAATGCGGTCAAGGGTGCGACCTTCGTGATCATCGAACCTTTGCTGGTGGCAACGGCGATCTATTTCTGCCTGTGCTTCCCGACCTCCAAGATCATTGCATATTTCGAAAGGAGAATGAGCCGTGGAGACAAGAGATAGTCTGATTCAGGTAACGGACTTAAAGAAACATTACAAGGGCGGCGCGATCAAGGCTCTGGACGGTATTACGGTGGACATTAACCGCGGGGATGTGATGGCGGTAATCGGACCTTCCGGTTCGGGAAAATCCACCTTTCTGCGCAGTCTGAATCTTTTGGAGGAGCCGACCGACGGCGCGATCGTGTTTAACGGCATTGACATTACCTGTCAGAAATATAAAGATGAGAACGGCAGGATGGTAAAGCTGGATATCGACCGGCTGCGCCAGAAGATGGGCATGGTATTCCAGCATTTCAACCTGTTTCCGCATATGACGATTCTGGAGAATATGACCCTGGCACCGATCCGTGTCAAGGGGATGAGTCCGAAGGCGGCGGAGGAGAAAGCGCTGGAGCTTTTGGACCGCGTGGGTCTGAAGGACCGTGCGGATGCATACCCGATTCAGCTTTCCGGCGGACAGAAGCAGCGTGTGGCGATCGTGCGTGCGCTGGCGATGGAACCGGAGGTTATGCTGTTTGATGAGCCGACCTCCGCGCTGGACCCGGAGATGGTCGGAGAAGTTCTGGATGTTATGAAGAAGCTGGCATTTGAGGGCATGACGATGGTTGTGGTAACACACGAGATGGGATTTGCCCGTGAGGTGGGAAACCGCGTATTGTTTATGGCCGATGGGATGCTGATGGAAGAGGGAACTCCGGAGGAGATTTTTGATCGTCCGCAGAATCCGAGACTACAGGAATTCCTGGCGAAGGTGCTGTAAGGAGAAGATACATGACACAGGAGAAACAGGCAGCGGTGGCTGCTATTGATAAGAAGGCCGGACTGATCAGCGATGTGGCGGATCAGATCTGGGATTTTGCGGAGCTGTCCTTACAGGAGGACCGCTCCGCCGCATTGTATTGTGAAGTCCTGGAAAAAGAAGGATTTCAGGTAGAAAAAGGAATCTGCAACATTGCGACGGCATTTTCGGCAAGCTTCGGAAGCGGCCGGCCGGTCATCGGAATTCTGGCGGAGTATGACGCGCTGTCCGGACTTTCTCAGGAGGCTGGTGTGTTGGAGCAAAAAGAGCGCGTGGCCGGAGGCTGCGGGCATGGCTGCGGACACAATCTGCTGGGCGCAGGGGCATTTGCCGCGGCACTGGGCGTGAAGGCTTATCTGGAGGAGAGCGGCCAGCCTGGAACGGTGGTCCTGTACGGCTGTCCGGGTGAGGAGGGCGGTGCTTCCAAGGCATTTATGGCGCGGGACGGCGTCTGGAAGGCACTGGATGCAGCACTGACCTGGCACCCGGAGGATGTCAATGAGGTTGCAACCGGTTCCTCGAACTCCTGCATTCAGGTGCAGTACAAATTCTCGGGGATTGCTTCCCATGCATCGGGGACACCGGAGAAGGGGCGCAGCGCGCTGGATGCGGTGGAGCTGATGAACATCGGCGTGCAGTTTTTGCGGGAGCATATGAGCGACCGGGCACGCATCCATTATGCCATCACGGATGCAGGCGGCCGGAGTCCGAACGTGGTGCAGCCGCGTGCGACAGTCCTTTATATGGTGCGTTCCAATCATGTGGCAGAGGCGGTGGAGCTTCAGAAACGTGTGGATCGGATCGCAGAGGGAGCGGCACTGATGACCGACACGACCTTTGAGCGGCAGTTCATCGATGGCCTGGCAGACACGATCAGCAACTTTGCTCTGGAGCGGCTGCTCTATGAGAATTTCAAAGAGCTGGGCGTTCCGTCCTACACGGAGGAAGAACTTGCGTTTGCGGACCGTCTGGCGGTGACCTACGAGGGACACGACAAGGTTCCGGGGGTTGCGGCAGAGTACGATGAGACGGCACGGGAGACAGTGGAGAAGCAGCAGAAGGAATCCGGACATGCTATGAATGCATTCCTGGCTCCGCTTTATCAGGGAGATGCTTTTAAGGCGGGATCCACGGATGTGGGTGATGTGAGCTGGCTGACACCGACGGCGCAGATTCACGTGGCATCCTGGCCGAACGGCTGTCCGGGACACAGCTGGCAGAATGTTTCCTGTGACGGCACGGAGATCGGACACAAGGCGGCGGTTCATGCAGGCAAGGTGCTGGCAGCGGCAGCCATTGATCTGATGCAGCGGCCGGAGGTGCTTGCGCAGGCACGCACAGAGTTTGAAAAACGGACGAAGGACGGTTATGTCTGCCCAATTCCAGCCGGTGCGGTTCCGGTAGTCCCGGACTAAAGACAGTAAGGTTTAATAAACTTTAGAAACATTTTAGGAGAGCGAGGGTTTTAAAACCTTCGCTCTTGTTGTATACTAAATAATATCGGATACAACAAAAGATGAGACAGAATAGGAGAAAATATATGGGTGTAAAAGAGGAAGAGCCAAAACGACCGCCGAAAAAGCTGTTGTATTATTATGGAATTATTTTATTGATCACGGTGCTGCTGAATGCGCTGGTCATTCCGTCGATTGCGGAGCGGCAGGTCAAGGAAGCGAGTTATGACGAATTTCTGCAGATGGTGGACAGCCGGCAGATCGGAGGTGTTGTCCGCAATGACGAGCAGATGACATTCTGGCTCAAGGATTCGATCGATGAAGCTGGCGTCCTGAAGAAAGGAGAGACCATCTACAAGACCGGACTCTGGCCGGATGCTGATCTGACGGACCGGCTGCTTGCATCGGGAGCGGTGTTCAGCAAGGATATCCCGACGAAGGCGACTCCGTTGCAGAACTTTATCTTCAATTGGGTGCTGCCGATTCTGATGTTTGTGGTGCTGGGTCAGATTTTGAGCCGCACGATGATGAAGCGCATGGGCGGCGCGAATGCCATGACGTTCGGCAAATCCAACGCGAAGATTTACGCGGAATCGGAGACAGGCAAGACCTTTGCAGATGTCGCCGGTCAGGAGGAGGCGAAGGATGCGCTGCGGGAGATCGTGGATTTCCTGCACAATCCGAAGAAATACGCAGATATTGGCGCGATCCTGCCAAAGGGTGCGCTGCTTGTGGGACCTCCCGGAACCGGTAAGACCTTGCTTGCCAAGGCGGTAGCCGGGGAGGCGCATGTGCCGTTCTTCTCGATCTCCGGTTCGGAATTCGTGGAGATGTTTGTGGGAATGGGTGCGGCCAAGGTGCGGGATCTGTTCAAGCAGGCGAACGACAAGGCTCCGTGTATCGTGTTTATCGATGAGATTGATACCATCGGAAAGAAGCGTGACGGCAGCGGATTTAGCGGCAATGATGAGCGGGAGCAGACCTTGAATCAGCTTCTGAGTGAGATGGACGGATTTGACGGGCAGAAGGGTGTCGTGATTCTTGCGGCGACCAACCGTCCGGAATCCCTGGATAAGGCGCTGCTGCGTCCGGGACGGTTTGACCGGAGAATTCCGGTGGAGCTTCCGGATCTGAAGGGCAGAATTGCGATTTTAAGAGTACATGCAAAACTGGTTAAGCTGTCCGACAATGTGAATTTTGACGCCATCGGACGCGCGACATCAGGAGCCAGCGGAGCAGAGCTAGCCAACATTATCAATGAAGGCGCGCTGCGCGCCGTGCGCCAGGGGCGTGCTACCGTGACGCAGGCGGATCTGGAGGAGAGCGTGGAGGTTGTCATCGCCGGATACCAGAGAAAGGATTCTGGCGTATCGGTGGATGAGAAGCGGATCGTTTCGTTTCATGAGGTGGGACATGCCCTGGTGGCAGCCTGCCAGAGTGACAGCGCACCGGTTCACAAGATCACGATTATTCCGCGTACGTCAGGCGCACTGGGCTACACCATGCAGGTGGAGGAAGGCGAGCGTTTCCTGATGAGCAAGGAGGAGGCACTGAACAAGATTGCGACCTTTACCGGCGGCCGTGCGGCAGAAGAATTTATCTTCAAATCAATCACGACCGGGGCAGCTAATGATATCGAACAGGCGACCAAGATTGCCCGGGCCATGATTACCCGATATGGTATGAGTGAGCAGTTTGGCATGGTTGCGCTGGAAACCGTCAACAACCCTTATCTGGGCGGGGACACGTCCCTGACCTGCTCACCGGAGACAGCGCGGCTGGTGGATGAGGAAGTGGTGCGGATCGTGAAGGAGCAGTATGCCAAGGCGATGGACATCCTGAAGGCACATGCCGGCAAGCTGAATGAGATCGCGGCGTACCTGCTGGAGCGTGAGACGATCACCGGAGAGGAATTCATGGAAATTCTGCACCGGGATGATGCGGTGGCCGCAAAGCCGGCAGTCGAGGCGGCTCCAGAACCTGTAGCCGGGGCAGCCGCGGAGGCACCGGAGAGGAAGGAAGACGAACAGAATTAAGCCCTGATTCGAATCGAACAAATGTTTGCAAAATGTGACGCAGTGTGCTATAATCCCTTCATATGATTCGTGTATGGCGGGGGATTGAAGTGGGCTGCGTTGTTTTTATTGGCGGCCTCAACGACCTGTGTACCGCCGCCAATAAACTAAAAAAAGAAAGCACTACAGAAAGGTTTTAAGTCATGGCAAAACAATTTATTAAAATACGAGGTGCCAATGAGCACAATCTGAAAAATATTTCTCTGGATATTCCCCGTGACCAGCTGGTTGTGCTGACCGGGCTGAGTGGTTCCGGTAAGTCCTCTCTGGCTTTTGACACCATTTATGCAGAGGGTCAGCGGCGCTATATGGAATCTTTGTCCTCCTATGCGCGGCAGTTCCTGGGCCAGATGGAGAAACCGGATGTGGAGAGCATCGAGGGACTTTCACCGGCGATTTCCATCGATCAGAAGTCGACCAACCGCAACCCGCGTTCGACAGTGGGGACAGTGACGGAGATTTATGACTATATGCGTCTTCTTTACGCGCGGATCGGGATTCCCCATTGCCCGAAGTGCGGCAAGGAGATCCGGAAGCAGACGATCGATCAGATGGTGGATCAGATCATGGCGATGCCGGAAAGAACGAAGATTCAGCTGCTGGCGCCGGTGGTGCGCGGGCGTAAGGGCGAGCATGTCAAGGTGCTCGAGCAGTCCCGCCGAAGCGGCTATGTACGCGCGCGCATCGACGGAAATCTGTATGAGCTGTCTGAGGAGATCAAACTGGAGAAGAATATTAAGCACAACATCGAGATCGTTGTGGATCGGCTTGTGGTAAAGGAAGGGATTGAGAAGCGGCTGACGGATTCCATTGAGACGGTCATGAGCCTGTCTGGCGGACTGATGATGGTGGATGTGGTCGATGGTGATCCGATTCAGTTCAGCATGAGCTTTGCCTGCCCGGACTGCGGGATCAGCATCGAGGAGGTAGAGCCGAGAAGCTTTTCCTTCAACAACCCGTTCGGTGCCTGCCCGGACTGTTTTGGACTTGGGTACAAGATGGAATTTGATGAGGATCTGATGATTCCGGACAAGTCTCTGAGCATCAATCAGGGAGCGATTGTCGTGCTGGGATGGCAGTCCTGTGCGGATAAGGGGAGCTTTACCCATGCGATTCTGGAAGCACTGATGCGGGAATACAAGTTCGATTTGGATACGCCGTTTGAGGATTATCCGAAGAAGATCCAGGATGTGCTGATCCGCGGCACCGACGGAAAAGAATTAAAGGTTTATTACAAGGGACAGCGCGGAGAAGGCGTTTACGATGTGGCATTTGAAGGTCTGATCCGCAATGTCGAGCGGCGTTACCGGGAGACGTTTTCCGAAAATTCCAAGGCAGAGTATGAGACATTTATGCGGATCACACCGTGCAGCACCTGTAAAGGGCAGCGCCTGAAGCCGGGATCGCTGGCGGTGACGGTCGGCGGTATCAATATCTCCGAGGCGACCGAGCTGTCGATCGTGAAATACCGGGAGGTTTTGGAGCAGCTGGAGCTGTCACCGATGCAGGCATCGATCGGTGCACAGATTTTGAAGGAGATCAAGGCACGGCTGGATTTTCTGCTGAATGTGGGGCTGGAATATCTGTCGCTGTCACGTGCGACGGGAACCCTTTCCGGCGGTGAGGCACAGCGTATCCGCCTGGCGACGCAGATTGGCTCGGGTCTGGTGGGCGTGGCCTATATTCTGGATGAGCCCAGTATCGGACTTCATCAGAGGGACAATGACAAGCTGCTCGGCACGCTGATGCATCTGCGGGATCTGGGCAACACGGTGATCGTGGTGGAGCATGATGAGGACACCATGCGTGCGGCGGATTACATTGTGGATATCGGCCCGGGAGCAGGAGAACACGGTGGAGAAGTGATCGCAGCCGGCACCGCGGAAGAGATCATGCAGAATGAGAAGTCGGTCACAGGCGCTTATCTGAGCGGGCGTTTGGGGATTCCGGTGCCGAAAGAGCGGCGGAAACCGACGGGCTGGCTGACCGTGCGCGGTGCGGCGGAGAACAATCTGAAGAATATCGACGTCTCCTTCCCGCTTGGGATCATGACCTGTGTGACGGGTGTGTCCGGTTCCGGCAAATCTTCGCTGGTCAATGAGATTTTGTACAAGACGCTGGCGAGAAAATTAAATCGTGCCAGATGTATTTCCGGCAAGTTCAAGAAGCTGGAGGGCATGGAACAGCTCGATAAGGTGATCGACATCGATCAGTCTCCGATTGGCCGGACACCGCGATCCAATCCGGCGACCTATACCGGGGTGTTTGACATGATCCGTGATCTGTTTGCATCCACACCGGATGCCAAGGCGAAGGGTTATTCCAAGGGACGATTCAGCTTCAATGTGAAGGGCGGACGCTGTGAGGCATGCAGCGGCGATGGAATCTTAAAGATTGAGATGCATTTCCTGCCGGACGTATATGTACCCTGCGAGGTCTGCGGCGGAAAACGATACAACCGTGAGACCCTGGATGTGAAGTACAAGGGAAAGAATATCTATGATGTTCTGAACATGACGGTGGAAGAGGCATTGAAGTTTTTTGAGAATATTCCGTCGATCTATCGGAAGATTGAGACATTGAATGATGTGGGGCTTTCCTACATTCGTCTGGGGCAGCCGTCCACGGAGCTTTCCGGCGGCGAGGCGCAGCGCATCAAGCTGGCGACCGAGCTGAGCCGAAGAGGAACTGGAAAGACGGTCTATATTCTGGATGAACCGACCACCGGTCTGCATTTTGCGGATGTAAATAAGCTTGTGGAGATTCTTCGGAGATTATCCGACAGCGGAAATACGGTGATCGTCATCGAGCACAACCTGGATGTCATCAAGACCGCGGATTACATCATCGATATTGGCCCGGAGGGCGGAGACCGCGGTGGTACGGTGATTGCAAAAGGAACCCCGGAGGAAGTGGCGGAGAATCCGATTTCCTACACGGGGCAGTATGTAAAAAAATATTTATAATAATTGTTTTGCAATTCCCGGAATCTCGCTTAAGGATTCCATGTGGTAATCGGCAAGAGACTGGTCAAAGTTGAAGCGGTGATCAATCAGGGCGGCGATTTTCATACCGGCGCGGGAAGCGGCCGTGACGCCGAAGGTGGAGTCCTCGATTACGAGGCATTCTGCCTCCGGTATGCCGAGCTGGGCGGCGGTGTAGTGATAAATCTCCGGGTCCGGTTTGCTTCGTTTGAACTGTGAACCGCTGACGACGACCTCAAAAAAGGATGCGATTTCATTTTCCTGGATTACGCGCCGGATGATATCCAACTGCGTGGAGGAAGCTACGGCCAGTTTCAGGTTCATCTGCTGAAGCCGGGCAAGGATTCCGGGGATTTCCGTGCGGAAGATTTTGCGGTAGTCCATCTCGGAGTAGACATCCCGGGTGCTGCGGAATTCGTCGCGTACCTCCTGCCAGGTCTGGCCGGTTTTGACAGCGTTTGCCATATGAATCCAGGCATCTTCGCGGGAAGAACCAACCATGCCAAAGAGGTCTTCTAAGACAACGTCCGGATTTTTCCTTTTGGCGAACTCCAAATCCATTCTGAGATATTCAATCTCACTGTCTATCATAACGCCGTCCATATCAAAAATGACTGCTTTTATCATGTCGCTGATCTCCTTGTGTGTATTTGTGATAGTCTATGTAAACATCATTGTCTAAGCAAAAATAATTGTAGTCCATGTGATACGGTTTTGGCAAGAGCTTCTTAAGCAAAAGCGAAAGAAATGGAGACAAAATAATAGCACCGACAGATTATGCGTTCTGTAGGTGCTGCTTTATCCCATATGAAAAATACAAATTTAAAATGCGTCTGAGAGGAATCGAACCTCCGCACGCAGCTCCGGAGGCCACTGCTCTATCCACTGAGCTACAGACGCATCTTCATTATCATACTATATTTTTTTGCAATTTGCAAGGGGTATTTTTATTGCTTTTTTGTATGGATTTTGCTATGATAAGAGGCAGAACGTTTCAGGGAGGTAGGATCATGAAACAGAATAAGAAGACAGGTTCCGGTAGCCGGCTGACAGAAGAGCAGAGACGGCTGCTGCCGGTTATTATGATACCGATGATTGTTATTATACTGATGATCATCATTGTAGTGGCGGATCACAGTGGGAAGAAAGCGCCGGAGACCGAGACGCTGGTAGAGACGACGGCACAGCCGGAGACGATGGAATCAGCCAGCGCAGCAGAAAGCGAGTCGGAAACTGAGGAGACGACGGAAGCGGAGACGGAGGCCCCGGAGACGGACCCGGCGGATGCGTTTGTGACGGATACCCTGAAACGGGATTCGATTCCGGAGATTCTGGATTTGATGAAGCGCTATTTCCAGGCACGCGCGGGAGCAGATGCGGCGGCCATGAATCAGATTTATGGCGTGGGTGACGTGTCGGAGACGCAGCTGCAGGAGCAGACGGCCCGGATGCGCAGCAATGCCAATTACGTGCAGGAATTTGAGCATGTGACGACATATGTGATGGACGGAACCATGTCGGATTCCTGGCTGGTGTACAGTGTGGCCGATATCCGGTTCCACACCGTGAAGACGGCGGCGCCGATGATCATGTGGTGTTACGTGATGAAAGATGCGGAGGGTAATTACCGCATTGTGAATGATGCGGATCTGTCGGAGAATGTACAGCGGTTTATCGATGCGGCGAATCATTCGGAGGCGGTGCGTCGTCTGGCTTCCAGCGTGAATGGGAAGCTGAAGGAAGCACTGGACAGTGATGCGGACTTAAATACCGTATACGGCGTGCTGCGGGATGGTTCTCCGGTATGGCAGGAGGGCGAAACCGAGCCGGAGGTTGTCGTGCTGGACGGCACGGAGACAACGGCGGCTGAGGGTGAGTCTGGCGAGGCGGAGACCGCTGAGAGTGAGACCACGGCAGATACGGCAGCCGAGACGACCGCGGCCCAGTAGCCGCCGGTATCAATGAAATGGTTAGTGACGAAAGCAGGACATAGACATGAATGTAAAGGATTTTGACTTTGATTTACCGCAGGAATTGATCGCACAGGACCCGCTGGAGGATCGATCTTCCTCGCGGCTGTTGGTTATGGATAAGAAGACCGGGGAACTGGAGCATCGGATTTTTCGGGATATTACGGAGTATTTAAGACCGGGGGACTGCCTGGTCATCAACGACACGAAGGTCATTCCGGCCAGACTGTTCGGCGTGAAGGAAGATACGCAGGCCAAGATCGAAGTGCTGCTGCTGAAACGCAGGGAGAACGATATTTGGGAGACGCTGGTAAAGCCGGGCAAGAAGTGCCGTCCGGGCACGGTGATTGTCTTTGGCGAAGGACTTTTGAAGGGAACGGTTGTGGATGTGGTGGATGAGGGAAACCGCCTGATTCAGTTTTCCTATGAGGGGATTTTTGAGGAGATTCTGGATCAGCTGGGACAGATGCCATTGCCGCCCTACATTACGCATCAGCTCAAGGATAAGAATCGCTACCAGACCGTCTATGCGAAGCACGAAGGTTCTGCGGCGGCGCCGACGGCGGGGCTGCATTTCACACCGGAGCTGTTACAGCAGATTCAGGACATGGGAGTGAAGATTGCCCGCGTGACGCTGCACGTGGGGCTTGGAACATTCAGGCCAGTCAAGGTGGAGAATGTTTTGGACCACCATATGCACTCCGAGTTTTATGTGGTGGAGGAAGAAGAGGCGAAGAAGGTCAACGATACCAAGGCCGCCGGCGGGCGCGTGATCTGTGTGGGAACGACGAGCTGCCGCACCGTGGAATCAGCGTCAACCGAGGATGGAATTTTGAAAGCGGGAAGCGGCTGGACGGAGATTTTCATTTATCCGGGTTATCAGTTTAAGATTCTGGACTGTCTGATCACCAACTTCCATCTGCCGGAATCCACGCTGGTGATGCTGGTATCGGCGCTGGCGGGGCGGGAGCATGTGCTTCACGCCTATCAGGAGGCGATTCAGGAGCGTTATCGTTTCTTTAGTTTTGGAGATGCGATGTTTATCTATGACAAGGCACACAATGTGAATGATTGATGGTTGATGACGGGCTATTCTTTACCTCGGGGAAAGGATAGCCCGTCATGGGACATGGAGAAGGAGTAAGATGGAAGCAATCCGTTTGAACAAATATTTGAGTGAGCAGGGAATCTGTTCCCGCAGAGAGGCTGATCGGCTGACCGAGGCCGGGAAAGTTACCATTGACGGCCGTAGGGCGGAAGTGGGAGAGCGGGTAACCGGACAGGAAGTGATTATCTGTGACGGCAAACCGGTCGGCAAGGCAGCGGGTGGCAAGAAGGTAAAACCAGTGCTGCTGGTGGTCAATAAGCCGCGCGGAATCGTCTGCACCACGTCGGATAAGGACCGTGCGCCCAATGTGATTGATCTGATCCAGTATCCGGCCAGAGTTTACCCGGTGGGACGGCTGGACAAGGATTCGGAGGGACTTCTTCTGATGACGAATCAGGGAGAACTTGCCAATCAGATTATGCACGCAGGAAGCCTGCATGAGAAAGAATATCTGGTCACGGTGGATCAGCAGTTCAATGCCGCGTTCATCAAGAAGATGCAGGAGGGTGTGGAATTGAAGGAGCTGGGTGTGACGACCCGTCCCTGTACAGTGGAGGCGACAGGCGCGAAATCATTTCGCATTATTCTGACCCAGGGACTGAACCGCCAGATCCGCCGGATGTGCGAAGAGTTGGGGTATCGCGTGGTTACGCTGAAACGAATCCGCATCATGAACATTCTTTTGGGGAAACTGAATACGGGAGATTTTCGCCGCGTGACGCCAAAGGAGATGGAAGAGCTGGAGTGGCAGCTGGCGCAGGCGGAGGAGCTTCACGAGGAAGAAATGTCGGAGGAGTAGGCTATGGGAGAGAATCAGAGCACAGATCTGATCAGAATGAAGGAATTGACAGCGAGGCTTCTGGAGGCGTCGAAGACGTATTATCAGGAAAGCCGCGAGATCATGAGCAATTTTGAATATGACCAGATGTACGATGAGCTGCTTAAGCTGGAAGCGGAGACGGGAACCGTGCTTGCGGGAAGTCCGACACAGAAGGTCGGGTATGAGATCCTGAGCGAACTGCCCAAAGAGGCTCATGAGGCACCGATGCTGTCACTGGACAAGACCAAGGAAGTGACGGAACTGCAGTCCTGGCTGGGGACGCAGGAGGCGCTGATCTCCTGGAAGCTGGACGGTCTGACGATCGTGCTGACGTATGAGGGCGGCGAGCTGGTGAAGGCCGTGACGCGGGGGAATGGTGAGATCGGCGAGGTGATCACAAACAACGCCAGGGTATTTGCCAATATACCGCTGAAGATCGCGTATCCGGGGCAACTGATCCTGCGGGGAGAGGCTGTGATCAAATACTCTGATTTCAACCGAATCAACGGAGAGATCGAGGATGTGGATGCAAAGTACAAGAATCCAAGAAATCTGTGCAGCGGTTCGGTGCGCCAGTTGAACAATCAGATCACGGCGCAGCGCAATGTGAATTTTGAGGCATTTGCCCTGGTGCGGGCGGAAAATGTGGATTTCCACAATTCCCGTGAGGCGCAGTTTCAGTGGCTGAAGCAGCAGGGATTCGATGTCGTGGAATACCGGCGCGTGACGGCGGAGACACTGCCGGAGGCGGTCAGCGAGTTTGCGGAAAAGATTCAGACCTACGATATCCCGTCGGATGGACTGGTGCTGCTTTTGGAGGATATCGCTTACGGCGAATCACTGGGGCGGACGGCAAAGTTCCCGCGCAATTCCATTGCCTTTAAATGGGCGGACGAGATTCGCGAGACGCATCTTCAGGAGATCGAGTGGAGTGCATCGCGCACGGGTCTGATCAATCCGGTGGCGATCTTCGAGCCGGTGGAGCTGGAGGGTACGACCGTGAGCCGTGCCAGCGTGCACAATATCAGCATTATGGAAGCGTTGGAGCTGGGCGAGGGCGATACCATCACCGTATACAAGGCCAATATGATCATTCCACAGATCGCGGAGAACCTGACCCGCAGCGGCAAGATCCGGATTCCCGGGCAGTGTCCGGTCTGCGGCGGAGCGACGGAGATTCGCCAGATGAACGATGTGCGTTCCCTCTACTGCACCAATCCGGACTGTCAGGCCAAGAAGATCAAGAGCTTCGCACTGCTTGTCAGCCGGGATGCACTGAACATCGATGGATTTTCTGAGGCGACGCTGGAGAAATTCATTGCCGCCGGATTTATCCATACTTATGCGGATATCTTCCATCTGGATCGACATCAGGAGGCCATCATTTCCATGGAGGGCCTGGGTCAGAGGTCCTATGACAATCTGACCGCTGCGGTTAAGAAAGCATCGGATACCACGCTGCCGCGGGTCATCTATGGACTTGGAATTGCCGGAATCGGGCTTGCCAATGCCAAGATGCTTTGCCGGGAATTCCATTCAGATTTCGACCGTATGCGCCATGCGAAGGCGGAGGAACTGATCCTGGTGGATGGCATCGGTGCGGTGCTGGCAGATGCCTGGATCGCTTATTTCCAGTCGGAGAAGAACAATCAGCTGGTGGACGGACTGCTGGCCGAGCTGACGATCGAGCAGGAGGCGGAGAGCCAGGAGGAAGCGGTGCTGGCGGGAGAGACCTTTGTGATTACCGGGTCGGTGGAGCATTTTGCAAACCGCAAGGTGCTGCAGGAGGTCATTGAAGCGCGGGGCGGCAAGGTGACCGGCTCCGTGACCGCGAAGACCACGTATCTGATCAACAACGATGTGGCATCCAATTCGTCCAAAAACAAGAAAGCAAAAGAACTGGGAATTCCGATCCTTTCCGAACAGGATTTCCTGGAATTGATAGGAGAGAACGATCATGCCAATTAAAGTACAAAATGATTTGCCGGCCAGAGCCATTCTGGAGTCGGAAAATATCTTTGTCATGGACGAAGACCGGGCCCTGACCCAGGATATCCGTCCGCTCCAGATTCTGATTCTGAATCTGATGCCGATCAAGGAGGACACGGAGACGCAGCTTCTGCGTGCGCTTTCCAACACGCCGCTACAGGTGGATTGTACGTTTCTGATGCTTTCCACCCACACCTCCAAGAATACCTCGGCCAGTCATCTGAACAAATTTTATGTGTATTTTGAAGAAATCAAGCGCAAGAAATTCGATGGTATGATCATCACCGGGGCACCGGTGGAAAATATGGAATACGAAGAGGTCAATTACTGGGACGAGCTGAAGGAGATCATGGAGTGGAGCAAGCTGCATGTGCAGTCTACGCTGCATATCTGCTGGGGCGCTCAGGCGGGGCTGTATTATCATTACGGAATTGCGAAATATCAGCGGGAAAAGAAGCTGTCCGGTATTTATCGCCATAAGATTCTGGATCACAAGGTGCCGCTGGTGCGGAGTATGGACGACTATGTTATGGCTCCACATTCCCGCTACACCGAGGTGCGCCGCACGGATATCGAGAAGCATCCGGAGCTGCGGATCGTGGCAGAATCGCCGGAGGCGGGGGTATTTCTGGTGCTGAATCAGGACGGAAGCCAGGTATTTGTACAGGGCCATCCGGAGTATGACCGCATGACGTTAAACAGTGAATATCACCGTGATCTCAACAAGGGACTCTCGCCGGAGCCGCCTTGCAATTATTATGAGGACAATGACCCGTTCAGCATCCCGGTGCTGTCCTGGAGAAATATGTCTAACACGCTCTATGCAAACTGGCTGAATTTCTACGTGTACCAGACGACGGATTATGTGTTGGGGGAGGAAGAATAGATTCGGAAAATCTCGAAGAGCTGCGCTGGCAAGTCTTCGAGATTTTTAATTTGCATTGTTTATGGTAAAAATGTACAAAAAATACGATTAAAAAATATAAGTAAATACCAAATCGAATACGAAATAAAAGAAAAGGATTGACGAGCCAGGAGAAAGATGATATTTTAAAACTAACTTGTATGATATGTGATAAGAGATTGGCGATAGGGAGTGAAGTAAATGCCTCGGAGAGAAAAGTTATCGACTACGATTCAGAATACATTGCAGGAGCGCATTATGGACGGAACCTATATAAAGGGGGATTATTTGCCAAGCGAAAATGCTCTTTGCAATGAGTTTGAGGTGAGCAGGACAACCATTCGAGATGCCGTCGGTGGTTTGGTAGAGAAGGGATTTGTAGAGCGACAGCACGGAAAAGGTATTCTCGTAATAGACAAAAGCAATTCTGTTGCGACGGATTCATTTCGCAATATGATGCTTAGAAGCAGTTATTCGGTAGAGGAATTTTTAGAAACGCGGGAAATGATTGAAAAGCAGATTGCTGTATTTGCTGCAAAGCGTGCTACGGAAAGCCAGATCTGTGCTATGGAAAACAGTATCTCTATGATGATGAAACATGAGGATGATCTCAATAAGTACGTGGAATATGATCTTGATTTTCATAAACAATTAGCGCAAGCATCACAGAACCGTCTTTTGATTGCCGTTTATGAGGCGATCGTACCAATGCTTCAGCAGATGATTATGGATGTGGTACGTGCAACCGGTGCTGTTGAACACAATATGAGATATCACACACAGATTTTGGAATGTATCAAAGCGCATGATGCAGAAAGCGCTCAGGAGAAAACGATAGAACACGATAGGGCCAGTGAAAAGATGTTTAGGGAGAGTATTGATAAAAAATTGAGCTTAGAACAGGTTTTGATGGCATCAGGATCAGTATAAGGATTTATTTACAGTGACTTGTATGATATGTT
Source organism: Lachnospiraceae bacterium (assembly GCA_028693165.1). Taxonomy (GTDB): domain Bacteria; phylum Bacillota; class Clostridia; order Lachnospirales; family Lachnospiraceae; genus Brotaphodocola. The sequence continues at coordinate 95,496 of JAQUVX010000010.1, read as the reverse complement.
ATGAGTTGGATAAAATTGGAATATAATAATCCATTTTTATATTAAGACGCATTATGTAGAGGAGGTTTCAGATGGAAATCAAAGAGGTGAAAGCACATATTATAAGGGCGCCACTTGACGAGCCATTCGCTTTTTCGCAAGGATGGGCACACAATCGATGTTCCGTCATTGTGGAAGTGGTATGCGCAAACGGAGAAAGTGGTTTTGGTGAATGTTTGTGCCATGGGATGCAGCCACCGCAGATTGCAGCGGCTTTTATTGAAAATTGCTTTACTCCATATTTGATCGGGAGAGACATTTTCGATGTGGAGGTATTGTGGGAGGAGCTTTATAACATTTCGCGACCATTTGGGCAGCAGGGAGCAGCTGTAAATGCTTTGAGTGGTGTGGATATTGCGATTTGGGATGCTATAGGAAAGCAGTTGGGCAAGCCGGTCAGCAAATTGATTGGAGGTAATTTCAGAGATTCTGTAAAAGCATACGCAACAGGATTTTATAGGAAAAAGGGCAGGAAATATCCGGAGGATGCGATTGAAGAAGCAAAAGGGTATATTTCCAGAGGATTTAAGGGGATGAAGTTGAAAACCGGCTTCGGTGTAGACGAAGACCTTGCCTATATTAAGGCGGTAAGAGAAGCTGTGGGCTATGAGGTTATGTTGATGGCGGATTTCAATAGTGCATATAACCAGGCAGAAGCCCGACGCTTGCTGTTATCTCTGGCACCGGAAAAACTGGAATTTTATGAGGAACTTTTGGCACCGGAAGATATTGCCGGATATGCGTCAATCAGAAACCTTACCACATCGTACATAGCGGCCGGGGAAGAAATATTCGGAAAGATTGCATTTAAAGATTGGTTAGCCAAAGGTGCATTGGATATTTATCAACCAGATTTATGCAGCAGCGGCGGTTTTACGGAGTGCAAAAAAATTGCGGCTTTATGCCAGGCCTATAACACAATGCTGATACCGCACGTATGGGGATCAGGTATTGGTCTGGCAGCATCTTTGCAGTATATTGCAACGCTGCCGGCGACTCCACTTAGGGGAAAGCCGCAGGAATTGTTGCTCGAATACGATCAGTCAAATCATCCGTTCAGATTGAGCCTGATCAATGATGGAATTGTGTTTAAAGATGGGTATGTTCAGATTCCAACAGCACCAGGAATCGGTATTGAAGTAAATAGAGAAGTCTTGGAAAAATATTGCATTAACAAATAGGAGGAGGATTTAATATGAAAAAAAGAAATTTTGTTATCATTCTTACAATCGTAGCGGCGCTTGGATTGGTGGCATGCGGAGGCAAAGTGTCTGAAACCGCATCAAATGATACCGTGAAAGCTGCGGATCAAGTAGGTGGGAAGACAGAAACAACCAGCGAAACGGTTACATTGAAAATTGGAAATGCCATGGCAGGAGATCATCCATGGAATGCAGCAACAGAAGAATTTATAGAAAAAGCAAAAGAATATTCGAATGGTCAGCTTGTAATTGAAAACTATTCTGATGCGACTCTTGGAACGGAAGCAGAGCTGCTTGAGCAGGTTAAGACAGGAACGCTTGACATGTGTATTGTTGATCCAAGTGTTGGAACCACCTATAGCAAAAAGCTTCAGTTGTTTGCACTGCCTTTCTTATTTGCGGATAAAACACAATGGGAAAAAGCATTGGATGGTCAGCCGGGCCAGGATTACGCAAGAATGATAGAGGATGAAACCGGTATTAAAATTATGGCATACTGGGGCGGCTCCACTAGAAATGTGATCAGCGTCAAGGCACCAATTACGGATATTGCTGGCTTAAAGGGATTTAAGTTGCGTTTAGCGGCATCTGAATTAAAGTTTAAGGTCTGGGAAGCGGCTGGATGCCTGCCGGTCGAAGTGGCATTTGGGGAAACCTATTCTGCTTTATCCAGTGGTTTGTGTGATGGAATGGAAAATGAAATGCCATCTATCCTGTCTGCAAAGTTTTATGAAGTGGCACCGTATTTAACAAAAACAGAGCATGAGATTACCGTTCGTCCGGTGTTTATGAATGCAGATACATTTCATAGTCTTTCACCGGAGCTGCAGGAGGCTATTACAAAGGCAATGCAGGAAACAACAGTGGTAGCACGCGATCTGGAAACAGAATACGGAAAGAAAGCAGAAGATACAATGGTAAATGATTTTGGCATGCAGGAATTTGATATTGATAAGCAGGTAATTATCGATGCGGTAAAATCGGTATTTGATGAATTTGGAAACGAAACCGGACTTTCTGATATTATTAATATGATTCAGAAATCCTGATGATTTTTAAGGAGGAGCAGAATTGAGAAAGATATCTAAATACATGGGAATCTGTATTGAAAAGATATTGTTTGTTTTAATGATCGTTCTTGTTGCGATAACATTTTTACAGGTTCTTTCAAGGTTTGTTTTTAAGATACCAGTTAGTTGGAGTCAGGAAGTTGTAAAACTCTGTTTCGTATGGATTATCTTTCTTGGTTCTGCAATCGCAGTTAAGGAAGAGACACATTTAACCTTGGATATGCTGACAGCGCTTTTACCTGAAAAACTACAGAAAATAGTTCGAATCATAATTTTACTGTTAATGTTATTGTGTGCAGGAATTCTGTTGTATGGAGGTAGTAAATACTGTGCTAATTGTATTGGAAAAACCATGATTACATTGCCATTTCCGGCAAACATTCAATATGTATCTATGCCTGTTTCGGCTGTTATGATGATTTGGTATTTGGCAGAACGTTTAAAGTCTGAGATTTTGGGAAAGGAGAAAAACTTATGAATATCTTGTCGCTCATGTTGTTGTTTGGTCTTATGATTGCTTTGATGCTCTTGGGGCTGCCTCTTGCATTTTCTTTGTTTTTCTCATCCATTGTCGTAGTGGCAACCTGCACAAGCTTGCCAGTCCTTCAGATTGTACAAAAAATGTTTGCAGGAGTAGACAGCTTTGTACTTACAGCAATTCCATTTTTCCTGCTGGCTGGAAATATTATGAATTCTGGAAAAATAACGGATAAACTGATCAATCTGGCGTCTACCATGGTAGGACATCTGCGGGGAGGACTGGCACATATTAATGTTTTGGTAAGCCTTTTGTTTGGCGGAGTATCCGGATCTGCGGTTGCAGATACTTCAGGTGTAGGATCAATTTTGATCCCGGCTATGCAGAAGAGAGGCTATCCGCAGTCTTTCACAGTGGCGGTTACTTCAACATCTTCGGTATTAGGACAGATTATTCCGCCCAGCTTGATCATGATTATTTATGCATCTACAAGCGGCGCAAGTGTGCAGGCATTATTTATTGCAGGAATTGTACCTGGCATTATTTTAGCTATAACGATGATGATAGTATCTTACTATTATGCATTGAAATATGACTATCCACGTGAAGAAAAGAAAAGCTTTGTGGATTTCTTGAAGGCACTGAAAGCTTCGGTACTTGTTTTGATTATGCCTATTATCATTATAGGCGGTGTTTTATCTGGAATTTGTACAGCAACGGAAAGTGCTGTGATTGCAGTTGTATATAGTTTGATTATTACCTTATTCATAGACAGAACATTAAAATTGTCAGATTTGGCTCCTGTTTTTATCCAGACAGCTAAGGGGACAGCAACAAGCCTGTTTTGTATTGCAGGAGCAAGTGCGTTCGGCTATCTGATGGCATATTTTAAGGTGAGCGAGTTGGTGCTGGAATTGATTAAGAACATGAATATGACACAATGGCAGTATATCCTATTTTGTATTGCGCTGTTCTTTTTCCTTGGATGTTTCATGGATGCAACACCAGCAATCTGTATTTTTGTGCCTATCGTTGTTCCGGCAGGGCTTGCGCTTGGATTGAATGCGACACATTTGGGTATTGTGATTTGTCTGTTGTTGGCGATCGGAATGGTCACACCTCCATATGGACTATGTCTGCTGATTGGATGCCAGATTTCTGGCATTGCACCGCAAAAAACGTTTAAAGATGTCGGAGTAATGCTTGGGGCGGTCATGGTTACCCTTGTTGTTATTTTATTATTGCCTGATTTGGTTTTATGGCTGCCGAGACTGGTATGTCCAAAATTTGTTTAAATCATTCAAAAAACGGAAACAATCTATTGCAAGCCAATTCAAAACATGTTACGATTCATGCATTAATTGGATTATGGAAGGAATGCGATAAGATGAAACGAATCATTCTGGCTTCCGCCTCACCGCGGAGAAGAGAGCTGCTTTTGCAGGTGGGAATCACCCCTGAGATTGAGCCGAGCCATGTAGACGAGGTGATTACAAGCACCGATCCGGAGGCAGTGGTCATGTCGCTGTCAAGGCAGAAAGCGGAGGATATCGCGGGTCTGCATGCCGGGGAAGAAGCCGTGGTGGTTGGTGCGGATACGGTTGTGGCTGTGGATGGAACGATTCTTGGCAAACCGAAGAACCGCGGTGAAGCGGTGGAGATGATTGCCATGCTGCAGGGGCGAAAACACCAGGTGTACACGGGCGTGACGGTAATTGACTGCGGAGGTGCCGGGCGGACCGGGGCGCGGGAGACGATGTTTGCGGAGCAGACGGATGTGGAGATTTATCCGATGACGGCGGAACAGATCGAACGCTACGTGGATACGGGTGAGCCGATGGATAAGGCGGGCGCTTATGGGATACAGGGGAGGTTTGCGGCCCATGTGAAGGGCATATCCGGCGACTATAATAATGTGGTGGGATTACCGGTGGGACGACTCTGCCAGGAGTGGATCCTATGAAAAACCGTCTGAAAGAGGATTTTTAAGTTTAGCGAAATGAGAAACAGGCAATACTGTCATCAAAGCATCGTGATTTCTGAACAGCAGGACTGTGAAGAACGCGAAAAGAGAAATGAGGGTGATGACATGAGCTATATCAGCACGTATTTACAGGACCTGATACCGGTCGCATTTGAACTGGAAACCGCAGAGGAATTCCAGACGATCGGTACGGGTCCTGCTCAGTTTCGGGTAACGCTTAAAAAGAAACTGTCCAAACGGGATTTGCTGAGAAGTACCTCTCTGGCATTGGGCGAGGCTTATATGCATGGCGATGTGGAGGTGAACCGGGATTTGTATGAGGTGCTGGATCTGTTTCTCGGCGAGATGGAGCATTTCAAGCGCAGCCCTAGGGCACTTCACAGCCTGCTTCACACCTCCATGAGCCAGAAGCATCAGAAGGAGGAAGTGACATCTCACTATGACATCGGAAATGACTTCTATGAGTTGTGGTTGGATGAGACCATGAGCTATTCCTGCGGCTACTTCAAACACGAACAGGATACGCTGTTTGAAGCCCAGGTGGGAAAAGTGGACCATATTTTAGAAAAACTGAAGCTGAAAGAGGGAATGACACTGCTCGATATTGGGTGCGGGTGGGGATTCCTGCTCAAACGGGCGGCGGCGCATTATAAGGTCAAAGGCGTGGGCATTACCCTGAGCGAAGAACAGTATCGGAAGTTTTCGGAGGAGATCCGCGAATATCATCTGGAGGATCGGCTGGAGGTGCGGCTGATGGATTACCGGGAGCTGGAAAAGAGCGGGCTTTCGTTCGATCGGGTGGTCAGCGTGGGGATGATGGAGCATGTGGGGCGCGGCAATTACGCGGCATTTCTGGAACAGGTGCAGTCCGTGTTAAAGCCGGGCGGGCTGTTTCTGCTTCATTATATCAGTGCGCAGAAGGAGCATCCGGGGGATCCGTGGATTCGGAAATATATTTTTCCGGGCGGTGTGATTCCGAGCCTGCGGGAAATTGTGGCACTGATGCCGGAATACGATTTTTATACGCTGGATGTGGAGAGCCTGCGGCGGCATTATACGAAGACACTGTTGTGCTGGCGGGATAATTTCCGGGAGAAACGGGCCGTGATCGTGGAGAAGCACGGCGAAGAATTTACGCGGATGTGGGAACTCTATCTGGCGGCCTGCGCGGCGACCTTCCATCGGGGGATTATCGATGTGCATCAGATCCTGATGTCCAAAGGGGTGAATAATGAGCTTCCGATGACGCGGACGGTGTGAGAGCGACGCCGGGAGGATACGAAATGATTATAGATATTTCACAAAATATTCAGAAAATCTGCATTGATTTCCCGGGAGCAGCTCCTTATAATGGATAGCATAAGAAAGAGGAAGCTGTGAGAAAGAGGATGAGAACGATGCGAAGATGGATGAGTGCGCTGCTTGTGATGATGATGCTTGGAACCTCGACGGCCTGGGCCGGAACCTGGGAGCAGGCCGAAGAGGGCGGTTGGAAATACGAAGAAGATGGAACTTATGTGACGGAGTGGAAGCAGATTGATGGGATCTGGTATTACATGGACACGGAAACGGGTCTGTGGAATCCACGTCCGGCATTGTCGGAGACAGCGGCCTGTCATCTGCTTGAGAATGCCGTGAACCGGGCAGGATGGTATGCGAAGGAGACATTTCCGATTCATTATGAGATATACAGCAAGACAGCGAATACCTATACGATTGTATTGCTGATGGAGACGGCACCGACCGAGTGGAGCGAGACACTGAATACGTTCGAGGTGAATCGCAGGACAGGAAAGGCAAAGTCGGTTTCTACGAAACTGGAACTGGATCTGTATGCGTATTAAAGCTCGTTAAAGATCCATTTCGTTTTTCCTACGATTGTGCTATAATAGAAATCAAAGAATTACACGACAACCAGGGACCGGAAATGCACAGAAGGAGGAGAATCTTATGGGTGAAAAGAAACTGATCGTGACGATTGGCAGACAGTATGGAAGCGGTGGAAGCGAGATTGGCAAGAAACTGGCGGAAGCGTTGCATGTACACTGTTATGACAAGGATATTCTGCGCATGAATTCCTATGAGAGCGGAATCAAAGAAAGCTATTTTCACCTGACCGATGAGCGCGCAGGCAACAAGCTGCTTTATAAGATCATAAGCGGCCTTGCCCCTGAGCAGGGAGCTCCGTCCTTTGGTTCAGATCTGGTGTCCGCAGACAACCTGTTCCGGTTCCAGTCAGAGGTGATCCGCAAGCTTTCCGCAGAAGAGTCCTGTGTCTTCATCGGACGCTGCGCAGATTATGTGCTGGAAGGAAACGAAGGCCTGATCCGCATCTTTCTCTACGCCGACATGGAGGCCCGTGTGGCCCGAATCCGTGATAAGAAGTTCTACGAAGAAAAAGATATCGTAAAGAACATCAGCCGCATCGACAAGGAACGCCGTGACTATCATCGCTACTACACCGGCAAAAGCTGGGAAGATGTAACCAACTACGACCTGATGCTGAACACCGCCCAGTTGGGCGTAGACGGCACCGTTCAGGTAATCCTGGGCTATCTCCGCAGCCGTGGCTTCGACTGCTGACAGCTGAGCTGCCCGAAACAACGCCGCTGCACAAGGCAATGATTCATAATGATTTACAACAAAAACGGAATCATCCAGGCATAACTGCCTCCGATGATTCCGCTTTTTGTTTTTCATACGTGCTCTGCGTACCCTTAGTTACATATCCGGCACCGGCGTAGGCCGATCCGGATCAAAGATGTCTTCTGCTCGGAACAGATCATCCAGCTTGCGATGCGACGGATCCTCCGCTGTGATATCCTTCCACATCCGGTAGCCGTCCAGATTGCGTCGGCCCTGACGCATGAAATCGTCCCCGATCTGTACCCAGTATGGGTTGGAATCCACGTTGCAGAAATAGCGGAAGCCCATCTGATGCAGATACTCATAGCGTGGATTCTCCGTGGTGTAAGGATGCCAGTCGCCGATGTCGGCACCAAAGGGATAAAGGATGATATCGGTCGGCCCGATCAGCGATTCTACTTCATTCTCCCACTTGTCTGTATCCGCCTTAAAACGATCCCACTCGACTGTGCCAAGATTCAAATGTCCCCAGCTGTGGGAGGCCAGCTCCCAGCCGTTGTCCCGCAGACACTGGGCCACTTTGGCAGCATCCTGGCGATCCTGCTCGTAGGTCTCCGAATCCGCATAGGAAGCAGCGGTACGGTATCCGAGAATTCCCTCATATCCCGTAAAGGCCAGCACGGCGCGTGCTCCCTTATAGGAAAAATCCGGGTGCTCCTGAATGAAATTCTCCAGAATCGGAACCAGATCATAAGCACCGGTGGAAATGCTTCCGTCATCCATCTTCATCTCGCAGGTCGGCTTGCCGTCCTCCCCGATAACCATGCGGGAAGCAAAGCCATCGCCGGTCATGTAAGGGTAGTAGCACAGATCATCCTGTGACATGACAAAGGGGGTCTTGCCCTCCGGCAGAAGAATATCGCCTGCCTTCATGGCCGGGCTGCCGTTTTCATCCGTGCCCTCATAGGCCATATCGTGCAAACGTACCAGTACATACCCCTTGTCATACAGTACCTGGAGCATCTGCTCAAACTCTCCGATCGTCGTCATGACCTGGTTGTATCCGGCCTCATCGCTGTCTCCGTCGAAGGCTTTTTTGTTGTCCACGACCAGAGAATGGAAAAACACATGGGTGATCTTTCCGACATTTGCCCGGACCAGAGAACCCTTGATGGCCTCATAATCGGCCATGGCCGCAACAACCTCCGGATCGGATGCATACTGACTGTCCGAGGAAAGCAGCGCGATGGCTCCGTCATAATCGTAACCGGTGGCCAGCGCCTTCGCCTGTGCCAAAAGCGCGGCAGCAGGGGAGAGAATCTCCGCTGCTGCTGTGGCCGCATCGGACGCACCGGCAGAAGCATCACCCGACTCGCCCTGCGTGTTCTCAGAGGATTCCTGACCGATGACAACGGGTGCATTGGCCCCGGTTCCTCCATTATTTTTTAAATGTTTACCTAAAAATACGGCACCTGTCACACAGATACCGATCCCTGCAATACAGGCAGCCACGATGGCGGCGCGCTGAAGTCTGCGCTGTCTACGCCTTCGGAGGTAATGTTTGCCATAATTTAAGCGACTCATATCTCTAACCCTCATTTCAAATCTTTTATATCGAATGAATCTATCATAACATAGAATACGAAAAATGACTATACCGGCAGAAGAATATTCTTTTTTCCTCTTTTTCCCAGCCAACAAAACCTGCCGGAATGCAAAATCCCGCCGCCGTACATTGAAATTCCCTTTCGTCAGCAGTATAATAAATCAAAAAGAAACGGATCGGTCAGAGCATTTGCGCCATTTCTTGTCGAAACTTGCGATTGAATCTCGTTGCAAGCAGACAAAGTAAGCGACTATAATACATTTTACAACAAGAGAAAACAGGAGGAAATGAAGAATGGCGGAATTTAATGTTGCGATTGCAGAGGATAACCCACAAATGCTCAGTTTGTTGAATGATATGCTGGAAACAGAGAAAGACTTTCACGTGGTTGGAAAGGCGGAAAATGGCGAGGATGCCTACAAGATGATCATGAAGACCAAGCCGGATCTGGTTTTGATGGACGTGATCATGCCGAAGCTGGATGGAATCAGTGTCATGGAACGCGTGCAGAAGGAGAAGAACGGAAAGGAGATGCCCTCGTTTATCATGGTGACGGCAGCCGGGAATGATCGGATTGCGGCAGACGCATTTGGGCTGGGAGCCGGTTATTATATTATGAAGCCGTTTAACCGCGATGTGGTTATGGACCGGATTCGGAAGGTGTGTCAGGGTGTGGTGAAATTAAGCGGCAGCGAGGCGCGGAGAAAGGTTTCTCCCTATGTGGATAAGGAAGATTACATCCGGGAAAATCTGGAAGATGATGTAACCAAATTACTGCATGAGATCGGGATTCCGGCGCACATTAAGGGATATCAGTATCTGCGGGATGCGATCGCCATATCGGTGTCGGAGGAGGAGATGCTGGTGTCGGTGACCAAGGTACTGTATCCGACCATCGCGAAGCGGCACAATACGACACCGAGCCGTGTGGAACGGGCCATTCGCCATGCAATAGAAGTGGCCTGGAGCCGCGGACGTCTGGAAACGATCCATGATCTGTTCGGATACACCGTAAATACCGGAAAAGGAAAACCGACAAATTCAGAGTTTATTGCATTGATTGCAGACAAGATCAGACTGGAATATAAAAGAATCTCATAGATTTACAGATATTTCACTTCCTAAATCGGTATAAATATTGTATACTGTTAGTTATGAAGGCCTGCTTGGGGGTGGGTCGACCGTAGAGGAGGTTTAGTGGATGAAAAACATTTTGTTTGTTGCATCGGAGGCCGTACCGTTTATTAAAACAGGGGGATTGGCGGATGTGGTTGGATCACTGCCAAAGTGCTTTGATAAAGAGTATTTTGATGTCCGCGTGATGATTCCGAAGTATCTGTGTATCAAGGAAGAGTGGCGCAGCAAGATGACCTATGTGAACCACTTTTATATGGATTATCTGGGCCAGAGCCGTTATGTGGGGATTCTGGAGTACATTTACGATGGCATTACCTTTTACTTTATTGACAACGAATCTTATTTCAGCGGTGCAAAGCCCTATGGGGACTGGCTGTATGATCTGGAGAAGTTCTCCTTCTTCTGCAACGCGGCGCTTTCTGCGCTGCCGGTGATCGGTTTCCGTCCGGACGTGGTGCACTGCCATGACTGGCAGACCGGCCTGATTCCGGTTTACTTAAAGGATCGCTTCCGCGGCGGTGAATTCTTCGGTGAGATGAAGTCGATCATGACGATTCACAATCTGAAATTCCAGGGTGTCTGGGATGTAAAGACCATCCAGCGCCTGTCCATGCTGCCGGATTATTATTTTGCACCGGACAAACTGGAGGCATACAAGGACGGCAACGTGCTGAAGGGCGGTATTGTCTTTGCAGATGCGATCACCACGGTGAGCCAGACTTATGCAGAGGAGATTAAGATGCCGTTCTACGGAGAGGGCTTAGACGGCCTGATGCGTGCACGCAGCAACAGCCTGCGCGGCATTGTCAACGGCATTGATTATGATGAGTTTAATCCGGATACGGATCACTATATTGCACAGCATTACAACACAAGGACCTTCCGCAAAGAGAAGGTAAAAAACAAACGGGCACTTCAGGAGCGGCTGGGACTTCCGGTGGATGACAAGAAGTTCATGGTTGGCATTGTTTCCCGCCTGACGGATCAGAAGGGTCTGGATCTGATTCAATGCGTGATGGATGAGCTTTGCTCGGACGATATGCAGCTGGTGGTGCTGGGAACCGGTGATGAGCGCTATGAGAATATGTTCCGTCATTATGACTGGAAGTACCATGACTGTGTATCGGCTCAGATTTATTATTCTGAGGAGATGTCACATAAGATTTATGCAGGCTGCGATGCATTCCTGATGCCCTCGCTGTTTGAGCCGTGCGGCTTAAGTCAGCTGATGGCGCTCCGTTATGGCACCGTACCGATCGTGCGGGAGACCGGCGGTCTGAAGGATACCGTGGAGCCGTACAATGAGTACGAGGGCAGAGGAACCGGGTTCTCGTTTGCCAATTACAATGCGCACGAGATGCTGGATGCGGTGAGCTACGCCAAATACATCTACTACGACAAGAAACGTGAGTGGAACAAGATCATTGACCGGGCGATGGCGGCAGATTTTTCATGGCAGACCTCTGCGATGAAGTATCAGGAGCTGTATGACTGGCTGATCGGTTATTGAGAGCAGATACGGGCAAGACAGACAGAAAGAAAAAACACGGGAGTACAACATGACATTCTGGGAAGCATTACTGAGCAATGAGGTGCTGGTCTGTTCCGTTGTGGGATGGACAGTGGCACAGGTTCTGAAGACGATCATTGATTTTTCATTGAATAAAAGCTTTTCGGTGGAGCGCCTGGTGGGATCAGGCGGTATGCCGAGTTCGCATTCTGCGACGGTCTGCAGTCTGACGACCAGTGCGGGCCTCTGCTATGGCGTGGGTTCGTTTCAGTTTGCAGTCAGTTTTGTGCTGGCATCGGTAGTCATGTATGACGCGATCGGTGTTCGGCAGGAGACCGGCAAGCAGGCGAAGCTGCTGAATATGATCATGGAGCAGGATCTGTTCAAGATGGACAACGAACATTTTCAGCAGAAGCTGAAGGAGTTTGTAGGCCATACCCCGCTGCAGGTGATGGCTGGGGCGGTGCTTGGCATTCTGCTGACGCTGCTGATTCATCAATCCTACATTTGATTCGCATTTGGATGTTACAGTTCATGCGGCCGCACGACGATTTGTCTGTGTGGCCGTTTTTGTTGGAGTGAAAATATTTGAGAAAATTTGAAAAAAATTGGTTATACTATTCCTGCCTCCCCGTTTTCTATAGTAAGGCTGACAGACATGCCGGCCGATAGAAAAAGGGGAGGAAATGGAATATGAATCATGAAGAAGAGCGGGAGTATATATGGGAACACAAAGGTCAACTGGTTCACTTGTATGGGCGGGATATCTACTATATCCATTTGCAGGAGCGGATCGTCTATGCACATACGAGGCATCAGACTTATGCGATCAGCATGAGTATGAATGAATTGGAGGAGCAGTTGAAGGGACAGTTGTTCATCCGCACGCATTATTCTTATCTGGTCCATATCCGTCATCTGGTGGTACTGCGCTGCGGGGAGATACTGCTGCGAAACGGTGAGAGTGTTCCGGTCAGCAAAAGCAGGCGTCAGCAGGTTGTAGAGCGGGTAAACGGCTATTTTCGGCAGCTTGAAAATTGTCTGAAACTCGGCTGAATCTGTAGGATACGATTCCGTTTCTGCATAACGCTTGCACAAATCGGAACGATGTGTTAGATTGAATTCATCAACATTCGACAGGATTCGACCTGTCAGCCATTCATGTCTATCAGGAATTTTATTTAATGGCAATAAGATTCTGATCAAAACAGCAGTAAGAGTACACGGAAAATAAATTGACAGCCCTAAAAAAATATGGTATGATGTATCGGTATGAATTAACGCCGGGACTCAGTTACATGGATACTCCAACCAGCAACTTAGCCTTCGGTAAGTATAATATTAAGGAGGAAATCATCATGATTTCAAAGGAAAAGAAAGCAGCTATTATTGCCGAGTATGGCAGACAATCCGGAGATACCGGTTCACCAGAGGTTCAGATCGCAATTCTTACTGCAAGAATCGCAGAGCTGACTGAGCATCTGAAAGAGAATCAGAAGGATCATCACTCCAGACGTGGTTTGCTGAAGATGGTAGGTCAGAGACGTGGTTTACTGGGCTACTTAAAGAAAACCGATCTGGAAAGCTACCGTACTCTGATTGAGAAGTTAGGCATCAGAAAGTAATTAGGACGTTAGGGTGGAGAGGCTTTCTCCACCCTAATTTTAAATCACAGGAAATTTGTCCAAACCGCGGATATTTTTGCCGGAAGACGCACTACCGAAGCCGCTGCTGTACTTACAAAGGATCTTGACAGATCGTTTGCAGGCAGAGCAGTAGTTTCGGGGTCTTAGGCTAAATATAAACAATGAAAAAAGAAAAAGGAGACAACAGTATGTACAAAAGTTTTAGTATGGAGCTTGCAGGAAGAACGCTGACCGTAGAGATCGGCAGAGTTGCGAAGCAGGCAAGCGGTGCAGCATTTATGCATTACGGAGATACCGTGGTATTATCGACTGCGACTGCATCGGACAAACCGAGAGACGGAATCGATTTCTTCCCACTGAGTGTAGAATACGAAGAAAAATTATACGCCGTAGGAAAGATCCCAGGCGGGTTTAATAAGCGAGAGGGCAAGGCATCGGAGAACTCCGTTCTGACTTCCCGTGTCATTGACCGCCCGATGAGACCGCTGTTCCCGAAGGACTACCGCAACGACGTAACCCTGAACAACCTGGTTATGAGCGTTGATACCGAGTGCCGCCCGGAGCTGGTGGCGATGCTGGGTTCTGCGATCGCAACCAGCATTTCTGACATCCCGTTTGACGGTCCGTGTGCGATGACCCAGGTGGGTATGATCGACGGCGCGTTCATCATCAACCCGAATCAGACCCAATGGAAGAATGGCGATCTGACTCTGACCGTTGCTTCGACCAAAGAGAAAGTCATCATGATCGAAGCTGGAGCCAATGAGATTCCGGAAGCCAAGATGATCGAAGCGATCTACAAGGCACATGAAGTCAATCAGGAAATCATTCATTTTATCGACAAGATCGTAGCAGAGTGCGGCAAGGCAAAGCACAGCTATGAGAGCTGCGCGATCCCGGAGGAGCTGTTTGCAGCGATTCGCGAGCTGGTGCCGCCGACGGAGATGGAGACCGCAGTATTTACGGATGACAAGCAGACCCGTGAGGAGAACATCCGCCAGATCACTGCAAAGCTGGAAGAAGCATTTGCAGATAAAGATGAGTGGCTGGCTGTTCTTGGCGAGGCGATTTATCAGTATCAGAAGAAAACCGTGCGCAAGATGATCTTAAAGGACAGCAAGCGTCCGGATGGCCGTAAGATGGATCAGATCCGTCCGCTGGCAGCAGAGACCGACATTATTCCGCGCGTACATGGTTCTGCCATGTTTACCCGTGGACAGACTCAGATCTGCAATATCTGTACGCTGGCTCCGCTGTCTGAGCAGCAGAAGTTAGATGGACTGGATTCCAACGAAGTAGCAAAACGCTACATGCATCATTACAACTTCCCGTCCTACTCTGTAGGCGAGACGAAACCGTCCAGAGGACCGGGACGCCGCGAGATCGGTCATGGTGCCCTAGCAGAGCGTGCCCTGATTCCGGTGCTGCCGAGCGAGATTGATTTCCCGTACGCGATCCGTACCGTATCCGAGACCTTTGAGTCCAACGGATCTACCTCTATGGCTTCCACCTGTTCTTCCTGTCTGTCTCTGATGGCAGCCGGTGTTCCGATCAAGAAGATGGTTGCAGGTATTTCCTGTGGTCTGGTAACGGGTGATACCGATGAGGACTTCACCCTGCTGACCGATATTCAGGGCCTGGAAGATTTCTTCGGCGATATGGACTTCAAGGTGACCGGAACGGAAGATGGAATTACCGCAATTCAGATGGATATCAAGATTCATGGTCTGACCAGACCGATCGTGGAAGGGGCTATCGCAAGATGTCGTGAAGCAAGAATCTTCATTATGGATACCTGCATGAAACCTGTCATTTCCGAGCCGAGAAAGGAAGTTGGTCAGTATGCGCCGAAGATCGACCAGATCAGCATTGATCCGCAGAAGATCGGTGATGTGGTTGGTAAGCAGGGAAGCACGATCAACAAGATCATCGATGAGACCGGCGTGAAGATCGACATTTCCGAGGAAGGCAACGTATCGATCTGTGGTACCGACAAAGAGATGATCGAGAAGGCAAAGAGCATCATCAAGAGCATCGTGACCGATATCGAACCGGGTCAGGTGATTACCGGAAAGGTAGTGCGGATTATGCCGTTTGGCGCATTCGTTGAGCTGAAGCCGAAGAAGGATGGTATGATTCATATTTCCAGACTTTCTGATAAACGTGTGGAGAAGGTAGAGGATGTCGTGAATATCGGCGATATGGTTACCGTAAAAGTTCTGGATGTGGATAAGATGGGTAAGATCAGTTTGAGCATGAAACCTGGAGACCTGGAAAAAAAGGACAGTGAAAACTAACTTATGAAACGAAAACAAATTTATGCAGGAGTGCTGGCAGCTATCATGGCTGCCGGCAGTTCTTTTGTCGTTTATGCTGAACCGGCCGGAACCGGCCTGGAATCAGCGATTGAAGTGAATACAGAGAGCAGCGCGGCCCCGACGGAGGCTCCGGCTCCGGCCGAGACTTCTCAGTCGACGGTGGTAACGGTCGAACCCGCCCAGCCACAGTCATCGGCTGCGCAGACCGAACCCGCTCAGCCACAGCCATCGGCGGCGCAGAACGAACCGGCCCAGTCACAGTCAGCGGTTGTGACGGCTGAGACGACGCAGTCCGCCCCGACGGAGGCCCCGCAGCAGACCCCTGCTGCGCCGTCCTCTTCCGTTTCGGCGGGATCCACTACGGTAACGGCCGGATCACGTGTGGTTGGAGCCGGAAGTGCCGGATCAGGTTCACAGGTCGCAGGACCGGGAATGTCAGGCACACTTGGGCAGTTGGGAACCGGATCGTTGGAAACCGGACAGTTGGGGGCCGGGCAGACGGTGGTTGACGGAGGAAACGCGTCCTTTGCGGGAACATTATCCTCCCCGATTGTGAATGCAGTCGAGAAATATTCCTACGATCAGATGTGCAAGGATATTCAGAGTCTTTCCTCCCGCTACGGCGACCGGATGCATGTCAATGAGATCGGAACCTCCTGGGACGGCAGAAAGCTTTACGAGATCGTCCTTGGCAATGCCAATGCGGGTAAGCATATTTTAATTCATGCGGGAATCCATGCCCGGGAATATATGACCCCGCTTCTGGTTATGAAGCAGTTGGAACATGGTCTGGAATTTTATAACAGCGGCAGTTATGAAGGCGTTCCGCTTTCGACTCTGTTTGATCAGGTGGCGATCCATTATGTGCCGATGGTCAATCCGGATGGTATTTCGATCAGTCAGTTTGGCATCAGCGCGATTCGTTCCGAACAGCTGCGTCAGACGATCAATCAGTGCTACGCGTTGGATGTTGCGGAAGGACGTACCAGCGCTGCATTCGACCGTTATCTGAATTACTGGAAAGCTAACGGACGTGGTGTGGATCTGAACCAGAACTTTGATGCGGACTGGGATCAGGTTACAAGCTGCGGCCATCCGTCCTATGCGACCTACAAGGGAGACAGCCGGGTGTCCGAGCCGGAAAGTCAGGCGCTGGTCAATCTGACCAATTCCAGAACCTGGGCGCTGACGATCAGCTATCACAGCATGGGAAATATCATCTATTGGGATTATTCCGGCAACAAAGTGTCGGCACAGTCACGGGAACTGGCCAATCTGATAGCGGCGAAGACCGGATATCGCCTTGCGGGCAGCAGCGGTCACGGCGGTTATAAGGATTGGGTACAGATCAAGGACGGACCGATCCCAAGTCTGACTCTGGAGGTGGGAAGTGTTTCCTGCCCGATGCCGGTCAGCGAATTTATGAATGTATGGAACCGCAACCAGGAAGTGTGGGCGGCGGCGGCCAAATATGCAATGGAGCACTAAGGAGAAATTATGAGCAGAGAAGCGACAAATACGAATGAAAATTTGCAGCAGTTGGAAGGGCGCCTGCCGCTTAAAATCGCGATTCCGCTGGGATTGCAGCATGTTCTGGCGATGTTTGCCGGAAATTTAACCCCGGTCATTCTGATAGCAGGAGGCTGCGATATTGCGTCCGGATCGGAATTGCAGATCGCATTGCTGCAGAATGCGATGCTGATTGCCGGCCTTGTGACATTGGTGCAGCTGTTCACGATCGGACCGATCGGCGGTCATCTGCCTATCGTAATGGGAACCAGTTCCGGGTTTATCGGCGTGTGCAAGAGTATCTCCGGTGTCATGGGAGGGGGCGTTGTTGCCTATGGTGCCATCATGGGAGCTTCCCTGATCGGCGGTTTGTTTGAGAGTGTACTCGGTTTTTTCCTGAGACCGTTAAGAAAGTTTTTTCCGGCGGTGGTGACCGGTACCGTAGTATTATCCATCGGTCTTTCCCTGATCGGTGTCGGAATCAATTCCTTTGGCGGCGGAAGCGGCGTAAAGGATTTCGGTTCCCTGGAAAATCTGTTCCTGGGTCTGGTGGTGCTGGTGACGATCATTGTACTCAAGCATAAAGGAACCGGATTTGCAAGTTCTTCTGCAATTCTGATCGGAATCATCGTTGGTTATATTGCGGCAGCCATCATGGCGGTGGTGCTTCCGACGACATTTTCCTACACGGATGCGGCTACGGGGGCGGTCACGGAAGTGACAAAATCCTGGGTGCTGAACTGGGATAAGGTGGCGGCGGCCTCCTGGGTTGCGATTCCGAAGATCATGCCGGTTCCGCTGGTGTTTGACCTGCGGGCGATCGTTCCGATGATCATCATGTACATCGTGACTGCGGTGGAGACCATCGGCGATATTTCCGGAATTACCGAAGGCGGACTTGGACGAGAGGCGACCGACCGGGAATTATCCGGCGGTGTGATGTGTGATGGACTCGGTTCCAGCTTTGCATCGCTGTTCGGTGTCCTGCCAAATACCTCATTCAGCCAGAACGTTGGTCTGGTTGCGATGACCAAGGTCGTGAATCTGTTTGCAATTGGAGTCGGAGCGGTATTTTTGATCGCCTGCGGACTGCTTCCGAAGCTGGCGGCACTGGTATCCATCATGCCGCAGAGCGTGCTGGGCGGTGCGGCAGTCATGATGTTTGCATCCATCGTAGTCAGCGGTATCCAACTGATCACGAAGGAGAAGATTGACACGAGAACCATCACTATCGTATCGGTTGCGATCGGTCTGGGCTATGGGCTGGGAGCAAATTCCGCAGCACTGGCAAACCTTCCGCAGGCAGTTCAGCTGATCTTCGGCGGTTCCGGCATCGTTCCGGCTGCGGTTGTGGCGATCATATTAAATGTTGTATTGCCGAGGGAGGAAGCGTAACCCTTCGGAGCTATTTTATACCTTACAGACAGCAGGCGTGCAGTTGGCTGATATTCCAGAAATATCGGCTGATTGCACGCTTTTTTGCGTGAAATATACCTAAAATTTACATATATTTTAAAATCAGTTGAAATTGATAAAGTATGTATGCTATCATAAATGTATATGCGTTATAGATGATGAGGCGCAGATATGAGGAGGAGATTATGTCTGTTAATGACATTTCGAATGTGTTCGGCTTTATAGGCGGTCTTGGTATGTTCCTGTATGGCATGAGTATTATGGCAGATGGTATGCAGAAAACGGCGGGCAGCAAGATGAGCAGCTTCCTTGGGATGCTGACGAACAACCGGCTGTTGGCGGTCGGACTGGGTGCGCTGATCACAGCCATCATCCAGAGCAGTGGTGCCACGACCGTTATGGTAGTCGGCTTTGTAAGTGCCGGCGTGCTGAACCTGACCCAGGCGGTCGGCGTGATTATGGGTGCGAATATCGGTACCACCATCACCGCATGGATTGTATCGATGAGCCAGCTGGGAGATGCATTTGAGATCATGAAACCGGCGTTCTATGCGCCATGTATCATCGGAATCGGTGCCCTGCTTCTGGTGTTTACCAAGAGCCAGAAGAAGAAAACGGTCGGTGAGATCATGATCGGTCTGGGTCTCCTGTTTATCGGACTGGATTTTATGTCAGGCTCGATCTCTCCTTATACGGATGCTCCGATTTTTGCCAAAGCATTTGAAGTGCTGGGCGGCAACCCGCTGTTGGGTATGCTGATCGGCGCCGTTGTCACGGCGCTGCTTCAGAGCTCCTCCGCCTCGGTCGGTATCCTGCAGACCCTGGCGATGAACGGAATCGTGACGACCAATGCGGCGATTTACATTACATTGGGACAGAATATCGGTTCCTGTGTGACGGCCATGCTTTCCAGTATGGGCGGTTCCCGCACGGCGAAGCGTGCAGCTGTGATTCATCTGACCTTCAACATCATCGGTGCGGTATTGTTCGGGGTGCTTGGCTTTGCTGTATTTGCACTTCGCCCGATGCTGGCGGCGTCCAATATCAGCGCCGTACAGATTTCTATTTTCCATACGGTGTTTAACCTGACAAATACAGCGCTTTTGTTCCCGTTTGCCAATCAGCTGGTCAAGCTGTCCGGCTTTGTGGTAAAGGAGAAGCCGGAGGAGGTTATCCCAGTGGAGGACGACGAGACGGCCGCAACCTTCAAGCATCTGGATGAACGTATCTTCGAATCTCCGGCCTTTGCAGTGGAGACGGCGGCGCTTGAAGTCGTACATATGGGACAGATCACCATGGAGAATGTCAAACGTGCACTGGATGCAGTCATCATGGAGAATCTGGATGAAGTCGCGTATGTCTACAAGACAGAGAAAACCATCGATAATATGGAAAAGATGCTGACCGAGTATCTGATCAAGGTCAACAACCTTTCGCTGACCGAACGCCAGAAGAAGGTCGTCAACAATCTGTTTTACAGTGTCAGCGACATCGAGCGGATCGGAGATCATGCGGAGAACCTGGCGGAGCAGGCGGAGT
This sequence comes from Lachnospiraceae bacterium, assembly GCA_028693165.1. GTDB lineage: Bacteria > Bacillota > Clostridia > Lachnospirales > Lachnospiraceae > Brotaphodocola. The sequence continues at coordinate 75,456 of JAQUVX010000010.1, read as the reverse complement.
ACATGGCGAAGCACAATCTGAAATTTTCGGAGACTGCCATGGAGGATCTGCGTTCGATCAGCGGCAGCGTGATCAAGTCCTTTGATTATGCGATCAATGCCAGACAGACCGGCAACATGGATTCGGTCCGCAAGGTAAGCCAGTATGAGGATGACGTGGACAACCAGGAGGAGGAGCTTCGGGAGAAGCATATCGAGCGGTTGTCAGACGGAAAATGTGAACCCTCTGCAGGTGTGGTATTCCTGGATATTATCAGCAATCTGGAACGTGTGTCGGATCATGCCTACAATCTGGCAGGTTATGTAAAGGATGAACTGTGATTTTGTAAAGAGTTTATAAATAAGTAGAAATAAGCAAAAAACTACTTGCTATTTCAGTCGTAATTGGGTAAAATAGGGTGTAGGTTGATTATTATTTAACAATCATTAAATTTTTAACAAACTAGGAGGAATTCATCATGGCAGTAAAAGTAGCGATTAATGGATTTGGACGTATTGGCCGTCTGGCATTCAGACAGATGTTTGGCGCAGAGGGTTATGAGGTTGTAGCAATCAATGATTTAACCGATCCGAAGATGCTGGCTCACTTATTAAAGTACGATACTGCTCAGGGCGGATACTGCGGCCATCTTGGCGAAGGCAAGCACACCGTAGAGGCAGGCGAGGATTCCATTACAGTAGATGGCAAGACCATCAAGATTTATGCAGAGAAAGACGCAAAAGATCTTCCGTGGGGACAGATTGGCGTTGACGTAGTTCTGGAGTGTACTGGTTTCTACACCTCCAAAGCAAAATCTCAGGCACATATCGATGCAGGCGCTAAAAAAGTTGTTATCTCCGCACCGGCTGGCAACGATCTGCCGACCGTTGTTTTCAGCGTAAACGAGAACGTTCTGACCGCAGCAGATACCATCATTTCTGCAGCATCCTGCACCACCAACTGCCTGGCTCCTATGGCAAAGGCTCTGAATGACTACGCTCCGATCCAGTCTGGTATCATGAGCACCATTCACGCTTACACCGGCGATCAGATGATCCTGGATGGCCCGCACAGAAAAGGTGATTTGAGAAGAGCAAGAGCAGGCGCTGCTAACATCGTTCCGAACTCCACCGGTGCTGCAAAAGCAATCGGCCTGGTTATCCCGGAACTGAACGGCAAGCTGATCGGTTCTGCACAGCGTGTTCCGGTACCGACCGGTTCTACCACCATCCTTGTTGCAGTTGTTAAGGGCGAGAACGTTACCAAAGAAGGCATCAATGCAGCTATGAAGGCAGCAGAGAGCGCATCCTTCGGTTACAACGAAGATCCGATCGTTTCTTCTGACGTTATCGGCATGAAGTATGGTTCTCTGTTCGATGCAACTCAGACCATGCTTTCTGATCTGGGCGACGGTTCCTATCAGGTACAGGTTGTTTCCTGGTATGACAATGAGAACTCCTACACCAGCCAGATGGTTCGCACCATCAAATACTTCGCAGAACTGGCTTAAAAGTCTTAGTGAAGACAAGCCGCAGGCGCAGGCTGAGGTTAGACTTTTAGCCGTTCTTTGAAGCGAAGCGGAAAAGAACTTCCATAGAAAAAGCATAAGCATATTAAGACTCAAATAGGGGTCCGGTCTTTCATGGACCGGCCCCTTTTTTGGTGCCTGAGAACATTGTATACAAGAAAGGGGTATTATCCATGTTAAATAAAAAGACAGTTGATGATTTAAAAGATTTAAAAGGCAAGAAAGTCCTGGTTCGCTGTGACTTCAACGTACCATTAAAAGAGGGCGTGATTCAGAACTACAACCGTATCGACGGCGCAATCCCGACTATCAAGAAATTGTTAGATCAGGGCGCAAAAGTGATTCTTTGCTCTCACCTTGGAAAACCGAAGGGTGAGCCGCTTCCGGAGATGTCCTTAGCTCCAGTAGCTCCTGCATTAAGCGAGAGACTGGGCGTTACCGTGAAGTTTGTCAGCGACCCGGCAGTAACCGGACCGGAGACCAAAGCTCTGGCAGCCGAGTTAAAAGACGGCGAAGTATTGCTGTTGGAGAACACCCGTTACAGAGTGGAAGAGACCAAGTACAAAGAGGGCGACGAGAAGACAGAAGGCTACGCAAAAGAGCTGGCTGACCTGTGTGACGACGGCATTTTCGTGAACGATGCATTTGGTACCGCACACAGAGCGCACTGCTCCAACGTCGGCGTTGCAAAATGCTGCAAGGAGAACGTGGTTGGATACCTGATGGAGAAAGAAATCAAATTCCTGGGCGAGGCTGTTGAGAATCCGGTTCGTCCGTTTGTAGCGATCCTGGGCGGCGCAAAAGTATCCGACAAGATCAACGTGATCAACAACCTGCTTGACAAGGTAGACACCCTGATCATCGGTGGCGGTATGGCTTACACCTTTGCAAAGGCACAGGGCCAGGAGATCGGCAATTCCTTATGTGAAGCGGACAAGCTGGATTACGCGCTGGAGATGATCGAGAAAGCAAAAGCAAAAGGCGTAAACCTGCTTCTGCCGGTTGACCATATGGAAGGCAAAGAGTTCTCCAACGACACCGAGCACAAAGTAGTAGATACCATCGATGCAGGCTGGTCAGGATTTGATATCGGACCGAAGACCATCGCACTGTACAAGAAGGCACTGGAAGGTGCTAAGACTGTTGTATGGAACGGGCCGATGGGCGTATTTGAGTTCTCCAACTTTGCAGAGGGCACGCTGGAGATCTGCCGTGCAGTCGCAGAGCTGAAGGATGCAACCACCGTAATCGGCGGCGGCGATTCTGTAAACGCAGTTAAGAGATTGGGCTTTGCTGATAAGATGACCCATATCTCCACCGGCGGCGGAGCTTCTCTGGAATTCTTAGAGGGTAAGGAACTTCCGGGCGTAGCAGCTGCGGATGACCGCAACTAAGCACCGGCTTCGATTCGCAATATAACAGACAGGGAGAGTATAAAGATGAGCAGAAAGAAAATTGTTGCAGGAAACTGGAAGATGAATATGACACCTTCTGAGGCAGTTGCCCTGATTGAGACCTTGAAACCACTGGTAAAGAATGATGACGTTGATGTCGTATTCTGTGTACCGGCGATCGATATTATTCCAGCTATGGAAGCTGCAAAGGGAACCAACATCAACATCGGTGCTGAGAACATGTACTTCGAGGAGAAGGGTGCTTACACCGGCGAGATTTCCCCGAACATGCTGGTTGACGCAGGTGTAAAATATGTGATCATCGGCCACTCTGAGAGAAGAGAATACTTCGCAGAGACCGACGAGACCGTGAACAAGAAAGTGCTGAAGGCATTTGAGCACGGCCTTACCCCGATCGTATGCTGCGGCGAGACTCTGACCCAGAGAGAGCAGGGCATCACCCTTGACTGGATTCGCCAGCAGATCAAGATCGCATTCCTGAATGTGACCGCAGATCAGGCGAAGACCGCTGTCATCGCCTATGAGCCGATCTGGGCGATTGGTACCGGCAAGGTAGCAACCACAGAGCAGGCACAGGAAGTATGCGCAGCAATCCGTGTATGCATCGGTGAGATTTACGACGAGGCTACCGCAGCAGCGATCCGCATCCAGTACGGCGGTTCCGTATCTGCATCCAGCGCTCCGGAGCTGTTTGCGCAGGCAGACATCGACGGCGGTCTGGTAGGCGGGGCTTCTCTGAAACCAGATTTTGGTGCGATTGTAAACTACAAATAGGATTTGAATTATAAGCATTGAAATGTAATTGAAAAGGCCATTCCATCAGTGAGCGTTACTGGTGGGGTGGCCTTTTTGTTGTATGGTGCATGGCTTCGGCCGTCGGCTGGTGAAGCAGCTGCACCAGTGGAGGCCGTAATTCGGATTCATCCAGAAAGATTTGTCTTAATACCGGAAGAAATAAAACAGCAGATTGAGATAAGGACGTATGACGGTTATAACAGATACAGCGCTTGCGGGTGGACAGGGGCTGCTCAATGGAAAAATAGGCCATGGGCTTTAGCAGATGAATCCGCAGTGGGGTCCGAACCGGAGTGAAAATCATGCCGGCTCCGGTAGAAGCCATGCGAAGCGCAGCTTCATTCCGCTTCATCTCCAAAGTGATGTTGGGTTCCAGGCGATATTTGCGAAACATTTCATTTGCAAAGCGTCCCATTCCCAGATCGGCGGAACATACGACAAAATCACCGTTTCGGATTCGCTCTGGTTCCAGATAATAAGGCATCAAAGGGGAGTTGGTGGACAGATCGAAGGAGTGTGCCACCGGGTGATCGATGGGCATGGCCAGAAGCAGCGTTTCCTCCTGAATGCATTCTGTGATCAGGTCATCGGAGGGATCTGGTGAGGCCATGAACACCAGCTCAATCCGTTCCTGATGCAACTCTTTCATTAGAAATCGGTTGCTCCCCTCTGTGATCTGAACGCGGATATTGGGATAGAGCTGACGGAAACGAGGGAGGATGTAGGGAAGTGCAATACTGCACATTTCCGTAGTGATGCCAAGCGACAGGGTGCCTTGGGGAGAATTCGTGATTCGCCCCAGGCCTCCCAGCAGTTCCTGCTCCATATTCAGGATGGTGTGGGCCTTTTCCAGGAACAGACATCCTGCGTCTGTCAGCGCGATGGGGGACACAGAGCGGTCAAACAGACGGATGTTTAGATCCTCCTCCAGACGGTTGATGTATTTGGTGAGCGCCGACTGCGTAATACATAGAGCGGCAGCCGCTTTGGATATATTCCGATGAGTTTCGATGGCACAGGCATATTCATAAGCGTGAGCGAGCATAGGGCCTCCTTATATGACAAAATGTCATAATAAAAACAGATTTTTTCTCATTAGACAATTATAATGTATCATATTATACTGGAATTATCAAATATTTGCAAATATTTTGGCAAAAAATAAACGTATAAATGAAAAAATGACATGGGAGGGGCAAATGAAACAGATACAGGAAATTTTTGACTATGTAGATGCACACAAGGAGGAATTTCTGGAAGATCTCCAGACGATCTGCGCCTGCCAGAGCGTGGCGGGAAATCAGGAAGGATTGCATGACGCAAAGAATTTTATTCTGAAAACCATGCAGGAAACCGGAATCGAGCGTCAGGAGATCCCGGTGGAGGATGGAAACTCCATGGTTTACGGATACCTGAAAGGGGAAAAGGATCGGACTGTGCTGTTTTACAACCATTACGATGTGGTAGAACCGGGAAAAGCGGAGAACTGGAAATCGAACGCTCCGTTTTCTTTGACCCGTCAGGATGGTATGCTATATGCCCGTGGAGTTTCGGATGACAAAGGACCGTTATTCTCCCGTATTCACGCGATAAAGGCGATACTGAATACCGTCGGAACGCTGCCAGTCAACGTGAAATTTCTGGCTGAAGGGGATGAAGAGACGGCCAGTCCATCCATGTTCCGGTATCAGAGCGAACATATGGAAGAATTTCGGGATATGACCAAAGCAGATGTGTGCCTGTGGGAAAATGGGCGCCGGGATCGCAATGGCCATCCATGGGCAAGATTCGGGGTTCGTGGTGCCTGTGGTTTTGATCTGCGTTGCACGACCTGTAATACGGATCTCCACGGCCGCATGGGATCCAGTGTACCGAGTGCTTCCTGGCGACTGGTGTGGGCACTTGCAACGCTGAAGGATCCCAATGAGCATGTGCTGATTGAGGGTTTTTACGACGATGTGCAGGAGCTGACACAGACGGAGGAGGACATCCTGGAGAAATTCCCCTACGAGGAAGAGGAAATAAAAAAGAAACTCCAGTTAAAGGAATTCCTGTTGGGGGTGACCGGCGATGAACTGAAGCGGCGCATCTATATGGAACCGAGCCTGTCTATCTGTGGGTTGGAGGCAGGGGAGCTTTACAATGGCCCAAGAGGAATCGTGCCACATACAGCCTGGGCAAGGATTTCGATGTATCTGGTGGCCAACCAGGATCCGGAAAAAATTCACCGTCAGATCCGTGAACATTTGGATCGGCATGGATTTTCGGATGTGGAGGTGGAATACCGAGGCGGAACGTATCCAGTGAAAACCTCTACCGAACTTCCGGTTCGCGGCATGTTGGAGCGGGCTGCAGCTAAGGTCTATGACAAGCCGCTGGTCATAGAGCCGACGCAGCTTGGATCCGGACCGGCGATTGCCTTTCGCAGGGCATGGAAGGATCTGCCGATCGTGGGAATCGGACCGGGAAACACCGGCTCCAATCATCATGCACCGGATGAGAATCTGACGGAAGAGGACTATATTTGCGCAATCAAACATGTGATTGCATTTATGTATGAACTGAGGGAGGAATAAGAGATGCCAATAAAATATACAGAGAACAGCAAATGGAATATTATGGGAATGCCACCAATCTTATTTTTGTCATTTTCGATCGTAGTGATCGTGGCTGCGTATCTGGATCAGCTTCCCAATACGTTGTTTGGTGGACTTGCATTCTGCGCAGTGATGGGATATGCGATGAAATTTGTGGTGGAACATGTATCGATTTTGAAAAAGACGATTGGACTGGCGGCGGTTTCCTTTTCATGTGCGATCCTGGTGTATTTTCATTTCATCCCGGAATCGACAGTCAAGATTGTTGGCAATGTTATCACCGGGAATTGTGATTTCCTGAGCTTCTATGTCGGAGCGCTGCTTTGCGGCAGTATTATCGGAATGGATCGGAAGCTGTTGGTAAAGGCCGGGGTTCGTTATTTTATCCCGGTTTTGGGTGGAATGATCTTTGCCTATACGGCCAGCGCGTTTGTGGGCAGTCTGCTTGGCTACAGCTGGAAGGACGTGGTGCTTTATATCACCGGACCGATTATGGGCGGCGGCAATGGAGCCGGTGCGGTGCCGATGTCGGAGATTTACGCAGCAGCCAGTGGAGAAGCATCAGACGCGATCTATTCCCGGCTGCTTCCAGCCGTGACATTGGGTAACTGGACAGCGATCTTTGCAGCCATCGGAGTGCGGTGCATCGGAGAAAAATTTCCGAAGCTCTCAGGAAACGGCTCTCTGATGCAGGGGTATACTGCAGAGCAGTCCAATACAGTCTATCCGTACACCATGCAGCTGTTGGATCTGGGAATCGGATTTTTTGCGACAGCAGCATTTTTCATCTTTGGTCGGATTGCAGGTATGCTTGTACCAACCATCCATGCGTATGCATTTACAATCATTGCAGTGGCAACCGTGAAAATTGCCGGAATCCTGCCGGAAAAGATCGAATTCTGCATCGTGAAATGGTATCAGTTCATCAGCGGAAACTTTACCGTGCTGATCATGGCCGGGGTGGGAATCTCTATGTTTAATCTGGCTACACTGCTTGAAACGTTATCGCCGATATTTGTAGTACTCTGTATTGTAACGGTATTTATGGCAGTTCTCGGAGCTGGCATTTTCGGGCTGCTTGTGAAGTTTTTCTTTGTGGAGTCCTCTATCACAGCGGGTCTGTGCATGTGCAATGCGGGCGGAAATGGTGACATTATGGTACTCTCTGCGGCAAATCTGATGGATCTGATGTCCTTTGCCCAGATATCGTCCCGACTGGGAGGCGCTATCATTCTGGTACTTCAGAGTGTGTTGGCAACAGCATTGTTATAAATTGGAAAGAAGTGAAGGAATGTATGAATGTCAATAAGTTAAGACAAGTGGGAATTCAACTGTTCTGCATCTTTTTGGGGAATGTACTGATTGCATCGGGGGTGGCAGCATTTGCCATCCCCCATTCCATGGCGCTGGTTGGTGTCAACGGAATCGCCCGCAATATGCAGTATTATCTGGGCTTTGATATGGTTGTGGCCATTGTCTGCATCAATGGGATTACCTTTTTTCTGGGATTATGGATGTTAGGGTGGAAATTTGCTCTGAACACCCTGGTCAGCACCGTGATTTACCCGGTTCTGTTCGGGGCGTTTTCCGGGGTGGAATGGCTGCGAAACTTGACATCAGATCATCTTCTGGCAGCCGTTTTGGCCGGCTTTTGCTTTGGCGGCGGCATGGGGATCGTCATGCGTGTGGGGGGATCCTCTGGAGGCATGGACATACCGCCTCTGATTCTCAATAAAAAGTTTGGTTTTCCGGTGGCGGCAACGATCAATGTGGTGGAGGTTATCAGCCTGACACTGCAGATGCGGTATTCGAACAGCAATCAAATCCTTTACGGCATTGTGTCGGCTGTGATTACAAGCTTTGTATTGAACCAGGTGCTGCTTTACGGTGAGGAAAATATTCAGGTCATGGTTATCAGCAAAGAGACTGAGCAGATCAATCAGATCATTCAGACTGATATTTGCCGCGGCTCTACCCTGATTTCGATTGAAACGGGACATCTACACGAGAAGCAGACGGCTGTGCTCAGTGTACTTTCTGCCCGGGAGCTGACGCAGCTAAATTGTTGTGTAAAACAGATTGATGAAACAGCCTTTATTATTGTCACAAATGCGCGAGAGGTGCGGGGAAAAGGATTTACGTTGGCTAAAAGTTAATATGTGGGTGTTTTGGAAAAGTCAAGCGCAATTTCTGCGCTTGACTATTGTTATATATTGTAATATTACAACTATGTGATATAATGAAAAAAACAAATTCGTTTTTTATTTTGTATAGCCCAGGGGAGGATTATGCATATGAAACTGATTGAACAGGATCAGGTAGCTGGAATGAATATTCATTATCGTTTTTATTCATTGGAGTATTTTCTGGAAGCGCAGATGAGGGCGGGATTTCGCAGCATAGAGCTGTGGGCCGGTTCACCGCATTTCTTTCTCAGCAATCTGGAATATGATGACTGCAAAAAGGTAAGCCGTATGTGCCGCCAGCGTAACTTAAGTGTCAGGGTGATTACACCGGAGAACTGTACGGTGCCTTATCAGTTCGCAGCGGGGGACCCGGAGCTTTACCGCAGGAGCTTCGACTATTTCAAGAAGGGGCTGGATGCGGGAGAAGAACTGGGCTGTCAGATTATGGCGGTTCATTCTGGCCGCGGGTATCTGAATGAGGAGCGGCAAGAAGGCTGGAAGCGCGGCCGGGATATGCTGGCACGCCTGGCTGAATATGCGGATACAAAAGGGATTACGCTTGCTATGGAGGCGCTGCGCCCGGACGAGACGAATCTGGCAACTACGGTTTATGATGTAAAACGTATGGTGGATGAAATCCATCATCCTAATTTTAAAGCGATGATCGATACCTGCCCCATGGGAGTGGCGGGGGAGACATTGCAGCAGTGGTTTGATCTTCTGGGTAAGGATATTGTTCATATGCATTTTATTGATGGGACACCCTATGGTCATCTGATCTGGGGGGACGGAAATCATGATCTGAAAGAGTGGCTAGAGACGATCCATAAGAATCAGTACCATGGTCTTCTCAGTCAGGAAATTACAGCCGCACAGTATTATACAGTGCCGGGAGAGGCAGACCAGCGTAATTTTAAAAAATTTGAGCAATATATGGGATGATAAAGCTCTCCAAATCTGTTCTCGAAAAGAAATTGACAAGATGTCATATAATGTTATATACTATAGATAAAAATAACTGTGCGGGGTAATAAACAGTTACAAAAAAGGCAACAGAACGACAGATTGGGAGGGAAAAGCAATGAAAGAAGCAAAGATTATCGCGATTGGTGATAATGTCGTGGATCAATATCTTTCCAGAGGAAAGATGTATCCGGGTGGTCAGTGTGTTAATACCTGTGTCTATTCTATGATGAATGGAGGAAAACCGGCATATCTTGGGAAATTCGGGGATGATGCGGTTGCAGAATATAACTGCATGATTCTGGATAAACTCGGCATTGATTACAGTCATTCCAGGCATTTTCATGGAGAGAACGGAGCTGCAAGAGTGACACTCAAGGATGGTGACCGTGTATTTTTGGGGTCGAATCGCGGCGGTGTGGCCAAGGAGCATCCATTTGCGTTCACATCCGGGGATATAGAGTATATCCGTGGATTTCAGATCATTTATACAAACACAAATAGTTACATTTATGAGGATCTTCCGGCACTTGCAAAGACAGGCGTTCCGATTGCATTTGATTTTTCTACGGTGTGGGATGATGAACTTTTGGAGCAGGTGTGCCCGCATTTGCAGATTGCGCTTCTTTCCTGCGCGCATTTAAGTGAAGCGGAGCGGGAGGTTCAGATGCGCAAGGTGGCTTCGTATGGTGTGAAGCTGGTAGTCGGAACAATGGGGGAAGCAGGTTCCTACGCACTGTATGATGGAGCGATCCTGTATGCAGCCGCACAGCGTGCGCAGACGGTTCTGGATACGATGGGGGCTGGGGATTCCTATTTTGCGACCCTGCTGACTACGCTGCTTCAGGATGGAGGAGCACTGTTTGAAGGTGATCCGGAACAGATGAAAGCACGCATTATGGCGGCGATGGAGCGCGGAGCTGAGTTCGCGGCAAAGGTGTGCGGAATGGAGGGAGCATTTGGTTACGGAACAGACCTTGCAAAAAATATTATATAATGTTATGATAAATACATAACAACAAAGACAAGTCGGGGTACAAGGTATGAATAAAAATTCTATGGTTCCGTTATATCAGCAACTTTCCGAAGAGATCAAACAGCAGATGGTCGATGGAAAACTGCGCGCTGGTGATAAGCTGATGACAGAGGCTGAGTTTAGTCAGCACTTTGAAGTGAGCCGGATTACAGTGCGAAAGGCGATTGAACTGCTCGTGGATGACGGGTATATTATCAGAAAACAGGGGATCGGAACTTTTGTGGCGGAGAAGAAGCTTCACCGTATCATGAAGGATCAGATTCTGAGCTTCACAGAGATGAGCAAGCTGGATGGACAGACACCTTCGTCAGAGTTGATTTCAGTGGGCTGGATCATGCCGGATGGTTCTACGGCGAGACGTCTCCATGTGGATGAGAATGAAAAGGTGTTAAAGATTGTCCGTCTCAGGAAGAATGATGATATTCCGGTTATGATTGAGGAGAATTATTATTCAAAGAAGATGGGATTTCTCCTGGAGGAGAACCTGCTTGGGTCCACGTATGAGATCTTCCGCAAGCATAATTTTATCCCAACGCATTCTATGAAGACGGTCGAAATCTGTTATGCGACGGAAGAGGAAGCTCGTTTTCTGGGGATTGAGGCAAAACAGGCACTCCTGCTTCAGAAGGATGAGGTAAGGGATCAGAATGGCGATACAATTCATTACTGTAAGCTTCTGACGAACCCGCAAAAGTATCTTTTGACCATCATTATCTAACAGAATGTGATAATACAACCTAAACAAAGCAGCCAAATAATAAAATAAAGTTTCTATGCGATATGACAAGTAAAATTGAGTGTGCAGCCTGACATTTCAAAGTTACTTGTCATTTTGTTATATTTCATGTGGGGTAAGAGCAGTTAATTGGTGAAAATGCTCATGGAAATGACAAAAAAGCGAAAAAACAGTTGCAATGCAAAGATTAATATGATATAGTACATTACAAGATGTTATAGGATGTATTTAATCAACGAAGCAACAAGCTTGGAGGAGCGAAAGGAGTATCATATGACAAGAAAATTTAAAAAGGCATTGAGTTTGGGAATGGCAGCTATTATGACTTTGGGACTGACTGCATGCGGAGGTTCCTCGGACAGTACAGCGACAACAGCAGCAGGTGGTGCAGCGACGACAGCAGATGCATCGGCCCCGGCTGCAAGCGGTGATACAAAGGTAATTAAATTGTTCCATCGTTTTCCGGATGACCCCTGCAACGGCTTTATCGAGAGTAAGATTGCGGAGTATGAGTCCTTACATCCGGAAATCAAGTTTGAGGTAACCAGTGCACAGAACCAGCCATATAAAGAGAAGATCAAAGTGGTGGTTGGATCTGATGAATGCCCGGATATCTTCTTCAGCTTCTGCGGTGAGTTTTCAGAGCGATTTATTCGCGAAGGTCTGCTGTTAGACTTAACTCCATATATGGAGGCAGATCAGGAATGGAAGGATTCTCTGATGGAAAGCCAGATGAAGGAATATACAACGGCTGACGGCATGGTATATGGTATTCCGTTCCGACTGGATGCAAAAGAGTTCTTCTATAACAAAGATATCTTTACCAAGCTTGGCCTGGAGGCTCCGCAGACCTGGGATCAGTTTATCGAAGTTCTGGATAAGATTAAAGAGAGCGGTATGGACCCAATCGCAGAGGGCAATCAGGATAAATGGCCATCTGCTCACTACATTGGCGCTTTGAATGAGCAGCTTGTAACGGATGAAACCAGAGCAGCCGATTACAATCCGAAGAGCGGTGAGTTCACGGATCCTGGATATGCAGAGGCGTTGGAGAAATATCAGCAGCTTGTTTCTTACATGAACATCGGAGTGAATGGCATGACTCATGATATGGCACGTCTTGGGTTTACACAGGGTCAGAATGCGATCCTGTTCGGTGAACTGGTTGAGATTACCAACATCAAACAGGAGAATCCGGATCTGAACTGGGGAATGTTTAAATTCCCGGAGATTGAGGGCGCGAAGGGCAACATGAATCTGGTATCCGGCGCACCGGAAGGCTTTGCGGTTTCTTCTAAGACCAAGTATCCGGATGAATGCGTAGAGTTCCTGAAGTGGTTCCTGGGCGCGGAAACCGGAGCACAGCAGGCAGAACAGGTTGGATGGTTCAACGCATCCAAGGGACTTGATAAGACATTGACGGATGAATCTCTGAAGAGTGCATATGATGTAATTGCAAATGCAGAGAAGATGGACATCTGGTTTGATAATGCATTATATTCTACCGTATGTGATGAGTACCTGACTCAGATTTCCGATATTACGAATGGCGATGTTACACCGACGGATGCAATGGCAAAGATTCAGAAAGTAGCGAAGGAAGCGCAGAGTCTGGCTCAGTAATACGGAAAGGATAAGCAGCTTGAACGAGTGAAATGAGATGGGGAGCAGACAATGCTCCCTTTCTCTGAAAATAGGGTCTGATGTGAGCAATCACCAGAAGACCAGGAAAGGATCGTGCCTAGATGAAGAAAAAGAAAAACCTTGCACCATATGCATATGTGATTCCCGGCCTGCTCATGGTTCTCGGATTTGTGTACATTCCGATTATTGTGAACCTGGTCTATAGCTTCTTCCGTTTGTCCTCTTACTCGGCTTCCATGAAATTTGTGGGACTGGATAATTTCCGCAGATTGTTTACGAATGAAACATTCCCGATTATGATCCGCAATAATGTATATTACTGTGTGATATCACTGATCTGTCAGGTGGGATTTGGAACATTTCTTGCGTTTATGTTGGAAAGCAATTTGATCGGAGACCGCTTTAAGACGGTGTGCAGAAATATATATTTTATTCCGGCACTTGTCTCCCTGACAGCGGTTGGTATGATGTTTAACTTTATATATAATCCGCAGATGGGACTTTTGAATACCATGCTGAAGCATTTTGGTTTTGTGAGTCTTCAGCAGACCTGGCTTGGCGACCGCAATCTGGCTATTTTCTGTATCATTGCAATGAGTCAGTGGCAGTTTACCGGATATATCACCCTGCTGATGGTCGTTGCATTTCAGAATGTATCCAGAGATTATATTGAAGCGGCCGTGATCGACGGAGCAGGACCGGTCCGAAGGGCGTGGAACATTGTGCTTCCGCTTGCAAAGGAGCAGCTGCTTGTCTGCTCGATCATTACAGTGATCGGTGCATTTAAACTGTTCACGGAGGTCTACTCGACAACTGTTGGAGGACCGGGAAACTCTTCGCAGGTACTGGGACTTTTCCTGTATCAGAACGCGTTCCTGCATGATGATATGGGTATGGCTGCAGCAACCGGTGTACTGATCTTTATTATTACGGTAACGGCCTCGATCTTCCAGCTGAAGGTGAGCCATTCCGGAGAAGTCTAGGGGGTTTGAGATGGCAGATAAATATATCATAAAAACAAGGATTCAAAAGGTGCTGCTTCATGTATTTCTTCTGCTTTTGGTGTGTATCATTCTTTTTCCGGTATGCTGGCTGGTGCTGAACTCCTTGAAAACGAATCAGGAAATGTTCTTAAATTCCCTGGCGCTCCCGAAGAAATGGATGTTTGTCAACTATGCAACCGCGTGGGGAAAAGGACTTTTCTTCTATTTTAAGAACTCCGTGATTGTCAGTGCGATTTCCATATTCTTCATTCTGCTCTTAAGCTCCATGCTGGCATATGGTCTTACCAGATTTCAGCTTCCGGGAGGAACCTTTGTATTCTTCCTGATCTTAGGGGGAATGGCGCTTTCTGAGCAGGTTGCTCTGGTTCCACTGTACAAGATTTTGCAGGCATTAAAGCTCTATAATACGAGACTGGCATTGATTCTTCCTTACATTGCATTCCGTATTCCGTTTACCATGTTTCTGATGCGTGCCTACTTTATCTCGATTCCGAAGGAGCTTGAGGAAGCGGCCATTGTGGATGGCTGCAACAGCTTTCAACGTTTCACGAGGATTATCCTTCCGATCAGTAAGCCGGTATTGGCATCCTGTGCCATCGTCAATCTGAACAACGTGTGGAATGAGTTTTTGTTTGCCAATGTGTTCCTGGAGAACAAGAAGCTGATGACCATCCCGTTAGGTCTTATGACCTTCCAGGGAGATTTGAAATCGGATTATGTTGTCATGCTTGCTGGTATTCTGATTGCATCTCTGCCAATGGTGCTGCTGTTTTTGTGTATGTCCAAACAGTTTGTGCGCGGTCTTACTGCAGGGGCGGTGAAAGGATGAAGAGCTGGAGGGAAATATTATGCTGACAGCGGATTACCATGTACACAGCATATCTCCAGATGCGAAGGTGCCGATGGAGGATATGTGCAGAGCAGCCGTAGAGCGTGGACTGACAGAACTTGCAGTTACCGATCATTACGAGTTTTATGCTCATGGGGTACACCGGGAGTTTTTTCATGAAGAATATCTGAAACGCTGCTGGGACAGCCTGGAACGCTGTCGCCAGCAGTTTCGCGGTCGCCTGACCATCCGAAGAGGAATGGAATTTGGGCAGTTGCATCTGTGCAGAGAGGAAGCGTTTTCGATCATACAGAAGTATCCCTTTGATTATTTGATCGGCTCTGTTCACAAGATTGAGAATGTGGATCTCAGCCGTATGGAATATACGGAGAGGACGGTTCCGCAGATCGTGGAGAGCTATTACCGCAACCTGATTGAATTATCAGCTTATGGCGAATTTGACTGTATCGGTCATCTGGATCTGGTGAAACGTCATCTGGTGAAGCATGGATTTGAGGTAAAGCAGGAACTCTGCCGGGATTATATGGATGAAGTGCTGGGAAATGTGATTGCCAGAGGAAAAGGAATCGAGATTAATACCTCTGGTTTTCGACAGGGAGTCGGTGAGGCCATGCCGGGGCCTGAGACGCTGAAGCGTTACAGAGAGCTTGGTGGAACGATCGTGACGGTTGGATCCGATGCACACAGGCCACAGGACGTGGCAGCAGATCTGAGTGCGGCGGAGATGATGCTGAGAGAAGCAGGATTTCCGGAAATCAGTTTCTATGAACGAAGACAACGGATACCTGGATGTAAAGTAGAATAAAACAAGAGGAACCGCTTCTCATGAGGCGGTTCCTTTCCTGTTCAATTTACTTTATATGAATTGCTGAACGGGATTCCTTGATGATTAATACTCAAGTTTCCACATGTATCTTCTCATGGTCAGCGGATGATCACGCTTGATGGCCATCTCTTCTCCTAAAAGTCTGGTAAGGCCGCCGATCATCAGCGGGTTGAAGTATTCTACAACACTGCTCTTGATATGGGAGCTTAATCCGAAGTCTTTTGCGTCAATGACGGTGTATTTTGCATTCATGCGCTGCAGGAAGGTCAGTGCTCTTGCATCCAGTGCGCGGGTAGGACCATCGTTCATCATCAGGAGATAATGTGCGTTCTCGTCTGCCATCTCGAACGGGCCATGGAAGAACTCGCCGGTATGGAAGGTGCTGGACTCTAACCACTGCATTTCCATCATCAGGAACATGGAGAAGCCATAAGCGGTGTACTGGGTAGCGCCGGAACTCATAACGTATAAGATTGGTGCATTGTAATGATCCTCAGCAAATTTCGTTGCAGTAGAGCGATACAGCTTGGCGGAATCGTTGATCAGATCGAAAATCTTATCGAGACCGTCATGCAGGTCATCATAATGTTCATAACCTTCGTACTCGTTCAGGATTTCGCAGGCTAATTCCAGAGCTCTTGCAGGTTTTTCCATCTTTGCGCCATAGCTCTCGTAGAAACCATGGATGATCTGGTATTCAGCCGCCTCGGCCAGACCGGAATCAGCTTTGTGAGTGATGGCAATAACATGTGCACCCTTGGAGACAGCCAGCTTGGTTGCTGCAACGGTCTCTGGGGTATTGCCGCTCAGTGAGCATGTGATGACGATTGCAGTATCATCAACAGCAGCCGGAGTGGAGTAGTTGAAGTTGTTTGCGGTGTAGAAGCCGGTGCGAAGCTTTTTAGAGTTGTTCTCGAAGAAATACTTTGCCGGGAACAGATCTGACATGGACGCACCACAGCCGACAAAATACACGGTTTTGATTTCTGGCTGCTTTGCTTTGATTGATGCAACGATCTCTTTAATGCTCATAATAATACCCTCCTGATTGTTATATGTGATTTTAAATACATTATATAACATCTTATAATGAGTGTCAATACAAATTACAAAGATTTGCAGATTAACCTGTTGCGACAACCTCATTTTACGCAACTTTTACACGTTAAAGCAAAAAATAACTTAACAAAGCGCCCAAAAGGACTGCCATTTTCTCCCCGTATATGGTACAATTACACTATAACTGCAACAGACAATGAGGGGAGGAAGTAGTAATATGGCGAAAGAAATGATTGCAATGCTCCTTGCCGGTGGACAGGGGTCACGCCTTTATGCGCTGACGAAGAAGCTGGCAAAACCCGCGGTGCCGTTTGGAGGGAAATATCGGATTATCGATTTCCCGCTTTCAAACTGTGTAAACTCCGGGATTGATACGGTGGGGATTCTGACCCAGTACCAGCCATTGGTATTGAATGAGTACATAGGCAACGGACAGCCGTGGGATCTGGATCGTCTTCACGGAGGAGTTCATGTACTGCCGCCTTATCAGAAGGCATCCGGTTCGGATTGGTATAAGGGTACGGCCAACGCGATCTACCAGAATATTTCGTTCATTGAGCGTTATCAGCCGCAATATGTGATTATCCTTTCCGGCGACCAGATCTGCAAGCAGGATTACAGTGATTTCCTCCGCTTCCACAAGGAAAAGGGCGCGGAATTCAGCGTAGCTGTCATGGAAGTACCGTGGGAGGAGGCACCGCGCTTTGGACTGATGGTAACGGATGAGGATGATCGTATTACGGAATTCCAGGAGAAGCCGAAACAGCCGAAGTCAAACCTGGCGTCCATGGGCATCTATATTTTCAACTGGGATACCTTAAAGCAGTATCTGATGGAGGATGAGGAGGATCCGAATTCGGAAAATGATTTTGGCAACAATATTATTCCGAACCTGCTCCGTGACCGCAGAAAGATGTATGCGTATCATTTCAGCGGCTATTGGAAGGATGTAGGTACTATTTCCTCACTCTGGGAGGCCAACATGGAGGTGCTGGATCCGGAGCACAGCGGTATCAATCTGTTCGATGACAAGTGGAAGATCTACAGCCGTACAAGCGGTATGACCGGACATAAGATCAGCGCGCAGGCCGAGGTGGAGAACTGTATGATTACCGAGGGCTGCCGGATCGACGGCAACGTGAAGCATTCGGTCATCTTCTCCGGCGTCAGGATTGAGAAAGGCGCTGTGGTGGAGGAAGCCGTCATCATGGGAGGAACGACCGTCAAGGCAGGCGCTGTGGTAAAACACTGCATTGTCGGTGAAAATGTCGTCGTCGGTGAGAATGCGGTGGTTGGCGTGGCACCAGAGGGAGACGAGAACGGAGTCGCTACCATCGGACCAGCTGTTACGATCGGGCCAGGTGCAAAGATTGGTCCGAAAGCCATGGTTGAGAATAATGTAAAAGGCGGTGAAGTAATATGGTAAATTCCAACGCAGATGCTCTGGGCATCCTTTTCCCAAACAGCTATGATTCACAGGTTTCCGAGTTGGTCAGCGAACGTCTGATGGCTTCCATTCCATTTGCAAGCCGGTATCGCCTGGTGGATTTTCTGATCTCCAGCATGGTAAACTGCGGAATCGACAATATTTCTCTGGTTGTGCGCAACAATTACCATTCTCTCATGGATCATCTGGGATCCGGACGCGAGTGGGATCTGACCCGCAAGAGCGGTGGACTGAATCTGTTCCCGCCGTTTGCCAACAAGAACGTGAAGATGTACAATGGACGCGTGGAAGCGATGGCGAATATCCTTTCCTTCCTGCGCGAACAGAAAGAAAAATATGTGATTATGGCAGATACGAATCTGGCCGTGAATTTTGACTTTAACGCATTGATCCATGCCCATGCGGCCAGCGGAGCCGATGTGACGGTTGCCTATCAGGAGATCGAGCTTCCGGAAAGCTTCCGGATGTCTCATGAGACGAATGCGGATATGTATTACACGTTGTCGATCGAGGACGGACGTGTCAACCGGTTAAAGATCAATGTGAAGGACGAAGGAAAGCAGAACCTTTCGATGAATATTTATATTATGGATCGGGAGCTGCTGGTGGATCAGATCAACACAGCCTTTATCCGCGGACAGATCTACTTTGAGCGTGACATTCTGGCACCACAGCTGGATAAGCTGAACGTGCAGGCATTCCGCTATGACGGCTATGTGGCGCGGATCAGCAGCATGAAGAGCTATTTTGATGAGAATATGAAGATGCTGGATGATGCCAATGTGGATGCACTGTTTGCGGAGGGAAGTCCGATTTATACCAAGGTCCGTGATGATAACCCGTCCCGCTATATCAATGGCTCCGTGGCAAAGAATGTCATGGTGGCAGATGGCTGCGTGATCGAAGGCTCTGTGGAGAACAGCGTCCTGTTCCGTGGTGTCAAGGTCGGAAGAGGGGCGAAGGTGAAGAACTGTGTGCTGATGCAGGATACGGTCGTGGAGCCGGGCGCAAGTCTGGAATATGTTGTGACCGATAAGAACGTGAAGGTTACCGCATACAAGGAAGTCAAGGGAGCGGAGACCTTCCCGGTCTTTGTTGCGAAGCGTCAGATTGTTTAAGTGTTGATATAGATAAATGAAAAAATCAGGTCAGAAAGCCCTCACTGCGAGGGCTTTCTGCGCGTCATGAACCACAGATCTGTTAAAATGGTCAGGTAAAGTCCAGGGATGAAATCCTAACAAAGAATTCATGTACAGGTGTGTGAAATTGTAGTAAAATATGGAGGGCAGGACAGGAAAGAGAGGGACCGCAGTTGAACAGAAGAAAAAGTACCATGGATCGGAAAACCCTGGCAATGAATACAACGACGACGATTGCGATCATGGGCGTGTCCACGATCGTTGCAGAGGCATTTTTTCACTATAGCAAAAACTCCACATCGGTTGCGATCATCTATGTGCTGGCGGTCATGATGGTGGCGCGCTATACGGTGGGCTATATTCCGGGAATCATTGCGTCTTTGTTTGGCGTGGTGTTTGTAAACTATGTTTTTACCTATCCGTATATGACGCTGAATTTTTCTATAGATGGGTATCCGATCACGTTTGTCGGCATGATGGTGACCTCTGGGATTACCAGCGCACTGACGACGAAGTTCAAGAAGCAGAACCAGATGTTAAATGAGCGTGAGAAGCTTTTGATGGAGGCGGAGAAGGAGACGATGCGGGCGAATCTGCTGCGCGCGGTTTCGCATGACCTGCGGACGCCGCTGACCAGCATCATCGGTCTGGCAAATACCTATCTGACCGGGGAAGAATATCTTTCGGTGCAGGAGAAGCGTGAGATTGTCCAGAACATCAGTGAGGATTCCAACTGGCTGCTGAATATGGTGGAAAACCTGCTTTCCGTGACGCGCATCCGGGTGGGGGATGCAAGCGTGAACACGAACCCGGAACCGCTTGAGGAAGTGGTTTCCGAGGCAGTCATGCGCTTCCACAAACGGCTTCCCGACGCGCAGGTAAAGGTTCGTGTTCCGGAAACGTTTCTGATGGTGCCGATGGATGCCATGCTGATCGAACAGGTGCTGATCAATCTGCTGGAAAACGGTGTCTATCATTCCGGCGTGCAGGATGCGCTGGAGCTGTATGTGGAACAGCGGGATCGTGAGGTTGTCTTTCATATCCGGGATTATGGCAAAGGGATCGAGGAGAACCGGATGGAGACGCTGTTTGACGGTGCGGGCACGGACAACAATGCCAGCGGAGATTCCCATAAGGGCGTGGGAATCGGTCTTACGATCTGTAAGACGATCGTGACAGCCCACCACGGTAAAATCTGGGCGGTAAATCGAGACAAGGGGGCGGAGATTCTCTTCACGCTGCCTCTGGGGGAGGAGAAGGAAGATGGTGAATAAACCCACGATTCTGATTATAGAGGATGAAAAGAATATTGGAAATTATATCGAGACGATTGTGGTCTCCAATGATTACCGTGCCCTGAGGGCGCAGAGCGGAGTGACGGGACTGACCCTGTGTGCATCGCATCACCCGGAGCTGGTGCTGCTGGATCTGGGACTGCCGGACATGGATGGTATGGAGGTGCTGAAGAAGGTGCGGTCGGTGTCTGCGATTCCGGTAATCGTGATTTCCGCGCGGACGCAGGAGCGGGAGAAAGTGGCGGCACTGGATGCGGGGGCGGACGACTACATCACGAAGCCGTTTGGCTCGGAGGAGCTGCTTGCCCGGATTCGTACGGCGCTGCGTCACAGCATTCAGACAGGAAGTGCATCCACGCAGGAGCTGCGGTACAGCCGGGATGGGCTGGTCATCGATTTTGAGCGCCGTCTGGTGCTGCTCAATGGCGAGGACATCCATCTGACGCAGATCGAGTATCGCCTTGTCTCGCTGCTTGCGAAAAATGCCGGGAGAGTGCTGACCTATGATTCCATTTTAAAGGAGATCTGGGGGCCGTTTGCAGACACGGACAATCAGATTCTGCGGGTCAATATGGCGAACATCCGCCGGAAGCTGGAAAAAAATCCGGCAGAACCGCACTATATCTTCACAGAGATTGGTGTGGGCTACCGGATGAAGGAGTGATAAAAGGGCTGTTCTCACAGAGAGGCCGCCAGTATCCGCCGCCAGTATCTGTTGTCAGTATCCGCAGTTGATGATCTTCCAGGCATCAGATTTGGTCCTGCGGGCAATGCTGATCGAACGGAATGGATTGCCATCCCGGCGATCCTTGACGGTCAAAACCTTGTAGATGATGATGTTGCCGGGGGCGTATTCGCCCTCCAGGCCGACATTGTGATAGAGTGCATCACGGTCCAGCGGATAGATCTGATCAACGCCCTCAAACACCGGGACATCCTCCGTGAAATAGACCTGTGCCAGAGCTTCGGTTTCAGACAGTTCCTCCTCAGTCAGCTCGCTGAGATAGGAGGTATCCGTACTGGCGGTCTCGACGGCAGCCAGGCTGCTGCTGAGGGCTTCCGAAAATTCATCGGGGACCATGGACAACGCATCGCGTTCTGTCTCGGACATGGTATAATAGAAATCCAACCATTTCAGCGTGTCGGCAGACACGTCTTTTTTTTGTTTGTAGACACCCTGATACTCCACCAGATTATCCGCCAAAAACAACTGATAGCGGTCGTCTAAAAGAACGGCGGCAGCTCCGTCGGCAAGCGCAATATAAGGAGCACCGATACAATCAAAGTTGGCCTCGCCATCCGTTTCCGGTGCTTTGTCGTCCGCTGTCACCGCGGTAATCTCGCCATCCGTTGTGCCGCAGGTCACATAGGCTTCCCGTCCGGTGTCCGTGAGACACAGCCCGCGAATGAAAATCATGTGAGGAGCACTGGTGACAGAATCGGCTTCGCTGCCTGCCTTCGCTGTGCGAGAAGAATCAGCCGGGTCAGCCGAATCAGTCTGCGAACCGGCCTCAACGCCCGGAAGAGAAGCCGGTGCCGCACGGCCAGCCGAAATCTCCTGATGAACTGGTGTCATATTAGAACCTGAGCAGCCGGAAAGCATGATAACTCCCGCACTCAGGAAAAAGGATAAAATTAATTTTTGCATAAACGCCCTCCATTTTCAAATATTATAACAGGAGGAGGGGAGAAAGACTTTAAGATTCGTTTAATATTTTAAAAGAAAAGGTTAATTATAGAGGGGGTTGGGGAAGGGGACGGAGGTGAGGGCGGCAGGGGGGAGCCTGAAAACGCGCTCTCGCTCCACTTGTGACGTAGGGGTACTAAGCGTGCAAACTACGCACGCTAAGTGCCCACGTCACAAAGGGTTTTCATTCTCCCCCCTGCCGCCCTCACCTCCTGCGCATTCTCAACCATATAGTGGAAGAGCGTCCCTAACTTGCTGGTTGAACTGCTTGGGTTAGGTATGTATGCATCGAGTCGGGGAATGTTTCAAACGCGAAACTCGTATTGGCTTTTTCATGGGTGCAGGGAGAGACAGGTGATGAAGCGGGCAGAGGGGGCGCAAAAACCCTTTGAGACGTGGGTTCTTAGCGTGCGTAGTTTGCACGCTTAGCACCCCTACGTCTCAAGCGGAGCGAGAGCGCGTTTTTGCGCCCCCTCTGACTGTCTGAATCGCCGTACCCCCGCCAATCCATAAAAAAGGGAACCACCCAAACAACTAGGCGGTTCCCCAAATTCATTCAATTATCAGCCAATCCTACAGCTTAAATCCAAAATACTTCACAGCATTCTTATAACAAATGCCCTCAATAATTCCCTTTAAAGCCTTCTGGTCATCCGGGTACTCGCCGTTTTCTACCCAGCCGCCGATCAGCTCGCACAGGATGCGGCGGAAATATTCGTGTCTGGTGTAGGAGAGGAAGCTTCTGGAGTCGGTCAGCATTCCGTTGAAGTTGCCCAGGCAGCCGAGGTTTGCCAGGCTGGTCATCTGATTGGTCATGCCTACCTTGTGATCATTGAACCACCATGCGGAACCCTGCTGAAGCTTGCCGGCACAGGTCGCATCCTGGAAGCAGCCGAGGATGGTGCCGATGGAAGCGTCGTCGTTCGGGTTTAAGGAGTAGATGATGGTTTTCGGAATCTCGTTGGTCGCGCTCAGTGCATTCAGGAAATCTGCCATCTGTGCGGACGGAGCGTAGTTGTTGATGCAGTCGAAGCCGGTGTCTGCGCCTAATTTCTCATACATATAAGCGTTGTTGTCACGCTTGCAGCCATAGTGAAGCTGCATGGTCCATCCCATTCGGTTGTATTCTTTTGCGACAAACAGCATGAAGGCGGTCTTGTATTTCAGTTCTTCTTCCTTGGTGACAGCCTGTCCGGAAAGGCCCTTTGCCATGATGGCATCTACCTCTGCGTCGGAAGCAGGAGCGTACATCACATACTCAAGTGCGTGATCCGATACGCAGCAGCCGTTCTCTGTAAAGAACGCCATGCGGTTTTTCAGTGCTTCCTTCAGGGAAGCGAAATCTTTGACAGCAGTGCCGCTTACTTCAGAGAGCGTTGCCATGTAAGCTGCAAAATCCGGTTTCTCTACGTTCATGGCCTTGTCCGGTCTCCAGGCCGGCAGAACCTGTACGTCGAAGGTGGTGTCCTCGGCGATCTTCTTGTGCCATTCCAGGGAATCGACCGGATCGTCGGTGGTGCAGATCAGGGTTACGTTGGAAGCTTTGATCAGGCTGCGAACGCTCCATTTGTTCTGAAGCTGCTCGTTGCAGAGGTTCCATACCTCTTCCGCGGTATCGCCGCACAGGTGACCGGTGTAGCCGAAATATCTCTGCAGTTCCAGATGGCTCCAGTGGTACAGCGGGTTGCCGATCAGCTTCTCAAGGGTCTCAGCCCATTTCTGGAATTTCTCACGGTCGCTTGCATCGCCGGTAATGTATTTCTCCTCCACACCGTTGGAACGCATCTGACGCCATTTGTAATGGTCGCCGCCCAGCCATACCTGTGTGATGTTGTCGAACTTGCGGTCCTCTGCGATCTCCTTCGGGTTGATGTGGCAGTGATAATCCAGGATCGGCATATTCTCGGCATAATCGTGGAATAATGTTTTTGCAGACTCGGTACTCAACAGAAAATCTTTACCCATAAACTGTTTCATTGGATGAATCCTCCTTGATTGAAATTAGAATTTTGTGGTTGCTCTTTTTATCAAATCGGCGGCAATGGTAGTCCTGCTTGGAACATTGACGCCGTTGAAAACGCCCATAAGGGTATTGATGGTGGTGGTACATAATGCTTCCACCTTGCTGTCGATGGAGGTAAGCTCCGGATCGGTGCACACGGCATAATCGGAATTATTGTACCCGATAATGCTCAGCTCATCCGGAATGCTTAAGCCCACGGCGTGTGCATATTTGACAGCGCCGACAGCCAGCGTGTCATCGGAGGTCAGCACGGCATCAAAGGAAAGTCCGGCTTGATGAAGGCTCATCAGCAGATCCCGCGCGGCCAGCACATCCTTCTCACAATATTGAATGTATTCCTCGCGGACGGAAAGCCCATGTCCGCTCAAGGCATCCCGGTAGCCCTTCAGCTTGTTGGTTCCGCTGTAGGACTGACTGGTAAACAGATAGACGATCTTCCGGCACCCGGAGGCGATCAGCTGACTGGTGGCCTGATGGGTCGCGTGGCGGTCGTCGCAGAGGGTGCTGTAAATGTTGCTGCCCTCCAGATAACCGTTGACCAGCATGATCGGGATTTCGGAAGAAGCTTCTATAATATAAGCATTATCCTTCGCCTTCGGTTCGATGAATTTGGAACCGGCTAAAATGATGGCATCCACCTTCTTGGAACGCAGCAGATCGAAATACTGGTGCTTCGTCTCAAGGTTGGAGCCGGTGCAGCAGAGGATGGAGTCGTAATCGTTGTTGCGCAGCTCCCGCTCCAGGTAATAAATGGCGTGTGCCAGATAGGGATCGGAAGAATCGGAGCACATGATGCCGATGGTCTGGATGGTGCCAAGACCAAGACCGCGTGCAAAGACGTTGGGTGTGTAGCCCAGCTCCTTCATCACCTCCAGCACCCGGGTCCGCGTCTTTTCGCTGACGTTGGAATTTCCATTCAGAACGCGGGAGACGGTTGCAATCGACACACCTGCGCGATCTGACACATCGTATATATTCACGTATTAACCCCCTGTCGTTATGTAAGAGCTTACAAATTAGCTTTATTATATCCCGTTCCAATGAAAAATGCAAGGAGAATCTTCTTGATTTTTAAGGGGAAATAAAGTAGACTAAAGCTAGTTGAAATAATAAATTTTTGGAGAGTATTGACTTTCGCGGGCGGATTGGATAGAATAATTGTAAGTGCTTACAAAAACCAAAGGAGAACAAAGATGCAGGATTTTATCAGAATTCATGAAGATGATAATGTTGCAGTTGCGCTGCGCCCGATTGCCAAAGGGGAAAGCCTGACGGTGGGACAGTATCAGGTGACGACCCTGGAGGAGATTCCTCAGGGCCACAAGTTTGCTCTGAAAGCGATTGCCCAGGGCGGTGAGATCATCAAGTACGGTTTTCGGATCGGCTACGCGAAAGAGGCCATACCGGCAGGGGGCTGGGTGCATGTCCACAATCTGAAGACGGCATTGGGCGAACTGCTGGATTACAAATATGAGCCGGTTTCTTCTGCCCTGAAAGAATCCGAGCATGCTTATTTTGACGGTTACCGCCGCACGGACGGCAAGGTGGGGGTCCGCAACGAGATCTGGATCATTCCGACCGTGGGCTGTGTCAATTCCATCGCGCAGGCGCTGGAAAAGAAGGCGCAGAAGTTTGTGGGCGGAACGGTTGAGGAGATTATCGCATTCCCGCATCCGTACGGCTGCTCTCAGATGGGCGACGATCAGGAGCACACCCGTACCCTGCTGGCGGATATGGTTCACCATCCGAATGCAGGCGGTGTGCTGGTGCTGGGACTTGGCTGCGAGAACAGCAACATTCCGGTGCTGAAAGAGTATATCGGTGCGTACGATGAACAGCGCGTGAAATTCCTGCAGTGTCAGGATGTGGAGGACGAGCAGGCGGAGGCGATGAAGCTGATCGAAGAGCTGGCAGTGTATGCCGGAGCCTTCAGCCGCGAGAAGATCGATGCCGGCGAGCTGGTGATCGGCATGAAGTGCGGCGGTTCTGACGGACTGTCCGGCATCACGGCGAACCCGACGGTGGGAGCCTTTTCCGATCTGCTGATCTCCAAGGGCGGAACCACGATCCTGACGGAGGTGCCGGAGATGTTTGGTGCCGAGACTCTTCTGATGAATCGCTGCGAGACACCGGAGCTGTTTGACAAGACCGTCGATCTGATCAATGATTTTAAGAATTATTTTACCAGCCACAATCAGACCATCTACGAGAACCCGTCCCCGGGCAACAAAAAGGGCGGCATCTCAACCCTGGAGGACAAGTCTTTAGGCTGTACCCAGAAGTCAGGCAGCGCACCGGTCAGAGGCGTGCTGGCCTACGGTGAGCCGGTCAAGGTCAGGGGCCTGAATCTGTTGTCCGCACCGGGCAACGATCTGGTGGCTTCCACGGCACTGGCGGTATCCGGCGCACATATTGTCCTGTTCACTACCGGACGAGGAACTCCGTTTGCCTCCCCGGTACCGACCGTGAAGATCTCCAGCAACTCTAAACTGGCTGGACATAAGGACAACTGGATTGATTTCAACGCCGGACGTATGGTGGAAGACCGGACGAAGGAAGAACTGGCGCAGGAGCTGTTTGACTATGTACTGGCGGTTGCTTCCGGTAAGAAGGTCAAGGCCGAGGAAGCCGGATTCCATGATATGGCAATCTTCAAACAGGGTGTGACCCTGTAAGGCTGCCGGAGCGGCGGCAGCAGACAGAAGAAAGGTGTGACTAGACATGAAACTGAACAGAACGACACAGAGAACCGTAGAAATCCTGAAACTGGTATCAAAGCAGCCGGATGGGATTACCCTGGATGAGCTATGCGAGAAGCTTTTGCTCCCCAAGACCAGTGCGTACGACATCGTGACAACACTGGCAGAGATGGGGATGATCAATGTAGACCGCGGACAGCGGCAGCGCTATACCATCGGTTTGACCGCTTACCGGATTGGCATCAACTATACCAACAACCTGGATTTCATCAGTGTGATCGAGCCGGAGCTGAAAGCCTTTGCGAGAGAAGTCGGCAAGACCGTATTCTTTGGAGTCTGTTCGGATCATGATGTGGTTTATATCTGCAAATCCGAGCCGGAGAACCCGATCATCACGACGGCGACGGTCGGAACCAAGAACCCGGTGTACTGCACCTCTCTGGGAAAAGCGATTCTGGCTTACAGCGACACGGCGACGCGGGATCAGGTGATGGGCCGGATTCATTTCCGTCAGAAGACAGAGCGGACGATCATGAGCGCAGAATCACTTTTGCGTGAATTGGACAAAGTAAGAGAACAGGGTTATGCCCTGGATGCGCGGGAGATGGAGGAGCATATGGAGTGCGTGGGCGCCCCGGTGTTTGGCCCGGACGGCAGTGTTTTGGGTGCGATCAGCGTGTCCAGTCTGTACAAGCCGACTGAGGATTATGAGCAGCTTGGACGGATGGTTTCCGCCAAAGCAGCCGAGGTCTCAAAAATACTTGGATTTCTTGAGAAAATATAGGGATTTCCTGTTGACAAATGCTGTGGTAACTATTAATATTTAAGTATAAATCGTATTTGTGAAATGAGTTCGCATATACGAACAAAGTAAAGGAGAAGATTATCATGAAAAAAGAACAGGTTTTGACAAGAATGAAAGAAGACTGTCTCGTAGCTGTTGTTCGTGCGAAAGACATGGAGCAGGGCGAGAAGGTTGTTGACGCCATCATCGCAGGCGGTATCAACTTCATCGAGATTACCATGACCATGGATGAGGGCAACCCAATCGACTTCATCGCAGCAATGGCTAAGAAATATAAGAGCAACGACAAGGTTGTGATCGGTGCCGGTACCGTTCTGGATCCTGAGACTGCAAGAGCCGTAATCCTGGCTGGTGCAAATTATGTGGTAAGCCCGGGCTTAAACGTAGACACCATCAAGCTGTGCAACCGCTACAGAGTACCGATGCTGCCAGGCGTTATGAGCCCAACCGAAGCAATCACCGCTCTGGAAGCAGGATGCGACGTAATCAAAGTATTCCCAGGCAACATTGTAGGACCGGGAGCAATCAGCTCCTTCAAGGGACCGCTTCCGCAGGGTGAGTTCATGCCGTCCGGCGGTGTTGATGTGGATAACGTTGACAAATGGCTTAAAGCCGGTGCATGTGCAGTTGGTACCGGAAGCAGCCTGACCAAGGGCGCTAAGACCGGCGATTTCGCAGCAGTTACCGCGAAGGCACAGGAGTTCGTAGCAGCAGTTGCAGCAGCACGTGCATAAATTGCGTTTCACGCAGAAGTAATGGTTGATAAAAAGTACAAATATAAAGGAGAACTAAAACAATGGCAAAAGTAGTAACCATGGGCGAGATCATGCTGAGATTATCTACCCCGAACAACGAGAAATTTATTCAGGCAGACGAGTTTGACGTAAACTACGGCGGCGGCGAGGCTAACGTAGCTGTATCTCTGGCAAACTACGGACATGACGTACAGTTCGTATCTGCAGTTCCGTCCAATCCGATCGGTGAATGTGCAGTGGCAACCATGAGAAAATACAATGTGGGAACCAAGTTCATCTCCAGAAAAGGCGAGAGACTGGGGATCTATTTCCTGGAGACCGGTTCTGCAATGAGAGCGTCCAACGTGGTCTATGACCGTGCGCATTCTTCCATCTCTACCGCAGTAGCAGAGGATTTCGATTTTGACGCAATCTTCACAGACTGTGACTGGTTCCACTTTACCGGTATCACACCGGCCGTAAGCGATGCAGCAGCAGAGCTGACCGAGGCAGCCTGCAAGGCAGCAAAGGCTCACGGTGTAACCGTATCCGTTGACTTAAATTTCCGTAAGAAACTGTGGACTTCCGAGAAGGCTCAGAAGATCATGACCAACTTAATGCAGTACGTTGACGTATGCATCGGCAACGAAGAGGATGCGGAGAAGGTTCTTGGCTTCAAGCCGGGCAACACCGATGTTACCTCCGGTGAGCTGGAGCTGGCTGGCTATGTTGACATCTTCAATCAGATGGCTGACAAATTCGGCTTCCAGTATATCATCAGCTCCCTGCGTGAGAGCCACAGTGCTTCCAACAACGACTGGTCTGCATGCATCATGGACGGCAAGAGCCGTGAGTTCTATCACTCCAGAAAGTACCACATCGAGCCGATCGTTGACCGTGTAGGCGGCGGCGATTCCTTCGCAGCCGGTCTGGTTTGCGGACTGCTCGACGGCAAAGACATGAAGGCAGCTCTGGAGTTTGCAGTAGCAGCTTCCGCTCTGAAGCACACCATCCCTGGTGATATCAACCTGGTTACCCGTGCAGAGGTTGATGCTCTGGCAGGCGGCGACGGTTCAGGCCGTGTACAGCGCTAGGCTTTCACTATTTGACAAAGAAGAATGGCTAATTTCCTTATGTGGAGTTAGCCATTTTATCTATCATTTCGTGAACGGAAGAAAGGAAATCGATTATGGAAAACAGCAGAAATTTTGATTTACTGACACTGGGGCAGGTTCTGCTTCGCCTCTCTCCGCCGAACAACGAGCGCCTGATGCGCGGTGACACCTTCGTTAAACAGGTTGGCGGCGCGGAGCTCAATGTGGCTGTGGGCGTGGCACTTCTTGGGCTTCACACCGGCATCATTTCCAAACTGCCGTCCCACGATCTGGGAAGCTTCATGAAGGGCAAGATTCGTTCCTACGGAGTCAGCGATGACTTCTTCATCTACGACGATTCGCCGAGTGCCCGCGTGGGAATCTACTATTATGAGAACGGTGCGTATCCGAGAAAACCGAAGGTCATCTATGACCGCAGCAACAGCTCGTTTTACTCTCTGAACATTGACGATATTCCGGAAAATGTATATGGGGCGACCCGCTGCTTTCACACCAGCGGCATCACGCTGGCGCTGAGTCCGAGGATTCGTGAGACCACGGTTGAGATGATCAAACGGTTCAAGGCGGCCGGAACTCTGGTGTCCTTCGATGTCAATTTCCGCGGCAATCTGTGGACCGGCGAGGAGGCGCGCGCTTGCATCGAGCAGATTCTCCCGTACGTGGACATTTTCTTCTGCTCGGAGGATACCGCGCGTCTGACCTTTCAAAAGACCGGGACAGCCAAGGAGATGATGAAGAGCTTTGCGCAGGAGTATCCGATCTCCATCGTGGCGGCAACCCAGAGAATCGTGCACAGTCCGAAGCGTCATACCTTCGGTTCGGTTATTTACGATGCAAAGCATGATACCTATTTTGAGGAAGAGCCATACCGCGACATCGATGTCGTGGATCGGATCGGAAGCGGAGATGCCTATATTTCGGGTGCCCTCTACGGTCTGCTGGCAAATAATTTTGATTGTGAGAAGGCGATGCAGTACGGCAACGCGACCAGTGCGGTAAAGAATACCATACCGGGCGATCTGCCGTCCTCGAATTTGGATGAGATTGAGACGATCATCAAAGCGCACAACCAGACGGGGCCGCAGCTTGAGATGGCGAGATAGGAGGACAGGTTTTTATGAAGCATGTAATGGGGAATGTAATGGGAAATGTCATTGTGGGGCAGTCGGGAGGGCCGACGGCGGTCATCAACTCCAGCCTGGCAGGTGTTTATAAGACCGCAAGAGACCGCGGTGCAAAAAAGATTTACGGAATGCTTCACGGGGTACAGGGACTGCTGGAAGAGAAGGTAGTGGATCTGTCGGAGCATATCCGCAGCGATTTGGACATTGATCTTTTGAAACGCACACCGTCGTCCTTCCTTGGCTCCTGCCGCTTCAAGCTGCCGGAGATCAAGCAGGACCGTGAAATCTACGATAAGATTTTCGATATTCTGGATAAGCTGGAGATCGAATATTTCTTTTATATCGGCGGAAACGATTCCATGGATACGATCAAGAAGCTGTCCGACTATGCGATCTTGAACGGCAGCAAAATCCGGTTCATGGGAGTACCAAAGACCATCGACAACGATCTGGCGGTGACCGATCACACACCGGGATTTGGAAGCGCGGCCAAGTATATCGCCTCCATCACCAAAGAGGTCATCCGCGACGGCCTGGTCTACGATCAGCAGAACGTGACTCTGATCGAGATCATGGGTCGGAATGCAGGCTGGCTGACCGGTGCCGCGGCGCTGGCGGCCGGAGAGGACTGTGAAGGCCCTGACATGCTGTTCCTGCCGGAGATCACCTTCGATGTGGAGAAATTCATGAAGAAGGTGGAGGCGCTTCACAAAGAGAAGAAATCGGTTGTCATTGCGGTTTCAGAAGGCGTGAAGGTGGCAGACGGCCGTTATGTCTGCGAGCTGACGGACAACATCGACTATGTGGATGCGTTCGGACACCGCCAGCTGACCGGTACGGCGCGCTTCCTGGCCGAGAAAATCTCCAAAGAGGTGGGCTGCAAGACCCGTGCCATCGAGTTCAACTCGCTGCAGCGCTGTGCTTCCCATATCGTGGGCCGCGTGGACATCACGGAGGCGTATCAGGTCGGCGGCGCGGCGGTCAAGGCGGCCTTTGAGGGCGAGACCGGCAAGATGATCATCCTGAAGCGCGTTTCCGATGATCCCTACCTGTGTGTGACCGACATTTATGATGTACATAAGATCGCAAACGTGGAGAAGAAGGTTCCGCGTGAGTGGATCAATGAGGATGGCGACTATGTGACAGCCGCATTTTTAGACTATGTGCGTCCGCTGATTCAGGCGGAGCTGACCCCGATGATGGTGGATGGACTTCCGAGACATCTGCGTCTGGAGGATTCCTCTTATCTTGGGAAATAATGAAAAACGAGCTTCCTGTCAGAATTGAATGACAGGAAGCTCGTTTGCATTTCCAGAAAGTTCTCCGCAATTCTGTGCAGAAATATTACGTATTCTTACGGAATCATGACATCGGT
The DNA here is from genome assembly GCA_028693165.1 of Lachnospiraceae bacterium. Classification (GTDB taxonomy): domain Bacteria; phylum Bacillota; class Clostridia; order Lachnospirales; family Lachnospiraceae; genus Brotaphodocola. The sequence continues at coordinate 43,395 of JAQUVX010000010.1, read as the reverse complement.
TGACCTTCGAACGGTTCCATAGTGTAAGGTGAATGCATCGGAAGGAATCCGAATACATGACAGAAAAAGGAGAATTCAGACAATGAAAAAACAGACTAAGAGATGGCTGGTTCCATGTGCCGCTGCCGTATTTACCATAGGTGCTTCTATGATTTCATTTGCGGCCACAGGCTGGCAGGAGGAGAGCGGAACCTGGCGCTATTACGGTTCCGATGGGACTCCGGTGACCGAGACCTGGAAGAAGTCCGGCAATAACTGGTACTGGATGGACGAGAATGGAGAGATGGCCACCAGCCGCCTGATTGAGGATGACGAGAATCACTATTACGTCGATGAATCGGGCGTGCAGGTCAAAAATCAGTGGAGAGAGCTGGACAATGAGGAGAAGGGGGACGATGAGGCGGAGACCTGCTGGTATTATTTTGGGGCAGACGGAAAAGCCTACCGCGCGTCCAATTCCGGAAGTACGACCTTCAAGAGTATCAAAAAGGCAGACGGCGTGACGAAACGCTATGCGTTTGACGAGAATGGCCGGATGCTTTACGGCTGGGTGGATGACCAGTCGGAGCGGCTGACCGATGACGATGCGTGGAGAACCGGCATCTATTATCTGGGAGAGGCCGGGGACGGTGCGCTGCGTGCCGGAGAGTGGGCAAAGCTGGAGGTCGAGGATGAGGAGAACGAGGACGACGATTTCCAGGACTGGTACTGGTTTTATTTCAAGAGCAACGGAAAGAAAACCGTGGACACAACCAAGAAAATCAACGGAAAGAAATACCGGTTTGAGGAGAATGGAAATGCAGTATTTAACTGGTACGCAACCAGCAGCAATACATCCGCGACACCAGGGGACATGTTCTACAGTCAGCCTCAGGACAGCTGGTTGTCGCTGGGATGGTTCAAGACGGTTCCGGGCGAATCGGTGGACCCGGAGGGCTATGAAAGCGGAGAGGAATCCTGGTTTTACGCCGATAAGGAAGGCGAAATCGTAAAGAGTCAGATCAAGAAAATCAACGGCAATTATTATGGCTTCGATGAATACGGTAAGATGCTGGACGGCCTTTACAAGCTGAGTGTCAACGATAAGGAGATCGTTTCTTACGAGGAGATTGAGAGCGAGAGTGATCTGCCGGATGCGGACGAGGCGTGGGAGGTATATTATTTTGGCGGAATGGCAAAAGAGGGAGCCATGAAGACCGGAAGCACAACCTTGGAGATCGACGGAGAGAAGTACACATATCATTTCCGCAAGTCCGGTGATGATCGCGGAAAGGGCAGCAATGGGATCGAGGATGATATCATCTACTTAAAAGGTCAGGCCCAGACGGCGGATAAGGATGAGAAGCTGCGGGTGGTAACCTGGGAGGATGAGGATTATCTGGTCAATACGTCCGGTAAGATTCAGAAAAAGAAGAACAACGCGAAGGACGGCGATGACCGCTATTACTGCACAGACAGCAAGGGTATCGTGACCTATGTTGGAAATGAAAAGAAGGAAAAAGAGAAAGAATAACAGGCAGCAATGCGCTGGCCTGTCGAGCACTCCGGCAGGCCAGCATCAAAAACGGCACGTGGACAATCCATTCATCCACGTGCCGTTTTTTCTGAAACCTAAAATACCGGAAGATAAATCTGCATATAATAAGAATGCTGTCCGTCATTTAGGCCCTGCATGGCGAAGGTGCAGTAGAGCTGGTGCGAGGTCATCAGTCCCTGCTGACGGGCCCAGTCGATCATCGGAAGCACATGCCGGGGATCTGGAACGCGGGTGTTGGACAGGCAGTAGGTGGAGATACAGAGCGTCGGCTGTGTGACGGCCGGGTTCTCTTTTGAAAACTCATAGTCCACATGCTCGGCCAGATCCTGCATCAGAGTCAGCTGCGAGTTGCGGTAGTCCAGGCAGAGCGTATCTTCATCATACTTCCAGTGATATTCGTCGAACAGATAGGTCATATCCATGCCCGGATAATCCTTGGCGTACTGAAACCAGAGCTGGGTGCACTCTTCGAAGCCCGCGCGGGGAACGATGACGTAGCTTTTTGGAAGCTCCTTTAAGACGACCTGATCGAGATGCGTCCGGAAATTCTCACATTCCATGCGGGTGAGCTGCAGCCGTGCGATGATCTGCTGATGCCGTCTTATGGCAAGCTCCTCCTCCTTCAGTCTGGCGTCGGTGATACCCGCCAGCTGCGACAGGGAATCATCGTGGGTCCAAAGCGCAGCAATCTCATTGAGTCCAATGTCCATCTTGCGCTGGTAAAGGACACCCAGCAGCCTGGAAATATCCTGATCTGTATAGTAACGGTATCCGTTGTCGCCTTTTTCCGACATCAGAATTCCGCATTTTTCGTAATGACGCAGCGTATCACGGCTGAGTCCCATCAAATTAGCCACATCGCCGATGCGGTATTTTGCTTCTCCCATGTTTGTTGCCTCCTTGCTCGTAGATGGACACATCATAGATCAGGAAGGAATCAAAATCAAGGGAAGTAATGAAAATGTAATAATGCGTAAGAGTTCTTAATTGTTCTTAAAAATTGTATCAGGCGCGGAAATGTGCTATACTTTGAGAAAAGGAAAATTGTGTCGAAGAGGTGATCTTATGAAATGTATGGAAAAGCGGGGTCTTGTGAGAGCAGATATCAAGCAGGACTATGTACCGGGAAGTATTCAGATCAGAACCATGACGGAAGAGGAGCTCAAGGCGGACAAAGAGAGTATCCGATGCCGGATTCAGCTTTTGCAGTTTGTGAGACACATTCAATACTGCAAGGCGGAGCTGATGCCAAACTGCATCGTGGGAACGCTTTTTATTCCCAACAAGAAGGAGATCCTCAGTGATCGGATCGGGATTGGATATTATATGGATGGGATGCAGCTGGTGCTGATCGGCGAGGAACCGGTGCTTGCCGGCCTGTGGGAGCTGCTGCAAAAGCATGAGCTGCGCGTAGACGGTACGACGGCCGATGTGCTGGCGGATTTTCTGGATCTTCTGATTGAGGGGGAGGTACCGTTTCTTCAGGGGCTTGAGCAGCAGTTGAGTGTGATCGAGGAACGGCTGCTGACCCGTGTGCCAAAGAATTTTTACCAGACGGTGATCCACTATCGGAAACGGCTTCTGGTTTTACATACCTATTATGAGCAGCTGATCAATATGGCGGATATGCTTGCTGCCAATCACAACGAGATCTTAAGTGAGGCAGAATGTCAGCGATTTATCACGTTCGGAGCGCGGGCAGAGCGTCTGCATGACCATGTGGAGATGCTGCGTGAATATGTGCTGCAGATCCGCGAGATGTATCAGACCCAGATTGACATCAGCCAGAACCATGCCATGAATCTGCTCACGGTGGTGACCAGCCTTTTCCTTCCTCCGAGCCTTTTGGTGGGCTGGTATGGGATGAATTTCGCTAATATGCCGGAGCTTCAGTGGAAGTATGGCTATATGGCACTGATTCTGCTCTGTGTGCTGATTCTTGTGACCGAGATTCGCTGGTTTAAGAAAAAAGGCCTGCTCTAAGAGCAGCATCATAATGAGAAATTTTCATGTTCAGACTACCTTGACGGCTTGGTTAGCGTATGCTAACATAAAGGATATCCAAAGCGAACAGGAGGAATCGAACATGTCGGCAGAAACCATGCTTACGTTTTTGAAAAGCTGCACACCGGAGGCAAAGCTTGGATTCCAGGTGGCGACGCAGTGTGCGCCGGTATTAAAGGGCGTGAAGCTTTCTAATCTGATTACGGTGAAGGCCGGATGCTGGCAGCAGATTCGCCGGTATCTGCGCGCGAGCCGGATTATCTGTGTGCTGCTGTATGCAGATGGAGAGCGGGAAGTGCTGTTTTTGTATCGATATGAGCGGCTGGAACAGTATTTGAAAAAGCCGGAGGTGCGGGCGTTTTTGATGCGCTACGGCTACGAATGCTTCGAGATCGCGGCAGTCTTAAAACGGCTGCGCGGCAGATATCAGCAGTATGCCGGAGCCGGACGGGATTTCCCGCACGAGCTGGGTGTGCTGCTGGAATATCCTCTGGAGGATGTGGAGGGCTTCATCGCAAACCGCGGAGAGAACAGTCTGGCAGTGCGCTACTGGAAGGTCTATCATGACCCGCAGGGCGCAGAACGGATTTTCCGCGTCTATGACGAGGCGAAGGAACAGGCGCTGACGGAGATTGTCAAGGGCTATCCACTGTGTCGTGTGGCGGTTTCTTGAGGTACGGATACAGAAAAATTCAGATAAAAAAGGAGATCATGAAAATGAAAGATGTTTATGTTGTATATTGGAGCAGCACAGGAAATACACAGGCCATGGCTGAGGCGGTCGGTGCCGGAGTGACGGAGGCGGGCGGAACCGCTCATGTGGTGGAGGTTTCTTCTGCGGATGCTTCAGTTCTGAAGGACGCAGAGAGCTTCGCACTTGGTGCATCGGCAATGGGAGCGGAGGAGCTGGATCCGGATATGGATGATTTTGTGACCCAGGTGGAGGCATTTGCCGCAGGCAAGACCATCGGTCTGTTTGGCTCCTATGACTGGGGTGACGGAGAGTGGATGCGCCAGTGGGCAAGCCGGATGCAGGATGCCGGAGCAACCGTGGCCGGAGGTGAGGACTGCATCGCAAACCTTACACCGGATGAGGAAGCGGTAGCGAAGTGCAGGGCGCTTGGCGCAGCACTGGTACATTAATCATTAATCAGATCACGTAGTCAGCCACAACCTCGCTCTTCATCAGATCCGCGATTGTGATCCCGTCAAAATAGGTATTGGTCATCTCGTAGAATTTCTTCCACATGTCCAGTGTCCGGCACTGGGGTGCGCGGCTGCACGAAACAGCATCGCAGCCCAGACAGGCCACGGGAGCAAGGTCGCCTTCGGCGAGGCGCAGGATGTCGCCGATACGATAATCAGCAGGATCACGGGTGAGGCGATAACCGCCTCCCTTCCCGTGAACCCCTTCTACCAACTTCTCTTTTGTCAGCAATGGCATAATCTTTTCGATATATTTCTGCGAGAGTTCCTGACGCGCAGCAATCTCTTTCATCGGGATATAAGCTCCGGTTTGATGTTCGGCCAGGTCAATCAGTACGCGCAGAGCATACCGGCCACGTGTTGATATCATCATCCCTTTTTCCTCACTTCGTTTTCTTTTACTATAACACCAGAATGAATCAGGGTCAATCTGCAAACAGCGGCGTGGAAAGATACCGGTCACCGGTGTCTGGCAGCAGGACAACAATGGTTTTGCCCTCATTTTCCGGCCGCTTTGCAAGCTCAATCGCTGCCCAGGTGGCGGCGCCGGAGGAAATCCCGGTCAGGATGCCCTCGCGTTTGCCGATCAGCTTTCCGATCGCAAATGCGTCTTCGTTTTCCACAGTGATAATCTCATCATAAATGTGCGTGTTCAATACCTCGGGAATGAAGCCTGCACCGATTCCCTGAATCTTGTGAGCGCCTGCAACGCCGGTAGAAAGTATGGCAGAAGTGGCCGGTTCTACGGCTACGACACGGATCTTGGGATTCTGTGACTTTAAATATTCCCCGACCCCGGTGATCGTGCCGCCGGTGCCGATACCGGCAACGAAATAATCGAGATTTCCGTCCGTGTCTGCATAGATCTCAGGGCCGGTTGTGGCTCTGTGAATCTCCGGGTTGGTCGGATTGACAAACTGTCCGGGGATGAAGCTGCCGGGTATTTCTTTGGAAAGCTCCTCGGCGCGGGCGATCGCACCCTTCATGCCTTTGGCTCCTTCGGTCAGAACCAGTTCTGCACCGTAAGCCTTCATCAGCTGACGGCGCTCGACGGACATGGTCTCCGGCATCACGATGATGATGCGGTAGCCGCGGGCGGCAGCGACGGATGCAAGTCCGATGCCGGTGTTGCCGGAGGTCGGCTCGATGATGACGGAGCCTTCCTTCAAAATGCCTTTCGCTTCGGCGTCGTCAATCATTGCCTTGGCGATACGGTCCTTGACGGAACCGGCCGGGTTTAGATATTCCAGCTTGGCAAGAATTTTTGCCTTCAGACCAAATGCGTTCTCGATATGGGTGAGTTCAAGAAGCGGGGTTTTTCCGATCAGCTGATCGGCGGATGTATATATGTTAGCCATAATCAAATTCTCCTTTTTTAAAAATAGCGTTACTTGACAGCAGCAAAGCCCTGTTCCAGATCAGCGAGGATATCATCGATGTGCTCGGTGCCGATGGAAAGGCGGATGGTATTTGCCTGAATACCCTGATCCAAAAGCTCCTCCGGGCTAAGCTGGGAGTGCGTCGTGGTGGCCGGGTGGATCACCAGGGATTTCACGTCGGCGACATTGGCAAGCAGGGAGAAAATCTCCAGGTTGTCGATAAACTGATGAGCTTCCGCCTGACCGCCCTTGATGTTGAAGGTAAAGATGGAAGCGCCGCCGTTTGGAAAATATTTCTCATACAGGGCGTGATCCGGGTGGTCCGGAAGAGACGGATGATTGACTTTCTCAACCTTCGGGTGATTGCTTAAAAAGGCAACGACCTTTTTCGTGTTCTCCACATGGCGGTCCAGACGCAGGGACAAGGTTTCCACGCCCTGAAGCAGCAAAAATGCGTTGAACGGGGAGATGGTCGCGCCGGTGTCACGCAGGAGAATGGCACGGATGTAGGTCACGAAAGCGGCCGGGCCTGCGGCGTCCACGAAGCTGACACCGTGGTAGCTTGGGTTGGGCTCGGCGATCGGTGCGTATTTGCCGCTGGCCTTCCAGTCGAATTTGCCGGAATCCACGATGATGCCGCCGAGGGTGGTGCCGTGGCCGCCGATAAATTTGGTGGCAGAGTGCACCACGATATCAGCGCCGTGCTCGATCGGCCGGATCAGATAGGGGGTGCCGAAGGTGTTGTCGATGACGAGGGGGAGACCATGCTTGTGGGCGATGGCTGCGATGGCATCGATGTCCGGAATGTCGCTGTTCGGATTGCCAAGCGTCTCTAAATAGATGGCCTTGGTGTTCTCCTGAATCGCGCCCTCAACCTCTGCCAGATCATGTGCATTGACGAAGGTGGTGGTGACGCCGCGCTGCGGCAGGGTGTGGGCCAGCAGATTGTAGCTGCCGCCATAGATGGTTTTCTGTGCGACAATGTGCTCGCCAAACTGCGCCAAAGCCTCGAACGCATAGGTGATGGCGGCTGCACCGGAAGCGGTTGCCAGAGCGGCAACGCCGCCCTCCAGGGCTGCGATTCGTTTCTCAAGCACATCCTGGGTGGAGTTGGTCAGACGGCCGTAGATGTTGCCGGCATCAGCCAGTCCGAAGCGTGCCGCGGCGTGCGCGGAGTCGCGGAATACATAGGAAGTGGTCTGATAGATCGGGACTGCGCGGGAATCGGTTGCCGGATCAGGCTGTTCCTGACCTACGTGAAGCTGAAGTGTTTCAAACTTGTAATTGGACATATGGGGATTCTCCTTTTCACTTTTATTTACATACCAACCGAGTGGGTTAGTGGTACAATAACACCAAAAAGGGAACGTGTCAACCTTTTTTGGAAAAAACTTGAAAATTTTTGGTTTCAACAAATTTAGCAGGAAAATGGACTGGAGTAATGGATCATGATATAATGAGCGTTAGTGAGCCATGAGCAAGCTTGCTTGCTCATGGCGAACGGCGAACGCGGAGAAAACGTGAAGCTATAAAGAAGAAAAGAAGGTATGAAACCGAACCCGTGATTATGCGCGCAGCTTCGTCTGCGGCAGGGCGGCAGTGCCGAGCAGCTTGCGCATGGGGATGCCGAGCACGACAGCGATTATGGTGATGATGATATCCTTTGGAACAAAGGCTACCATGGAATAGGCAAAGACTGCGCCGAAGGTCATATCGCCGGAGAGGGCCGCCCATTGCAGGCCGCCGATCAGCTCCACGGCAGCGAGGCCGACCAGGGAGGACAGGGATACAAGGATCATGTTGGTGCGGGGGTTTCCGGTGTTTGGGCGAAGGCCGGCGAGTACGGTCAGGATCGGCCATGCCCAGATGTAGCCGCCGGTGAGGCCCACCAGGACGCTGAAACCGCCGCGGAAATTGGCAAAGATGGGAAGTCCCACCGCGCCCAGCAGAATATATGTGATGACGGAAAGCAGGCCGAGACGCCAGCCGAGGACAACCCCGATCAGAGTGACGCCGAACATCTGTATCGTGATCGGAACACCGGTTGGCATTGGGATAGAGAGTTGCGAGATAACGGCAAGGACCGCGGCGAACATGCCGCCCAGAACCAGTTCTTTGGTGGTGAATTTCATGATGATGATCTCCTTTTTATGTGTGTTGTGATAAGCTTATTTCAGATTAGCACAGAGAAAATGGAATGTCAACTAAATAATTATTTGAGGTTAACAATTGACGGCGAGGCAGGAAAAGAAAGAGGAATGATATGAAGATCCGTTTTTATCATGCAAAGATCATGACGATGCAGACTGATTTTGAAATCTCGGAGGGAGAGGTGTGGGTGGAGCACAACCGCATTACCTACGTGGGGCCGGGAAGCGGTGGGGTATTGCGCAAACAGCCGGACTGGGATCGGGAGATTGACGTGGAAGGCAATCTGATGATGCCGGGCTTTAAGAATGCACACACACACTCGCCGATGACATTTCTGCGCTCCTATGCGGACGATCTTCCGTTACAGGAATGGCTGAACCGGCAGGTATTTCCCATGGAGGCGAAGCTTGTGCCGGAGGATGTGGTGTGGCTTGCCAAGCTGGCGATCATGGAATATCTGACCAGTGGAATCACCTCGAATTTTGATATGTATTTTCATCAGGATCAGGTGGTGCAGGCTTCCGTGGAGACCGGTTTTCGGACGGTGCTGGTGAGCGGGCTGAACGATTTTGTGTCCTCCCTTGAGGAGCTGGAAGCCAATTACGAAAAGTATCAGGATTACCATGAACGGATTGGTTATCGTCTGGGATTTCATGCGGAATACACGACCTCGGAAAAGCTTTTGCGGGGCGTGGCCGCGTTGGCGGAGAAGTATCATGCACCGGTGTTTACCCACAATTCAGAGACGGCTGCGGAGGTGGCAGGCTGCATGGCGCGGCACGGCATGACACCGACGGCCTATCTGGACAGTCTGGGGATGTTTGCTTATGGAGGCGGCGGTTATCACTGCGTTCATATGAGTGAGGAGGATCTGGAGATCTTTGAGAAGCGCGGGCTGACTGCGGTGACAAATCCTGGTTCCAATATGAAGCTGGCCAGTGGGACTGCACCGGTCGCGCAGATGCTGGAGCGCGGGATTTCCATGGCGATCGGCACAGACGGACCGGCCAGCAACAACTGCCTGGACATGTTCCGCGAGATGTTTTTGGTGACCGGACTTGCCAAGCTGCGGGAACGGGATGCGTCGGCAGTTCCGGCAGAACAGGTGCTTGCCATGGCGGTGCGCGGCGGTGCCAGGGCCATGGGATTAGAGGACTGTGATTGCCTTGCCGAAGGGAAGCTGGCGGACTTGATCGTGATCGATTTGCAGCAGCCCAACATGCAGCCGCTCAACCACATCGCGAGGAATCTGGTCTACAGCGGCAGCAAGCAGAATGTACAGCTTACCATGGTTAATGGACAAATTTTGTACGAGAAAGGGACGTTTCACATCGGCGCAGAGCCGGGGGACGTGTATCGGAAAGTCAATGAGATTATCGGAAAATACAGAGCTTGATTATCAGCTGATTCGCTCTGCGCGCCGGACGGTCGCCATCCAGATCATGCCGGACGGTTCGGTACTGGTGCGCGCGCCAAAGCGCTGCAGCCGGGACTTCATAGAGGCATTTGTGGCGGCGAAGCAGGAATGGATCTTAAAAAAACAGCAGGAAGTGCTTGCGCACAGAGCGGAACTTACCGCGCGGAGGGAGGCGCACCCGGAGCTGTCACAGGAGGATTACAGCCGGCTGCAGAAGCAGGCCGCCGCAGTGATCGCACGGAAGACGGAGGCATTTGCGGCGGTGATGCAGGTCACCTACGGGCGGATCACGATTCGGGATCAGAAGAGCCGTTGGGGAAGCTGCAGCGGAAAAGGAAACCTGAATTTCAACTGGAGACTGATTCTGGCGCCGGAGGAGGTGCTGGACTATGTGGTGGTGCACGAGCTGGCTCACCGTCTTGAGATGAACCATTCTGCACGGTTCTGGCAGGAGGTGGAGCGGGTGCTGCCGGATTACAAGGCGCGTCGCCTGTGGCTTCGAAAGAACGGAGACGGACTGATGCAGATGTGAATTTCCGGGCACATTCCGGGCATGTTCGAAAAATAACACTTTACATCCGGAAAAAGTGTGCTATACTGTACAAAAATAAATAGAGAAGCAGAGTAGGCCTGTGTGCGTTAAGTGCCAGCTGGACAGGGAGTTGCCAGCCGGACGAAAAGAGAACGAAGAAGATCTCTTGCGGTACACAGACCGCATCCCGCTGCGAAGAGGATAGATTATTATCTCCTTTGTAGTTTGAGTGGTCTGCAAAGGAGGTAATTTTTTTATGAAGAAATTAACAACTTTGTTTGCCGATTCTTATGGTGAGTTCCGGCAGGTGCGGACGGTCACCACAGCCGCCATGTTCGGCGCGATCTCCGTGGTGCTGGGGTATTTTACCCTGGTGATCGGCGACTACATCAAGATTGGCTTTTCCAGTATTGCCAATCAGTTCGTGTATTATCTGTTCGGCCCGGTGGTGGGCGGAGCGTTCAGCGGAGCACTGGATATTTTAAAATATCTGATCAAACCGACCGGCGCATTTTTCCCCGGATTTACGTTCAGCGCGGTGGTGGCAGGGGTGCTGTACGGGCTGTTCTTCTATAAAAAACAGCTCACGCTGCGCAGAATTCTGGCGGCGGAGCTGGTGGTGAGCATTGTGTGCAACATGCTGCTTGGCACCCTGTGGCTCAGTATGCTGTACGGAAAAGCATTCATGCTCCTGCTTCCGATGCGCGTTTTCAAAAATCTGATTATGTGGCCGATCAACTCGATGCTGTTCTTTACAATGGGGAAGGCACTGGAAGCGTCTGGAATCTTCCGGCTGCTGAAGACCCCGGTACAGATCCGGGGCGCAGCCAGAAAACAGATGAAATAATCAATTGTTCGCAGATCCGCCTGGCACTTCGATGCTCTGGCGGATCTGAAGCATCCGCTGATCAGTCTGAGCGATGACCTCGGCACACTGCCGCAGCTCTTCACTGATCAGATCGGCGGCGTCGCCGATATCTTTTTTGTATTTTAGCTGGTGATCCAAGCTGGCCCAGAAATCCATGGCGATGGTTCGAATCTGAACCTCTACGCGCATACTGCGCTTCTCCTCGGAGAAGAATACCGGGATCTCGATGATGAGATGGTAGCTCCGATAACCGTTGGGCTTTGGATGCTTGATGTAATCTTTGATGGCGACGATGGTGATGTCATCCTGGCTGACCAGCATGTTCGCCACAGCGTAGATGTCGTCCACGAAGGAGCAGATCACCCGGATTCCGGCCACGTCATCCAAATTCAGGAGCATGGATTCTAAGGAAAGCGGAAGATTTCGGCGGTTCAGCTTCTCGACGATGCTGACCGGCTTCTTGACGCGGGACTTGATCATCTCGATGGGGTTGCGCTGGTTGCGGACAGAAAGCTCATCGTTGAGCACTTCCAGCTTGGTTTTGACTTCCCGGATGGCGCAGGTATACATCATCATGGCGATCTGGAACTCCTGGGCCTGGCTGATCAAAGCCTCCGGGACCTGCACCAGATTGGGGACGTTGACGGCTGACTGCACTAATTCGCTGTTTGGATTCATATTCATGTTCATTGGTACACCTCGAAGTATTTTCTGACTATCATTATAACAGATTTTCTGGTTGAAACAATGAATAAAATATTAAATATATCTGTAAATATATCGGAAACATTTGGGCTTTCCCTTTTTTCTGATTTGTGGTATCCTTTTTAGTAGGGCTGTCTTGTTTGGAGTTGACAAAACAGCCGGAAAATTGGAGGTAATTCACATGAGCGAAAATTGTACACATGACTGCAGCAGCTGTGGGGAGAATTGCAGCAGCCGTACCGTGGACCGCACCAGCTTTTTAGAGCCGCTTAATCCAGGCAGCAGTGTCAAAAAGGTAATCGGTGTCGTCAGCGGAAAGGGCGGCGTAGGCAAGTCTCTGGTTACCGCATTGATGGCAGTAAAGATGAACGGAAAAGGAAAACGCACGGCGATTCTGGATGCAGACATTACAGGGCCGTCCATTCCGAAGGCGTTCGGACTGGGAACCGACGGACTTTCCGTGACGAAGGACGGGCTGATGATCCCGGCTACCACATCGACCGGAATCAGCATTATGTCGGCAAATCTTTTGCTGGACAACGATACGGACCCGGTAATCTGGAGGGGCCCGGTGATTGCGGGAGCGGTGAAGCAGTTCTGGCAGGAAGCACTGTGGGAGAACATTGATTACATGTTTGTCGACATGCCTCCGGGAACCGGTGACGTTCCGCTGACCGTATTTCAGTCTCTGCCGGTGGACGGCATCATCATTGTCACCTCTCCGCAGGAGCTGGTTTCCATGATCGTGGCCAAGGCTGTCAACATGGCGAAGAAGATGGATATTCCGATCATCGGTCTGGTGGAGAATATGAGCTATCTGGTATGTCCGGACTGCGGGAAGAAGATTTCTGTGTTTGGCGAGAGCCACATCGACGAGATCGCTAAGGAGTTCGAGCTTCCGGTACTGGCGAAGCTGCCGATCGATCCGAAGATCGCCGAGAACGTGGACGGCGGCACCATCGAATATCTGGAGGAGAACTGGATGGACGAGGCAGCCGAGAAGGTTTTGGCGCTGTAGTGTACTGTATTTAATAGAGATAGTAGGACAGGGTTTCCGTGATGCGGAACCCTGCTTTTTTATACAGAGCCATGGCGGCGTGATTGTCCCCGGAGACCTGGAGCAGAATCTTTTGGATGCCAGCCTCAGAGAGTGCGGAAAAGAGCAGTGCAAGCAGGCGGGTGCCAAAGCCCTGTCCGCGCAGTTCGGGTGTGATCTCCACATCGTGCAGACAGACACAGCGGGCGGAGACAAGGGAGGTGTGGCAAGTGCCGAGAACCCTGGAATCGGACAGGATCCAGCGCAGCGGGGTGGCGGTCAGGGCATCGGTTCGGGTATCCGCGGTGGTGTCGGTCTGGGAAAATGCCTGTGCAAGACTCTGTCCAGACGGCAGGGCGGGTGTCAGGGCAAGCGGAGCTGAATTTGGCGCATCCATCCGGTCATCTTCGGACAGGAAGCGTTCCATCTGATGTTCCTGCGCCGTCCGTTCGGCACCCAGCGCATCCAGCACGGCCAGGGTGTCCGCGCAGGTTTCGGAAGCGGCAAAATAGAGATCCTGCTCGCCGTGGGTTTCCAGGGCACGATCCAGCAGCATCGAAAAACATCCCTGGCGGCGCAGGTCCGGCCGGGTGAAGGCCATGCATTCGGCGCTGGTGTCATCCAGATCAATCCACGCGAGAATGGCACACAGAAGCTGGTCTTTTCCATAAAGAAGATAATGCGTCACGTCATCTTCTGCGAAGGGGTAAGCGCGGGTCATCTGATCGTGGCGGCAGCAGAGGTTCACGAGTGCGGCAGCAGCCTCTTTTTGTGCCGCGGAAAGGGAAGAGCAGGTCAGGATGGTTTGATTGTCTGGCATGAGGGAATCCTTTCTTACAAACGATTTACAAACAGTATAGTAAAAAAACACAAAGAATACAAGAAACATGATTGTTATTTTAAAGGGCGGGTGGTAAAATACCACATTGTATGTTTTATGTGTTATGATTCAGCATAGGAGGAATGATTATGAAATATATCAGGGAATGTACGATCATCTTCGGCATCACGCTGATTGGAGAGCTGCTCAACCATGTGCTTCCGCTGCCGATTCCGGCAGGCGTTTACGGGCTGTTTCTGCTGCTGGTGCTGCTGTGCAGCGGCGTGGTGAAATTAAAGGACGTGGAGAGCACAGGGGATTTCCTGCTGGAAATCATGCTGCCGATGTTCATTCCGGCCTGCGTGGGGCTGATGGAAAGCTATACGAGCATGGCGGGCGCAGTGCTGCCGCTTGTGGCGACCTGCATGATCTCCACGATGGTTGTCATGGCGGTAACCGGGAAAACGGCGGAATGGATGCTGAAGGCAGGACGAAAGAAGAAAGAGGATGAGATCATATGACATTTTTACAGGTATCTTTATATTGGGGTTTTATGCTGACCATGTTGTCCTACCTGCTGGGAGTATGGCTGAAGAAGAAGGTCGGCTGGGTCATCTTAAATCCGATTCTGGTTTCGGTGGCACTGATCATCGTCTGCCTGAAGCTGTTTCATGTAGATTATGCCACTTATAATGAGAGTGCAAAATACATCAGTTATCTTTTGACGCCGGCCACGGTCTGCCTTGCGATTCCGCTTTACCGGCAGCTGGAGCTGCTAAAGAAGCATGTGACTGCCGTGATGATTGCGATCATTTCCGGCGTGGCGGCCAGCGCTGTCAGTATTTTTCTTTTGTGTATGGCATTCGGGCTGGAGCATGAGCATTATGTGACGCTGCTTCCGAAGTCGATCACGACGGCCATCGGCATGGGGGTCAGTGAGGAAGCCGGCGGGATTGTGACCATCACGGTGGTCTGCATCATGATCACGGGAATCTTCGGCAGCATCATCGCCGAGACGATCTTTAAGCTGGCAGGAATCCACGATCCGATCGCCAGGGGACTGGCGCTTGGAACCAGCGCCCATGCGGTGGGAACGGCCAAAGCGCTGGAGCTGGGCGAGGTGGAAGGCGCCATGAGCAGCCTGTCGATCGCCGTGGCCGGGCTGCTTACGGTGGTGGCGGTGCCGCTGGTATCGGGACTGATCTGACCCGCATTTGTCCCTTGAAAGCCCATCCTGGATATGGTAAAATAGGAAAGACTATAAGAACTAAAATCTAATACGACCGATACAAGGAGGATACCATGATTCAGCAGTTGATAGAGAAGATTCAGAAGACGAAAGCGCCGATCTGCGTAGGACTGGACCCGATGTTAAGCTACATTCCGGAGCACATCCTGAAAAAATCATTTCAGGAGTACGGAGAGACGCTGGAGGGAGCGGCAGACGCGATCTGGAATTTTAACAAGGAGATCGTGGATCACACCTTTGATCTGATTCCGTCCGTGAAGCCTCAGATCGCCATGTACGAGCAGTTTGGCATCGAGGGTTTGAAGGTGTATGAGAAGACCACCCGTTACTGTCAGGAGAAGGGATTGCTGGTGATCGGAGATGCGAAGCGCGGCGATATCGGCTCCACCTCAGCCGCTTATGCCACCGCACATTTGGGCAAGGTGAAGGTCGGCAGCAGCATCTGTACCGCATTCAACACGGATTTCCTGACGGTAAACCCGTATCTGGGTACCGATGGCGTGAAGCCGTTTGTGGACGTATGTAAAGAAGAGAATAAGGGACTGTTTGTGCTGGTCAAGACCTCAAACCCGTCCAGCGGAGAGTTCCAGGATCGACTGATCGACGGCAGACCGCTCTATGAGCTGGTGGCGGAGAAGGTCGTGGAGTGGGGAGCAGACTGCTGTGACGGTGCCTACAGCAATGTCGGTGCGGTCGTTGGCGCGACGTATCCGGAGATGAGTGCCATTCTCAGAAAACTGATGCCGAAGACCTACTTCCTGGTGCCGGGCTACGGTGCACAGGGCGGTACGGCGAAGGATTTGAAGGCCTGCTTTAACGAGGACGGTCTGGGTGCCGTGGTCAATTCTTCCCGCGGGATCATCGCGGCTTACAAGCAGGAGAAGTACGCGAGGTTTGGCGCGGAGCATTTTGCAGAGGCTTCCAGACAGGCAGTGCTTGACATGGCTGCTGACATCAGCAGCGTGCTGTAAGCGGGAGGAAAGCATGGAAAAGACCAAACTGACAGCAAAGGTGGTCAGCCAGGAAGCGCTGACCGAAGATATTTTCAGTATGTGGATTCAGGCGGAGCCGGTGGCAAAGGCGGCGAAACCGGGACAGTTTATCTCGGTCTACACAAACGATGCCAGCAAGCTGCTCCCACGTCCGATCAGTCTGTGTGAAGTGGACAAGGCGCAGGGCAGAGTGCGGATCGTGTACCGTGTGGTCGGTGCAGGAACCGATGAGTTTTCGACTTATCAGGCGGGAGATGACATCACGATTCTCGGCCCGCTGGGCAACGGCTTTACGAAAAAGAACAAGAAAGCATTCCTGATCGGCGGCGGCATCGGGATTCCGCCGATGCTGGAGCTGGCAAAGCAGCTTGACTGTGAGCGACAGATGGTGTTAGGCTACCGTGACGTGCTGTTTCTGAAGGACGAATTCGAGCCCTTCGGCAAGGTCTATGTGGCGACCGAGGACGGAAGCGCCGGCACAAAGGGCAATGTCATCGATGCAATCAAAGCCAACGGTCTGACGGCTGATGTGATCTACGCCTGCGGCCCGACCCCGATGCTGCGCGCTCTGAAGGCTTACGCCGAGGAACAGGGCATCGAGTGCTGGCTGTCGCTGGAAGAGAAGATGGCCTGCGGAATCGGAGCCTGCCTGGCCTGCGTGTGCCAGTCGAAGGACGTGGACGAACATTCCCAGGTGCACAACAAGCGCATCTGCAAGGATGGCCCGGTGTTCCTGGCGCAGGAGGTGGAGCTGTGATGAATACAAAAGTGAATCTGGCCGGTGTGGAGCTCAAGAATCCGGTGATGACGGCTTCCGGCACCTTCGGAAGCGGAGAAGAATACAGTGAATTCGTCGATTTAAACCGCCTTGGCGCTGTGGTGACCAAGGGTGTGGCGAATGTGCCGTGGCCGGGCAACCCGACTCCGCGCATTGCGGAGGTTTACGGCGGTATGCTCAACGCCATCGGTCTCCAGAACCCCGGTATCGATGTGCTTGCAAAGCGCGATCTGCCATTTTTGAGACAGTATGACACGAAGATCATCGTCAATGTCTGCGGCAGAACCACCGAGGATTATCTTGAGGTGGTGGAGCGGCTGGCAGACGAGCCGGTGGATTTATTGGAGATCAATATCTCCTGCCCGAATGTCAAGGAGGGCGGTATCGCCTTCGGACAGGATCCGAAAGCGGTGGAGGCGATCACCAGAGCGGTGAAGCAGCACGCAAAGCAGCCGGTCATCATGAAGCTGAGTCCGAATGTGACGGATATCACGGTGATGGCGAAGGCGGCGGAGGCAGGCGGAGCGGATGTGCTCTCCCTGATCAACACCCTGACCGGTATGAAGATCGACATCAACAAGCGTCAATTTGCCATTGCTAACAAGACCGGCGGCATGTCCGGTCCGGCGGTGAAGCCGGTGGCGGTGCGGATGGTCTATCAGGTAGCCAATGCCGTGAGCGTGCCGATCATCGGTATGGGCGGTATCGCCACAGCGGAGGATGCGCTGGAGTTTATCATGGCAGGTGCCACGGCTGTGTCGGTGGGAACCGCAAATTTCTACAATCCTTATGCGACAGTGGAGATCGCCGAGGGGATTGAGGCATATATGAAGAAGAACCAGATCGAGGACATCCATACACTGATCGGGTGCGTGAAATAAAAACCAAAGGAGAAGAACCATGGAAGATTACAAGAAAGAATTTATAGAGTTCATGATTGATTGTGAGGTTTTAAAATTTGGCGATTTCGTGACCAAGAGTGGAAGAAAGACTCCGTTTTTCGTAAATACCGGCTTTTACCGCACCGGTACACAGCTGCGTCGTCTGGGTGAGTATTATGCGAAGGCAATCCAGAATGCATTCGGCATGGAGTTCGATGTGCTGTTCGGACCGGCTTACAAGGGGATTCCGCTGACCGTGGCAACCACCATGGCGATCAGCGAGTTCTACGATGCCGACATCAAATACTGCTCCAACCGCAAAGAGGTAAAGGATCACGGCGACAAGGGAATCCTTCTTGGAAGCCCGATCAAAGATCACGATCAGGTGGTGATCATCGAGGATGTGACCACAGCCGGAACCTCCATCGAGGAGACACTGCCGATCATCAAGGCGCAGGGCGATGTGGATGTGCTTGGTCTGGTCGTTTCCGTGGACCGCATGGAGCGCGGACAGGGCAGCAAGTCTGCTCTGAAAGAAATTGAAGAGAAATATGGTTTTAAGACCACGGCCATCGTGACGATGGGGGATGTGGTGGAGCATCTGTACAACAAGCCTTACAAGGGAAAAATCGTCATTGACGATGCGTTAAAAGCAGCGATTGATGCATATTATGAGCAGTATGGTGCACAGTAACACGCACAGTGAGGAGTGTCTTTATGGAGAAAGTATATAAGACCATGCAGAGAGCGGGTGCCTGCGATATTGCAGTGGGCGTCATCATCCTGGTGACGGGCCTGGTGGTCGGCATTTTGTCGATCATCAGCGGCAGCGCGCTGCTTAAAAGAAAGAACGATATCACATTTTGATGATGACAGAGGGCAGCGTCTGCTCCGAAGGGAGACAGCCGCTGCCTGAAGTTTTCTGGCGTCCTGACAGAGGACAGCAAAATTTCAGGAATATATGGGGAAATTATGATTAAAAATACAACCAGGAATCAAAAGCTTGGCTGGATATTGTTCCTTGTTTATCTGGGGTTTTTGATTTATTTTCTGTTCTTTGCAGAGTCCTTTGGACGGGATTCCATGCAAAGAGGCTACGCATACAATCTGGAACCGTTTAAAGAGATCAAACGGTTCTATTATTATAGACACCAGGTGGGGATGAAGGCATTTTTGCTGAATGTGGCAGGCAACGTGGTGGGCTTCATGCCCTGCGGGTTTTTCCTGCCGATCGTCAGCCGAAGAGGACGCAGATGGTACAATATGACGCTGATCTGCTTTGGCCTCAGTCTCTGCATCGAGGTGACGCAGCTGATTTCCCGTGTGGGGAGTTTTGATGTGGACGATATGTTTTTAAATACACTGGGCGGTATCCTGGGTTATCTTTTTTACCACATGGTTCAGCAAATCCGGATCAGGAGGAGGAAAAAGCGTGCAGAAAAATAAGAAGATTTCCTATATCAGGAAACCCTTCGCAAAGAAAAGCAGGGGCGCCCTTGTACTGGCTGTCGTGGCTCTGGTCTGCTGTGTGTGCAGCCTGATGATCAGTGTCCACATGCAGGGACAGGGTGGAATAAATATGGCCGCCTGGGGATTTTCCAGTATCGTGTTTTCGGTACTTGCTCTGTGGTATGGGGGGCTTTCCTTTCTGGAAAAGGAGATGAATTACATTCTGGCGAAGGCGGCCATCGCGGTCAGCGGTGTGCTTTTGATCTTCTGGATCAGCATGATTATCGTGGGGCTGGTTAGCTGAGGGAAAGGACTGGATGAATGAAATATCAGAAGTTATGGAATGAGGAAAATACACAGATCACGGAGCGCTATGATCTGGCGATGGAGCGGATCGCGCAGATTCCCGGGGAGGATCGGGTTGCAGAGCCGTACCGTGCATACTTTGTGCGGATGGCCGGATTTGCGGGACAGATCGAGGAACTGGCGCGGCTGCAGCTTCGGGAGGAACTGGAAGCGTTTGATTTGGCAGAACTCCAGAAGTTAAATCACAGTCTGTATGCGGACATTCTGCCGGAGCATTATGAGAAAAGCTTTGCCAATCCGGCTTATGCGGCAGCAGAACTTGGCGCAGAGCTTGGCCCGATGCTGTCTGCATTTTATGCACAGTTTCGGGAGGCGATCGTGTTTGCCTGTGAGTGCCGCCTGACGGATATCACGATTCTGTGTGAGACGATGATCGAGCTGTACAATATGTTTGAGGAGGGCACGCCGGAGACGGGAGCGGTGAAAGCGGTGCTCTACTGGTTCCACAGCGACTATACGGATGTGACGCTGACTTACCGGATTCGGGAGCAGCTTGATCCGACGCTGTCCTTTGCACGGGATATCATTATGGAAGAGGATCTGGCGGACCTGCGCTACCTGTATCGGTTTGGAGAGTATATCTCGGATGCAGAGCTTCAGATCGCCGGATTTTTGAATACGCTGCCGGAGGAGACCATCGAGAAAATGGCGGCAACTTATACGGAGGGCTATCGGAAGGGCTTTGAGGTGATGGGACGCGACCTGTCGAAGAAGAAAACGGTAGGAATCCGCTACGAGCTGGGCTTTGAGCGGATGATCCGCTCGGCGATCCGGCAGTTTAAGGAGATGGGACTGGAGACGATTTTGTACCGGGCGGCATCCTGGTCTGTGACGAAGAGTCCAAACCGGAAGATCGGCTATCACGGCAGTTCGGCGAACCGTCAGTACGACTATGACCATCGCTATGATCAGGCGATCTATTTTGACAAGGCATTCAAGGAGCGGAAGCTGGCGGTTCTGCGCACGGCTTACGAGACCTATAAGAACGAAGCTTCCTGGTATGCGGGACCGGCGGTGGTGGAGACTTTTGGCGAAGATGGATTTGAACCGATGAATAAGCCGGAAGCGTGTTCCCTGAGCAAAAAGCAGGAGGAGCTGACGATCATCTACGCCAACGAATCCATGCCGATTGTCAACCAGTATCTGCCGGGGGATGAGACCAGCTTTACGATCATCGCGTTCCCGGTTCCGGCGATCGGAGCGGATTTCGCGGAGATTTTTGCGGAGACGATTCGCATCAATACGTTGGATTATGAGGTGTATAAGACGATTCAGCAAAAGATCATCGAGGTGCTGGATCAGGCGGAGCACGTGCACGTGACGGGGCGCGGCGGCAATCAGACCGACATCTGCGTATCGCTGCATCCGCTAAAGGATGTGACGAAGGAGACTAATTTCGAGAACTGCGTTGCGGACGTGAATATTCCGGTGGGCGAGGTATTTACCTCACCGGTGCTTGCGGGAACGACGGGACTTTTGCAGGTGAGCAAGGTCTATCTGGGCGACATCCAGTTCCGAAACCTGCGGCTGCGGTTTCAGGACGGCATGGTGAAGGAATATGGCTGTGATAATTTTGCTGATCCGGAGGAAGGCAGAAAGCTGATCCGCCAGGAGATCTTAAAGAATCATGAGACCCTGCCGA
The DNA here is from genome assembly GCA_028693165.1 of Lachnospiraceae bacterium. GTDB lineage: Bacteria > Bacillota > Clostridia > Lachnospirales > Lachnospiraceae > Brotaphodocola. The sequence goes on along the minus strand of JAQUVX010000010.1, from coordinate 22,383 downwards.
TGGGAGAATTCGCGATCGGAACGAATACTACGGCTTACGCGATGGCGGAGCGGTTCGGGATTGTGGAGAAGCTGCCGATCCTGATTGCCGAGAAGATGGGGCCACATTTTGCGGTGGGAGATACCTGCTACAGTTGGAGCGAGGACACGCCGATGTACAATCCGGATGGCCGCGAGGTGATTGCCCGGGACAACGAGATCTCGAGCTTGAGAAAAGAAGATGTGGCGAAGGCGTATTTTGGCTGTCATCTGGACATCACGGTTCCGTATTCCGAACTGGGAGAGGTCACGGCGGTCTGTGCAGACGGAAGGGAGCTTCCGGTCATTCGTGAAGGGCGGTTTGTGGTGGACGGGACGGAGGAGCTGAACCGGGCGCTGACGTGAGCAAATGCACACCGGAACGGGATGGAACCATGTGCCGGAAAAATAGTGTTCTCGCCTATTGACGATGGGAAGAAAGTTTAGTATTATAATTAATAAGTATTGATTCATTAATAAGAATTAGTTATAAGTGAAGATAATAAATGAATAAAAGGAGAGCTTACAATGGCAAAAGTTGGAATTGTGATGGGCAGCGACTCAGATATGCCGATTATGGCGAAAGCAGCAGAGATTCTGGATCAGTTCGGAATCGAGTATGAGATGACGATCATTTCTGCACACCGGGAGCCGGATATTTTCTTTGAGTGGGCGAAAGCAGCAGAAGGAAAAGGAATCAAGGTCATGATCGCAGGAGCCGGTAAGGCAGCACATCTGCCGGGTATGTGCGCCGCAATCTTCCCGATGCCGGTCATCGGAATTCCGATGAAGACCTCCGATCTTGGCGGTGTGGACTCCCTGTACTCCATCGTTCAGATGCCGTCCGGCATTCCGGTGGCAACCGTGGCGATCAACGGCGGCGCCAACGCAGGCATTCTGGCTGCGAAGATGCTGGCGACTTCCGATGACGCACTGCTTGCGCAGGTCAAGGCGTATGCAGAGAAGTTAAAGGGCGATGTGGTGAAGAAGGCCGAGAAGCTTGACAGCATCGGCTATCAGGAATATTTAAAGCAGATGTAACTCTTTCACATACACGAGATAGAATTGATACGGAGGAAGAATCATGGATTACAAGAAAGCCGGAGTAGACATTGAAGCAGGTTATAAGTCAGTTGAACTGATGAAGGAACACGTGAAGAAGACCATGCGTGAAGAGGTTTTGGGAGGGCTCGGCGGATTCTCCGGAGCCTTTTCCTTAGCAAAGATCAAAGAGATGGAAGATCCGGTTCTGTTATCCGGTACAGATGGCTGCGGAACCAAGGTAAAGCTGTCGATCATCATGGATAAGCATGATACCATCGGAATTGATGCGGTAGCGATGTGTGTGAACGACATTGCCTGTGCAGGCGGTGAGCCTCTGTTCTTCCTGGACTATATTGCATGCGGCAAGAACGTGCCGGAGAAGATTGCGGATATCGTGAAGGGCGTTGCGGAGGGCTGTCTGCAGTCTGAGGCGGCGCTGATCGGCGGCGAGACAGCAGAGCATCCGGGACTGATGCCGGAGGAGGATTATGATCTGGCTGGTTTTGCGGTTGGTGTATGCGATAAGAAGGATATGATTACCGGTGAGCATCTGCAGGCTGGGGATATGCTGATCGGTATGGCATCGACCGGCGTACACAGCAATGGTTTCTCGCTTGTGAGAAAGGTATTTGAGAACGAACTGACCCGCGAGGGACTGAATGTGTATTATGATGAGCTGGGCAAAACACTTGGCGAGGCACTGCTTGCCCCGACCCGTATCTATGTGAAAGCACTCAAGAGCATCAAAAACGCAGGTGTGACGGTCAAGGCATGCAGCCACATTACCGGCGGCGGTTTCTATGAGAATATTCCGCGTATGTTAAAAGAAGGCATCCGTGCCGTTGTGAAGAAGGACAGCTACGAGGTACCGGCGATCTTTACCATGATGGCGAAGAAGGGCAATATCGCAGAAGAAATGATGTACAACACCTATAACATGGGGCTGGGCATGATCCTGGCAGTGGACCCGGCTGACGTGGATAAGACCATGGAAGCGATCCGGGCGGCAGGCGATACCCCGTATGTGGTTGGTTCCATCGAGGGAGGCGAAAAGGGAGTGACCTTATGCTGAGAGTCGGTGTGATGGTGTCCGGCGGGGGCACGAATCTGCAGGCGATTCTGGATGCGGTTGACACGGGCGCGATCACCAATGCAAAGGTGGAGCTGGTAGTCAGCAACAATCCGAATGCTTACGCGCTGGAGCGCGCAAAGCAGCATGGCATCGACGCGGTCTGCGTCTCTCCGAAGGATTTTGAGAATCGGGAGGCGTTCAATGAGGCACTGGTGGCGAAGGTGGATGCATATCATCTGGATCTGATCGTGCTGGCTGGCTTTCTCGTGAAGATTCCGGAATTGATGATTGAGAAATACGAGCATCGCATCATCAACATTCATCCGTCCCTGATTCCGTCATTTTGCGGAGTGGGCTACTACGGACTGAAGGTTCATGAGGCGGCGCTGGCACGCGGAGTGAAGGTGACCGGAGCGACGGTTCACTATGTGGACGGCGGCATGGACACCGGCCCGATCATTTTGCAGAAAGCGGTGGAAGTGCAGGACGGCGATACGCCGGAGGTGCTGCAGCGCAGAGTGATGGAGCAGGCGGAGTGGGTGATTCTGCCGAAGGCGATTGATTTGATTGCGAATGCGTAACGAAAAGACAGAGGACAGACCGGCGCGATTCCGGTCTGTCTGTGATAGAGGAGGAAGGATCAGATGAAGGTACTCATCGTAGGCGGCGGTGGCCGCGAACATGCGATCGCATGGAAGGTGGCTCAGAACCCGAGCGTAGAGAAGCTGTACTGTGCACCGGGCAATGCCGGGATCGCAGAGGTGGCAGAGTGTGTGAATATCGGTGTGATGGAATTTGACAGGCTGGCAGCATTTGCCAAAGAGCAGGCGATCGATCTGGTGATCGTGGGACCGGATGATCCGCTGGCAGCAGGTGCCGTGGATGCGCTGGAGGCAGCAGGTCTGCGCGCATTCGGACCGCGCGCCAATGCGGCAATCCTGGAAGGCTCCAAGGCATTTTCCAAGGATCTGATGAAGAAATACAACATTCCGACGGCGGCTTATGAGACGTTTGATTCTGCCGAGGCGGCGCTTGCATATCTGGAGACGGCCAAGATGCCGATCGTGCTGAAGGCGGACGGACTGGCGCTTGGCAAGGGCGTCCTGATCTGCCAGAATCTGGAAGAGGCGAAGGCAGGCGTGCAGGAGCTGATGGTGGATAAGCAGTTCGGCTCTGCCGGCAACCGGATTGTCATCGAGGAATTTATGACCGGACGTGAGGTGTCGGTTCTGTCGTTCGTGGATGGAAAGACCATCAAGATCATGACCTCCGCGCAGGATCACAAGCGTGCGCAGGACGGTGATCAGGGACTGAATACCGGCGGCATGGGAACCTTTTCCCCAAGCCCGTTCTATACCGATGAGGTGGATGCATTCTGCAAAAAGTATGTATATCAGGCGACGGTGGATGCCATGAAGGCGGAGGGCAGAGAGTTCAAGGGAATCATTTTCTTCGGACTGATGCTGACGGCCAAAGGACCTCGCGTGCTGGAGTACAATGCGCGATTCGGCGATCCGGAGACGCAGGTGGTTCTGCCGCGCATGAAGAATGACATCGTGGAGGTGTTTGAGGCGTGCATCGACGGCACCCTGGATCAGATCGATCTCGAATTCGAGGACAATGCGGCGGTCTGCGTCGTGCTGGCTTCCGACGGCTATCCGGAGCATTATGAGAAGGGCTTTAAAATCAGCGGACTTGACAGGTTCAAGGATACCGACGGCTACTACGTCTTCCACGCGGGCAGCAAGTTCGACGCGGACGGCGATATCGTGACCAACGGCGGCCGTGTTCTGGGCGTGACTGCGACCGGCAGGGATTTGAAGCAGGCCAGAGCCAATGCCTACGCTGCGACCGAGTGGGTGCAGTTTGAGAATAAATATATGCGGCATGATATCGGGAAAGCGATTGATGAGGCTTAATAAAACATGGTAAGGAAAGAGAGACGGAGAGCACGGAGGTGTTGTGGTCTCTCTTTTTTTGTTTGAGAGGCACCTGTTGAGGTGCCGTTGGTCGAATGCTAAATACATGATAAGGTGCTTGAAAATTAAGCAGAATGATGTTAGTATGGGATATGTAATAATCTAATATGATATGTCTTTTTTTGCTATTACCGTTCGGTAAAGAAATCCTATATTTTTTAATTTTAACAAAGAGAGGAACTACATTAGCTTGAATAAAAACATTGATATTGTTACGGATTCTGATGGTAAAAAGATTGTTCTGATTCATGATATCCGCTTTAAAGGAAAGAGACAGATTGATTGGGGGGACGTGGAAGAATATGTAAAGGGATATGTTGATCAGTGTTATGAGATGATAGAGACAGCAGAAAAAATTTATATCGGAAAGGATTTCCCAGATGAATTTTCTCATTCAAAGGATACAAAGATTTTAAAAGGAACAAACGCGAAAGCAAAAGCCAATTCATCCCAGGCCATTGGAGAGTTAATCCATATAGCGACAAACAAAACATCAGCGCCCGATTACAACTCAAAACATAAGAAAAAAGCAAAATATGGCTGGTATCGTTATGACACAAAATTTGGGTTGCCCGTGTATGAGCATGAGAGCGTGATAAGATATAATGTTTTTTCTGTACGAATGCTCGTAAGGCATGACAGCGATGGAAAGTTGTATCTTTATGATATTTTACGCACAAAAAAAGAAACGAGCAAGCCGCTTTAGCATATGCTGTACGGTCGTAAAACCCATTTCTTATTTTTATAATAAAGGAAAGCGGAAGAAAAGTCAAGGCAAAACAATAAAACTCTGCAACGGATGTATTTTAAGAAATCATTTACAAAGCAGAACGCTCTGATTCCATCGGAACAAATTGTGCCTTTGCCATATGTAATTCTTTATGAAGATGCATTGCCATAAATACCGTGATAACAGCAGAAAGGACATCCGCAATCGGTTGGGCATAGAGAACCCCGCGCAATCCGAAAGTCACTGGAAGAAGTAAAATGACGGGGACGAAGCAGATGCCCTGGCGGCACGCACCTAGGATACACCCTTCTTTCGCCTTGCCCATCACGAGGAACAGGAACGAGTATACCGTATAGAAACCAAAGAGCAGGAAGGAAAGCCCGTTTGCCCTCAAGGCGATGGCACCGATTTGAATCATCTCCACATCGCTTCTGGTAAACAGAGCCATGATCTGCGTGGGGAATATGGCAGTGATCAAACCAAAAGCAACACAAAAGACCGTTGACCAGAGAATCGATGTTTTGATTGCTTCGTACAGACGATCAAATTTCTTTGTCCCATAACTAAAGCCGGCGATTGGCTGGAAGCCTTTCAAAAATCCAAATACAATCAAGGTTCCCATAGACATGATCTTTGTGTACGGCCCCATCGCGGCGAGCGCGGAACTGCCATATTCTTTTGCCGCATGGTTGATCATGCTGATGGAGAGGCTGGTCAAGAGCTGGAAAACCAGCGTGGGAATCCCGATTTTCAAAATTTCCGACATAATTTCTCTGGAAAAGCAGCATTCCCTAATCTGAAAGTCAAAAACACTTTTTTTCCTGAATATGTAGTACAGATAGACCAGGGCAGATACCATCTGTGAAAGCGCTGTGGCAATCGCAGCACCGGCCACGCCAAAATGAAGCGTATAGATAAAAATGGGATCTAACACGACGTTTAATGCCGCTCCCGACATTAACGCGCACATAGCTGTTTTGGCCGCGCCTTCACTGGATACGATGTTATTCATCGTAACATTAAACACATTAAAAATAGAAAAGATAATATAAATACGGGTGTAGGAAATGGCATAGGGCATGATGCGGTCAATCGCTCCGAGCTGTCTCAAAACAGGCTTTAGAAAAATGACAGAGCATAGAATCATAACGGCTCCGGCCAAAATGCTGCTGTACAGTGCGGTGCTTGCTGCTTTATTGGCAGTTTCCTGATCACCGCGTCCCAATAGTCGGGAAAGATAGGCCGCCGCGCCATTTCCGAAAAGCAGGCCCAATCCTACAACGATCTGCCCCAGCGGAAAGGCCACCGTGACAGCCCCCATCTGGTCGGTGCCAAGCCCTCCCACGAAGTAAGTGTCGGCCAGATTGTACAACGCATTGATCAACATCCCGATCATGGCCGGCAGCCCCAATGCAAGAGTGCTTGTGGTATGGGCGCACCTCCCAGCAGTTCCATTTTTTTACTCGATTCATTCATAATCAAAGCTCCTTTCACTTGTTATAAGATATAAAATATAATACTATAAATTATAGTGCAAAAGGAATGATACTATAATTTATAGTATAAGTCAAGGGAATAATAGACACGATTTTATTCTAATTCTTTATCTCTCATAACCGACCAGATTAATCGGTCAAATTCGCCATCTCTTCTCTTGATACAGTTTTGAAAAAACAGTAATATAAATTATAGTATCTTCAAGAAAAAGGAGGACACCATGGCAACCATAGATTTGATTGTGTTAGGAATATTAAAGAAAGAATCATTAAGCGCCTATGACATTCAAAAGCTAGTAGAATATCGGAACTTGTCAAAGTGGGTGAAGATCAGCACTCCTTCCATATATAAAAAGGTGATTCAGTTAGAGGAAAAGGGCTTCATCAAAGAGACTCCGGTAAGAGAAGGAAAAATGTAAAGACACTAACTGCTTATCTGGAAGAAAATATAAGCATAAAAAAGCTGTGCCGGAGATTCCAGAATTCGGTATGGCCGTATTGCAGCAGCAGCTTGTGCTGGCACAGGCGATCGAAGCATGGATCACTTCGTTGAAATAGAGGCGGCTGGCTACACACTGCACGAACTTAGAAATTATGGTACTTTTCGCTTTTTGGTAATTTCACCATCTGACTATGTGCGGTTACCAAATATATGCACTTATAATGCCGAAAATACGAGGTTTTGGACAACATTTGCTTGAAATGGCAGGCTCTTGCCCACGAATACAACAATTTCTGGGTAATTACGGTCAGTTTCATTTGACAATTACCAAATCGCATGAAATGATGCGCATTATCATGGGAAAAGCGAGGATGTTTGGACGATTTTCAAGTTGTGAACCCAAAATTGTCCAAACACATCAAATAAGACCTCACAAGATCGGAGTTTCCGCCCCGCCCCACATAGGTGGAACGGTCGGAGAAAGCGCGTTGATTTGGTCATACTCGTGTGGTATAATTTTAGTGTATTTTGGCGAGTGATACGCTTGAGAAATTGGAAGTTGTAGGAGGAAGACATGAGTAGATGGTTTACAGTTGAAAGTATCGACAAAGACACATACGCCATCAGCGAGTACAAGCATTGGGAAGAACCCCATTGCTATTTGCTGTGTGGGATACAACGGGCCATATTGATTGATACAGGCTTAGGTGTGGACAACATCAAAGAAGTAGTAGACGCTCTGACCAATCTTCCAGTTACTGTGTTAACGACCCACGCCCATTGGGACCATGTAGGCGGGCACAAGTATTTCTCCCATATTGAAGTCCATGAAGCAGAAAGTGACTGGCTGGCTGTGCAGTTCCCTATTCCCCTACAACTAGTAAAGCATAACCTTATGGCAAAGCCCTGTGACTTCCCGCAGGGCTTTGCCCCAGAAGAGTATCAGGTGTTTCAAGGGATACCAACAGCAGTATTCACAGATGGTGTCACCTTTGATTTGGGTGGTCGCCTGTTGACCGTCATTCACACGCCCGGTCACTCGCCTGGGCATTGTTGTTTTTACGAGCCCCAGCGAAAGTATCTGTATTCTGGTGACTTGATATATCTCGGTTGTCTTGACGCATTCTATCCAACTACTGACCCAAAACTGTTTTATCAATCGGTTAAGCGGGTGGAAGTTCTGGATGTTGACCGGGTTTTGCCAGCTCACCACCAGCTTGTTATCCCCGCCGACTTAATAAGGAGAGTTTCGGGGGCGTTTGACAAAATAGAGCAGAGTGGAAAGTTAGTACAAGGAGCAGGGCTATTTGATTTTGGAGACTTTCAAATCCACATTTAGACAGCTTCCTGTTTGTCGGGATGCCAACAACTCCCGCTGTTCCTGCCGCAAGATAGTGTAAACGCTCTTGCGGATTTGCTCGCTTTCCGTCAGCTTCTTTTTCCCCTTACACTCCATGTAAAGTTCCGCTTGCTCGATATGTTTTTTCAGCGTGTCAAGCCGCCGTTCAACGGGTTTTAGCTTATCCTGAATATCCATTTGCGAGCCTATCATGGACTGAAACTTTTCATCAAGCCATGTCATATCCATTATCTGATTTCTTTGCAGGAAGTTCAGCATATTTGCCGCGTTCTTGAGGTTATACAGCGATTGGGAATAGCTTGATTTTCCCGCCTGTGCCTTGCGGGAAAGAATACCTTGAATGTAGTCGGCAAGGGTGGGCGGCGCGGTGTTCGCCTGTTCCTCTTTCAGCCAGTTTTGCAGTTTGGAGATATGCGCTTTCAGTTGCCGAAAACGCTGATTTGTCACTTCGATTTCTCGGTTGAGGTTGCCGCGCTTCTCCATAGCAGAAGCGGCAACGCCTAAATGAACGGTGGGGATTTGGTCTATCCCTTGCCGCTCATAACTGCGGGTCTATCCGCTCGGGGTGTCCGTTCTGCTCCAAAGCTCGATTACAGATTTCAGCCCATGCGCCGCCCTGCTGTTTTAGTGTAGTATCATTACTACCATTTACAGCCTACATCCCATAGCAACAAATTGTGCTTTTTCCGTATGTAATTCTCTATCTCCCATAAGCGGCCAGAGTAATCGGTCCGTTTCGTGACCCCTTCTCTTGACACAGTTTTGAAAAAACAGTAATATAAATTATAGTATCTTCAAGAAAAAAGGGAGGACACCATGGCCACCATAGATTTGATTGTGTTAGGAATATTAAAGAAAGAATCATTAAGCGCCTATGACATTCAAAAGTTAGTAGAATACCGGAACTTGTCAAAGTGGGTGAAGATCAGCACTCCTTCCATATATAAAAAGGTGATTCAGTTAGAGGAAAAGGGTCTTATCAAAGGGACTCCGGTAAGAGAAGGAAAAATGGCCGAGAAGGCAGTCTATTCTTTAACTGAGGCTGGTGAAAAAGAGTTTGAAAAGCTTGTGCTGGAAATATCCTGCAAGCCCATCCATATTTTTTTAGACTTTAACGCCGTCATTGTAAATTTGGACAGCCTTACACCAGAAAATCAAGAAAAATGTCTGACAAACATTGAGAAAAATGTAAAGACACTAACTGCTTATCTGGAAGAAAATATAAGCATAAAAAAAGCTGTGCCGGAGATTCCTGAATTCGGTATGGCGGTATTGCAGCAGCAGCTTGTACTGGCACAGGCGATCGAAGCATGGATCACTTCGCTGAAGTTGAAATAGAGGCGGCTGGCTACACAATGCACGAACTTAGAAATTATGCTACTTTTCGCTTTTTGGTAATTTCACCATCTGACTATGTGCGGTTACCAAATATATGCACTTATAATGCCGAAAATACGAGGTTTTGGACAATATTTGTTTGAAATGACAGGCGCTTGCCCACGAATACAGCAATTCTTGGGTAATTACGGTCAGTTTCATTTGATAATTACCAAATCGCACAAAATGATGTGCATTATCATGGGGAAAGCGAGGATGTTTGGACGATTTTTAAGTTATTGCCCCCCAATTGTCCAAACACATCAAATGAAACCTCACAAGACCGGAGTTTCCGCCCCACCCCGCCCCGCCCCGCCCGTCCGCTGTCGCCTTTCTTTTGTTGATAAACCATCCAAACCGGAGTACAATCAAAGCGGGAAACAATGTGGCATGCCGGAAAAAGAGAGCCAGGCACCAAACAACAGCATCAAACAACGGCACCAGGAATAGCAACTTGACAGAAAAGACAGGAGTTATTATGATTGATTTACATGGAGATATCTCGATCCCGTTTTTAAAGAAGAGCCGGTTTACCGGAAGCTTTCAGGGGATGCGCTATCAGCTTCAAAAGTTTGAAAAGGTGGTCGGAGAGGCGACGGAGGAGACTCCGGCGAAGACAGAGCTGCAGATTCGCGCGATTATCTGGCCGGAGCCGTTTAATTTCGAGGTGACACCGGAGGAGAAGAAACACAGTCAGGACTTTCCGTTTACGACGGATGGGATCTGGGAGGCTGTGGCCTGGCTGAATGCAGAGCATGAGGCGGTACATTACTGAAGAAAAGAGAAGAGGGAGGATCGCGGATGAAGATCAAGCAGGTTACCGGGATTTATTTCAGTCCTACGAAAAGTACGAAAAACGTGGTCATGCAAATTGCCGGGCAGTTTGGAGGGAATCAGGCGGAGCTTGACTTGACGGATGCGAACCGGAACCGGCCGGATTATCATTTTCTGGAAAATGAAGTGATCGTCGTGGGTGCACCGGTGTACGGCGGACGGCTTCCGGTTACCGCGGCGGAGCGCCTGCGCAAGCTGCACGGACATCAAACGCCGGCGGTGCTGGTGGTGGTTTACGGAAATCGTGCCTACGAGGATGCGCTGCTGGAGCTGAAAGAGATCCTGACGGAGCAGGGGTTCGTGCCGGCCGCTGCGATTGCGGCGGTGGCGGAACACAATATCATCCGTTCGATCGCGGCCGGGAGACCGGATGCGAAGGATCAGGAAATGTTGACGCAGTTCGGGCAGCAGGCGGCCAAGCAGTTGGAGGCGCTTGCGAGAGTCGGAGAACTTCATGATCTTTCGGTGCCGGGACATCACCCTTACCGGGAGTTTCATGGCCTGCCGATCAGGATTCATGTGAGCGCTAACTGCAGCAACTGCGGCACCTGCATTCGCAAATGTCCGACCCAGGCGATCTCACGTACGGATCCGAAGATCACGGATCAGGAGCGCTGCATCGGCTGTATGCGCTGCATTCAGGAATGTCCGGTGGAGGGCAGAAGCGTGAGCCGTCTGGTTCGTTTGGTCGTGCGGCAGAAGCTTAAAAAGGTTTGTGCCGGAAGAAAAGAGCCGGAGTTTTTCGTATGACAGGAAACTGCGTTTTATGATATAAAAACGCTCCGCGCAGGATGCGCATGCCGCGAACGAATTGACAAAATTCGAATAAAATAGAAATGAACAGGGAGAGATGCGTATGCAAAAGGAGATGTTTGATATCAGTATGGGAGTTTTGATCCCGTTTCTGGGCACGATGCTTGGAGCGGGCTGCGTGTTCTTTGTGAAGAATGCGATTAAGCCGGTGGTTCAAAAGACGCTGCTGGGCTTTGCCTCCGGTGTCATGGTGGCCGCTTCGGTGTGGTCACTGCTGATTCCGGCGATGGAGATGTCGGAGCATATGGGAAAGCTGGCGTTTATGCCGGCGGCGGTCGGCCTTGCATTTGGAATGGCATTTTTACTGCTCATGGACCGGGTGATCCCGCATCTGCACATGGGATGTGAGGAGCCGGAGGGGCCCAAGTGCAGTCTGGCGCGGACCACCATGCTGGTGCTGGCCGTGACGCTGCACAACATACCGGAGGGAATGGCCGTCGGTGTGGTATTTGCGGGACTTTTGAGCGGAGATGCACCGATCTCCATCGCGGGAGCCTTTGCGCTGTCGATCGGAATCGCCATTCAGAACTTCCCGGAAGGCGCGATTATTTCCCTGCCGCTTCGAAGCGAGGGAGAGAGCAGGAAGAAAGCATTTGTGATGGGAACCCTGTCCGGTATTGTGGAGCCGATCGCGGCTGCCTTGACTATTGTGCTGGCACGGATTGTGATCCCGATTCTGCCGTATCTGCTTGCATTTGCGGCGGGATCCATGCTGTATGTGGTGGTGGAGGAGCTGATTCCGGAGTCCGCGGAGGGCGAGCATTCCAATATGGGTACGATTGGATTTGCCGTTGGATTCGTGGTTATGATGATTTTGGATGTGGCATTGGGCTGAACAGGAAATAAAACATAGGAGGAAATGATGATGACACAGAATGAGGTGCTGGAGCAGGCAAGAGCCTGCCTGGGAGTATATTGTAAGGGATGTGCAGTCTGCAACGGGCGGGCGTGCCGGAACCAGATTCCGGGGCCGGGAGCCAAGGGCGTGGGCGACACGGCGGTGCGCAATTATGATAAGTGGAAAGAGATCCGGGTGCAGATGGATACACTGTGCGAGAACCGCAAGCCGGATACTTCCTTAAACGTATTTGGAAGAACCTTTGCCTATCCGTTCTTTGCAGGTCCGGTGGGCGCGGTGAATCTGCATTACGGAGAGAAATACAACGATGCTTCCTACAATGACGTGCTGGTCTCGGCCTGTGCGAAGGCCGGAATCGCGGCATTCACCGGAGATGGAACCAATCCGGAGGTCATGAAGGCGGCTACGGAAGCGATCGGCCGGGCAGACGGGATCGGCGTGCCGACGGTAAAGCCGTGGAATGCGCAGACGGTAGCGGAGAAGATGGAGCTGGTGCGCGGCTGTAAGGCGTTCGCTGCGGCCATGGATGTGGATGCGGCGGGACTGCCGTTTCTGAAAAATATGACCCCGCCCGCGGGCAGCAAGACGGTGGAGGAGCTGGCTCAGATCATCGGGGCCGCAGGTGTGCCGTTCATCGTCAAAGGAATCATGACCGTGAAGGGCGCGCTTAAGGCCAGGGAAGCGGGAGCTTCCGCCATTGTCGTGTCCAACCACGGAGGAAGAGTTCTGGATCAGTGCCCGTCCACCGCGGAGGTGCTTCCGGAGATCGCTGCGGCGGTGGGCGGTTCCATGACCATTCTGGTTGACGGCGGCATCCGCACCGGAGCCGATGTGTTCAAGGCACTGGCACTGGGCGCAGACGGCGTGCTGATCGCCCGTCCGTTCGTGACTGCCGTGTACGGCGGAGCGGAGGAAGGTGTCGCGGAGCTGGTGGGGCGCCTGGGCGCGGAGCTTGCAGATACCATGAGTATGTGCGGAGCCGGAAGCCTGGCCGAGATCACCGCGGACATGGTGCGATATAACTAAAAAGAATAGTAAGCATTCCTTTTATATAGTTGACAAATAATAACAGGATTGTTATGATTAATCGTACTTGATAGGAAAGGGTGAAAGCCATGGATAGAATCGTGTTATCATTATTAGTAGACAACACATCCGGTGTTCTGAGCCGGGTAGCAGGTCTGTTCAGCCGCCGTGGTTACAACATTGAGAGCCTCACGGTAGGCGTGACCGCCGATGTGCGGTATTCCAGAATGACAGTGGTTGCATTTGGGGATCAGGATATTCTGGAACAGATTGAGAAGCAGCTGCGCAAGCTGGAAGATGTCCGTGACATCAAAGAACTGAAGCCGGGTCATTCCGTATATCGGGAGCTGATCATGGTCAAGGTTCGTGCCAATGCCAGCGAGAGACAGGCGGTAAGCGCGATTTCCGATATTTTCCGCGCGACCATCGTCGACGTGGGCAAAGACTCCCTGACCGTCATGCTGACCGGTGACCAGTCCAAGCTGGACGCACTGATCAATCTGCTGGAGGATTACGAGATTTTGGAGCTGGCAAGAACCGGTCTGACCGGATTATCCCGCGGTGCCGATGACATTCGTTATCTGCCGTAAGCGGAGCAGTTTCTGCGGTTGGACGAGCGCAGGACACAACACAGTTAGCGCGAAGGAGTGCCAAAGGCGGACAGAGAGTCGTCGGCACCGGACCTTTTACGCATAAATTTTTACAAACTAGTTTAGAGGGAATTCCACAGGAGGAAAGAACAATGGCAAAGATTTATTATCAGGAAGATTGTAATTTGTCCTTATTGGAGGGCAAGACCATCGCTGTGATCGGTTACGGCAGCCAGGGACATGCACATGCACTGAATGCAAAGGAATCCGGATGTGATGTGATCATCGGTCTGTACGAGGGCAGCAAGTCCTGGGCAAAGGCTGAGGCACAGGGATTTAAAGTATACACCGCGGCTGAGGCAGCAAAGAAGGCTGACATCATCATGATTCTGATCAACGATGAGCTTCAGGCAGATATGTACAAGAAGGACATCGAGCCAAACCTGGAAGCAGGCAACATGCTGATGTTTGCACACGGCTTCAACATCCATTTCGGCTGCATCACTCCGCCTAAGAATGTGGATGTTACCATGATCGCACCGAAGGGACCGGGCCATACCGTTCGTTCCGAGTATCAGGAGGGCAAGGGCGTTCCGTGTCTGGTTGCTGTGGAGCAGGATGCTACCGGCAAGGCACTGGATCTGGCACTGGCTTACTCTCTGGCGATCGGCGGCGCAAGAGCAGGTGTTCTTGAGACCACATTCCGTACCGAGACTGAGACCGATCTGTTCGGTGAGCAGGCAGTTCTGTGCGGCGGCGTCTGCGCTCTGATGCAGGCAGGCTTCGAGACTCTGGTTGAGGCTGGTTATGATCCGAGAAATGCATACTTCGAGTGTATCCATGAGATGAAGCTGATCGTAGATCTGATTTATCAGTCCGGATTTGCAGGCATGAGATATTCCATCTCCAACACGGCTGAGTACGGCGACTATGTGACCGGACCGAAGCTGATCACCGACGAGACCAAGAAGACAATGAAGAAGATCCTGTCCGATATCCAGGATGGTACTTTTGCAAAAGAGTTCCTCGTTGACATGTCTCCGGCAGGCCGTCAGGTTCACTTCAAGGCGATGAGAAAGCTTGCTTCCGAGCATCCGTCTGAGAAGATCGGTGCAGAGATCCGTAAGCTGTACAGCTGGAACAACGAAGGCGATAAGCTGATCAACAACTAATAATAGACATAACAAAAGAAGGCCGTGCAGGATTCCCTGTTGTGGCCTTCTTTTTGTTATGTCTGTTTGTTATGTCGGTCAGGATGCTTCCTTGCAGAACCGGATAAACGTATCCAGCGCCTTCGACGTCCGTGCCGTATGATAAGCAAACCCGATCGTTCGCTTGTGAATCGGCGTATCCAGCCGCAGCTGAACCAGTTCTCCGGAGTTTAAATCCTCCTTCACGAATTCCTTGATCACACAGCCGATCCCAAGGCCGATCCGGGCAAACTCGATCAGGAGATCCATGGTGGTCACTTCCAGCAGGTTGTTGGCGGAGATCTGATTGATGCTCATATAATCATCGATATAATTGCGCGTGATGTTGTTCTTGTCCAGCAGCATGATATTGCCGACCTGGAACACATCGGTATCGGCACCCTCCCGCAGACGCAGATTGTCCAGATAGCTTGGCGTGGCGACAAAGATGTCCTCGATCTCCCGGACCGGAAGAAACTGGAGATTCTTAAGCGGCCGCGACTCGGCGACCAGTCCGATATCGATGCGCCCCTGCTCCAGCATATCCATGGTGTGCGTGGTGGACTGACTTTCGATGGTGATCTTGATGTGCGGATATTTCACGATAAATTCCTTTAAGTAGGAGACCAGGATGAATCGGCACAGGGTGTTGCTGACCCCGATGCGGATATGTCCCAGGTTGAATTCCCGAATGCGCTTGAGCTCCTGCTCGCCGGTGGACAGTGCATCGAAGGCGGAGCGGGTGTGCTCGAAGAGAACCTGCCCTTCCTCGGTCAGCTGCACACCGCGGGAGTTGCGGGTGAACAGGGTGGTGTTTAAGCTGTCCTCCAGCTTGCTGATGGATTTGCTGATGGCGGGCTGGCTGATGTAAAGCTCCTTTGCCGCCTTGGAAATATTGCCGGCCTTGGCGACCGCATAAAAAATACGATACTGTGATAAATTCTGATCCATAAAAATCCCCTTTATATCTTCCGGTAAAGCATAACTGACTGTTATGATAACCATGAGTATTATCTATTGTTATTATAACAGGGGAGATGTTATAATACAAACAGTTATTTGTCAAAAGCCATGAAAAAGGACAATTTAAGCCATAGGAGGAAGTCATGTCTTCAGGAAAAATTTTTAAATTTCATAATGATCTGGATACGGATCAGATTATCGCGTCGCAGTATCTGCTGCTCCCGAACATCGAGGAGATGAAGGTGCATGCCTTTGAGTCATTGAATCCGGAGTTTCCGAGCCAGGTAAAGCCGGGGGATTATGTGGTGGGAGGAGAGAATTTCGGCTGCGGTTCTTCCAGAGAGCAGGCGCCGAGTGTGCTGAAAGCCCTGGGCGTGCAGGCGGTGATTGCCAAATCCTTTGCGCGGATTTTTTACCGCAATTCTATCAATATCGGGCTGCCGGTGATCGTGTGCAAGGAGCTGCCGGATGCGGTGCAGGACGGCGATGAGATGGAGCTGTCTCTGACGGAGGGCGTTGCAAGGGCAGGCGGAAAAACCTATTCCTGCACGAAGCTGCCGGAGTATATGCAGAAGATTTTGAGTGAGGGCGGACTGATCGCTTCTCTGAACAAGGAGGAGGCTTAAAAACATGGGAATGACAATCGCAGAGAAAATTATCGCGCGGGCGGCCGGTGTTGACACCGTGAAGGCCGGCGACATCCATACCGTGAATCTGGACCGCATGATGAGCAATGACGGAACCACCCATCTGACCGTGGATATGTATCATAATAAACTGAACCATCCGCACATCGCAGACACCAAAAAAATGGTATTCATCGTGGATCACAATGTGCCGGCCGACAATCCCAAGACCGCGGCATCGCAGAAGAAGATGCGCGACTTCGCCAGAGAACACAACATCGATTTCTGGGAGGGCAAGGGCGTGTGCCACCAGATTATGATGGAACATTATGTGTGTCCGGGCGAGCTGATCTTCGGCGCGGACAGTCACACCTGTACCTATGGGGCGCTGGGCGCATTCGGAACCGGTGTGGGCTGTACGGATCTTCTGTACGGCATGGTGACCGGAACCTCCTGGGTGCTGGTGCCGGAGACGATCAAATGTAACTTGACCGGCAGACTGCCGGAGGGGGTCTATCCGAGAGATCTGATGCTGACGATCATCGGCACCATCGGTGCCAACGGCGCCAACTATCAGGTCATGGAGTTTTGCGGCGAGGGCGCGAAGACCTTAAGCGTCAATGACCGCATGGTTCTGTGCAATCTGTCGGTGGAGGTCGGTGCCAAGACGGCGATTTTTGAGGCGGATGAGATCGCACTGGAATACTTAAAAGCACGCGGCCGTGAGCCGAAGGCGGTCTTTCGCAGCGACGCGGATGCTTCCTATGTGAAGGAGTATACCTTTGATCTTTCTGAGATTCAGCCGGTTGCGGCAAAGCCTGATTTTGTGGACGCGGTGGTTCCTGCAAAGGAAGTCTGCGGCGTGCATATCGACGAGGCATTTCTTGGCTCCTGCAACAACGGACGAATCGATGAGCTGCGCGTGGGCGCTGCGATTGTGAAGGGGCGCAAAGTCTCGGATCACGTGCGTTTTCTGGTGGTTCCGGCAAGTCAGGAGGTCTACTTACAGGCGCTTGAGGAGGGGCTGATCGCCACCTTTATGGAGAGCGGCGCGATCGTCATGAACCCGAACTGCAGTGTCTGCTGGGGCAGCTGTCAGGGAGTCATCGGGGAGAATGAAGTGCTGATCAGTACCGGTACGCGCAATTTCAAGGGCAGAGCGGGACATCCAAGCTCCAAGGTCTACCTTGGCTCGGCGGCGACCGTGGCAGCCTCGGCGGTCAAAGGCGAGATTTGTACAGCGGATATGCTGTAGGAAAAGGAGCAGAACATGGAACAGTTTACAGGCAGAGTCTGGGTATTGGGCGATGATATCGATACCGATATCATTATCCCAACCGAATATCTGGCAATGAAAACCATAGACGATATGAAACAGTACGGCTTTTCTCCGCTGCGGCCGGAGCTTGCGGCGCAGATCAGGGAGGGCGATATCATTGTGGCCGGCAAAAATTTTGGCTGCGGTTCCTCCAGAGAGCAGGCACCGGAGGTCATCAAGGCTCTCGGCATCCGCTGCATCCTCGCCAAATCCTTCGCCCGCATCTTCTTCCGCAATTCGATCAACAACGGACTGCTGCTGATCGAGCAGCCGGATCTGTACGATGATATGAAGGAAGGCGACACCATTACCGTGACTGTCAATCAGGACGTGGATTACCAGGGCAAGACCTACCCGATCGCATCCCTACCGGAGAATCTGGTGGAGATCATCAACGCGGGCGGTCTGGTCAGAGCCATGCGCAGACGCAACGGGCTGGATCAGGATTGACGCAAAAAGGAGAGAAGAGCATGGGACAGACTGTGATAGAGAAAATCATAGCGCACAACATCGGTGCGGACTCTGTGAAGCCGGGAGATATCGTGACGGCACAGGTGGACCGCGTGATGCTGGATGACATTATGATTCCGTTTATTGTAGATAAATTCAAAGAGATGGGATTTCCGAAGGTATGGGACCCGGACAAGGTGGTGCTGATCTACGACCATCTGGTTCCGGCCAGCCAGCAGGACGATACGAGACATTTTAAGATCGGCGACGCATTTGTGGAGCAGTACGGGATCAAACACATTCACCGCAGTGACGGAATCTGCCATCAGCTGATGACGGAGGCCGGCTATGTGAAGCCGGGGGATGTGGTGTTCGGCACGGACAGCCACACCACGACCTACGGCTGCGTGGGCGCATTTTCCACCGGAATCGGCTACACGGAGATGGCAGCGATTTTGGGAACCGGAACCCTCTGGGTGAAGGTGCCGGAGACGATCCGGATTCAGATTGACGGCAGGCTGCCGGAGGGTGTGATGTCAAAGGATATCATTCTGCGTCTGATCGGCGATCTGGGTGCGGATGGCGCGACCTACCGTGCGCTGGAATTCTGCGGCTCCACCGTCGAGGAGATGTCGGTGTCCAGCCGCATGACCATGGCAAACATGGCCATCGAGGCAGGGGCAAAATGTGCGGTGTTTACGCCGGATGAGAAGACGGCTGCGTATTGCGGGATTGCGCTGGACGCGTTTCAGCGGCAGCTTGTGGGCGATGCGGATGCGGTGTATTTAAAGACCATGACCTACCGCGCGGAGGACTTCGAGCCGGTGATGGCGTGTCCGTCTCAGGTCGATAAGATCCGCAATGTCAGTGAGCTTGAGGGCACCGTGATTGATCAGGTCTTCATCGGTTCCTGCACCAATGGACGTCTGGAGGATTTGCAGGCTGCGGCCCGTGTGCTGGACGGAAAGCAGGTGGCTCCGTTTGTGAAGCTGATCGTGACCCCGGCGAGCCGCAAGGTGTATGAGGAGGCGGACCGCCTCGGAGTGCTTCGGACTCTGGCGGAGGCCGGTGCGATCATCACCCATCCGGGCTGCGGGCTCTGCTGTGGGCGTACCGGCGGCATCCTGAGCGATGGTGAGCGCGTGGTGGCGACCAACAACCGCAACTTCCTGGGAAGAATGGGAACCTCCAAAGTGGAGATCTATCTGGCCTCCCCGGCGACAGCGGCAGCCTGCGCAGTGGCAGGAAAGATTGTGAGAAGTTAGAGATGAAGGTACATAAACTGGAAAAGACGAACGTCATGCGGCTTCTGGATGCGGCGGGCATCGCCTACCGCGTTCAGGAGTACGAGGTGGACGAGCAGGATCTGTCCGGCATCCATGTGGCGGAGGCCATTGGGCAGGACGTGGACATGGTGTTTAAGACGCTGGTGCTCAAGGGAGAAAAGACCGGATTTTTGGTCTGCTGCATTCCCGTGGCCGAGGAGCTGGACTTAAAAAAAGTGGCGAAGGCGGCGGGCGATAAGAAGGTGGAGATGCTTCCCATGAAGGAGCTTCTGGCGACCACAGGCTACATCCGCGGAGGCTGTTCCCCTGTGGGTATGAAAAAGAAGTTTCCGACCTATCTCGACGAGACGGCCCAGCTTTTTGAAGAAATCGCAGTCAGCGCCGGGATTCGCGGGGCGCAGATCATCGTAAATCCGGAGGATTTGAAGACCTATATCGAGGCGGAATACGCCGATCTGACACAGACATTGTAAAGAATGGTTGACATAAAAAGGAGCCGACAGCGTTCGACTCCCTTTTTATACAGTCGAACTTAACAAAAATGTAACATTTGCGCAATAGATGAATGGTATAAATCGATAAAAAACAGGGAATAATCAGAAAGAAAATAGTATAAAAGATACAAAAATATTGAGATGGAAAGAAATTCAAACGATCAGATGTCACAAAAATGTAAAAAGTGCATTGACATTTTTCCAAAGTCCCCACTATAATAACGATCGACACCACAAAACGGGCAATTTTAGGATTTGAATCCCACTTCAATATGAAAAATATGGGGATTATTGGGAATTGCTTATTTTTTCAGAAGAGAGGAGTATTGTATGCTTACAATCTGCTCATTTCTTCAGTCGATCTGTCAGTTCCTTCGGACTGCCAGGGTCAAAGCAGTCGCCATGACGAAGCGGATGTACCGCTCCTGCGCAGTCATTCTGTCGGGAACGATCGTGGTTGCGGTCATGACATTTACCTCTGCCGGATTTTCCGGCGGCGGACACAATGCCCTGACAGCGTATGCGGAGACCCCGTCAGGGGAAGCTGAGGAGGCGGATACCGGCATCGCGACAGCAGCAGATGCAGATGCGGGTACTGGAGAAATTGAATTGCTTACGGAAGCAAAGATACAACTACATCTTACGGATTCAGAAAGTCTTAAAAGTGGACAGATGCTGGTAGGAAACAGCCTGGCAGAGAATGTACAGGAAGGGCTTGAAGTGCGGCAGGAACGAAAGGCCGCGGCAGAGAAAGCAAAAGAAGAAATCCGTCAGATCGAGGAGGAGCGTGCGCGCATTGCCGCAGAAGAAGCGCAGGAGGAAGCAAGAAGGGCATCCGCCGTAGTTGCGTATTCGGAAAAAGACTATGAGGTGCTGAAACGCATCGTGGAGGCAGAGGCCGGAATCTGTGATATGAGAGGCCGGATTCTGGTGGCGAATGTCATCATCAATCGGGTAAGGGACGGGGAGTTCCCGGACAATATCACCGATGTGGTTTATCAGAGATCGCAGTTTTCTCCGGTTGTAGACGGAAGAATCAATACATGTAATGTGACAGAAGAGACGGTAGAGGCTGTGAACCGTGCACTGGCGGGGGAGGATTACTCCTCAGGAGCGTTGTATTTTATGAATCGCCGGCGTTCCCAGTCGTCGAATGTACGATGGTTTGACGGGAGGCTGACGTATTTGTTCCAGCATGACCGACACGAATTTTTCAAATAACAGGGAGCTGGCCGGAACCCATCAGGGATTCCAGCCATCCGTTCCGCCAAGTACGTTTTGGCGGGAGAACTGCTTCGCCTCGGCGGGTGTGAGAATGTGCACCCAGCCGGGGCGTTTTTGCATGTCCAAGGAGGGGCCGGTGCTTGCAAATTCAGCGAAGAACACAGTTTCGTGAGCCTGCGGCTTGTTCCAGTCGTCCCAGCCCTTCGCGCAGATGTGCGCGCCGATTTCACAGTTTAAAAGCACCGTCTGGGCATATTCCCGCCAGGGACGTCCCAGGCAGGCAGAGTGAGGCGGACAGTTTCCGGTGAAACGGCAGCGGTTCATCACGTAGCCGTAATCCTGCCCCTCCGGAGTGGAGGCGGCAGTCACGTAGCTGTTGACCGTGCGGCCGATGTCTTTGGAGAAGCATTCACAGTCTTCAAAGTAAGCGGTGGCCCCGCCGAAGATGAAATCAATGTCGCCCTCTAAATAACAGTTCTTGTAATAGTGCCGCCCGTTGATCCGCGGTGTGTGCTGTCCGGGGCCGACAAAGCCATTGGGCTCAATTTCCTTTGGCGGAAGCGGGGCGGTAAACAGCGTGTCCTGCCCGCCGAGGAAGCGGCAGTTCTCAAAGATCAGCCGGTCGCCGTCAGCGTAGAGCGCCAGCGCCTGCCCCACATCCGGCCCGCGGCCTGCGCTGTTTTCCAGGGTCAGATTCTTAAGTGTCACATCGTTTGCGGCGATCCGGCAGGAGTAAGTACGGAAGGTGCCGAGCTTTCCGATATCATCGGAGGGCATCCGCGCATAGAGATTTCCGGTGAGAATCGTGTCCTCCGGGGAGTCACCGATCAGCGTCAGAAAAGGGCGGTCGATGGTGAGCTGTTCCTTGTATACCCCTTTATGAATCCGCAGGGTTACCGGGGCGGTTTCGCTGTCCGCTTCCCGCAGGAGAGCCAGCGCCTCGCTGATCGTCGCGAAGTCTCCGCTGCCGTCCCCGGCAATGTGAATGGTCGTTTGAAAAGGTGAAGTCTGCATGCTATATCCTCGCTTTCTGAATCAATAATGACATTATAGCATACCGCAGCCTGATTCCCAACCATTGACTAATTTACATAAATGGGTTATACTATAGAAAGTGAGTTAGACATTAAAAGGATCGGGCAAGGAAATCCTACATGGTTTCTTTACTCGGTTTTTTTACATCACAAGACACA
>JAQUVX010000040.1 GCA_028693165.1 Lachnospiraceae bacterium | reverse complement strand
AATATATAGTATCTAACTATCTAAAGTATATCACATAGTACGACAGTACGCAAGATATAAAAATATATTTGACATAAAAAAATAAGCCTGGCAAGGCTTTTGAGACTTTAGGGTGTCAAACATCCGAATGATCCAAACGCAGGTAATAAAGCGTTTCGCATCTTTCCCGCAAAAACCCGCAAAAACGGGAGAATAAAGGAATAGACAAACGGGAGCGAGTTGTATTATAATAGCAAAATAGGTGTAATATTGCCTTGACAAACGTAAATTGAATGAAAACAGAAGAAAGGGTACCTTCTATGAGAGTAGGAATGTTGACCAGCGGGGGTGACTGCCAGAGCCTGAACGCGACCATGCGCGGCGTGGCGAAGTCCCTGTATAAAATGTATGACGATGTGGAAATCATTGGATTTAAGGATGGATATAAGGGCCTCATGTATGCGGATTACACAATCATGAAACCATCTGATTTCTCAGGCATTCTGACCAAGGGCGGCACGATTCTTGGGACCTCCAGACAGCCATTCAAGCTGATGGGTACTCCGGATGAGAATGGTCTGGATAAAGTCGAAGCGATGAAACAGACCTATAAAAAATTGAAATTAGAATGTCTTGTCGTTCTCGGCGGAAACGGAAGCCAGAAAACGGCAAATCTGCTGCGCCAGGAGGGGCTGAACATTGTCTCTCTGCCGAAAACCATTGATAATGATCTTTGGGGGACGGAGATGACCTTCGGCTTTCAGAGTGCGGTCAATGTCGCGACCACCGCGATCGACTGCATCCATACGACTGCGGCATCACACGGACGTGTCTTTATCGTGGAGGTTATGGGGCATAAGGTGGGCTGGCTGACACTGTATGCGGGAATTGCCGGCGGCGCAGATATTATTCTGCTTCCGGAACTTCCGTATGATCTGGATATTGTAGTAAACGCGCTACGCGAACGGACCAGACAGGGCAAACGCTTCTCGATTCTGGCGGTGGCGGAAGGCGCGATTTCCAAAGAAGATGCCGGGCTTTCCAAGAAAGAACTGAAAGAGAAAAAGAAGACCGGACTGGTTTATCCGTCTGTGGCCTATGAGCTTGGTGCGCAGATCACGGAGAAAACCGGGCAGGAAGTCCGCGTGACGGTGCCGGGTCATACACAGCGTGGAGGCGAACCGAGCGCCTATGACCGTGTGTTGTCCACCCGCCTGGGTGCGGCAGCGGCGAACCTGATTAACGAAAAGAAATACGGATATATGGTGGCGATTCAGGACGGCGAGATCACAAAAGTATCGCTGGAGGAAGTGGCCGGCAAATTAAAGACGGTCGATCCGGATTGCTCCATTATTAAAGAGGCGAAGATGGTTGGAATCAGCTTCGGCGATGAATAACCAGATGTTAAAGTGAGGAGCTGAGACGTTATGTCCTATACTGCGCTGTACCGCAAGTGGCGCCCGTTCGAATTTGACGATGTCAAAGGACAGGATCACATTGTGCAGACTTTGAAAAATCAAATAAACAGCCAGCGAATCGGTCATGCCTATCTGTTCTGCGGTACCCGGGGCACGGGCAAGACGACAGTCGCCAAGATTTTTGCGAAGGCCGTCAACTGTGAACACCCGGTAGATGGAAGTCCCTGCAACGAATGCGCCACCTGCCGCAATATTTCTTCCGGCAGCTCCATGAACGTGGTGGAGATCGATGCGGCTTCCAACAATGGTGTTGAGAATATCCGTGAGATCCGCGAGCAGGTGCAGTACCCGCCGACGGAGGGCAGCTACCGCGTCTATATCATCGACGAGGTGCATATGCTGTCCACGGGCGCGTTCAATGCACTGCTGAAGACGCTTGAGGAACCGCCGTCCTATGTGATTTTTATACTGGCGACGACAGAAGTTCACAAGATTCCGATCACGGTGCTCTCGCGCTGCCAGCGTTACGATTTCAAACGGATTACGATAGATACGATTACGGCGCGCCTGCGGGAGCTTGCCGATGCGGAGCAGATTCAGGTGGAGGAGAAGGCGCTGCGCCACATTGCGAAGGCGGCGGACGGCTCCATGCGAGATGCGTTGAGTCTGCTGGATCAGTGTGTGGCCTTTCACTTCGGCTCACTTTTAACCTATGACAATGTTTTGGAGGTGCTGGGCGCGGTGGATGCCAGCGTGTTCAGTGAGCTTCTGCGGTGCGTGATCGCAAAAGAGACGACCGAATGTATGAAGAAGCTGGAAGAGATGGTCATCCAGGGCCGCGAGCTGGGACAGTTTGTGACCGATTTCATCTGGTATCTGCGCAACCTGCTGATCTTAAAGACCGCAGACGACGCGGAGGGGATGCTGGAGATGTCGGAGGACAATCTAAAGCAGCTTTGCGAGGAGGCCGGGATGATCGACGGGGAGACGCTGATGCGTTACATCCGGATCTTCTCAGAGCTGTCCAATCAACTGCGTTATGCCAGCCAGAAGCGCGTGCTGATCGAACTGGCGCTGATCAAGCTGACCAAGCCGCAGATGGAACCGAACCTGGATTCGGTGCTTCAGCGTCTGAGTGAGCTGGAAGAACGTCTGGATGAGGCAGCTATGCCAAATCAGGAGCTGCTGCAGCAGATGGCAGCGCAGATGAGCGCGATGGGCACCGGCGGCGCGGCAGGTCAGGCAGCAGGCAGTGCGCTGAGTGCGGCGCAGCAGGCGGCAGAACCACCCAGGGAAGTGGCGATTCCGAAAGCACAGCTGGAGGATTTAAACCTGATCCGTCAGGACTGGGGGAAGATCATCCGGGATTTAGGCGGACCGATTCGGCCGAGTTTCCGGGATACGGTGCTGGAGCCGAGCGGAGACAGCAGCCTGTGCATTGTATTTTCCACACAGGAGAGTTATACTATTGGTAGCAGGCCGACGGTGCTGGGGGCACTTGAGAATTACGTGGAAGAGCAGTACCATAAAGAGATGTATTTCAAGGCCCGCCTGAAGAATACAGGCGAGCGGCTAAATACGATCTATGTCAGCGATGAAGAGCTTAAGAATGCGATTCATATGGAGATTACCGTAGAAGATTAGAAGTTAAAAACGATTGATAAAGGAGGACACATCATGGCAAAACGTGGTGGATTCCCGGGCGGTATGCCGGGCAACATGAAC
The DNA here is from genome assembly GCA_028693165.1 of Lachnospiraceae bacterium. GTDB lineage: Bacteria > Bacillota > Clostridia > Lachnospirales > Lachnospiraceae > Brotaphodocola. The sequence continues at coordinate 4,744 of JAQUVX010000040.1, read as the reverse complement.
AATCTGATGAAGCAGGCACAGAAGATGCAGAAACAGATGGAGGAGACGACGAAGGAGCTGGAGGAGAAGGAATACACGGCTTCCGCAGGCGGCGGCGCGGTTACGGTTACGGTTTCCGGCAAGAAGGAAGTGACTTCTGTCAAGCTGGCCGAGGAGGTTGTTGATCCGGACGATATCGAGATGCTTCAGGATCTGATCGTTGCGGCGACCAATGAGGCACTGCGCAGGATGGAAGACGAATCACAGAATGCGATGTCGAAATTGACCGGAGGCCTTGGCGGTATGGGCGGAGGATTCCCATTCTAAGATGGATTATTACAGCAGTCAAATCACAAAATTAATAGAAGAGCTGGCAAAGCTCCCCGGAGTGGGGAACAAGTCGGCACAGCGCCTGGCATTTCATATTATCAATATGCCGCAGGAGCAGGTGTCAAGTCTGGTCAGCTCGATCTCGCAGGCAAAGGCGAACATTCGCTACTGTAAGGAATGCTACACGCTGACCGACCAGGAACTCTGTCCGATCTGCAGCAGCGAGAAGCGTGATCACAAGGTGATCATGGTGGTGGAGAACACCCGGGATCTGGCAGCCTATGAGAAAACCGGCAAATACGAGGGTGTTTATCACGTACTGCACGGAGCGATTTCTCCGATGCTCGGCATTGGCCCGAATGATATCCGCCTGAAGGAACTGATGCAGCGGCTGCAGGGCGATGTGCAGGAAGTGATCATCGCAACCAATTCAAGTCTGGAAGGCGAGACGACAGCGATGTACATCAGCAAACTGATCAAGCCGACCGGGATAAAGGTCAGCCGAATCGCCAGCGGTGTGCCGGTGGGCGGCGATCTGGAATACATTGACGAAGTAACATTATTAAGAGCTCTGGAAGGACGCGTGGAGTTATAACAGGTGCCCGGACTGGAGTAAGGAGTGCAGAAGAGATGGATAAATACGAGTTCAACATTAAAGTGGAACAGATGCGAAAGCTGGTCAACAAAGGTGACTTTGAGACGGCACTGAAAATTGCAGATACCATTGACTGGAAGAAGGTGCGCAATGCAAACCTGCTTTCCATGGTGGCGCAGATTTATGAGAAGAATAGGGAGTATCAGGATGCAAAGGATATTCTGCTGCTTGCTTTTGAGCGTGCGCCGATTGGCAAGCGTCTGCTGTTCAAGCTGACGGATCTGGCGCTGAAGGAAGAGAATGTGGACGAGGCGGAAGCCTATTACCGGGAATTCTGCGATCTGGCCGGGGATGATCCGCGTCAGTTCCTGCTTCGCTATATGATCCTCAAACAAAAGGGCGCACCGGTGGAGCAGCTGATCCACTCGCTGGAGAGCTATACGGCGGAAGAATTGGATGAGAAGTGGCTGTACGAGCTGGCTGAGCTGTATCATGAGGCCGGTGACGCAGACCGTTGTGTCAGCACCTGCGACAAGATTATGCTGATGTTCGGTCTGGGCAAATATGTGGATAAGGCGATGGAGCTGAAGATTCAGTACGCGCCGCTGACCAAATATCAGATGGATCTGGTGGAAAACCGGGACAAGTACGAGGAGAAGCTGCGTGCGGTGGAGCAGTCGTTTGAAGGAGACATTGAGATTTCCGAGGATAATGAGATCTCTATGGAGCGATCTGAGGAATCTGCAGAACCGGAAGAGCTGTATTCAGAAGAGGAAGAAGATACCGCGGAGCCGGTTTCGGAGCCGGAGTTTGTGCCGGAGGATCTGATTGTGCCGGTACCGGAGCCGGAAAAGGTAGTCGCAGATGTCAAACAGGCCGAGATCGAGCGGAAGCTCGCAAAGGAGATGTCCCGCCTGAAAGAGGACGTGATACCAGAGGAAGATTCCGAGCTGGGCAAGACCCGTGTCCTGACAGAGCTGAAGCGGGCGTCAATCGTGGAGGAGGCACCGGCGGAAGAACCGGAGGAGCCGATGATGGATGATCTGGATGTGGCCGAGGAAGAACCGGAGCTGCCGAAGATGGCAAACCATCTGATGATTGAGGCGAGAACCCCGGAGAAGGGGCTGGAGATCGCGATCCAGACGCTGAAGCAGATCCAGAAGGAAACCGGAATCAAAAACCCGGTTGCCAAAATTACCGGTTCCAAGATGAACAAGCGCGGTGTGCTTGCAAGTGCGGAGAAGCTCCGGGGCAAAGATCTGATGATCGAGGAGGCAGGCGATCTGTCTCACGAGATGCTTAAGGAGCTGGAGAAGCTGATGACACAGGATACCAGCGGCATGCGCATTATCCTGATCGACAATCCAAAGCAGATGGAGATGCTGCACGCGCAGAATCCATCTCTGGCAGATAAGTTTGAGTGCATTGGCAGCGATTACCCGTATCAGCCGGAAGCGGTAAAGACAGAGCCGCAGGCGAAGCCACAACCAGTGCAGGAGCCGGAAAAGGATGACCGTCCGGTACGTGTGGTGAAGCCGAAGCGGGAAGGGGTGATGCGGGTTCCCGATCCGGTGGATCAGGAAGTGGAAGCATACGAAGAAGTGCCGGCAGAAGAGGAGATGGACATCGATGAATTTGCACAGTATGCATGCAAATATGCGTCCGAGATCGACTGCAGCATCACGGGAAAAAGTATGCTGGCCCTGTATGAGCGGATCGAGATCATGGAAGAGGATGGCATTCCGCTGACCAGAACCACCGCGGAGGAACTCATCGAAGATGCTGCTGACCGCGCAGAGAAACCGTCACTTGGAAAACTGATCACAGGAATCTTTTCTTCAAAATATGACAAAGATGGCCTGCTGGTTTTAAAGGAAGAACATTTTATTTAATTATGGCTAAGATCAAATTAATTGCATTGGATTTAGACGGGACGCTTCTGGACAGCCAGAAGCGTCTGTCGTACAGAAATGAAAAAGTGCTGCTGGAATGTATGCGGCGCGGGATTACGGTTGCGCCCTGTACCGGGCGGATCTGGTTTGCGGTACCGGAGTTTCTCCAGCAGATGCAGGGGATTCGCTACGCGATCACGACCAATGGTGCCGTGGTGGAGGACGTGATGAAAAAGCAGATTCTGGATGAGCGCAAATTAAGCTGCGCGCAGGCTGTTGAGCTGATCGAACTGGCGAAGCAGTTCCATACGATGTATGACGCGTATGCGGGGGGATTGGCCTTCGGCGAGGCGCGTTTTATCGGACATATGGAAGAGTTTGGAATCACAGAACACATCCAGACGATGATACGCAAGACCCGGCAGATGGTGCCGAGTGTGGAGGCGGAGCTGCGCAGGCTTAACCGGACGGTGGAGAAGGTCAATTATTTCTTTGGCGATCTTGAGGAGCGGCAGCGGGCCAGAGAAGCTCTTATGGCCAGAGGCGATGTGGTCGTCAGCTCCTCATTTTCCAACAACCTGGAGATCAATGCGCTGGGCGCAACGAAGGGTGAGGCGATTCTGCGTCTGGCATCACATCTCGGAATCGCTCCGGAGGAGACCATGGGATTTGGTGATGGAGAGAATGATATGACCATGATTGAGATGGCAGGCATCGGCGTGGCGATGGGAAATAGCATGGAAGAACTGAAGGCAAAAGCCGACTATGTGACCGTGACGAATGACGAAGACGGCGTTGCCGCGGCAATCGAGAAACTGGTTTTTGATGAGGGAAATGACTAAGATGGAATTTTTGGCAGAGCATTGGTTATCGGTGGGCGTTGCTGTGTTTTTGCTGTCCATGGTGCTGTATGGACATTACCGCGGGTTTTTGAGGCTGGCCGTTACGATGACGGCTTTGATTCTGAGCCTTGTGGTGGTGCGGGTGGCGATGCCTCATGTGACGGGATTTTTAAGAGAGAACAACGGGATTCATCGGGCCATCGGCCAGGGGCTTTTGCATATGGCAGGAATCGGGCAGTTGGAGGAAGAGACGCAAATGCCGGCCCAGCAGCGCGAAGCCATTGAAGGGCTGAAGCTGCCGGATCAGATGAAGGAAGCCTTACTTCAGAACAATAACTATGAGATTTACCATATTCTCGGAGTCGATGCGTTTGTCGACTATTTAAGTGCATCGCTGGCCAATATGGTTTTGAATCTGATTGGTTCGATTATTCTGTTTCTGGTGGTGTTTATCGCGCTGCGCCTGCTGATCCAGTGGCTGGATCTGATTGCCAGGCTTCCGATCCTTTCCGGCATCAATCAGATTGCCGGGGCAGTGCTTGGCGGGCTGCAGGGTTTGTTTGTGCTTTGGATTGCCGGGCTTCTGGTAAGAACCTTTACGGCGATGCCCTGGGCGCAGGCAGTGCTTACCCAGGTGGAGGAAAGCGCCTGGCTTGGTTTTCTGTATCACAACAATCTCTTTAACTGGCTTCTGCTTGATCTGTTAAATAATTTCGTGTGAATAAATTGCATATAAGATAGAAATAATAAATACAATAGATACAATTCCGTGGATTCCGGCATGAAAGTGGCGCCCCACGGAATTTTTTAAAACCACAAAATATAGGAAAAAACTGAAAAAAGCAGCACATTTAGTAAACGTAAAAAATTGTATAAAAAATCCGCACAAATCCCTTGACAAAATAGGACGGGAAGTGGTATAGTAAAGCTCCACCGCGAGAGTGGTGGTCAGAGTGCTTCACAAAGCACCTGAGAGATTAAAAAGTTTTAAAAAGTTGTTGACAAAGACAAATCGATGTGTTATTATTAACGAGTTGTCGCCGAAAACGGAAACAACAAAGCGAACCTTGAAAATAGAAGATTGAACAGTGTTTAAAACCCTGAAA
>JAQUVX010000029.1 GCA_028693165.1 Lachnospiraceae bacterium | reverse complement strand
TTCAGCCACAAAAATGAGTTTTCCTTGGTCAATACGAAGAAATCTCATGTCCAGAACGCAGGGACAGCCATGTTCTTTGGGTAATTAGATTGTTTTTTGCGTGTCCACTTTATAGGGTACATTTTAATTCGGGATTGTCCGGCGTTTGGATAATTCTTGTATCAAACTCGCCTTGATTGCCCAAGAAATCAATAAAACCTGGGCAACTGGAGGTACTTCTACTCGAAAATTGTCCAATCGATTGACATACAGCGAATTCTCGAAGATCATTTGGGTAATTTCAATGCTGTCAAAGCCAGAATTGTCCAAAACGGACAAAATTTGGAATTATCCAGCGTTTGGACAATTCTTGTATCAAACTCGCCTTAATTGCCCAAGGAATCAGTGAAACCTGGGCAACTGACGGGACTTCTCCTCGGAAATTGTCCAGCCGGTTGACATAAAGCAAATTTCAAGAGATCATTTGGGTAATTTCAATGCTGTCAAAGCCAGAATTGTCCAAAACAAACAAAATTTGAACTCTTTTCCTTGCCATGCAACCGGGCCCCCATGCAACTAAGCAAAAATCACACTCCTACCCAACTCGCTCCTACCGCCCCTGCCCGAATTCCGCGATCTGCCTATCCAGCATTTCCATCATATCCTCGCCGTCCAGATACGCCTTGGACCAGGCGATCGTTTTGTCCACGGCCTCGCGGATATGCCAGGTCGGCTGCCAGCCGAACGCGTGCTTGAGCTTTGAACAGTCCAGTTTCAGAAAATTCGCCTCGTGAGGGCCGCCGTCGTGCTGGTTGATCCAGGACGCATCGCCTCCCCACAGCTCACAGAACATCGTGACCAGATTGCCCGTGGTCACGCAGTCGCAGTCGTCCGGTCCCACATTGTAATATCCATGATACTTCGGGTCCTCATACTGCTTCTGGGCGATCTCTAAATACGCGAACAGCGGTTCCAGCACATGCTGGAACGGGCGGGTGGAGTAGGGATTTCGCACCACAATCGCCTTTCCCGCCGCCATGGCACGCACGCAATCCGGGATGATCCGGTCGTTCGCGAAATCACCGCCGCCGATCACATTGCCCGCACGGGCCGTGGAGATGGAGCAGGCACGATCCTGAAAGAAGGATTTCTGATAACTGTGCGTCACCAGCTCAGAACAGGATTTACTGTTGGAATACGGATCATAGCCATCCAGCGGATCACACTCCCGATACCCGTACTCCCATTCTTTATTCTCATAGACCTTATCGGTCGTCACATTCAAAAGAGAGCGAACCGACGGTGTCTGACGCACACATTCCATCAGATTCACCGTTCCCATGACATTTGTCTCGTAAGTATAAACCGGATCTTTGTAGGAATCGCGCACGATCGGCTGCGCGGCCAGATGAATCACGATCTCCGGCTGCACCTCATCAAACACCGCCTTGAGCTGCTTCAAGTCCCGGATATCTGCGATCACCGAATGCATGATGTCCGCCATGCCAACGATACCAAAGATGGAGGGGTCGGTCGGCGCTTCCAGGGCATACCCGGTCACCTGCGCCCCGGCCAGGGTCAGAATCCGGCAGAGCCAGCTTCCCTTAAATCCCGTGTGTCCGGTCACCAGCACCCGTTTCTCTTTATAAAATTCCTTACATGCTTCCAAATTGTACATGACTGTTCTCCTGTCCGGTTCTGTCTCTTCTACTTCCAGATCTTCCACGGCGCGTTGTCCGACTGCCACAGCGTCTCCAGCTTATTCATCTCCCGCTGGGTGTCCATGCACTGCCAGAAACCGCTGTGGTAGAATGACATCATCTGTCCTTCCTCCGCCAGCGTCTGCATCGGCTCCCGCTCAAACACGGTATCATCGCCTTTTAAATAATCGAAAATCTCCGGATTCATGACCATGAAGCCGCCGTTGATCACGGCACCGTCCATGGAATCTTTTTCCCGAAACGAATGAATCGTATTGTCCGGGCCAATGTCCAGCACGCCTTTTTGCTGTCCGATATTGACTGTGGTGATGGTTGCCGTCTTCCCGTGGCTCTGATGGAATTTCAGGAGTGCATTCAGATCTACATTGCACACCCCATCACCATAGGTCAGCATAAACGGCTCATCGCCGATGTACTGCTGGATTCGCTTCACACGGCCGCCGGTCATGGTGTGCAGACCGGTATCCACCAGCGTCACCTTCCACGGCTCTGAATAGTTGTTGTGCACCTCCATCTGGTTGTTTGCCAGATCGAAGGTCACGTCCGAGGTATGAAGAAAATAATCTGCAAAATATTCCTTGACCACGTACTGTTTATATCCCAGACAGATCACAAAATCATGGTATCCGTACTCAGAATAATATTTCATGATATGCCACAGAATCGGCTGCCCGCCAATCTCAATCATCGGCTTCGGCTTCAAATGGCTCTCTTCACTGATCCTTGTACCCAGCCCACCGGCCAGAATTACTACCTTCATATGCTCTCCTCCGTACCTTTCCTTAATCCGCCTTCATGGCAAGCAGAAATGCCAGCCGCGTCGCTCCACGTTTCTCCAGTGCATTCGGCACATAGAAATTGCTCTCAAACCGCAGGGTAACCGGTTCGTAAGGCTCCACCTGCAGGGTCGTATGCTCCGTATTTTCATCGAAGTTCAGATACGTCTGAGCCTCTCCATTGACATAGATCGTCGTCCACTGATCCTCCCGCAGATCACGCGGATAGTTCAGGGTCAGATCGATCACACCCGTGCTCCCGGCCATGACCTGCACCTGCGCCCGCTCGTCCACCCAGCCGTCATCGTAGAGTCCGTAGATCGGGCGGCATTTAAAGGTGCTGACCACATGCGTCACATCCTGGAACCGGTTGTGCTCCGGGTCCTCCTGAATGATCAGCATATTGTCGGTAATCAGTCCGATCTCCCGCACATCCTTGATGTGTTCGACGGCCACGCAGTCTTTTCGTTTCTGACGGTCGAACACCTTAAAGAAGGTTTCTTCCGTGAATTTACTCATCTTGAATTTGTCACCGACGATGTAGATCGTCTTTCCAAATATCTCATCGCCGTAATTGCCGTAAGTCTCCTCCGCCAGAGAATTGTAGCGCTCCTGCTCCGGCCAGTAATACAGATTCGGAAACAGCCCGCGGTAATATTGCTCCACCGGCAGTGTCAGCACCGCATACACAGTCAGCATGCCGAGGAACGGAAGCGCCTGCATCCAAAGCCCCTTCTCTGCCATGCCATCGGTCAGCACGCCGTACATCCACGACACAAACAAAAGCGCCGCCGCGTAGGAGACGTACACCCAGCGCATCTCCACACGGATCGTCACGCTGGAACAGGCGATGCAGGCCCCGATAAACAGCACAAATAAAAGTGCCGTCTGCAAATACGCCACAGACTTCTTGCCACAGGAAACCAGCTTCATGAGAAACGCGATGACAATCCCCACCAGCATCAGATCCGCCATAGCAATCAACAGCAGAATGCCAAGGGGTGCCTCGCGGAAATTTTGTCCGTTCAGATGCTCCGGCCCCGCATTGATTCCAAACAGGTAAGCGATCTGGCTCAGTGCAAAGTGAAATACCGAGCCAACCGACAACGTCTTCGCCACCTCCGTGCCTCCGGTTCCCGCCGGGATCACCGTACCGATCATCAGGAAACGCATCAGCTGCACAAAGGCAAAGCCGGCAGCCGGAGCCGCCCAGAGCCGCCAGTTTCTCGCTTTCCGAAACAGGAGCACCACGAAGAACAGCGGCAGAAGCACCATGTAACGCTCATGTACAAAGCAGACCGCCGCATACAGCACGCTCGCCACATAAATCCGGCGATGGTCCTTCTCGTCCCGCTCGTTTAAATACCCATAGAGCAGATACAGGATCATAAGCGCCAGCCACATGGCCATGGACTCCATCAGGCCCAGCACCTGACCGATCTGATAGTAGGACATACGCGATACCAGAAACAGAATCCCGCACACGATACCCACGTAAACGGAACGGCTGAAGCCGCGCGCCATCTTGTACAGCGTGTATGCGATTCCCGCATTGATCAAAATATTAAATGGAACATACCAGTTCACATGAGGTCCAAACAATGCCATCTGCAGCCAGACTGCCAGATTGTAGAGGACGCGGAACCGGGTGCCGCCCGGCGTCAGCACACTTTCTGCAAAGGACTGCTCTCCGTAGCAGAACCACTGATAGAGGTCGTCCATGTAGAGTCCCTTTAATTCCATATGCCGGTTCACCAAAAATGCAAACCCCGTCAGCAGAAAAAATGCCAGCAGATCATTCTTCCAGTGGATTCCCCGCTTCACCCAGCTCTGCTGCATGATCGTACTCTGTTGATTGGTTGTATAGTCCATCTGTTTTTCCATTCTGTCGCTTTCTCTCCTTATTACAATTCCAATTCCGGCCATATGATCCGACCCCTAACTGTCGTAGGCACCATACGCCTTCCGGTAAAAAAACATCAGCCCTCTGACGATCGGCTCCGGCCAGATCCTGGCAAACATGGCCGCCTCATCCGCTGTCCGCTGATGATTCTCGATACAGGCCTTAGTGGTCGCGCCGTCATGAATCCGGTAGCGCAGCAGCGGCTTCTCGATGCACACGAACCGCCCCGGACGCTCCGCCAGCTTCCACATGGTATCCCAGTCCAGCGCAAATTTGTAAGGTGAGTCAAACAATGGTTCCCCCAATGCTTCCTTATCATAGGTGCAGGACGGGCAGATGATCGGATTGCCGAACCGCAGCGCCAGCCGTTTGACCCAGGTGCGGTCGGAAATTCCATGGAACCGCAGCGGGAATCGCAGCACATGCTTTACAAACTGAACCAGATCCGGCTTCTGTGCGGTCTCATGCTTGATGATCACACAGTCCGTGGTAAATACCGTCGTGTCCGGGTATCGCTCCCAGCACGCCTGCACCTGTTTTCCATAATCCCTGTGATAGCAGTCGTCCTGGTGTGCGATTGTCACCAGCCTGGTCTTCGCCTTACCATAGGCAAAATTCCAGTCCGCCTGAATGTCGCTCTCGCCGTCCCTGACATAGAGCGGCAGATCAAACACATCCGCCAGTGCCTGCAGGTAGCGGCTCGGCGTGGAGGTACACAAAATAATCTCTGATGTTACGGACTGCCGTTTCAGAGATTTGATGCACGCCTCCAGATAAGGTGAATCCTTGTATGCGCAGATTGCAAATGTATGACTGACCATGCTTATCCTTCCTGCTGTCCCGTTAAAAGAACCGTTCTTCCAGCATCAGACACAGTACGTGATAGATGGGAAGGTGCAGCTCCTGAATCTTGTATGTCTCCGGCTCCGGGACGATGATCGCCACATCTGCGCGGTGTCCCAGCTTTCCGCCGTCTTTTCCGGTGAGACCGATGACCTTCAGACCCTTGGCCTGCGCCACCGTCACCGCGTAATCCACATTTTTTGAATTTCCAGAGGTGGATATCCCCAGGAACACATCGCCCGCCTGTCCATATCCACAGACCTGCTGCGCGAAGGTCATATCCGCGTTCACGTCATTGGCAAACGCCGTGGAAAGTCCCGCGTGTCCGGTCAGCGCCAGCGCCATCAGACCGCCCTGCAGACTCTTTGCCAGCTCCGCCCCGTGTTCCGGGCTGCAGCTTTTCAAGTTCTCCTGCAATTCCTCCGGCAGCTCCCGGCGCTTGACAAATCCCTTCATCAGCTCTCCGACAATATGCTCCGCATCGGCACAGCTCCCGCCGTTTCCGGCGATCAGAAGCTTTCCGCCGCGGGCGTAGCATTCTTCCAAAATCTCATAGGCGTTTAAGATGTCCGTCTGGATCGGCTCCAGCACCGGATAGCGCCGGATCAATTCTTCCAGCAGCTTCTGCTGCACTTCATTCAACATCGTATCTGCTCCTTCTGTATCTGCCTGTACCAATTCCCGCCGCGCAAGAATCTCATGCTCCAACAATCGCTCTGGCGGCGTCCATAAGTGTTTCGGCGTAAAGATCATATGGCACCTCCTGCCCTGCCCCCGCCGCCTGCGCGGCTTCCAGCTCCGCATGAATCTGTGCCCCGTATCCGGTTCCCACCAGGATCGTCCGCACACCGTAATTCTTCCCGGCCTCCACGTCGATCAGCTTGTCACCGATCATCCAGGAATGGGCCTTGTCCACCACAAACTCCTGCTCTGCCGCCTCAAACATCCCCGTCTGCGGCTTGCGGCAATGACAGTTCTGCCTGTACACACCGATGCCGTGCTCCGGGTGATGCGGGCAGTAGAAGAACCGGTCGATCTCCGCCCCCTGCTGCCGCAGCAGTTCATTCATATAACCGTGCAGCTCCACCACATCGTCCTCGCTGTAGTAGCCCCGCGCCACACCGGCCTGATTGGTGATCACGACCAGCTTGTAGCCGTGCTCCTTCAGCACACGCAGCGCCTCCGGCACCTGTGAAAGCAGCTTCAAATCTTCTTTTCTATGGAGGTAATGAACCTCCTCATTCAGCGTTCCGTCCCGGTCCAGAAAAATCACCCGTTCCATGACACAATCCCTTTCTTCACATCCTCGATGAACCGGAAATAATCCTCCGGCACCCCGATATCGATAAAATAACCGTCATTGACCACGCCGCCCAGACTGCGCCCTTCCTTCAGCCACTTGGGAATCATCTCGTTTTCCAGAGAGACCTTGCCCTCCGGAATATCCTCCAGAAGCGCTCGCGTCATCAGATACACGCCGCCGTTGATGGTGCCCGGCCGCGGGTCGGAGGTCTTTTCATTAAAGCCAATCAGCTTTCCATCCTCTAAAACCGCTTCGCCATAGCGGGTGATATCCGGCACCCGGCGCAGCACCAGCGCCATCGCAAGCTCCTGCTCACGCTGCATCCGAATCAGACGGCTGTAATCAAGCTGGTAGAAGGTGTCCGCGTTCAGCACGAAAAAGGTGTCCTCCGTGATCAGCTTCCCGGCATTCTTGATCGCCCCGGCCGTTCCCAAAAGCTCTTCCTCATAGGCATAACGCGCCTGAATCGGAGTCCCGTCCGGTGCGAAGAAACCGCTTCCGTCTCCAAAATAATCCTCCACCATGGAGCCTTTATATCCAACGGCAAAGACGATCTCCGTCACGCCGTGCTTTGACAGTTCATGTACCACATATTCCATAAACGGCTTGTCTTCAATGAGCGCCATCGGCTTTGGGCGGTCACTCACCACACTCCGAAGCCGCGTGCCAAGTCCACCGGCCAGTAAGATTGCCTGCATAGTTGTCCTCCTGTATCGTATGCTGTCTGATGCATTTTCACAAGTATATCATTTCTTCTTATAAGAATCCATATTCTTAAGGAAAACTTCAAAAAGTCGGGCAGGCTCAGGCAAAGTCATCCGCAATCACGCTCCAGGCCGCATCAATACTGAAATGCTCCCGAATATAGCTCTGGGTCTTTTCGCAGAGCTCCCGGCAGGCCGCATCGTCCTGATACAGCCTTGCTGTCGCGTCCGCAAATGCGTCCGGCTCATCCTCCACCAGCAGCACATCCTCCACCTGTGGGATACCCTCGGCTCCGATGGAGGTCGTCACGATCGGAGCGCCGTTGTAGATGGCCTCGACCACCTTGCCCTTCACGCCCGCGCCGTACCGCAGCGGTACGACCACCAGCTTGCAGGATGCATAAAGCTCGGTCAGCTCTTCTTCCGACACAAAGCCCTTGATGATGATGCCGTTGCCCGGCTGCTCCAGCGCCCGGATCTCCTCGGTCACCTTGGAACCGACCACGTAGAAATCCGGTGCCTTCTGTCCCGCTGCCTCCATCTGCTGACGGATTCGCGGATAGATGTCTTTCGCGAACCACAGCACCGCATCGACATTCGGCGGATGCGCAAAACCGCCAACAAACAGCAGACCCTCCCGCTTCGCAAAGTCCGCCTGAATATCCGTCTTGAAGATATCAAACACATAAGCCGTGATGTCTTTTACGGGAATCGTATCATCGATTTCATGGATCGCATCCCGCTCAATATAGGACGGATAGTAGGAAACCGCTGCCTTGCTCATCAGCGTCAGCTCGATGGATTTCCAATATTCCGCATCCTCCTTGATCTTTAAATCTCCCGTGATCTGGTACTCCCGGCTCTCCCGCAAAAAGTGCAGATCATGTCCGTAATAGATGACCTTGATATCGGTGTTGTCCAGAATATAATCAATATATTTGGAGGCGATATGCGGGCGGTTCAAATAAGCCACCGCGATGTCATCTCCGTGATCACGCAGCCAATCCCAGATTCCCACCTGGTACTCCGGGCCATACAAAATCTCGATGCCTATCTGCTGAAGCTCCGTGGAATACGGCTCCTCATGCATAAAGTTGTCACCCAGGAATTTGACCACATAACCCTTCTGGAGGAACATCTTCAGATACTGGTACGTGGTCTTGGAGCCGGCATCCCGGTCATAAGTAGGCACATAATGATCCACCACCAGAATGATCTTTTTCCCCATGCTCCGCTCCCGCGCCCGGAACGGGTTGGGGTTTCCGTCGTTGACGCACTGCTTCGCAAATTCGTCCGCCCACTTCTCTTTCAGCTTTCTGGCGTTCGCCACCTGGTAGCGCTTCAGGCCGGTGCCCTCCACATCGGTGCCATTGGACACGCCCTCAAAATGCACGACCCTGGAAAGCGGCTGATAGACCACGCGGTAACCGGCCTTTCGCACCTCAAATGCCAGGTCGGAATCCTCGCAGTACGCCGGTGCAAAGCGGGTGTCGAAGCCGCCGATCTGTTTCCACAGATCATTGGATAAGAGGATCGCCGCACCGGAGATATAGTCCACATCCTTCACATAGTTGTATTCCGGCTTGTCTGGATTGTCCAGACGCCCGTAGTTCCAGCCGGAACCGTCACTCCAGATAATGCCGCCCGCTTCCTGCAGACGTCCGTCCGGGTAGACCAGCTTCGAACCGACCATGCCAATCGTCGGATCTGCCTCGATTAAATCAACCAGAGCGCGAAGCCACCCCTCCGTCACCTGGGTATCGTTGTTTAAGAACATGACATAGCGGCCCTTCGCCTGCTGCGCCGCGTTGTTGCAGTTGCGCAAAAAGCCCTGGTTGCTGGTGTTGCGGCAGATCACAAGTCCCTCCGCATACTCCGCCAGATGCTCCGTGGCATCGGTCGATACATCGTCCGCGATGATGACCTCATAAGTCACATCCTTCGTAAATTCCAGAATGGACAGCAGACACGCATAGGTATAATGGATCTGATTGTACACCGGAATCACGATAGAAACCATCGGTTCCTCGAAGTGCTCGAATCTCAGTTTTCCGTGCTGTTTGTAGATCTCACCGATATTGAAATCACCGTCCCGCAGATTTCGCCCCTCCGGCGTACCGTACAGCTTCATGGAACGAACCGGATGCAGCAGATATTCCTTCTTATAAGACAGGCGTTTCCGCTCCGGCGATCCCTTCGGATACTTCCGGTTGAACGCATCGCCCAGTTTTCTCCTGCATTTGAATAACATCGCCTCATGCCCGTTTAAATAGGTGAGGGTCTTGCTCATCTCATCAATCTCATGGCGCAGGTTGCCGATGATCGTCTCCAGATTCGTCACGTGGTTGTTGGTCAGACGCTGCACCTCGGTGATCTTGCGGATCGTCACATCCTTCTCGCGGCTGTGGATCTTCATCTGCTCGATCCGCTCCCGCGCGCGGGCCAGATCACTCTCGGTCTGCCGGATCTCCACGACACCTCTGGAATAGACCATATAATTGTTCAGGTAGATCTGCTGGTTCTCGCCGTGCACGTAATTCTGGAAGTTCACCTCCAGCTTCCGGTAAAGCTCCGCCATCTCCGGCGTGATCCCAAACGCCGCCAGCACCTGATCCAACGTCACCTGCTTCATGACGCTGCTGTACTGCTCATAGAAATAGTAGAGTGTCCGGTACTTCACGAAATGCTCCGGCACCGGGAACAAAAATACCCACTCATAATCCAGACAGTAGATGCCGTCCGGGGTCAAAAGCATATTTTCAAACAATGCATCGATATTGGAGACACGGCACGCCGTATCCTGACACAGAAGCGCCAGTTCCTCTTCCGTCAACCCTTCGCCGAACACCTCCGTGAATGCCTCCTGCTGCACAAACGGACTGCGGTATTCCGGTGCAATGTCGTAGACCTGTTCCATGGCCGCCTTCAGAGCCTCCACCGGAAGCAGACCGCCCCGAATCTCCTCCCCCAGCTTCTCCGCCCAGGTGCGCCCTTTCAGATACAGGAAACAGACCGCGTTCCGGCCCTCCCGAAACTGCGGCTCCGTCACCTTCAGCGTGCGGTGCTGGCTGGATAGCTGCTCATATTTTTCCTGGAAGGAGAGGATATGCTCCATGCCGTCCAGCGTCAGTGCCGCCTTCTCCACGTAGCGCTCGCGCTCCTCACCAATCACGCGCTCACAGATACAGGTTTTGATCTGGAAGGTTTCCCTGCGGGTCTTATTGTATTTCATGAAAATCCGCTCATCCGAAGTCTCCAGGCGCGCCGCGTCCGGACTCCAGAATACCAGATAGGAGTTTGCATATAAATCAAACAGGCCTGCCTCGCAGACCGTATCAAATTTCGATCCCATGTCCATCATGTGATAAGCCGGGTAATCATAGGCTGGCGTCACACGGGTCAGATCTCCTTTTTTCGGCAGATAACGATCCGAATAAATGCTGATCGGCGTGCGGTAATCCGGCATCGGATAATAGAACCTGCCGCCCTGCATCACTTCTGCAAGCTCCGTCTTCGTGAGCGCGCAGTCCTCCGCATGGGTGCCGGCAAAATACTTCATGCCAAGCGCATTGGCACTGGCCACGATCAGCACACCGTCTGGCTTAAGCAGTGCTTTCGCCGCCTGCATCTCCTCATCAAACGGTGCCTTAAGGGTTCCAATCGCCACCACATAGTCGTAGCGCTTTGGCTCCGCCTGCATCGCGCAGGCTCCCGCATACTCCGTCAGCGTGCTCTGCACATAGCGAAGATTCGCCGCGCCCGGGTAGCGCTGCTCCACCGTCTGAAGCGCCTCCGCGTTCGCATCCAGCACCGTGACCTGTGCCACGCTGGTCCGAAACAGTCCGGTCATCGCGCCATAATCCGCGCCCACCTGCAAAAGCTCTGCCTCCGGTTCAAAATCATACCACTCCAGCAAAAGCTCCCGCTGACCGGACAGCGCATAGAGACAATCCAGCCGGCTGTTCGCCGCCAGGATCTCCCGGATATTTCCATTGTGCTCCTTTAAGAGCATCTGTATCTCATCATCGATTCTTCTCATCGTTTCAAAACCACCTCTACGTCAGATTCCATGTCGTACACGCCTACCGTATTCTTGTTGGAAATCACCGTGATATTCGCCACATCGTACAGGCGGTGGTACACGGTGTGCTCGCCCTGCTCAAATCCGGTGCAGCTCATGGACAGCAGATATTCGCCGCCCTGCAGTGTCATCTTCTGCCGGAAATTCACTTCGTATTCATCGCCGCTCCTGACTGGCTTCACGTCCGCACCCTCAAACATGGTGTTGGTCCCGGTCAGATCTGCTCCCTTTTTATCCTTGATCGTGTAGGTAAAAATCGGTGCCTCAATCTCCCCGTGGAAGCGAATCTTCTCCCGGATCGTGAAATATTCCCCTTTCAAAAGCAGGTTCGTCAGATTCCCCTGCTCATCAAACAGGCCCAGATCATAAATCTCCGCCCTGCCGTTGCCGTACTCCGTCCGGCTCGGATTGATCGTCAGCTTGTCCTTCATCAGTCCCTGCGTGTGCTGTGCGTGATGCGTCACAGATTTTCCGTTCAATTTTCCGTTCGGTTCTCCGGTTCCGCCGGCGGCTCCGTCCGCATCCAGCCCGCCGGAAAAATCATTCATCTCACTCAGTTCTTCTTCCAGATCTTCCATCTGGTTCGCCAGAATCTTCTTGTACAGATCCACCATCTTGCCCGGTGCCCCCTCGGCGATGTACTGCCCGCGGTTTAAGAGCACGACCCGGTCACAATATTTGATGACACTGCCCATATCATGGGTAACCATCAGAATCGTCGTCCCGTTCTTGCGGATCTCCTCCATCCTGCGGTAGCACTTTGCCTGGAAAAATACATCGCCCACGGAAAGCGCCTCATCCACAATCAGAATCTCCGGCTCCACATTGATGGCGAGCGCAAACGCCAGCCGCACAAACATACCGCTGGAATAGGTCTTGACCGGCTGATAGACGAAATCTCCGATATCCGCAAACTCCAGAATGTCCGGAAGCTTCTCTTCCATCTGCTTGCGGGAAAATCCCATCATCGTGCCATTCATATAAACATTTTCAATTCCGGTATAATCCATATTGAACCCTGCGCCCAGCTCCAAAAGCGCCGAAATCACGCCGGACACCCGGACACTTCCGGTCGTCGGTGTCAGCACTCCGGTGATGATCTTGAGGATCGTCGACTTGCCGGAACCGTTGGTACCGATGATCCCGACTGTCTCTCCTTTTTCCACCTGAAATGAAATGCCGCTCAACGCAAAAAAATCCCTGTGAAAATTTCTGCGAGTCAGACTCAGGGATTCTTTCAGCCGGTCAATGGGTTTTTCATATAACCGATAAATCTTACTTACATCCTGTACCTGGATGGCGTACTCTTGATTTGAAGACATCGTATTCCTTCTCCTTACTCCACCACAGTATAATCCACATACGGTTCCTGCTGCTCACCAAATCCCGGCAGTGCCGTACCCACCGCGCCGGAATTCTGACGCAGAACTGCATAAAGCTCCGCAAAGGTCGCCTCAATATAAGGATTCACAAAGAGTCCTCCTATGCCGCACAGCAACGCTCCCAGCAAATTCCAGCCGATAAACGACCATTCCAGCACAAACGTACTCCACTTGTGGCCATCCATCATGTGCTTGCTCAGAGACAGCGCATCCCGGTAATCCATCTGCGGATTCTCCGACATAATATATGGCACCATGTAATATTCATAAGCCTTGATCACACCCGGAACGATCAGAAGCAGTGTCCACAGCCCGATAAACAGGCCCCGCAGAAACATCACCTTGACGACATTCAAATACCAGCCTTTGCTGAAACAGTAGAACAGCCGCCCAAGGCCTGCCGAGTCCTGCTTTTCCCGGCTCTCCATGAAGAAACGGCACCGGCCGACCCAAACTATATTTCCCACAAACGTACCCAGGCAGATGCTAATCACCCACCCGACGATCAGGATGATCCCGACCACCATCGTAGCAGCCACCACCATGCGGGTATCCACATTCTGGAACAGAGTGCCCATGTCCTCCTGAAGCGTGGAAGTCTGTTCTCCCGTCACGCTGTTGATTCTGCGAGTGATATCCACACCCGCTCCACTGCTGCTGGATGCCCCGCCGAGAACCCCCGCAATCAGGCATGCAAGAAATGCCATCCAGTAATATTGTTTCAGACATACCTTCGCTCTGCTCTTTAATTCTGCCCTTGTCCACATAATATTATCCTCCTGTCAACACTCTGGCTCACTAACGCTCATTATACCACGATGAAAATGTGATGTCTATCGGTCTTCTCTAAAATAGGGCAGCCCCAGACTGTCCGGCGGCTGATTCTCCCGCGACTTCCGGAAGCTGGTCACCACCAGCACCACGATGGTCACCACATAAGGAAGCATTTTGAAAATTTCCTGCGTGCTCCGGTTCAGACCCGGAATATAAAGGTACAGGATATAAAGTCCGCCAAACAGAATCGATCCCCAGATGGCATTCAGCGGTTTCCACAGTGCAAAAATAACCAGTGCGATCGCCAGCCAGCCGCGGTCGCCAAAACCGTTGTTGGTCCAGGTTCCGCCCGCGTACTCCATGACGAAATACAGACCGCCCAGACCGCTGATTCCGCTGCCGATGCAGGTCGCCAGATATTTGTACCGGGTCACATTGATTCCGGCGGCATCTGCCGTGCCCGGATTCTCGCCGACCGCGCGCAGATTCAGGCCCTTGCGGGTCTTCGCCAGGAAAAATGCCAGCACCAGCGCAATGACGATGCACAGGTAGGTCAAAAATCCATAGGAGAAGAAGATGTCTCCGATCACGCCCAGATTCGACAGGCCGGGAATCGTCTTCTTGTAAGCCGCCCCCGTAGCCGCTACGGAAATCTGACCCACACCGCCTGCCAGCTGAGACAGGGAACCGCCGAAGAAGTTTCCAAAGCCGACGCCAAAGGTCGTAAGCGCCAGACCGGTTACATTCTGGTTGGCCCGCAGCGTAATAGTCAGCACACTGTAGATCAGACCGCCCAGCATCGCACACAGAAATGCACAGGCAAAGGAAATCAAAAGCCCCACCGTTCCATTGGGCTGTGCCACCGATTTTTCATACAAAAATGCGCCCATCAGCCCGGCGATTCCGCCCATATACATGATTCCCGGCACACCCAGATTCAGGTTGCCCGATTTCTCGGTCACAATTTCTCCCAGCGCCCCGTAAAGCATACCGATGCCCTGTCCAATGGCCTTTTGAATAAAGATTACAAACACTCCCATGGTCTTACGCCTCCTTCCGTCTGCCGCGCAGTTCTACTTTGTAGCGAATGAAAAATTCACTTCCAAGGATAAAGAAGAGAATGATTCCTGTAATGACGTCCGAGGCATTCTCATTCAGATTGAACTGGGAAGCGATCTGCATCGCCCCCTTCTGCATGAACACCAGAAAGAAGGATACCAATATCATCGCAAAGGTGTTGAATTTCGCAAGCCACGCCACGATGATCGCCGTGAAACCGCGTCCGCCTGCGGTGCTCGTGGAGATCGTGTGGCTGCAGGCACTGACGATCAGAAAGCCCGCCAGACCGCAGATACCGCCGGAGATCGCCATGGTCCGCATGATGACCTTCTTCACATTGATTCCCACGTATTTGGCCGTGCTCTCGCTTTCTCCCACGACCGCCACCTCATAGCCCTGCTTGCTCAGGCGCAGATACACATACACGCCGTAAGCCAATGCCAGTACGATCAGCAGATTCCAGCCATAGGTCAGACCGCCCAGCGCCGGCATCCAACCGCCCTTTGTGGCGGAATTGATGACGCCCACCGTGTTGGAGCCCGCCGGATTCTCCCAGAATACAATGCAGAAGGTAACAATCTGCATCGCCACGTAATTTAACATCAGCGTAAACAAGGTCTCGTTGGTATTCCAGTACGCTTTGAATACGGCTGGAATCAGTCCCCAGATCATACCCGCCAGAATGCTGACCACCAGCATGATCAGCAGAAGCACCGGGGTCGGCAGCGCATCGCCAAAATAGATCATGACGGCTGCCGTCACGACACCGCCTACCAGTACCTGTCCCTCAGCGCCTGTATTCCAGAACCGCATACGGAACGCCGGTGCCAGTCCAATCGCGATACACAGAAGCGTCAGCGCGTCACGGATGGTTACCCAGGCTCTTCTGGAGGTGCCTACCGCACCGCCAAAAATTGCCTTATAGACTTCGATCGGGTTTAACCGGGTCAGCGCAAAGATCACGCCCGCGCAAACCACCAGGGAAAGAAGGATGGCTGCCAGCCGGATTCCCCATGCTTTCCAAATGGTGATCTCGTCGCGTTTGGAAATATGAGCCAGCGGCTCCCTGCCCTTCATTGCATCTTTATTCATTTCCCTGCTCCTTTCCGTTTCGGGTCATCAGAAGACCGATTTCTTCTTTTGTAGTCGTTCTCGCATCCACGATACCGGTAATGGCTCCGCCGCAGAGCACCAGAATCTTGTCACACAGCTCCAGCAGGACATCCAGATCCTCTCCCACGCACAGCACCGCCACGCCCTTTTTCTTCTGTTCATTCAGCAGCTCATAGATCGTGTAAGAAGAGTTGATGTCCAGTCCGCGCACCGGATAGGCCACCATCAGCACCGTGGGATTCGAGGAAATCTCTCTTCCCACCAGCACCTTCTGTACGTTGCCGCCTGACAGACTGCGCACCGGAGTCGATACATCCGGAGTCGCCACCTCAAGCTTCTCCACGATCTCCTCCGCCAGCTTTCGCGGCGTCTTTCGGTCTGCGAAAAATCCCTTGCCCTCGTTGTAGCCGCGCAGCATCATATTGTCCACCATGTCCATGGAACCCACCAGTCCCATGCCAAGACGATCCTCCGGCACAAAGGAAAGGCGGATGCCCAGGCTGCGGATGTCCGCCGCCGTCTTCTCCGACAGGATTTCCTGACCGCCCTCCGGCGGATAGTAGGAAATGGTTCCTGATGTGATAATCTGCAGGCCGGCCACCGCCTCCAAAAGCTCCTTCTGCCCGCTTCCTGCGATTCCCGCAATGCCCAGGATCTCCCCGCTGTTCGCCGTGAACGTCACGCCCTTAAGTGTGGGGATTCCCTCTATATTCTCGCAGCTCAAGCCGCTGATCTCCAGCCGTTTTTCCGGCTTCACCGGCTCCGGCCGATGAATATCCAAACTGATCTTCTTGCCCACCATCATCTCGGTCAGAGATTCTGCCGTGGCATCCTTCGTCTCCACCGTACCGATATACTGCCCCTTTCGCAGTACCGCCACGCGGTCTGAAAGCTCCAGCACCTCATTCAGCTTGTGGGTAATGATAATGATCGAGTGACCGGCTGCTCTCATATTCCGCAGAATCGCAAACAGCTTTTCCGTCTCCTGCGGTGTCAGAACCGCTGTCGGCTCATCCAGAATCAGCATGCTGGCTCCACGGTACAGCACCTTGACAATCTCCACCGTCTGTTTCTGTGAAACGGACATCTCGTAGATCTTTTGATTGGGATTCAATTCAAATCCATACCGGTCAATCAGCTCACGGATCTTCGCCGTCACAGCCGGCATGTCCAGAATCTCTTTCCCCGGCAGTCCCAGGATGATATTCTCCGCCGCCGTCAGCACATCCACCAGCTTGAAATGCTGATGAATCATTCCGATTCCCAGCTCAAACGAATCCTTTGGCGATGCGATGGTCACTTCGTTTCCATCCACCAGAATCTGCCCCTCATCCGGGAAGTAGATCCCGGAAAGCATATTCATCAGGGTCGTCTTTCCGCTTCCGTTTTCCCCCAGAATCGAAAGGATCTCCCCCTTCTTCACAGCCAGACATACCTTGTCATTGGCTACGACTTTCCCGAATCGTTTCGTAATATTCTTCAGCTCAATGGCGTAATTCCCCTGTTCCACCGCGTTCCTCCATTTTCTATTCTCCTGCGTAACGATAGGTTCTTCAAAAGAAATAGCGGAACTACCGGTAAAGGCAGTCCCGCCTCGTAATACTGTTCTATTTCGTCAAATCCGTGATTCCGTCAATAACCAGATCAAAGGCCGGAGCGGATGCAAATTCAGACTCATGGAAATATCCGTCGGAAATATACTCAAGGCCATTCTTCTCATAGGTATCCATCTTCTGTCCATCTACGGTCCAGGTTGAAGTGTCAAATACATGAAGCGTTTCTGCAATCAGAGCGTCCTCCACTTCCTTTACCTTCTCTGCTGTGCCTTCTGCCACTGCCGCTGCATTCAGCTCGGTAATCTTGTCTGCGCCTTCTGCATAGCCCTTGCACCAGTCAACATCAATCGCGGTTCCATCAAGAACAGACTGGGTTGCATAGGTCACATACGGACCCCAGTTGATCGAAGCGGAGGTCAGCGCCTGCGTCGGAGCCGTAGCAATCATGGAAATATTGTAGCCAACAACCGGAACGCCTGCTGCCTCACATGCCGTCGGAGCACCGGTGGTATCTGCGTGCTGGCTGATCAGAACACAGCCATCTGCAACCAGAGCCTCTGCTGCCTCTTTCTCCAGATCGAAGCTTGCCCAGCTGTTGGTGTAGGTCACTTCCATGGTAGCGGACGGACATACGGAACGAACGCCCAGGAAGAAGGAAGTGTATCCGCTGATCACCTCGGCATACGGGAATGCGCCCACATAACCGATCTTCGCTGTATCTTCGGTGAGCTTGCCGTCTGCAATCATCTCGTTGAGCTTCATGCCCGCAACAACACCGGATACATAACGGGATTCATATACAGAAGTGAAATAATTGTGCATGTTAGCCAGTCCGCTGGTCGCTGCCTGATATCCGGTCGCATGGCAGAACTGAACCTCCGGGAACTCGGCTGCTGCCTGCATCACATACGGCTCGTGACCGAAGCTGTTGGAAAAGATAATATTGCAGCCCTGATCTGCCAGATCCACTGCTGCGTCGTAACAGGTCTCATCCTCCGGGATGTTCCACTTTATGATGAGCTGGTCATCGGCCAGTCCAAGTGCTTCCTTCATCTCCATCGCACCTGCATAATGTGCTGCGGTATAGCCTTCATTTTCATCACCGATGTAGATGAAACCAACCTTCAAATCCTCTTTCGCAATACCGCTTCCTGCTACGGCTGCTGTCGTCTCTGCCGCTGCATCTGCCGCGCCTGCTGCCGTGGTCTCTGCTGCTGTCTCTGCTGCCCCTGCCGCTGTGGTCTCTGCCGGTTTGGACGAACCACATGCGCTCAGTGATACTGCCATCGCTGCTGCCAATACAACACTTACTAATTTTCTCATGTCTCTTTTCTCCTCTTAGTCTCTGCCTGCATGTTCTATTTCATGCTTTGAAATAATGCGGCTACTGCCAGTTTACAGTGTTTTTACAATATAGTCAATGCTCTCGCATGAAAAAAGGGCTGTCTTTTGACAACCCCTTTCCATGGTTTCTGATGTTACAGATGCAGCACCCGGTCCTTGATCTCCTGGGTACGCCCCTGGTTCCAGAACTGTGTTCCGATGTAGCCGCAGGTTCTGCGGGCCACGGACATCTTATCCTGGTCACGGTTGCCGCAGTTCGGGCACTCCCATACCAGCTTGCCGGACTCATCCTCTACAATCTTGATCTCGCCGCCATAGCCGCAGCACTCACAGTAATCACTCTTAGTGTTTAACTCCGCGTACATGATGTTTTCGTAGATGAACTGCATCACGGTAAGCACTGCCGGGATATTGTCCTGCATGTTCGGCACCTCCACGTAGCTGATCGCACCGCCCGGTGACAGCTTCTGAAAATCCGACTCGAATTTCAGTTTGCTGAAGGCATCAATCTCCTCAGTCACATGCACATGATAGCTGTTGGTAATATAGTTCTTATCCGTCACGCCCGGAATGATGCCGAAGCGTTTCTGCAGACATTTTGAAAATTTATATGTGGTAGATTCCATCGGTGTCCCATAAACGGAATAGCTGATGTTCTCCGCCGCCTTCCACTCTGCGCACTTGTCGTTCAGACACTGCATCACAGACAATGCAAATTCCTTCGCGTCCGGATCGGTGTGGGATTTGCCCATCATCCGCATACACATCTCCTGCAGGCCTGCATAACCCAGAGAGATGGTAGAATATCCGCCGAACAGCAGCTTGTCGATGGTCTCGCCCTTCTTTAAACGGGCCAGCGCGCCATTCTGCCAGAGGATCGGTGCCACATCGGAAATGGTTCCGAGAAGGCGCTCATGCCGGCAGCGCAGTGCACGGTGGCACAGCTCCAGACGTTCGTCCAGAATCTGCCAGAAACGCTCCATATCGCCCTCCGCCGAGCAGGCCACGTCCACCAGATTGATGGTTACCACGCCCTGATTGAAGCGGCCGTAGAACTTGTGGCTTCCGTCTGTATTTCTCTGGGAATCCTCCACGGTCAGGAAGGAACGGCAGCCCATGCACGGATAGACACAGCCCTTTTTCAGTTCGCGCATGATCTTCGCGGAAATGTAATCCGGAACCATCCGCTTCGCGGTACATTTTGCAGCCAGCTCCGTCAGATACCAGTAAGGCGCATCCTCCGTAATATTATCCTCGTCCAGCACGTAGATCAGCTTCGGGAACGCCGGTGTGATCAGCACACCCTTCTCATTCTTCACGCCCTGCATTCTCTGAACCATGACTTCCCTGATGATCATTGCCAGATCTTCCCGGGTGCGTCCCTCCGGAACTTCATCCAGATACATGAATACGGTGACGAACGGTGCCTGTCCGTTGCAGGTCATCAGTGTGATGAGCTGATACTGAATGGTCTGAATGCCCTTCTTGATCTCCTCGTCCAGTCTGCGTTTCACAACCCTGGAAATGATCTCCTCATCCATGGATTCGCCGCATTCCTGACGTTCCTCGATCACGCTTTTCTTGATCTTCTGGCGGCTGATGTCCACAAACGGAGCCAGGTGTGCCAGGGTAAAGGACTGTCCGCCGTACTGGTTGCTGGCAACCTGCGCCACGATCTGTGTGGTCACGTTGCAGGCGGTGGAAAAGCTGTGCGGCTTCTCGATCATGGTCTCGCTGATCACGGTGCCGTTCTGCAGCATGTCCTCCAGGTTGATCAGGTCACAGTTGTGCTCCTTCTGCGCATAGTAATCGGTATCGTGGAAATGAATGATACCGGCCTCGTGGGCCTGCACGATCTCCTCCGGCAGCAGCACACGGCGGCTCAAATCCTTGCTGACCTCGCCGGCCATATAGTCACGCTGTGTAGAGTTGATTACCGGGTTTTTATTGGAATTTTCCTGTTTTACTTCTTCATTAATATGCTCAAGCAGAGAAAGGATGCCGTTGTCCGTGGTGTTGGATTTTCTTGTGATCTCTCTCTTGTAACGGTAGCGCACATACCGCTGTGCCACCTCATAGCCGCGCATCTCCATGATGCCGGTCTCCACCATATCCTGGATATCCTCGACATTGATCGCATGCGGGGCCTCATTCACCTCCTGGGCAATCATCTCCGCAACCGCCTGAATCTGGTAGTCGTTCATCTGATGAAGGCGATCCACACTCGCATTGGCCTTTTTAATGGCATTGATGATCTTGGAAACGTCAAAGGACACTTCCTTTCCGTTTCGTTTAATCACGTTTGTCTTTACTTCTACTCCCATATCTGCATCCCTCTCCTATATATACTACATGTAGTCTTGATTTGTTTTTTCACCAACTATATCTGGTACCTTGTATATCATACTACAAAATGCGTAAGAAGGGAAGGGGGAATTTAAAGAATATTTCCTTGAATAATCAAATCGTATGAGGTATGATTAAGCGGTATGCATTTTTGTCAAATCAGGAGGTTATTATATTGAAGCAAAAGATAAAACAGATCTCGTGTTTTCTGCTGGCCTGCCAGCTTTTCGTCCTCACGGCTTACGCAAAGCCGTCCTGGCCCACTGACACCGGAATCCAGGCAGAAGCCGGAATCGTCATGGACGCTGACTCCGGTGCCATCCTGTTCGGCCAGAACATTCATGTTCCCTATCCGCCGGCAAGCATCGCCAAGATCCTGACTGCCCTCGTCGTGCTGGAACACTGCAAGCCGGACGACATCGTGACCTTTTCCGACAATGCGGTCTACAGCGTCGAATCCGACAGCGGAAACAAGATCAGCGTCGTTTCCGGTGACCAGCTCACCGTGGAGGACTGTCTTTACGCCATGCTGCTGGTATCCGCGAACCAGGCAGCCAACGCACTGGCCGAACAGGCAGCCGGAAGCATTTCCGGCTTTGTCGATATGATGAACAAGAAGCTGGCAGATTTGGGCTGTCAGGAGAGCTATTTTGAGAATCCTTCCGGATTAAACGGAGACAATCAGGTCGTGTCCGCCTACGATATGGCGCTGATCGCCCAGGCGGCTTACAACAACGAAGAGCTGCTCAAGATCAGTTCCTCCATCACCCACAAGCTGGGAGCGACCACCAACAATCCCGATGGTCTCACGATCCGCAACGAGCACCGGCTGATCATCACCGAAGATTCGTCCAGCAATTACTACTTTCCGCCGGCTGTGGCCGGCAAGACCGGATACCTCATCAAGGCGGGCAACACTCTGGTAACCTACGCCGAGAGCGATGGCCGCCGCCTGATCTCCGTCATCTTAAAGGGCAGTCCCAGACAGTATTTTGTGGATGGCAAAGAACTTCTGGCTTTCGGCTTTCGCAGCTTCCAGAACGTTGTCATCGCAGATCTGGAAAGCCGCTACGTGACCGGGGAGGAGATGATCAATCTGGGCAACACCTCCTACAAGGCTTCCGATCTGATGATCGAGCCCGGGCGTGTGGCTACCTTCCCGCTCGATGCTGCATTTGAGGATGCGACTCTCTCGGTGGAGGCTCTCCCGGACGCACATCCCGACCGGGCTGTCGCACTGCTGCGCTACAGCTACAATGAGCGCACCATCGGCGAGGCCTATCTCATGGTCCGCGACGGTGTGACCATGGCATCTACCGCCTCCGGCGAGATCAGCGCAGACGCAAACCAGACGCTGGAGAACACCACCGCCGATCCGGACACTGCACCAGACACTCCGGGCACCGCCGGCATCAAGATCAATCCGCGCGCGATTCTGTCCACTCTCGCCATTGTTTTCGTCATCCTTCTCATCGCTGCCATTGCAGGCGGCATCGTCTGGATTTTGTACCAGCGCAAGAAGGAGGCTGAGGCCCTCGCCCGCCGCCGCGCCCGCCGTCGTCAGAGACTGCAGCAGCACGGAGAGGATGCCGAATTCGACCGGCTTTTGCAGGAACGGTTGGAGAAAAACCGTAAGAAATAAGAAGAAAGAGTCCGGCTTGCCGGACTCTTTCTTCTTTGATTTATTTTCTTTTGATCACACCACTGCGCGGATCTTACTGCTGACCATACGTCAGTGCCGCATACACATCCAGCATTCCGTTGCTTGAGATCTTGCCCTCCAGCCGTTTCAGCTTATGCGCGGAATTTAACAGCACGGTGCGTACATCCTGCAGGCTCAAATCCTGACGATACGAATACAAGAACGCCGCTGCTCCCGTCACCATCGGTGCCGACATGGAGGTTCCCGACATATAGCCATAGCCATTCCCCGTGATCGTGCTGACGATGTAAGTTCCCGGTGCTGCGATATCCACGTTCTGGGCACCGTAGTTGGAGCTCACATCCAGATTTCCATCAAAGATCATATTGGCAACCGAGATCACATTGTCCAACTGATAGCTGGACGGGTAATCCGGTTTTTCATCAATATTGATACCCACGCCCCGGCTGTCGCCGTTTCCTGCCGACACCACAAAGAGCATCTTGCTGTCCCGCATCACCTGCTCCAGCTGCGGATAATTTTCCGTCGTACCGAAGCTTAAGTTGCAGATGGACGCGCCATTGGCCTCCGCGTACCTGATCGCCGCGATGACTGCAGACTCCTCACCGACTCCGTAATCCGTTCCCAGCGCCTTGAGGGACATAACCTTCACATATTGATTGTCCGCAATTCCGGCGATTCCGATCTTCTTTCGGGTGGCAGCAATCGTGCCTGCCGCGTGAGTCCCATGGTCATCTTCCTTGCCCACGTAAATCTGATTGTTGTTGTTGAAGAAATTCCAGCCATGTACATCATCGATGTAGCCGTTTCCGTCATTGTCAATGCCGTCGTCCGGGACCTCATCTTCATTGGTCCAGATCGAACCCTCCAGATCCGGATGACTGATATCGATTCCCGTATCAATCACAGCCACGGTCACCGGCCGATGAGCCTCCGTGCTCGCGTCATACAGCTTCCAGGCCGGAAGTACATTGATATCCGCGCCCGGAATCGACGTAATCGTCGCCAACTCATACGCATCCGGTCCCTCGACCGGTGCCGGAATCCCAAAATAATTCGATAAGTCAATGCGGCGTGCCAGCTGCGGGTCACTGTCACGGAACTTGTTCACAACCTCCACATACTGCAGCTCGCCGTCATTTTTCAGACCCCACTGGTACTTCGCGTACGGATCGCTGGAAGACAGGTTATCCACCCCCGGCCCATAAACCCGCGCTGAAAACGTATAATTCGCCGGATTCCCCGGAAACTGCACCCTCCATGCTCCCTCTATCCCAAGCGGCAAAGCCAACGCCCCCACCGCCAATAACGTCATTCCTCTATTCCATTTCATTGATCAAAACTCCTCTGCATTCTTTACTTATGATTCGATGCCTATAAGTATAACACACTTCCCCAAAAAGGAGTTTGAATATTATGTGAATTTTCTTAAGATTTTCCACGCCAGCCATGAGCCATGCGGATAAAAAGGACCAGGAACCCGCGTCGTGCTTGCACGTAAGCGCGTTCCTGATCCTTTTTATCCATAGGGCGAAGCCCGTGACCGAGATGCAGCGCAGCGAAATCGAGGTCCATGGCTCACTCCCGCCCCCGCACTCTCATCCTCTCGCGAGATCAGCGAAGCGCCATCTCGCGAACCACAACCTCAGCTCTTTTCCTCACCCCATCCTATTCCCCGCAAACAAAACCGCATAATCAATCGCATTCACCAAACTCAGCTCGCTCGCCGTCCCCGTCCCCGCCTGGTCAAACGCAGTTCCATGATCCACCGAGACCCGGATAATCGGCAGCCCAAGCGTAATATTCACCCCGGCGACCGCATCCCACTTCTGTTCCTTTTCATTATAAACAAATCCCAGTACCTTCAGCGGAATATGTCCCTGATCATGATACATGGCAACGACAATATCATACCAGCCGCCCCTCGCCTTAGAAAACACGGTGTCCGGCGGAACCGGTCCATCCGCGAGAATGCCTTCCTTCTTTGCCTCCTCGATAGCCGGAATGATCTCATCAATCTCTTCCGTGCCAAACATTCCATGCTCGCCGCTGTGCGGATTCAGACCCGCCACCCCGATCTTCGGATTGGCAATTCCCAGTGATTTACATGCATCATTGGCGATGCGGATCACGTCCAGAACCCGCTGCTTTTTCACCCGGTCACACGCCTCCCGCAGCGATACATGCGTCGACACATGCACCACCCGCACATTCTCATGCGCCAGCATCATGGTGTAATTCTTCGTTCCGGTCTTGTCCGCATAGACCTCCGTATGTCCCGAATAGTGATGTCCCGCCAGGTTCACCGCCTCTTTATTAAAAGCATTGGTGACGGTGGCATCCACCTTCCCGTCCATGGCCAGCTCGATGTCCTTCACCACATACCGGTATGCCGCATCCCCCGCTTCTCTGCTCACCATTCCAATCGGAAGGGTGTCTGCGTCCACCAGCTTCATGTCAACGACATCCACTGTGCCGTGCGCAAATGCCGCCTCCGACACTTCTCTGATCGGATGAATGACAAGCTCCTCATGTCCGACGATCTTCTTCGCCTTTTCCAGCATACAGGAATCTCCGACGACAACCGGTCTGCACCGGTCATACAATGTCTTGTCTGCCAATGCCTTTATGGTAATCTCCGGCCCGATACTCGCCGGATCTCCCATCGTAATACCTATAATCGGTTTATCCATGTTTTGTCCACCTCTTGCTTAGTGCATTCCCTTGTCTGCGTTTTCCTTCAGTACCTTCTTGAGCGCCTCGATGCCCTCCTCCGGAACCTGATTGAATGGAGCACGGCATTTTCCTACGTTGTAGCCCAGCAGGCTGACCGCCGTCTTGACGATGGTGTTCGGATTGCCGTATTTAAAACATGCGCGGAAGGATGCGATGCTGTCCTGATATTCTTTTGCCTTCTCCCAGTTGCCCGCCATGAACTCATCATAAATCGATGCCATGGTATGCGGATATACGTTGGCGCAGCCCGCAATTCCACCGGTTCCGCCTGCCTGCAGTGTCCAGATGATCAGCTGGTCATTGCCGGAAAGGACACTGAATTTGCCGTTCGTTTTCTTCTTGCCGGCCTCAATATAGCCGAGAATGTTGGCAAAGTTTCCGGAAGAATCTTTCGCTCCTACGATGTTGTCAATCTCTGCCAGTCTTCCAACGGTGGCTGGTGTGATTGCATTGCCGGTGCGCGCCGGGATGTTGTAGAGAACGATCGGCATATCCACCGCCTCAGCAACCGTCTTATAATGCACATACAGCTCTTCCTGGCTTGCCGCCGCGAAGCTCGGTGTGATGATGGACAGCACATCGGCCCCCGCCGCCTGCGCCATCTTGGACTGCTCGATGGTTTCCTTCGTCGAAATGCAGCCAGAGCCTGCATACACCGGAACACGGCCTGCAACCTGGTCCACAACGGTCTTGAGTACCAGCTCCTTCTCCGCTGCATTTAAGATATAACCCTCACCATTGGTTCCAAAAGGGAAAATGGCATCGATTCCGTTTTCAATTTCACGGTCGACCTGTTTGCGAAGCTCCTCCACGTTGATGGACTCATCCGCATTCATCGGAGTGGTAATCGGAACAATGATTCCTTTGATCTCTACACTTTTCATAGTCATATCCTTTCTACATGATTGTCAGATAAATCGCGCGCGCAGCCTCCGGGGTTACCTCGCGCATATTGTTTACCAGAAGTCTGGTGACCTGCATTCCCGCTTCCACCAGTCCGTCCAGATCACTGTCCGCCACACCATAGGGCTTTAAGGATGTCGGAATATCCAGATTCTTCACGATCTCCTCCAGGCGGCTGATGATCCATGCGCTCTTCTCCTCTGCGGTTACACAGCGGTTTGCGCTGTCGTGGCAGCAGCGGTCATAAGCCTTTGCAAAAAGCTCCCGCACGGACGGTTCATTATATTTCATGACCGCAGCCAACAGCATGGCATTGGATACGCCATGTGCAATGTGGTACTTTCCGCCCAGCGGATAGCTGAGTGCGTGAACTGCCGTGGTGCCGGATGCAGTGATCGCAATCCCGCCGTACAGCGCCGCGATCTGCATCTGATTCTTGGCCTCCATCGCCTCCGGGTCGTCACAGGCTTTCTCGATGTTGTTAAATACCAGATCCAGCGCCTCCAACGCGAAGGTATCCGAAAACGGATTTGCTTTTTTGCTTGTAAAGCATTCGATTGCGTGGGCCAGCGTGTCCACGCCGGTAGCCGCCGCGATGCTTCTCGGAAGATTTTTGATCATCCTTGCATCCAGAAATACATAGTCCGACACCATATTGTCATTGACAATCCCAACCTTCAATTCCTTCTCCGGCACCGCCACGATCGCGTTGGGGGTTACCTCCGCGCCGGTTCCTGCCGTCGTCGGGATCAGGGCGATGGCAACACATTTCTTCGCCATGCCCGGATTGTCCAAAAGCTCCTTCACGCCGTATTCATCTGTAGTGAGCACACTCGCCAGCTTTGCCGCATCCATCACAGATCCGCCGCCGCATGCCACGATAAAATCCGCCCCGCTTCCTTTGAATTCATCAATGACCTGCTGCACTGCCATGTAGGTTGGCTCCGGCGGCAGCTCGTCATAGATCGTATAAGGTACGCCTGCTGCCCGGATCGCATTCAGGCTGACCTCAAGAAGACCCGTCTCCTCGATCACCTTGTCTGTAAATACCGCAATCTTTTGATATCCATTGGTCTGTATGAGCTTTGTCAGCTGATCGATGGAATCCTTTCCGCCATAGATTGCCTTTGGCAGTTTGAGACTATATTGTTCTAACATACATTCTCCTTTTCCTGTTTTAAGATCGTCATCAGATCCCGGATCAACGTTGTTCCACCAAAACCGCCTGATTTCGATATGATGTAATATTGTTCGTCATTGTAACAAAACCCCGATAATACAACTCCCGTGATCGGCTCACAGATCGGCACCAGAATGCTGACACCGATATGGTGCATAAATCCCATCAGCGTATCGCCGCCCGTCACGAGAAGTGTGGACGAAAGTCCTCTGTCCAGCAGGTTTTTCACGATCTCACCCACCGCGGAGGCGATCCTGACCCGGACGGTTTCCAGCGGCAGGCCATGAGCCGATGCATACTCCATGGTATCACCCGAATCTTTCTCATCATTCGAATCCAGGATGCAGATTTCCTCCCGGCCGCAGACCGCAAGCCATTCCTCCAGCTTTTGCTCTGCCTGCGCACTGCTGAGCCAGGCAGCATCCAGCTTTTCCTCTGCCTTCAAGTGAATTCTCGTGCAACCTTCCTGCTCTGCCCGCGCAAGCTGGGCTACCGTGATCGGATTGACGCTCCCGCATGCCACCAGCAGTTTTTCCGGCAGCTTCGGCATCGCAATCCCAGAACTGGTATACCCCAGAATCCCTGCGAATCGGGATGCAAGCCCGGCGCATCCTGCACTCACATGCAGACCGCCGTTTTCCTCCAGCCTCTTTGCGATCGCATCCAGCTGCTCCGGGGTCTCCGCGTCGAAAATCACGATTCCCGCTTCCTTCCGGGCCGTTGTGTCAGACATCATGCCATCGGCAAGCGTAGTTTTGATCCGGGTTTGTTCTGCTATAATATCTTTGACTGCCGAGTGCCGGACCGGTTCATACGGGTCCTCTCCGAATACACTTTCCCCAACCGGAATTCCATCCACATAATGAATGCCGTTCTTTGTGGTTCGCCCGCACTGTGGAAATGCCGGAACAAAATGCACCGTTTCTCCAGCTTCCTCACACAATGCCGCCAGCTCCGCACCGATGTTGCCCCTGAGTGCAGAATCCGTCTTTTTGTAGATGTAAGGAACGTTTGCCCTGCGCGCAGCCCGTACAACGCGTGCCACCACCTCATAAGCCTGTCCGGCATCCAGATGGCGGGTTTCCGCGTCCAAAGACAATACCTTCACATCCGCATCCAGCTTTGTGTAATCAATATCCGGGTCCGTTACCACGCAGGTTTTGGCCCCGCGCTTTGTGAACTGAACCCCAGTGTCCAAGGCACCGGTAAAATCGTCTGCAATAATCAGTAACTCTATCATAGGAAGTGCCCCTTTTTCTTTCCTTACACTTCAAGTTTTACCACGTATTTTGAGAAGGTACATGGCTGCTCTCCGTCCAGATGACGGCAAGCCTTATGCGCATCCGATGGGTAAAGAATCGCAAACATCCCCGGTTTCAGTTCCAGGACGCTGCCTTCACCGCTCACCATCTCTTTGTCCTTCCCTTCGTCATAGGCAACACTTGGCTGCATATTTTCTTTCCGGTTCCACGCAAGAATCTCCCGGCCTTCGCGAAGCACCTGAATATCGATGTATTTGCGGTGCATCTCGTAATCCCCCGGCAACGCCCTCGTCTCTCCGGTCTGACACATCACAAACCCGCCCGGGAAGGCGTGTTTGCCTTCCCCTGGGTCCGGATTTGCCGTAATAAACTCCACTGCATCTTTCAGATGCGGCAGGATACCATAATATTCTTCTGCATATTCCATGCGGTCTACGATCATGCCATCACCCCAGCTCTTTCTTTTTTTCCTGTTACCAGCGTATATGCGATCAGTACCGCACCGGCAGTAAGACCCGCGATATCGGAAAATCCGCTCGGCAGAATAAAGAACAATGCCGCAATCAGGAACAGGGCGCGCTCGATTTTATTCAGTGTCTTAAACATATAACCCGATACGCAGCCGGCAATACAGAAGGTTGCAAGGAATAGCATGGAACCGGCGATTACGATCTCGGAAATCTGGCCTTCCAGCAGAAGTGCGGGACGATACACGAACATAAACGGTGCTATGAACGCGACACTTGCATACGAGAAGGCTTTCCAGCCCGTCTTCCAGGCACTTCCTCCCGCAATTCCCGCGGCTGTAAACGAAGCCAGACATACTGGCGGTGTAATCTGTGCAACTACGCCAAAGTAGAAGATGAACATGTTCGCAGTCAGTGCAGAGATTCCAAGTCCCTGAATTGCAGAGATGAACAGGGTGTTTGCAATCAGATAAGCAGCTACCGTCGGAAGTGCCATACCGAGGAGCAGGCAGCCTGCTGCTGCGATAATCAGTGCCAGGAACAGACTGTTGTTGCCGGTCTTGTCGATCATCTTGGCAATCTTAACAGCAATACCACTTCTTACCACAATACCGATCATGATGCCGCAGGCTGCTGTCGGGATCGCGATGTTCGCTGCCTGACGGCATCCGTCGAGCAGGGTCTGAATCAGTTTCTTCAAGGACATCCGTGTATCCCTGGAGCTCATGCTTACCACGATTGCCAGTACGGTACAGTAGATGGCAGATCTCGGAAGGGAATAGCCCTTTATGATCATCACGACTAAAACGACAATCGGAAGAAGTCTGTATACACGCGGAAGAATCGGCTTGCCTTCGTATTTCACGCCGCTGTCTTTTCCGATGTGTTTCTTACGTGCAATCAGATGTACCAGCATAAACGCAGATGCAAAATATGCGATTGCAGGGATAATTGCCGCTGCCGCGATATTGACATACTGGATACCGATGATCTCTGCCATGATAAATGCTCCTGCGCCCATGATCGGAGGCATGATCTGTCCGCCGGTCGATGCAACCGACTCAACGGATGCTGCTTCTTCCGGAGAGTAGCCAGTCCGCTTCATCAGCGGGATCGTAAACACACCGGTACTGGATACATTGGCAACTGCAGAACCGGAAATCATTCCCATCAGTCCAGAAGAAATTACGGCTGCCTTCGCCGGTCCGCCGACCGTCTTGTCGCTGAGCTTCATGCCTGCGTCGATCAGGACACCGCCGCCGCCCGTATTGGCAAAGAACGTACCAAACAGCAGGAAATAGAACAACGTATTCAGGGAAGTTCCCAGCGGAGAACCGAAAATTCCGTTCTCACCAAGCATCAATGTCTCACAGAATCGGGAGAAGGAGATGCCCTGGAAATGAAGCAGGCCCGGTACATACTGACCAAACCATGCATAGGCCATAAAAAATGCAATAACCACAAACAGTGACATACTTACTACTCTTCGAACTGCTTCCATCACCGTAAACAAAAGCAGTACCGCAACGACAACCTCAAAGTTGGACATCGGGTCTACACTGTACAGACGCAGGTTCAGCTTGGATGCATGGCTAATGAAGTAATACAAAATAACCGATATCGCCACGATCAGTGCCCCATCATAGAGCCACCAGATTTTCTTTTTGTATTTGTCGGCCATCGGGTTCATCAGTACCACAAAGTACAGGGCCAGACACATATGAAGCGGAAGCTGGAACCACGGGTCGAACGGTTTTACCAGTTTGATGTAGAGCTGGAACGCCAGCCAAAAGAACGCCATCCCCACCAAAAGCGTATACCGCCATTTCGGCATGGCTTTGATCATTTTGGCAATTTTGGAATCTTCATCCGGCTCATTTGCGAGTGCTTTTGCCTTTTCATCCAGCTTGCTCGCCGTAGAATCTTTTACCGTATTATTTTCTGTGCTCATAATTTCCTCCTAATAAAAGCCGGACACCGAAATGGCGTCCGGCCTCAAAATAGACTATACTGAATTGTCTTTTATTTCATATAACCCATCTCTTTGTAATATCTCTCAGCACCCGGGTGAAGCGCAACGCCGCCTCTCTTGGTCTCTTCCCATGCATTTTCCGGCTCCCACGGAGAAAGGGATGCGTACTCGGTTACCAGTGCGTCTCTGTTCTCGCTCAGAGTCTTAACGATCATATAAACCGTGTCATCATCCAGTGCGGTGTTTGCGAACAGGCAGTCCGGTGATCCCGGAAGTTTCAGTTCTGCATCCTGTCCCTTGAAGCTGCCTGCCGGGATCGGAATTAAATCAAAGCCCTGATCGTTTACAAACCAGTTGCACATATCTTCTGACCACTGAAGGAAGGTAACATCACAGGTTGATGCGATCTGTGCCATAGTGGAGGAGCTTGAAGAAGTGTGGTCGATGTAGAAATCGATCTGTCCGTCTGCGATTGCCTCTGCATTCTGATCTCCGCCCTGGTTGGTAATCGAACCGCCCCAGCTCTTCAAATCATCTTCGGTTACGCCGAAATACTCAAGCATCAGGTATGCGCCCTCTGCATCCATGGAGCCCTTGGAGGAACAGCCAATTCTAAGCGGAAGCTTTTTCTCAAAGATTTCTTCCAGAGAAGTTACATTGTTCTTGGTCAGGAAATCCGTTGAAATACAGTTGATGTATGCAACTGCGGTCAGACCGCCGATTACTGCTGCATAGCCATCGGTTGGCTCTCTGTCCAGAGTGCCGGTCTCCATCGCCCATTTTGCAGGAGCACCGTTTACGAAGGAAAGGCTTACGTTTGGGTCCTTGAAGATGTACGGAGCGCCCATGCCGCCCGGATAAGACGGGTCAACGTTGACTGTTCCAAATCCACCTTTTTCTTCCAGAACCTTGCTCATGGCAACGATCATGTTGTAAGTACCGGAGCCAACCTTATCGGACCAGAAGTTCAAGGTCGTTCCGCTCATATCGATTGTTCCTTCGGAAGCTCCCCCTGCCTCCGCCGCTGCTGCGGTAGTCTCCGCTGCCGGTGCCGCCGGTGCTGCGGTGGTTGCCGCTGTGGTTCCAGATCCGCTGCAGGCTGTCAAAGTAACCATAGATACTGCCAAAACTGATGCACAAACTTTCTTTAATAAATTGCTCTTTCTCATGATTGTCCTCCCTATACATAGTTAGAGTTTGTGGTTTCTTCCTCGTTCGCCAGGTGTTCTTTTTTGAAACATCTGCGTTTTTGGAAAACAGGAAATTTGAAAGTTCTTTTTCCTTATGTGACTATTTTACCAGTATGTTTCCCGATTTTCAATTCTTTTTATCTATTTTGTTGTTTCATTTTGAAACTCATGTAAAAATTGAGTAGCTTTTTTTGTTCATTATTGCTATAATCCAGATATAACAACAAGCCGCAGGCAAACAAAGGAGGCTCTCTATGAGCAGAATCAGAGTATTGGGGATCGCACCCTACGACGGGATGCAGATCCTGATGCAGAAAACCGCTCTCGGTTTTCCTCAGATCGAACTTAAGGCTATGGTCGGCGACCTTGAAAAAGGGGTTGAGGTCGCCCAGGACAATTTTCACGCCGACTATGATGTCATTATATCCCGCGGCGGAACCGCCAAGCTGCTCCGCAGTGAGGTGGATCTTCCGGTGGTCGAGATTCCGATCACAGAGTACGATATCCTGCGCGCGCTTCATCTGGTTGAAAATGTTTCCGACAAATTCGCCATCGTCGGTTTTCCAAACGTCACCGAGAACGCATCACATCTGTCCGAGCTTTTATCGGTCACCGCCGAACTGTTCACCATCGACCACGCCGCCATGGCCGAGCAGGCCGTCCACGATGCCTGGCAGAAGGGCTACCGGACCGTTCTCTGCGATGCCGTCGCGTCCATCGCCGCCAAGCGTCTCGGCATGAACGCGATTCTGATCACCTCCGGGAAAGAAAGCATCCACAAGGCATTCTCCGATGCGATTCTGCTCTGCAACGGCTTAACTACGTTACAGGCGGAGAACCATTTCCTGCGGGAGGTCATTTCCGGGCAGTCCAATGAGACCGTCGTGTTTGACGACAGCCAAAATCTGTACTTCTCAACCGTTGACGTGGAGAACCGGCAGGCGATTATCACGATGCTGAAACATGAATTGGAGAATTATACGGAAGAAGGACCGATCCGAATGATCAAGTCCTTAGATGGAACGATGTATTCGATCAAGGCGCAGCACTTTACCTCCGGGAGCAAGACCTACACCACCTTTTACTTTTCCCGCAGCAAGGCGCCGTTTTCCTCGGCCCGCAGCGGCATCCACTATTACACGCATCAGCAGGCCCAGGAGGTATTTTACAACAGCTTCTACAGCAGCGCCGGCGACATTGCCAACTTAGAGGACAATATCAAACGCATCAGCCAGTCCGACCGGCCGGTCATGCTGATCGGCGAGGAGGGCACCGGCAAGGAATCCGTGGCCACCATGATCTACTCCCGCAGCACCATGCGCAGCCATCCCTTCATCTCGATCAACTGCGCACTGTTAAATGACAAATCCTGGGAGCATCTGCAAAGCAGCCACAATTCGCCCTTCGCGGAATCCAAAGTGACCATCTACCTCTCGCAGATCGATGCCTTGTCGCAGGAGAAGCTGCGGCAGTTGCTGGCCGTGCTCATCGACATGGATGTGTGCACCCGCAACCGGGTCATCTTTTCCTGCACGCGGGATGCCGGAGACAGCACGCAGGACAAGGGCAGCATTCTCGCCGACAAGCTGTGCTGCCTGAATATGCACCTTCCCCCGCTTCGCAGCCAGAAGGAGCGCATCCCCGCGCTGATCAACCTGTTCTTAAGCCAGTTCGGCATCACGCAGGTCAGTGACGTGATCGGCATGAACGACGAGGCTGTGAAGCTGATGCAGAATTTCCCCTGGCCGCACAACTTATCGCAGTTTAAGCGGGTGCTGCAGGAGCTGACCACCACCTCCGCCTCGGCGCTGATCAGCGCCGAAGATGTCAAGCGGGTGCTGGATTTGGAGAGCGGCTCCCCCGTCGCCGAGGGTCTTCGCTCACAGCCGGAGCGCTTCGATCTCAACCGCACGCTGGAGGAGATGACCAAAGAACTGGTATTCCGGGTTCTGAACGAATGCGACGGCAATCAGTCTGTCGCCGCCAAGCGCCTGGGGATCTCGCGAACCACCTTATGGCGCTACTACAAATCAAATTCCTGATCTTTGTAGTAAAATTTCCGGTCCGCCTCGGTAATCGTCCGAATCACCCGGCAGGGATTTCCCGCCGCGATCACATACTCCGGCAGATCCTTCGTCACGACGCTCCCCGCCCCGATGACCGAGCCCCGGCCGATGGTCACGCCCGGCAGAATCACCGTATTGCCGCCGATCCACACATCGTCCCCGATGGTGATCGGAATCCCATACTCATATCCGGTTCTCCGGCTCTCCGGATGAACCGGATGCCCAGCGGTATAGATCGATACATTCGGAGCAATCTGCACATCCGCCCCAATCGTTACCTTTCCCACATCCAAAATGGTCAGGTTATAGTTTGCAAAGAAATTCTCCCCCACCTCTATATTCCATCCATAATCACAGTGAAACGGCGCCTCAATCCAGACATTCTCCCCCGCCTTTCCCAGAATGTCCTTCAGCAGTCCCGGAATCTTTGCGCTTTCTCCCGGCGGCAGCAGATTGAATTCGCAAAGCTTCTGCTTGCAGGCCATGCGCTCCTCCTCCAGACCATCCAGCCACGCCTTGTAGGGAAGCCCCGCCATCATTCTCTCTTTTTGATTCATTACCCGTTCTCTCCTTCCACTTCCAGTGTATGAAAAATTGGTTTCATCCGCTCAAACGTGCAGAATGACTCATATCCCAAACCGATCAGCTCCCGCTTAACCTCGTCCAGATGATCCGCCAGATGCACCGTCTCATGGGTGTCGGAACCGATCGTGAGTATGGTTCCGCCCAGTTCCCGGTAGCGTTTCAGGATATTCCGCGACGGCATCAAATCCTTCAGCCCATATTTGAAACTGGACGTATTCAGCTCAATCCCCTTGCCGTCCGCGATCACCTGCTTCAAAATCAAATCCACGTAGTGCATGATTTTTTCATCCGGATAATCCCCCGCCTGATCATAGCGCTTGATCATGTCCAGATGTCCCAGCACCGCATACGACTTGCAGCGCTTCACGACCTCATAGATTGCCTCATAGTAATGTTCCTGATACTCCTGCTGGGTCTTGCCCTTCTGATACGAATAGTCCCAGAATTCCTGATTGTCGATCTGATGGTTGCTCAGAATCACGAAGTCAAAGGGATACTGCTCAAAATCCTTCTGAAAGAGATCCACCGTCTGAACCTGAATCCCGAATTCGATCCCCGCCCTGATCACAAGCTGTCCCCGGTACTTCTCCCGAAGCGCATCAATCTCCTTAAAATATGCCGCGTAATCACAGTTCAAGTCCGTCTTAACCCCATAATCCACATGATCCGTAAATGCAATCTCATCCAGACGAAGCGCGATCGCACGTTTTACCATATCCTCCATCGGGCACTCCGAATCATCGCTGTAACAGGTGTGCACATGATAATCTGCCCGGTACGTTTTCTTTTCTTTCATAGTCAAATCCTTTACCCATCTATATTTTTTATAGTGCATAAACACAGCCGGCAGCTTGATGATCTCATCCGTGTTCATTATAAAATATACCACAAGTACCGGCAATTTCCAAACAAATGC
This sequence comes from Lachnospiraceae bacterium, assembly GCA_028693165.1. Taxonomy (GTDB): domain Bacteria; phylum Bacillota; class Clostridia; order Lachnospirales; family Lachnospiraceae; genus Brotaphodocola. The sequence goes on along the minus strand of JAQUVX010000029.1, from coordinate 2,448 downwards.
TGCAAGCAGCCCAAGCGGCACGGTAATGCACCACATGGTAACCGCGTCGCACAGGAAGCCAAATCTGGAATCGCCTCCCGCGCAGAAAATCCCGGCGATCGTCGTACTGTTGATGGACTTTCCAATCATATAGTACGAACACATCACAAGCATTCCCTTTAAATACAGTTCCGCCGTGTCCGATAAGCGGGCGCTTTGCAGCACGAGCGGTGCCGCCGCCAGCAAAATCAAACCGGAGAAGACGCCGACTGCGGCCGACAGAAGACACAGCGTTCTTCCGTACTCCCTGGCCCGCTCCAGATTCCCCGTCCCCAGCTCATTTCCCACGATGATGCCGCCGCCATTGCCCAGTCCAACGCAAAAACAGGTCACCAGATTCTTAGCTACATTGGCTACGGAATTCGCAGCCACCGCATCGCTTCCCAGGTGCCCCATGACCACGGAATACATAGTAAATCCGTAGCCCCACACCAGCTCATTGCCGAGAACCGGCAGCGTATAGTTCCAAAAGTCCTTCGTGAGACGCTGATCCGGCGCTTTCAGATAACGGACTCGTATTTTAACGCTCCCCTCCCTGCCGTTTTCTTTTAAGACCCAGCATAACTCTGCCAGCCGCGCAAGTGCCGTCGCCAGCGCCGCTCCCGCAATCTCCATCCTGGGCGCACCGAAAAGCCCAAAGATCAGAACTGCGTTCAGCGCAATGTTGAGCACCACGGTCACCGAGCTGATAACCATACTCTTTACCGCTTTCCCGCTGTTCTTCATAATGCAGAAATAGATTTGCGAGACGCCGCACATCAGATAGGTGGTGCCAATAATCCGCAAATAGACGATTCCATCCCGGATCAGTCCCGCATCCGAAGTGAAGATCCGCATCAAGGTCCCCGGCATCAGCGTAGCCGCCAGAAAAAATCCGGCTGACGCAAAGAAGGTAATGCGGATCACGATCGCCAGAATTTTTTCTACCGAATCGATATCGCCCTTCCCATAATACTGCGCCGCAAAGATACTCGTTCCGATAGTCATCGCCGCCAGAAACAGATTATACACGAAAGTAATCTGTCCGGCCAGGGACGCCGCCGAAAGCAGCTCCTGACTGATCTTCCCAAGCATCACCGCATCGCACGCGCCCACCAGCGCAAGCATAAACTGCTGAAAGGCGATCGGCAGAACCAGTGCGGTCAATTTCCGATATAATTTTGATTTCAATAGGATCTCCTTCCTTTTTATGGTATCATTATATTATCGTCAGTTGATTTCATATATAGAAATATCACGCAATTCTATAACAATATCAAAGGAGTGGAAGAAATAGATGGAGCTGAATGTGAATTTTGATCAATCAGAACGGATTACCTACAACCAGACCGGCTTCCCGGTGTTTGTGCACAGGGAGTTTCTATCGACTTACCCAAACTATGCCGCCATCAGCCATTGGCATGATGATCTTGAATTCATTTATATTATTTCCGGGCAGATGCATTACCGGATCAACGGGAAGCAGATTCTTCTGCGCGCCGGGGAGGGCCTGTTTGTCAATACCCGCCAGTTTCATTACGGGTTTTCCCCTGACCATCAGGAATGCGACTTCATCTGCATCCTCTTTCATCCGCTTCTGCTCTGCTCCTCCGCCTCTGTGGAGCAGCAGTTTGTGCTGCCCGTCCTGCAAAATGAATGTTTTCCGTACCTTGTGCTGCGGGGAATGAACGAACAGGAGCAGAAGATTCTGCTCACACTGCAGGAGATTTGGGACTGTGCTTTGGCGAATCCCTTTGCGGGTACCTTTGCGTTAAAAACACAGGCACTGCTTTTCCAGCTATGGGAAAATCTGTTTTCACTGTCCGGGCATACAGAAAAAAATCAGGCACCGGGAAACCAGCACCTGACCATCTTAAAAGACATGATCCGCTTTATCAGCAGCCACTACACGGAGAAAATCTCACTGGCGGAGATCAGCCGGGCCGGAACGATCAGCAAGACCACCTGCTCGCACATCTTTGTCCAATACACCAACCAGACTCCCTTCTCCTACCTCACGGAATACCGCCTGAAAAAGAGTGCCGAACTGCTTCGCACCACAGACCGCACCATCTCCGAAATCTGCTTCGAGGTCGGCTTCTCCGGCGCGAGCTATTTCGCCGAGACCTTCAAAAAGTCCTACCGCTGCACGCCAGGGGAATACCGGAGGCAGAAAGCATGAGACATAGAATCTTATGCTGCTTTCCATGCCTATTCCAGCTCTTTTTTCGTTTTAGGAATTTTTGTTATCACACTGTTATCACTACTGCTGCTCTATGTATTCCCCTGAGGGCTTTTGTATCGTAAGCGCCTAAATATTGGGCGGATTGTAAATTAAATCTGCTTTCCTCATAATGGTAAGCAGGTAGTTTTTCACTACACTTTCATTTTGGAGGGCGACCATGGCCAAATACAATCCGCGCCGTTCCA
>JAQUVX010000039.1 GCA_028693165.1 Lachnospiraceae bacterium | reverse complement strand
TGCTGCGTGACCAGCCCCACCTGCGGGGTCATGGCGGCGGGTACGGGCGCGCGGAGGATGTTTCCCTCGGTGAGCCGTGTCCATTTCCCGTTATCATCGATTGGGTGGACAAGGGTGAGCTCGTACTCGCCGTTCAAGGTTTCGGTCACGGTACACGATTCGGGGCTGACCACGCCCAGACCGTTATTAGAGAAATCGCTGCAGTCAGCGGAGTAAACACAGATCACGGGCGGTCACCTCCTGTCCGCTTGTTATAGGTATCTCCAGTTGGGCTGGATCACGACGCGCGGAACGCTGCCCGTCCAGCTGATCGCGTTCACACCGGGAAGCAGGCGCGGGAAATCACCGTTCACGCAGCTGTTCATGCTGGTCTGCCCTTGATACGCTTCCATCAGCGGCGTGTCCAGCGTGATGCTGCCCGATATTCCGTCCAGTTCCACGATGCTCATGCCGACCATGAGCGTGATTGTCCCGGAGCCGTATACCGTGATGATCGGCTCGGCATATACGCTGCCGGGATTGGTGATGAAAGTTCCAGACGTCGTTACGACAATATCCGACACGTTTTGCGCGTGCCAGAAGGGCTTGCAGCGGAAATTGACCACAAACGAGCGATGCGGATTCCCGCGCAGGATTTTTTCAAAGTCGATCTGATTGACGATCCGCGCCAGATAGTACCCGCCCGGACGGTTGGCGAACGTGACCGTCCCGCCGCCCTTGAGCCACGCGGCGATCTCTGCGATCCTCGATGCGTCCTGAACGAAGCAGGTCGCGGTCATCACCATATCGTCGTACACGTCATCGCCCTCCAGCGTCGTTAAAGAGCCGGGACGACCGGGCACATTCGTGAATGTCGCGCGCTCCGCAGGAATGGAGATCGGCGGTTGTTCTGAAACGCGGATGCCATATGTGGTACAGCGCGTGCCGTTCCATTCGAACCAGTCTTGCATTAGGGTTTTCACCTCCGCTTGGATAAAAGAGAACGCCTGCCCCGAAGGGTAGACGTTAGGGAGATAAACGGGAAGTTATCGCTATAAATCAATGTTGATTTCGTATTTATCTTCAATGAGTATGCAGTTTACTTTATATTTCTGTGCATAGTTTAATATTTTTGCATTGTCTTCCAATACACTCTCCATAGTACACCATCCAAAGGGCAAAGGAAATCCTGCAAGGATTGATCCGCGAAACGATGATCCCGCCCAAGCCTATGCTATCCGTTGACATGGCGGAGTACCGTAAGATGCAGAAGTTGATGGTCAAGGTACAGGATGAAGCCAGGGCGGTCAAGCAACTCATGCACGGAGAACTGCCGAAGCTGGAAAAGCAGCTCGCCGAAACGACTGGACTGTTCAAGGGTAAAGAGCGTAAGGCCTTGCAGGAAAAGATTACAGGTATACAGCAGGAGATCGACCACCGGATGGACCGGCTGCCCGGTATTCTGAAAGAGGACGGCTATCCCGACGTGCAGGCGTTCAAGCGGACGTATGACGCCGCCACGGCCCTTGTGGAGCAGTACAACCGTGATATGGCCGCATGGGAGCGGCAGGTCCACGGAGAGCAGCAGCCCCAGCAGGGATCGCCTGAAAAAGAGAGCATTCGAAAGAAGCTCCGGGATATGGAAGCGGAGACCAAGCGCCGGAATGACGCACGGCTGCAGCAGACCCGCCCTCGCAGCCATGATTATGACAGAGGACGCTAAGACAGAAGAATACACCGCAGGAGGCTCCTGCGGTTCATACATAGAAACGCCCTGCAAGTTTGAGGCTTGCAGGGCGTCGATATAAACTGAGGGTATGTTTTTATGCTGTCTCTCCGACAAGAAGCTTTAGGTCTTCGTCCACAGTGCCGATACCGACGATGCCGAAGTTCTCGACCAGAACTTTCGCCACATTGGGAGAGAGGAAGCCCGGAAGTGTCGGGCCGAGATGAATGTTCTTCACGCCGAGGTAAAGAAGTGCGAGAAGCACGATGACCGCCTTCTGCTCATACCATGCGATATTGAATGCGATCGGCAGATCATTGATGTCATCCAGACCAAATACTTCTTTCAGCTTCAGGGCGATGAGTGCCAGCGAATAAGAGTCATTGCACTGCCCGGCATCAAGTACGCGAGGGATACCACCGATATCGCCCAGATCCAGTTTGTTGTACTTATACTTGGCACATCCTGCCGTAAGAATCACCACGTCCTTCGGGAGCTTTTTGGCAAACTCGGTATAGTAGTCGCGGCTCTTCATCCTGCCGTCACAACCGCCCATGACAACGAACTTTCGAATCGCTCCGGACTTCACTGCATCGACCACCTTGTCCGCCAGCGCGAATACCTGCTCGTGCGCAAAACCGCCGATGATGTTTCCGGTTTCGATTTCCTGCGGCGGTGCACAAGTCTTAGCCTGTTCGATGATGGCAGAGAAGTCCTTGACGGTTCCGTACTCGCCTTCGATGTGGCGGCATCCCGGATAACCTGCGGCACCGGTTGTCCACAGCCTCTCCTTGTAGGAATCCGCAGGCGGCACGATGCAGTTTGTGGTCATGAGGATCGGGCCATTGAAGGTGGCAAACTCCTCCTTCTGCTTCCACCATGCGTTGCCATAGTTGCCTACGAAGTTGTCATACTTCTTGAAGGCCGGATAATAGTGCGCAGGAAGCATCTCGGAATGGGTATAAACATCCACGCCTGTACCTTTGGTCTGCTCCAGAAGCTGCTCCAGATCTTTCAGGTCATGTCCCGAAACCAGAATGCCGGGGTTGTTCCTCACGCCGATATTCACTTCGGTGATTTCCGGATTTCCATAAGCGCCCGTATTCGCCCCGTCAAGAAGCGCCATGCCGTCCACTCCGTATTTTCCCGTCTCCAGTGTGAGGGCCACGAGGTCATCCAAGCCGAGGCTGTCGTCCAGAAGCTTGGCAAGTGCGCTCTGGATAAATGCGTCCACCTCTTCATTATCTTGCATCAGGGCATTGGCGTGCTTGGAATAAGCAGCAAGACCTTTCAGTCCATATGTAATCATTTCGCGCAGGGAACGTACATCCTCGTTCTCCGTCGCAAGAACGCCCACCTCATCCGAATCCGCCTTCGAGTCAAACTCGTTCTCATTTCCGTTCCAGACAGCCGCTTCCGGAAGACCTGTCGGGTCGTCAAGTTTCTCACGCAGCTCCTCTTTGACTGCAAGCGTTTCCTTGATGCGTGCGATGATGGCATCACGGTCGAAGTTGGCGTTTGTGATCGTCGCGAAAAGATTGACTGTCACAAGATGATTGACATCTTTGCCAACCTCTTTTCCTTCCTCGCGCAGCATTGTGGTGACACAGGAGAGCCCTTTGGTCACATAGACCAGAAGATCCAGCATTCCGGATAGCTCCGGTCTCTTTCCACATACACCGACCTTTGTGCATCCGGTGCCCCTCGCTGTCTCCTGACACTGATAACAAAACATCTCACATTTCTCCATTGTTTTTTCTCCTTCCCTTTTTGGCAATTCATTTAGTCGACTTTTACGAACATATCTTTTCCCACACCACAGATCGGGCACACCCAATCATCGGGAATGTCTTCAAATGCTGTTCCCGGAGCTATTCCACCTTCCGGATCGCCGATCGCCGGATCGTAGATATATCCGCAGGGCTCACATAGGTACTTGTCCATTTCGTTTTCTCCTTTCATTTAATCAAGAATTCTTCCGTCGCGGGAAATCGTCACAATCTGCCACAGGATGAACTTGCCGCTTGCTTGAAGCGCATTTTTTTCCCCCATTTCGAGGCCTCCGCAGCAGGGCACCTCCATGCGCACGATGGTTACACCCTTGTCAGGTCTTCGCTTTCTTCGTTTTTATGATTCTAGGGTCAACAGCAGTGCCATCTTAAACCGCTTGGCTGCCTTGACGCTGTGAATTCCTGCTTTGGCAAAACGGAAATTCTCACCGGCTTTGATGGGATGTTCTTTTCCTTCGTAGCCAATCACGCCCTCGCCATCCAACACGAAGATGAGCGCTTCGCCCGGAGCGGCGTGTTCGGACAATTCGGTGCCCGCATCAAAGGCCATGATAACAAACTTCATCTTGTCGTTATGCACGACATCCATGTTGACGATCTTGCCGTCCTGATAGGGGACAATTTCTGCCAGTCTGAAAACTTCACCCGCCTTGATTGCCTCGTTCATGATATCGCTCCTCCTGATCGAAACTTCTGTATAAACAGCACCTTCCGCTGTTCGTATTCCCATCGGTGTATCCGTTAGGGTTATAATGCTGTCGCTGGTATGGAGGTTCCGCCTAAAGCCGTCTGCCCCGTAGATCTCTATGACGCCTTCCGCCATAATAATCAGTTTGTGATACGGATAAATCTCTGCGCTGATATCCGTATTCCTGGCCAAGGAAAAGCAAATGATGTCGTTTGCTCCGTCATGCACGGCTTTGGAGATCGTGCAGCCGGGAATCGCCGGATTGTCCATTGCGATGGAGAATACTTCTCCGACCTTCTCCTTCATCATCATGTTCTTTTGATCGTAAAGCGGGCATCGTCCCGACTGTCAAGCGCAAAAGGAGTACCCTCCAACATGCCGCGCATCACGCGGTCTCGGAGCTCGTAGTAGATATTCGTCTCTCCGTTCCAGTACTGTGCGTGAATATCCTGCGTCATTTGCCAAGAGACTTCATCATCGGATTCAGTTACGACAGCATTCACTCTGTCACACGGCATACCGTTGACGAAGAAATCTTCAAAGATGCGGAAAACGTCCGTAGCTTTTTCTGCGTCCCTTCCGTTCCTCCGGCCATAGCGAAACGCGACTTTGCTGATTTCCTCCAATCTTTCGGGATGCGTGGTAAGGACAGTCTGGATCAAATCCGCATACCGCGTTTCCGCATCATGAATCTGATCTTGAAGCCAGCCGTGGATATTGCTTTCATCAATGACGTCTTCCAATGCGGGCAGGTCTCTGATGTAAGCAGTACGATCTGAAATCCAGCCGTTCCCGGCAGCCATGGAGGCAATCGCTTTGGTGAGTTCCTCCTGCTTGCCAATCTTGTTATACAGCCAGAAGTGGATTGGTCCTAAAAATGCGCTCATGATCCGCTTACTTTCCGCTATCGGCGATTTTATCGTTGATGGCCTTTATGACGCTTTCAGGATCAACGCCATGAACGGCGCAGGCATCCTCAAGACTCTCCGCCTGGGAAGCTGGACAGCCGAGGCAGTGCATACCGATTCCGAGCAGCACCTCCGCCGTTTCCGGGTACTGGTTTACGATTTCACCGATCAAGGTTTTCCTGTTTACAACTGTGGTTCCCATAAGTTTTTCCTCCCTGTTCTTGATTTTCTGCTCTGATTATACTATAATCGAAACAACGCGTATGTTGTTGCAACAACGGAAGGATGATTTTCATGAATACTTTTTTTATTTCCAACACGCCGCTGTTTCATGGAATCAGCGAGAGCGAAATCTCGGAGCTGCTTAGCTGCCTGGGTGCGAAAGAGCGCAAATACAAAAAGGATGAGATTATTATCCGGGCGGGGTCCTCTGTCAGCGAAATCGGGCTTGTGGAATCCGGCAGTGTGAATATCGTCGTCAATTTTTACTGGGGAAACAGCCATATTTTCGGTCATGTGGGAAAAGGACAGGTTTTTGCAGAAAACTATGCGGCAATTCCCGGCAAGGAGCTGCTTTGCGACGTTGTTGCCTGCGAGGAGACCGAAGTGCTCTTCCTGAATATGCGCAATATGCTCACCACTTGCCAGAGGGGATGCGCGTTCCATACCCGCATCATTCAGAATATGCTTCGGATTTCCGCACAGAAGAACCTGAATCTCTCTTCGCGTATGATGCATACCGCGTCAAAATCTCTCCGGGAACGCCTGCTTTCTTATCTTTCGGAGCAGGCGCTGGAACACGGAAGCTCGCGCTTTACCATTCCCTTCGACCGCCAGCAGCTTGCCGACTATCTTGCCGTAGACCGCAGCGCCATGTCCAATGAACTGTCCAAGATGCAGAAGGACGGATTGATTACTTACCACAAGAACGAGTTCACGCTAAATGGATCAACATGATTATTAAGCAAAAAGTCTTCTCGCCGACTTAGACGGGAAGACTTTTGTTTTACCCGGCACTACTTGTTTTCGCCAAGAAAAAATGTTTTTGCAAATTCCATATTCTGCACAAGCTCCACCGTACCAAGATACGCTCCAGACTTGTCACGTACCGCCATGTATTTCACCAGCATCGTGCTGCCGCCCTTCTCCATCCAGACAGGCACCTCGTCACGGCGATTGTTCCTGAAATCATCGATGATCTGGCGCACCATCGGCTCGATCTTCGGCGGATGGCAGGAGAACACTTCCCGGTCAATGGCCATGCCGGGGCGCTTGAAGACCTTCGGCCCTTCATTGAAGAAGCGGTTGATGTTATCCGCATCCACAAAGGTAATTTCCATCGGGATCGTATTCAAAAGCGCGGTCAGCTGTTCCACGGTCATGTGACCGCCGGGCATTACGATCTCGCCCACCGCATCGAAGACTGCGGAAATCTTCCTGCCCTCCGCAGTCTCCCAGCGTTCCTGTTCCACGCCGAAGCACAGGTCGTAATCCTTCTCGTCGTGGTAGATGCCGTACCATTCCTCCTCTGTGAAGTTCACCGCGCAGATTGGGAACAGGATGTTCTGCTCCTTGTAGATCATTTCCTCGGCCCGGGTCAGCACGGCGTCCAGCCTGGCGCTCCATTCTGCGCTGTGATCGCTTTCTTTTGCAAGCGCCCCAAGCTCATCGCGAATCTCGTCGTCCACCGTCCACATCACATCGGAGGGACCGGAGACCCCGTATCTCACCTTCAGCAGGGGATAGAGCAGATCGCCCTTTTTGGCATAATGGATCGAAAGCTCACGAATCGTCGGGATAAGAGCTTCATCTCTGCCCTCCTTAAATTTTGCGAGCAGATCGGCAAGCGCCGCGTTTTCTTTTGTCAGCGTGTACAGAGGATGTCCGGTGACCCGCTCCATCTCGGCGGCTCGTGCATTCTTATCCGTGTAGTCCTTTTTGGGGAAGGTGTCCCTTTTCGCCAGCTCCTCCTGCGCCTTTTTCCGCAGGAGGGAAGCCTCTACTTCCTTTTCCGCATTGGCGATTTTTTCCTCGGTGGTAGCGCCGTGGAACAGAGCGGAGTGGACGTCACAGAGCTTCTGCACTTCAGACAGCGGTGTTCCCTCTTTCATGAGTTCCTGCTCCGCCTGCATGATTTCGGATGCCTCTACATCACCAAACTCACGGACGAAGTCCGTCCGGACATTCTCCAGGTCTTCACCTTCGCCAAGCCTTTTCAGATAGACCTTGAGCTGTTCGGTGCGGCTTTCGGGAGGATTGTTTGTTTTCTCCGCCGCAGGCTGCGGCGCAGAAGCTATATCCGGCATCTCACCGACAAGCTCAAAGCCTTTGCCCATCAAGGTGATTACGACATCCATCATAGAGATATTCTTCATCTTCGCGCCTTTGGGAATCGTCATGATCTTGCCGACGGAGTACAGCATGGGCTTTTTGGTGATCTCGGTAAACCCGAGCCCTGCCATGATCTCGATCAGCTCCGGGTATTCCTGTGTCAATTCATAGACGGTTTTATTCAAATCAAGTTTTTTTGCCATAGTGTTAGACCTCCTTTGTGTTTTTTTGTATTCATTATAGACATACTTAGAAGGATTGTATGTTGTTCAAACAACAAAGCAACACATTTTATTCCCGGCCACACTCCAAAACAAAGCTGATTGCGAATTTGGGCGGAGAATATACTCCTACCTATATCAACTTCTGATTAAGCCGTACAATTATTTGTCAAAAGATATAAGAGTGGCGGGGATTGCTCCCCGCCGCCCGATACCTTATGCGTAGATCAACTCGTGATTTACGATCTCTATTGCCCTGTCCCGGATGCTGTTCATACGTTGCACCCACAGCATTTGATCCTGTGCTTTGAGCTGTTCTGTCACGCCCTCACACTCTGCCATTTACTTTGTCAGCAGGAGCATTTGCTCCGTCGCCTGTTCGTTTATGTCGACCAGATAGGTATTCAGTCTGCCGCAGGTCAAAAGCTCCGTGTACAGGGCTTTTCGCTCCGTCTTGATGTACCGCAGGTGCCGCTGTCCCCAAATGCCGATGGGACTTTCATCTTGATCCAGTACTGTCAGGCAGGGGATGTAATAATCGCCCTGCAGTTCGTACCACAAACCGTTGCCTTCATCAAAAATATACTTTTCCATTGAGAAATCCTCCTGTATAATTGCGTCGTTGATGTATTCGCACATATGTCACAGGCTCCCGATTGCCACACCTTGTTATATCCTGTTATGGGATTTTCTTGCCCTTGTTTTTGCCCTTATGCGCGGCGAGGGCGTTGTAGAAACGGTGTAACATTTAATAAAGGGATTCGGTGAGCAGATTGCGGAAAATCCTTTGTTTTCAACGGTTTCAGAGGATTTCATTAAAGCCCTATAATCACTGGCGGATGCCTATGATTTCGGGGAATTCAAATTCCGATTTATCTACGTCTGTCATTATACAGCACACTGACGCTTTCATCAACCGCCAAAGCATAAACAGAGCAAGGGTTCGGCACACATGCGTTCCGAACCCTACTCGGTCAGACCTTCCTTATTCTATCGAACCCGTGGATCACGGCCAGCGTAGAACCGTTGTCCCAGTTGACGTGGATACCG
>JAQUVX010000009.1 GCA_028693165.1 Lachnospiraceae bacterium | reverse complement strand
CAGCCACAAAAATGAGTTTTCCTTGGTCAATACGAAGAAATCTCATGTCCAGAACGCAGGGACAGCCATGTTCTTTGGGTAATTAGATTGTTTTTTGCGTGTCCACTTTATAGGGTACATTTTAAAGTGCGGAATCCGGGCGATTGGGTAATGATCAAATGAAACTGGCCGTAATTGTCCAGGAATTGCTGGATTCATGGGCAGGGATCTGCAATTTTAAACAAAAATTGTCCAAAACCTCTTGTTTTTGATATTATGACTGCGTGCATTGGGCAGCTGTCCATGTCCAGACGGTAAAATTGTCCAAAGTAAATAGATACAGCGTCGATGTTTGGACAACTTTCAAATCATTGACCAGCAATTATCCAAACGCATGACAAAACGCTTCAATCAGGCCGCTTCTTCCGCCCCACCACAAATCAAATCGCCCTGCTCCGGAAACTCCAGAAACTCTGGAAACTCTGGAAACTCTCAAGACTCTGGGAACTAATAAAGCAATCCCCCCGCACACAAAAATAATTTTCTTTTTCCCGCACGATTGCAAATTATTTTAACATCTAGTATACTGATAAAAAGAAGAAAAACCGTTGAAAGCTCTGCTTTCAGGAAAGGCAAAACCATGAATTCAAACATTCTGGACGAAATCACAAGACAATACAACACCATGAGCCGGTCAAACAAAAAGCTGGCGGATTATATCCTGAGCACCAAGACAAGCGCACAGTATATGTCCATCACCTCCATGGCGGAAAACTGCGGCGTTGCGGAGGCGACGATCACGCGTTTCTGCCGCCTGCTGGGACTGGGCGGCTACAACGATTTCAAGCTGGCGCTGGCGAAAGCCCTCGGCAGCTCCACCGCAAATGCCAATGTTTCCATGGATCTCGGTGTCAATATTTTAAATGATGAAGGTTTGGATTCGATGTGCAAGAAATTGTACATCGAGGATATGAATGCCCTGAATGAAACACTGGAACTGCTGAATGAACACCACGTAACCTACGCGGTCAATCTGCTCTCGCAGGCGCGCCACGTCTACTGCTTCGGCCAGGGCGGAAGCAATGTCATGGCGATGGAGGCATGGGCGCGTTTTGCTACCGCCACGCCGAAATTTATCCACATCTCCGACTCCCATATGCAGGCCATGGCCGCATCTCTCTGCACGGAGCAGGACGTGATTTTGTTCTTCTCCTACTCCGGCTCGACCAAGGATATGCTGGATCTCATCGGACCGGAGCGAAGCGGCAGGGCACGGGTCATTCTGATCACACATTTCCCCAAGTCCCCCGCCTCCTCGCTTGCCGACGTCATTCTTTTATGCGGTTCCAACGAGAGCCCGCTTCAGTCCGGCTCCGTCGCCGCAAAGATCGGACAGATGTTTATCATCGACTACCTGTACTGCGCCTTCTGCAAGAAGAATCCGGAACTGGTATCAAAAAATTTGGATTCCACAACGAAAGCCATCTCGCAAAAGTTGTTATAAAACCAGCGATCCCGCTGGCGATCCTGCCGGCGATCCTGCCGGCAACCACACCCGCGGCCGCCCGCGCGGTCACCCCCCATTTTGCCCCGCACCCCCGGCCGCTCTCTCCCGCGCCTGGGAGACTGCGCCCAGAAGCCCGGCCCGGTTTCCAAGGGCTGCCTTCACGATCCGCACAGTTCGAAAGCCCGCACTCACACGTTCTGAGATGCGTCTCTGAATCTCTTCAATCACGTAAGTCTGCTCCATCACGCCGCCGCCCAGCACAATATCCGAAGGATTAAAGACATGAATCAGCGTGGTCAGACCATAGAGAATCTCATCGATCCACCGATCCACCAGGGCCCGTACCTCGTCCCGTTCCATCGCCTCAAACACCGCCCGGCCATTTCGCAGGGACGGGTCAAGCTGTGCGGCCTGCTTTACAAGAGCCGTCGTCGATGCATAATGCTCGTAGCAGCCGCTGAATTCCACCCCCGGCTTCTGCTCGGCGGGATGCACCAGAATGCCGCCAAAAGACCCGGCTGACCAGCTGCTTCCGGTATAAATTTCATGGTTCCAGACGATCGCTCCGCCCACGCCGGTGCCGTAGGTCAGACACAGATAATCCCTACAGGAAACAGCCGCGCCGAAGGCTCCCTCCCCCAGCGCAGCTGCATTGACATCATTTTCCACGGTTACCGGAACGCCGAATCGCTCTTCCAGTATCCGGCGCACCTCCATCCCGGTATAATGCGGGATGTTCTCGTTTGCATAGTAGATGGTTCCATGCTCCGAGTCCACCTGACCAGCCGTGCTGATGCCGATCGCATCAAATGGAAGATATGCGCCAAGAATCCGCATCGCCGCTTCCATCACGTAGGGGCCGCCCTGCTTTGCATTGGTATCGGTCTCGCGCACTCCCTCCAACACGCCGTCCTCCCAGACCGCAGATTTGATCGAAGTGCCGCCGATATCAAGTGCCGCTATTCTCATGGCCTGCCTCCTCCCGCCTGAATCGCCGCCATAAAACGGTTCGCGATCTCCAAAGGTCTTGTGATTGCTCCGCCTACCACGATGGCCCACACTCCTGTTTTCAATGCCTCCACTGCCTGCTCCGGCGCGTGGATCTTGCCCTCGCCGATGACCGGAATCGGAAGATCCTGCGCCAGCCGCCGCATCAGCTCGTAGTCCGGCTGATCCAGCTTCGGCGTGTAATCGGTGTAGCCGCTCATGGTCGTCCCGACGATGTCCACACCACATTTCCAGGCGGTGATTCCCTCCTCATAATTCGAGATATCTGCCATCAGAATCGCTTCCGGGTAAGCGGCGCGCACTTCACGGATGAATTCACCGGCCGTCTTTCCATCCCCGCGTTTTCTTGCGGTACAGTCAAGCGCCACCACATCCGAACCGGCCGCCACAAGCTCGTCCACTTCCTTCATGGTCGGTGTGATATAGCCCTCGTAGCCCGGATACTGAATCTTCACCAGCCCGATCACCGGCAGTCCCGTCTCCTGCTTGATCGCAATGACATCGCGGATTCCGCTGGTACGGATCGCCGGAGTCCCGGCCATCTTTGCGGCCCTCGCCATCAGATACATGACCGATTCCTTCTCCACATACAGCGGTTCCCCCGGAATCGCCTGACAGGAGATGATCATCTGTCCCTTGATTGCTTCCAACAATTCCTGTTTCTTCATAAAGTCCTCCGCCTCACTCCGGCATTTACCGACAATATTTTTCTTTCGCCGCCGCAATCATCGCCACGCACTCGTCCACGATCGCCTCGTCCGCAGGAATCAATCCGATCAACGGGGCACGAACGCTTCCGCAGTCCGGTCCTCCCTGTTTTTTGATGATCGCCTTGATCGTCGCATACATATTGCCATGGGTCGAGCACATCTTGTAGATAATCCGGCAGATGTCATTCTGAACCTGTCTGGCCGCCTCAAGCTCGCCCGCATAAAAATGCTCCCGCGCACGGATAAACAGCTCCGGCATCCCCGCATAGGTTCCGCCGATTCCGCCGACCGCACCCGCGGCAAGTCCCGATACAAACTGCTCATCCGGGCCATTGAACACGATCACACCCTCATCGTGGAACATCTGAATATCCTGCACCGGCATGGACGAATTCTTCACACCGATGACTCTCGGATTCTTCATCATCTCCCGCAGCAGCGGAAGCGTCAGAGACACACAGGCAAGCTGTGGAATATTGTAGATAATGAAATCCGTATTTGGTGCCGCATGAGAGATGTCATTCCAGTATTTCGCGATGGCATGCTCCGGAAGATGAAAATAAATCGGCGGAATCGCAGCAATCGCATCGACACCCAGGATCTCTGCATGCGATGCCAGATCGCAGCTGTCCTTCGTATTGTTGCAGGCCACATGGGCGATCACCGTGATCTTGCCCCGCGCCTCAGCCATGACATTCTCCAGTGTCACCTTGCGCTCGTCCACACTCTGATAGATGCATTCGCCAGAGGAACCGCCCACATAGACACCCGTTACACCCTTATCAATCAAATATCTGGTCAGCGCACGTACGCGCTCCGGAGAAACCTCGCCCTTCTCATCGTAACATGCATAAAATGCCGGAATTACTCCCTGAAATTTCTTAATCTCCATTTTGTCCCCACTTCTGCACGGCTTCACTTATTATTCGGTTACAGAGTTGTGAAATGTCGTGCCGACACAATCTCTGTTCGTTTCTATTAACCCTTTACAGAGCCCATCGTGATGCCCTGTGTGAAATATTTCTGGAACATCAAAAACGTCGCAATAATCGGAACCGCACCTAATGCCGCGCCCGCCATGATCAATCCAAAATCGTTGGACATCTCGGCCTGCAGCTTTGCGATACCAAGGGAAATCGTCAAGTTCTTCTTGCTGTTTAACATGATCAACTGCAGGAAATAATCATTCCAGGAGCTGATAAAGGTAAAGATCGCCAGTGCACCGATGCCGGGCTTTACGATCGGAAGCACGATCTGGATGAAGGTCTGAAGCTCATTGGCTCCATCCACGCGAACCGCCTCCAGCATCTCCGTCGGAATCGTCTCCGAAAACTGTTTCATCAGGAACACGCCAAACGGCCAGCCAACCGTCGGTAAAATCACCGCCAGCATCGAGTCGTGCAGCTTTAAGAACGACATCTCCTTCAGAAGCGGAATCAGCACAACCTGCTTTGGAAGTGCCATGGCGCAGATAAAGATTGAGAATACCAGCGTCTTTCCGATAAACCGTTTTTTCGCCAGTGCATAACCCGCCATCGCCGCCGTGATACAGGTCAGTCCCATCGCTGCAACCGAGATAAACACACTGTTGAGCAGCCAGTGCAGCGCCGGATTTTTAAACAGACGGACAAAGTTGTCGGTCGTCGGGCTCTTGGGGAACCATTCCGGATTCACCGCATTGATCGCCGCCGCATCCTTGAAGGAACCTGTGATGATCCAGTAGACCGGGAAGATAAACAGCACGGCCAAGGCCACCAGAATCACCATGGAGAGGACTTTATATGGACCAGTTTTTTGAACGCTTCTGCTAATTGCATCTTTTGATTTCATATTCGTACCTCCTCCCTAATCTTCATTGCCCGATTTTGCCATCTTAAACTGCAGTGCCGAGAACGCGGCGATGATAATCGCCAGAATGACACCCATGGCATTGCCGTAGCCATAACGGTTCAGCTTAAACGCCTGATAATATATGTAATACATGATCGTATCGGTCGAATGGTTCGGACCGCCGCTGGTCAACAGCTGAATCAGTGCGTAGCACTGGAAGGAGTTGATGGTCGTAATGACCAGGATATACAGGGTCGTCGGCATAATGGACGGCCACTTGATCTTCCAGAAGGACTGAAGATGGGTCGCTCCGTCAACCTCAGCCGCCTCCACCAGTGAGTTGTCCACGTTGCCGAGCGCCGCCACATAGAGCACGATCGGCTGTCCGATGGAAGTCGTAAACAGAATCAGGATGATGCACCACAGGGCAAATTTCTCATCGCCGAGCCAGCTGATGTTGTTATCAATCACGCCCATATGCGTCAGCGCGTAATTGAACAGACCCGTGTATTTGTTAAACATCCATTTCCACACAACCGCCACCGCTACCGTACCGGTTACGACCGGAAGATAGAAAATACAGCGGAAAAAGGATCTGGACACCGCATTGACCTGATAAATCGCAGAGCCCACCCAGAGCGAAAATGCGGTTACGGTCGGCACTGACACCACCACGATGACAACGGTATTCCAAAATGCCTTTTTGAACACCGGATCGCGAAACATCTCGAAGTAATTGGAGAATCCCACGAAGGAATAATCATTCATCGTGTAATTAAAAAAGCTGGTTACCAGACAAAGCACCATCGGAACGATCACAAACCCGATGAAAAAAATCAGGGCCGGCAATAAGAACAGATATGCCGATACCGTCTCCCTCCAGACGAGGGCTTTGCTGCGTTTCGTATAAGCATTCTTTTTCAGCACAACGTACCTCCTATTCTAAAATCCTGAAATCTTTGCAAAACAAAGGCACCCACCTTTACCCTCGTCTCGTTTCTCTTCCTGAACGTCCTTGCAGATGTCTTCTTGAGATGTTCGAACCGGATACCGGATCGGCAGGTGCCTTAAAATGCAGTTTTGTTATTTTGCAGCTGCAGTTGCCGCGTCACAGGCTGCTACATATTCGTCGGTCGCCGTCTTCACGTCTGTGCCGCCAAAGATCTGCTGAAGCAGGTTCCACCATGCGGTTCTCTGCTCTGCCCAGCCAGCCGTCACATTGTAATAATCGCTTAAGTATGGCATGAAGGTACTGTAGACTGCCATGCGCTCCTCATCCTCTGTGCCTGCATAGGCATTGCCAAAGGAAGCACGTACCGGGAAGAAGCCTGTACTCTTTACGCTGACCGGTCCCTGTGTCTCATCGTCGCACAGATAGTCGATAAAGATCTTCGATGCGTCGATCTTTGCTGCATCGCCATTGTCAAAGATACCAAAGCCCCAGATACCGCCGCACAGCTCCGGCTTTCCATCGTCAGACGGGAATGCCACTGCGTATGGGGTAAAGGCCACGCTGCTTGCATAGTTCGCTTCGTTGGATGCATTCCAGCAGAAGGTCATCGCTGTCGTGCCGTTTGCGAACAGCTGAAGTTCATCGGATGCAACCGCACCGGCATCGTAGCTTAAGCTTCCGTCCTTGGTCCAGTCAACCAGCTGGGTCAGGCCCTTGAGACCAGCGTCGCTGTTCATGGTCCACTTGGTGTGATCCGCATCGGTGAACTGTGCACTGTAAAGGTTCATGGCAAGAGCGCGGGTTCCCTGATCGCCGCCCTGGCCGCCGCAGTATACAACGCCTGTCGTATCCACGCCGCTGTCCTTCAGTGCCTTCAGCGCCTTGCCGAAGTTCTCTGTGGTCCAGGTCCGGTCTTCATTGATATACTGAAGGGCATCGGCCTTCTCAAACAGCTCATAGTTGATCGCCATGCAGTGTGTCGTCATGCAGAGCGGATACTCATAATAAATTCCATCCGGAGATTTGCAGGCTGCCACGATCGCTTCGCTGGTTGCCGCAATGTCTTTGGACGCATCGTCATCCCAGAGATCGGCAAGATCTACCATCTTCCCTTTTGCTCCCCAGTTGCTGACCAGACGCTCCGGTCCTTCCATGATGACATCCGGTGTGGTTCCTGCCTCGATCGCCGCCGTCACCTGATCATCGCCGGACGTATAGTCCAGATACTCCACATTCACATGAATGTCCGGGTACTTCTCATTGAAGGAAGCGATAAATCCGTTTACCGTATCGGCATCCTTGAAGCTTCCGATCGGGTAGGTCCAGAGTGTAATGTCTGCTGCCGGACTCTCCGTCCCCGCAGCCCCCGCTGCCGTCTCTGCTGCTGCCTGTGCCGCCGTCGTCTCCGCCGCCGGAGCTGCTGTCGCCTCCGTCTTTGCTGAAGATCCGCAGCCAGCAAGGGAACAGACCACCGTGGTACCCGCTAAAACCAGTGCAAGTGCTTTTTTCATAATGAAACCCTCCTTTAAAATGTTCAAGATTTTCCATCTGCTCTTATTCTAGTAGTTTTGACGGATAAAGTCAATATAAAAATCAAAATAATTTTCATTTTTATATTATTTTTACATTTATTTTCATGATTTATTTTCATTTTCGATAGTTTGCTTCTGTTTTGCGCACCGTTTCTATGGTTTTTGCACAAGTAATGTATGAAACGCTTCTTTTTCGCATATGCATAGCATGACAACAATCTTTTGGAGTTTCCATGTGGCATGTTCCTTTTCCCAGTCATCTGTTCCGCAAATACTACGTTGGCACGCTGGCTCTGCTGCTGGCCGCTCTCTGCATCGGTCACGGCATCGGATATCTCACCTACCACGCCCGAAACCGGGAAGCTGCACCGGCAGCCGCGTCCTCTGACGGCAACTGGGGCCTCAGCTTCCAGCAGGAGGGCAAGCCGCCCGTCGCCAATGCCACCGCCGATTATCTGAAGCAGTTTAACGCCCACTACGCCGCCGATACCGATGACAAAATCCTCTACCTGACCTTCGATGCCGGATATGAGGCAGGCTACACACCCGCCATCCTGGATGCCTTAAAAAAGCATCACGCACCCGCCGCCTTTTTCGTGGTCGGCAATTACCTAAACACCAGCCCCGACCTGGTGCGCCGCATGGCCGAGGAGGGACATATCGTCGCCAACCACACCTTTCATCATCCGGACATGTCCAAACTCTCCACCACCGAGGCATTTTCCCAGGAGCTGCGCACGCTGGAAACACTCTATCAGGAGATCACCGGACAGCCCATGAAGCCGTACTACCGCCCGCCTCAGGGCAAATACAGCGAGGCGAATCTCCAGATGGCCAGGGACTTGGGCTATCACACCTTCTTCTGGAGTCTGGCCTACGTGGACTGGTACAAAGACCAGCAGCCGACCCACGAGGAAGCCTTCCAAAAGCTCCTCGGCCGCATCCACCCCGGTGCCATCGTCCTGCTGCACAGCACCTCCAAAACCAACGCCGAAATTCTCGATGAACTGCTGACGAAGTGGGAGGAGATGGGATATCAGTTTCATGCTTTGGATGAGCTTGTCTGAGTGGGCAAGCCCCTAATTAAGAATCGCCAGCTCCCGGCAAAATGCCGGTTGCTGACGATTCTTCGCTTTGCATTCCCTGTTCGTTTTAAAGATTTCCTAGCCGTTCCAAACGCCATCCTGGTCTACATCGTAGCCATCCGGTGTCTTTGTGCTGACCGCCAGCTTTCCTTTCGTGCCATCGGAAAGCGGATTGAAATAGCGCCATTTTCCTTCCACGAACTGCCAGCCGGTCTTCATGCCGCTGTTGATGTCGATATAGAACCAGCCGTTTAACGCCGGATCAAAGACCAGTCCGCTCTTTGCGTAGCCGTCTGCTCCAAAGGCATACCAGGCTCCGTTGATCAGCTCCCAGGCCAGCTGCTCCTTTGTCACTCCATTCGCATCAGTAATCATGGTTCCTGTCAGAATGGTTCCGTCTGCATATTGAAGCTTCCAGCCCTTTTCTTCCTGCTGCCAGTGGCTGTAGCCGTCACCAGGTGTTCCTGTGGTGATGTTGGCTCCGGTGATGATGCCGGTAATGGAATTGATCTGGCCCTTCTTCTGGTCGGTGGTAGTGGTTCCACCGGTCTGTCCTGTGCCGGAGGAGCTTCCGCCGGAACTGCCGCCGCTGGAGGACCCCCCGCCGCTTGCAGATATATAGGTACCTGTTTTAATAGCCGCTTTGAAGATTCCCACAGCATTGTCCAGTGCCGCTGCGGCTGCCTGTGCCTCTGCCAGGGTGCTAACCGTCACTTTTGCATCGATTGCCGTCTGGATTGCGGTATTGAGTGCGTCCATCTCCGCCGCAGTGACAAATTTCGTGCCGTTTGCTACCTGGCTTGCCACCTTGTCGTTGATGCTGATATTTTCTTTTTGTGCATTGGCTTTGTTGATGGCTGTGTCAATTACCATGAGTATTGACACATCACCGCTATCCCCGCCGTTATTGGCTTGCGGAAGCGGCGAGGGATCGCCGTCGCTGTCCAGCGCCCAGACATGTGCACCTGCCGCCTCGCCCTCGGTGCTGTTCACCCAGGCATTCAGCGCGGTGAGCAAGGTGGTGGAAGCGTTGGGAACGTAGGTTGTGGTCTGGGTTCCCTTGTCGGTTTCGCCCACGAAGTCGTTTGCCAGCGTGATGTTGCCGCCCACCGTTTCAAACGTGCCGCAGCCAATGAGAACACCCAGCCAGTGTTCATCACCATTCCCGTAATCACTAGGCGGAATAATTCCGTGATTTGCTCCAACAAGTCCACCTTTATAGTTGTTATCCTTACTGCCAACCGAAGTGGTGACATTTTCCACAGCATTTGCAACGGAATAGCAATATTCGATTTTGCCGGGGCCATTCAGTGCGCCAGCCAAGTTGACACCAGCTACGCCGCCCACACCCTCGTTGCCGATAACCGTTCCTGTGTTGTAGCAATTGCGCACGTTGCAGCTGGCGCTAGCGATCCTACCCACCACGCCGCCGACGTTCCCACTGCCCGCGACTGTCCCCGCGTTAAAGCAGTTTTCCACACTGCCACTGGCAATCTGCCCTGCCACGCCGCCGATAACGTCTCCTGTGCCGCTCACTGTGCAGCGACTGGCGCAGTTGGTGATTGTTGATCCGGTGACGTTACCCGCAATACCGCCTACTAAAAAACTGCCTCCGTTCACTTCTCCCGTGGCGGAGCAGTTCAGTAGGCTACTGCTCGTGCACATACCAACCACACTGCCAGCGCCTTCGCCACCGGTGGTGATATTGCAGCCCTCTATGGTGAGGTTCTGAATGGTTGCGCCTTTGGTACAGCCGAATAGTCCCTGATATATTGCGCTGGGCGCATTAATTTTTAAATTGCGGAGGGTCTTGCCGTTGCCGTCAAAGCTGCCTTTAAAAGGCTTGGTTGCGCCAGCATTACCGCGTACATACGTCCCAATGGGCGTCCAGCTTGCAATGCCGGACAGGTCGAGGTTGTTCATCAGCTTGTAGTGGGCGCTGATATAATCCTCCTTGCCGTTGTTCACCGCTGCGGCGAGGTCTGCAAGCTCCTTGGCGGTGGAGATTTCATAGGGGGATGCTTCGGTGCCCTCGCCCTTGAATTCCAGCTTGATTTCCCCGATGGTCACGTCCAGCACGTCCTTGCCGTTCAGCATGATGGCTTTGCCTTCCTCGAAGTCGCCAATCACCGCACCGGCGGGCTTGGTAATGCTCATACCGGTGAGGGTGATGCCGGTCCTGCCCCAAATGGCGCTATGGCCGCCCTTGGCGGTGACGCTGCCGCCGGAGATGTCCACGGCTGTCCCTGCATAGATGCCGTCGTAGTCTGTGGAAGCAGCGGTCACCGTTCCGCCGGAAATCGTGATATTGGTGTAGGCGGTAATTCCCGAGTTATTTGTACCGCTCACGTCCACCGTTCCGCCGGAAATCGTCAGTGCACCATTGTATGACTCAATCGTGTTACCGGTAATTGTGCCGCCGGAGATTTCAATGTCTCCATTAGAGTAAATGCCGCCGGCTCTGCCCTTCATGTCCAATGTGCCACCGGTGATAGACAGGTTCTGGACGATATGGATGCCCTTATTATTCTCCGAGGTTGTACTGAGACTGCCGTCGCCGGAAATTGTGACGGTGTGTCCGCTTGCCGTTCCGGTGCTGTAAATCCCCGGCTGCTCTGCGTTGAGGGTTGTCTTGCCCTTAAGCACAATGCCCACGTCCGCATCGGGCAGGATGATGGGATTTCCTGCGGTGAGGTTCAGATTTCCGAGGGTGAGGGTGTAGCCATTTGCTGCATCGTCCTCCCAGCGGTAGCCGTTGTCCTCCACTGTGGCGGTTGCGCTCCAGCCCTCGTCGGCGGTCTTGGTAAAGTCCAATGTCGTGGTGGAGATAATCAGCTTTGTGCCGTCGGTGGTGTAGGCGGCATCGCCAACCTTGATCATGCCATCGCCGGAGAATTGATCGAAAAAGCCGGTTGCAGTGGTATCCGTGTCCGCCCCCAGCACCAGCGTGCCGTCAACCACGGTGCCGCCCTTCAATTCGACGGTGGTAGGATAATATTGGTTGGAAGTCAAATCCAGTGTTTCCCCCGCAGGAATGGTAATAGCACCTAAATTGACGCTACCGTAGATATCTACGCTTGTGTTGTAATCCGCAGTCTGGATGGACAGCGTGCCGCCCTCTAGATTAACGGTTCCAGCTTTGACTTGAATGCCAACGTTTTCGTTACCTCCTGGGGCTGTCAAGGTCAATTCACCAGAACCTTTTATGGTAATATTGCCACTGTCTTCTCTAAGCACAAAGGCAATGTAACTGTTAGCAGTCACAGTAGTCTCACTGCCTTCTGTCAAGTCAAAAGTCGTATTAGGACTACAGTCAAAACCTGTGACGCTGTTCATTGCATTAGCTGAAATGTTATTTGTACCATTCAGTACCACGTTAGTGGTAATGTTCGGCAAGGAAACGGCGGTGGCGGTGGCGGTGGCGCTGCTGCTTGCGTTAATCGTCGCATCCGTCAGCGTCAGCTTGCCGCTTTTGAGGTTTTCGCCCTCCACGACCGGCTCCCACAGGGCGGTGCCGCTGCCTGCCTGGTAGACGGTCGTCTTGGTGGGGGCGGTGGTGGACAAATCCAGCCCCGCAGACTTGTCGCCGCCGGAGAGGTAATAGTCCTCGCCCACCTTGAGGTAGGTGTCGTAGGTCTCCTGTTGCGCATCGTTGAGCACCTGCACCGTGCCGCTGCCGGTGAGATTCAACGCCGCCATCTCCACAGGGGTGGTGCCAAGCTTGAGCTGAATCGTACCGTTGTTTGCAAAGGTACCTTTGTTTTTGATTGTGAGATCACTTGCAGAGAACAAATTCAGCGTGCCGTTGTTTTCCAGCATGCCGCCGTTGTCGATTGTGAGACCTGTACTGGTGCGCAACGCAACCAGCGTTGCGTCTTTGCCAATGGTCAGCTTGGAGCCTGCGCCAACGGTGAGCGATCCTGTAAAGCGGCTGTTATTTCCGCTTTTGAGCGTCACCTCTGCGCCGCCGATCTGTACAGAATCAGCAAGGTAGAGCGCAACATATGTAGAGGCAAGCTCCAGTGTGCCGCTGCCGTTGCCGGTGATGGTCGTGCTTCCGGAGCTATGACCAAGAGCGATGTAACCCGTCAGCATGTTCTCATCCTCCAGCTGAACGGTGGTTGAAATCCCAGTATTATCTCGACCTCGACCATTGCCGTACCATGGCAGATCCAGTGCCGTGTCCGTACCAGCCGCAATGACCGCGCCGTGCAGGGTGACGGAGGCTTCGCCCGGGTTCTCCTTTGTTCCGTGGTAGCTGTACAGCACATAGCCGCTTTCCGCTTTCCAGACGAGGTCGCCTGTCAAGGGGTTGTAACCCACCATATCCCCCTCCACAAGGGCGATTCCTGTACTGCTGCCGTCGCCCTTATAGGTGTAGTCCACGCCGCCGATGGTGATTTTGTCGCCCTCATTTAGTGTAACGCCTTCCGCCGTGGCAGCTTCCCAGCTGGGGTACGTTACGACATCGGTGGCAATCGCAACTTGATTGTTAAACCAGTCAAACAGCGATTCAAACACCTCCGCCCCTGTTACTTCCGCCTGTTCCTCTTTGGTTAAGGCTTTGTAGGCTTCATAGGCAGTCTGTAAGTCGTCGTAAATTGCCTTTTGTTCTTCCTTGTCGGTGATTTCCTTTAAGGCTTCTAAGGTTGGCAGGGCATCAATCAGTGCCTGCACCTCTTTAATGTTTTCTTCGGAAACCGCCTGTGCATTGCTGTCTGTGGCAAGCTCCGTATCTTCCTCTATGATTTCCTCGGCAGCTTCCTCGTGCTCATGCTGACAGTCCAGCTGTTTCGTGATACAGCCATTCTCCCAATCACAGATGTGCTCACATTCGGTTGCTTCCTCTGCATTGCTTCCGGTTGCTTCCCCGTCCTCTGCATCCGCATAACATTCCGCCGTATGCTTATGAAGACATCGTTCTACTTCTTTGTAACAGTCTGCCGTATTTCCCGCAGCATAGACCGGTGCCATGCCGACGGTCTGGAATATCATGCAGGCCGATAATACCCCCGCCAGTAATCGTCGTTTTAAATTCTGTTTCATCGTCTCAAATCCTCCTGATCAGCCTTTTTTCATGTCCTTTTTCATGCTCTATGTAAAATTACCGCGTTTTTTCACAGACGGCAACCGATTCTTTGCCCTCAGCCAGACACACCTCCTTATTTATTTTGCAGCAGTGGAACCGCACTTTTTTATTTGTCAATACTATTTTACTTCTTTTTCAATTCTTTTCCAGTACCAAAGATGGCGTTTTGCGCGTCATAACTCGTACTTGACAAATCAGTCTTTTTGTGCATATACGTGATTCTTCTCGGCGAAAGCTGGTCATTTCCTGGCATTGACGCTGCTCCTGATGCAAGCGTGGCAATACTTATTGCACAAAAAATCGCTCAAGTCTGATAGGATACCTCTCAAGCAGACAGATTAAATATAAAAATCTGTTACTTGGAGGCCTCCTATCAAGTCTGGCGATTCTTCGCTTTGCTATCTGTTATCCAGGGTAATTATGCATTCGCTCCCTAAAAAAGAGAAAAGACATCGTTCTACTTCTTTGTAACAGTCTGCCGTATTTCCCGCAGCATAGACCGGTGCCATGCCGACGGTCTGGAATACCATGCAGGCCGATAATACTCCCGCCAGTAATCGTCGCTTTAAATTCTGTTTCATCGTCTCAAATCCTCCTGATCAGCCTTTTTCTATTTGTCAATACTATTTTACTTCTTTTTCAATTCTTTTCCAGTACGATAGATGCTGTTTTGCTCATCATAATTCGTACTTGACAAATCATTCTTTTTGTGCATATGAAAAGACTATAATTCTATTTGTCCTTTCCATAATAATTGTGTATAATAGTGATTGTACTTACCTTCGGCATAAGGAGACCAGCCAACTAATGAACATTTATATAGACGAATCTGGTTCAATCAATAACCATATCCCCAATAATCCATTCTTCGTAATTGCATTAATACGTGTAACAAACAAGGATGGACTTAAGCGTGCATACAAACGCTTTGTTTCTTCAAATTATAATCGCCTGATTGAGCTTGACAAAGATAAAATTCATCCCAAAACCGGTAAAGTTATTAAAGAAGGCGGTAAAATGTTTCTTAATGGTAACTTCCAGGAATTAAAGGGATCACAGCTTGACAAAGAAATGAAGAAGCAATTTGTCGAGTTCTTCTCTCGCAAACCTAATTTTGAGATTTATTACATAAAAATTTCAAACAACAAATTAACTGATCATTTTTGCCAAAACACTGCTCGTGTTTTCAATTATACGTTGAAACTTGCACTGGAATATTTTATCAATAAAGGTTATTTGCCAAATGAAGACTGTGTGCTCCAACTCGATGAAAGAAACGAAAAAACAGAAACCAAATTTTTCTTGGAAAATTATTTAAACACTGAACTTTCAATGAACGGAACCGCCACTGGAAAATTTGATGTGTCATATTTTGACTCTGCCAATAACAATCTTGTTCAAATTGCTGATGTTTTTGCCAATTTATTTTACTCACATTTACAAACAGGTGGATATGAAGAGGAATTCCAGAAACTAAAAGATTCTGGTATTTTAAAATTTACCTTCGAATTCCCCAAGTAATTTTATCAGGAATATTGACAAGGTCAATCGCATATGCTACTATATAGTTACCAACAGTAAGTCCTATGTCAGTGCCATTTTCGAGGTAAGCGTCATGTATTGGCGTCACTATTAGGCGATTGGAAACTATGTAAAATCAGACCGATCTTTTTTGATTGGTCTTTTTTGTATTCAAAAAAGGTGGAATACATTAATTGCAAGATAGATAACGCTCATTCGACCAGACTGTTCAAGGCCAGGAGCCTGAAAAGAGAGAAGTCTGCATTTAAATAAACGCAAACTTCTCTCTTCGTTTTAAAGATTTCCTAGCCGTTCCAAACGCCATCCTGGTCTACATCGTAGCCATCCGGTGTCTTTGTGCTGACCGCCAGCTTTCCTTTCGTGCCATCGGAAAGCGGATTGAAATAGCGCCATTTTCCTTCCACGAACTGCCAGCCGGTCTTCATGCCGCTGTTGATGTCGATATAGAACCAGCCGTTTAACACCGGATCAAAGACCAGTCCGCTCTTTGCGTAACCATCTGCTCCAAAGGCATACCAGGCTCCATTGATCAGCTCCCAGGCCGGCTGCTCTGTCACGGTTCCATCGGCACCGGTAATCACGGTTCCTGCCAGTATGGTTCCGTCCGCATATTGAAGCTTCCAGCCCTTTTCTTCCTGCTGCCAGTGGCTGTAGCCGTCACCGGGTGTTCCTGCGGTAATGTTGGCTCCGGTGATGATGCCGGTAATGGAATTGATCTGGCCCTTCTTTCCATCGGTGCTTACTGTACCGCTAGTTTCTGCTGCTGAACCAGTTCCGGAGCTGCTTCCACCGCCGCCGGAGCCGCCGTTGTTCGGTGGGGTGACAGGGGTTTTTCCGATGGTCACGTCCAGCACACTTTTGCCACCCAGCAGAATTGCTTTGCCCTCCTCGAAGTAGCCAACGGTTGCACCGGCGGGGTTGGTAATGCTCATACCGGGGGAGAGGGTGATATCGGTCATGCCCCAAATGGCAGTTTTGCCGCCCTTGGCGGTGATGCTGCCGCCGGAGATCTTCACATCTCCCATTGATGAGATGCCGCCCTCTTCTGTGCTAGTGGCATTCACCGTGCCGCCGGAAATCTCGATACCGGTGTAGGCGGTAATTCCCTCGAACCCTGTACTGCTCACGTCCACCGTGCCGCCGGAAATCGTTAGTGCACCATTGTATGACTGAATCGTGTTACCGGTGATTCTGCCGCCGGTGATTTCAATGTCTCCATTAGAGTAAATGCCGCCGATACGGCCCTTCATGTCCAATGTGCCGCCGGTGATGGATAGATTCTGGACGACTCTGATACCAAAATTATCTACTGAGGTTGCACTGAGACTGCCGTCACCGGAAATTGTGACGGTGTGTGTGCTTGCGGTTCCGTCGCAGAAAATCCCTGCCAGATCTGCGCCTATGGTTGTCTTGCCCGCAAGCACAATCTCCACGTCCGCATCCGGCAGGGTGATGGCGGATTCGTTGCTGGCGGTGAGGGTCAGATTTCCCAGGGTGAGGGTGTAGCCATTTGCTGCATCGCCCGTCCATGTGTAGCCGTTGTCTTCCAGTGTGGCGGTGCTGTGGTCGCCGCTGGTAAAGTCTATCGGTTTTCCATTCAGTGTTACTGTTACAGTACCGACATAATCTATACTGTTTACACCGCCTACATACTTTGCAGTAATCGTATTTTTGCCGTTTTTTAGTGCTGCGCCCTTTGTATTAACCGTAAAGGTAAGCTCTGTATCAATGGGAGCAGCTTTTGGCTCTGTAATTTGTGTTTCGCCAACAAACAGTGCTATTTCCTCTGCACTTGGTGGTGTTAGCTCGAACGTCTGCGGTACGATAGTATCTGTTGCTGTTGGTGTTACGGTTACAGTAATGGTGTCGCCGTAGGTATATTCGGCTTTATCTGTTTTTACACCACCTGCAAATTCAGTTTCAAGCTTATATCCAACCATTATGTCGGCATACGCTTTTAAGTTCGTAGCGTTAGCATAATCACTCTTTGAACCATTTGGAACATAGATTTTTTCAAGTGCATCGCAATAAACAAATATAGTAGCCCCAATGGTGGTTGGTGGAGTTGCGCCCTTAAAGGTAACGGTGTTTAAATTTGTACAATTACCAAATGTCCACCCTCCAATGTCGGTAACACTTGCAGGAATCGTAATGGATGTTATACCTGTTCCGTTAAATGCATTCACCCCGATTTTGGTAACACTTTCAGGAATCGTAATGGATGTAATGCCTGTGCCTTGAAATGCTTGATCACCGATTATTTGGAGCGCTGTTGCACTTGATAAATCCACAGTCGTTAAATTGGTACAGCCAAAAAATGCTTTATTGCCAATTATACTCAGATTTTTTGCATTCGGTAAATTCACTTCCGTTAAACTGGTACATGTATCAAATGCACTAGCATTAATTCCGGTAACACTTATAGGAATCATAATGGATGTTATACCTGTTCCTGCAAATGCTTGGGCAGCAATTGCTTGGAGTGCTGTTGCCTTAGATAAATCTATAGTCGTTAAATTGGTACAGCGTAAAAATGCACCTGAGCCGATTGTTGTCAGTGCTGTTGCATCCGATAAATCCACAGTCCTTAAGCTGGTACAATCCTTAAATCCATTAATTTCGGTAACACTTGCAGGAATCGTAATGGATGTTATGCCTGTTTGTGCAAATGCTTGGGAACCAATTCTTTGGAGTGCTGTTGCCTTAGATAAATCTATAGTCGTTAAATTGGTACAGCCCATAAATGCGTTAATATCAATTTCGGTAACACCACTACCCACAAAAAGATGTGTTACTGTGGTTTTGTCTATTGGAGTGCCGTCTGTTTGTGTGCCGTCGGAATTTGTGGCGTAGACTGTGCCTGTGTCATCTTTCAGTAAGCCGTAGACTTCGCCCACAAGGTTCACCATATCCAGCAGCACCTCACGCAGTGCAGTCAGCTTTTCCATCCGCTCTGCCCCAAGCTGTCCGTCAAGGTCGGTTATTGTTTCGTCCTCAAACAGTTTATCGTATTCCGCAAAAACTGCCTCAAGATCTGCTTTTGCAGTTTCCCGGTTTTCGTCCGTGATTTCATCTGCATCAGGCAGAGCATCAATTATTGCGATCAGCTTCTCTACTGAGGTTTGCTCTATGTCTGATCGCACATAATAAGGACACTCTTCGTTGGTATGCACTCCTTCGCCTGAAATAACCGGGTCACAAAGGCATTCCCCTTTTTGTACATCACTGTCTGTGGCAGGTTCGGTAGCTTCCTCGCCGTCCTTTGCACATAGCTCACAGGTATGGGTGCAGGGACTTCCTTTCCCTGCCTCCGCATAACCGCATGCTTCATCGTGCTCATGCTGACAGTCCGGTTGTTTCGTGATACAGCCATTCTCCCAATCGCAGATGTGCCCGCATTCGGTTGCGTCCTCCGCATTGCTTCCGGTTGCTTCCCTGTCCTCTGCATCCGCATAACATTCCCCCGTATGCTCATGAAGACATAGTTCTACTTCTTTGTAACAGTCCTCCGTATGCTCATGCGTACAAGGAGTACCCTTTTTGCCCTCCACATAGCCACATGCTTCATCATGCTCCTTGTGGTTTTCGCATACGCTGTCTGCCGTATTTTCCGCAGCATAGACCGGTGCCATGCCGACGGTCTCGAATATCATGCAGGCCGATAATACTCCCGCCAGTAATCGTCGCTTCAAATTCTGATTCATCGTCTCAAATCCTCCTGATCAGCCTTTTTCTATTTGTCAATACTATTTTACTCCTTTTTTAATTCTTTTCCAGTACGATAGATGCTGTTTTGCACATCATAACTCGTACTTGACAAATCATTCTTTTTGTGCATATGCGTGATTCTTCTCGACAAAAAATCGCTGAGGTCTCAAACGACCGCAGCGATTTCTATTCAACCTTTTAAAATTTTTCTCTGTGGATCTTAGCGGTGAGAAGCTCGGAAAGCTCTGTCTTTGCCGGATGCCGCTCCGGCATCCCAAGCGACAGCACTGCTTCCAGACGATACCGTTCCGGAAACGCTAACAGCTCCCGCAGATACTCCTCCGTCGTCCGCCCGTCCGGCGCGTTGCGAAGTCTTCCCTGTATCCAGCAGCTTCCGACGCCCAGACTGTCCGCCATCAAATGCATGTTGGCCATCACGATGGAGCTGTCCTCCACCCAGACATCGGTCTGCTCCTCATCGGCAACCACCACGATCGCGGTATCTGCCCCCGCAAGCATCTTCGCGGCCCCGACACGGCACTCCGCCATCTTCGCAAGCACAGCCTTGTCGCGCACAACAATCAGCTCCCACGGACGCGCCGCATGACCGGATGCAGACAGCAGTCCTGCCTGCAGGATCTTCGTCAGGTCTTCCTCGGCGATCGGTGCTCCCGTATAGCTTCTGACGCTGCGACGCGTCTGCATGATTTCTAATAAGTCCATCCTATAACCTCCATCATGATTCCAGCATATGTACCACCACCGGACGCAGGCGTGCCGCCACCATGATGGCAACCCCGCACAGCAGGATGTCCGGAATCATCGTCGGCAGGCAGTAAATGGTAAAAATCGCGCCCCAGCCAACCGGCTTCGGCACCACAACATGGGAAATAAAATAAAAATACAGCATCCCCATCCCATAATAAATCACGTATCCGACCGCAGCCGCGGCAATCCAGGTCTTTGTCCTCGCAGAATGCATCAGCTCGCAGACCTTTCCCATAGCGTAGGCCGCCAGCGCAAATCCCAGCAAAAAGCCGAAGGTCGGGCGAAGCAGATAAGCCGGCCCGCCGCCTCTGGCAAATACCGGAATCCCGATCAGGCCGATAATCAAATATGTCGCGACGCTCATAAACGCCCGCTTTGATCCCAGCAAAAGTCCCGCAAGCAGTACAAAGAACCACTGTAAGGTAAAATTCATTGTGTCTGCGCCTGCCGGAATCACGATCTTCATGAACGCTCCGACCGCTGTCAGTGCCGCAAATAATCCGCACACAGCCATATCCTTTGTCATACTGCGCCGCTGCAGCACTGCTCTGTTTCCCTGTCTCATTCGTATACCTCCTTGTGCAGTTCCCAAAATTCTGTCCACAATCATTGTACTATTTTTTGGCGGATTGTACAACCAGTTTTCGCAGCTGCTTGCGGAGGAGCTGAAGCAGTGCGAGGGGGTGCGCTCCTATCTGTGAGCGCCTGCACCAGGCTGCAAACCTCGCGCAGCTCATGAACCACATAGTCCGGCCGGATTTGTGGATACGCTTCCGCACTCCTTCGCGCCTGCTCCTCGTCCCGGCAGAACCAGACCGTCGTGATCCCCGCATTGATGCCCCCTTTGATATCGGACGTCAGGCTGTCACCCACGATCAGACTCTCCTCACTCTTAAAGTCCGGAATCTGCTGAAAACAGTATTCAAAGAAATCCCGGTTCGGCTTGTGGTAACCGATCTCCTCCGATATGAAGATCTGATCAAAATAGTTCCCAATCCTGGCACTTTTCAGACGCCCACGCTGGACGCTGGCGGTGCCGTTGGACGCAAGGTACAGGCGATACGATGGAAACAACTGCCGCAGCAGCTCCTCCGCCCCGTCCAAAAAGAAATGCCCCTGTGACAAAAACCCCTCATAAAGCCGCGCCGCCATCTCCCAGGACGCATCAAGACCAAGCTCCTGAAACAGCAGCCGGTAACGCCTTACCTTCACTTCCTCCCTGGTCAGCTTCCCCAGCTCCAAAAGCTTCCACTGCTGATCATTCAGCTGGCTGTAGCGGCTCAAAAGCTCCGGCGTGGCCTCGATGTCAAGTTCCCGCAAAGCCCGCTGCACCGCAATGTGCTCTGCCTTATGAAAATCCAAAATGGTGTCATCCAAATCCAGAAAAATATTCCGTATCATCTATTTGCTCCTCTGCGCCTTACAGCAGTCACACGCGTCCCCATGTCCATCAATGATTCCGATCGCCTGCAGATAGGAATAAATCACAGTCGATCCCACAAACTTCATGCCGCGCTTTTTCAGATCCTTTGAAATCTCATCGGACAGCGGTGACGTGGTCCGCTCCCGATAATCCTCCACCAGCGTCTCGCCCTTCGTGTAGCCCCAGATGTAAGCATCAAAGGAGCCGTATTCCTCCTGGATCTGCTTGAAAATCACACTGTTTGCAATGCTGGCGCGAATCTTCAGCTTATTGCGGATGATCGTCGGATCGGACAGAAGCTCCGCCACCTTTGCCTCATCGTAGCGCAGCACTTTTTCAAGGTCAAACCCGTCGTAGGCCCTTCGGAAATGTTCCCGCTTATTCAGGACACACTCCCAGGAAAGTCCCGCCTGAAAGGATTCCAAAATCAGCAGTTCATACAGCGCCCGGTCGTCATGCTGCGGCACGCCCCACTCTTCATCGTGATACCGGATATAAACCGGGTTTTTCATGTTCACCCATGCACATCGATTCATCGTCTTCTCCTGACTGTTTCCTGTTTATCGTATTTTAATCCTATTCTACAGGAATCAGGCGTGTCTTGCAAGGCTGATTTGCACCGTATACTGCCCGTCCGCCTCCTCAAATACAACCGTCCCGTCCATACGTTTCACCAGGATCTCGATGCTCTTGGTTCCGATTCCGGTGCTCTCCTCCATACTCCGGTCGCGTTTTACGGCATTCGTCACCGCAATCCGGTAAAATCCGGCATCACAGTCGACCCGAACCTGGATTGGTTTTTGCGGATCTGCATATTTGAGCAGATTGGAGACAATATTATCCAGAATCCGAATCAGATAGTTGATATACAAGCGCACTGTTCCCGATTCCTCGCAGATATCCATCTGTAAATGATACCCCTTTTCCTCTAAAAACGCCATCCCCTCCCCGATGCTCTGCGCAAAGATATCCGGGGCGTCATACTCCGTAAGCTCCGTGCTCTGATCCGGGCTGTCGGAAGCAGATACCAGAAAATATTCAAACATGTCATCCGTCATCTCTTTCAGCCGGATACTGGAGGCCATGCATTTTTCAAGATATCGTTTGATCGGATCGCCCGGCTGCAGATCCTCTGCACATTTTTTCAGGATCTCCAGATACCCGATCTGCGCCGTCAGAGGTGTCCGAAGATCGTGGGAGACCGCGGTGATCAGCTTATGATTTGCCTGTCTGGCTTCCTCCTCGGCCTGGATCTGCTCCTTTAAGGTTCTGCGCATGCTGTTTAAGCTGATCGCAACCTCCGTAAGCTCATCGTGCCCCCTGACCGGCACGGTATAATCGAGAGCTCCGCCCTCCATGATGCCGATCCCGTAATTGATGGCTTTGATGTATTTGATCTTGTGACTGACACAGCCGCCTATGATCAGGAAAAAGATCACCATGCACACCACAGCCAGCGCATATTCGGCATACAGATAATAACTCATACCGAAGAACCCGTAGAGATAAATCCGGTAGCTGCCATCGGCGAAGGTGATAGGATACGCATTGGTTTCATCCATGATTTCGCTGATCTCTGAAGAACTGTCTCTCAGCACGCTTCCGTACATATCGTAATAAACCGTCTCCTCCGCATCGACCACGCAGGTGACATCCCAGTGCTTCCGAATCCATTTGCTGATGTTCTCCGCGTCCGAGGATGACAGGTTCTGATCCGATACATAGGTCTGAAATTCGGATGCGGTTTTATCGGTCTTGTGCCGGATATACCGGGTATCATTGATCCGCACATCCACCATACTCCAGGCAGCCCCCCGCAGGCCGAAAAACAGAGCAACACATAGGGCCCCCACGATCAGGATCATCGCCAGAAGCTCCGCCGTGAGGCTTTTCAGCCGTAATTTCCTATTCAAATTTGTACCCCTTTCCCCATACCGTTATGATGTGTTCCGGCTTTTGCGGGTCACGTTCCAGCTTGCTTCTCAGCTTGTGAATATGTACCATGATCGTACTGTTGCTGCTGTAAAAATAGGGTTCATTCCATATGGACTCGTAAAGATTCTTTGCCGAGAACACCTTCTTCCGGTGCGATGCCATCAGGTGCAGGATGTCATACTCGAGGTTTGACAGGTTCAGCTCCTCCTCCCCCCGGTACACTTCGTTGCTGCTTCTGCCGATTCGGACATCGCCCGACAGAATATAGCCCTCCTCCACACCTGCTTTCTTTCCTTTATATACATGATAGCGCCGGATCAGCGCCGTCACCCGCGCGGTCAGCTCCGCATGGGAAAATGGCTTTGCCAGGTAGTCATCCCCGCCGGCCAGAAGCCCCAGGGACTTGTCCGATTCCAGCGTTTTCGCTGTCAGAAACAAAATCGGCACCATCGATTCCTTCCGGATCTCCTCGCAGACCTTGATCCCGCTTTTCCCCGGCATCATGATATCAAGGAGAACCAGATCCAGACTGTCATCGATCTGATTCATGGCCTCCTCCCCATTCGCCGCGGTCAACACCGTATAGTGATTGTTCGATAATAAAATATATAAGATGTCTCTGATTTCCGGATTATCGTCCACCACCAGTATTTTCTTCTCCATTCAAATAGCTCCTTTCTGACTGATAGTGTTATCATACCAGAACAACATTAATTAGTTATGAGCAATTTCTTAAAAAATCTTAAGTCCGGTGCTGAAGTTAAGATTTATTAATAAATGAACCGATACTCCTTTAAGAAAGATCAGCTATGCTTGTAGTTATCAGGAGGTACTGCTATGGAACCAAAGAAAAAAAGAATTCCCATGATCGTCTTACATAATTTAAGGAAAGAATACCGCACGGAGGACGAGTGCATCGTGGCTCTGGACACCATCAATCTGACCCTCTACAAAGGGGAGCTGTGCTGCATCTTCGGCACCTCCGGCTCTGGGAAGTCAACGCTTCTAAACCAGCTCGCCGGGATGGAAAAGCCGACTTCAGGGAGCGTCTGGATCGACCGCAAATGCGTCTCGTCCATGGATGAAGAAGCCCTCGCATCCTTCCGGCAGCACAATACAGGCTTTATCTTTCAGTCATACAACCTGCTCCCCGCCCTCACCGCCGTCGAAAACGTGGCGCTTCCGCTGATGTTTCGCGGCATCTCCAAAGAGATCAGGGAACAGCAGGCTGCAAAGCTCCTAAAAAAAGTCGGACTCGGTCACAGGCTCACGCATTTTCCGACTCAGATGTCTGGCGGCCAGCAGCAGCGGGTCGGCATCGCCAGAGCCTTCGTCACCCGTCCAAAGGTGATCTTTGCCGATGAACCCACCGGCAATCTCGATACCCGCACCACCCGGGACATCATGCATATGATCACGGATTTTTCTGTGAAATATGCCCAGACCATTGTCCTTGTAACCCATGATAAAAGCATGGCCGATTATGCAGACCGGATCATAACACTGTGTGATGGTCATATCATCAGCGACGAAAGGAAAACCAACCACAATGAAGCATAAAAGACCCTTACTTGCAGCACTCCTGCTGCTTTTTATCCTGATTTTATTATTCTGTAAGCAGATTACAACCCTGGCTGCCACCCCCAGCAATGCCACTCACGCGTCTGATCGGGAGATCCGAAGAACCAACGAGCCAAATCTCCTGATCAAGAATGTGTCCAACGTGACCCTGGCTGCCGGGCAGGAAGCCGTGATCGAATTTACCATCTCAAATCTGAGCCGTGACTATGATATCCGGGATTTGTTTTTGACCTATGAGGCCAGCGACCAGATTGAACTCTCAGGCTCCGCCAGCACCCAGTTAATCAAGCGGCTTTCCGACGGCGGCACCCGGCGGGAGTCCATCAAGGTACGGGCCGCACAAGAAATCACCAGCGCCAATCAGTCGATCACCGTGAGCATGAAATATGATTATTTTGACGACGATGACGAACTGCAGTCAGGCAGCGCTACCGGAAAAATCCTTGTCAAGACCCAGATCAGCACCAACAAAACAGCCGATCCCATCCTGCTGGTTGAGCGCGGCAGCATCGGAACCGTCTCACCCAGCCAGCAGTTCAGTGTCGATGTGGGGATCAAAAATCTCAGCCCCGACACCGTGATGGAAACCGTCATCGCTTCCTTTGAGACCGGCGAGGCACTCACGCTCCTGGACGCCACCTCCTCACGCGTATTGACGGATCTTGCACCCGGCCAGACCCAGGTTCTCACGCTGCGTCTGGCTGCCGGAAAAGAGCAGGCACATCCCGCCCAAAGCATCTCCGTCAGCTTGAAATATGATTACCGCAAAGGCGGTTCCCGGGCACAGGGCACTTCCAGCGAAAAAATCAACATCCCCGTCGTGCAAAACGGCGGCAAAACCATCGCACGTGCCGTCCCAAACCTGATCATCAGCAATTATCAGTACGGCGATCAGATCAGCATCGGTGATCAATTCGATCTTGATCTGAAATTTAAGAACACCAGCACAAACCTGAAAACAGAAAATATTGTCATGACCGTGGAACCCGAAGACGGACTGAATATGACCTCCGCATCGAATACCTTATACATCCCGCTGCTGGAGGCCGGGGCGGAATACGGACTCAAGATCCCCTTAGAGGCAGTCAACACCATCTCGCAAAACGGCGTGAAGCAAAGCTCCGCCAAGTTGACCATCAGCTTTAAATATGAGTACGTGGACAACGACCAGCGCAGTCAGACCACCACCAGCGAGAAAATCTCCATCCCGATCTATCAGGCGGACCGCTTTACCATCACGCCGCCGGAAAGCATCGACGCCCTGTACGTCGGACAGGAATTTACCCTCTCCCTCCCCTACGTCAACAAGGGCCGCCTGGAAATCTCCAACGTCGAGGCCGACATTGAGACTCAGGACACCGTGCTGCAAAAGCATCAGAATCTCGGCAACTTTGAAGCAGGCAAAAGCGGAACTGTGGACTTTATCCTCACGCCGCAGACCGCAGGCAAACGCACGGTCAACGTCAGCATCAAATATGAGGATTCCGCATTGAATCAAAAATCCGTCATCATCCCCGTAGAGCTGGATGTCCAGGAAGCCGCACCGGAAGACACCTCCGACATGGAAAACATGGATGCCGATGCGGGAGGCAAGCGTATCAATCCATTTTTCATTGCAATCCCGCTCCTTTTTCTGGGCGCAGGTGTTGCCATGAAGCTCCGTTCTCTCCGGAAGAAAAAGGCCGCTGCAAATCAGGGACAAAGCTCCGGGCAAGAGGAACTTGATGAAATTGCAGAACATTGGGAGGATGACGATGAAACATAAAGATCTTCTTATCATGTGCATTCAGAATCTTCTGAGGCACAGAGCCCGCACCATGCTGACGACCCTTGGCGTGATCATCGGCTGCACCTCCGTCGTCATCATGATCTCCATCGGGATCGGCATGAAAGCCTCCCAGGACAAGATGCTGGCCGAGATGGGCGACCTGTCGATCATCTCCGTCAACTCCTCCGGAACCGGCCCCAAGTCGGCGAAACTAAATGACAATACCATCGCAGCCATCCGAAAGCTGGACCATGTGGAGGTTGCGGGTGCCAAACTCTCCTCCGCCGCGCTCGGCTTGAAAATCACCGCAGGCAAAGACCGGCGCTACGTGATGGCCTACGGCGACATTATCGGAATCGACCCAGAGCTGGCTTCCAGCCTGGGCTACACGATTCTGGAGGGCGAGGGATTCTCCCCGGTCAAAGGAAGCCTCACCGCCGGGCAGTATTTTGCCTATTCCTTTAAAGACAGCAAGCGTCCCGAAGAAAAGAACATGATCTATCCCTCCACCTACGATGATTCCGGTCAGCCAAAGGAACCGGACAAACCCTATTTCGACCTGTTCAAAACCGAACTGCGAATCGAGCTTCCCTCCCCGAAGTCCGATACTTCCACAAAGCCTTATGTGATGAACGTGACTGTTTCCGGCAAACTCAAGGAGGATTACGCCAAGGGATCGGAAACCTATGACGGTGCCTACATCAGCCTGAAGAATATGAAAACCCTCTGGAAGGAATACAAAAAGATGGGCGGACAGACCGATATCGACAAGAAGGGATACGATACCGTGACGGTCAAGGTTGACAACATCAATCATGTGGCCGATGTGGAAAAACAGCTTCAGAAGCTTGGCTTTAAGACCTCCTCCATGGAAAGCATCCGAAAGCCCATGGAGCAGGAAGCCCGCCGCAAACAACTGATGTTCGGAAGCATGGGTGCCATCTCGCTGTTCGTTGCCGCCCTTGGCATCACCAACACCATGATCATGTCCATAACGGAGCGCACCGTCGAGATCGGTATCATGAAATCCCTTGGCTGCTTCATCCTCGACATCCGAAATACCATCCTGATCGAAGCCGGGCTGATCGGTCTGATTGGAGGTGTGGCCGGTACGGTCCTCAGCTTCATCCTGTCCTTTGCCATGAATCTCTTCTCCCAGGATGGCTCCCGGATCTCCATCATCCCCTGGTGGCTTTCCGCATTCGCGATTCTCTTCTCCATCGCCATCGGCGTCGGCTCCGGCTACTACCCAGCTGAAAAAGCGATCCAGATACCGGCATTGGAGGCGATTAAGCATACCTAAGGGTGTTAAAAACCTGTATTTATAGATTTTGCAGACACAAAAACGGAGCGGGCAGTTCAAATACAATGGATGCCTGCTGCCTGTCTGCATCGGATCCATAGGCCTCGGCTTTCTTCCTTTATGTACGTCCTCTATTTATGCCATGACAAATCGACTTTGGACCAATATGCTTTGTAGTTCTCATGATTTTCAATTGCATCAACAACGGGTGTTAGAAAGTTCATCACGACATCCAGGGTGTCTTGAAGTTCAACATTGATCATGGCCTTCTTTTTCTTAATAAATGCTTTCCATCTGCTCTGTCTGATTCGATCCGCCGCAAACTCATTGTCAAAAGCCACAATATCCTCAAACGTAGTTGCTCTATGCTCAAACGTCTCCATAATTGCACGTTGAAGCGTATTTCCATCAATATCATACCGGATAGCCAGAACATATATATCGTAAAAATCTTTATATCTACTGTTTGCCAGGCCAAGGTTGACAAATGCTTCGAATTTTTCCGCAATTGAAGTTACCATTGTATACCCAAATAACTTTGGTGAATCCATTCCTAATATCGTAGGGAAATCAATCAAGGCACGCTCTGGATAAATCACATCACCAAAGCCAATGTCAATGGACACAGGAATCCTCGTTCTGTCCAGATAAGCCATCACGGTTACCTTCACTCCGTGATATTCCTTGAATTCTGTAATATTTTGCACATCCAAAGTTTCCAGATCATATCGCAAAGCATCATCACATTCTATTGCAAAAATATGTGCAAATACTGCTTTCATCTTCTCTGCATCATTAGGAATACTCTGTGCTAATAAATCAATATCTGTTGTTGCTCTGGCATAGTCACCATCAAATAACGCATATAAAAAGATACCTCCTTTTAGTGTGAATCGCTCCGCATACTCCGATATCGAAAGACGGTATAACGTTCTCTCAAGCCCATACAATACAAGTGCATCCTGCATTGTTTTACCCGTTTCTCTCGCAAAGTTCTTTAATTTGTCTTTTACCGAATTGACATTCATTATACCAGCACCTCCAGATATGTTTTCATAACATCACTGCATTTAAGAAGTTCTGCATATCGAATCAGTCGATTCAGATTCCTATCCTTTCTGCGAAGATAATTCACCAGTATCTCTTTTGTTTCCTCAATCCCAACACGCTCCCGATAAAAAACAATATCAACTACTGTTTTTTCCATATCGTAGATTCTGAACTCATTTTTCCCATCATGAACTGTAGCAACCCCGGTTTCAAACCTGTCATTTGGAAAATAGAAAACATCAAACTGCGGCCAATCCGGCATTGTCGAAATCTTTGACTTTCTCGGAATCGCCACGTCCACCGCATCTGTCCTATAAGTTGTAAGATTATAATAAGAAGCTGCGCTCATCAGGCATACGATTCCCTTGGGTGCATATGCCGGAACATAAAAAAAATCCGATTCCTCACCTGTATAATTTGTGTTTTCATAATATTTCTTAGTCAGTTTTATCATCCGTCCTTCATCCACCATTTGATTGATCTTATAGTGAGAAAAACCTGCTTCCTTCAGTTCATCTACTGAAAATATTTTCTTGTCGGTAGGAAGTGAGCGTTCCTTTGCCATTCATATCACCTCTCTCTTAGTATTGCCAAATACGCAAGGAATATTTTAAATTATTTTCGGCAGTTTTTGTATATTGCCGAATTTTATTTAAATTATATATTCTGGCATCGCTTTTGTCAATATGGTACTACTAACCCAAATAAAGAACGAGAAAAACAGGGACTGAATGACAGTTTTACAGAAAGATGAAAATTGCCGTCTGATCGCCAGTTCATGGTTATCTGTTAAATATGTAGATCCTCTTTCCGAAAAAAAAGGTTGCCCAATAAGGACAACCCTCTCATACATATAATGCTGATTTTTCCGTTGTCTGCCAACTTGCCATCCATCAAATATGGCTTTTGTGTGGAGTTTTTCTGTTGCTCCCCAACTTATCGGCATACGAACCGATTCATGTGTCAGATTTTTAAGGTGTCAGCACACCCAGATGAATTGCTTCATCTCTACACTATTATTATACGAACAAATGATTTTTATGTCAATATGTTCTGCAGACCATATCCATGATTAACTGCATCTTAATCGCTCTGGACACCAAATTTCAAATCCCTTTATAACAAAAAAAAGAGACACACAACATAATCGTCGTGCATCTCTTTCTTTACATCGCTCTTCTTATTTCTCGTTGATAGCTGCCTGTGCTGCTGCCAGTCTTGCGATCGGCACACGGAACGGTGAGCAGGAAACGTAGTCCAGACCAATCTTGTGGCAGAACTCTACGGAAGACGGATCTCCGCCGTGCTCGCCGCAGATACCTACATGCAGGTTCGGACGGGTGGACTTACCCAGTTTGATTGCCATCTCCATCAGCTTGCCTACACCGGTCTGATCCAGTCTTGCAAATGGATCGCTCTCGAAGATCTTGTGATCGTAGTAAGCATCCAGGAACTTGCCTGCATCATCACGGGAGAAACCGAAGGTCATCTGGGTCAGATCGTTGGTACCGAAGCAGAAGAACTCAGCCTCTGTAGCAATCTCGTCAGCGGTCAGTGCTGCTCTCGGGATCTCGATCATGGTACCTACTTCATACTTCATATCAGAACCTGCTGCTGCGATCTCTGCATCAGCGGTATCGGTTACAACTTTCTTAACGAACTTCAGCTCTTTGATGTCGCAGATCAGCGGAATCATGATCTCCGGCTCAACCTTCCAATCCGGATGCGCTTTCTGTACGTTGATTGCTGCACGGATTACAGCAGCGGTCTGCATCTTTGCGATCTCCGGGTAGGTAACAGCCAGACGGCATCCACGATGACCCATCATCGGGTTGAACTCATGCAGGGAAGCAATGAGTGCTTTGATTGCCTCAACGGATTTGCCCTGCTCGGCTGCCAGCTTCTCGATATCCTCTTCCTCGGTCGGTACAAACTCATGTAACGGCGGATCCAGGAAACGGATACAAACCGGGTTGCCCTCAAGAGCCTCGTACAGCTTTTCGAAATCGCCCTGCTGTACCGGAAGGATCTTAGCCAGTGCTGCTTCTCTCTCCTCTACGGTGTCAGAACAGATCATCTCACGGAATGCGTCGATTCTGTCGCCCTCGAAGAACATATGCTCGGTACGGCAAAGGCCGATACCCTCTGCACCCAGCTCACGAGCCTTCTGTGCATCATGCGGTGTATCTGCGTTGGTTCTTACTTTCAGCTTTCTGAACTTATCAGCCCAGGACATGATACGGCCAAACTCGCCTGCGATGGTTGCATCTACGGTCGGCATAGCGCCATCGTAGATTCTGCCGGTGGTACCGTCGAAGGAAATCACATCTCCCTCATGGTATGTTTTGCCGCCAAGGGTGAAGACTTTGTTATCCTCATCCATCACGATCTCGGAACATCCGGATACACAGCAGGTACCCATACCACGTGCAACAACGGCTGCATGGCTGGTCATACCACCACGTGCGGTCAGGATACCCTGAGCTGCCTTCATGCCTTCGATATCCTCCGGAGAGGTCTCAAGACGAACCAGAACCACCTTCTTGCCAGCTGCTGCCCAGTTCTTAGCATCCTCAGCGGTGAATACGATCTGTCCGCATGCTGCGCCAGGTGCTGCTGCAAGTGCTTTTGCGATTGGGGTTGCTTTCTTTACTGCTTCCGTGTCAAACTGCGGATGAAGCAGCGTATCTAAGTTTCTCGGGTCGATCATGGAAACTGCTTTCTCCTCGCTGATCATGCCCTCATCTACCAGGTCACATGCGATCTTCAGTGCTGCTGCCGCGGTTCTCTTACCGTTACGGGTCTGCAGCATGT
The DNA here is from genome assembly GCA_028693165.1 of Lachnospiraceae bacterium. Lineage (GTDB taxonomy): Bacteria > Bacillota > Clostridia > Lachnospirales > Lachnospiraceae > Brotaphodocola. The sequence goes on along the minus strand of JAQUVX010000009.1, from coordinate 111,097 downwards.
ACAGATGCTTGTCCTCGATGGTAAACTCCATATCCTGCATATCTCTGTAATGATCTTCCAGTGTATCACAGATCTTTACGAACTGATCATATACTTCCGGCATAACGTCCTTCAACTGGTCGATGTGCTGCGGAGTACGAACACCTGCAACAACGTCCTCGCCCTGTGCATTCATCAGGAACTCACCCATCAGCTTCTTCTCGCCGGTAGCCGGGTTACGGGTAAACGCAACACCGGTACCAGAGGTCTCGCCCATGTTGCCGAATGCCATCATCTGCACGTTGACTGCGGTACCCCAGGAATACGGGATATCGTTGTCGCGACGGTAAACATTTGCACGCGGGTTGTCCCAGGAACGGAATACCGCTTTGATTGCTTCCATCAGCTGTTCCTTCGGATCGGATGGGAAGTCAGCGCCGATCATCTTCTTATATTCTGCCTTGAACTGGTTTGCCAGCTCTTTCAAATCCTCTGCGGTTAAGTCTACGTCCTGTGTAACGCCCTTCTTCTCTTTCATTGCATCGATCAGAGCTTCGAAGTATTTCTTTCCTACTTCCATAACAACGTCGGAGAACATCTGAATAAATCTTCTATAGCAGTCCCATGCCCAACGCGGGTTGCCTGACTTTGCAGCCAGAATCTCAACAACCTCTTCGTTCAGACCCAGATTCAGGATGGTATCCATCATACCTGGCATGGATGCTCTTGCACCGGAACGAACCGAAACCAGAAGCGGATTCTCCTTGTCGCCGAACTTCTTGCCGGTGATCTCTTCCATCTTGTTGATGTGATCCATGATCTGTCCCATGATCTCATCGTTGATCTTCTTGCCGTCTTCATAATACTGAGTACAAGCCTCAGTCGTAATCGTAAAACCCTGCGGAACCGGTAAGCCCAAATTTGTCATCTCTGCCAGGTTCGCACCTTTGCCGCCCAACAGGTTTCTCATTTTAGCTTCGCCTTCTGTAAATAAATACACCCACTTTGTTGCCATTCGTTTTTCCTCCTCAACATGTGTGTAGATTTCTCTACTTGTTTTCATTCCGTCTCCGGTTGCAGTTTTCTCCGTTCGCACAAAGAAAAAAGCCCTCAGACGGTCTGCTCTTAGTATACCATAAATTTTTTATGAGTAAAGTAATTTTTGTGCAAAATTCAGTATAATTGGATGTAAGTGCTTTCAAAATCTGTCATTTTCACATATTCGAAGTTCGTTCGTATATACGATTTATCGTCCGTAATTGTTCTTGTAATCAAATGGATTCTGGCCGAAATTCTTCTTAAATACCGTAGAAAAATAACTCAGATTGGAATATCCTACCTGCTCCGCCACCTCGTACACCTTCAGATTGGTCGTCTCCAAAAGGCGCAGCGCATGCTTTAAGCGGAGATTGTTCAAATATACCACGAATTTCACACCGGTCTCCTCCCGAAACAGGCGGCTCAGATACTCGGAGCTCACCCCCGCGCAGGCCGCCACATCCCCCAGCGCCAGTGGCTCCATATAGTGTTCTTCCATATAATGGATCGCGCTGCGCACCGGTGCCGAGTAATCACTTCTGCCCATGCCGCTTCCGCCGCAGTCCTCGCAGCCCTGCTCCAACACCTCATTGAGCCGGGCAAAGGTCTCCGCTTCCTGAATCCGCCCGCCAAGCTGCGCCAGTTCCTCCTCCACGCGGTCTACATCATCCCGAGTCATGTGATAGAGGGATGTCAGGAAAAACTGATAGAGCTTTCGGACATAATCGATATCCGGCACCTGTTCCCGTCCGGCATCCTCCTTCATGCAGTCCTTGATCTCCATGGCTTTCCTGAAATTCTGGTTGACCAGTTCCTTGCTGAAACGGATCTTGTACTTCTCCGCCTGCTCGATCCGGTCATGGCCGGTCGGCTGGGTTCGAAACAGCTCCGTCTCCGGCTGATAAAACTGCAGGCGCACCCGGTCGTAAGCCTGGCGCATGGCATCGCCCAGGCGGGACGGATTGTCGTAGATATCACTGCAGCCGATCTTACAGGGCTGCTGTGCCAGCAAAAGGCGGCACCATCTGTCGATCTGCTCCTGCTGTCTGGCCACGCTGACGGTCCCATCCTTTTTCAGATTGCCCAGAATGAGGGTGTGCTCCACATCCAGTGGCACTTTGATCACAAGCTCTAACAGCTCCTCCTTGGGCAGCACGATCTTGCGCGGTTCCTCCGCCTTCATCATCACATCGATCGCCACATAAGCGCGCTTCTCCAGCCTGATCTCGTATTCATTTAAAAACCGTTCCGTCACCACACTGCCATTCCGGTTCAGCACCAGAGAGCGCAGATAATGATTCCGGTTGGACATCTCCTCAAAGGTTTTCTCCAGCGTGTCCGGCGATGCCCCCGCGATATCCCTGCTGCATTTATCGAGAAGCTCCTTTAACCGCTCCTCCGTGATCTCCGTCTTCAAAATATACTCGGACGCCCCCAACTTGATCGCTTTTCTCGCATATTCAAAATCCTCATGGCTGGTAAGCACCACGGTCGCCACACCGGAATGAATGGTCTGAATCATCTTAAGCATCTCCAAGCCATCCATGACCGGCATCCGGATATCCGTGATCACGATCTGGGGCGCGTTCTTTCGGAACAGGGAATAGCCTTCCGCCCCGTTGGCCGCACAGCCGCAGACCTCATAGCCCTCCAGACGGTTGATGCAGAATTCCAGCCACTGCCGAATCGGCACCTCATCATCCACTACCATGACTCGTATCATCGTTCTCCTCCTTATCCCCTTCACAACACAATCTCAGTCCACGGCCGGGAAAGTCAGGATGATCTTCGTCCCCTCCCACTGTCTGCTCTCGATCTTCATGCCGTAATTTTCTCCAAAGTTTAACTGAATCCGCTCTTTCACGTTCAGAATCCCCACATGCGCTTTTTCACTGATGTGCTCCCCCCGATGGATCTTTTCAATGATATCAGGAGCGATGCCCATGCCGTTGTCCTCCACCGTTACACAGATATCTCGGTCCAGCTTTCGGGCCGTGATGATGATCAGCCCTTCACTCTTTTTAAACTCCACCCCGTGGAAGATCGCATTCTCAAGCAGAGGCTGGATCAAAAGTTTGGGAATCTTGTTCTGCTCCACCGCCTCATCACACTCAAACAGCACCTGGAAGCCGTCATCGTAGCGAAATTTCTGAATCTCCACATACTGTTTTAAGATCTCAAATTCCTGATGGATCGTCACAAACTCATTCGGGTTTGACAGGGTGCTGCGCAGAAGCTGGATAAAGGATGCCAGCATACGGGACGCCTCCGCATTCTTTTCCATGTCCACCATGCATTTGATGGAGAACAGCGTATTGTACATAAAATGCGGATTGATCTGCGCCTGCAAAAAACTCAGCTCCATCTTCCGTTTCTGCTGCTCCTTCTGCTTGATGCCCTGCATCAGGCTCTTCATCCGCGTCAGCATATGATTCAGGCGATTTCGCAGAATGTTGATCTCGGTATAACCCGTCACTTCACACGGCTGATCCAGATTATCCTCCTCCACGTGAATCAGAAAATCACACAGCTCCGAGATCGGCCGCGTCGTCCGTCTGGCGAAATGCCGCGCATATCCATAGGCAAGCCCCAAAGCCAGTACCGCAATCAGAAGAATCGTGCTCCGCACCCTGCGGATCGGTTTCATCAGCACCGATAAGGGAATCTCCTCCATTACCGTAAACCCGGAATCCTGCTCCTGATAACGGGTAAACAGGATCTGTTCCCCGCGCATCCTGGTAAACACATAGCCCGCATCTTGAAACAGGTTGTCCAGGTTCTTCATGTTAAACAGATTAAAACCGACCAGGTTCTTTGCGCTGCAGGACACGACCGTGCCCTCCTCATCCACGATATAAAGCGTGTTCTGACTGCCTCTGGTCACGTTCTCATACATGGCATGAAGCTGCTGCTCCTCCACATTGATCATCAAATAGCCAAGCGGCTCCCCGGCCTCATCCAGCATGGTGCGTGCCGCAGAGAAATAATCCTGTCCGCTGTCCCGGTCCCTGATGTTCGCAATATCGATGATTCCGCCCGATGCCTGCAGCATCCGCTTATACCAGATCTTCGTCTGGGGACTCATATAGTCATAATCCGCCGCCACCTTCTCGGAGCTGAAACCGCCTCCGTTTTCCAGGGCCAGCACCGCCGCAAACTTCATGCTGTCCTCATGGAACGAACTCTTGAACTGGTTGGTCAGCCGGTTTAAATAGCGGTTCAGATTCAGGCGGTGCCCCGGCGTATCTTCGCGGTTCAGCTCCTTTAGATACTCCTGCAGTGTATGATCATAATAATAAAGATTCGACAGCGTATAGGCGTTGTATTTTACCTGCTTGACCCGGTCTGCCACCTGACTCAGCACATCCAGGCGATTGTTTCCAATCTCCGAAATCAACGTTCTCTCAAAGGTCCGATAGCCGATGAAGGACACCGAAACCGTCAGAAATACGCCCAGAATCAGAAATGCACTGAGCAGATTGGATTTCATGCTGCCGCCGAATAAGCGTATCTTCTTCATTGATTTTCTCCCCCACACAACGTGATTCGTGTATGATTTCATTGTAACACAAACCGGACGAAAAAACACCCGGCCGCACATTCGGATTGCTCCAATGTCAGCCAGGTTCCTGTTTAATATTTGCCGATGCGCAGCGGAAGCGGATCCTCGGTCTCGATGATACGGTCCATCAGCCTGTAAAGCATATATTCCCGGATCTCTTCATACTCCTCATCATCCCAGTGGTTGATGAACTCATCAGGGTCCTGATTGCGGTCGTAAAGCTCTCCGAAATCCTCCCCCGCATAATAGGTCAGCTTATAATCCTTACCGGTCAGCGTCTTGACACTCAGTCCCCAGTCATAGCAGTTGAATTCCGTCATGGCATAGGTTTTCCCCGCACCCTTGTCGCCGCGCAGAATCGGTGCCATCGAACTGCCCTGCACGCCGTACGGCGGCCGCACGCCTGCATATTCCAAAAGGGTCGGCATGATATCCACATGCTCGGTCACCTGGCTGTAGCGGGAACCCTGCGGCACCACACCCGGCCAGCTTAAGATCATCGGTGCCTTGATGATGCAGTCGTAGTGGAACGGTCCCTTAAACAGAAGACCGTGATCTCCCAGCAGTTCGCCGTGATCATTGGTAAAGAGAATCAGTGTATCCTCCACGATCCCCTTCTTTTGCAGTACCTCCAGCACCCGTCCGATGTTGTCATCGATCAGGGTGATCATCCCGTAATAAGCCGCCTTGACCTGTCCCCACTGGTGAGGGGTCAGCGTGCGGTAATCATATTTTTCGTTGGAAAATCCATGGGCCGTGCGCGCTTTTCGAAAATGCGGCGGCTTGTCATCCAGCTCCCCTTCCATGGTCACCGGCTCTGCCAGTACATCCGGGTCATACATACTCGCGTAAGGCTCCGGCGGGTCGAAGGGATGGTGCGGATCGACGAAGGAACAGTAGGCGAAAAACGGTTTTCCCTCCTCTGATTCATCAATCAGATCAATCATCCGGTCCGCGATCCAGTGAGACTGATGAAACTCCGGATTGATCCTGCTCTCATAGACCTGGGGCGCTCTGCTCAAATCCTTGTCCGCGGCAGAGGCCTTGTCCTCTTTCATCTTCCGCTCGCCCTGCAGCTTGACTTCCTCGTAATCTGCCTGGCTCTTCTCCTTCAGCCAGTTCAAATACTCGCCGGTCTTGCAGTCGCAGGTAGTGTGGATGATGTCAAAGCCGTAGTTGTCCTCCGGCCAGTCATCCTGCTCGTCCTCCTTCGGCACAAACTGGGTTGTGATGTGCATCTTGCCGATGGCCGCGGTCACGTAGCCATTGTCCCGCAGGACCTCCGGCAGCGTAACCTCCGAATCGCGAAGCGGGATTCCATTATCCCGGGTCCCGTGATTCTTCGGATAACGTCCTGTCAGCACGCTGCAGCGGGACGGCGAGCACACCGGGTTCTGCACGAAATGATTGTCAAAGGTACTTCCGTTTAATGCGATCCGGTCGATGTTCGGCGTGTGGATCTGATTGTTGCCATAGCAGCCCAGCGCATCGAAGCGCAGCTGGTCACACATAAACAAAATAATATTCGGTCGTTTGCCTGCCATATGTCCTCCTTACCACCACTTGATCAGGTCGGTCACGTGATTTCGAATTGCAACAAAGTCCTCGGCGGTGACATCTCTCGGCCGCGGAAGAGGGTTGTTGATCTCTTTCTTGATCTTGGTCGGCTTGTTGGTCAGAACCAGAATCCGCTCGCTCAAATACACGGCCTCCTCGATGTTGTGGGTGATGAAGATGACCGTCGTGCCCGTCTTTTTCCACAGGCGGATCAGTTCATCCTCCAGCTTGAACCGCAGCGAAACATCCAGCTGTCCGTAAGGCTCATCCATCAGCAGCAATTCCGGCTGCACGGCAAAGGCGCGGGCGATTACCACACGCTGCAGCATGCTTGCGGAAAGCTGATCCGGATAATAGCTTAGATAGTCCTTCAGTCCCACCATCTCGATCACTTCATCCGCACGCTTCTGAATCTCCTCTGCCGAGAATTTCTTGATCTTTAAGCCATATTTGATATTCTCCTCCACCGTCAGCCACGGGAACGCGGAATACTCCTGGAGAATGTAAGCGATGTTGTGCTTTTTCAGATCGACCGGCTCGCCGTTGATCAGAATCTCACCTGCCGTCAGATCGTACAGCTTGGTCAGACTGTTTAAGAATGTGGTCTTGCCGCAGCCGGTCGGCCCGACGATGCAGAGGAATTCCCCCTGTTTTACATCGAAGGAAATGTCATCCAGTACCAGCAGGTCTCCGAATTTTTTCGTCAGGTTTGTCACCCGGACCTTTATGTTCTCCTCGCTCATGACAATCTCCTTTCTATAATGTCTCGTCCGTATTTTCCAGAATGATCCTGCGCAGCTTCAAAAATTCAGGATCCACATAGCTTCTCGGTCTCGGAAGCTCCACGACGTACTCCTGTTTGATGGTCGTCGGGCAGTTGGTCAGAAGGATGATCCGGTCTGCCAGATAAATGGCTTCCTCGATGTTGTTGGTCACGAACACTACGGTGCGCTTCTCCTTCTGCCAGATCTTCTCCAGCTCCTCCTCCATCATGTAGCGGGTCTGCGCGTCCAGATGACCAAACGGTTCATCCATCAGCATAACCTTCGGGTCGTTGCAGTAGGCCCGTGCGATTCCCACACGCTGCCGCATACCGCCGGAAAGCTGGTTCGGATAACTCTTTTCAAAGCCTTGCAGACCTACCAGATCGATAAAATACTGGGCGCGCTCTCTGCGGGCCTTCTTGTCGATGCCGCGGGATTTTGGCCCGAATTCTACATTGCCCATAACCGAGCAGAAGGGAAACAAAGCCGTCGTCTGATATACCACGCCGCGGTCCGCACCAGGGCCGTCCACCTGCTTCTCATCCACGGTTACGGTGCCCTCGCTGGCCAGCTCAAGTCCTGCGATCAGATTGATCATCGTCGTCTTGCCGCACTGACCCGGCCCGAACAACACCACGAATTCATTCTCGTTGACCTCCAGGCTGACATCGTTTACCACCTCTTTGACACGTCCGGCAGACTCAAAACGCTTGCTGACATGATCCAGGGTGATGATCGGTTTTTCTATACGTCCATTCGGTTCCATGCGCATACCTTCCTTTCTGCCATTCTCATAATCGTTGCCAGGAATAATCCAACCACGCCGATGATGACCATGCCCACCAGTACCAGCGGAATATTCGTGGTATCACTGCCTCGCAGGATAATCCAGCCGCAGCCCTCCTGGGCTCCGATCATCTCCGCTGCCAGAACTGCCATCCATGCGGTGGACAGCGCCACCTGCATTCCTGCAAAGATCTGCGGCATACTGGACGGGAGAATAACTCTTAAGAAAATATCCCGTTCGCTGGTTCCCAGCATTCTGGCACAGCCGACCAGGGTTGGGTCCACGCGCTGTGCTCCCGTATAGGCATTCAGCGTGACATTGGTGAAGGACCCGATAAAAATAATTGCATATTTGGGAAGTTCTCCTACGCCAAACCACAGGATTACCAGCGGAATCCAGGCAATCGGCGGAATTGGGCGGATCATCTCAAAAATCGGTTTGATGATGGCTTCCGCATAGCGGGAGGTTCCCATGGAAAGTCCCACGATGATTCCCAGCACCGTCGCTACCGTGTAGCCGATCAGCACGCGGCGGATGCTGTAGTACAGATGCCCGTAGACGGTGTAGCGTCCAATCGGCTGGAAGAAGGAGGTAACCAGAAGCTTCAGAACCTCGATCGGTCCCGGTGTGGTCTCCTTCGCCGCCGTGAAGGTGGTGATGAAAGCCCATGCAAGAAAGAACGTTGCAATCGCCAGAATCGCGTAGATTGTTTTCTCCGCTTTTTCTCCTACGAATTTTTTCTTCATGATTTCTTTCCTCCCTTCACCATGTGATCCTCCATCTTGCCAAGCACCACTGCGAACAGTGTGCCGATGAATCCGATGGTCAGCATGCCGACGATGATCAGATCCGCTCTTGCCAGCGAACGGTTCAACTGGATCATGTAGCCCAGACCTTTGTTTGCAGCCAGCATCTCAGCCGCGCACAAAGTCGTCCATGCTGCCTGCAGCGAAATGCGAAGTCCCGTAAAGATCAGCGGCATAGCCGTCGGAATCGCTACGGTAAAGAGCATCTTGGTGCGAGAAGCACCGAAAGTCTGTGCCACCCAGAGATGCACCGGTTTGGTCTGCTTGATGCCCGCGTAGGAGTTGATGACGCAGGGGATAAAGGCCGAAACGAAGATGATCGCTGCCTTTGCACCCAGGCCGATACCAAACCACAGGATCATCAGCGGGATCCAGGCGATGGTCGGAACCGGGCGAACCAGGTCAAACAGCGGAGTCACAAACAGGTCAATTTTCCGAAACCACGCCATGCAGATTCCCAACGGGATTCCGATCACGGCACCCAGAAGATATCCGCTCAGGGCGACCTTTAAGCTTGCCACGATGTGCTGGAACAGGGTTCCTCCGTCCGGTGCCTTATGGTTCAGCTTGTAAATAAAGGCCTGAAGCACCTGAACCGGGCTTGGCAGACAGTAATCCGGCATCAGATGCAGGATTGCAGTCGCGATATACCAGATGATAAAAAATGCACTCAGGGAACATACGGAGATGCAGGCAAATTTGCGATTCTCGCGCTGTTTCTTTTTTTCCATCTCTGTCACGATGAATTACCACCTTTCTTTTTGTTTGAAACGTCTCCTCTGATTGAAGAGAAGGTGCCGCATCCGACACCTTCCCACGTTAGCCAACTCGTTTAATTTAGAAACCCAGTGCTTCTTTCACGATGGTATCATCAATATGTTTTGCGATCTCCGGGAATTTTGCTTCATCCAGCAGTTCCTGAGATACCCAGAATTCTCCGGTCACCTGTACAGAATCGCCGATGGAGATGGTTTTCTCCTCGTCAGAGGTAACAAACGGTCTGGTGGTAATCTCGGTTTTGCAGGACTCGATTGCAGACTCGGAACCATTCTCGGTATACCAGTCAAGCAGAAGCTGTGCTGCCATATCCGGGTCAGCCTGCAGTGCATCGGTTGCCTGGAAGAATGCCTTTGTATAGTTTACCAGCACGTCTTTGCGGTCGGTAAACGCTTTATTGCTTACGATAATGGAATCAAACTGCGGAACTTCCAGTGCTGTCAGACTGGAGGTTACTACCATGCCTTCGCCCTCTGCCACATAGGAGGTCGGAGGATTCAGGGCAGCGACATCACAGTTACCGGTCATCAGTGCCTGGTATGCGGATGGAAAATCCATATGTACGATTTCGACATCTTCGGTAGTCAGACCGAATTTTTCCAGCCATTTGATTACGTTCAAATGGGAGATGGTACCGGTGTTGGTTGCGATGATCGCACCCTTCAACGTCTCTGCATCACCATATATGTCCGGGTAAGAAGGATTTGCACCCTTCACCTGTGCGATTGGAGAATCCTGTTTGCTCAGAGTGTACAGGCCGCCCTCAGAATGTCCGATATCTGCGATACAGTACGCACCGTAGATTGCCAGTGAGTTGACGGCGGCTGCACTCAGGGTTCCTACTTCCCACTGATCTGCTGCCAGCGCTTCGTTCATGGCGCCGCCGTTTGCAAAGTAAACCGGCTCAATCTTGAAGCCGTTGGCAACATCCAGTCCCTCATTCTGCATATAAACGATCGGAATACTGTTTAAGAATGGCATCACAGCTACTTTCAGCACCGGAAGATCTGCGGTGTCTGCGGCTGCGGTTTGTCCTGCTGCGGTGGTCTCGCCTGCTGCCGGAGCTGCTGTCTCGGCCGGAGCTGCGGTGGTACTCTCCACCGGCTTCGGTGCACAGCCTGCCAACGCTGTCGTTACCATTGCTGTTGCCATCAAAGCACTAATCAGTTTCTTCTTCATAAAATAAACCCTCCCTTTCTTCACGGTCTCCCCGGACCGCATCACACTGCCTCTTGGTTGTTTTTATCATACGTTACTTTCTTTCTCCCGTATATCAAATTTCTTATGGTTTTTATGGATTTTTTGATACTTTGGAAACTGGAGCAGTCAGAAGTTTTGAATTTTTGATATTTGTTTCAAATTATTGATATGACAAGTTCCCCCACCTCAAATCGTCTTTGAGGCGGGGGAACCTGCTGTCACATTATGGCTGTCTAAGGGAAAAACCGGGTTTTAACAATACTGGATTGCCTTCTTTGTCTTCTCTGCGGCTTCTTCGCTGATCAGCAGTCTCACGATCTCCAGACCCAGATCCAGCACGACACCGAGGCCTTTGCCGGTGGTGAAGATGCCGTCGGTCACAACGCCCTCCAGGACATACTCGGCATCTTTTAAGTCTCCCTCAAAGCCCGGATAGCAGGTTGCGCGCTTTCCGGCCAACAGTCCGTGGCGGCCCAGAACGACTGCCGGTGCTGCACAGATTGCGGCGATTCTTCTTCCGTCTGCGATCGACTGTCTGATCGCTGCGATCAGCGGTTCGCATGCAGATAAATGCTCCGAACCCGGCATACCGCCCGGCAGGAAAATCACGTCTCCATCGGAGAAATCCGTCTCCGCCACCGTCGCGTCCGCCTGAATGCGCACATTGTGGGAGGACACCACATCTTTGCCGGCCTCCACCGATACCAGCACCGTCTCAATCCCGCTTCTTCTCAAAATATCCACCACGCCGAGGCACTCCGCCTCCTCCGTTCCATTTGCAATCATTGCATATGCTTTTGCCATGTTGATACCCCTTTCTGCTGCTTTGCAGCCAGATCCTGTCGGATCACGGCATATTTTACATTTTTCTCTTTTTATGATAAACTGATTTTTGTAGAAAAACAACCTTTTTTAACCGGAACTGAGGATTTTACATATGAAAAAAATTACGATCATTGACGGCCAGGGCGGCCGGATGGGGAAAGCCATCGTAGAACAGCTGAAAAAAGAATTTCCGAAGCAGGAGCTTCTTGCCATTGGAACCAACAGCATCGCCACGGCAGCCATGCTCAAAGCCGGTGCCGACTACGGCGCTACCGGGGAGAATCCGGTGATCGTGGCGGCCCGCGACTCCGATATCATCATCGGGCCGATCGGAATCGTCATCGCGGACTCTCTCTTCGGTGAAGTGACCCCGGCCATGGCGGTTGCCGTAGGGCAAAGCAAAGCCTGCCAGCTTCTGATGCCGGTCAACCGGTGCAATCATCACGTGGCAGGCTGTGAAAACATGTCTCTCAACGAGATCATCGCCATTGTCATTCAGCAGGTGCGAGAACATCTGCAGTCTCCCGAATCTTAAAGGTATCAAGATACGCATTTTCTTTGGGAATCCATTCGCTGACGAAACGCTCCAGCATGGATTCCCCGTTTCGTCTCAGGATTCGCATCTTCTGCTCCTCCGGGTCAATCGCCAGGCAATAGGCCAGATCATAACAATTTCCAAAATAAGGATGCAGACTGTAAGAGCCCTCGATCAGATTGAGGCGGCGAACCGGAGCCAGAACCTGATCGGCCAGCGTTTTCTGACCGCAGTCATAGCGCCGATAGCACACCGGACGCCCTTCCAAAACCGGCTTTAGAACCTCCTCCTGAAACCGTTCATAATCCACATTTCCGCCGATTTGCGCAAGCCGCTCCGGCGTCCTCTGCTCCGGGCGCAGAAAAAAGTCATCCATATGAAACACATTGCAGTCAAACTCCCCGGCGAGAAGCCGGGCCAGTGTCGTCTTGCCGCTGGTGCAGGGGCCGTCAATCGCCACCAGCACCGGCCGGAGCAGATCACCGGCAGCGGCACTCCCGGCACCGCAATCAGCGCTGCTCCCCGCACCGCTACTACTTCTCTTCAACGCCTGCTCAATCTCTCCCGATACCTTCCGGTACCATATGCTGTCCTTCAGGGCAGCGTCTTCTCGTTGTTCTTCCATCATAAATCCTCTCAGTCCATAAGCTTCGCTTTCTTCAGTGCAATCACGATCGCCGGAATCAAAATAATCTGTATAATCAGCGCCGGAACCGCATTGATCACGGCTCCCGTGAAAAACATCGGCAGCGTGAACACCTTTCCGGTGCCTGCCAGTCCATATAATACCACACTTGCCATTCCCCACGCAAGACGGCCCAGAATCATGGCTGCGATCAGGGAGATATAGATCGAGCTGTTCTTCTTCGGCAGCGTGGCATACAAAAGTCCGGTCATCAGACCATATACGCCCATCTCCACGGCCATGGCCGCGGCGGTCGGCATCAGCGGCGGCATACCGAAGGTCAGACTGCGCAGAATCGGAAGAATGATGCCCACGGCCAGTCCGTACTGCCAGCCGCACACATATCCGCAGATCAGCACCGGCAGATGCATCGGCGAAATCTTGTTTCCGATCACCTGAATCTGTCCGGTCAGAAACGGCAGCACCATGCCGATCGCCAGCAGTGCCGCAGAGAGCACCATGTTTGTTGTCTTTGTTCTTGTTCTCATTTCCTTATCCTCTTTTCCTTACAGATACAATTCAAGTACGCCCCGGCGTACTTGCTGCGAGGCACGCGTCATGCTACGCATGACAAATACATCTGCGTGCCTCTGCAATCCGCCGGAGGCTTTATCTTGGAAGGAGATTGGACTCCCACCAAGACAAGTTTGTTTCTTTACTCGCCACCTATAGAGGTGGGAGTCTTATCTCCTTACAAGATAAAAATACCAGAAACGTACAACATTCTTCTGAATGTCACTACCTTCCTGGTATCTGGTTTGTCGTTATGAACTTGTCCTGTAATCGTTATCTCCGGACTTGATCCGCCTCGTATCGGCTTGTGCCGTCGAATGCTCTTATTATACCAAATCCGTCTGAAATTGCAAGCGGTTTTACCGCTGCAGGTTCCGCGCGATCTCCATCATCCGCGGCAGACAGGCATCGAAAAACATCTGGTAGGATTCGCAGAAATACTGATGATGTCCCTGCTCCTCCATCCTGTTTCTGCGGCATCCGCCCCGGCAAAGCGCCTCATAGCGGCACCCCGTGCAGGCTTCCTCCTTCTGCTTCGATTCCTCGATAAAACCGATCTCTTCCCGCTTCCGGTCGATCACCTCCACCGAATCCGTCAGGAAGTTGCCCAGCCGGTACGCGTCGAGCACATAGAAATCACAGGGGTAGACGGCCCCATCCGCCTCCACCACGTACTGCATTCCGCAGATGCCCCGCATATCGCACGACTCCGGCATCTGCCCCAAAAGCATCGCGATGTAATTCTCAAACTGCCGGATAAACGGCTGCTTCCCCGCCAGAAGATCCGCATACCACAGATCAAACAGCTCAATCAAAAAGGTGCCGTAGGCTTCCGGTGTCAGCGAATATTCCTTCTGTCCCGGCGTCTCTCCAAGCGGGTCCAGACAGGCGATAAACTGTAAATAGTCCAGATGATTCTTCCGGTAAAATGCATAATTTTTCCGAATGTGCGGTGCCGTCCTGCCGTTGACCACAGACAGGATATTAAACTCCACCCCCGCCTTCTGAAGCAGCTCGATATGCTTCATGACCTGGGAAAAGCTTCCCTCTCCCTTCGGCGTTTTGCGGTAAACATCATGCTGTTTGGGGCCGCCGTCCAACGACACCCCCACCAGAAAATGATGCTTTTTAAAAAACTCCGCCCAGTCCTGATTGATCTGATAGCCGTTGGTCTGGATGGCATTGAAAATCTTCACATGATTGACGTTGTATCGTTCCTGCAGCTCCATCGACTTCTCAAAAAACGGCAGACCGCTTAAGGTCGGTTCCCCGCCCTGATAAGCGATGGTGCAGCTGCCCTCCGCATAGGAAAGCACCTCCCGCAGCACCGCCTCCAGTGTCTGCTCCGTCATAAATCCGTAGGAAGGCTTCTCGCGCTTTTCCATGGTATCATAATAGAAGCAATACGCACAGCGCAGATTGCAGTTTCCAGAGGATGGCTTGATCAGTACACTGATTGGCGGCATAGTTGTTAATCTCCTTACTTTTTACAATTTCAGTTCCATTCCGGTCTTGATAAAGCGGAACATCCGAAGTGCTCCTTTGTAGTACAGCTCCTCGGCATTGCCCAGGGCCTCGTCCAGCTCCATCACAGCGTTGACCGTGGTCATCATGGAGCAGATTCCATAATCAAAGATCTGCTCTGCTCCCTCGCCCATGGCTCCGACCAGTGCCACGACCTTGACTCCATGGTTCCGGCAGCGAACCCCCACGCCCTGCATCACTTTTCCAAAACAGGACTGCCAGTCCGTCCGTCCCTCTCCGGTTACCACTAAGGATACCCCTTCCAGGCGCGCATCAAAATCAATCAGATCCAGCACTGTCTCGATCCCGGATTTCAGTGCAGCCTTTAAAAATACCAGGAGTGCTCCTCCCAGACCGCCCGCCGCACCGGCTCCGGGCATCTCATCTAAATTGATGCCAAATTCCCGCAGGATCACGTCACGGTAATTCTGCATCCCCAGCTCCAGCTCGTCCAAAACCTCCGGCGTTCCGCCCTTTTGTCTTCCAAAGGTATAGGTCGCGCCATCTTTTCCGCACAGCGGATTGTTGACATCGCACATGGCGGTGAAGGTCACATCGTGAATGCGCGTATCCATGCCGCTGATATCAATGTGAGCAACCTTTGCCAGATCAGAGCCTTTGCCCTCCAGCTCCTCGCCCTTCGCATCCAGGAATCGCGCACCCAGAGCACGCATACAGCCCATGCCCCCGTCGTTGGTCGCCGATCCGCCGATGGCGATGGAGATATCGGTAAAGCCCTTGTCCAGTGCATCCAGCAGAATCTCTCCGGTTCCGTAGGTGGTTGTATTCCGTGGGTCCCGAAGCTGCCTTTCCACCAGGGGCAGCCCGGAGGCTGCCGCCATCTCAAGAATCGCCCTGGAGGAATCCAGCTTTCCGTAATAGGTCTGCACCGGCTCCATCAATGGCCCGTGTACAGAAACCGGTATTTTCTCACCACTTGTTGCGGCAATTACCGCATCGGTCGTTCCTTCGCCACCATCAGCCACCGGCACTCCGGCGCAGTCACAGCCTTCAAAGACTTCCTGTGCTGCCTTCGTAAGCAGCTCCATCGTCTGTTCGCTGGAAAGTGTTCCCTTGAAAGAATCAGATGCAAATAATAATTTCATGTATTTTTCTCCCAAAATACCTTACGATCAATGTAAAATCAGTGACAGGATAAAGATCTCCAGGATGCCGGCCAGACCAAGCACCAGCGTCGCCATCGTCTGTGTCTTGTAACCACGCTCCGGTGTCATGGCGCCAAAGTTCGTTACCACCCAGAAGTACGAATCGTTTGCATGTGATACGGTCATTGCACCCGCGCCGATTGCCATGCAGGCCAGGGTCGCACGGATCGGACTTGCCAGTCCCAGTACCGGAAGCAGCGGAGCGATGATACCTGCGGTCGTCGTCAGCGCTACCGTGGAGGATCCCTGTGCACTCTTTAAGATTGCAGACAGAATGAACGGGAAGAAGATGCCCATGGCACTCAGTGCCGTCGCATGCTCCGTGATGTAATTTACCATATCGCTGGAAGCAATCACTTTACCCAAAACGCCGCCTGCTGCCGTTACGAACAGGATCGGTCCAACGGTCTTTAAGGTATCGTTGGTAATGTCATAAAAGTCACCCATCTTGCCTGCTGCCGAAAGCTGAATCGCGCCAAATACGGTTCCGACTGCCAGCGCGATGATCGGAGTTCCCAGGAATTTGATCAGGTCACCGCCAAAACCGCCCATCTTCGCCATGGTGGCAACAGAAGAAAGTGCCATCAGAAGGATCGGAACGACAATCGGTGCCAGTGCATTAAATCCGCTCGGAAGCTTTCCGAATTCTGCAACCAGTTCTTCGTAAGTCTTGCTCACTTCGCCCATGTTGGCTTCATCGTCAGCTTTGACGGTCTTGCCTATGTATTTTGCGAAGAAGAAGCCTGCAATCAGCGGGAAAATCGAGCACAAAGCACCAATTCCCATAACCATCAGCAGGTTGTCGCCGATTCCCAGCGTCGATGCCGCTGCGATCGGACCTGGTGTCGGAGGAATAAATACATGGGAAATGTAAAGTCCGGAGGACAGTCCCACGGTCATCGCCACGGAAGAAGTTGCGGTACGATTGACCAGCGCTTTACGGATCGGGTTTAAGATAACAAAACCGGAATCGCAGAATACCGGGATGGATACCACCCAGCCCATCAGCTCCATCGCCAGTACCGGGTTGTTCTTGCCCACCAGCTTGATGACCATATCCGCCAGCTTCAGTGCGGCACCGGTCTTTTCCAGAATCGTACCGATCAGTGCACCCAGAATGATGACAATACCAATGCTGGAAAACGTACCGGAGAATCCGGCACCAATTACATTTGCAAGACCGGTTATGGTCTTTCCGTCTGCCGTCGTCTGATTGGTCAGCGGAATGCCCGCAATCAGCCCCAGGATCAGCGAGATGCTCATGATCGCAATAAACGGATGAATCTTGAACTTGGAGATTGCAACAATCATCAGTATAATTGCCAGTACAAAAACAATAATCAGTGGAAACCCTGTCATAAGAATACCCTCCTTTTTGTGAACAACGTCTGTTTTTAATATGGTATCAGCATACCATTTCAGATAGAACCTCGCCACGTTTGAAGGTCTGAATCTTTTCGGTGTTTTTGTATCATTGATACAAAACAGATGTTCCCTATCTTAAATAATTATAAAACGCTTCCAGAAAAAGCCGGTCCCGATGCGAGGTGATCGGATTGATATTCAGCACCTCTTTCATCTTGTTGTATCGGTAGATCAGCGTATTTTTATGGACAAACAGCTCCTTGGCCGCCTGCACCATGTTGTAGTTGCTGTGAATCAGCGCGCCGGCCAGCTCCAGAAAGGTCTTCTTAAATTCCTCCCCCAGCTCCTTCTCATAGACATGAAACATGCGCTGAAGCTCATTTCTTGGAATGATGGAATGAAGGTAGGCCCCCACATAATCATAGAAGAAGGCGGACTTGGATTCCGTTTCCACATTCTCCTCCAGCCATTTGCAGGAGCGGTAAGCATAATAATACTGCGAGAAATTCATCTGGAAGGTGCCGACATAAAACTTGCCGGACTTTCCCTGCTCCCGCAGCCAGCGCAGGGCGGTACTCAGATAATCTGCAATCACATATTTGTAATCCGAGAACTGCTTCTGGCTGTCCTCCGTCATCGTCTTGAAAATCAGGATATGCTGATCATCCAGCACGAAACTGATATCCTCGCTCCCGTGGCATTTGCCCTCCTTGATCAACTCCAGAAACGGCTCCGGCTTCACATTCTCCAGTCTGCACAGGATCGGAATCCGGATAATGCTTTCTGAATAATTCAGCTCTTTTGCCGTCATGCGCAGCGCCGCCGGTTCCGAAAACTCCTCGTAGATCAGAAGATCCAGGAATCGTTCCTTGCGGCTTCGTCTGCGCAGCAGTTCCTCCCGCTGCGTCTCGTATTTGAGCAGGGCTTCGATCGCCACCTTGGTGATCAGCGCCACCGGCTTGATCTGCTTCGGATCCCCCGTGATACCCACGACGCCCTCACGCTTCCCATCGATCATGATCACCATATTGATGCCCGAACGGACGCCAGGATAATCCTCATCGTCGGAAACCACGACCATATCTTCACTGCCCGTCACAATATAGTAGGCGACCTCGTGAAAGGTTCCCACCCGCTTCGGATCACGGCTGGCGATGATCACACCCTGATCGTCCATGATGTTGATGTTGTAATCCGTGTATTGGGTAATCTGTTCAATCAGCTTTCTGGCAAGAACAACTTCGATCATGACACCCTCCTGTCGGCCTCTTCTGAGCTTTCCCCTCCCCGGAATTTGCTTCCGATCGCCGCAGCGGCTCCCCAAACAATCCGGGGAGCCGCTGTCAATAAAGCTTCATAAAGTTATCTGTTAGAAACGGAACTTATCCTCAAAATAGGATTTCAGCTCTGCGATCGGCACACGCACCTGCTCCATGGTATCGCGGTCACGAACGGTCACAGCCTGATCGGTCTCAGAATCGAAATCATAGGTGATGCAGAACGGAGTTCCGATCTCATCCTGTCTTCTGTAACGTTTTCCGATGTTGCCTCTGTCGTCAAACTCACAGTTGTAATACTTGCACAGCTCTGCGTAAACCTTTTCAGCGCCCTCATTCAGCTTCTTGGACAGCGGAAGCACACCGATCTTAACCGGTGCAATCGCCGGATGGAAATGCATCACGGTACGCATATCTCCGCCCTCAAGCTCTTCCTCATCATACGCTGCACAGAGGAACGCCAGGGTCACACGGTCCGCACCAAGAGACGGCTCGATGACATACGGAATGTAGCGCTCGTTGGTCTCGTCGTCAAAGTAGGTCAGGTCCTGACCGGAGGTGTTCTGGTGCTGGGTCAGATCGTAGTCGGTACGGTCTGCGATTCCCCACAGCTCGCCCCAGCCGAACGGGAACAAGAATTCCAGATCCGTGGTCGCCTTGCTGTAAAAGGAAAGCTCCTCCGGCTCGTGGTCTCTTGCCCGCATCTCTTCCGGCTTAATCCCCAGAGACTGCAGCCAGTCGATACATTTCTGCTTCCAGTATCCGAACCACTCCAGATCGGTGTCCGGTTTGCAGAAGAACTCCAGCTCCATCTGCTCGAACTCGCGGATACGGAAAATGAAGTTGCCCGGTGTGATCTCGTTACGGAAGGATTTACCGATCTGACCGATTCCAAACGGCACTTTCTTTCGGGAGGTTCTCTGTACATTTTTGAAGTTTACAAAAATACCCTGAGCGGTCTCAGGTCTTAAATAAACCGTATTCTTCGCATCCTCGGTAACGCCCTGGAAGGTCTTGTACATCAGGTTGAACTGACGAATATCGGTAAAGTCATGCTTGCCGCAGCTCGGGCAGCAAATGTTGTGCTCATCAATGTAAGCCTTCATCTCCTCCTGGCTCCACGCGTCCACAGAACCCTCGATGGTGATGTTGTTCTCAGCCAGATAATCCTCGATCAGCTTATCGGCACGGAAACGCTCGTGACAGCACTTACAGTCCATCAGCGGATCGGAGAAACCGCCCAGATGTCCGGATGCCACCCAGGTCTGGGAGTTCATCAGGATCGCACAGTCAACGCCTACGTTGTACGGGCTTTCCTGCACGAATTTCTGCCACCAGGCACGCTTTACATTGTTCTTGAGCTCCACGCCCAGATTGCCGTAATCCCAGGAGTTTGCCAGACCTCCGTAAATCTCGGAGCCCGGATATACAAAACCTCTTGATTTGGCGAGTGCTACGATTTTTTCCATTGTCTTTTCCATTGTCAGATATCCTCTTTCTTATTTATTGAAACACAATATAACTTGTTCCTTCCGGTGTTGCAACACAGTGTTCATCCCTGACCGTACAGCCATCTGTCACATACTTGATCTTGCCCTCCGTATAGACCGTGGCGGCACCCTCGATGGCAATCACGCCATCCTCCTGCTGCTTTGTCACCTCCGCCGTGTCGGCCTCTTTTCCGGCAGCCGTCAAAAATCCGGCCTCCCCGAATCCGGCCTGGGAGGCGATTTCGGTCATCGCTCCCACAGAAAGCGACGTTACCGAATGGGTATTGTCTCCGTACTCCTGTGCAAACTGAGTGAAATCCTCCGGTGTTCCATACGCAAACACCAGCGTCCCGGTCTGTCCCTCCAGCGTGCAGCTCTTCAGCGCCACCGGAAGCTTTGCCGCACCTTCCGCATTCTCGGATTCAGCCGCAGCACCCTTTGAGGCATTATAGTCTGCCGCCGCCTCTTTCGCGAAGGCGGACAATCCTTCCTGCGTGTAGAGGTCGTTGGTCTTCTCCGATGTATAAATCATCGCGCTCTCGACTTCCATCGTCTTCGTCACATAAATACTGTTCTCTCCGGCATCCCATACCTGTGCCGGACCGCTCTTTGCGCATCCCGCCGCCATGAGCACCGTCATCGCTGCCAGCGCAGCAATCACAGCTTTTTTCTTTTTCATAATCATCCTCCTGAATCTGATCCATACCGCATCCCCTGACACAGCTATTTTGGATTATACCTGTAAATACCAATATTTTCAATACCTACTTGGAAATTCCATCATCTCCAGAATCTCAAGCGAATGAAACTCACGGTCCACAAACCGCTTCTTATTGATCTCCACACAGGTTTTCAGCTCCTGCTGCACCTCCGGCTTCAGGACAAACGTGTACAGCGCTTCGATCGGAGAACCGATGATATACTCCCAGGCATAGGTCGTCGATTCGCTCGCCGCTTTGGGCGGCTTCTCCGTGTATTCCCCGTTGACCACCATGGCCCGCAGCTCGAAAATCAGCTGGATCAGCGTGTTTGGCAGAGACGGCTTTAACAGCGCCCGCATGGACTGGTACAGCAGCAGCAGCATTTCGGTTCCGTCCATATTTTCCCGGCAGTAATAATCGGCCAGCTCCAGAAAATAGGAGCCATAGCACGCCGACTCCATCTCTCCCGCAAGCTCCGTGAAATAATTGGTCACGTCGGCGGACTGCAAATTGTAGGCATCGCGCCCCTCGAACAGCCGAAACTGTCCGAACACAAAGGGGCGGCTGACGGCCATAAGCTGGTTGCCCGGCCGTTTGGCTCCGCGGGCAAATGCCGTGATCTTCCCGCGCTCCCGTGTCAGAATGACCAGGCGCCTGTCATATTCCCCCACCGGGGCGGCCTTGATCACCATCCCGGTCAGATTCGTCAACTCCCTCAAGCTTTCCCCGACCTTCCTGCGCGTACTTCCTGCACTTGCTATTCCTTTGGATTGTATCCGTAATTTTTCATCATCATCTCGCTGTCACGCCATTCCTTACGCACCTTGACCCAGAGCTGCAAATTGACCTGCATCTCCAAAAGCTCCTCGATCTCGCGTCTGGCCGCCGTGCCGATGCGTTTTAACATGGCTCCGCCTTTTCCGATTACGATGCCCTTGTGGGAATCCCGCTCACAGACGATGGTGGCCTCGATGTCCATGATGCCGTTGGCTCGTTCGGTCATCTGCTCGATGGTCACCGCGATTCCGTGCGGAATCTCATCATTTAACAGGCGCAGGGCCTTTTCGCGGATCAGCTCTGCCGCGATCTGGCGCATCGGCTGATCCGTGACCGTGTCCTCATCGTAGAACTGCGGCCCGTAGGGCAGATATTTGAAAATCAGCTCCGTCAAAAGATCCGTATTTTTCTCCTTCAGGGCCGACACCGGCACGATCTCCGCGAAATTGCAGATATCCTT
This sequence comes from Lachnospiraceae bacterium, assembly GCA_028693165.1. Classification (GTDB taxonomy): domain Bacteria; phylum Bacillota; class Clostridia; order Lachnospirales; family Lachnospiraceae; genus Brotaphodocola. The sequence goes on along the minus strand of JAQUVX010000009.1, from coordinate 89,309 downwards.
GTAGGTGTCGATGAAGGTCAGAATCTCCTGCTGGTTCTTGATGGTGTCAATCTTGTTGATGACCAGAATCACCGGGGTCTTAACCTTGCCAAGCTGCTCCGCAATGTAGCGCTCTCCGGCACCGATGAAGGTGGACGGCTCCACCAGCCACATGATCAGATCCACTTCCTTCAAGGTATGCTCCGCGACGTTGACCATGTATTCCCCCAGCTTGTTTTTCGCCTTGTGGATACCCGGCGTATCCAGGAAAATGATCTGCCCGCGCTCATCGGTATACACCGTCTGAATGCGGTTTCGTGTGGTCTGCGGCTTGTCCGAAGTGATGGCGATCTTCTGCCCGATCAAATGGTTCATCAGGGTCGATTTGCCTACATTCGGGCGGCCGATCAGGGTCACAAATCCGGATTTTTTCTGGATTGCATCCTGACCATCCCCCTGTTTTTCCTGGTTCAGCTCGCTCATCAGCTTCTCAATATCATTGGTATTTACTTTTTTTGCCATGTATTATCCTCTCGTAAGGTTCTCTACCACGCCAAACAGGCTGCGGTTTGCCTCAATCTTTTCTTCATTTCCCACCACGCAGAAGCTTCCGGTCTGTAAAATGGCGCGAACCGGACCAGCCAGTGCCTGAATGTCTTCCTTCGTCGCCTGAAGCACCTGATCGCGTTCCTGCTGCATCATCTCCTCCGTCACACCGGACAGATACGCGGACAGTCCCCGGCTTCCCTTCACCGAAGGGGTCAGCGGCGTGTCAAGATTGCTGATGGTGCCGATCACGTATTTCGTCATGTCGCGGTCATCCGGGTTAAACTGCTCCAGATAAGCCGGTATGCCCTCATAGATCCCGACGGTCTCTTTGAGGTTCGGATCCCGGTAAGACACCAGATAACCCTCGCCGGAGCGTCCGAAGCCGCTCATACAGCCGTAGGCACCGCCCTTCACGCGGATGTTCAGCCACAGATAATCATAGCTTAAGATGACCTGCAATATCTTCAGGGCTCCGGTATACGCATAGCCCTGATCCCGGAAGTTTCCGCAGCGCGCCACATAGTCAACCTGCGCGGCCGTCTTTAAGCCCTCATTCACATTCTCCACCTTATGCACAAACGGGAATCGCTCCCCGCTGCCCTGTGGCAGCTTGTCAGCCAGAAGTCCCAGCGTTTCAGGAAGCTTCTCATAGCCCGCGTCGTCTGCCGTGTAGTTGACCAGCATATTGGAACGGGTGAAGAGCTTTTCGCACACCTCTTTCAGCTTCGCGGCGATCGTTGTCTTTTCGCTGTCATAATTCTTCGCAATCCGCTCCAGAAAATGATAATATTCCGTTCCGCCGGTCAGTTCATTATAGGCAGCCGACGCGGAGAAATAGGAGGTTGCACGGGATACGGCTGTGCTGTGTCCGGCATTTTCCAGCTTCATCTTAGCGCGGGAACGAGTCTCCTGGATTACCTCGCCCAGACGTTTTTCGTCGGTAAAGATGGAGCGGTTTAAGATCTCCTCCAAAATTCCAAAGCCGAAGCCCAGCTTGTCATACAGCACCCGCGTGCTTGCCACGAAGGCCCCGGTGAAATGCTCCGGCTCCGCAAGATTCGCAAACGAGCTCACGGAAAAATCCACGCCGCCGCTGTTCAAATGAATCTCACTGGTCAGATCCGAATAGCTGTAATGCTCTGTATCCACACTTCCCAGCACGGATTTTAACAGTCCCACGTACACCAGATCCTCCTGCGGCACCGCATCCGTCATAAACAGAACCTTCAAATATCCGATTCCCGAAGTGAAGAAGTTGTGGTGCAGGACTTTGATCCCTGCCTCCTGCCGCTCCGTCCAGAAAAATTTCTCTGCCGTTTTCTCGATATCTTCCCGCTTAAGCAGCGGAATCTTCGCCAGAACCTCCGGGGTGGAGGGCGTATCCTGATATTCCTTCAGCGCCCGCGTCGTCTCGATGATTTCGTCCAGTTCCTCCGCGCTTAAGGAAGCCTTGTAATCCGCCAGCTTCCGGGCCAGCTTCTCATCCTCCCTGGCCGTCAGATTCTTCTCCGGGCTTACGATGACCACCGCCTCAAACGGATTGTCCAGCAGATAATCCCGGATCAGCTGTTCAAAAAATCCGTCGTTCACGGCCTGCTTCAGATAGTCGAAGGTCTCCTGATAAGCCAGATGCATCATCGGATCGCCGTCGTACAGCCAACTGTCCAGACTTTGCAGCCCGTACATCAGGCCCTTCGGTGCCGAACCATAGTCCGCCTCCCGGTATTTGAATTCGTAATAATTCATGCCCGCCAGCAGGCTCTTCCGATTGATTCCCTGATCCGCCAGTTTGCGCAGTGTGCCCTTGACAACCGTGAGGAACTCGCCCTTCTGCTCCCGTCCTGCATCCTTGGCGATCACGCTGAAATACGGCTGCAAGATGCCGCTCTCATAACCGCCCATAATGTCCTTGCCGATTCCCGCATCGATCAGGGCCTGTTTCAGCGGTGCGCCCGGCGCGTCTAACAGCGTATATTCCAGAATCTGGAATGCCACATAGAGCTTCGGGTCCAGATCCGTGCCAACCACCGTATTCACGGACAGATAGGCGGCATCTTCCTCCTCGCCGTCTGTCACCGAATAGTGAATCTCCTTCTCCACCGGCTCAGAAAATGCGTTCTGTTCCGGGATGTGCGAATTCACCTTGCGTTCCTCGTAATGGCTCAAATATTCCGCATCCAGCCAGGTCAGCTTCTCCGCCATATCCATATCACCGTACAGGTAGATGTAGCTGTTGGACGGATGATAGTAGGTCTTGTGGAATTCCAGGAATTTCTCATAGGTCAGCTCCGGGATATGCACCGGATCACCGCCGGAATCCCTGCCGTAGCAGTTGTCCGGGAACAGGGTTTTCTGGGTACAACTGTCCAAAATGCTCTCAGGCGAAGAATAAGCCCCCTTCATCTCATTGTAGACTACGCCGTTGTAGATCAGATCGTCCTCTGCGTCCTCCAGCTCATAGTGCCAGCCCTCCTGGCGGAAGATCTTCTCCTCCTTGTGGATATTGGGGTTTAACACCGCATCCATATAGACATCCATCAGGTTCTGGAAATCCTTGTCATTGCAGCTTGCCACCGGATAAACCGTCTTGTCCGGGTAGGTCATCGCGTTTAAAAAGGTGTTGAGCGAGCCCTTGACCAGCTCCACAAAAGGGTCCTTCAGCGGGAATTTTTCCGAACCGCACAGCACACTGTGCTCCAGGATGTGCGGCAGTCCCGTATCATCGTTTGGCGGTGTGCGGAATCCGATGCAGAATACCTTATTCTCGTCGTCATTGGACAGCAAAAACAGGCGCGCCTTCGTCTTTTTGTGCTCCAGCACCACGCCCTCTGACTGCAGTTCTTCGATGGTCTTATGCTCTACGATCCGGTAGGCATCTAATGCTCTGATTGCATCCAGTTGATTCATAGGTTTGTTCTCCTTCTTTTCTCTCTATTCTTACAGGTTACCCATCAATCGATCTTTTAGTATCGCCAGGCTGTCCCGCAGGCAAAAATGTACAAATAACACCTTGTCCGACTCTGCGGCAATCCCCCGGATATCGTCAAAATCCTGCTTCCGGGCAATCATCCGCGCGCGGAAAAGGTGGAAATTGCTGGTAAGAACGCCGATGCGCAGGTGTTCGATCCCCTCTGCCCCGATCTGATTCTGAATCAGATTTCGGCTGTACACCAGATTCTCCAGTGTGCTGAGGGACTGCTGCTCCAGCAGAAGCCGTGCCGGCTTCACGCCGCGATTGATCAGATAGCGCTGCATGGAGACCGCCTCCGGCTCCGGCTCTCCGTCGCCCTTCCCGCCGGACAGAACAAACATCGTATCCGGATTTTCTTTCGCATACTCGGCCGCCTTGTCCAGCCGCAGCCGCAGGGTCTTGCTGATCCCATCCGGCTTCACACCGGCTCCCAGCACGATCACATAATCCAGCTCCGGCTCCGCCGTGGAGGGAATCCGGCTGAAAATCAGAATCTGCATCAGCAAAAGGATCATCATCCCCGACGCGCAAAGCGTGATCAGCGATACCGGAATCCAGAGCTCGATGCGGCTTGGGTTCTTCTGATAATAACGCAGTCCAAAAGAAGCCGCTCCCATCAGACCTCCAAGAAGCAGCCATACCGCCGCAAATGAGGTGCCGAGACCGGCATAGATCACGATGATGATATAATAAACCAGGCAAAGCGCCGCGCCAACCGCGAGAATCCACGCCAACATATCCCTACCTCCTCGTTTTAATCTTCCTTATCATACTACATTTTGGGATTTGCCACAAGACGGCTGTTAAAAAATGGCAGAAACACCAAGAAAGAGTCCGGCTTGCCGGGCTCTCGCGCCGGAGCGCGGTCGCTTCAGCGGCCATATTTCCTTAGCGCGGAGTGCGCATCCCCCGGAGGGTTTTTGTATCACAGGACGCAATTTCCTGTGATACAAAAAAGCTGGCCGGCACTATCCTGTGAGACAGGTCTTCTCTCATACCGTCACGAAATAGTTCCAACCAGCTTTTCCTGTGCAGCCGTTATGACTGCGCGTCCGGCTCACTCCGCCGCAGGATATCGTAGGGCTTCAGCTCGGCTCCCAGGTCCACATACAGCACCTGTTTCGGGTGCGGTGCGCTCTCCTGCGCCTCCCCATCCTCATTGCAAATCGCCTTTACCGTCACATCGATGTTGCGTCCGTCCGGCTTCATGATCTCAATCTGCTCGCCGACACTGAATTTATTCTTCTGCTCGATCCGGCCGGTTCCGTCCCCGCAGACTTCCTCCACCGTTCCCAGATAGGTGTAATTCTTTACATAGGTATTGTTGTCGTAGATCTGACTGCTCTCACCCGGCTTGCCAAAGAAAAATCCCGTGGTAAATTCCCGGTAGGTGCACTTGCCAATCTCCGCCCGGTACCACTCCAGATTCTGCTGGTACAGCGCCGGGTCTTTCTTGAAGTCATCGATCGCTTTCCGGTACGTCCGCGCCACCGTCGCCACATACAGCGCCGTCTTCATGCGTCCCTCCACCTTGAAGCTGTCGATCCCCGCATCCATAAGCTCCGGAATGTGCTCGATCATGCACAGATCCTTGGAGTTGAAGATGTAGGTGCCGCGTTCATTTTCAAACACCGGCATGTACTCGTTCGGCCGCGTCTCCTCAACGATGGAGTATTTCCAGCGGCACGGATGGGTGCAGGCTCCCTGATTGGCATCGCGGCCGGTCAGGAAATTGCTCAGCAGACACCGTCCCGAATAGGAAATGCACATCGCCCCATGGATGAAGCTCTCGATCTCCATCTCCTCCGGAATGCGGGCGCGGATCTCCTTGATCTCCTGTAAAGAAAGCTCCCGCGCGGAAACCACGCGCTTCGCCCCCATCTGGTGCCAGAACAGGTAGGTTCCGTAGTTGGTGTTGTTCGCCTGGGTGCTGACATGCAGCTCCATGTCCGGCAATACCCGCCGTGCGATGGCAAACACACCCGGATCGGAGATGATCAGCGCATCCGGGCGGATCTCCTTCATCTCCTCAAAATATGCCTCCACTCCCGGCAAATCCTCGTTGTGGGCCAGGATATTGGCTGTTATATAGACTCTGACACCGCGTGCATGTGCAAATGCGATGCCTTCCTTAATCTCCTCGTTGGTAAAATTCTTCGCCTTGGCGCGCAGTCCGAAGGCTTCTCCGCCCAGGTACACCGCGTCGGCTCCATAAATAACCGCAGTCTTTAATACCTCCAGACTGCCTGCCGGTATCAGCAGTTCCGTCTCTCTCATCATCATTCTTCCCTTTTCCTGCCGCTGTTATCGCTTCACACTCAATGCCACACCGTCTCCGATGGGGATGATGCTGGTCTGAAAACCGTCCCTATGGGTCAGTGTATACAGATATTCCCGCATCCTGCCATGGATCGTCCGGTTGCGGCGTTCCACCGCAAATCTGGACTCGATGATATCGCCGTCCTGCAGCACATTGTCTGAGAACAGCACCGCCCCCGGCCGCATCAGCCGGTCGATCTGCGAAAGCCAGTGGATATACTGTCCCTTCGCCGCATCCATAAAGATGAAGTCAAAGGTGCCCGTAAGCGTCTCAAGAATCACCCCGGCATCGCCCTCCAAAAGCGTGATGCGCTCCGTCATCCCCGCCTGGGCAAAATGTTCACGAGCCAAAGGAATCCTTGGCTCGTATTTTTCAATCGTTGTGATATGGGCCGTCTCCGGCATGACCTGCGCCATCAAAAGCGCAGAATATCCCACCGCAGTCCCCACCTCAAGAATGCGATCCGGCTTTACGCCAAGCACCATCGTCTGGAGAAATGCCGCCGTCTCCCTGCGGATAATCGGCACATAGGCTGCCCGCGCTTCCCGTGCAATCCGGTCGCACAGCGCCCCGTGCCCTGCATCCAGGGAATTAATATAGTCGGTAACCCGTTCCTGATTCATCCCTGCGTTCCTCCGTCCTCCGGAATCACCACAGTATCCTCCGGAACCATTTCCATATCCTCCGGTGCAATCTGCCCTTCCTCTTCTATAAAGTTGATGGTCTCCGAATCCGGCTCTGTCTGCCCGGTTCCGTCGTCCGCCTCGATCTCCGACTCACTCTCCTGCGCTTCGTCATTCAGCATCCGGAGAATTTCCTTGGAGGTCATGGAGGTATTCAAGCTGTAGGTGCCCGGCTGGATCTCGTATTCATAAAACTTCATCTGGATCTGAATCGCCAGCTCGTTGTCGATCAGCCCATACTCCCGCAGCACATGAATCGTCTCCGTGGTACTCTGTCCTTCCGGGATCACCACGGTCTTCTCCGTCCCCGGCGCCGCTTCCATGGCCTTGGAATAGAAGATCTCATGTCCGAACGCATAACCACGGGTGATTCCTTCTGCCAGCAGAAGGATCACCAGCGCATACAGGATCAGCTTTCCCGAAATCCCGATGATTGTTCCCGTTATTCTGTTGATATCTTTCGCTATATGGCCCATCGTCGTCCCTGCTGTCCTCCTGCCTGCGTACTGTAATTGTTATTCTACTTCCATGATGATCGGCAGAATCATCGGATTGCGCTTCATACGCTTCCAGAGGAAATCGCTTAAGCTGTCACGCAGAATATTCTTGATCTTGCCCCAGTCGGTCACATGACGGTCCAGACAATCCGCAACGGCATCATCCACCACGCGTTTCGCCTCATCCAGCAAATCCTCCGACTCTCTTACATATACAAAGCCGCGGGACACAATGTCCGGTCCTGCAAGCAGCTGATTGCTGTACTTCTCCAAGGTGAGCGCCACGATGATAATTCCGTTCTGAGCCAGATTCTGACGGTCGCGCAGCACGATGTTTCCCACATCGCCCACACCCAGTCCATCGACCAGAATGCCGCCTACCTGCACCTGGCTTACCACCTTGCAGGACTCCTCACCGATCTCCACCACATTACCGGAGGACATGATGATCGCATTCTCCTTCGGCACGCCCATGGCGACCGCGATCTTGCGGTTGGCTACCAGATGACGGTACTCACCATGCACCGGCAGTGCAAAGCGCGGGCGCAGCAGGGAATAAATCAGCTTCAGTTCTTCCTGACACGCATGGCCGGATACGTGGGTATCCTGGGTAATGACCTCCACGCCGCGCATGGAAAGCTCATTGATCACCTTCGATACCGCTTTCTCATTGCCCGGAATCGGAGTGGAGCTTAAGATGACAACGTCATTCGGCTTGATGGAAACCTTGCGGTGCATACCGGAAGCCATACGGGACAATGCCGCCATGGACTCACCCTGGCTGCCCGTAGTAATCAGTACGGTCTGCTCATCGGAATAATTCTTCAGCTGGTCGATCTCAATCAATGTACCGTCCGGAATGTTGATGTAGCCAAGCTCACTGGCTGTGCCGATGACATTGACCATGCTTCGTCCCTCCACGACCACCTTGCGGCCGTACTTGTTGGCAGAATAAATGATCTGCTGCACACGGTCCACGTTGGAGGCGAAGGTCGCCACGATGATACGGTTGCCCTTGTGCTCCGCGAAGATCGCGTCAAAGGTCTTGCCCACGGTGCGCTCAGAGGCGGTAAAGCCCGGACGGATCGCGTTGGTACTGTCGGAAAGCAGTGCCAGCACGCCCTTCTTGCCAAGCTCTGCAAAACGCTGCAGATCAAAGGCATCACCGAACACCGGCGTATAGTCAACCTTGAAGTCACCCGTATGCACGATCACGCCAGCCGGGGTAAAGATCGCCAGTGCTGCGGAATCTGCAATACTATGGTTTGTCTTGATGAACTCCACGCGGAAGCATCCCAGGTTGATCGACTGGCCGTGCTTTACCACTTTCCGTTTGGTGCTCTTCATCAGGTTATGTTCTTTTAATTTGTTCTCGATCAGACCGATGGTCAGCTTGGTGCCGTACACCGGAACGTTGATCTTTTGCAGGATGTACGGCAATGCGCCGATATGATCCTCATGTCCATGGGTGATGACAAAGCCCTTGACCTTATCGATGTTCTTCTCAAGATAGGTCACATCCGGAATGACCAGGTCGATTCCCAGCATGTCGTCCGTCGGGAAAGCCAGTCCGCAGTCCACAACCACGATGGAATCCTCGTACTCGAACGCGGTAATATTCATACCGATCTGCTCTAAGCCGCCCAGCGGGATGATCTTTACTTTTGCTTTGTTCTTGCTGCCGTTTGCTGCCTTCTCCGGGTAATTCTTCGTCTTTTCCGGAACGTCCTTTGTCTCGGCTGACTTCTCGGTCTGCTTTGCCGCAGGTTTCGTTGCCGGTTTCGGTGCGGTCTTTGCCTTCTCCGGATTGCGGCTGCGATCTCCCGATCTTCCGCGGCTGCCTCCACGTCCGTTTCTGCGGCTGCCTCCGGTCTTGTTCTCGCCAGTTTTGTTTTCTCCGGTCTTTCCTTCTGCGGCTGCCTCTGCGTTCACGCTTGTTGTCGCCGCTGCCGGTCCTGCCGTCGCTGCCGCCACTGTTCCTGCTGCTGCGCTGTTATCTGTGCCTGTGACCGTCGTCTCGTTTACGAGTTCATTCTGATTTTCTGTTTTCAATTTTCTTCCTCCATGATTTTTCGTTTCTCTTTAACCTGTTCCATCTGCGCTCTGCACTTCTTGCAGTATCCATACAATTTAACCTCGTGATCTGTGACCTCAAAGCCCATCCGTTCCATCACAGCCTGCTCGAGCTGTTCCAACAGATCATCCTCAAAAGACATCACTGCACCGCATGTGCGGCAAATCGCATGATGATGGTGGTGCCTGGTATCCATCTCGCCCTCTCCAAGCTCGTAGCGGGCAAAACCGTCGTCAAAGCTCACCTTATCTATGACATGCAAATCAACCAGAACCTGAACCGTACGATAGATCGTAGCCAGTCCAATCTCCGGGTATTTGTTTCTTGCCAGTTCATATATCTCTTCCGTCGTCAGATGCTCGCCCGGGTGCGCGGCAATCGTTTCCAGCACCAGCAGTCGCTGGTTGGTCACCTTCAGCCCTTTTTCCCGAAGCATCTCCTTAAAATGCGTCTGTTCCATGCAACTATCCTTCTGCATCCCGAAGCTCTGCTTCCGGATCTCTACTTCTGGATTTCCACTTCCATATCTTCCATCAATTCTGTAAAGATCTTATAGAGGTATTCCATCTCGTCGTCATTTTCCACAAACTCGTACAGCGCTTCGCTGTCCTCAGGTTTGGATACATCCTTCAAAATATAGCATTCGCCTTCTTCGTCATCCTCCTCGGAATCCGTTACCAGCAGATAATTCATCCCGTTGATCCGGGTCTCTTCCAATACATAGAAATCAATCAGTTCCCCTGTATCGTTCTGTAATGTAATCTTCTCTTCCTGTGCCACGTTCTCACTCCTGTATGGAGCCAAGGTAAGACTGTAAGATCAGTGTTGCCGCTATCTTGTCAATCACTTTCTTCCGATCCTCCCGGCGTACTCCACTTTCTATTAATATCTCATTTGCTTCTATAGTTGTCAGACGCTCATCCCACAGAACCACCGGCAGACCGGTCCTTCTGATCAGCATATCCCGAAACTCCTCGGTCTTCCTTGCGCGCTCTCCGATCGAATCATCCATATTCTTAGGATAACCCAAAACGATGGTTTCAACCTGATATTCGGCAATCAATGCCTCAATTCTTGCCAGAGTTTTGCGCAGCTTCTCCTCGTCCCTGCGGGTAATCGTCTCGACGCCCTGGGCCGTCAGCCCAAGCGGATCGCAGACTGCGACCCCCACAGTCTTAGAGCCATAATCCAATCCCAATATTCTCATCTATGTTCTCCACGCTCATGTCATCTGCACGCTTCTGCTCATCTTTCGGCTTTCGGAAAAGACTGTCAGCCTCCTGGACGAATACGGCTGACAGTCTTTCGTGGTTTCCTATAAGCAGATTTCGGGCCTACTATGCCTGTTTCTTAAGTTTCGCATCAATGTATACTGACATCAGTTCTTCCAGAATCTCATCACGTTCCACCTTCATAATCAGACTTCTGGCGCTCTTATGGCTGGTAATATAGGTCGGATCTCCAGACATAATGTAGCCCACGATCTGGTTAACCGGATTATACCCTTTCTCGCTCAGAGCCATATATACCTGCTCCAAAACCTGGCTGACATCCATCTTATTCTCCTGTACTGCCTTAAAAAATTGTGTATTATGAATTTCGCCCATGTTCTTCACGTCCTTTAACTATTCTTCTCTATTCTATACTACTTTGTGCAATTCGGCAAGGGAAATCTTTCGTAAGTATCCTTAAGATCCTCTTAACGCTTCAAAAGCAGGATCTCATCGGTCAGCATTTCCGTCAAAATCCCCTCCGCCATGGTATTCTTTTCGGCGCCTGCAAGCGGCACCGCGGCCTTGACATATTCCCGGGTATGGCCGATCCAGTAGTCGGTTCCGCCGACGGTGACCGCCTCCTCCAAAAGAACGCATTCTCTTGTACCAAGGAAACGCTCCCGGTAAGCGCGCGACATCTGCTTTTCCAGCGCGAGAAGCTCGTCGCTGCGGCGAGTCTTAACCTCCTCCGGCACCTGATCCGGCATGGAGTCCGCGCGGGTTCCCTGGCGTCTGGAGTATTTGAAAATGTGCATCTCGTAAAATCCTATTTTTTCCAGGAATGCGCGGGTGGCCGCAAACTCTTCCTCCGTCTCCCCCGGAAAGCCCACAATCACATCCGTGGTGATGGCCGGATTCTCGTAGACGCTGCGCAGAATCGTGCAGCCCTCCTCATATTCCTTTGCCGTGTAGCGGCGGTTCATGCGCTTTAAGGTCTCGTCGCAGCCGCTTTGCAGGGACAGATGGAAATGCGGGCACACCTTCGTAAGGCGGGAAAGCTCTACGGCAAATTCCTTCGTCACGATCCGCGGTTCCAGGGAGCCAAGGCGGATGCGGTTCAGCCCGTCGATCCCGTGGAGACGCTTGATCAGGCCCAGAAGATTCTCCGCCTGCGCCTCCTCAAAATCCACACCGTAGGAGCTTAAGTGAATGCCGGTCAGCACGATCTCCTGATAGCCCCCGGCCACCAGCGTCCGCACCTCCGCCTCCACCGCCTCCGGTCTGCGGCTTCGCACACGGCCGCGGGTGTACGGGATGATACAGTAGCTGCAAAACTGATTGCAGCCGTCCTGAACCTTGATAAACGCACGGGTATGATCCGCGATCCGGCTGATTTGCAGATCCTCATATTCCCGGGTCTCACCGATTTCGATGACAGTGTTGTTCAAGTCTTCCTCACAGAAATATTCTTCCAGAATTTGAACCAGGTTCTGCTTTTTATTGTTGCCGATGATGACATCCACGGCCAGATCCTTCTTGAGTTCCTCCGATGCCGCCTGCACGTAGCAGCCCGCCGCCACCACCACCGCCTGCGGATTCTGCTTCTTCGCCCGGTGCAGCATCTGGCGGGACTTGCGATCCGCCATATTGGTCACGGAACAGGTGTTGATAATGTAGACATCCGCAGTTTCGTGAAAGGGCACGATCTCATAACCGGCTGCCTCCAGAAGCTGCTGCATTGCCTCCGTCTCGTACGAATTCACCTTGCAGCCCAGATTGTGAAGCGCTGCTCTCCTCATATTGATTCTCCTCACTATTTTTACATATTTTTTACTGGATTTTCATGTAAACTCCCTATTGACTTTTTATCCATATCTGGGTAGTATGGTTATAAGGCAAAGGGAAGTAAGACCACGATGCCACATAAAACAGAAATTACCATTAAGGAGGATTCTTACATGAAAACAGTTCGTATTTGTTTAAATTCCATCGATAAAGTGAAATCGTTCGTAAATGACCTGACCAAGTTTGACGTTGATTTCGATCTGGTATCCGGCAGATATGTGATTGACGCAAAGTCTATCATGGGTATCTTCAGCCTGGATCTGTCCAAGCCGATTGACTTGAACATTCACGCAGAAGCTGCAATCGACGAGATTTTAGAGACTCTGTCTCCATATATCATCAAATAACACTCGTCAACTCACAATCACACGCGAATCGCAAAGGATGCTTCTCCACGGAAGCATCCTTTGCGATTCGCGGGGATGCGCATGCCGCGCCAGTGGTAGATGGTTGCTGAAGCAACCGCGCGGCAACGCGAGAGTCCGGCGAGCCGGACTCTTTGTTCTATCTGCTAATCACACCACACAAGCTCTGCCGTCTCAAGAGCCGTCTCGACCATACCCTCGATCTTCTCGTTTAAGTTCAGCTCCGATTTGTGAATGATGTTGATATTCGGCTTGATGACCGGATGCTTTGCGACAAAGATCGTGCAGCAGTCCTCGTACGGCAGGATGGAAGTCTCGAACGTCCCGATCTTCTCGGAAATGTCGATGATCTCCTGCTTGTCAAAACCGATCAGCGGACGGAATACCGGCATGGTGCAGACCTCGTTGGTCGCTGCCAGCGAATGTACCGTCTGAGACGCCACCTGACCGATGCTCTCACCGGTAATCAGCGCCAGACCTTCATTCTCACGGGCAATGCGCTCCGCAATCTTCATCATATAGCGGCGCATGATGATCGTCAGCTCCTCGTGCGGACACTGCTCGTATATGTAGAGCTGGATCTCCGTGAAGTTGATAATGTGCAGCGGAATCGGCCCGGAGTATTTCGCCACCTGTTTTGCCAGATCAATGACCTTCTGCTTGGCACGGTCGCTGGTGTAAGGCGGTGCATGGAAATAGACTGCGTCGATCTTCACGCCGCGCTTCGCGATCATGTAGCCGGCCACCGGACTGTCAATACCGCCGGACAGAAGCAGCATCGCCTTGCCGTTGGTTCCCACCGGCATACCGCCCGGCCCCGGAATCATCAGGGAATAGATGTTGACCACCTTGCGGATCTCCACGCGCACCATCACGTCCGGCTTGTGCACATTGACGCTGGTCTCCGGGAATGCATTTAAGATCACTTCTCCCAGGTCGCGGTTCATCTGCTCAGAATGGATCGGATAATTCTTGTCCGCTCTCCGGCAGTCCACCTTGAAGGTAAAATGCTTGTCGGGATATACCTGATCGATATAATCCACAACCACCTTTTTCAGATTATCATAATCCTTTTCCTCGATCTGGAGCATCGGACAGATCCATGCGATGCCAAACACACGCTGCAGTGCTTCCACCACCTCGTCGTAATCGTACTCGCTCTGCGCCTGCACATAAATGCGGCCAGATTCTTTGGACGCATAAAAGCTTCCCTCTACCTTTTTCAAGGCGTTCTTGATCTGCCTGATCAGGGCATCCTCGAACAGATACCGGTTCTTGCCCTTGGTTCCGATCTCTGCATACTTAATTAAAAATGACTGGTATACCATATATTCTTTATCCTCTCTCATTATGCTCCTGTAGGTGTGAAAGCACCCGGTCAGCCTCTCTGGTAACGGCGCAGGACCGGTAGCAGTTCCTTCAAAACATCAATACAATAATCGATCTCTTCCATCGTGTTGAACACCCCGAAGCTGAAACGGATCGTTGAATCCAGCAGTTTCGGTGAGACACCGATTCCCACCAGCGTGCCACTCACACCCGGATGGTTGGAAGAACAGGCGGAGCCGGAGGACACATAGATGCCCTTGTCCTCAAGTGCATGCAAAAGCACCTCGCTACGGACGCCCTCGAAGCTGACGCTGACAATCTGCGGCGCACTTTCCATGCCCTTTTTGCTGTTGACCACCGTTCCCTCAATCTCGCTCATCCGATCGGTCATATGATCCTTCAAGGCGATCATATGCTGGATCTTTTCCTCGTGATTCGTATACATCTCCCGCGCAGCCACGCCAAGTCCCGCTTCGCCCGGAATATTTTCCGTGCCGGAACGCAGGTTATTCTGCTGACCGCCGCCGTAGATCAGCGGTTTGATCTTCACACCACTGCGGATGTAGAGAAATCCCACGCCCTTGGGCGCATGGATCTTGTGTCCGCTGGCCGAGAGCAGATCGATCCCCTGCTTTTTGGGCCGGATCACCAGCTTGCCGTAGGCCTGAATGGCATCCACATGAAGCAGTGTATTCGGATTCTTCGCTTTGATGATGCGGGCAATCTCCTCGATGGGCTCGATCGCGCCGACTTCGTTGTTCACATACATCACGGATACCAGAATCGTGTCCGGGCGAACCGCTTCTTCCAACTGGGTAAGGCTGATATGGCCGTCATGATTCACCGGAAGGAAGGTAATCTCAAACCCAAGCTCCTCCAGATAGGACATCGGGTTGTACACAGACGGATGCTCAACCGCCGTACTGATGATATGCTTTCCGGCGCGCTGGTTGGCAAGCGCTGTGCCGATCAGAGCCATGTTGTTGGACTCCGAACCGCCGGAGGTAAACAGGATCTCTTTGTCTGCCGCCTTGAGTGTCTTTGCAATCTCAGCGCGTGCTTCCTTCGCGTACTGCTCCGCGATCATCCCCTTACGGTGCTTGGCCGCCGCATTGCCATAATCCTCCGTCATGGTCTTTACCACGATATCCCGGACGCTGTCCAGTACCCGCGTGGTCGCGGAATTATCAAAATATGCTTCCATCTCTTATCCTCTTTCTCTTCGCATCCGTTGTGTCCGGTCAGCCGGCATCATGCCTCAAGCTGAAACATCAAAATCGACAGCACCGTCATCCCCGCCGTCTCTGTCCTTAAGATCCGCCGTCCCAATGTGATCGGATGAATGTCCGCCGCGATGGCTTCCTCCACCTCCTCCACATCGAAACCGCCCTCCGGCCCAATGAAGATGCCGATCTGCATCCCCGGCTGCACCTGATTTAGGATCGCTTTCGTCTCCGCCATCCCCTCCGCCAGTTCGTAAGGGATCAGGTTCATCGAAAATCCGGCTGCATACCGGCAGGCTTCCGAAAAGCGCATCACGCCCGTCACCTCCGGGATCAGCATACGTCCCGACTGCTTGGCCGCGCTCTCTGCGATGGCATTCCAGCGTTTGACTTTCGCCTCTTCCTTCTTCTGATCCAGCTTGACCACCGCTCTGCGGGTCGCCACCGGGATAATCTGATAGACGCCCAGCTCCACAGCCTTCTGAATGATCAGCTCCATCTTGTCGCTCTTTGGCAGTCCCTGAAACAGATACAGTCGCGCCGGAAGCTCACTGGAATCTTCCTCCTCGGAAAGGATCCTGGCGCGGATCTCCTCCGCCTCCAGCGTCTCCAGCTCACAGACATAGTTGCGGGAAATCCCGTCCCGGATTCCCACAATCTCCCCCTGCTTCATCCGCAGCACGTTGCGGATATGATTCACATCCTGTCCGGTGATTATGGCGTAGCCGTCCACAATCTGCGCCGGTGTCACAAAAAAATGATACACAGCCGTACTCCTTTATCTTCGTCGGGCAGTGATGGACACCCATTCGCCCTGATACGTGGTCTCCAGAATCTCAAGCTCCGGGTTGGCGTTCATGGCTTCCTTCACATCCTGTTCCTTGGTGTTGATGATACCGGAGGTGATGAAAATCCCGCCGGACTTCAAATGTTTTGCAATCTCACCCTGCAGCAGGATGATGACCGGTGCCAGAATATTGGCTACCACAATGTCATAGCAGCCGTGGCCTGCCTGATCCTGAATCGCCGCATCGTCGATGATATTGCCCTGAACCACCTGAAACTGATCGCCGGAAAGTGCATTGGCTTCCAGATTCTCACCCACAGCCACGATGGCATTCTCATCCAGATCCGTGCCAAACACGTGCTTCGCGCCCAGCTTCAGCGCTGCAATGCCGAGAATTCCGCTTCCGGTTCCCACATCCAGAATCTCGGATTCGGAAGTCACAAACTTGCGGAGCTGACGGATGCAGAGCTGTGTCGTCTCATGCATCCCCGTACCAAACGCGGTTCCCGGATCGATCTGAATCAACAGCTTGTCCTTATGCTGCTCCGGGATCTCCTCCCAGGTCGGTTTGATCAGAATATCGTCCACCGTAAACGGCTTAAAATACTGCTTCCAGTTGTTGATCCAGTCCTTGTCCTCGGTCTCAGACACGGAGATCGTCCGCTCGCCCACATTCACGAACTGGCTCAAATCATCCAGTCCCTCCTCGATCTCGCGCAGAATGCGCTCCAACTCGCTTAAATCCTCCAGATAAAAGCTGACCTTCGCCGAGCCGTCATCCGGCGGAAGCTCCGGCAAAATGTCGATGAACATGCCTTTCGTGTCCGAGTCCGAAAGGGGCACATTGTCCTCGATCTCGATTCCTTCGATTCCGATCTCGTCCAGCATACTGCTGATCAGATCCACGGCCTCCGTCGTCGTCTGCATGGTAAATTTTGTCCATTTCATAGGGCGCACTCCTTTTCTCTATGTAAGATTACATGATAAGATCACATTAGTTTCCGGTAATAATTTTGACAAACAAAAGCCCCAGCACCACCAGGATCACCGGGCGGACAATACGCTGTCCGTTGTGTACCACAAGACCGGAGCCAAGATAATGCCCCGCAATGCAGAACACCCCCGCCGCCAGGCCCAGCTGATAAACCACTGCTCCGTGGATGATGAACATGACAAGCGCCGAGATATTGGACGACAGGTTGATCACCTTGGTCAGAGCCGATGCCTCACGCACATCCATGCGCGCCAGACCGGTCAGCACCAGAAGCAAAAAGGTCCCGGTACCCGGCCCGTAAAAGCCGTCATACGTTCCGATGACAAGCGCCGCCACCGTCGCGATGATCAGCGTCACGCCGTCTGACAGCGGCTCTTTGCCAGCCACATCGCCCATGTTCCGGTTGCGCAGCACGTAGAAGGCTACGATGGGAAGTACGACGATCATCATATTCTTCAGAAGACTCTCGCTTGCCATCATGGACAGGCGGGAACCGATATTGGAACCGATCAGGGCTGCCACGACCGCACAGGCAGCGATCTTCGCCATCTGCCGGCCTTTCAGATATCCGTTTTTCAGATAACGGCCGGTGGAGATCGTCGTTCCCATGGAGGACGCCAGCTTGTTGGTGGCAATCGCCGCATGGGCCGGCACTCCTGCGATAATATAAGCCGGCAGTGAGATCAAACCGCCGCCCCCGGCGATCGCATCCACCAATCCGGCCAGAAACATCAGCGGACAGACAATCAGATATTGGATCATAATCATATTCTCGATTCTTTTGTATAGTTTGCTTTGTCATCTTTCGACACAAAACCACATGATATCATAACATAGAATCTATCCCATTACAACCGTTTCCCGGTGTTTTCTCCGTCAAAAACCGCCTGATGGATTCCCTCCGATATGGTGAAGCTCAGCCAGCCAATCTGCTCGTCCACATTGGGCGGCGTCACATAAAAGCTGCCAAATTCCGGCTCCAACAGCTCCTGGATCAGCTTGTACTGTTCGTCCGGGGAAAGCTCCTGCAAAAAATCGCTCATGCCGCGGGTGGCGCTGCTGCCCGACAGCGTCTGGATCATGGCTCCGACCGTATCGTGGACGATAGCCGCGGCTCCGACGACGGTGGGTACTCCGATGGCAAGCACCGGAATCCCAAGACTCTCCTTTGTCAGGCTGTGGCGGTGGTTGCCCACCCCGGAGCCGGGATGAATGCCGGTATCCGTAAGCTGAATGGTCGTTCCCAGACGGCGGATGCTGCGGGCCGCCAGCGCATCCACCACGATCAGCAGATCCGGCTGCGTCTCCCGGATGATGCCCGTTAAGATTTCCGCAGTCTCCATCCCCGTCTGCGCCATGACCCCTGGAACAATGCCGCTTAAGACCGGCAGCTTCCGTTCCTCGCAAAAGCCCTCGCCGTACTGCATGTCCAGATGGCGCGTCACCTGAAGATGTTCCAATACCCGCGGCCCCAGCGCATCCGGTGTCACGGAAGGATTGCCAAGTCCCGCCGTCAGAATGCGCAGATCGGCCAGCTGCATTTCATGCCCCATCAGACTGCGTATGAGCTTTCGAATCTGTTTTGCCAGCTCCCCGGACACCTCCTCATGATAATTCTCATCCTTCTTCGCAAGCTGATCCGCCTCCAGCGTCAGATAAATCCCCCGCGGCTTTCCCATGGCCCGCGCGCCCTGTTCATCCAGAATCTTAACCTCCGTCAGCTTGACGCAGGACTGCTCATCATGCCACTCCCGAAGGGATACTCCCGATACTTCCCCGCCGTCTCCCGGAAAGCTCTCCCGCTCCTCCAGTGCCAGGTCTGTCCGAATCTCAAAATTTGATTTCTGATCTGCCATCCCGCCTTACCGTCCTTTTCTCATTTTCTCTGATTCCTTTTATTTTCTTCAAAAAAGGGGAAAATATGTATTGACTTTTCTCAAGCGATTGGTTAGAATAAGACAGTATGTTTACATTGAACTGTCCGTGTCCAGACTTTGATGCAAACCAAAGACTATGAATAAAATTTATAATTGGAGGTGCCTAGATTGGCTAATATTAAATCTGCTAAAAAAAGAATTTTAGTAAACGAAACCAAAGCTGCTAGAAATAAAGCAATCAGATCCAAAGTAAAGACTGCTTGTAAGAAAGTGGAAGCTGCTATCACTGCCGGAGACAAGGCTGCTGCTCAGGCATGTTTGCTCGCTGCTACTACCGAGATTGATAAGGCTTGTACTAAGGGAGTATATCATAAGAATACTGCTTCCAGAAAAGTATCTCGTCTGTCCAAAGCAGTAAATGCAATGGCGTAATCATAGACTGGAATATATTTCATAAATTCAAGAGAGAGCCGATCCCCGGGTGTGGGGGAGCGGTTCTTTTTTTGTGCGGAGGGAGGGGGCAACTGGCTGACGGGCGGGCACGCTGGCATCGCCGGGAACCGCTCTCGCTTGAGTGAAAACGCAGCGGTACTAAGGCGCGATGATACTGCGCCTAAGTGCCGGCGTTTTCAACGTTCCCTCTGATGCCAGCGCGCCCGCCTCGGCTGGTGCCTCGCTTCCGCTATGTAAAAAGAGCAAGGGCTGGAAGAGATCGCTATGGGAATGTGTTTCCATTAAGTATAACAAAACAAAGCAAAACAAAACAAAATAAAAAAACAAAAGACATGGCATGAAAAATCCGCCAAGGCTTTTGTCTTTTGTCATTTGTTTTGCTTTTTCTCTTTCCAGTACCATCGGCCAGCGAGGGCGCGTGGACTGGCAGTGTAGGGAACGTTGAAAACGTCGGCACTTAGGCGCAGTATTATCGCGCCTTAGTACCGCTACGTTTTCACTCAAGCGCGAGCGGTTCCCGGAACTGCCAGTCCACGCGCCCACGCCTCCCGATTACCATCATTTCTTCATCGTAGACCGTTTCCGCATCGTAGGATCCAGAATCTTCTTACGGATACGCAGATTGTTCGGGGTGATCTCCAACAGCTCATCGGTATCAATAAACTCCAGGCACTGCTCCAGGCTCATGATCTTCTTCGGCACCAGCTTCAGGGACTCGTCGGCGCTGGAAGAACGGGTGTTGGTCAGCTTTTTGGTCTTGCAGACATTGACTTCAATATCCTCTGCCTTCGGGTTCTGTCCGATGATCATACCGGAATAAACCTTCTCACCCGGTCCTACAAACAGAAGGCCGCGCTCCTGTGCGTTGAACAGACCGTAGGTGATAGTCTCACCGCTCTCGTATGCGATCAGGGAACCGGTCTTACGGTAGCTCAAGTCGCCCTTGTACGGACCGTAATCATCAAAGATGGTGTTCAGGATACCGTTACCCTTGGTATCGGTCATGAACTCACCGCGGTAACCGATCAGTCCTCTGGACGGGATGGAGAACTCCAGACGGGTGTAGCCGCCGTTCGCCGGGCTCATGCCCTGCAGTTCGCCCTTTCTTCCGGTCAGTTTCTGGATAACCGCACCTGCAAATTCCTCTGGGACATCCACATAAGCGATCTCCATCGGCTCTAATTTCTGATTTCTCTCATTATAATGATACAGCACCTCAGCCTTGCTGACTGCAAACTCGAAGCCCTCACGGCGCATATTCTCGATCAGGACGGACAGATGCAGCTCGCCACGTCCGGATACCTTAAAGCAGTCTGGAGAATCGGTCTCCTCCACACGCAGGCTGACATCGGTGTTCAGCTCACGGAACAGTCTTTCGCGGATATGACGGGAGGTGATGAATTTACCTTCCTGGCCTGCCAGCGGGCTGTCATTAACCATGAAGTTCATGGCGATAGTCGGCTCGGAAATCTTCTGGAATACGATTGGTTCCAGGTGATCTACGGAGCACAGCGTATCACCGATGTGGATATCCGAAATACCGGAAATCGCTACAATCGCACCAACGGTTGCTTCCGTTACTTCCACTTTCTTCAGACCATCGAACTCATACAGCTTGCCGATCTTTACCTTGCGCTGCTTCTCCGGCTCATGATAGTTTACAATCGCACACTCCTGGTTCACGCGGATCGTACCATTGTCAATCTTACCAACACCGATACGGCCAACGAACTCGTTGTAATCGATGGTGCTGATCAGAAGCTGGGTATCGGCTTCCGGATCTCCTTCCGGAGCCGGAATATAATCAATGATCGTGTCAAACAGCGGAGCCATATCCGTTTTCTCATCATCAAGATCCTTGATCGCATAGCCGGATCTTGCAGATGCAAATACGAACGGGCAGTCGAGCTGCTCATCGGAAGCATCCAGATCCATGAACAGTTCCAGAATCTCATCAATCACCTCGTTCGGTCTTGCTTCCGGGCGATCGATCTTGTTGATACATACGATAACCGACAGCTCAAGCTCAAGCGCCTTGCGGAGAACGAACTTGGTCTGCGGCATAGCACCCTCGTAAGCATCCACGACCAGGATAACACCGTTTACCATCTTCAGTACACGCTCTACCTCACCACCGAAATCAGCATGGCCTGGGGTATCAATGATATTGATCTTGGTTCCCTTATAGGTAACGGCTGTATTCTTAGACAGAATCGTAATACCACGCTCACGCTCGATATCATTGGAGTCCATGACACGCTCTGCCACTTCCTGATTGACACGGAATACACCGCTCTGCTTCAGCAGCTCATCCACCAGGGTGGTTTTGCCGTGGTCTACGTGGGCGATAATTGCTACGTTTCTAACATCTTCTCTTTTCATCTTCATAGCTGGGATTCTCTACTTTCTCTTTTTCAAAAAAGCTAAGGACATCAGATTCTGTCCTTAGCTTCTGTTGTTAATCATCACAATAATTAAATATAACATTATGATATGGAGAATGCAAGCAATATTTGTCAAAATTCTTGTATTTTTAAAGAAACCTAATGAAATAAAGTTCAAGATTCAAACAAAATCAGCTCTTTGCCAAGGTTTCCATAGTACAACGTGCCCTCCGGTTCCATCACGGCCCTGCCGCCTGTCTTCTCGGTGATCTGCGCTTGAAACGCATCCTGTTGTCCCGATGGAATCATCAGCCATACTACCACCTGCTCCGTGTATTCTGTATCCAGAATGGTGAGTCCCATCTGACCGGCCACATACTGGATCTTGCCGATGCCATTGTAATCCGTGGTGATCTTCAGCCGCACACCCAGGTGCTTCTCCACGATGACACTGTTCTTCAGGCCCTCCTGCGCTGCGCCGGAATAAGCCCTCACGAGACCGCCGGTTCCCAGAAGCGTGCCGCCAAAATACCGGGTTACCACCACACAGATGTTGCGCACTTCCGCCCCCAGAAGCACATCCAGCATGGGCCGTCCCGCCGTCTGACCCGGCTCGCCGTCGTCACTACAGCGCTGCACCTGTCCCCGATCGCCGATCACATAAGCCGAGCAGTGATGTCTGGCATCCCAGTATTTTTTCTTCATCTCCTCAATGAAGGCGAGGGCCTCTTCTTCCGTTTCTACTGGTCTGGTGGTCGCGATGAAGCGGGATTTCTTCTCCACCAGCTCCCCTTCTCCGCCGCGGTATAAAATTTTCACATGCTCTATCATATCCGATTCCTCTTCTGTCCATACTTAAATAAGGAAATATTAAACGATTTCCTTACCATTTGTCAATCATATTGAATTGTTTTACTATTTTTGCTATAATGATACTTGGATTTTTCTGACTGAAAAATCCACAAAGGAGGATATCCTATGAATTATGGAAAGCAAGCCACAGAAAAGAAGATCCAGGCAGCCGATTCGAAGGCCAGAAAATATACGACCCGCATTTTTCTCACCTTTTTAAAGACCTGCTTTGTTCTCTGTCTGTTTGGATTTATGGTCATTTCCAGCATCGGCATCGGCATGGTCATGGGCATCATCGACAATTCCCCGGAGCTGAACGTGGACAGCATCGTTCCCATCGGCTACGCGACCACCGTTTATGACAGTGCAGGCAATCTGACCGATACGCTGGTGACCGCAGGCTCCAACCGCGAGGAAGCCACCTACGATGAACTTCCGCAGGATTTGATCAATGCGTTCGTCGCCATCGAGGACTCCCGCTTCTGGTCCCACAACGGCATTGATCTGCGCTCTATCTCCCGTGCTGCGGTCGGCGTTCTGACCGGAGAAAACCGCGGAGGCGGAAGCACGATTACCCAGCAGCTGATCAAGAACAACGTCTTCAACGGCGGCATGGAGACCAGCTTCGGCGCCAAAATGGAACGTAAGCTTCAGGAGCAGTATCTGGCGCTCCAGCTCACCAAATCCATGGACCGCAAGCTGATCCTGACCAACTATTTAAACACGATCAACTTAGGCAACAACGCTCTGGGTGTCAAGGTTGCGGCGCGGCGCTATTTCAATAAAGACGTCTCCGACCTGACCCTTTCAGAAGCGACGGTCATCGCCGGCATCACGCAGAACCCCTCCCGCTTAAACCCGATTACCGGTCGGGAGAAAAATGAAGAAAAGCGCAAGGTGATCCTGCAATATATGTTCGAGCAGGGTTATATTTCGAAAGAACAGCAGGAGGAGGCTCTGGCGGATGACGTATACTCCCGCATCCAGAATGTCGATACCGTATCCAAGGAAAACGCCACCCCGTACAGCTATTTTACCGATGAGCTGACCCAGCAGGTCAAAGACACGCTGATGGACAAGCTCGGGTACACGGATACACAGGCCCATAACCTGCTCTACAGCGGCGGTCTACAGATTCAAACCACCCAGGATCCGGCGATTCAGGCAATCGTCGACGAGGAGGTCAACAATCCGGACAACTACACTTCCGTGCGCTATTCAGCCGAATACCGCCTGTCCGTGACACACGCAGACGGCACTACCGAACATTTCTCGGAAAAGACACTGCGTTCCTGGCATCTGGATGTCATGGAAGACCGTTACGATGGACTCTATAACAGCGAGGAAGCGGTTCAGGCTGACATTGATGCTTATAAAGCATGGCTGCTGAAGGCGGACGACACCATCATCGGTGAATCCCTGACCACGATTCTGCAGCCGCAGGTTTCCTTTGTCATCATGGATCAGCGGACCGGACAGGTCAAGGCGATCAGCGGCGGACGCGGTGCCAAAACTGCCAGCCTGACCTTAAACCGCGCCACCAACACCCTGCGTCAGCCCGGATCTACATTTAAAGTCGTCACCGCATTTGCACCGGCGATCGACACCTGCGGAGCCACCCTTGGAAGCGTGTACTACGACTCCATTTACACCATTGGAACCAAGACCTTCTCCAACTGGTACAGTCAGGGCTATCTGGGCTACTCCAGCATCCGGGACGGCATTATCTACTCCATGAATATCGTGGCCGTGCGCTGCCTGATGGAGACTGTCACCCCGCAGCTTGGCGTGGAATACGCCGAGAATTTTGGCATCACCTCTCTGACCAAGGATGACTACAACCCTTCCCTGGCACTGGGTGGCATTACCCTCGGTGTGACAAATCTGGAGCTTACCGCGGCCTACGCCTCCATCGCAAACGACGGAGTCTACACAAAGCCGGTATTCTTCACAAAGATTCTGGATCACGACGGAAAGATTCTGATCAACAATGAACCGGAAACACACCGGGTACTGAAGGATTCCACCGCATTTCTTCTGACGGATGCCATGCGGGAATCCATGGACAGCAACCGCAAATACTCCGGTTCCGGTATGAATATCAACTCGACCAGCACCCGCGCCAACATTCCGAACATGACAAACGCAGGCAAGAGCGGTACCACCTCCAAGAACAACGATATCTGGTTCGTGGGCTTCACGCCTTACTACACGGCAGGTGTCTGGGGCGGCTGTGACGACAACCAGAAGCTGACCGGTCAGAACGGCGGTACAGGCTTCCATAAGGATATCTGGCGTAAAATCATGACCCGCGTTCACGAGGGGCTTGCCGATCCGGGCTTCACGACACCGGACAGCATCGAGACCGCGGAGATCTGCCGTAAATCCGGTAAGCTGGCTATCCCGGGTGTCTGTTCGAGCGACCCGCGCGGCAGTGCCGTCTACACCGAATACTTTGCAAAAGGTACGGTTCCGACCGACATGTGCAACATCCATGTACGGGCGACCGTATGCAGCAGCACGGGCCTGCTGCCTGTCTCCAACTGTCCGCGCAGCACACGTATCCGGATTGCCCTTCCGGAGGATGCAGAAGGTTCCACCGATGATTCCCCATACGCTCTGCCGACACGGCACTGCCCGGGACATTCTTCTGTGATTGTTGAACCGCCTTCCGCAGATCCAAATTCATCTCCAGAAAATGAGGCTCCTGGTTCCAACCCCGCAGGTCCGACTCCGATCGGCCCCGGTTATATCTCACCAGGGGCTTCCGGCGGAAGCCCTGGCGGCACCGGTGTCGTTCAGGGTCCCGGACTGGACTGATTGAATTTCAAACAACTATCATAACAAAAAACGGCTTTCTGATGTCTGATGTCAGAAAGCCGTTTTTCGTTATTTCTTCATCTTCGGTCTGAACAACAGAGCCCCCAGATATCCAAAGACCAGCGCGGCGGCGATCCCCGCCGAGCTGGCAGTCAGGCCGCCTTTGAAGATGCCAAGAACCCCTTCGCCCTCCTCGGTGATGCTCTTTGCCACGCCCTTCCAGAGCGTATTTCCAAAGCCGAGCAGAGGCACGCTCGCCCCGGCTCCCGCCCATTCAGCAAAGGGCTGGTAAATCCCAAGAAAGCCGAGAACCGCACCGCTTACTACCAGCAAAACCATGATCCGGCCAGGCATCAGCTTCGTCCGGTCCAAAAGAATCTGCACCACTGCGCAGATCGCGCCTCCTACCAGAAATGCTTTCAAAACCTCCGTCATGACACAGCACCTCCTTCTTCCTTCCTGCCTGCGGTCGGCACGAAACGCTCCAGCACCACCGCATGGGCGATTCCCGGAATGCTCTGTCCTTCATTGTAACTGACCGTGGACAACAATGCCCCGGTCGGCAGAAATAACACACGCCTCCAGGTTCCCTCCAGAAGCTTCGGCAGAATGAGCGCGCACAAGGTCACCGCCGCACACCCGCAGCCGCTTCCGCCGGCATGCATATCCTGCGCCTCACAGTCATAGATCTCAATGCCGCAGTCCATGTGCTTCTCTGAGAGATCATGTCCCTTGTTCTTTGCAAAATCCAGAAGAACCTTCTGACCGATCGTCCCGAGATCACCGGTGATGATTTTATCATAATGCAGTTCGTCCACACCGAAATCCTCGAAATTCTGCTGGATGGTATCCCACGCTGCCGGAGCCATGGCCGCTCCCATATTCATGGAATCCTTCACGCCAAGATCCACCATCCTTCCGGTCGTGATTCCGGTGATCCGCACCTGCGCCTGGTCTTTCGCCATCCGCCCAGGCTCCTCCTTTGAGAGCACCACGGCTCCGCAGCCTGTGACCGTCCAGGACGCACTCTGCGACCGCTGATTTCCATAGCCCAGGGGGAAGCGGAACTGCTTCTCCGCCGTGGCATAATGGCTGGATGCCACAGCAAGCACCCGGTCTGCGTGACCGGCATCGACGCACATGGCCCCCAGACTCAGCGCTTCCCCGATGGTAGAACACGCCCCATACAGCCCGAACAGGGGAATTTCCAAATCCACGGTTCCAAAGGAAGTGGCAATCAACTGCCCCAGAAGGTCCCCCGCAAACAGATAACGAATGTCTTTCCGGTGAATATCGCCCTTCTCCAAAGCCAGGTCCGCCGCCTGCTTCTGCATAGCGCTCTCCGCCTCCTCCCACGTCTCTGCACCAAACATGGGATCCTGTTCCACCACATCAATTCCGCTCTTGAGCGGTCCTTCTCCCTCTTTCTTCCCGGCAATGGAAGCCGATGCCGTCACATAAGCCGGATGTTCCAACGCTAAACTGGCTTTTCCCTTCTGCATGCTGTATGATTCCCTCACTTTCCCTGATGGGACAAAGTCTGCTCCGTCCATTCCCCGTGAATGAAAACAGATACTGCTTTGTCTTTGTTCCGACATCAACAGTATCTGTTATTCTTAGAAATTCTATACAGAGAGGCGCCGGGATTGTGTTTCACCTGGCAGCACCACATGAAAGCATACCACGTTCTGCGCCGGCACCTCCGCCCAGATCTTTCCCTTATGGAGTTCTGTGATCAGCGTGGCGATGGAGAGGCCGATGCCGCTTCCCCCGGTCTCACGGGAGCGGGACTGATCGGTGCGGTAAAAACGCTGGAATACTTTTTTCATCTCCTCCTCAGATGCATTCGCATAGGGGTTTGTAATCTTAAGCTCACATTCCTTTCTCTTCGCCGAGAATGCGACCTGAACCGTCCCGCCCTCGTCCGCATATTTTACAGCGTTGTCAATCAGAATCGTAACTAACTGGCGCAGACTGTTTTCATTGCCCTTACAACAGATTCCTTTCTGTATCTCGATCTCAAGCTTCCTTCCTTTGCTGCGCGCAACGCTTGCGAAGGGATTGGTTTCTTCCTCCACCAGACTGCTCAAATCCACCTGCTCCGCCAACTGCTGTTCCGGCTCCTCTTGAAGTCTGGAAAGCACCAGCATATTCTGAATCAAGTCACTCAGCCGGACAATCTGATGGCGGGTGCTCTCCGTCCACTCATTCTCCCCGGAGGTCATCTCGATCACCTCATTATTTGCTGAAATGATGGCCAGCGGAGTCTTCAGCTCATGCCCCGCGTCCGTGATGAACCGTTTCTGCTTCTCGATCGAAGCAGCCAGCGGCGCGACCGCTTTCCCGGAAAGCAAAATCATAAGAACCAGCACAAGCCCCAGCGATGCCCCGGCAATCATGACAGAACTCACCACAAAGGACAGCTCCATGCGATGCGTGAAATGGCAGTCCAGGAACACATACAGCACGCTGTTCTCCTGCTCCTTCACCGCAAACTTGTAGCTGTCAAGATACCCTCGTGTATCTCCCGTACATTCTGCCCGCATCACATAATCGAGGGCCTCCGCGTCCGAAACCGCAGCGATCGACCCGAGTTCGCTCCGAATCGCCACCCCGCTGTCATCCAGCTCCACCGAAAAATACCGCGTCTCATAGGGTGTCTCCTGCGAGAACCCATTGAACCCCCGCGCAAAGTCCGAATCTTTCGCGATATTCCGCGGAAAACGGCCTCCATTTTCCACCAGAAACTCCAGCAGATAATTGGACTGATTTTCCATCTGCATAATATAAAACAGGTTCAGCATCCCCGTCAGCAGCACGACCACCACCGCGAAAGCGGCCATGCTGATCTGAAGAAATTTCCACTGTAGTTTTCTGAGCATAAACGCTTCCTCCTTCTGTAAATTTTGCATTTTCGCGACTGCCTGGTTTTGCGGCTAGATAAGTAGCTGATAATTTCCTGCTTCATCCTTATGGATTGCGGCCTTTGCCCGCACGGACTCCAGCTTATGCATCAGATAGGACACGTACACCTCCACCACCAGATCATCCGCCGCCTCACGCCAGAAGCGTTCCTTGATCTGCGCTCTGGTAAATGCCTTTCCCGCATTGCGCAGAAAATATTCCAGCAGCTCCAGTTCCTGATGGTTGAGACTCACGCTTCCGCCTGCCCCCTCCAGCGTCTGTTCCCTGCGATTCACGCAAATGCCTCCCACCTGGATCAGTTCCGGTGTCATTTCTTCTCTGCTTCGGGTCATCGCCTTGATCCGCGCGATCAATTCCTTTACGGCAAATGGCTTCGTCAGGTAATCATTCGCCCCTTCTTCCAGCCCCGCCACCTTGTCCTCCACCTCGGACTTGGCCGTCAGCATGAGAACCGGTGTTACATTGCCTTCCTGCCTCAAAGTTCTGAGGACTTCCATCCCATGTTTCTTCGGCATCATGATATCCAGAATCAATGCATCATAATAATGCATGCCGGCCAGCCTGAGGGCTTCATCGCCGTCATAGGCTGTATCCACCTCATATCCGCTGCGGCGCAGAATGGTGGCCACGGCTCTGGATAATTCTTTTTCATCTTCCGCAAATAATAATTTCATAGATTCTCTCACTTTCAGGCAGTCTCCCCCGCCTCACGCTCATCTTCGATCAGTTCCTGGATCGTCTGCATCATCACGTCCGCAGAAGCCAGCTCATTGGCACAGCGTTTCAGTTCATGACCGATCAGCGCCTGATTAGTTACATGTTTCTTGTACTTCAGCTGATGTTCCAGGCTGGCCCAGCAGTCCATCGCGATCGTGCGGATCTGCACCTCGGCAAGAATCTCCTGCACGCCCCCGATTCCGCACGGAAAACGCACAATCATATGGTAGCTTCGATACCCATTTTCCTTCGGATTTTGTATGTAGTCTTTCTCCTCTGCCACGCTGTTCTGCTCTTTAAAACGCTGGGCAACCTCATAGACATCTCGCGTAAAATTGCAGATAATCCGGATTCCAACCGCATCGTGATTTTTCGTGAGAGCCGCCTCCATCGTCGGCGGAAGTCCTCTCCGCTTAAGTTTTGCAAGCATACTGTCAGCAGACTTGATCCGTCCTTTATAATGCTCGACCGGACTGCGGTCCGCTGTCTGCTCCTGCTCCTGCTCTCTTCTGAGGTCCGCCGCCTGATCCATCAGTTCCTGAAAGATCCGTTCCAGCTCCGGCAGATACGCGCCGTAAAATGCTTCCTTTGTCATTCCTGTCCCCATTCTTTGATTGATGCTTATATTCTTCGTCCGCCGCTTATATGCTTTGTTCAGCACTTATACTCTTTGTTCAGTGCTTATACTCTTTGTTCAGCGCTTATATGCTTCGCGGAAGTATGCGTTTAGTATGACAGGTAAGTTTGGAAATTCTGTGTATTTATTCTTAACATTTCTTAACCGGTCGCCGCGCTCGCAGGTTCACTCAAACTGCCTGTGTCCAAATTTTCTGTTGACGAACGTCGCATTTTTTATTATTATGATGTTATCTGTTTTATCGAATTTCAGATTTTCAGATTTTCAGTCTTTCAAAATTTTGATCCCTTTTCTCACTCATACTAAAGGAGTATAGAATGCTGTACGAATATTTAAAATCTATAGATGCGCTGCTGAAGGCCGATATCCAGAAGCTGGCACAGGAACTTGAAGGGTTCCCCACACAGAATCTTTTAGCCAACAAAAACGGAAAGTACAAAAAATATTATATTTGCAATGGAGCCCACCCCATTTATGTCCACAAAAAGGAATTGCCCCTGGCTCAGACCCTCGCACTGAAAAAGTTCAAAACCCTGCAATACGAAGAAAAATGCTGTGAACAGGCACTTCTTAAGGACTTCCTCTCCGCATGCCAAAAACAGAAGAAAAAGTCCCTGGAACTGCTGCAGGCAGACTCCCTCTATTCTGAGCTTCTGCAGACCCGACTTCAGGCGCTTTGCCCGAAAAATCAGGATTGGGCCAGCGCCGACTACCTGCGCAATCCCAACCATCCGGAGCATCTGATTCACCAGACGCTTTCCGGTCATCCGGTGCGCTCGAAATCGGAGGTCATAATCGCCAATGCACTTTTTTTAAATCAGATTCCTTACCGCTATGAGTGCGCTTTGCAGCTCAACGATGCTACCATTTATCCGGACTTCACAATTCTTCACCCCGCCACATCGTCGCTCTGGTACTGGGAGCATTTTGGCATGATGGACAACGCCTCCTATCGCGATTTAGCATATAACAAGCTGAAGCTTTATGGAAATCATGATATCATTCCCTCCGTCAACCTGATCACCACTTATGAAACCCGAACACATCCCGCCAATTCTGAGGAGATCGATCACCTGATTAAGCGGTATTTCGTTATTTGACTGGTTTGTGGGGCTTC
Source organism: Lachnospiraceae bacterium (assembly GCA_028693165.1). Classification (GTDB taxonomy): domain Bacteria; phylum Bacillota; class Clostridia; order Lachnospirales; family Lachnospiraceae; genus Brotaphodocola. The sequence continues at coordinate 58,697 of JAQUVX010000009.1, read as the reverse complement.
GTCTGCAATATTGGCATACAGTTTCACATGATATGTTAGCTTCCTCTGGCACCCGCATTACGCTTTTGGTAATTTCCGCAATTTCACACCTTTGATTACAAAATCTACCCTGTTTTTCGCTCAAATATCTTCCTTTTAAGCGGCCTTTTTGTAATTTTGCTTCCAATTTGGGTCTAGCTACCAAAATTTCATTATATTTTTGGTAGCTGAGCGCTATAATGGCCTTCGGCTACCAAAACCCTGGATTTCATAAGGATTTCTGGCTTGATTTGGGCAAATTTTTGGTAATCGTAGCTTGATTTTCTTCATAATTACCAAAAGAGTCTTGATTGGGCAGCCATAGAACGATTTTCCCACGACTTCCTGCAAATCCCCCTTCACCAACATCCAAATTCCCCCTCGCCGCCTACCCCAAAACCAGATAAATCACTCCCAGCACCCAACTGGCGAATACGCCGTACAGGATCACCGGGCCTGCGATGGTGAAGATCTTGACACCGATCCCGAATACGTGCCCTTCTGCCTTGTACTCGATCGCCGGCGCCACCACAGAATTCGCGAAGCCCGTGATCGGCACCAAGGCGCCGGCGCCGCCCCACTTCACGATGGCCGGGTAGAGATTCAAGCCGGTCAGCAGCACGCTTGCCAGAATCAGCTCGATCTGTGTCCAGGCCTGCGCCGTCTCCTTCTCCATCCCCCACAAATTCATCATTCCGGTCGTCATCAGCTGACCCAGACCGCAGATCAAACCGCCCACAAGAAATGCCCGGCACATATCCATGGGAAGTGAATTCTTCGGGGTGATTTTGCTGACATATTCATTGTAGGCTTGCTTGTTCAGTTCCATAATTTTTCTCCTCTCATGCAGCGATTCCGCATATAAAGTACACCAGCGACCCGACCAGCTTGCCGGCCGCGATCGAAAGAATCACATACTGCAGCCCCACGGCCAGGTGAATCCTGCGCGTGATCACCGGAACCGTCTTCAGGGTTTCCGCCAGCGACATGACCAGACATCCAACAAAGACTCCCACCGCCAGTCCAAAGACGCCCAGCACCGCGCCATGCATCAGACTGCCTCCGGGAAGCACCATGGGGATTTCATACAGATCCATCGTATTGCCGGCCACTCCTCCGAGCACAATCAGCGTATCATACAGCAGAATATGCTGTCTCGTCTTCGTCTTTCCAACCAGCCGCGGAAAGACGCCGATGATCGCCAGAAATGCAAACACGCCCGCAGCGATCACCCCGCCGGCAGCGAGACCGGCAAACCCAAGAAACACCTGCTGCAGCGCTGTCTGCGGCGTGCTCCGCAGCGTTACCTGCGGCATCAGCCGTGACATCATCTGCGGCATCATCTGCGGCATCATCTGCGGCATCATCCGCACCGCACCAGCAACGATCTCACTGTACATCGATTCCCTGCTCCTTCCGCCCGTCATTCTGGATCAGGGTCTTACAGATATTCTCCTCGTACAGCCGCATCTCCACCTCCAGCGGTGTCGGATCCGTATTCAGCTTCCATTTTGCAAAATGGTTGAAGAATATAATGATCCCCCCTGCAAGTCCGACCGAATACGACAGTTCCAGAATCGTGACCCCGTTCGACTCCGTGCCCGTCACCAGACGATAAATCTCTGCAAATACATCCGGCACACTCACATCATTGTTGAAGGTCATGATGGCAAATGCTGCCCCGCAAAAGCAGACAATACACACAAAAACCGTCTTCGCCCACTGCCACAGCAGACGCGGCGGCTTCGGCGGCTGGTAGTCGATGATGTATTCCACCTTCCCGATGTTGGTCACCTGGATGGACGGGTCCGCCTGTTCCAGCTTCTCGATCACATCCAACGCACTCTCCACATAACGCTTCGGCTTCTCCTCCCGAACCGTCTTGACCTTGACCACGTTGCATTTGTTCCGGATATTCTGGTCGCTGCAATAGATGCTCGCCACGTCCTTCACGAAGACATCCTTTTTGCGCACCTCCGTGATCTCCCGCAGATTTAAGTACACCGTGCTGCTCACGCTGCCACCTCCTCCGTATAAAGCTCCACCAGCGTGCCGCCTTGCATCGTCCCGCCCGTCTGCCCGCGAAACACAAACCACAGCACCGCAGCCACCGCAAGCAGACAGAGAAGCGCCGTCACAATACCCACCTTCGATTTTCTGAATTTCATGTCATCACATCCTTTTCCCGGTTTTCCGCTTTCCGGGATTAGTATGGCTGATTACGGATTCAGATATTCCCGCATACGCCGCAGAATTTTCTTTTCCAGACGCGATACCTGCACCTGGGAAATGGAAAGCGCCGCCGCAATCTGGCTCTGGGTCTGATTTTCAAAATAACGGCGGACAATGATCTCCCGCTCCTTCTCCTCCAGCTGATCCAGAAGCTGTTTCAGCACCATCTGATTCATCAGACGCTCCTGATCCTCCCGCTCGTCCGGCAGGCGGTCCATCAGGCAGAGATTCTGATCCTCCGCCCCGCCGATATTTTTGTAAAGAGACTCCACCTCGGTCGCGGCCTCCAGAGATGCCGCGGCCTCCTCACGGCTGACCCCGACCCGCACCGCAATCTCCTCCAGCGTCGGCTCCCGCCCAAGCTCCCCCGTCAGTTTTTCCCGCGCGCTACGCACCCGCATCCCCAGCTCCTTGATCGAGCGGCTCACCTTGATCATCCCGTCATCCCGCAAGAACCGCTTGATCTCCCCGGTGATCATGGGGACTGCATAGGTAGAGAATTTGACTTCAAAATCAAGATTGAATTTATCGATGGCTTTCAAAAGTCCCACACACCCGATCTGAAACAAATCCTCCAGCTCGCAGCCCCGCCCGGTAAAATGGCGGACAATGCTCCACACGAGTCCTACGTTATTCATGACCAGCTTTTCCCGGGCTTCCTGGTTTCCTTCGTGCGCCTGCCGAATCAGTTTCCCCGTGTCCTCCATGTGTTTACCTGCCAATCGTCTTCTTCATGATGACCGTGGTGCCTTTTCCAAGCTCCGATAAAACCTGAACGTCATCCATAAAGGCTTCCATAAAGGAAAATCCCATGCCGGAGCGCTCTCCGGTCTTATCCGTGGTATACATCGGCTCCATGGCCCGCTTTACATCGCGGATTCCCACGCCCGTATCCCGGACCTGGATCAGCACCTGGCTACCCTCAATCTCCATCTCCACCTGGATTGTGCCCGCTTCGCCCTGATACCCGTGAATCACGGCATTAGTCACCGCCTCTGACACCGATGTCTTCACATCCTCCAGTTCCTCCAGAGTCGGGTCCAGACGGCTTATAAATACCGCCGCCACGACCCTGGCAAATTCTTCATTTTTTGACCGGCTTTCCAGCTCCATCCGAAAACGTTCCATGCTTCGTACCCTCCCACTTTTTTCTTATCCCGCTATCGCTGCTTCCTTCGAGTCAAAATGCTCCATCAGCTTACCGATTCCACCGATGGTCAAAACCCGCCCCACCTGGGCATTTACACCGTAGAGCGCCACACTCCCGCCGCTTCGCGCCATCTGTTTGTAGCGGTTCAGCAAAATTCCAATTCCTGACGAATCCATAAATTCCGTCCTCGAAAAGTCAAAGACCACCTTGTTGATATAATTCTCAGAAAGCAGCAAGTCCGTCTCATATTTCAAATTTCTGCTGTTGTGATGATCCAGTTCCTTCGGAAGATGAATTACCAACACCTGTCCTCTCGCCTCATAGGTAAATGTCTGCTCTGTCATCCCAATTTTCTCCCTTCCTTAAGCTGCCCCGCACGGAGCATTTTTGCTTCACCGAATTTGATTCCCCACAAAACATGCGCCCGCCGGACGCAGAACATAAAAAAACACGACAGAAAAAAAATCCTATTTTTCCATCGTGTTTTTTATCTCTTTTGCTTTTGTAATTGCCGTTTGCCCTTAATAGCCGCGCTGTGTCTTGGCCTGCGCCGCATAATCCGAATCCGGATAATTCATGATCACATTGCCAAAATATTCATTGGCCTGATCCGTATCTCCGGTCGCCTGATATGCCATGCCGACCTTATAGATGACCTCCGGATTATCTCCCTTGATCAGCAGGCTCTTCTGGTAATAGTCAATGGCCTGCGCCGCACCGTTCTCCTGATTCATGGCCTCGTCGCCCATCTGTGCCAGAATTCCATAGCCCTGTTCCGACATGTCCGCGCGGATCGCCGTGACAATATCATTCAGCACCCCGTCATTCAGCACATCCATATCCGTCCCCACATAGACTTCAGCCACGGTCCGCAGATCCTCATCGCGGTATGCCTGAAGCATTCGCGCCAGATTCTGGTACTGGCTGATCACGCCGCCATTGTCGCTGACAAGCGTCGCCAGCGTTCCCTCTGCCGAGGCTTGTGCCGCCTGTGCGTCCTCCAGTTTTTGATTCAGACTGTCTATCTCAATGCTCTTCTGATTGACCAGCTCAAGGTGTTTTTCCAGCTCCTGGTTGTGGGCCGCATTCAGCGCCTCCCGGCTCGCCGGCATGACCAGAAAGAAGATGACCATCGCCCCCAGCACCAGTCCCACCAGGATATTCAAGATTGACTGCCAGCCGGTATTTTCCTTGTAGCTTGGCGGAATGATGATATCATCGTCCTGCATCTGCCGGTGAGAAAATGCATTCTTCAGCTTTCGTTTCTCGATCTCCGCACGGCCGGTATTCTGCTTCGCCACCGTCATGTAGCGCTGCGCCAGCGGATTATAACGGTCAACCTTCAGCGCCTGATACAGACAGCGCCCCGCCTTGGTGTAATCTTCATGATGAATGTAGAGAAGCGCCAGCAGCTCCTGTGCCTTCACGTACTGCGGGAACTCGTCCAGCATACGCATCAGCAGCAGTACCGCCAGATCTTCATTCTCATTCTGAGCGTAATTCAATGCCTGATTGTATTTTTTTGCGGCCTGGTCCGCCACCTCCAGATAACCTCTGGCGGCATGGACCTTGCGCAGATATTCTTCTGCCAGATTGTCCGTCTCCTGCAGGTTCAGGCTGATGACCCACTGTGTCAGCGCCGCCCCCACCTCGCCGATCTCGTTGTAGATCAGGCCGAGGAGATTTCGCGCATCCGTCTGAAACTTATCGAACCGGAGGCTCTTCTTCAGCGCCGCCACGGCACCGCACAAATCACGCTGTCCGGCCTTGATCAGTCCCAGATTATAGTAGGCATTGGCAATCTGACGGTTTCTTTTTCCACTCTCCATCTTGCTTTGCCTATTCTCCTTTACTTCGCAGACACTCCATCATCAGATCCGTCATATCCGTCAGATCTTCTTTTCCGATTGCCTCCTCCACGTCGCCTACCTCCAGGCTCGGTTTAAAACGGTTGATTTCTTCCTCAAAATCCAGCATAGTCATTCCTCCTTCAGTACGTTTTGGATCTCTCCGATCAGATAAAGAGAACCTACCACGTACAGCCTGTCCTCCGATGTCCTGTTCTGCAGCGCCGCATGCAGCGCTTCCCGTGCCGAGGGAAACTGTTCCACCACGTTACAGCCCGCCTGCTCAAACTGTCGGGCCAAACGTCCGCTGTCCAGTCCGCGTTCGCTCTGAAGCTGCACAACCGTCACACGCGTTATGGGAAGTGCTCTGCAAAGCAGATTGACCATCTCGTGATAATCCTTGTCCGCAACGGCTGCAAACAAAAGCTGTATCTTCTTTTGCGATTTTTGTGCCTGAACCGCCCGGATAAATGCCGCAATGCCGCCCGGATTGTGTGCGCCGTCCAGCCAGATATCCGGACGAATCTCCTCCATCCGGCCGCTCCAGTGTACCTTCAAAAGACCTTCCCGGCAAACCTGCGGGGTGATCCCCTCCACTTTTCCGGATGCCTGCAAAATCTCCAGCGTCCGAACCGCCAGCGCCGCGTTCATCGCCTGATACGGTGCCGCAAATGCGACGTCCCGGTAAGCCTCCGCTTCTCCCGCCGGAATGCCCTCCGCGCCCACGGCCTGCGCCGCCCTGCAAATGACTGCCGATGCCTCCGGTTCATTGTCGTCATAGATGACAGGAACTCCCGGCTTGATGATGCCGGCCTTCTCCGCCGCAATCTCGGCGATCGTCCCGCCAAGGTACTGCGTGTGATCCAGGCTGATGGACGTGATCACACAAGCCAGCGGCCGTTCGATCACATTGGTCGTATCCAGCCGCCCTCCAAGCCCGGTCTCCAGAATCACATAATCCGGCCCCAGCTCCCGGTAAAGCACCATCGCCATCAAAAACACAAACTCAAAAAAGGTCGGATGACAATAGCCGCGCTCCACCATGACTTCCACCACGGCAAGCACCTTCCGGAAGCTGCGCTCAAAAACTGCTTCCTCCACCGGACTCCCATCCAGCAAAAACCGTTCCTTCACATCCACAAGATGAGGAGAGACAAAGGTTCCCACGCGATATCCAGCCTGCACAAGGATGCCGGTCAGATCCGCGCACACAGAACCCTTGCCGTTGGTTCCCGCCACATGGATGATCTTCAAATCCCGGTCCGGGTTTCCCAGTGCCGCAAGAAAATCCCGAACCTGACTCAGTGTATTTTTCTTTTTTGTCCAAAGCGGTATCTCCAAAAGATAATCCCGCGCCTGTTTTTCCATCATTTTAATATATGCGGGTCTGTCCCGTCTTATGCCTGAAGCTGTCCCAGACGCTCTTCAACCTGAGCCATCATCTGTGTGTATTTTTCAAGCTTCGCTTTTTCTTCGTTGATCTTTGCCTCCGGAGCCTTGCTGACGAAGCGCTCATTGCCGAGCATCCCCTTTACACGGGCCAGCTCGCCCGCAAGACGCTCATGTTCCTTCGTCAGGCGCTCAATCTCCTTCGCCACGTCCACAAGCTCCGCAAACGGCATATAGATCGCCGCATTCGGGATCACCGCAGACACGGCATCCTCCGCAATCCCGGTCTTGTCCTTCTGGAGCGTCACCTCACTTGCATAGCCCAGCATCGCAAAGAATACCTTGCTGTGCTCGAAGATGTCAAGCACCTCCTGCTGCTCGGAAACCACATAAACGCTGGCTTTCCTGCTCGGCGGTACGTTCATGGAGGTACGCACATTACGGATCGCGCGAACCGCCTCCTTGATCACCTCTACCGCATGTTCCTCCGCTGCAAAATCCCATGCCGCCTGATACTCCGGCCATGCAGAGATCATGATGGAAGCCTCTTCCTCCTGTAAATTGCAGAAGATCTCCTCGGTCAAAAACGGCATGTACGGGTGCAGCAACTTTAACGAATTAATCAGAACCGTCTTGAGCGTCCACAGCGCCGCCGCCTGCGTGGTATCTTCCTCGTTCCAGAGTCTCGGCTTCACCATCTCGATGTACCAGTCACAGAACTCCTCCCAGATGAAGTCATAAACCTTCTGCAGCGCGATGCCCAGCTCGTATTTGTCCAGATTCTCGGTAACATCCTTCGCCAGAGTATTGACCTTGGACAGAATCCATTTATCCGCCATCGTCAAGTCCGCCAGCTTCACATCGTGAACCGGCGCCTTCTCGATATTCATCATGATGAAACGGGATGCGTTCCACACCTTGTTTGCAAAGTTCCGGCTCGCCTCCACGCGCTCCCAGTAGAAACGCATATCATTGCCAGGCGCATTGCCGGTGATCAGCGTCATGCGCAGTGCATCCGCGCCGTACTTGTCGATGACCTCCAGCGGATCGATGCCGTTGCCCAGCGATTTACTCATCTTGCGGCCCTGGCTGTCGCGCACCAGACCGTGGATCAGCACCGTGTGGAACGGACACTTGCCGGTCTGCTCGATTCCGGAGAATACCATGCGGATGACCCAGAAGAAGATGATATCGTAACCGGTTACCAGCACATCCGTCGGATAGAAATATTCCAGCTCCGGAGTCTTCTCCGGCCAGCCCAGGGTCGAGAACGGCCACAGTGCAGAGGAGAACCAGGTATCCAGTGTATCCTCATCCTGTTTGAACTGCGTTCCGCCGCACTTCGGACATTTGCATGGCGTTTCTCTGCCAACCACGATCTCGCCGCAGTCCTGACAGTAATAAGCCGGAATCCGATGGCCCCACCACAGCTGACGGGAGATACACCAGTCGCGGATGCCCTCCAGCCAGTGCAGGTATGTCTTTCCAAAGCTCTCCGGAACGAACTTCAGCTCACCGGTCTTGATCGCCTCGATCGCCGGCTTTGCCATCTCCTCCATGCGGACGAACCACTGCTGCTTCACCATCGGCTCAACCGTGGTCTTGCAGCGGTCATGCGTTCCCACATTGTGCGCGTGAGGCTCGATGCTGACCAAGAGTCCCTGCTCCTTCAAATCCTCCACCATGGCTTTTCTTGCCGCATAGCGCTCCATGCCATCGTATTTGCTGCCTGGGCAGTCGATGGTGGCATCGTCGTGCAGGATGCAGATCTCTTCCAGATCGTGGCGTTTTCCCACCTCAAAATCGTTCGGGTCATGCGCCGGTGTAATCTTCACACAGCCGGTTCCGAACTCCTTGTCTACATACGCATCCGCAACCACCGGAATCTCCCGGTCGGTCAGCGGCAGCTTTAACAGCTTGCCAACCAGATCCTGATAGCGTTCATCCTCCGGGTTGACCGCCACAGCGGTATCGCCCAGCAGTGTCTCCGGACGTGTGGTCGCGATCTCCACGAAACGGCCTTCCTCGCCCACGATCGGATAATTGATGTGCCAGAAGAAGCCGTCCTGCTCCTCGTGCTCTACCTCGGCATCCGAGATAGACGTCTGACATACCGGACACCAGTTGATGATGCGGGAGCCTTTATAGATATAGCCTTTTTCGTATAATTTGATAAACACTTCCTGAACTGCCTTCGAGCAGCCCTCATCCATGGTAAAGCGCTCGCGCTCCCAGTCTGCGGAGGAACCCAGCTTGTGCAGCTGATTGATGATGCGGGTGCCGTACTCCTTCTTCCAGTCCCAGCAGGCCTCTAAGAACTTGTCGCGTCCCAGATCATGCTTGTCGATACCCTCCTTACGGAGCTTGTCGATGACCTTGACCTCCGTTGCGATCGCCGCATGGTCCGTTCCCGGCTGCCACAGCGCCTCATAGCCCTGCATCCGCTTGTAGCGCGTCAGAATGTCCTGCATGGTGTTGTCCAGCGCATGCCCCATGTGAAGCTGGCCGGTGATATTCGGCGGCGGCATCACGATCGTGAACGGCTTCTTGTCCTTGTTCACCTGTGCGTGAAAATATTTGTTATCCAGCCACTTCTGATAAAGCTTCTCCTCAATGGCGGAAGGATTGTAGGTCTTTTCCAGTTCTTTCATTTCCTTGTTTCCTTTCCTGTCTTTATTTCAACTTCGTCGGGCATCAAACCATACTCCGGTACTCCCGCTTCCAGCGATGAAGCATGGAAGCCGCACCAGCCTGTCTGCGAATGGAATCCCGCTTAAACAAAACCTCCAGCTGCTCGACCGCATCCGACTGATCGGCCTGTTCCTGCACCTGTGCAAACCGCTCGTCCCAGACCTTCTTAAGCTCTTCCGTGATCAGCGCTTTCATCCGGTCTCCCAGCATCAGGCTGCCGTCCAGCTTCGTCAGACAATACAGGGACTGCAAAATCTCCTCTTTGCCGAGCTTATTGTAGGCCCGCTCATAGGCCTCAAACGCTTCCTTCATCCGAAACTGACGGGCGTAGCAGGATGCAAGATTGTTCCAGATGCGCCCCTCATACTCCTCATTCACGTAGGAATCCTTCGGACTTTCCAGAAGCTCCTGATACACTTTGACTGCCCGCCCATACTGATGCATGGCAAACAGCTCATCCGCCTTCATCTTCCGGTATTCCGCCGGATGCTTTCTGCGCAGCTCCGTCAGCTTCTGCCGGTACCGGGCAATCTCCGCAGCCGTATAATAATCACATTCCTGCAGGATCATGACCAGCGCCTCATCCGGGTCTTCACGGCTTGCAAGCCACCGTTCCAGCTTCAGCGCCAGAAAGCCCAAATCCAGCTCCTCCCGCAGAAATTCCAACAGGTTTTCATTGACAAACCCATCCATCACCATCAGCGGATACTGACAGATCACATAGGAAAGTTCCTGGGAAGAATACAGATGAATATTTAAATTTTCCACATAAAACGGGTGATGCACCTGTTCCTGTCTGCACAACCATACACTCATAGCATAACCTCTTGTCTGATTTGTACCCCGGTCGATGGGAAGATTTCCCCAAAGCCCTGATCCTTCAGCTTCACATCCATCGTCCGCTCGTCCAGAAATGAGACCTGAATCCGCACCTTCATGGTGCGGTCCAGCCGCTTAGGGAAGCCCTCTAACGGAATGGAAACTGTCTTTTTGCTCTTTGTATCCAGCGGTGTGACTACAAACTCCACCGTATTTTGTCCATCCGGAATCACATCCATGGTGGACATCTGCTCATACCAGTTATCCCCGGCCGAAGCAAGCAGCACGGAGGTCTCCTGCCCTCTGTGAAGCACATTCATCGACACAGTGGATTTCAACCGCCCGTCACAGATCATGGTAAACGGATAGGAGGTGCGCTCATGCAGCATATCCGCGGCCCGGTAAGCCGCCCCCTTTGCAAAGACCGAAGGCTCCATATAGACCCGGCGTTTGCTGCAGACCAGCTTCATGAAGTCCTCTGCCCAGTCCAGCTTCTCGAAGCCCTTTCCGGTCAGGAATACGGAAGAATAGACGGTCTTCTGCATCATGCGCTCGCCGCAGGAGGTCAGAATCCAGTCCGCCATCCTGGCACCGGACGGTGTCGTGAGAATGTCCAGATTAAACCCCTCCTCCAGATTCTCATATTCCGCCAGAACCGTCGTCTTCTTCAAGCCCCGCTGCACCCGCATCTCATAATAGCACAGCCGCTCCTCCGACAGATCAAACATGCCGACCGTCCCGTTCCAGATCTCTTTTTTCTGACTCAGCACATAGTAAATAAAGCTCTCGGAATGGCTGATGATATGAACCTTCTCCCTAGGAATATCAAGCTCCTGCGCACAGCCGTAAAGCAGCTCCATCAGCGCGGTATCCACCTTCCGCACGGTAAAAACAAGCTGCCGGATCTCCCCGGTGTGGTATTCCTGCTTCGGCAGCTTAAGCGCCTGCTCCAGAAATAATTTCAACAGGGTCTTTCCTTCGTAACGGATCTCGCCAAGGGTGGCTGTTCCGCCTTTTGCGGCAAGCTTCAGCAGCTTATCCACAATGATCCCATCCCCCGTCAGCGTATGGGCAAAGGCCTCCTCGCCCACATACCACTGATCCGTACTCTTGTTCTTACAGATCGCCGAAGGAATCGTCCAGGTTTTCTCTTCCTCCGCACAATTAATCTGGGTATATTCATCACACAAATCAATACCAACTATCAGTCCGTCCATAAAACCCCTTATCTAACACAGACTGACCGGCTACATCAGATCGAATAACGCTTCCATCACAGCACCGTCAGTCAGATAGTTCTTCATTTTTTCTTTCAGGGTGTCCTCCTCCTTAAGAGACAGGCACAGCCCCATTTCATTCAGAGAAGCAAACCGGCTTCCCTCTTTCTTCTTACTCTCCGTATCACAGGACAAACTGCCTTCGCTTACCAGTGTCCGTACTCCGTCGCGCTGCTCGTAAACCTGGTATTCCAGGATCTCGCCCTCGAACAGTACCTTCTGGCAGGTAAACACGCCCGGGTAAACCTTCTTCAGTTCCCCGAAGCTGTACTCCTCATCCTCCGGCAAAATTCGAAGCTCCAGCTCCGGCTTGGAGTCCCGGCTGCCGCGGTATTCAACGATCACCTTGTCCATGATGGAATCCGGCATATCGATCAGCCGTCCCAGATCATGGAAATAGGCGAAGATCCGGCCTTCTTCCATCAGAAGCTCCACCATGCTGCTGCACAGACTCTTTCGCTCCTCATCCAGCACCTTCAATGTGGAATAATAGCGGGTCAGCGCCAGCAGATAGATGGTGGGAATCCGGTTTCGCTCTTCCATGCCGTGCACCGCACCTTCCAGGTACGCAAATACCCGGTCCTGCGTGGGGGTGTCCTTCAGGAAATATTCCGCCGACCTCAGGGTGAAATACGCCCGCACCACGTTTTCACTGGTCTTCTTCCCGGCTGCATACCAGTCAAAGACCTGATCAATCCGATCCGTCTCCCCGCTAAAGAGCATCTGTGCCAGCAGGCGTTCCGGCATATCATAGGTCTCCACATGCTCATGCACACCCTGATTCAGAATCTTGAACATCTGCTTCGCAGAACCATTGAAATGCTCACAGAGGTAATCGAGCAGTACACTGTCGTATTTGCCTTCCGAGAACAGCATACAAGCCATGGAAAGCAGACCATCATCCTCGTCAAACAGCTGCTGCAGCACCATCTTGGTGCACAGCTTCAAAAGCCGCGTACCCCGGATGCCCTCGCAGCCATAATGCTGTATAATCTCATAAGCCTCACGGATGTAATCCTGCGAGATCAGCGTCTCACAGACCCCGTTCCGCTCCGCGCGGTCTAAGCGGTCCAGATCCAGATCCATCAGGTAGTCTACATCCTCACCGGCTTCGCCATCCTCCGACTCAAGCTGCCTCTTATAGTAGTCGATCATGCCGGACAGGATCCGCTTCCGAAACAGCGGATGAAGCTTTAAGTCCGTCAGGGCGCGCTTCATCGTCATCAGCTCTGACTCATTTTGAATCCCGGCCGCCACGATCTCCCCACACTCCTGCAAGCGAAGCATCGGGTGGTTCGGAAAAATATCATAGCACTGCTCTTCCAGCTCCGCAGCGTTTTTCTTCTCCATCGCCGGCAGCTTGCGGTAGGAGATGTTGTGGTAGCGGTTGCCGTATTCATCCTGGAACAAAAGCACCGGATGCTCCGAAAACAGCGGCACGTACGCCACACCATCCTGTACCAGGAAGGCATCCTCGCCCTCTATCTCCTCGTAGCACACCACCACATAGCGGATGTTCGCATTCTTGATCTGCACCCGATACGACTTGAGCAGCGACGGCAGCACTTTCGCCACGCGCTCATCGATCATCTCTTTGTAGACCATGTGCTCATAGAGCACCACAAATCTGTGGTTGATCCGGGAATGCAGAAGCTGTTCCATCGTAAACTGTTCAATGTCCCGCTCATACTGCTTGTACAATGCGGCCTCCGGCTTCATGTATTTCAGGATATTCATGTACAGAACGGAACGGCTGTAATCATCCATCGCTTTTTCATAGGAAAAATACAACAGGATCTCCTTCGGCAGCAGATACGGATACTCCCGCGGCAGCGCATACAGGAAATACTCATACAGCCTTGTCAGGCTGACTCCCGCCTCAAGCGCCTTCTGATACCATGGGAAATACACCCGGTTCCGGCAGTCTCCCTTGATCAGGATGCAGCAGACTGCACTCAGAAGCTCCTTCTCCTGATACTTCTCATAAAGCAGCACCATCAGCCGGTAATAAAGAGTCCGGTAATGCTTGACCACACCGGCCAGCTCCGCCACGTGCAGCGCCAGCTCCTTGTCCACCAGTCCCCGTTTTGCCGCAAACAAAAGCACCTGCACCTCAAAATCATCCAGTCGTTTCAGGAGATACATGTTCTTCTCATAAATCCGAAATACGTGGGTATAGAGGTAAGGACTGTGGCAGCCGCCCGCAAACATGGCCTTCATCTCATCGAGCAGCCCTGACGGATTCTCCTGTGCGCTCGGTTCCAGCCGAAGCCGCAGCAGATAAAGGCTGCTGTTGCACGGATCCTCCTCCAGATATTTTTTGACCGTGCGAAGCAGACTCTCGCGCTGGCCGTCCTTTTTCCTGACCTGCATCTGCAAATACTGATAGTAACAGTAAAGATCCCGCTGATCCTTCTTCTGTGCCATCACCTGATCCTTACAGCTCTCCAGAAGCACGCCGGCCCGCTCCTTCTGACCCTCCAGGATCAAAAGCTCTGCCTGGCGTATGAGATCGCTCAGATCTTCGCCGAACTGTCTGCGGATGCGATCCAGCTCCTGCTTCATCTGGTTGATCAGAAGACGGTCCTCATACATCCCGCTCTCATATTCCAGGCGCAGAACGAAATAGCGCTGAAGCTCTTCCTGACGGCTGCGCACCGTCTTCTCTTCGCTCTCCTCCGCCGCCTGTACCTCGACGGGTATCGTAAACGATTCCCGCACCGCAGTAATGCGTATGGCGCCCAGATTCTTTCCACGGTGGATTCTCCCCGGGTTGACCTGATAAGTCACCTCACAGACGCCATCCTTAAAATCCTGTATCGTAAAGCTCTTCTTTGGAAGCTCTAAAAAATCTCCGTCCGCACTCACCTCGAACTGCACGTAACCCCAGGTACTGCTCTTCACCACCAGCTTCTCTGTGATGGTCTCCGTCAGTCCGTCATACTGCTTTGTCTTTTCCGCGATCTCAAGCCTCACCGGCTCCTTGGCCTTCAGCGCCACCAGAAATTCTTCCAGCTGATTCTGACGGTTTAACCGGCCCCGCAGTCCATCGTAGAGCGCACGCACAGAAAGACTCTGCATAAACGGAGCCTCCACAAAATCCTGATATTCAAAAAGACGCAGTGCCAATTCCTGATCGCGATGTGTCAGATCCGCAAAATCCGCCGGGACTTTCAGCGCATCCAGCGTCTTTCCGGATTTCCCCAGTTCCACAGAGAAAGAATAAGGAACCTTTTTCTCTCCGCCATTGGTCACAAGATAAAAAGCTCCCTCAATCACATCTTCCTTCGACAGATGATTTCCATCCACTTCGTAAGTAATATGATTGCGGTTGCCTCCGAATGCATTATTCAGAATACGGACGCGCAGATTGGAGGAATATACCAGCCCCTTCACAAATCTGCCCTGTGTATCCGCCACAAACAGCTCTCTTCTTGTAATCTCCCCGGCCTGAATCGTCTCTTCCAGCGAAAGAGGCGTAATAGAAAGTTCGGGAATGTCCGCATCCACGATCCCTTTCGCGAGCCGATTTATTTTTTCTCTCATAGTACCACCTGTCAGTTACCCATTATCTAATCCATGATATCATATTTTCACTTGATTTAAAAGGAGTAAATTGGTATGATTAAGAAAAACTTACGATGAGAGAGGCAGGATACTATGTTATCGGAACCAATGACACTCTACAAGCTGATGAATCTCTATATGCTCAAGCAGGTCAATTTCCCGCTGACCAACGCCCAACTGACGGATTTTTTCCTTCAGCATGAGTATGCCAGCTACTTCACGCTGCAGCAGGCGCTGAATGAGCTCCAGGAATCCGGCCTGATCCGCACGGAATCCACGCACAACAGCACCCGCTACTGCATCACCCGGGAGGGGGAAGAGACGCTGAGCTTTTTTGGCAAAAACATCTCCCCCGCGATCATCGAGGATATGGATCTCTATCTGAAAGAAAACCGGTTCCGCATGCGCAACGAGGTCAGCATCGTATCCGATTACTACAAGTCTACCGCCCAGGACTACATCGTACACTGTGAGGTGCGCGAAGGCAAGAGCACCCTGATCGACCTAAACCTCTCCGTCCCCGACAAAGACCAGGCCGAGTCCATGTGCGCGCACTGGAAGGAACGCAGCCAGGAAATCTATGCCTTTGCCATGAAGACGTTGATGCAGGGGGAGCAGACTTAAATCCCGCACCACAAAGGGGGGGGCAGCTCGCTGCCCCCTTTGCATGATCTGTTTTCTATCAATGCTCTTCTCTCGCAAAATACTCCCCAGTCAGCCGCACCACCACCTTAGCCAGCAAAAACAGCGCAACCAGGTTCGGAATCGCCATCAAGCCGTTAAAGGTATCCGCAATGCCCCAAAGCAGCCCAAGATCCGCCGTTGCACCCAGAATCGCCACAAGTGAATACACCACCATAAAGGGCCGAATGCTCTTATGACCGAACAAAAACTCCACGCACCGGGAACCGTAAAGGCCCCAGCCGATGATCGTCGAAAATGCAAAGCTGCAAAGTGCAAAGGCCGTAAAGATCGAGACCCAGTTTCCGTAAGTCGAAACAAAGCCGCTGATCGTCAGCTCTGCCCCCGCCGCCTTTCCATAGGTAAAGGACACGCCGCTGCACAGAATAACCAGCGCCGTCAGCGTACAGATCACGATCGTATCTGCAAACACCTCGAAAATCCCGAAAAAGCCCTGGTGCACCGCATCGTCTGTATCCGCCGTGGCATGCGCAATTGATCCCGTACCAAGACCGGCCTCATTGGAAAAGATGCCTCTGGACACCCCGCGCTTCATGCTGACATACAGCGAACCGATCGCGCCGCCGGTAAAGGCCGACGGAGAAAATGCACCCTGCACAATCGCGCGAAGCACCGCCGGAAGATGCTGTGCATGCAGAATCACCACGCCAATCGCCAGTATGACATACACCGTGGCCATCAGAGGCACCAGCTTCTCAGTCACCTTCCCGATCCGCTTGATTCCGCCAAGTAATACCAGCGCAACCAGAATCGTGATCAGAATTCCAATCACCAGATTGACCGCTGCAACCTGACTTGTTTGAATGACTCCATAGCTTAACAGCGCCGAATCAATCGCCGTCGTAATGGTATTGACCTGCGTGGCATTTCCCGTGCCGAACACGGTCAGTACCCCCAGCACCGAAAACACGACTGCCAGCCACTGCCAGTTTGCACCCAGGCCATTCTTAATATAATACATAGGGCCGCCGACCCAGTCCCCTTCCTGATTCTTTTCCCGAAAATGCACCGCCAGGGTAACCTCGGAAAATTTGGTGCACATTCCCAAAAACGCAGAGCACCACATCCAAAATACTGCACCCGGCCCGCCGATGGCGATCGCTCCCGCAACGCCTGCAATATTTCCCGTGCCCACGGTCGCCGCCAGTGCCGTACAGACCGCCTGAAACGGTGTCATCGCACCCTCTTTAGCCTCGGCCTTCGTAAACATCCTTCCGATCGTGGTTTTGATAGCAAATCCGAATTTGCGGATTTGAATAAAACCCGTTGCTATACTGAGATAAAGTCCCACCCCGATGATACAGATCATCGCCGGAACGCCCCAAACAAAATTATTGACAGCCGTATTAACGGATTCTATGAGATCTAACATGATTGATAACCTTTCTTCTTTTGACTGATACCATTGCAATGGCTTTCTATTCTACCATGATTGCACAATCATGTCCAGCCTCAATCACGAAAAGCATACAGGCTTCACCCCATGGACACCACGCCGCGCCCCGCGCGTTTCGCCTCATACAGCCGCCGGTCAGCCGTTTCAATCAGCTCCTTCTGCTCATAATCCGGGAATTCGCTTAAGGTGACGGCTCCGATGCTCACACTCAGCGCCAGGCTTCCGATCCCTTCCACCTTCGCCTCCTTCACACACGCCAACAGCTCCTCCAGCCGGCGCCGGAACACCGCCGCCGGGACGTTGCGGCACACCAGCAGGAATTCATCCCCGCCATACCGCGCCACAAAATCACTTTTGCTCCGGGCAATATTTTCCTGCAAAAGCTTCGCCGTGTGCCGGATCACCGAATCTCCGGCCATATGCCCGAAGGTGTCGTTGATCATCTTTAAATTGTCGATGTCCACCATCGCAATCCCAAGATCGCCGCCGCTGTTCTTCGCATTGAAAATGTAATTGCTCAGATGCTCATCGATATGTCTCCGGTTGTAAACACCCGTCAGCTCATCCACGATCAACTGGCGGTTTAAATCATTGAGCTTGACCAGCAGCAGGTCTTTGTCAAACAGATGACCCACATACTCATCTTCCAGATGCGTCACCATCTCCATGACGTAGTCGCGCCCTGCAACCTGCATATATTGCGAGATCACAAAAAATACGCCCTCTTTGGAGTATTCCAGCTTGCTGAAACGCCCGTGATGCTCCAGCGCCCGCAGGGAAATACAGTTGCTGCACCGCACATTCTTCCCCCACACGCTGTAGCAGGCGTGGGTTTCGCACGTGTCCTGACAGATATTACAGACCCTGGTTCGGATCGGGTCCACCAGCCGCACCACATCAAAATACTGCCTCTGCCGCACAATCTCATCATGCACCGCCTCCTGTGCAAAGCACGGGTAGGCCCGCTGCTGATCCTCGTCCGTCACCTGTTGCGGCAGCTCGATCCAGGTTGCCGCAAGCTTCTGATCAAGCTCCCCAAGCAGCTTCCGGTAATCCTCCAGGGAAACTGGTTTGGAGAAATAATAGCCCTGAATCCAGTCACAGCCGGTGTTTTTCAGGAAATTAAGCTGCTCCTCCGTCTCCACCCCTTCCGCCACGACCTTCATATTCAGATCCTTCGCCATACGGATAATACCATCCAGCACACAGACCCCGCGTGTATCCATCTTGAAGCTTTTCAGGAAACGCATATCGATCTTCAAAATATCCACCGACGTCTCCTTCAGCATATTCAGGGAAGAATAGCCGCTTCCGAAATCATCCATCAGCACCTTAAATCCGTAGGACTGCAGCTTCTCAATCACCTTCAGCAAATGATCCGAGTCGTCCATGTAGGCACTTTCGGTGATCTCAAACTTGATGAGGCTGTGATCCAGCCCGCAGCCATCCACGATCCCCAAAATTTCTTCGCAAAGATTGGACTGGAACAGATTGATCCGCGAGACATTGACCGAAACCGGGACGACATGCTCTCCCCTGGCCAGTGCATCGCTTAAATACCGGCATACCTCTCTCCAGATATACGGGTCCAGCTTCGTAATAAATCCATTTCGCTCAAACAGCGGGATGAAATCCGCCGGAGAAAGCATACCCTTTACCGGATGCTCCCACCGCACCAGTGCCTCCGCGCTGACCGGCAGCTCCGTGACCGCATCAAAAATCGGCTGCAGGTAGAAGGTAAACTGCCCGCGCTCCAGCGCCTGATGCATCTCATTGATCATAAACTGCTCTTTCACAAGACTCGTCCGCATACTGTCTCTGTATACCGCATACTTTTGCAGTGATTTCCCCTTGACGCTTCCAAGCGCCATGTTTGCCCGCTCACACATCTGCTCCAGCGACAGGGTCCGGTCCGTGATGATGTAAACTCCCATGTACATGTTTATACGGTAATTCAGGTTCAGCGCCGCAAACTGCTCCTCCTGAATGCGAAGTAACTGCTCATAGTATTCTTCGCTTCTGGCAATACAGACTGCAAAATGATCCGCCTCCAGGCGTCCATACATACCGCGCTTTCCGATCTCCTTTTTCAGCACCGACGCGATATTGCGCAGAACCAGATCTCCGGTCTCTGCTCCGAACAGCTCATTGATCACCTTGAACCGCTCGACATCCATGCGGATCATCACATATTCCTGATTTGGGTGATTTCTGAGGTACTCCTCCGTCTTCTTGCAGAAGGTCTCCCGGTTGTAGAGTCCCGTCAGGGCATCATGCTCCACCAGATATTTCAGCTCCCGGTTGTGTGCTTCGATCTTCTCCTGCGCCACGACATTCGCTGTGATGTCACTGAATACCGCGCTGAACACGATCCCATCTTCTTCCATCTCTGTGACCGCCGCCGACAGATAGATCCAGATCAGGCTTCCGTCCTTCCGGATCATGCGGAATTCACAGGAATTCGAAGCTTCCTTCTGATGCTTTTGAATCGTTACCTCGATCGCCTGCATCAGCTTCGGCAGATCCTCCGGATAGACCGCGGCAAGCGCTGTTTCCGTGATCACATCCGCATATTCCTGTTTGGTGTAGCCCAACAGCGCCGCAAGTCCTTCATTAAAATAGCGGCAGCCGAGCTTCGTTCCCTTCAGCTCAAAGATTCCGATTCCCCCCGGCACCGAGGCCATCAGCGACTGAAGCTGCTGACTGGTCTTTCGCAGCTCCCGTTCCATCTTGAGCTGCTTTAATTCATACCGGGCATGAACATTGTACACGCGCCGCCTGACAATCTCCGGCAGGTATGGTTTGCTGATAAAATCATCCGCCCCCGCCCGCAAAACCCGCAGCTCCGTCGTTTCATCCCCGTATTCCGTATTGACGATGATCGGCACCGACTCGTACTTTGGATTCTGTCTCACCCGTTCCAGCACTTCAAATCCGTCCATACGGGGCATCCGCAGATCCAGCGTCACGATCAGATTCCCCGCGTAATACTGCTCGATGAGCGCCAGCGCCTCCTCGCCGTCTGCTGCCTCCACGATCTCATATTCTTCCTGAAAGATTCGTCTCAGCACACTGCGGTTTATCGCGGCATCATCGACCACCAGCATGACCTTCTCCATTGTTTATCCCCTCCGTACACCCATACTATGCAGCTAGTTTTCAAATTCACAGTGCTCATAGGACACGAACGGTCTTAATTCCCGGTTTTGCTGCGCAAATCGATTCAGCACCCGTTCCGCTACCTTCCCACTGTTTTCCGCGTCGCAGTTCATAAGAATAATCACGATCTGATGCGCGTTAAATTCAATCATCAGATCGCCTTCCCGCAGTGAAAACTGAATCACCTCACTTAAGATCTGATACAAATCACCGCCGTCCGCCGCCTTCTCCCCGGCATCCCGGATCGTGAAAAGCAAGATCTGCATTTCCGCTCTGGAGCGGTTGATATTCCGCTGAAGGAACTGATAAATGTTCTGGAAGGACTCATAGCCAACCGCAAAGGCCCCCTTTGGCTCAAGTACATTCTCGATCATTTCCCGCATGGAAGCAATCGTGATGATGGAATTTTTCAGCGCGTTGGAGTCCTCCATATACGTGTAGAAGGAGAACTGCTCTTTCTGGTCGCTTCGGATATATCTCCCCAGGGCCGCGTACAGCTTCTGCGGTTCCACCGGCTTTGCCAGATGCTCATTCATCCCTGCCGCCAGCGCCTCCCGGATATCTTCCTCGTAGGCATTCGCCGTCATCGCGATGATCGCGATGGTCTTTGCATCGGACCGTTCCAGCTTCCGAATCTCCTTTGCCGCGGTGATTCCGTCCATAACCGGCATCCGGATATCCATCAAAATCGCATCGTAGTACAGAAGCGGCGACTGTTCGAATTGATGCAGCGCCTCGTCTCCATTTTCCGTAAGCTCCACCTCGCAGCCTGCTTTTTGCAGAATGCGTTTCGCCACCTCCGCATTCAGCGGATGATCCTCCACTAACAGAATGCGCTTTCCATATAAATGTTCCTTCACCACGGTCTTTTTCTTGCTTTCATCCGATTCGATCTTCGAGGCCGCGTTCACCGGAA
Organism: Lachnospiraceae bacterium; assembly: GCA_028693165.1. GTDB lineage: Bacteria > Bacillota > Clostridia > Lachnospirales > Lachnospiraceae > Brotaphodocola. The sequence continues at coordinate 37,534 of JAQUVX010000009.1, read as the reverse complement.
CGCGATCGATATCCATCTGTACCGTGAAGGTCGTGCCCTTGCCAAGCTGGCTTTCCACCTCGATGGTTCCCTGCATCATTTCAACCAGGCGTTTTACAATGACAAGCCCCAGCCCGGTTCCCACGCTCTGTGCTGAAACCTGGTTGTACTCCTGGGAAAACACTTTGAAAATCCCGTGCTCCAGGTATTCTTTGCTCATGCCTATCCCCGTATCGCGCACCTTGATCACAACATGCATTCTGTTTCCGCCCCGCGGCTCGCACGCCGTTTCAAACGAAACCGTCCCGTGGTTCGGAGTAAATTTGATCGCATTCGACAACAAATTCAAAAAGATCTGTTTCATGCGGACCGGATCAATCCGGACAAATTCATTCATATGTTCATAGGGAATCTTAATTTGCAGATCAATCTGCTTTTCTTGCGCGCTTTCCTTTACGATTTCGAACAGATTCTCCATAAATTCGGCACAGTAAATGACCTGCGGATGCAGACGCATCTTTCCCTTTTCAATCTTCTGCGAATCCAGAATATCGTTAATCAGCTCCAGCAGATATTCTCCGCTGTTTTTAATTTTTCGAATATTATCCTTCAGAACCGCAATATCGTCCTCATCCTCCGACAACGCCGCGATCCCCAATATTCCGTTCATCGGTGTCCTCATGTCATGGCTCATCCGTGACAGGAACCGGCTCTTTTCCTCGGCCGCCAAAAGTGCCTCCTGCTTCAAATCACGTTCCTGCTCCAGAATGTGCTCCAGCTCTTCGCGCAGGCTGACCGCCTTTTGCAGATTTCGCTCTTTCAGCAGACAGACTGATAGAATCCGGGAAATATACATCAGGGTGCTTAAACTGACAGTGTCATCCCGCCAGTCAAAACGCGTGCGGACACAATCATCAAAGCCCACAAATCCCCGAACGATCCCCTTGTCATAAATCGCATACTGCAGCGTAGCCCTGATACTCTGGTCCTCCAGTAATGCCCGGACCGGATTCGGCGCAGCGCTGACATCCGGGCAAAAGAACACACCCTGTTGATCGAACATGGCATGATAATCACGCTCCTCAAATGGCCTGTGCTGCAGCAGATCCTTCCGCGGCCCGATGCCTTCCCCACACCATTCAAAGGTATTGTCAATGTGTGTATTCTCTTCGTTATTTTCAAAAATGTAAATACGGCTGATCTGCAGTGTGCGGCCCACGATTGTGATCGCCTCCTGAATTCCGGTCTCTACATCCAGATTCGCCCAGATGCGGTCAAGCGCCGCCTGTCGCAGTTTTGTGATCTCAGTGCATCTGTTCTGATCCAGTTTCCCTTCCTCCATCGTCCGCTCCCCCCTCTGCCACTTTTTACATTCATTATCATAATTGTAACTCAATTGAAAAAATTGCACAATGGCTTTTCGTGCAGATACCGGTTGCTTGGTTGGATACCCATCCTATGCCACTTGAAGATACGATGACACCCAATTCAATGCTCATTCGCTTTAGTAAATGGAATGTTTATAAATGGCAACTTTTCCTCCTGTATATTCGTATCCTACATCAAAGGATACCCATCCACTTTTCTCATAATATCCGTTCAATTCTGTATAAAGATATAATTGTTTAATGCCTTTAGATTGACAATATTGAAGGGCGTGCTTTTGCAATTCCTGCCCGATTCCAGACTTTCTATAGCGAGGGTTAACTACTAACGCGGAAAGCCAAGGGTATAATTCTTGTCGTGAAAGCAAATCTCCTCGCCAAATCCCAACAGTGCCTAATAATACATCATTTTCAAGTGCCACAAAGGTTATGGGCAACTGATTATCAGTCAAGCTGTGTTTAATGAGTTCTTGATAAAAATTGCGGCTCTTTGTGTTACCAAATTCTTCATTGAGCCAATCAATAACTATTTCAATATATTGAGGATGCTCCCTTAACTGTTCTATTTTCATACTCCACCCCATATTCATAAAACATTAAATCAACTCGTCCTGCGCTTGCTTTACAAGCGCAGAAGATAATTTTCCATATCCAGTATACCACATCACTTCCAACCTGTACACGCGGTTTGATTTGGGCTACACAGACAGGGCGAGCAGTTTCACCTGCTGACACAGGCGGTATGAGCACTCCGTGCCGTGGAAGAAGAAAAATTATACAGAAGAAAAGCCGTAGGACTTAAAACTCCTACGGCAAATCTTAAAAACCGAAAACATCCTTGTTAAACTGGGAATTCGGTCAATCCTGCTTTTTGTTATTCTTTATTCCTCATACCCGTTCGGATTGTTCTTCTGCCATCTCCAGGAATCCTCGCACATCTCGCGTATTCCGTTTTTCGCGGTCCAGCCAAGTTCGCGCGCGGCCTTGCTGGAATCTGCGTAGCAGGCAGGCACATCCCCTGCGCGGCGCTCTTTGAAGACATAGTTGATCTTTAAGTTGTTTGCCTCCTCAAATGCACGGATGACATCCAGGACACTGTAGCCGGCACCCGTTCCCAGATTGTAGATCCAGACACCGCCGCCTTCCTTGTCCATCTTGTCCAGCGCTTTCACATGACCGTCTGCCAAATCTACCACATGGATGTAGTCACGGACACAGGTTCCGTCCGGAGTATCGTAGTCGTTGCCAAACACGCCGAGACATACCAGCTTGCCGATCGCCACCTGCGTGATGTACGGGAACAGGTTGTTCGGGATTCCCTTCGGATTCTCGCCGATCCGTCCGGATTTGTGCGCACCGATCGGATTGAAATAACGAAGCAGCATCACCTTCCACTCTGGATCTGCCGTGTGCAGGTCTGTCAGAATCTGCTCCAGCATCCCCTTGGTTCTGCCGTATGGGTTGGTGATCTCGCCCATCGGACACTCCTCGGTGATCGGCACGAAGGCCGGGTTGCCATAGACCGTTGCGGAGGAACTGAACACGATGTTCTTGCAGCCATGTCTGCGCATCACATCACAGAGAATCAGTGTACCGGTAATGTTGTTATGATAATATTCCAATGGTTTGTAAACAGATTCTCCAACGGCCTTCAGACCTGCAAAATGAATAACCGCATCGATCTTCTCATTTGCAAACACCTGATCCAGCGCCGGCTCGTCCAGAAGATCCACCTCATAAAAGCTCACATGCTTTCCTGTAATCTCCTCCACACGTTTCACGGATTCACGGCAGGAATTGCACAGATTGTCCACTACGACCACATCATGACCCGATTCCAAAAGCGAAATACAGGTATGACTTCCGATATAACCCGCACCGCCCGTTACCAAAATTGTAGACATAACCATCCTCCTTATTTCAACTGAAATTTTTCTGTCAAAAAAAATAGCTTTCCCATATATTATATATGGGAAAGCCCGGAAAAACAATGCATTTTTCACTCCAGGTTTATCTATTTTCTTCGAGCCTCTGCCGCAGCTTCCCGAGTGCCCGCTTTTCGATTCGGGATACGTATGCTCCTGCCACGGTGGGGATAAAAATAATGGTTCCTTCATCTGGAACTAACAAGAATCTCTTGTTAGTTGCCTCTCTGTCCAATTCGTTGTCCACTAAATGAAGACCATATTTTTTACCACACCATCTTATTTATTTTCTTTATGCTCACACTCCAGCAGAAGCTGTATTTTATCTGAATTTTATGCAATTAGTCAAACAATCAATTTGTACACTTAAATTTGCATCGTCATCCACAGGCTTATGATCGATTGTACAAACAACCATAGAATATTTTCTCCCTAACTCATTTAAATGAGTATTATCCAGATTTTTTGTGCCATCTTTTTTCCGATCAGTAGAGATGATAGCGGCACGCCCTCCCGGAAGCATAGTTGTAAGAGCGGACAAATTCATGCCTGAGCAATGATGTGGTACATGTAGAAAATCAATCTTTTTTGAAAAAACAGTATTTGGTATACACTGATACGGAACATCTCCAGACAACAAAATATGACTTTGATGTCCCAAGCAATTCTTATCCCTCTGGCAGCTACGGCTCCCCACTATTTCCAAAATAAGTCCTTCGCAATTATGCCTTGTTATTTTTGAATCCTTACCACCGCCTAGCCAAAGGATTATTTCCGCATAATTTATGCACGATATAGTTGCTATTTCAGTCTTTCCTTGACTCCGGTCAACTAAACATAAGTTGCCCAGAAGATTTAAATACATTGCCAATCGCTTTGCATTTATACTCGGGCAATATTTTTTATCATTGCTGGATATAAAACTTGGTGCAATCCATTTTTTTCTAAACAATGACTGTTCTGCATAAGCACATCCAATAATGTGATCCGTATCCCAGTGCGATAAAACCACGCAATCAGGCTTCATTCCACGTATAGCCATTGCTGCTCTCATGTAGGGGAAAACACCATATGCTTTCGGACACTTTATATAACTATATCCAACATCATATAAGATTCTGTGATTGTTGCTTCCTCTAATATAATCTGCATTTCCATGTCCAACATTATATATATCAATCAATTTTGGATAATCGTTATTCCATGCACTATTTAAATAGTTTTCAATAATTACATTACTTGTTGTAAATGTCGATATTTTATATGTTTTATCTATTTCATTTATTTTTTCCAGTTCACTCTGTTTTAGACTTTTATTTTTAAATACTAACATCGTTCCTTCTAGATGATTAATTGGACTCGCACTCGTTTCCAAAATTCCTTCCAGCGCTATTACAGTCTCATTATTTTCCAATTCTGATTGTGCTGTTTGAAAAATCCCCTTATACCATGTATTTTCTATCAACATTAAATCTGTTACGGAAGTTTGAGAATAAGGTATTATAAAACTGACAAAATATGGGCGATATTTGTTTAAAAGCTCATTATTTTCATTATATGCATGGCCTAGCATTTCTGCATCATACGAAATCATTTCATCAGACAGTAATGTTGCTCTTATATAAGTTTCATTTTCAGCATTCAGGTCGTCTTCCGTTACCGGATTATCTAAATGTATATATACCTCTTCGCCATCTTCTATTTTATTAAAAAAATTAGTACATTTATTATGATGTTCTTTTAACAAACCTGTTCCGCGTTGATATTTCCATGTATTGTTTATCATTTGTTTTTTCCTTGTATATAAACTAATCTACATTTTTTCAATAAGTGCCGTCCGGATCTATTATAACACTGATCAACCTAATAGAACATCTACTTCAAGAAATTTTCTGAAATACCTGAAATAGATGCTTTACTGTGACACAATTATAGTGAATTACTCCAGCTCGCAAAAGGACGGAGATTTTATATTCCGCCTCATTATAATTTGGTGCTCACGGTGCAAAGCAATACGCTGTCTTGACATTTCCCCATCAAGGCAGCGTAACCTTCTGTTATCATTAAATTCTATTTCTCTTTCTTCTCAAACTCCACCCGCAGCTTCCCCAGCGCCCGCTTTTCGATTCGGGATACATAGGAACGGGAAATGCCCAGCAGCTCCGCGATCTCCCGCTGGGTTTTCGGCTGCTTGCCATACAGGCCGTAGCGCATGCCGATCACCGTCTTTTCCTGATCCTTCAGACACGCCTCGCAGATTTCATACAGTTCGCGGATATCCTGACTCAGGATCAGATCCTCAAGGACCTCCCGGTTCTCCATCTCGATCACATCCACAAGGCTGACCGATTCCCCGTCCTTATCCACACCGATCGGCTCAAACAGTGATACCTCACGGGAAAATTTGCGGCTGGCCCGCAGAAGCATGAGAATTTCATTTTCAATACATTTTGCGGCATAGGTGGCAAGCCTGGAGCCACGATCCATATGAAAGGTGTTGACTGCCTTGATCAGCCCTATCGTTCCCACGGACAGCAGATCCTCCATCTCGTAATCCGTATTCTGATACTTCTTCGCCACGTGAGCCACCAACCTCATATTTCGTTCGATCAGAGTATTGCGGGCATCCAGGTCGCCCTCTTTGCAGCGCTCCAGACAGATTCTCTCCTCTCCGGGTGTCAAAGGCTTGGGAAATGTCTTCAAAAAAAGCCACCTAACGCATATACTTAATTAAAGTCTATGCTTCGGCAGCTTTTCCCGTGCTTTTACAGCAAGGTCTAAATCAGTTTCCTGAATTCTTCCCGCATGTCCAGAAGCTTCTGGTAGGAATCCAGCAGTCCTTCTTCCTTTCCATGCATGTGAGCCGTCCCCTCGTTCACATCTTTTTCATTACAAGAAGAAAAAATACACCCAGCAGGTCGATGTGTACTTCAACTTCGTTGGCAAGGTTTAAGCCAAAAGAAAACATCCTTATTGGAGTTTCCCATTATCGTCTGGTATTCTTGCAGATCGGAGCCCCTGTGATTAACGACTGGCTGACATAAGAATCGTGATGTTTGTGATGACTGTTGTCTATACGCAGTCGCTGGTAAAAATGAACCGCGGGGAACCATTATCCAGCCATGGATAACCCTTTTTCGTTCCGTCAGTAGTTTCCTCCTAATTCATCAGAAAAACCTCTCAATCACCTCCGCAATTCCATCATGATCATTGTCATTCACAGTAACATAATCCGCCACTATTTTCAGTGGTTCCACTGCATTTGCCATCGCCACGCCGACTCCGGCATATTGGATCATTGTCCTGTCGTTAAAACTGTTTCCGCAGCACACCGTATTCTCTCTGGGAATATGGAGGATTTTCAGCAAATGCTTCAGTCCATATGCCTTGTCCACATTCTTCGGCGTTACTTCCAGATAATGCGGTTCCGAGTGAAACAGCTGTGCCTCATGAACATATTTATGGCTCAGGTCCATTTCCAGCATCTCCAGTTCCTCCGGCTCTCCTGTAATCAGGCATTCACTCACCGGAAAATCCACATAGGCTCCGAATCTTTCCCGATACTCCACCGTCATTTTGCAAATCTCCGACTCCAGCTTCAGATACTGGTCCGGCCTGGTTCCCGCAACAATGACATCACCGTGGTACGCCGCAAATCCGACCTCATACCTCCTGACGTCTTCCCACAGCCTGGCCGGCAGATGAAAGGGCAGGTGCCTCTCAAAAATGCATCTGCCCTGCCCATATTCCATGATTTTGGCACCGTTAAATGCCATGATATAGCTCCCAAACTGATCCAGTTTCAATTCGCTGGCGACCGGGAATATGCCCAGAGGCGGCCGCCCGGATGCCAATACCACCCGGACACCCCGCCTCTGGAGGTCAATCACCGACCTTTTCGTCTTTGCCGTCACCCGCTGTTCAGAATCATTTACCGTTCCATCAATATCCAACACCAATAATTGATAGCTCATATCTCATCCTTATTCTGATAAACCTGTCTTTAAGTATGTTTCTCTCGTTTCCTCCGGAACCATGCAGCCGCCCGTAGCCCACACAATATGGGAAGCCTGCTCCATTCGATCCGTCAGCCCCCATTTCTTTGCATATTCCGCCAAATCATCCGGGCAGATCAGCGCCCCAAAGCCGGCACAGGAGCTGGGCTCGATAAAGATATCTTCCTCTGCCAGAAGTCCTCTCATCAGATCATACAACCGGCCATCCCGGATCGTCGCAATCCCGCCCAACACCGGCTCCATAATCCTTCCGACAAATGCCGACGGCCGCCCAACGGCCAGACCGTCGGCGTCAGTTCTCCCATCTATGTCAAAATCACTGACGCTGACACCATCGTGAAGCCCTGTGGCCATTCCAAGCATCATACAGCAGGCCTGCACCGGCTCCGTGAAAAAGCAGTGCACATGATCCCCAAAGATCTGCTTGAGTCCGTAAGTAATTCCCCCCGGTGCCCCGCCAATTCCACATGGAATATACACAAACAGCGGATGCTCCTCATCCACAGCAATCTTCTGCTCCTTCAGCTGGGCCTGCAGTCTCTCCCCTGCCACACTATATCCGAGAAACAGATTTTTTGAATTCTCGTCGTCCACAAAATAACTCATAGGATCCGCATCCGAGTTTTTCCTTCCCTGCTCTACCGCCATACAATAATCATCCGCATATTCGATGACCTCAACCCCACGGCTTCTCAGCAGGTCCTTCTTCCACTGCTTCGCGTCGGCCGACATGTGAACAATCACATGAAACCCCAGCTTTGCACTCATGATACCGATGCTCATGCCCAGATTTCCAGTACTTCCCACCTGGATGGTATGCCTGCTGTAAAATTCCAGGAATTCCGGCCGCATCAGAATACTGTAATCATCGGTTTCTCTCAGCATTCCCGCCTCCAATGCCAGTTCTTCCGCATATTTTAATACCTCATAAATCCCGCCTCTTGCCTTCACGGAGCCGGAAACAGGAAGATCGCTGTCCCGTTTTAACAACAACCGGCCCTTGATCCCTGCGTGGTATTCGCGGTTCAGCCATTCCTTCATTCCATTAATTTCACAGAGTCTGGATTCAATGATTCCATCCGTCTCCTCTAATTCCGGAAACGCCATCTTCAAATACGGAGCAAACCGAAGCAGCCGGTCACTGGCATCCTTCACCTGTTCCCGCGATACCTCCTTAATGGTCTTCTCGCCTCCAGCCTGCTGTTTTCCGTTCAGCCAAAAAGTCTCTTTCAATGCGGCTGCATCTGCAACCTCTGGTATCGTACCAACCATCTGATTTAATTCTTTTCTCATCATATTCCTCCTTACTCTGCTGCCGACTGTGTTTTACACTTCGCGATTACAGTTAATATGTAGCTGCTCAGGAAAAATCCTGCTGCCGCAAACACGGCCATCATCAAAAAGACAATCCTGTAACCCTCCATCCCCGGATGACTGTCCAGAACACTTCCGTATACAGAATACAAAAATGCTCCTGGCAGATATCCGATAAAAGCGCCCAGCGACATGGCCGAACCGGTAATTTCTCTCGGTACATCAATCTCATCCATGGGAGCAAAGAAAATAGCTCTCATGCTGAATACACAGGCGCCGATGCTTAACGTCATCACCATGCCAAAGTAAACATTCATATGGCCGTGAGGAAGGAAGGCAAACACAGCCAGCGCTGCACCGGTAATCATAAATACAATGCGGAGGAACTTTGTCGCCGAGTGGAACACCTTGTCGGTCAGATAGCCGCCCACCGGACCGCCCAGCATTTTCAGGGCATACTGATTGATAATCCCATACGCTCCAACCAGAACAGCCGGCATAGCATAGATATCTTTTAAAAATGGAATAAAATAGGTCAGGCCACAGTATACACAATAAACAGCAAATACATTAAAGGAAACCAGCCAGATATTTTTATTTTTTAATGCTTTGACTACATTTTCCAGCGCTGCTTTATTTCTGCCAACCTGCTCGCCGGAAGCATTAACCGTTTTGATCTCATCCGGTTCCAGCATAAAGTAAGCAATGATACCGATAATCATAGGAACAGCCGAATAGAACAGGATAGCTGCCTTTAAAGCATTTTTATCACTTCCCATCAGGGCAAACACACCGAGAGCGCCGAATGCGATGATTGTGTCAATCAGTCCGCGGCCGGCTTCCAGAATGCCGAACATACGTCCCTGCTCCTCCTCCGTTCCCAGAAGACGCACGGCTTTTAACATGGTCGGCCAGTACAGCATATCGGCACAGACCGCCAGGAGACAGTTGATCACCAGGAACAGCCAGTACGGCGGGAAGGTGGAAAGTCCAATTCCCAAGAGCCCGATTCCCAAAAGGGCAGACGGAATCATGATTTTTTTGGAAATCCGGTCCGTCAGATAGATGGATACCAGAAATCCAAAGGTGGATACCAGCCCCGCCACGCTCATGGCCACTCCGATCTGCGTGTGGGTCAATCCCATAAATTCCTGCATTGGTACATAGAAGGCATCCTTTAAACATCCAAGCTTGTAGATAGTGCCGGCTCCCAGAACCAGGGTTCCGAAGGAGATCCATTTCTTTGAATCTGCGTGTTTCGTTTGTGTACTCATAACACTCCGCTCCTTTAGATTTAATTTTGATAGCTGCTTATGCCGTCATTATATATGGTGTTCTGTGTTATTTCAAGTAGTTTTGTGTGATAATATGCTATTTTGTGGAATATTGCCAAAAATAGCTGTGTGATTTTGTGGAATATATGTGGTGAAAATGAGTTGAAATGTGCGATTCATTGCGATATAATAGGAAAAAGAAGTTATCATGTGTGAAAGAAGGGGATATCAAATGCTTGTAGAACAGCGTTATCAAAAAATCCTGGACCTGATGCAGGAAGACGGAAGTGTACGGGTCAGCAGGCTGAAACAGGAGATGGATGTCTCCAGTGAAACCATCCGGCGTGATCTGGAGAATATGGAAGCTCAGGGGCTGATCCGCCGGACCAGAGGCGGCGCCTTCCTGAATGTAGATAAGAAGTCCGACCAGGAAAGCAGTGCCTATACGCCGTTCGGCACCCGAGATCAGGAGAAACCGGAGAATAAGGAACAGATTGCGGAATATGCCCTGCATTTTATCCAGGAAGGGCAGTCCATCGCTCTTGACTCGGGAACCACCGCATTTGCTCTTGCAAAAGCCATCAAAAAACATTTCCATTCCTTAACCGTCGTTACCAATTCCTGGGCCATTATCAACGAGCTCTCCGATGCGGAGGGAATTACCGTAATCGCCACGGGCGGTGTCTTTAACCGGGAAGAGAAGGCCTTTATCTCGGATATGGCGGGTATGATTTTTTCTAAATTAAGTATCAATACCTTTTTCCTGACCACCTGCGGAATTTCCGTCGATAAGGGAATTACGTATCAGCGAATGAATGAAATTATTGTTCAGGAGAAGATGATGGAGGCCTCGGCTGATACCATTATCATCGCCGACAGCAGCAAGCTGGGAGTCAACTCTCTGGTCAAAATGTGTGATGTTGATAAAATCAGTATGATTATTACCGATTCCGAAGCTTCGGCAGAGCAGATCGAGCCGTTTGTCAAAGCCGGAATACGAGTAGAGCAAGCATAAAGGAGACGTAAATCATGAAAAATGAAAAACCAAGTGTATTATTAATTTCTGTGGATGCGCTGAAACCGGAATTTGTGTTGGAGCAGGAGCGGCGGGGAGTGAAGCTTCCCAACATTGAGAAGTATTTTGTTCAAGGCGGCAGTATTGCGCGAAAGGGTATGAGAAGTGTATTTCCAACCTTTACTTATCCATGCCACCAGAGTATGATCACCGGGGTCTGTCCGGCCACCCACGGGATTTATAACAACGGCATTTTTGATCCGACCGGGGAGCATTTGGGAGCCTGGCACTGGTTTGCAAACCGTCAGGTGAAAACTCTGTGGGAAGGGGCCAAGGAAGCCGGTTATGTGTCGGCCAGTGTGGCATTTCCCACTTCCGTAGGCGCTAAGGGCGATTACATTGCACCGGAATTCTGGTGGGACGGGTCGGAGCTTGACAGTCTCTTCCTCGATGCTGTGTCAAAACCTCAGGGGTTGATTGCCAGTATGGAGGAGGAGATCGGCAGATATGCCGGAGGACTGGACCTCACCGAGGCGGGCGACAAACAGCGCTTCCAGGCCGCCATGTGGATGCTGGAGCACAAGCTGGCCGGTCATCTGCCGGAGCAGCCATTTTTCATGTCTGCCTACTTTGCCTCCTTTGATGAGACGGCTCATCAGATGGGCGTTTACAGCAGAGAAGCGGCTCATTCTCTGGAGAAGATCGACGAGATGCTTGGCCGGCTCATCGAAAAGGCACACGAGCTGACCGACGACAATATAGTCGTATGTGTCGCTTCCGACCATGGCACCATCGACAATCATCACAACATCAGCCCCAATACTCTGCTCCGGGAGGCCGGTCTGATTGAGACCGATGCGGCCGGACACGTCACGGACTGGAAGGCCTGGTCCCAGAGAGCGGGCGGCATGTCGGAGATTCGTCTGAATGACGAGAAGGATCAGGAAGCCGCAGCCCTGCTGGCTGAGATCATGAAAGGTCTTGCCTCCGATCCTGAGAGCGGTATTTTGGAGGTACTGGATCGGGAGGGTGCAGTGAAACGCGGTGGTTTCCCTCTGGCCCGCTATGTTCTGGTTGCCAAAAAAGGGTATGAGATCCGGGATAATGTGAATGGGCCGTACTGCACCGAGAAGGTTTACCAGAAGGCGCAGCATGGGTACAGTGAGGAATTTGAGGAGATGAGGGCATCCTTTATGCTGGAAGGCGCCGGCATAGAAAAGGGACATGAGCTGTCCGAGATGAAGCTGATTGATGTGGCGCCGACCCTGGCGGCCATCATGGGATTTATACTTCCTGATGCGGAAGGAAAAAACTGTCTGAAATAACGGAGAATACATATGGGCAAACTAGAACTCTTTTTAGAGACTCTATCAGGACTTTTGTGGGGCAAATGGATGCTGGTGCTGCTTCTTGGAACCGGGCTGTTCTATACGGTTATCACCGGCGGTATTCAGCTCCGGGCCATCCCCCGTATTTTCCGGGAAGTGATCGGGAAAGGCAGAAAGCAGAGCGTAAAGAAGCATGGAACTGAGAATGCTGATAAAAATGGGCTGACCTCCCTGCAGGCACTCTACACCGCCATCGCAAGCTGCGTCGGCAGCGGAAATATCGTGGGTGTTGCCACCGCTCTCATATCAGGCGGACCGGGTGCCCTGATGTGGATGTGGATTGCCGCATTTTTCGGCATGGCAACGAAATATGGAGAGATTGTGCTGGGAATTATCAGCAGGGAAAAAGACGGGAAAGGCGGATATATAGGCGGCCCCATGTATTATATTGCCAGGGCATTTAAATCCCCGCTTCTTGGCTGTGTGGCTGCATTTCTCCTCTTCTGCCAGAATGCAGGAGGAACTCTGATTCAGTCCAACACGATCACTTCCGCAGCTGCGTCTGCCTTCCATATTCCGGCTCTTGTGACCGCTGTTGTCCTGGCTGTCACCATGAGTCTGATTATCAAAGGGGGATTGAAACGTCTGGCGGAAGTCGCACAGAAAATCGTTCCCTTTATGGCAGGATTTTACGTGTTGGGCGGATTTCTGGTGGTATTAAGCAATGTGGAAATGCTGGTTCCCACGATGAAACTGATTGTAACCCAGGCCTTTTCCTGGCAGGCAGGTGCCGGAGCAGCCATGGGACTCACCATGAAACAGGCCATGCGATACGGCGTGGCGAGAGGTCTTTACTCCAATGAGGCGGGAGAAGGATCTGCGGCTGTCATTCATTCTTCTGCCGAGGTGAATCATCCGTCGAAGCAGGGAATATACGGGATTGTGGAAGTGTTTGTGGACACGATGATCATCTGCAGTACGACGGGATTTTCGATTCTGGTCAGCGGCGTTTCACTGGAAGGAGCCACGGCAGCCGCACTTCCGGCGGCGGCATTTGCAACGGTATTTCCAAGATTTCACTATCTGGTTTCCATCAGTTTGATCTTATTTGCAGCTACCTCCCTGATGAGTCAGTGGTATTTTGGGCATGTCAGTCTTCTGTATCTGAAAAGCCCAAAAGGGGCAGCCATTTACCGGGTGCTGTTTCCGATCCTGATTTTATTAGGAGGCTTGAGTACGGTGGATCTGGTGTGGTATATACAGGACTGTATGCTGGGGCTGCTGATTATTCCCAATGTGGCGGCACTTTTGATCATGAGTCCGCAGGTGAGGAAATCCACGGCAGAGTTTTTTGCCGGGCGTTGAGATTGTGATACCGCATAATCTGCTGCATTTCCGCCATGTTCAATCAATGATTTTGAAATAGACAATGCTGTGATGTTCCTTTTGCAAACTTTCCCTGCATCTTTTCACAATTTCTGATTGTGGAAGAAAGGAACCGCACAGCATCCATTATCGCCTCGATTGTTTCCACTGGAGTCTCACTCCACGGGTAGGAAGTGTCCGTGCATCCCGCTGACTTCAGTAATTCTTGTGCGTCAGCACCTAATAATTTCTGCAAAGTCCACACTGTAAAGGAGTATAATTGTGCAAATATCACATTGCAATAATCTTCTTCAAAGTATTGGCTGTCCTAATTGTAATCATTTCTCCAATTCCTGCACTTGCAGTTTTTTTCCACCAATTAGCTTTCGCATATCTCTTTCTGTCAAAAGACCAGAAAACGACATTCTCGTAAACAGATACCTGCTCCACCCCTTCCGTTGGCTCTCCTATTTTTTCAGCTATTATTGGGGCGGTAGTGGAAGGCGTTACAAAAATCAAATTGTCATATATCTCTTTGTCATCCGTTCCCCACCAAGCGGGAGCTTGACTCAATAAACTTTTTAACGTTTCCTGTAAAATCACAAACACAGGAATATCTAAGCCAAACCGTTTTTTTATCATCATTTTGATTATATCTGCAAGCATGATTTCATCACCTTCATTGACCGAAAAAATGACATTACCACTGTTGAGATGTGTTAAAACATCCGCGTAACCCAATTCTTCAAAACAGGATTTCAATTCTGTCATCGATATCTTATTTTTTCCGCTTATGTTGATGCCCCGCAGCAAGGCTATATATCTTTTCATATCAATTTTCACATCCTTTTCAATTCAAATCTTCAGTTCTTTGATTCATAAAGTTGTTTGCATCTTCATGTAAAATAGAACTGCCAACGCCATAGGTCAGAAACAGTGCCGCCACATCCTCTTCCACGGCTGGTGTGATTCCATAATATTTGCTTTGAATTGCCACAATTTACCGCAAAAAAGGTTCTATGATTTCCAGTGTATGTTCACGAATCGTCCAACGTGCTGTCCGATGCATTTGTGGGGCATATTTCTCACGGAATTCTTTTGTTTGTATTTCCATATATCCAAAAAATCTTCCATCAGGCGACATGAATTTCTTCTTCCATGTTCCACAATCCATGCAAAATCCTCTTGATAGTGGTTGAAAAACAAATCTAATACGGCGTCAAATACAGCTTCAATGCTGCTCGCGCAATTTCATCCCTTTTACCACCTTCAAGAATTGGTTTTCTTGGCATAATTGATCTTCCTTCTCCTGAATAATACTCAAATTATTTTTTCTTAATTATAATTTCTTGATTTTCAAAAAGCAATACTCAAATTGAATAGTGAAATATGTCGATAGATTTCACGGTTCATATTTCATTTTCGATTGCAAACGTGAAATATGAATGATATAATAGCAGTGATATTTCATGTTAAATAAACCTGATTGGAGTGATTATGATGCCTGAACGAGCTGGCTCTTTCCAGACAAACCTGACTGGAGAAATGAGCTATCAATCTTTCCTGCCTGCGCCACTGCCGCCTGTCCCGCCCATTGAGCTGGATCAGGAAACTGTAAATCTGCTGATTCGGGCAAACAGGCAGCTTGCAACCTTGGAGAGCATTGCGTCCCGTATTCCCAGCGTTACATTGTTTGTTTCCATGTATGTCAGAAAAGAAGCCCTGCTGTCCTCACAGATTGAAGGAACGCAGGCCACACTTGATGATGTGCTTGATCCACTGCTTGAGGAAAACACAAATCGGAATGTAGCTGATGTTGTCAACTACATCAAGGCTACCGAATTTGCATTGGAACGGCGGAAGTCGCTGCCCTTATGCTGCCGACTGATGAAAGAAGTCCATGCAGTTCTCATGGAGGGTGTCAGAGGTCAGGAGAAAAGCCCCGGCGAGTTCCGCACTTCTCAAAACTGGATTGGCGGTCAGGGCAGTACCCTAAAAACTGCACGGTATATTCCGCCGGCTCCTGCTGATATGGTCGAGGCCATGTCTGACCTTGAAAAATATATCAATGCGGATGATGATTTGGATATTTTGATTCGTGCCGCACTGATTCATTACCAGTTTGAAACCATCCATCCTTTTTTGGACGGCAATGGTCGTGTGGGACGGCTTCTTATTACGCTTTTTCTCATGGAGAAAGAATTGCTGACTACCCCGGCGCTTTACATCTCCTATTTTCTCAAACGAAACCGTGTGGAATACTATGACCGTATGAGTGAGGTTCGTGCTAAAGGCAATTATGAGCAATGGGTCAAATTTTTTCTGCAAGCCATCGCTGAATCGGCACAGGATGCGCTTGAAACCATCGACCTGCTGACTGCGCTCCACGATAAAAATATGGCTGTCATAGCAACCCTTGGGCGGAGTGCCAAAACTGCGAATAAGGTATTTGCTTATCTTGAGTCCAACCCCATCATTGACATTAAGAAAACTGCTTCTTCTTTGGGATTGTCCTACAATGCGGTTTCCGGCTCTGTTGAGAAACTGATAAACTGCGGCATTCTCATACAGGCAACAGGGAGGTCTAAAAATCGCACCTTTGCCTATGACGAATATCTGCAAATACTGCGTAAAGACACTTAATAATATTTCCTATGATAAAAAAGCTGTCGAGGTATATACTTAATTAAAGTCTATGATTCGGCAGCTTTTCCCGTGCTTTTACAGCAAGGTTTAAATCAGTTTCCTGAATTCTTCCCGTATGTCCAGAAGCTTCTGGTAAGGCTCCAGAAGCCCTTCGTCCTTTCCGGCCCGCAGCGGTTCCACGATCTTTGCAAGCTGATTGAATACCGGAGTCAGCCCCATATTGGCAATAACCCCCTTCAGCGCATGGGCACAGTCAAATGCCTGCTCCACATTATGTGCCTTCAGCGCATCTCCCAGCCCTTCGAAATTTTCATCCGCCATGACCTGTTCATAGCACTCCAGATAAAATTCCTCATCCTGCAGGAAACGCTCCAGGGCTCCGTCAATATCGCAGCCTGCCTGTTTTAACTGTTCCAGTTCTGTTCTCATATCCCTATCCTCCTCGTTTCTCTGCCACGCTGGATTACACGCTTCGCGGCACACCTGCCTCTGTCAAAGAAGGCGTTTATGCTTGTTTTTATACATCTGCTGATCGGCCTGTTTAAACATTTCCTGCAGCGTAAGCAGATTGCCGTCAAAGGCATCCGTATGTACATATCCGAAATCCGCCTCGGCACAAATCTCATTGTCAGGTCCGTAACGGACGCGGGAAACCGCCGCCCACAGCCGTTCTACAGCCGCCTGCATCTGTTCCTTCTCGCAGCCGTTTAAAAGGATCAGAAATTCGTCCCCTCCATAGCGGATCACAGCATCCTGTTCCCGCACCTGTCTTCTCAGTTCGCCGGACACCTCCATCAGAATCCGGTCTCCCTCGGCATGACCATACAGATCATTGGACTGCTTGAACTGGTGCATATCCATCAGAATCATTCCCAGCTTGACCGGTCCATGGATCAGTCCGTTTCCAAGGAATTTCATCTCGTCGTAATAACGGCGATTATAAGCCTCCGTCAGAGGATCCAGATAAATCTTTCTTCTGGTCTTCTCCAGCGCCTCCTCCACAGACTGCACCCGACTCTCCGGTTCCCTGATATGCTCCGAGATATGACTCACCACCTCCAGCACACACTCGATGGACTCCGTCTCACTTAAGTACACGCGAATCGACTGTGAAATCACATAAAATACATCATCCTCGATCAGCTCAAACTTGGAGAGCATACAGTTCTGCTTCAGTGCACATTGGCTGGTGCAGTTCTCACACCGTTTCTCGCGCCCCCAGACTTGATAGCAGGAATAGGAATTTGTCACAACCGTCCCGTCCTCCTTAAATTCCAGAACCTTCATTGTCTCCGGATCCACGACCCGGACAACATCAAACACATGTTTCATGAAATCCAGGATTTCGTCAATCTCATTCACGGTATACCCTTCCTTTTTCAGCGGTTCTCTCTGGGTATTCTTTATGAGCAGAGCCTGCTTGTATTCGTGAACCAGATTACGGAACCGGCTGCTGTACTCCAGCACATTGCGAACCCGGCGCTGAACAGTCTGCGGCACAAACGGCTTGGTCACATAGTCATTGACCCCGGACTGCAGCATATTGATCTGCATATCCTCACTGTTGTCGGAGGAAATGACCACCACCGGAATCCCTGCTGCCTCCGGCATCTGATTCTTCTGGGCCAGGAATTCCTGCCCGGACATAACCGGCATCATCATATCCAGAAGAATGATGGAGAGTTCATCGGAATGCTCTTTTAAGAGTTCCATCGCCTCCTGGCCGTTGGACGCAGTCAGGACTTTATACTCGCTCTCAAACATCTCCTTCAAAATCTCAATACTCATCTCCGAGTCATCCACGATCATCATCTGAGCATCCCGCTGCTCGGGTTTTTTCAGCACCGTCAGCACATGCAGAAGCTCCCGTTCCTGCTCCCGCTCCGTCGTGATATCCATAAAGGTCGTACCAAACAGAATCGTGTTGGAGACCCTGCTGATCATCTGAAGGTGGATGCGGAACCACCTGCACCGGCCATTGGACAGCAGGTACATACAGTCGCAGATTCCCTCCTTCTGATCGCTGACCGCATCCTCGATTGCCGCATATAATTTGTTTCGTTCATCCATATCAAGGAGTGCCAGATGATCCTTCTGACCGCCAAACACCCGGTGATACGCATCATTCATCCGCAGCGCCATCACGCCGGTGCTGGAATATTCCATGACAGCAAACGGAACCGAGACCTTTCTCAAAAGCTCGCTCGTCTTCTCATCGACCGACCAGATCATGTCGACTCCATCCGCACGAGACAGCGCATCCACCTCCTGCCTGTGCATTCCGCCGCACCTGGATTCAAGGAACTTCTCATACTCCTCGACCGGCATCGGCTTTGCAAAATAATAGCCCTGCACATATCCACAGCCAATACTGATCAGGAAATCCAGCTGTTCCTGTGTCTCCACGCCCTCCACGATGACCGGCATACCAAGCCAGTCCGCCATACGGGTAACGGAGGCCAGGATCTTCTCGCACTTCACATGCCGATCTCCGCTTGGCAGGAACTTCATGTCGATCTTCAGGATATCCATATCGATATCCTTTAAGGTATTCAGGGAAGAATAACCGCTTCCAAAGTCATCCATCAGCATGGTGAAGCCGCTATTTCTGAGGCATCCGATCACGTATTTCATCAGTTCCGGATTGGACATGTAGGCACTCTCTGTGATTTCCAGCTGCAAAAGCTCGTGGGGAACCTGATACCGGTCCGCCAGTGCGATCAGATCCTGAACCACATTGGGGTTGTACATACTGATCCGGGATACATTGACCGACACGGGATCAACCCGACGGCCGGACTTCAGCCATTTGCTCAGAAGCTGACATACATTCTCCCACATGTAGTAATCCAGGCGGTCAATAAACCCATTCTCTTCAAACACCGGAATGAAATTTCCCGGCGGGATCAGTCCGTGTTCCGGATGAGCCCAGCGAACCAGCGCCTCCGCACCGCACGGAGCATTCTCCGCCAGAGAATATTTGGGCTGCAGATATACATGAAACTGCCGCTCCTGGATTGCCGTCTCCATCTCATTTAAGATCTGACGCTCACGAATCTGTCTGTGGTGCATCGTATCATCATAAAAGACATAGGTAAGACGCACATCCTCCTTACACTTTTTGCCTGCCTCCGAGGTATAGGAATAGGCTGTCTCAATATCAACCTCCGCCTTGTCCATGATGTAGATTCCAAAGGACAGTTCCAGCCTGTATTTTTCAAAAAATCCATGCGCCTGCTCCGAGACCTCCTGAATACGCCGTAGCAGACGCTCACGGTCATAAGGTGCGCAGATACAGAACACATCGGACTCAATCCGCCCATAGGTGCAATGCTCTACCCCTTGCAGCTCCTCTCTGATGGCCGCCGCAAACCGCTTCAGCAGATCGTCACCGGCTTTCTTACCGAAGGAGGCATTGAACAGACGGAACCGGTCAATATCCATTCGAATGAGTGCAAACAGAACCTCCGGATTGTACTGCCGCATCATCTGCGTCTGCTCCAGGAAATAATCCCGGTTATAAATTCCTGTCAGCTTGTCCCTCTGTGAGATATAACGGATCCGGTTCAGAAGATTACTCTCCCGTCTGCCAATAATATTGTGCAGGCGAAGGCGGATGATCTCCACGTTGTAGGGTTTCGTCACAAAATCCCATGCACCAAGCTCCAGACACCGATGCTCAACCAACGAATCCTGTTCTCCCGTCGCCACCAGAATCGGTAGATCCTGACTGCACTGATCCTTCGAAAGCTCCTGAAGGATCTCCTCACCGCTCATTCCCGGCATACGGAGATCCAGAATGACTGCCGTCAGGCGATCCCTGTACTTATGGATCGCACGTAGCGTCTTGATGCCGTCGTCCGCCTGCAAAAGGGAATACTCGTCTGATAGTATTTTCACCAGAATGGATCTATTAACAGAATTATCTTCCGCAATCAGAATCAATGGCTTCATATTTACCATATACCTTCCTCTTTTGACTTATAATTACAAACTATTTCGCATATATTCTTATATTATCACTATCAGACATAAAATACCACGCTTTTATGACTATTTTTATGATTTCAGACCGTATTTCAATGTCTGGTACCGAATTTCATGAAATAATAACAAAAGAGAGCCCGGCTGTTGGACTCTCTTTTGTATCAATATCCGTAAAAAATCTGCGTGATCGGAGAACTCTTGTCCAGAATCAGCGTGTTGTTGCCATTCTTTAAGGCATTCTTCGCCGCATCCAGAGAGCGGACGAAATTGTAGAACTCGGCCTTGCTGGCATCGTTGTAGGCACCGGACAGAATCTGCATGTACTGGGCCTCGCCCTCTGCCTTGACCTTCTCTGCGTCGGCCTGCGCCTTGGACTTCATGACGGATACCTCTTTCGTGGTATCATTCTTGATCTTCTGCGCGGAGGAATTGCCCTGCGCCGTGTAGGAGGCAGCGATGTTGTTCCGCTCGGAGATCATGCGGTCGTAGACTGCCTGCTTGTTGTCATCCGGCATATCCAGCGACTTGGTCTCCACGGCCAAGACCTCAATCCCGTAACCGCTCAGCGCCTCGCCGATGTGACCGCTGATGTCCAGCGCCAGCGCTCCGTCTCGGTTCTCGATGATCTCTGCCTGATCCATGTTGGAGATCACAGCCTTCATCGAAGAGAATACGGAGGCAGAGATACGGGACTGTGCCTGGGCTACCTGGCCGTTCAAATGGCGGGTAAACAAAATCGGGTCTGAGATCTTCCAGAGTACGAACGCATCCGCGATCATGCTCTTCTTATCCCTGGTAATAACATCCGACTTCGGAATATCATAAATCTGTAATGCCCTCGGAATCGACGCGCTGGTCTGAATAAAGGGAACCTTGAGCGAAACGCCCGGCTCCTGAACCACATTCACGATCTCACCGAACTGGCGGATGATCTTATACTCATCCGGATAGGTAATCACGAGTGATGAACTGAGAAACACAAGCAGTGCCGCCACGATGATGCCGCCTATATATTTTCCTGATTTTTTCATGGTGTTACCTCCTCGCCGGCGGCCTGTGTGCCGCTCTGGACTGCTGCGCTATTCTGTCCTGCTGTACTGTTCTGACCATCCGTACTGCCTGCGCCTGCCGTTCCCGAACCTGTCTGCCCGGACGCAGCGCCCTGGCTCTGCTGCATCGAAGACGTAAAGCTGTCAAGAGGCAGCATCTTCTGGGTTCCGGTCTCATCCACGATATAGACCTTCATCTTCGGAAGCACATCCTCCATCGTCTCATAGAACATACGCTGCTTGGTGATCAGCGGATACTTGCTGTACTCCGCGTACATCTGCTCGAAACGGGATACCTGGCCCTGCGCCTCATTAATGCGGGCTTCCTTCTCCGCCTCGGCGTCCTTGGTGATCCGGTCGCACTCCGCCTCGGCCTGCGGGATCTTCTCATTGCGGTCCTTGTTGGCGTTGTTGATGGCCGTCTCCTTGCCCTGCTTGGCATTCTCCACGTTCTTGAATGCACTCATGACCTCGTCGGTCGGTGGAAATGCGTCCTGAATCGTGATGTTCACGACAGACAGTCCGATATCCTCCGCGATCATACGGTTGGTCAGCTTCTCCTTGATCATCGACTGGATCGCCGCCTTGCCCGTGGTGATCACATCGTCCACATTGTAAGTCCCCACCGTGTCGCGGATGTAGGACTGGGCCAGCATCTTAAGCGTCGACTCCGGGTCATCCGAAGCGTAGAGATACTTGACCGGATCATCGACCATATATTCCAGATAGAAATCGGTATTTACAAAGTTGAAATCCTTGGTGATCATCACCGATTCTTCCTCAATGGCTTCCTTCGTGTCCTGCGTATAGCCGATCGGCATTCCCTTAATGCCTTTGGAGACCAGTCTTACGCTCTGGATAAAGGGGATCTTGAAATGCAGTCCTGCCTGAGATTCCGCCTGGGGGCTTCCCAGTGTCGTAACCACCGCATAATTTTCCTCATCCAGCATATAATAGCAGTTGGTCGACGCAAAGAACAGCAGGACGACCACCAGACCTGCCCCGATCCCCTTAAGCGGGTTTCTCCGCTTCTTCGGATTTCCGCTGGAGTCGAACTTCTCCGTCCCAGACTCCTTCGCCTCTTTCTTTTTCTTCAGCAGATCCTCGAAAGGATTTCCGTCCCCAAACGGACTTCCTCCCCCAAATGGTCCGCTGCCAAATGGATTCTGATTCATAATGTTCACTTCTCCTTTTTGTGCGATCTTCGTGAAAGATAAAACATAGTCTCTATTTTACCGTGTCCAGGCCTACTTCGCAAGCGAAATGGCCGTATTTATAAAAGCTTCATACTTTTGAGCAAAAAATGCCGCAGCCACGTCGTTTCGCAGCTACGGCACTTTATCAAATTTTAATACAATTAATGGTGGAACAGACGAATTCCGGTAAATGCCATCGCCATCTGGTATTTATTACATACCTCGATCACATTGTCATCACGCACGGAACCTCCCGGCTGCGCAATGTAGCGCACACCGCTCTTATGCGCGCGCTCGATATTGTCACCGAACGGGAAGAAGGCGTCAGAGCCAAGCGCCACGTCGGTCATCTGATCGAGCCATGCCCGCTTCTCCTCCTTGGTAAATACCGGAGGTTTTACCCGGAAGGTATTCTCCCACACGCCATCAGCCAGCACATCCATATACTCATCACCGATGTAGACATCGATCGCGTTGTCGCGGTCCGCACGCTTGATGCCGTCCACGAACTGCAAATTCAGCACCTGTGGGGCCTGACGAAGATACCAGTTGTCTGCCTTCTGTCCGGCCAGTCTGGTACAATGTACACGGGACTGCTGCCCTGCGCCGATCCCGATCGCCTGACCGCCCTTGGCGTAGCATACGGAATTGGACTGGGTGTATTTCAGTGTAATCAGGGAAATGACCAGATCGATCTTGGCCAGCTCCGGGATCTCCTTGTTCTCGGTCACGATATTGCTTAACATCTCTTTGTTGATATCCAGGTTGTTGCGGCCCTGCTCAAATACCACACCAAATACCTGCTTGCGCTCCAGTGCCTCCGGCTCATAAGCCTCGTCGATCTGGATCACACAGTAATTGCCGTTCTTCTTTGCCTTCAGAATCTCCAGCGCCTCCGGCTCATAGCCCGGTGCGATGACGCCGTCGGACACCTCGCGCTTGATCAGCTTTGCCGTGTCCACGTCACAGATGTCGGACAGAGAGATAAAATCTCCGAAGGAAGACATCCGGTCTGCACCTCTTGCACGTGCATAAGCGCTCGCCAGTGGGGAGAGCTCTCCCATATCATCCACCCAGTAAATCTTCGCCATCGTCTCATCCAGCGGAAGTCCCACCGCAGCTCCGGCCGGTGACACATGCTTGAAAGAGGTCGCTGCCGGAAGTCCCGTCGCTCTCTTTAATTCTTTTACCAGCTGCCAGCCGTTGAATGCATCCAGCAGATTGATGTAGCCCGGTCTTCCGGAAAGCACCTGAATCGGAAGATTCTTTCCTTCATTCATAAAGACACGTGCCGGTTTCTGATTCGGGTTACAACCATACTTTAATTCCATCTCGTTCATGATTTGTATTGTCCTTTCCTGCCTTGCGGGTTCTGGTTCGCGGTCACTGGTTCTTGTTCACGATCTTCGTCTCATACGCTCCGGTCTCGATGTCGATGTAGCGCACAAAGAGTGATACTTTATTGTCTGCATTCAGACTGTTCCACACGGTATCGGTAAATGCATCCATATCATCCATCATATCCACCAGCTTCGGCTCGCCCTCAAAGCTCGGCAGCGGGTTGCCGTCATGCATATAGGTGTGAATAAAATGGCCTTCTCCGGCTACCGGATTCTCGTAAGCGAAGGTGTAGCGGTTGCACGCCTCCGGATTGCCGTTGCTGCTCTTTAAGATGGACATGGCGTAGTTGTAGGTTCCGTTCTTGATGTGCATGATGCCGGAGATCCGTGGGGTGTAGTTCGGGCCGTCCGGCTCAAACTCACGGCAGCGCAGGGACTGTTCAAAGGTAAGCTGCCGGTCCATGCCGTCGTAGATGGTGTCCGTCTGATCACCGTTGGTCACGATGGTCTTGTTTCCCAGTACACGAACCGGTGCGTAGATGATCAGGCTCGGATCTACCAGCCTGGACGGATCAAATGCCTGGGTGCGAATCCCCTCGCCCTCCTCCACGAACACGCGGTTTCGGCTGTTTTCGCTTCTTCCCATAATAAAGTAAGCGGTCACTGCCTTTTTGCCATCCGGAGTCCTGCCGATCACGATGCCTCTGCCCGGATATGCATTCTCCTGTAACTCCTGTTTCAGTGATAATTGTTTCATTTCACATTCCTCCTGAAATTATTTGCAATGGTGTGGCCCCGACGTTTTGCCGCAAATACAAAAAAACGCCTGGGTACCACAAATTATGGCGCCCAGGCGGTCGGCATTCATTTACACGTGCTCCCCTGTGGTTTCCCACTGATTCCGCCAGTCGCACGATCTTCTTTTATCATATCGGATTTTGTCCGTTTATGCAAGTATTTTTCTTCATACTTCATACATGTACTTAATATTCGGTCGGACCGTCCGGGGTGTTGATCACCACCCTGGTTTTCTTCCATTTTACCAGAACCATCCAAAGCCAGAGGAGGATGCCGATACCCATGTATACGGCAAAGGAGATCCAGGAGCCGATGCCCTGCCCCAGGGTACAGAAAAATGCAATGACCACCGCAATGATCAGGGACAGCCAGCGTGTGAAGCTGCCGCCTTTGAGCCTGTAGCCAGACTTCCAGTCCGGATGACCACTGTGAATCCGAATCGCCGCTACCATGGTAATCGCATAGGCACAGGCACAGCCAAAGGCCATCAGGTTGAAGAAGTCATTCATAAAGGTTCCGGAATTCTGCAAAACCAGAAATACGATCGATACGATCAGCAGCAGTACATTCGGCAGAATCGGCTGTTTATGTTTGTTCAGCTTCGCAAAGGATTCCGGCAGGAAATTGCTGCGTCCCATGGCGTAAAGCAGGCGCACTGTAGACAGCCAGAAGCCCAGCAGACAGGTTCCGATGGCGCACAGAATCGCGGCAATGCCAAAGAGCACCGCGCCGATCCGCCAGCCGCCGCCCAGCTGCTCCATCATCGTGATCGCCAGAAAACCGCCGGTCGCCGCGCCGCCCTCTTCTATCAGAGCCTGGACGGGCATACCGCCGATTCCGAGAAAGAAGAAGCCATAAATGATGCCGCATGTTACCACCGAACCCCAGATAGCCTTGTTGCTGTCCGTGATCGGGAAGTTGCCTTCCTCGATCATCTGCGGCACGGTCTCAAACCCGAAGAACGGCGTGATCAAAAAGCCCAGGCCGATGATCCACGGGTTGATCCCCAGGGAAGCCTTCGCCTGGGAATAAAAGAAGTTGGAGAAGTTGGAAAAGCTCCAGCTGCCCGAACACATAAAGGCAATGGAGGCCACGATGCAGCCCACGATCGCCAGTCCCAGCATCACAAGCTGAAGCTTTCCTGCAATCTCCACATTCTGCAGACTCAGGATAAAGTATCCCACCAGCAGAATTGCCGCCACAATTTCGATGATGTTAAAATTCTGCGTCAGACCCGTAATGTGAAAAATCCACTGTACGATCGCCATGACCGCAGCCGGTGGCACCGCAATCCATGCGGCCATAATCAGCCATGCGGAAAGAAACCCAAAGTGCTTGTTGATGCCTACGGTATTATAGATCAGTTCGCCTCCGGCCTCTGGAAACAGCGGTGCCATCTCACAGTAGACAAAGGCAATAGGAAGAATTAACAGGGTCATTAAAAGAAATGCCAAAAAAGTTCCGGAACCACAATATTCATAAAAGATCGAATCCCAATAACCAATAAAGGTAAAAATTGCGCCTGTCGCAATCGCGTAGACATAGATCAGCTTCAGGCTGCGGTTCAATTTTGTTTCACCCGTCCCCGGCATAAAAGCCACCTCCATTTGCAAACAAAAAGGGAGCTGTATGGATTACAACCCCCTTTCGCAGTTTTCTCTTCTAGTTTGTACCAATACTCATGGTTTCAGGAAGTGTGCTGCCGCCGTCGATAACAACCTGTGAACCGGTTAAGTAGCTGGATTCATCACTGCCAAGGAATGCAAACAGTTCGCCAACCTCGATCGGTTTTGCCAGTCTCTTCATCGGAACACCCTTTGCGATATCGTTGATTGCACTCTCCGGATCGTTCGGATTGGACTCCAGAGCCATCTTCTCTACCATCGGGGTACGTGCATAGCCCAGCTGTGAGCAGTTTACACGGATATTTCTGTCTGCGTACTCGACTGCAAGACACTTGGTCAGACCAACCAGCGCGGCCTTTGTCATGGCGTAAGCCGCCTCACCTGCATCGGCTACGATATCACCGGTTACGGAAGAAGCGATGACGATGTTGCCGCCGCCATTTTTCAGCATATAAGGAATGACTGCCTGGCAGGTATTCCAAACGCCCTTGATGTTTACGTCGATATGGAAGTCACGGGTCTCATCGGTCATCTCCTCAAACGGAGCCAGTCTGCACACGCCTGCATTGCAGCACGCAACATTGATGGTGCCGAATTTCTCTGCGGCCTGCTCTGCTGCGGCTTTCATCTGTGCCTTGTCGGCAACATTAGCCACACAGGTGATGATCTCTGCGTTGTACTCTTTGCGAAGCTTCTCTGCCGTCTTCTCAACATCCTTTGACAGATCAACCATACAGAGCTTTGCGCCGTATTTTGCGTAAGCGGTTGCAATGCCCTCACCCAGTCCAGCTGCTGCACCTGTAATTAATGCTACTTTTCCATCCAATTTAGCCATGATTGTATTCTCCTTTAATATAATATTTTGTATGGTTAAAACTCTTTGTTTCCATCTGGTGTCTCAATAATAACCTTGGATTTCGTCCATCTCACCAAAACCATCCACAGCCAGATCACAACGCCGACGCCCATGTATACACCGAAGGAAATCCAGGAGCCCTTGCCCTGTCCCAGTGTACAGAAGTACGCGATTGCAACCATGATAACCATCGCCAGGATACGCATTGCATCTCCGCCTTTTACGACGTTTTTGTTGCCTTTATACCACTCAGGGTGTTTGCGGTGAATCAAAACAGCCGAGATCATGGTCAGCGCGTAAGCACAGGCACAGCCGAAGGACATCAGGTTGAAGAAGTCATTCATAAACGTTCCTGCATTCTGAAGCAGAATGAATGCAAGGCTGATGCACAGCAGGAAGATGTTCGGAAGTACCGGCTGCTGATGCTTGTTGACTTTGGTAAATGCTTCAGGCAGGAAGTTTTTCTTGCCCATGGAGTACATCATGCGGACGGTGGACATCCAGAATCCGAGAATGGAAGCGGTCATACCCATCAGGATGGAAATACATCCGTAGATCAGTGGCCATACTTTCCATCCAAGCAAGGTCTGCATTGCCGTGATTGTCATGAAACCATTCTGTGCATCACCGGCCAAAAGGTTGCTGAAGGAATCCAGACCCGCCACACAGAAGAAGAAGAACATATAAATGGAACCGCAGGTGATAACGGAACCGCAAATCGCTTTTTTGGTGTTGGATGTCGGGAAGTCGCCCTCCTCGACCATCTGCGGTACGGTCTCAAATCCGAAGAACGGTGTGATCAAAAGCGCCATGCCGATCACCCATCCTGGAATTCCGCCTGTGGAAGTCAGATTTGTCTCAAACAGATTGGACAGGTTCGCAAAGCTCCAATGTCCGGAGCACAACAGCAGAATACCTGTGATCAATGTGGTGATAATGTTTGCAAACAGGCAGGTCGCCTGCGCTTTTACCAGAAACTGAATATCCTGTAAGCTCATGAGGAACACGAGAACCAGGATGATGGCACCGATGATCATCGTGGTGCCAAAGGTCAGATTCAGACCGAAGGTACGGCTGACGAAGGTCGCGATAGCCATAACCACTGCCGGCGGAACTGAGATCCATGCTGCCATAATCAGCCAGGAGGCCAGGAAGCCGACGTGCTTGTTTAATCCTACCGTATTATAGATCAGTTCGCCGCCTGCCGTGTGAAACATCGGAGAAAGCTCACTGTAAACCAAAGCAATAGGAAGAATTGCCAATGTCATAAGGCCGAATGCCAAAAACGTACCGGCGCCGCAATAATTAAAGAATACGGAATCCCAGTAACTGACATAGGTAAAAATGGAACCTGTTGCTACCGTGTAGACAAAAATCAGCGCTACACTCTTTTTCAAACCACTTTGCTGCTTGTCATTTGAAGCCATAGTTTCTTACCCCCTTTTCGGGCATAAGTATACCGCCTAATAAAATAAAGTTCAAGTTAAAATATTCACAAATATAGTTTTTAAATTTTGTGAATATTTCAAATAATTATTTTATTTATAACTATTGACTTTTTATTAGAAACTAACCAGGAAAGTATTCTCATCTTGTAGAAACAACTCTGATGCTTTGTTGCGTTAAATAATAGACAATCGTTGTCATTTTTTAAGAACGCACAAGGTTCTTATGCGTTCTTATGATATGACCAAATATTTTATTCATTTCGGATCGCCGCCAGCGGACTCAGCTTCATGGCGCGCAGGGCCGGGAAGAAACCGGCAACCATGCCGACCAGAATCGCGAATCCGATCGCTGCCAGTGCAAGCCACATGGGAATCCGGGAGATGTCGCCTTCCATGCCCGTCATAGTCTGTGCAATCGCCAAAAAACGGTTCATGGCAAAGGAAACTCCGTAGCTGAAGGCCACACCGATGATCCCGCCCAGAAAGCCGATGAAACCGGATTCCAGCAGAAACATATTGCGGATCACTCCCATGTCGCAGCCCAGCACCTTCATGACACCGATCTCCTTGGTTCGCTCATAGATGGACATCATCATGGTGTTGGCGATACCGATGGCCGCTACAAAGAGGGATACCGCACCGATGCCGCCGAGCACCGCCTGGATCATCCCGGACTGTTTCTCCGACTGCTCCATCCAGTCTGCACGGCTGTACGCCTGATATCCCATATCAGTCAGCTGCTTCTGCACCTCGGTCACATGTTCCATATCGTCCACATTGACCACGCAGGAGCTGTAGATGAAATAATTGTACGGTTTTCCCTTCTTATTGGTCGGCTGGCCGGGGATTGGCTTCTTCTTGAAGATCTTCTTTAGCTGCGCCTCCAAAAGATCCAGTCTCGCATAGACCGAATAGGCGTAATCATTGTAATCGTTTAAGCCTCCCTCGACGATACCGGCCGTATTCAGGAGGTATTTCTTCGGAGCCTTCGGCGCGTCCTCGCCGCCGCCCTGTGACTGATAATAGGTGTCTGTATCAAAGATCACGAACATGGGCTTTCCCATCAGATCCACATCCGGAAGCTCTCCCGTCTCCCAATATCCGGAACCGCTCTTTCCTTCCGTAAACCACTGGAGTACCGCATTTCCGTAGATCAACTCCAGATCCTTGCTGTTTGCCGCCGGCACCGCCCCCTGCCCCAGAGGAATCTGCTCCAAATATCCCTGCGGCACACCGGTCAGATTCGTGCCCGCCGAATATTTGCTCTGCTTCATGATCGCGTTAACCTCCAGAAGCGGATAGACACTGCTCACATTGGCAATCCGCTCCATCTGCTTGACCGTCTCATCCGTCAGATACAGCGGTTCGGTCTTGCTGTCACTGCTGCCGCCCATGCCAACATCGCTGCGCACCTCGATCGCCGTCAGGCTGCCGTAGGACGAGATCAGTTCCCGGTTCAGTTCATTCAGACCGATTCCCAGAGACACCATGACCACGATCGATGCCGTGCCGATGATAACGCCCAGCACGGTCAGCACCGTCCGCAGCTTTCGTCTTCGCAGATTGTTCAGGCTCATGCCCAGCAGATCAATCAGTCTCATCTTCCTCCTGCTCCTTTTTCCGTTTGTGGTGTTTCACGGCCATTACAATGACAATGATCAGAAGCACTCCGCTCGTCCCAAGCGCCGCAGGAAGCAGCAGGTGCTGATATTTCTGCAAAAAGCCGGGCTCCTCCATCGGAACATCTTCAAAATTGCCCGCATCCATGCTGTCCATCTCTTCCATGTCCTCGGTGACCATCAGATTCAGTTCCTTCTCCACCTCGGACATCTCACCGTTCTCATCCTCGTAGGAAATGATCACCTTGACTTTTCCGTCGTCGGTGGTCGGTGCCGCCCCGGTCACCATGCAGTCCACATTTCCGGTTTCGCCGGGTTTGATATTGCCCACATAGGTATCGGTCGTCTGGATGGAATCCGCCTCAAACCGTGCCATCACGTTGTAGAGGAGGACCTTACCCGTGTTGTTGATCCCGAACATGACGTTGGATTCGCCGCCGACCGAAATCGATTCCGGCATCACCTCAAAGGTTCCCGTGTTCAGACGCGGGATCTGCCGGATCGGAATATCGACGACCGAGCTTTCCTCCGCATTCTTAAATTCCGGGCTGTCGTACTTCGACTTCACGGTCAGGCCATAGGAACGCTGATCGACTCCCGGTTTGGAAGAAAGGCGGAGCTGAATCTCCTTAGTCGCTCCCGGTGCCAGCGAACTCAGCGCCACCGAGGAACTGCCTGCCTCCGTGGTAAACACGGCGCTGTCCGAGACCTTCTCCGACTCCACCGTAAACAGGATATTCGAGGCCGCCACATTGGTGGAGGCATTCTTCATGCGCAGGGTCAGTTCAAAGCTCTCGCCCGCGATGATCGTCTCCGGGTTCGTCGTAAATCCATCTACAATAATACGTGCTCTGGTGCGGTCGTGTTCGTTGAACTCGCCGTACTCATCTTCCTTATCTTTGTTGCGCACATGCACATAAAAGGACGTCTCAAAGGTCGTAAGCGTATTGCCCGTCGAGCTGTCGGAATAGTATACCTTCATGGCGATCGGGTAGTAGCCGGTGTAGGTATCCTCCCGGATGGCAAAGCTGTATCCCAGCTCCACCGTCTCATCCACCGCGATCTTGTCAAACATCCGGTCATAATTGGCATCGTTGATCTCAAAGGGAAACTTCTCGCTGTCCGGATCCAGAATCATGCTCGCCTTCACGTTGTAGACCGTGGCCGGGCTGTTGTTGCGCAGATTGATCGAGAAATTCATCACATTCGGATAGACGCCGTTCGGTGTATTCTGCCCTTCGCCCAGGACGAAATCGTAGGTGTTGTTTTCATCCTCGTCGTCGCTGTCCGTAGAGGAGGATTTGGAGATCCAGACCTGCAGATCCGCATAAGCCGTATCTCCGGTCTTCATGTCAGAGGCCACCACCGGGACCTTATAATATCCCT
The DNA here is from genome assembly GCA_028693165.1 of Lachnospiraceae bacterium. Lineage (GTDB taxonomy): Bacteria > Bacillota > Clostridia > Lachnospirales > Lachnospiraceae > Brotaphodocola. The sequence continues at coordinate 5,983 of JAQUVX010000009.1, read as the reverse complement.
CGGACAGATCCTTTCGCACTCTGGCCGTCAGGGAAACCGTCTTCTCGTTCCTTGCTGTCAGCTTGCCCGCATGCTTGGGATTTTCCGAGTCATTGAGCGAGCCGGTCACCTCAAACGGGAATGCATAGCCGTAGGTCCGGTCTTCCTCATCCTCGTCCCAGATCTCGCCTGCGCTGGTGTCAAAATAGATCGCCAGCTCCTCGATATCATTGCCCGAGGTGTTCTTGACATTAAAAGATACGGTCATGTTCTTTCCGGTCTTGCCTCTGGCGATCCGGTCGGAATAAATCTTCATATCAGAGGCGAATGCCTGCATCGGCATCAGTCCCACTATCATCAGAACAGCCATCCAGGCTGTCAGCCATCTTCTCCACGCTTTCATACTCTTACTCTCCCTCGTTATCCTGTGTCTGTTCGTTCTGCTCTTCCTGCTCCTGCTCGTCCTGTTCTGCCTGCTCCTGTTCTGCCTGCTCTTCCGTCCGCTCCTCGGTTCTCACGATCTCCCCGTCCACGATGTGGAACTGGCGGTCGGCGAAGGATGCGATGTGGTTATCATGGGTAACCATAATCAGGGTCTGGTTCTGCTCCCGCACAATGCGCCGCATCAGCTTCAGCACCTCCATGGTCGTCTTGGAATCCAGGTTTCCTGTGGGCTCGTCCGCAAAGATGATCTTCGGATCCACCACCAGTGCCCGGGCGATGCCCACGCGCTGCTGCTGTCCTCCGGACATGGCGTTGGCCATATGCTTCATCTGTTTCTCCAGTCCCACCAGCTTCAGGTACTTCTTCGCCCGCTCATTGCGGATCCGCTTCGGGATTCCGCGGAAGGACAGGGGAAGCGCCACATTCTCCACCGCATTCAATGTCTTTAACAGATTGTAGGACTGAAAAATAAAGCCCACATTGTCCCGGCGGAAAGCCACCAGCTGGTTCTCCGTCATCTTCTCGATATGCTTTCCGGCGATGACGATCTCACCCTTTGTGGGCTTCTCCAGTCCCGCCAGCATATTGAGCAGTGTGGACTTGCCGGAACCGGAAGGGCCTACGATGGCGCAGAACTCTCCCTTGTAAATGGTGGCGTCCACTCCGTTGAGCGCATAAACTTTGTTGGTGCCCACCTTGTAGATCTTATATAGATTTTTCACCCGAATCATCGGGGTTCTCGTCTCTTCCATGATTCCTCCGAACCGCTGCAGCATTTCTATGAACAGTATACACTATAATATACACTCTGGGCAGATTAATTTTCTTAATCTTCCTTAAGGATATCTTACAGGATAATTTTTGTTTTTTAGAAAAAAGGGGGTGGTAATCTGTCATGGAATCATATATAATACTGTTCAGACAAAATGATAAGGAGACAAAGGAGAAGCGCAATGAGACATATGTTAAACCCGTTGGATTTTTCTGTGGAAGAGATTGATCAGTTGTTGGATCTGGCATCTGATATCGAGTACCATCTTCCCAAATACGCCCATGTATGTGACGGAAAAAAGATCGCAACTTTATTTTATGAACCAAGTACACGAACCCGGCTGAGTTTTGAATCTGCAATGTTAAACTTGGGTGGAAGCGTACTTGGTTTTTCTTCGGCCGATTCCAGCTCTGCTTCCAAGGGAGAGAGCGTTGCGGACACCATTCGCGTCATTTCCTGCTATGCAGACATCGCCGCCATGCGGCACCCGAAGGAAGGCGCGGCCCTGGTAGCTGCCCAGAAATCAAGTATCCCGGTGATCAATGCCGGCGACGGCGGGCATCAGCATCCTACCCAGACACTTACCGATCTGCTGACTATCCGTTCTGTCAAAGGGCGGCTGAACAACTTAACCATCGGCCTGTGCGGCGATTTGAAGTTTGGCCGTACCGTGCACTCCCTGATCAACGCCATGGTTCGTTACCCCAATGTCCGCTTCGTGCTGATCTCCCCGGATGAGCTGAAGGTTCCGGAGTACATCCGCGAAGACGTCCTGCGCGCCAACAACGTCGCGTTCAAGGAAGTGAACAATTTGGACGATGCCATGCCGGAGCTGGACATCCTGTATATGACCCGCGTACAGAAGGAGCGCTTCTTCAACGAGGAAGATTACATCCGCCTGAAAAACTGCTATATTCTGGACAAGAACAAGATGAAGCTGGCCCGCGAGGATATGTTCGTGCTGCATCCGCTTCCGCGTGTGAACGAGATCTCCACCGAGGTGGATGACGATCCGAGAGCCGCATATTTCAAGCAGGTACAGTACGGTGTCTATGTGCGCATGGCCCTGATCATGACATTACTGGAGGTGGATAAACCATGTTAAATATCAGCGGATTACAGGAAGGCGTGGTCCTCGACCACATTCAGGCCGGCAAGAGCCTGGACATCTATTATCATCTGGAGCTGGAGAAGTTGCAGGACTGCCAGGTGGCAATCATCCGAAATGCCCGCAGCAACAAGATGGGCCGCAAGGATATCATCAAGGTCGAAGGCCCCATCAACAACCTGGACTTAAACATCCTGGGCTATATCGATCACAACATCACGGTCAACATCATCCGTGACAACAAGATCGTCGAAAAGCGCGCCCTGAGCCTGCCGAAGAAAATCACCAATGTGATCCAGTGCAAGAACCCGCGCTGCATCACCTCCATCGAGCAGGAGCTGCCCCACATCTTCTATCTGGCCGACGAAAACACCGAGACCTATCGCTGCATGTACTGCGAAGAGAAATACGGCAAATAAGGAATCCAGCAAATTTTCAAATATGTAAAAAAATACCCGCAGGACTGAAATTCCAAGTCCTGCGGGTTCTTTTATCTGTGTTTTATTCTTATTTCTGCGGGCCGGCTGCAACCAGTGCCTTGCCTGCCTCGTTGCCTTCGTACTTGGCGAAGTTCTTCACGAAACGTCCAGCCAGATCCTGTGCCTTGGTCTCCCACTCAGAAGCATCTGCGTAGGTATCGCGCGGGTCTAAGATCTTCGGATCTACGCCCGGAAGCTCGGTCGGTACTTCAAAGTTGAAGTGCGGGATCTTCTTGGTCGGTGCCGTAGCAATCGCGCCGCTTAAGATTGCATCGATGATGCCGCGGGTATCCTTGATGGAGATACGTTTGCCGGTGCCATTCCATCCGGTGTTTACAAGGTAAGCCTTTGCACCGCTCTTTTCCATCTTCTTAACCAGCTCTTCTGCATATTTGGTCGGATGCAGTTCCAGGAATGCCTGACCAAAACAAGCGGAGAAGGTCGGAGTCGGCTCGGTGATGCCGCGCTCGGTACCTGCCAGCTTTGCAGTAAATCCAGACAGGAAGTAATACTTGGTCTGCTCTGGTGTCAGAATCGATACTGGCGGCAGTACGCCAAATGCGTCTGCTGACAGGAAAATCACGTTCTTCGCTGCCGGAGCTGCAGAGATCGGGCGAACAATGTTCTCAATGTGATTGATCGGATAGGATACACGTGTATTCTCCGTTACGCTCTTGTCGTTGAAATCGATCTTGCCGTCTGCATCCAATGTAACGTTCTCAAGCAGAGCGTCACGGCGGATCGCATTGTAGATGTCCGGCTCAGAATCTTTGTCCAGGTTGATAACCTTCGCATAGCAGCCGCCCTCGAAGTTGAACACGCCGTTGTCATCCCAGCCATGCTCATCATCACCGATCAGCAGACGCTTCGGGTCTGTGGAAAGGGTGGTCTTGCCGGTTCCGGAAAGTCCGAAGAAGATTGCGGTGTTCTCGCCGTCCATATCGGTGTTTGCGGAGCAGTGCATGGAAGCAATGCCCTTCAGCGGCAGGTAGTAGTTCATCATGGAGAACATACCCTTCTTCATCTCGCCGCCGTACCAGGTATTGATAATAACCTGCTCACGACTGCTGATATTGAATACAACTGCGGTCTCAGAGTTCAGACCCAATTCTTTATAGTTTTCAACTTTTGCCTTGGAAGCATTGTAGATCACGAAGTCCGGGGTGAAGTCTTTCAACTCCTCTTCCGTCGGCTGGATGAACATATTCTTTACAAAATGTGCCTGCCATGCAACTTCCATGATGAAACGGATCGACATTCTGGTGTCCTTGTTGGCGCCGCAGAATGCATCTACTACGAACAGCTTCTTGTTGGAAAGAGCTTCCTGAGCGATCTTCTTCACTGCGTCCCATGCTTCCTGGCTTGCCGGATGGTTGTCGTTCTTATATTCATCGGAGGTCCACCATACGGTGTCCTTGGAATTCTCATCCATAACGATGAATTTATCTTTCGGAGAGCGGCCTGTGTAAATACCGGTCATAACATTCACTGCTCCCAGTTCACTGACCTGGCCCTTTTCGTAGCCTTCCAGATCTGCCTTGGTCTCCTCTTCAAAAACAGTCTCATAAGAAGGATTGTATACGATCTCTGTGGTTCCACTAATACCGTACTGACTCAAATTGATTTTTTCCATCTTGCACTCATCCTCTTTCTTTAGATAGTAAACTTCATGAAATCGAAATTTGATACCATTATCTCACTTCGTGAATTAAAAGTCAATATATACAGATCGGAAATATAAATTTTTCAGTATAGGGTCTATAGGTCGGGAATTATGTTAGCCTTCCACTTTTTCACGAATGAAGTCTTCCATCTTGTCTTTGGGAATTCCCAGGGGGATCTCCAGCTCGGAATACAGATAATCCTCCGCCATCCGCAGGTATTTCTCATCGGTAGAGGTGATCTTCTTGCCCAGGGCGCTGCGCTCTTCTTTGCGCAGGTAAAGTGCCTTGATGACCTTGATCCACTCACGGCAGTCACAGGTCCGCATGCATTCTTTGTAGCGTTCCTCTCTCTGCTTCTCATTGGGAATCCAGAGTTCTTCAATCGACTGGATGTTATCGATCAGGCTGTTGGCCTCATCCTGGTTTAAGATGGAACGCATCAGGGTCTTTTTGCTGTCAACCGGCGTAAAGATCTTGCCGCCCTTCTGACTGGACGGATTCAGAACGTAAAACAGCCGGTCTTTCGCGCCTCCGCCCAGATTCATGGTTGTAATATCCTCAATCTTACATACACCCGAAGTTCCGTAAATCACATAATTTCCTACTTCAAACATCTACACTCATTCCTTTCTATGTTACCCGAGAGTTACCCGTCAGGTGTTGTGCACTTTCACCTCAGGTGTCATGACCCGCAGCAGAGCTGGCGCGGATTCCTTGCCGGATCAGGGTCTTAAGAGTCTGACAATGGCAGCCGGCGTCTCTGCCACATAATCTGCGCCTGCCGCCCGAAGCTCCGCCAAATCCCCATATCCATATAATACGCCAATTGATTCCAGTTCATTCTCCTTCGCGCCGCGGACATCGTTCTCCCGGTCGCCGATCATGATCACCCCCGATTTCTCGTGCAGGCCGTTGGTCTCCAGCACATAGCGAACCACGTCCGCCTTATGCACCCGGCTGTCATCCAGCGTAGCCCCGCCGATAAAGTCAAAATAACCGGCCAGGCCGAAATGCTGTAAGATCCGCTGTGCAAAATCCTCCGGCTTCGAGGTTGCCACATACAGCTTGTACCCCTGCTCTTTCAGGGCCCCCAGCATCGCCTCCACGCCGTCGTAGACCCGGTTTTCCAGCCAGCCCTTTTCATTGAAATATTCGCGGTATTTCACCACGGACTCCAACGCCTTTTCTCTGGTAAATCCATAATATTTCATCATGCTGTCCACCAGCGGAGGACCCAAAAACGGGCGAAGGAAACTGCGATCCTCCACTTGGATGTCATAATAATGTAATGCATGTTCAATCGAGTTCAGGATACCTTCCTGCGAGTCCGTCAGAGTTCCGTCCAGATCAAAGAGAATATGATTTTTTTTCATTGACGATTGTGCTCCTTTAATCCTTATGCGCATTTTCTGTGTCTTGTGATGTAAAAAAACCGAGTAAAGAAACCATGTAGGATTTCCTTGCCCGATCCTTTTAATGTCTAACTCACTTTCTATAGTATAACCCATTTATGTAAATTAGTCAATGGTTGGGAATC
>JAQUVX010000028.1 GCA_028693165.1 Lachnospiraceae bacterium | reverse complement strand
GTATGTATACGGGGCAGATGTAACGGTAGCCGCAGCAGCAAATGCGGCAGGATATACGTTCAGTGGCTGGAAGACAACAGATGCAGCAGTAGCGGGCGGAAAGTTCAGCATGCCGGCGAAGGCAGTAGAACTGTCAGGAAACTTTACAGCTAACAGAGATACGAAGTATACCATAGAGTATTTTTACCAGAATGATGATGGGACTTATCCGCAAGTAGCATCTAAGGATGTTGTAAAAACCGGAACAACTGCAACAACAGCAAAGGTAACGGATGTAGATAAGGTGTCGGAACGTACAGGATATGTACTGGATACAACGAAACATGAAGGATATGAAGGTGAAATTGCTGGAGATGGAAGTCTTGTTCTCAGCGTTTACTTCAAGAAGCAGTTTACTGTAAGTTATGAGCCAGGTACACTTGGAACATTTGCAAAGCAGGAAACAAAGGATCTTGATTTTGGAGTTGAGACACCGGCCTTTAAGGGAAAAACCACTGGAGCAGAAGGTTATACATTTGCAGGATGGGATATTAAAGTAGCGCCTACCGTAACAAAGGATGTTGTTTATACAGCTACATGGGTGGCAAACAGCGATACCAAGTATATAGTTGAGTTCTACTATCAGACCGATGGTTCATATCCGACTACAGCGAACGATTCTAGTACTAGAACAGGAACTACCGCATCGGTTGTTGAGGCAACAGAGACTGATAAGACACCTACCGCTGGCTATGCGTTTGATACGGCGGCAAGCAATGTACTGACAGGAACTGTTACAGGAGACAACGGCTTGGTATTGAAAGTTTACTTTAAACAGCAGTTTACAGTAACTTACAGACCTGGAAACCGTGGTTCATTCGCAGAGCAGAATTACAATGGTTTGGACTATGGAACTAACACACCGGCATTCAGCGGCGAAACAACAGCAAACGGAAGCTATCGATTCGATGGATGGGATATTACCATTGCGGATAAGGTAACAGGCAATGCAGTTTATACCGCGCAGTGGAGATCAACCGGTGGCGGAGGCGGCACTGGCGGTAACGGTAACGGCGGAGGCTCAACTGGCCCGAGCGACAACGGTGGAACGACACCAGGTGGTCCAGGAGCACCGACAGTAACGATTGATCCGGATGCAGTACCGTTAGCAAATCTGCCGAGTGATGGCAGCAACGGTGATGTAGAAAGCTTGTTCGCGATCGATGATGAAGATGTACCGTTAGCAGCTCTGCCGAAGACAGGCGATGCAGCTGATGCAACTGGATTACTCTTCCTGATTTCGAGTATGATGCTCGCATTTGGCGTGGCTCTCAAGAAACGGAAAGAGGATCAGTAATCAGGATTTACGAACAACAGAATTAGATATTTGAAGAGCAATATAGAAGGTGGTGTCATCGTATCCCAGTGGGGCGATGGCACCACCTTTTTGTGGATGGCTGCGGTTGATAGGTAACCGCTCAATAGGTTTACGTTCGTCCGGCTATTCCACCGGAATATCTTGCCTGATGAGTTAAGTGGCGGAGAGGGTTAGAAAGCGATATGTTTTTGTGATTCACCCTTGCTATTTCAAACCGAATTTACTATAATCAAGCTATGAACCAGACAAGATTTCCATATGTACCATACGTCGGTAAGGAGAACTATGGTACAGAAGAAATTTCAAGAGTTGGATTTAACGGATGCATTTCTTTTCGCGGCAGCACTGGAGGATGCAGAGACGTGTCAGTTGGTCGTGGAGCTTATTTTGGGAAGGCCAGTTGGACCGGTGATGGTACAGGTTGAGCGAAGTATGTTGTATGCGAAAGATTTTCGGTATGTGAGGTTTGATGTGTTTGCATCAGATGAGATGAAGGTGTCCTATGATTTGGAGATGCAGAACGGACATAGGGCGGAGCTGCCCAAGAGGGCGCGGTTCCATCAGGCTGAGATGGATGCAACATTCTTGAAACCGGGAGCAAAGTTTCAGGATCTGCCGGAAAGCTTTATCGTATTTATGTGCACATTTGATCCATTTCATGCGAAGAAATATCGATACACCTATCGGGAAGTATGCGAGGAAACAGGGGAAGAGCTTGGGGACGGAAGTTGTAAGATCTTTCTGAATACGAAAGGAACAAACAAGCAGGAAGTTCCGCAGGAACTGATCCACTTTCTTAAGTATATCGAAAATTCTACGGAAGCGTGCGCGGAAGAGATGCAGGATGATCGGATTCGGAAGCTGAATCAGAAGGTAGCGGCATTGAAGAAAAGCCGAAGACTGGAGGAATCGTATATGACGATGCAGGAGATGCTGGATGATCGGGCGGCGGAGGCTTTAGCTGAAGGTGAGGTAAAGGGAAGGGCTGAAGGCAGTGCCCGTATGCTTGCGCTGGTGAATGCTATGATCAAAGATGGTTTCACTGCGGATATCGCGAGACTGAATGACGACGTGGAATTTTGTGCGCAGATGCTTGAGAAGTATCATTTGAACTAAAGAGTTATATCTGAATGGCTGCCTGGTGATCTGACAGGCAGCGATATCTAATTTTCAAATCTGTGAGTAATATCGAGAAATCGTATTGGAGAGTCCAAATATGAAAATGTAGATGTATGGTGTGATGGAGTCTGGTCTGGTTCAGATTTAACACACAAATCATCCGAGCCAGTCAAATAACCATCAGTCAATATGAATCTTCACATCGCTGAAGGTCTTTTACTTTCGTCCAAGAAGGTGATTCGTCCGTAAACGCTCAATAGGTTACTAAAAGATAGTTGTTAAAGTCGTTTGTTTTAGATGTGTCAAGTCTGTGTCGCAACGTTGCGTTTATGCAGATCGCTGTGCTGCGCAGAATGTTAATTGTTTTTCTGCTCAAGCAGGGCTTTGAGCGCAGCATCTTGAGATTCGATTACAGGAAGCAGTTCTGCTCGTGCGTTCTTTACTCCGGCGCTGTAGTTGGAATTTAGGTCGGATTCATTTCGGAGCCGGGTTTCGGCGGCCAGCTTGATCTGTTCGCCTGCGGTTAATTCCTGGAGCGTTACTCTGGTGGATTTCATGTAATTGTTGTTCTCTGCGATCATTTTGATATCCTCCTGTGTGGTGGTGACGAGGAGAAACGGGTTTTTGACAAGAATAGATTCGATGGTATCTGGATCGATGGAGTAGATGGCACTGATGAAACCTCTGAGTGCATAGAGATTGTCCTGAAGGAACAGCCATGGACATGGATGCATACTCCTTTCGTTGGAAAATCATGGCTTATAAAGTAAGTGGGCACTTGGAATGGTGGCGTCATGCCGGGAAAGAAAAGACCAAGTAGATTGCCGGTGATCTGGCTCACGGTTAACAGATGTAACCGAAATGTGGTTTGAGTGTAGCATGGAAGGTGGAATTTGATAATATTCATTTTTGCAGATTCCGGATATTGGCACTTGGAACAGCATTTGGGAAATAAGAGGTCAGAAAATAGTATAAAACGGAAAAATTTGAGAAAAAGTTTTGATCGTTTGGGTTGTTAATCCCATATAAGATCAATTAAATATGGCGGAGGCGGCGAAGTTAAAGCGAGTGCGTTTCTATCATGCACAGATTGATGGGAGTAGTCTGAAATCGGGAGAAAGTTATCGTGCGTTGGGGAGTGATTTTGAGCAGTAGTATCAAGAGTTTTAAAATTGTTATTTTGTGGTTGTCATTTTAAGTGATGCGTGCTATAATAAATGCAAAGCGAATTTTCTAATTTATCTTATACCCGGCTCCATGAGCCTGGGATTATCTAAAAGTTATTTCAGACAGCTCTACTGGAAAATTCTTGCTTATTATCACTTGAAACAAAGCAGGAGTTTTTCGAAAGGATGAGAAGCCTCCTGCGACTACAATTTCATAAGGAGGTTACGAGTATGGCGGAAGAAAAAATGGCTGCGCCACATCAGCAGAAGGATCATGTTGAGAAGACATTGGAGTGTCATCCGGATGTATTTGCAGACATCAGCAATGTGCTGATCTTCAGGAAAAAGGTGATTCGGGAGGAACAGCTTAAGGACGGGCCGACGGAATCCATCTATAAGACGGATGATGCACGGACATCGAAGGAGCAGCGGCGTGATGTGGCAAAGTATGTGGAGAATGCAGGCATTCAGATGATATTTGTCGGAATGGAGAATCAATCCGGAATCGACAAAGATATGGCGATCCGCGTGATGGGTTATGATTATGCGACTTATCGAAGTCAGATTGTCAGCGGAGAACATCGTTATCCTGCGATTTCCGCAGTATTATATTTTGGCGAAGAGAGATGGAATGCGGCAAGATCACTGAAGGAGATCGTGGATCTGCCAGAGGAACTATCGGATCAGTTTGTAGATTATCGGATCAATTTAATCGATATCCCCCGCCTGCCCAAAGAGGAACGGGAGAAGCTGACAAGTGATTTTCGTGTGATTGCGGACTATTTTGCAGATAGAGATGGGAAAGAGGATCAATCGCGGAGTATGAGGACATTGAAACATCCGGTCGAGGTGGCGGATTTCTTTCGGGTGTTTACCGGAGACCAGAGATTCGTGGAGACGATGGAAGAGGCGGAGAAAATGGAGCAGGAAGGGAGAGTGGTTCGCGTGTGCGATTTGTTTGATAAGGCGGAGGCGAGAGGACGTAGAGAGGGCGAAATTCGTAAGCTCATTCAACAGATATTAAAGAAAGTGCAGAAAGGTCAGGACAGTCACGCGATAGCGGAAGCGCTGGAAGAAGATGAATCCTATATCCTCAACCTGGTAGAAGTAATCAACAGACACACACCGGATTATAACGAAGACCGGATTTATAAGGATTTTTGCAAATAGTGACAAAGGTACGAGCCGGTCTATGTTTCCTTAGACTGGCTGGTGTTTTTGATAGCAATATCAAAGTTCAGAAACTGATATTTTGTGGTTGTCATTTTAAATGCTGTGCGCTATAATAAATGCAAGCGGATTTTCTAATTTATCTTATACCCGACTCCAAGAGTTCGGGATTATCTAAAAGCTATTTCAGACAGTTCTACTGGAAAATTCTTGCTTATTATCACTTGAAACAAAGCAGGAGTTTTTCGAAAGGATGAGAAGCCTCCTGCGACTACAATTTCATAAGGAGGTTACGAGTATGGCGGAAGAAAAAATGGCCGCGCCACATCAGCAGAAGGATCATGTTGAGAAGACATTGGAGTGTCATCCGGATGTCTTTGCGGACATCAGCAATGTGCTGATCTTCAGGAAAAAGGTAATTCGGGAGGAACAGCTTAAGGACGGGCCGACGGAATCCATCTATAAGACGGATGATGCATGGACATCGAAGGAGCAGCGGCGTGATGTGGCAAAGTATGTGGAGAATGCAGGCATTCAGATGATATTTGTCGGAATGGAGAATCAATCCGGAATCGACAAAGATATGGCGATCCGCGTGATGGGTTATGATTATGCGACTTATCGAAGTCAGATTGTCAGCGGAGAACATCGTTATCCTGCGATTTCCGCAGTATTATATTTTGGCGAAGAGAGATGGAATGCGGCAAGATCACTGAAGGAGATCGTGGATCTGCCAGAGGAACTATCGGATCAGTTTGTAGATTATCGGATCAATTTAATCGATATCCCCCGCCTGCCCAAAGAGGAACGGGAGAAGCTGACAAGTGATTTTCGTGTGATTGCGGACTATTTTGCAGATAGAGATGGGAAAGAGGATCAATCGCGGAGTATGAGGACATTGAAACATCCGGTCGAGGTGGCGGATTTCTTTCGGGTGTTTACCGGAGACCAGAGATTCGTGGAGACGATGGAAGAGGCGGCGAAAATGGAGCAGGAAGGGACAGTGGTTCGGGTGTGCGATTTGTTTGATAAGGCGGAGGCGAGAGGGCGTAGAGAGGGGCGTCAGGAAGGGCGAAGAGAAGGCGAAATTCGTAAGCTCATTCAACTGGTATTAAAGAAAGTCCAGAAAGGTCAGGGCAGCCAGGCGATTGCGGAAGCACTGGAAGAGGATGAATCCTATATCCTGAACTTGATAGAAGTAATCAACAGATATGCACCGGATTATAACGAAGACCGAATTTGTGAAGCACTTATAAGAAACGGTGGCTGCGAATGAATCCCGATTGATCGGATATCTGATGAACTGGAAATGTGATAATTGACGCAGAATTGCTGTATACTTTTGGGAAAGTCATAGACAAATGGCAGAAAAACTGTGTATAATAAAGAAGCAGGTATACGGGTGGCAGCTTGTTTTGCAAATTATACAGGAAAGAAGATAGAGGATGATGGACATGAGTCATTCAGAGAAAGCAGTATTGGATTATGCAGATGGATTAAAGCGCTTTTCCAACATGGAGATGCTATATCACAAACACTTGAAGAAATTTCTGACGGATACGACGTACCAGCAGTTGGTGGATGCGATGCAGCAGCAGGATTATGAGACGGCATTTCGTCAGGCGCATACATTGAAGGGTGTGACTGGCAACTTGAGTCTTGTCGGATTTTATGACAAACTGATTCCTTTTGTGGAGGCGCTTCGTGACGAGGCGGATCTTGTGCAGGCCAAAGCGATACTTCCGGAGCTCGAGGAGGCTTATCAGGCAGCAATTTGCGAAATTGAAGAGCTGGGATTCTAAAACGACGATCCTTTGCTCCAATGATGTGATGCAGTCAATGGCGACAGACAGCAGTAAAGAGCGGCAAGTAACGGTAAATAGCAGTAAAAAGCAGTAAAAAATGAGTCAGTTTATGTTTTCATAGACTGATTCATTTTTTGTGCTTGGAAATTTTGCACCCCATTGATTTTAGTGTTCCCAGTACATTTCTTGAAATTTACTTGTCTGGAGTTCCAATCTCTGCCAAATATCAACGAGGTGTTCACGAAAAATTCACCTAATAAAGGCAAATTCGTCCAGTATGAACACAGATTCAACACATTTGTTCAATAAAATGGGTAGAAGGAATAACGTAAATCAGGTAAAAGGAGAATAGCATGAACAGGAAGAAGAAAATCATAGCAGGTGTTGTGGTTCTTGTCATTGTGGCAGCAGGCGCAGCATTTTTTCTAAAGGGAAAGAGCGCAGGAGGCGCAGCAAGCGGTGCGGGTGGAATGGGTGGTGCAGGCGGCATGGGCGGCATGCAGCAGGCAGAAGCATCGACCGTTGTGAAGGCGGCAGTGCCGACGATCGGGGATCTGAGTCTGACGACCGGGCTGACAGGTACGGTGGAAGCGGCGGATGTTGTGTATGTGTACGCCAAGGCCGCCGGTGATGTGACGGCTGTTCATGTGAAGGCCGGGGATACGGTGAAGGCCGGGCAGGTAATCTGCGAGATTGATACGGAGCAGGTCGACACAGTTAAGAACAGCATGGATTCTGCGGGAGTGAATCTCTCCAAGGCGCAGAATGATCTTTCCAGAATGCAGATTCTCCATGACAGCGGAGATCTTTCGGATCAGGAATATGAACAGTACAGCAACGCAGTCAAGACAGCGCAGCTGCAGTATGATTCTGCAAAGCTGAACTATGAGAAACAGGTGGAATACAGTACCGTCACGGCACCGATTGGCGGACGCGTGGAGAGCTGTGATGTGGAGGTCTATGATCGGGTGTCCCAGCAGGCTCAGCTTTGTGTCATTTCCGGGGAGGGACAGAACCGGATTGTATTCTATGTGACGCAGCGTATGATGACGAATTTGAGTGAGGGAGATTCGCTGCAGGTGATCAAAAACGGTGTGACCAATGTGGGAACGATCAGTGAAATCAGCAGTATGGTCGATACGGATACCGGGCTTTTTAAGGTAAAGGCAGATGTACCGGAGAGTGATTCCATCGCGATCGGCAGTACGGTGAAGATCAAGCTGGTGACGGAGAAGGCGGAGCAGGCGATGCTGGTTCCGGTGGATGCGGTCTATTACAGCGGTGGTGACGCTTATGTATATCTGGACGAGGATGGCGTCGCGAAGATGGCGCAGGTTGAGGTTGGATTGTATGATTCTGAGTATGCGCAGATCCTTTCAGGATTAAATGCAGAGGATGTGGTGGTAAGTACCTGGAGCTCGAATCTTTACGAAGGTGCGAAGATCCGCCAGCAGGGCGAAGCAGAAGCCGGAACAGCAGAAGACCAGCAGGGCGAAACAGATGCCCAGTCAGCAGCAGGCCAGGAAGCTGCCGCCCAGCCCGCAGCGGATGGTCAAAGAACCCACAGAGCAGCAGGCGGCGGACAACAGGCTAAGCCGGTACAATAAGGAGGCACGACAGAATGGGAATTACAAAATTTGTACTGAAACGGCCGGTTACCGTGCTGATGGCACTTTTATGCCTCCTGGTATTTGGTATTTCTTCTGTGTTCAATGCGACATTAGAGCAGATGCCAGACACTGATCAGCCAATGATGATGATCATGGCGCGTTATTCCGGTGTAGGACCGGAGGATATGGATGAACTGGTAACCAAGCCGATCGAGGATGCGGTCAGCACGCTGGAGGGAATCAAGAGCATGAGTTCGTCGACCAGCGATGGAAGCAGCCGGGTTATGCTGGAATATGATTATGAACAGGATATGGATGAAGCATACGACAATTTAAAGAAAGCACTGGACAACATCCGTGATCTTCCGGATGATGTGGACCCATCGATCATGCAGATGAACAGCAACGCCTCGGCCAGTATGACACTCTCTGTTGCCAATTCGGCGCAGACGGATCTGTACGATTATGTGGATCAGATCATCGTTCCGGAATTTGAGAAGCTGAGCACCGTAGCGGAAGTCAGTGCCATGGGTGGTTCTTCCAACTATTACAGGCTGGAATTGCAGTCTGATATGATGAAACAGTATCATGTGACGATCGACGATATCGCGTCTGCAATGAGCGCCGCGAATCTGACCTATCCGTCGGGCAGTGCGGAGTCGGGCAATCTGGATCTCTCGGTATCCACGCTGACCGAGCATGACACCATCGATGCGCTGCAGCAGATGCCGATCACGGTATCCGGTTCGCAGATTGTCTATCTGAAGGACGTGGCAGATGTCTACATGGCGACCGAGTCACAGGGCAGTGTGTCCCGTTACAATGGACAGGATACGATTTCCATATCACTGACCAAGCAGCAGAGCAGCACGGCCATGGATCTGTCCAAACAGGCCAATGCGGTGATCAAAACACTTCTTGCGGACGATGAAAATCTGGATATCCGAATCGCGCGGGATGATGCGGACACCATTATGGAATCCCTGCAGGACGTTGCAGTGACCATGATCCTGGCGGTTGTGATCTCCATGATTATTATTTTCCTGTTCTTTGGAGATTACAAGGCATCGCTGATCGTCGGAAGTTCGATTCCGACCTCGATCCTGATGTCGCTGATCGCCATGACGCGGGCCGGTTTTACGCTGAATGTCATTACCATGAGTGGACTGGTTCTCGGCGTCGGCATGATGGTGGATAACTCCATCGTTGTGCTGGAAAGCTGCTTTCGGGCCATGGATCAATCGGAGGACAAAGGCGCGCTGGCCTACGCGAAGGCGGCACTGTCCGGCACCAATGTGGTCGTCATGTCCATCGTCGGTTCGACGGTCACGACCTGCGTTGTGTTTATTCCGCTGGTATTCTTAAACGGTATGACCGGACAGATGTTCGGAGCGATGGGCTACACGATTGTATTTTGTATGTGTGCATCGCTGCTTTCCGCAATGTCGGTGGTTCCGCTCTGCTACATGATGTATAAGCCGGGAGAGCGCGCGCGTGCGCCCATGTCCCGTCCGATTGAGCATTTGCAGAATCTCTACCGCGGCGCGATGCCGTTTCTGCTGAAGCACAAGATTGTGGTATTGGGCGGTTCCGTGGCGATCATCGCGGCAACCCTTCTTCTGGCAAATGGCATGGAGACTGAGCTTATGACCTCGGATGATACCGGTACGGTCTCGGTCAGCATCGATACGAGGCCGGGACTTCTCTCGGAACAGGCCAATGATACGCTGGAGCGGGTCGAGCAGATCGTCGCTTCCCACGCGGATGTGGAGTCCTACATACTTCGTTATCAGAACGACAGCGGTACGGTGACAGCCTACTTAAAGGATGACCGGAAGATGTCCACCGATGAGATCGTAAGCGAGTGGGAGGACGAGATGGCGGACCTGGAAAATTGTACCATTGAGGTGTCTGCATCGGCTTCCATGAGCTTTATGGGAAGAAGCAGAGGCTATGAGGCGATTCTGAAAGGCACGCAGTATGATGAACTCCAGGAACTGAGCAACCGGCTGGTTCAGGAGCTGATCGCCCGCGATGATGTGAAGAATGTCCATTCCAGCATTGAGAATACGGCTCCGGTCGTGGCGGTCAAGGTAGATCCGGTTACCGCTTCTGCAAATGGACTGACTGCGGCGCGGATTGGTTCTATGGTAAAACAGAAGCTGGACGGCGCCGAGGTTACGACGCTTCAGATAGACGGGCAGGATGTCAGCGTAAAAGCGGAATATCCGGAGGATGAATACCGAACAGTGCCGCAGTTGCAGGAAATGATTCTGGATACCCCGTCCGGCGGTTATGTGGCACTGGATGATGTGGCGGAGATTTATTATAAAGACAGCCCTTCCACCATCTCAAAGAGTGACAAGGCGTATCAGATCACGATTTCGGCGGATTATGTGGGCGGAAATGTAAAGTCAACACTGGACAGTGAGGTCATCAATCCAAACCTGACCGGTACGATCACGCGCGGTGTAAACTCCAGAGACCGTATGCAGTCAAGCGAGTTTTCAGGACTGTATCAGGCGATTGCGGTGGCATTGTTCCTGGTGTTTGTGGTACTTTCTGCACAGTTTGAGTCACCGAAATTCTCCTTCATGGTTATGACCACGATTCCGTTCAGTCTGGTCGGTTCCTTTGGACTCTTAAAGCTGACGGGCGTTACGATCAGTATGACTTCCATTCTTGGATTTTTGATCCTGATCGGAACTGTTGTAAATAATGGTATTCTCTATGTGGATACGGTGAATCAGTACCGCATGACGCTGCCGCTGCAGAATGCATTGATTGAAGCGGGGGCTACCCGGCTTCGTCCGATCCTGATGACGAGTCTTACCACCGTCCTTTCCATGATCCCGATGGCGATGGCGATCGGAAGCAGCGGTTCGACGACCCAGGGTCTTGCGATCGTAAACATCGGCGGTCTGACGGTCGGCGTGTTGGTTGCACTGTTCATTCTTCCGGTCTATTATGCACTGATGAATGGCAAGAAAGAACGAATTGTACTGGACATCTGAGCATTTATAGGATAGAATAGTGTATGAAGCGTGTTAATACAGTTACAAAGAAGGAGGATACTATGGATTTGAGGAAGACATTGGCCGGCTGTATGGTGCTGGTGAGTGCGGCGACACTGCCGGTTCCGGCATTTGCCCAGAGTCCGGAGTTTGCTTATTCCGCGGAGAAGTGGGCGACCCTCCGGGACAATAAACTGGAATATGAAGAGATCGCCGATCTGGTTCACGAGTATAATAATACAGTCGTTCAGAATCAGATTACATATAAAGATGAGAAGGATGACGATGCGGATGACGTGGCGCAGGATTATTATGATAAGGCCAACGAGATTTATGACAATATCACTTACCCGGACTCGGACGATTCCAGCTACGGAAGCGGAGTAGCCGCTGCGCTGCAGAACGAGCAGCAGGCGGAGGCACTGATGAAGAAGGGCGATGAGAATACGGATGACAGCGAGACGAAGAAGATCGGCTATGACCAGACGGAAGCGAATCTGGTCAAGCAGGCGCAGGGCCTTATGCTGACCTACTGGACCCAGTATTATAATCTGGACAGTTTAAAGGCGAGAAAGCAGCAGGTCGAGATTACCTATCAGACTCAGCAGAATCGCCTGGCGGCAGGTATGTCCACGCAGGCGCAGGTGCTGAGTGCGAAGGAGGCGATCTCCAGTGCAGAGGCGTCCATTCTTTCCGGCGAGAGCAGCCTGGATAAGACCCGGCAGAATCTGTGTCTGATGCTCGGCTGGACCTATGGTTCTGACGTGGAGATCGGAGCGCTTCCGGAGCCGGATCTGACAAAGATCGATGCAATTTCAGTGGATACCGACATTGCGGCGGCACTGGAGAACAATTACAGCTACAAGCTCACGACGAAGCAGCTCACGAATGCGCGGAGCGCCACGGTAAAAGAGAAGCTGACCCAGACGGAGAAGAATCAGAAGGAGGCAATCGCCACCAATGTGAAGGATACTTATTCCAGTCTGATTCTGGCGAGATCCTCCTACGAGCAGGCGCAGCAGGCCTTGCAGCTTCAGGCGACCGCTCTGGCGACGGCCACCAGACAGCTGCAGGCGGGAACCATCACACAGAACAGCTTCCAGACCACGCAGACTTCCTATCAGACTGCGGAGGTGACCGCCCGCACGCAGAAGATCGCGCTTTTGCAGGCCATGGTGAATTACGACTGGGCAGTCGGCGGACTGGCATCGGCATCCTGATGGGAGGAGCTTATATGGGAAAGAAAAAGGCAGAAATGATACGCCGCTTTGGAGCGGTGCTGCTGGCAGCAGGTTTTGTGCTTGCACAGGCGGTCCCGGCGATGGCGGAAGAGGCCGGACCCGCGGCGGAAGAGGATGGGAACGCCGCGGCGGAGACTGGCAGCATAGCAGCAGACAACGGTACTGTGGCGGTGGAATATGATCAGCTCGCCACCCTGGTGCAGCAGAACCAGGACTTAAAGTCGGCGACCGAGAACTACACCACCAACAAGAAGAATTACGAATCCATGCTGGCGACACTCAATGACGAGCGGGATTATATGAGACTGCTTGCAGATAAGTATGAGGACGAGGATGCGGAGGCAGAACAGAATTACAAGACCAATGCGTCCATGCTGAGCAGCTCCATTACCAGAATCACCAAACAGTTGGAGCGTTTGAATGGCGTCAGCAGTCAGACTTCGCTGCAGAAGACGACGGATTCCTACGTCCTGACGGCACAAAATCTGATGAACACCTACAATCAGATGGTAGTCAACGCGGCAGCAAAGGAGAAAAGCGCTCAGGCGGCGGAGGCTTCCTATCAGTCTCTGATCAAGAAGCAGAGTGCCGGCATGGCTACCGCCGCGGAGGTATTGGAGGCGGCGGACAACTTAAGCCAGCAGAAGAATCTGCGGGATTCTTATCAGCAGCAGATGGATCAGGCCCGGTTTAACCTGCTCTTCACGCTTGGGATCGATTCGGGAACTTCTGTGACCATTGGAACGATTCCGGCACCGGATATGACCGCCATCACGGCGATTGATCTGGCTTCGGATCTGGAAAAAGCGATTGGAAACAGCTCTGGTGTTCAGAGCGTGCGCCATTCCGCGGGGGGAACCTACACGGAGATGGATTTAAAGGCGAAGCGGGAAGCGGCTGCGGAAGGCGAGGTACGCGCCGCTGTGCAGGACAGCTACAATCAGCTTCAGGCAGACGCATTGAGCTATCAGGCGGCGCTTGATTCCTATGAGAGTGCATCGATGATCTGGCAGTCTATGCAGCGCAGGAAGCAGGCCGGCATGGTGGATCAGACCAGTTTCCTGGAAGGGGAGGCGACGTATCTGGAAGCCCTTGCGGCGAAAGAGACCGCATCCATGACGCTGCGCCAGAGCTGGGAAAGCTATTGCTGGGAAGTGAAGGGTGTATCGTAAAGATGAAATCAAAAGAAGATGCTGTTTCGGGTGTGTCAGACATTCGGACAGTATCTTTTTCGTCGTCAAATCGACAATTCTATGCTATACTCATACTTAAGATGAAAAATGAGGTGGCTGCCGATGTATCAATCCGTCCGAAATCTGTGGTTATCGATTACATTAAAACAGAAGCTTGCACTGTATACGGTCATGGTGATTCTGATCATGGTTTTTTCTGGTGCGTTCAATATCCATGTGATGAATTATGCGCTTGGCGGATTCAATGAGATTCTAAACGACAATTCCCGCTGCCACGATTTTGAGGAGGCGATCGCCCTGGAGGCGCGTGCATTTGAAAATTATGTGCGGGATCGTTCCGTTGAGAATCATGAGGATTATGTGCTGGCCTGTGTGCGGTCCGAGCGGTGCCTGCGTTCGCTGCCCTTTGATTATGCGCGGATCGGCGAGGAGCGTTATGCCAGGACCTGGAACGTGAAGAACGGCTATGAGCAGTACAGCAGCATCAAGGAAGAGCTTTTGGGAAAGCCGTCGCGCAGTCAGGAATATGTCTCGGGACTGTATCGGGTGTACGGGATGCAGGATTATCTGCAGACCTACGCGCGACGTCTGGTTCAGGTGACCTTAAATGCCGGCAACGAGAATTATCAGAATCGGGTTCCGACGTTCCGCAATATTCCATGGCTGATTTTCGGAGTTTCGGCGCTTTTGCTGGTGGTGGCGGTCTGCCTGACCAGGCTGCTCACCAATACCTTGCTAAAGCCGGTGGTCAAGCTGGCCCGCTGCTCCAGAAAGATTGCCAACAATGATTTCAGCGGGGAAGATCTGATCGTCGACAACAAGGATGAGGTGGGCGAGCTGGTGCGTGCATTCAATAAGATGAAGCATGCGACAGAGGGCTACATCAATACCCTCAAGCAGAACAATGAGATGGCGCAGCTTCTTCACCAGGAGGAGGTGGAGCGCATCGAGATGGAGCGCCAGCTGAATTTTGCGCGGCTGGAGCTTTTGAAAAGTCAGATCAACCCTCATTTTCTGTTTAATACGCTGAATATGATCGGGTGTATGGCGAAGCTTGAGGAGGCAGGGACGACGGAAAAGATGATCTACAGCATGGGTAATCTGTTCCGTTACAATCTGAAAACCTCGGATCAGTTCGTGGCTCTGGAGCAGGAGCTGAAGGTCGTGCAGGATTATATTTATATCCAGCAGATGCGGTTTGGTGCCAGGATTCAGTACAGCAGCAGCATCGAGGTGGACGCATCGCAGGTGATCATTCCATCCTTTACGCTGCAGCCAGTGGTGGAGAATGCCATCGTTCACGGTCTGTCCAAGAAAGAACAGGGCGGAAGGCTGCATCTGCGCATCTGGCAGAAAGGCCGGATTGTGACAATTTCTGTGACGGATACGGGAGTCGGCATGGAACCGGAGGCGCTGGAACAGCTTAAACAGGCGCTGGACAGCCGGCGGACGGCGAAGATCGGAATCGGTCTGGGCAATATTTACAAACGGATTCATATCATGTATGAGGACGGAGATATGAAGCTTTACAGCCGTATTGGCTGTGGCACTGCGGTGCAGATGATGATTCCACAGGGGGAGAAGTACGATGAGTGAGGAAAAGAAATACCGTTTGCTGATCGCAGATGATGAGATGATCGAGCGGGCGGTTCTGGTCAAACTTCTGGGCAAAAGACTGGGAGAACAGTGCGAGATTTTTCAGGCGCAGAATGGCCGGGAGGCCATCGCGCTGCACCGGGACGAGGAGATCGAAATTGCGATTCTGGACATTGAGATGCCGGGGATCAACGGAATCGGTGCGGCGGAGAAGATTCGGGAGACGGACAAAAACTGCAGCATTATCTTTTTGACGGCGTTTGATGAATTCGCCTATGCGAAGAAGGCGATTACTGTGCGTGCGCTGGATTACCTGCTGAAGCCTTATGAGGAAAAAGAACTGTTTCTGGTGCTGGAGGAAGCCATGCGTATTGCCGAACAGAACCGAAACAGCGGAGTGCCGTCGGATGCATCTTCTGATCTGGAGCCGATCGGGGCACAGCTGGAAGCTGAGATGCATGCACAGATGGAAGCGGATGAAGCCCGGGATGCGCTGCGGGGCGGGGAACCGCCGGAGCTGATTGAGGCGGCCAGACTTTCCCGGGTCATGGAGCTGATTGCGGACTATATCCGGGAGCATTATATGTACGATCTTTCCATGCAGGAGCTGGCACGCACCATGAACTATTCGGAAGCCTATTTCTGCAAATTATTCAAGCAGTTTTTCGGACAGAATTTTACTTCTTACCTGACCGAGTACCGGGTGCGGGAGGCAAAAAAGATGCTGGAACAGCCCACGGTCAACGTGAAGGATGTAGGCAAAGCAGTGGGGTATGGAGACGGGAATTATTTTGCAAAGGTGTTCAAACGGATGACCGGGCAGAGTCCGAGTGAGTACCGGCAGGAGATTTTTACGGGGAATATGCATAAAGAGAAACGGACAGAAGGTTAAAAATGTACTATGATTCACAAAAAATTACCATTTCTTTTCCCAGGACATTCCAATATAATAAAGATAACGTAAAGATACGTTGAGGCACGTGAAAATCACGCAAAATGTATTAGGAGGAAAAGAAACATGAAAAAAAGAATTTTAAGCGCAGCATTATGTACAGCAATGGTAGCAGGTTCCCTGGCAGGATGTGGTATGAAGACCCCGGAAGCACCGGCAACCACCGCAGCACCGGCAGCAACCGAAGCAGCGAGTGAGGCAGCAACCGAAGCAGCAAAAGAAGGCGAGACCACCGCAGCAGCAGCAACCGTTGAGCCGGAGATCACTCTGGTTATGGCAGAGGTTAACCCGTTAGATACCATCGTTGGACAGACTGATAACGCGTTCAAAGAGAAAGTAGAAGAACTGTCAGGCGGCAAGATGGTAATCGACCTTCAGGCAAGCGGCGTACTTGGTTCTGAGAACGATGTTCTGGACAGCATGCTGGGCGGCGGAAGTGATATCGACATCTCCCGTATCTCTGCATTTGCACTGACAAGCTACGGTGCTAAGAAGTCCACCCTGCTTTCTATCCCATATACATTTGAGAACAGAGAGCATTACTGGAAATTCGTAGACAGCGATCTGTCTCAGCAGTTCCTGGACGAGTCTTATGATGCTGGTATCGGCGTTAAGGGCCTGTTCTACGGCGAGGAAGGTTTCCGTCATTTCTTCACCAAAGATCCGGTAGCTGGCGTTGAAGATTTCAAGGGCAAAAAGATCCGTGTATCCACTGATCCGGTTATGACCGGCATGGTTAGTGCACTGGGAGCAAACGCAACGGTTGTATCCATGAACGAGCTGTACTCTGCACTGCAGACCGGCGTTGTTGATGGCGCTGAGCAGCCGATCGCAAACTACAAATCAAACGCTTTCCCGGAGGTTGCTAACAACCTGATCCTGGATGGTCATACACTGGGCGCAATCGAGATCGTTATTACTTCTGGTTCCTGGGACGCTCTGACTGAAGAGCAGCAGAACATCCTGGTTGAGGCTGGTAAGTACGCAGGCCAGGTCAACAGAGAGATCTCTCAGGAGAAGGAAGATTCTGTTCTGGAAGAGCTGAAGGCAGCAGGTTGCAACGTTGTTGACGTAGCAGATAAGACTCCTTGGAAAGAGGCTTGTGCAGCTGTTATCGAAGAGAACACGAAAGATCAGGCTGACCTGTATCAGCAGATCCTTGACCTGGCTAAATAAGTTCAGGACTTGATCAAACCCAAAAACAGGGCACAGGGGGTTTAAAGCCTCTGTGCCTTTTTAAAAGAAAGAGGAGGGGATTTGTTATGCCGGCTATTTTTAAAACGATTGATAAGATCAAACCTGCATACGATTTAACCGATCGGATTGTTATGACAATCTGTAAATTACTGCTGATCGGTGATATCCTGATTACGTCGGTGGCTGTTGTAGGCCGTTATGTTTCATTCATTCCGGATCCGGCATGGAGTGAGGAAGTGGTTCTTACGTTTATGTCCTATATGGCAGTTCTCTCAGCAGCACTCGCGATTCGCAGAGGCGCGCATATCAGAATGACTGCATTTGACCAGTTCCTGCCGTCCAAATTGATCAAGGTGTCTGATCTGGTTTGTGATATTGCAGTTATGATCCTTGCACTGGTTATGATCTTTGTGGGATGGAAATATTGTGTCGGTCTTGGATCAAAGGGTACCTATGTCAGCATGCCGAAGCTGTCCAAGTTCTGGATGTATTTCCCGGTTCCGTTAGCTGGTGTAGCAATGTTGATCTTTGAACTGGAAGCAGTTTATAACCATATCAAGAGTTTCTTTGTAGAGGAGGAGGGTAAATAATGAGCGGAGATACATTTGCGATTGCTGTCCTGCTTGGCAGTTTCTTTATCATGGTTTTCATACGTTTCCCGATCGCGTATGCGGTTGCGCTTTCTTCGATCCTCTGCCTTCTGTCTCAGGGACTTCCGTTGCAGACGATTTGTCAGCAGATGGTAAAGGGTATCAGTTCCTTCTCGCTGATGGCAGTACCGTTCTTCATCACCATGGGTGTTCTCATGGGAACAGGCGGCATCTCTGAAAAGCTGATTGCTCTGGCGAACGCCTGTGTAGGCTGGATGCGCGGCGGCATGGCTATGGTTAATATCGTAGCTTCCTATTTCTTTGGTGGTATTTCCGGTTCTGCATCAGCAGATACCGCATCTCTTGGCTCCATCCTGATTCCGATGATGGTAGATCAGGGATATGACGCAGATTTCTCGACGGCTGTTACCATTACCTCCTCCTGTGAGGGACTTCTGGTTCCGCCAAGTCATAACATGGTTATCTATGCAACCTCAGCAGGTGGCATTTCCGTAGGAAGCCTGTTTCTGGCTGGCTACGTTCCGGGTGCACTTCTGGCAGCTTCCCTGATGATCGGTTCCTATATCATCTCGGTGAAGCGGAATTACCCGAAGGGTGATAAGTTCAGCATGAAGGTACTGATCAAACAGCTGAGCATTTCCTTCTGGGCATTGGCTGCGGTTCTGATCGTAGTATTCGGCGTTGTCGGTGGTCTGTTCACCGCAACGGAGTCTGCTGCAATCGCTGTTATCTATAGCCTGATTGTCAGTGTATACATTTACAAAGGTCTGGACTGGAAGGGTGTATGGACTTCTCTGACACAGTGTGTGGAGACACTTTCCATCGTCCTGATTCTTATCTCGACCTCCAGCATCTTCGGATACTGCCTGACCAGACTTCATGTTCCGGATATGGCAGCAAGCGCAATTACGGGACTGACCAACAACCCAATCATCCTGGCACTGCTCCTGAACCTGATTCTTCTGGTTCTCGGCTGTATCATGGATATGGCACCGATCATCCTGATTGCAACCCCGATCCTGCTTCCGATCGCAACCTCGATCGGTCTGGACCCGATTCAGTTTGGTATCATGATGGTTCTGAACTGTGGTATTGGTCTTCTGACTCCTCCGGTTGGCGCGGTTCTCTTTATCGGTTCGGCCGTAGCGAAGGAACCTATGGAGAAGGTTGTTAAGGCAACTTTGCCATTCTATGTATGTATGATTATTACCCTGCTTTTGATCACCTTTGTTCCGGCGATCAGCATGGGTCTGCCGACACTGCTTGGCTGATGCGGCAATTAACAGAATAAAATTTCACAATCAGGCATTAACTGACCGGTTAATGCCTGATTGGTTCTATAACGGTATTGGTTCCCGGTCTGTCAAGTGACGGGTTGGGAGTGGATTTGGATTGTGCAATGATAAGGAGGCGAACATCTGTGAAAAAGAGAATCGTAGTTCTGTTATCCGGACTGATTCTGGCATTGACGGCCTGCAGTTCCAAGAGAGCGGCAGAGGAGGAACTCGTGCCGGACTATGTCTTCACATATGCGGAGAATCAGGCCGAGGATTATCCGACAACCCAGGGAGCCTATCGTTTTGCGGAGCTGGTGCAGGAGCGTACAGGCGGAAAGATTCAGATCCAGATCAATGCGGGAGGTTCGCTGGGGGACGAACGTTCGGTCATCGAGCAGATGCAGTTTGGCGGAATCGATTTTGCCCGTGTTTCGCTTTCTCCGATGTCAGAGGTCATCCCGAAATTGAATGTACTGCAGATGCCTTATCTGTATACCGGTCCCGACCATATGTGGAAGGTGCTGGAAGGGAAGATCGGGGACGAGTTCTTGAAATCCTTTGAGGAGTCGAGTCTGGTTGCACTTTCCTGGTATGATGCCGGCGCGCGTAATTTTTATAATTCCGTGAAGCCGATCCACACGCCCCAGGATCTGAAGGGGATGAAAATCCGTGTACAGGAATCTCTGCTGATGAGCCGGATGATCGAGCTTTTGGGTGCGACCGCGATTCAGACATCGTATGCGGATGTCTATTCTGCGCTGCAGACGGGGCAGATTGATGGAGCGGAGAACAACTGGCCTTCTTATGAATCGGAGGGACATTACGAGGTGGCAAAGTATGTGACGGTGGATGAGCATACCCGCGTCCCGGAGGTGCAGATCGTCGCGGAGGCAACCTGGAACAAACTTTCCCCGGAATATCAGGACATTATCCGGGCGTGCGCCAGGGAGTCCGCGCAGTATGAGCGAGATCTGTGGAAGAAGCGTTCGGAGCGTTCGGAGGAACTTGTCCGTGCCGCCGGATGTGAGGTGGTGGACCTGACTCCAGAAGAAAAGCGAAAATTTCAGGAGGCTGTGACGCCGATCTACAATGAGTTCTGTGCGGATCATGTGGATATTATCGACGCGATTGTGGCGGCGGGAAGAGAATAAGAAGCTATAGAAATAAAGGGGCTGTGCATGGATTGGATGCATGGCTCTTTTTGAAAGAATGCATATTTTCGGCAGGAGTCAAGCATAGTAGCTGTGAGGAGAATGCTTGAATGGAAAATCAAGGTGTGAAATTAGAATTTACTGCAAAGATTATACAAAACGGAATTATGGATGCGGCGTATATTGAGGTCCCTTTTGATATCAAAGCGCTGTATGGTAAGGGGCGCTTATTGGTGCATGCTACTTTTGATGGAGAAGCCTATGACGGTCAGGTGGTAAAGATGAAAATGCCTTATTATATTATTGGAATCACAAAGGCCATCCGTAAAAAGATCAACAAATCTTTTGGTGATGAGATTGCAGTAACGATTTGCGAGAGATAATTTTATTGATTTGAATCGAAAAAGAGACCGGCTATGCCATGCATCGTAATAGAAGGCGGAGTGTTGGCGGAGGAGCAGAAGGAACAGAATGCAAGAATGCGAATCAGAGTCATTCTGTGGAGAAAAGCCGAATAATATGCGATTTTATTGTGTTTTGGTGATTTTTTAGTTAAAAACGTAAGAATTGTCCAAACATCGACGCTTATCCGGTGATTATCCTGGCGATTGGGTAATTATCAAATGAAACTGGCCGTAATTGTCCAAGAATTAGTTGTATTCATGGGTAATTACGGCTAGTTTAAGCGAGTATTGTCCAAACCCTACCATTTTCGACAGTATGAGTGCGTGGATTGGGTAACTGTGCATATCCAGATGATGAAATTATCCAAAATGAACATGAAAAGTCAGCGAGATGCATTCATGCAATCACTGGCAACTGAGTGTCTGCGCGAAAAACGCCCCGGATGAGCAGAAACGCTTAAGGATTCCGATTCAGCACACATTCAGCATGTAATCAGCACGTCATCAAGGAAAACACTTGACTTTTCCATCCAATCTAGCTAGAATATACCTAGATTTCAATTATGAAATGACAAAAGCAAGGATCGTGTACAGTAGTGCGTTATTTTCTGCCAGAGAGAAGAGGTCATCGGCTGCAAGCCTCTTTCAGTTCAGATAGCTGCATGAAATTCCCACGGGAGCTGCGCGGCGGAATGCGTTACCCTGGATACAGGGCGGCGAGGTAGGCTGCGACGTACGATGCACGTTACGCATGATGAGTGTCTGTCCGGGTGTGAGAACACCGGCAGGAAACTGGGTGGTACCGCGATGAATGATCGTCCCTTTGCAAGTCTAGCTTGCAGAGGGACTTTTTGTATCACAGGAAATTGCGTCCTGTGATATTACGGGAAAAACCTATTTACAGGAAAGGAAGGAAACCATGAGAGAGCAGTTAGAAAAAATCAAAGAAGAAGCATTGAAACAGATCGAGGCTTCCGAGGCCCTGGAAAAGTTAAATGACATCCGTGTCGCTTATCTGGGCAAAAAGGGAGAGCTGACCAGCGTGTTAAAGAGCATGAAGGATGTTTCTCCGGAGGAGCGTCCGAAGGTGGGGCAGATGGTCAATGAAGCCAGAGAGCTGATCGAGGCGAAGCTGGAGGAGACGAAGACGCTGCTGGCAAGAAAAGCTCGCGAGCAGCAGATGAAGCAGGAAGTGATCGACGTGACGCTTCCGGCAAAGAAGGCCAACATCGGACACAGCCATCCAAACAACGTGGCGCTGAAAGAAGTAGAACGCGTATTCGTGGGCATGGGCTACGAGGTAGTCGAGGGGCCGGAGATTGAATACGATGAATATAACTTTACCAAGCTGAACATTCCGGCGAACCATCCGGCCAAGGATGAGCAGGACACATTCTATGTGAATAAAGATATTGTGCTGCGCACCCAGACCTCCCCGGTTCAGGCGCATATGATGGAGAGCGGGAAGCTTCCGATCCGCATGATTTCCCCGGGCCGTGTATTCCGTTCCGATGAAGTGGATGCGACCCATTCCCCGTCCTTCCATCAGGTAGAGGGACTGGTTGTCGACAAGAATATAACCTTTGCCGATCTGAAAGGCACGCTGGCCGAGTTCGCGAAAGAGATGTTCGGCGAGGAGACGAAAGTAAAATTCCGCCCGCATCACTTCCCGTTCACCGAGCCGAGTGCTGAGATGGACGTGAGCTGCTTTAAGTGCGGCGGCAAGGGCTGCCGTTTCTGCAAGGGCTCCGGCTGGATCGAGATTCTGGGCTGCGGCATGGTGCACCCGCACGTATTTGAGATGTGCGGCATCGATCCGGAACAGTACACCGGCTTCGCATTCGGTGTAGGCCTGGAGCGTATCGCACTGCTGAAGTACGAGATTGATGACATGAGACTGTTGTATGAGAATGATATCCGGTTCCTGAAACAGTTTTGATCAGCAATGAGGTGCGCGCAGACAGGCGAAGCTTTTTGAACTTGCCCGCACCGAAGCCATAAACACAGAATAAAAGGAGATAATTGACATGAATACAGCATTATCATGGATTAAAGCATATGTCCCGGATCTGGATGTCACGGCGCAGGAATACACGGATGCCATGACCCTTTCCGGCACCAAAGTAGAAGGATTTGAATGTCTGGATAAGAACCTGGAAAAGATCGTGGTTGGTCAGATCACGAAGATCGAGCGTCACCCGGACGCGGATAAGCTGATCATCTGCCAGGTCAATGTCGGCAGTGAGAGCATTCAGATCGTAACCGGCGCTCCGAATGTAAAAGAAGGAGATAAAGTCCCGGTCGTTCTGGACGGCGGAAAGGTAGCCGGCGGTCATGATGGCGGCCCGCTTCCGGAGGATGGAATCAAGATTAAGAACGGCAAATTGAGAGGCGTTGAGTCTTATGGCATGATGTGCTCCATCGAAGAGCTTGGCTCCTCCAGGGATATGTACCCGGACGCACCGGAAAGCGGAATCTATATTCTGCCGGAGACGGCCGAGGTCGGTGCCGATGCGGTCGAGGTACTGGGCCTGCACGACGTGGTATTTGAATATGAGATTACGTCCAACCGTGTGGACTGCTACAGCGTGGTGGGAGTTGCCCGTGAGGCAGCAGCCACGTTCCGCAAAGAATTCCATCCGCCGGTGGTCAAAGCCAGCGGCAACAGTGAAGACGTTCACGACTATCTGACGGTAGACATCCAGAACACCGAGCTCTGTCCGCGCTACTGTGCAAGAATGGTCAAAAATATCAAGCTCGCTCCGTCTCCGCAGTGGATGCAGAGAAGACTGGCTGCCAGTGGCATCCGTCCGATCAACAACATTGTCGATATCACAAACTATGTCATGGAAGAGTGCGGCCAGCCGATGCACGCATATGACTATGACCTGATTGCAGGTCACAAGATCATCGTAAAATGTGCGAAGGACGGCGATGAATTCCAGACTCTGGACGGTCAGGTCCGCAAGCTGGACAGCACCGTGCTGATGATCAATGACGGTGAGAAAGAGGTCGGTATCGCCGGAATCATGGGCGGTGAGAACTCCAAGATTACCGATGATGTCAGGACGATGGTATTCGAGGCGGCCTGCTTCGATGGAACCAACATCCGTCTTTCCGCCAAGAAGATCGGTCTGCGCACCGATGCTTCCGGCAAATTCGAGAAGGGGCTGGACCCGAACAATGCGGAGGAGGCGATCAACCGCGCCTGCCAGCTGATTGAGGAGCTGGGCGCAGGAGAGGTAGTCGGCGGCATCATCGACAGTTATCCGGTAAAACGGGAGCCGTCCCGCGTCAAATTTGATGCTGACCGGATCAACAAGCTGCTTGGCACCCATATTTCAGCAGAGGATATGAAGGCTTACTTTAAGAAGATCGATCTGGATTTCGATGAGAGCACACAGGAAGTGGTGGCACCGACCTTCCGTCAGGATATTCACTGTATGGCAGATCTGGCAGAGGAAGTGGCACGTTTCTTCGGCTATGCCAATATTCCTACCACGCTGCCCTCCGGCGAGGCGACCACCGGAAAGATTTCCTTCAAGCTGCGCGTCGAGGAGATGGCAGGCGAGGTTGCAGAATTCTCCGGTTTCAGCGAGAGTATGACCTACTCGTTTGAGAGCCCGAAGGTGTTTGACAAGCTGCTGCTCCCGGCTGACTGCCGGCTGCGTCAGACCGTGACCATTTTAAACCCGCTGGGCGAGGATTTCAGTGTGATGCGCACCAGCCCGTTAAACGGCATGCTCAGCTCCCTGTCGACCAACTATAACCGCAGAAACAAAGATGTAAAGCTCTATGAGATGGCAAACGTTTATCTCCCGAAGGCTCTGCCGCTGACCGAGCTTCCGGACGAGCGCATGCAGTTTACCCTTGGTATGTACGGCGAGGGTGATTTCTTCACGATGAAGGGCGTTCTGGAAGAGCTGTTTGACAAATTCGGCATGGAAAAGAAGGTTCATTACGATCCGGGCTGCAACCGTCCGTACCTGCATCCGGGCAGAAAAGCCGATGTGGTGTATGACGGCGTGGTTCTTGGTTATCTGGGCGAGGTTCACCCGGAGGTGGCCGACAACTACAAGCTGGGCGAGCGCACCTATATCGCAGTTCTGGATATGCCGAACGTGATGTCGTTTGTGAATTTTGACCGCAAATACACCGGCATTGCAAAATATCCGGCAACCAGCCGCGATATCAGCATGGTGGTTCCGAAGGAGATTCTGGTGGGTCAGATCGAGGATGTCATCGCACAGCGCGGCGGCAAGATCCTGGAGGGCTATTCTCTGTTTGATATCTATGAGGGCGCACAGATCCTTGCCGGACATAAGTCCGTGGCATACTCCATCACCTTCCGTGCGAAGGACCGCACCCTGACCGATGATGAGGTCAATGCCTCCATGAAGAAGATCTTGAACGGACTGGAAGGTCTGGGAATTCAGCTTCGCGCATAATGCTTTTCTGGTGAGAATAAAAAATACAAAAAATGGCTATCCTTACGTTTAGAGTGAACGAACGTAAGGAGGCCATTTTTATGTATAATGATTTTGAGATCGCGGGAGTACATGGCAGAGAAATTCTGGATTCGAGAGGAAATCCAACGCTGGAGGTGGAGGTGCGGCTGGAGGGCGGTGCCGTGGGGCGGGCGGCGGTGCCCTCCGGAGCTTCCACAGGGAAATACGAGGCCGTAGAGCTGCGGGACGGCGGAAAGCGCTACCACGGAAAGGGAGTCAAGACGGCGGTGGAGTATGTGAATACGGTCATTTCGGAGGTGCTGCTGTTTGAGGATGCCTATCAGCAGACCACCATTGACCGGCTTTTGCGGGAGAGTGACGGGACGGAAAACAAATCCCGTCTGGGAGCGAATGCCATCCTGGGAGCATCCCTGGCGGTGGCCCGGGCCTGTGCCGCCCAGCAGGGCATCCCGCTGTACCGGTATCTCGGCGGCGTCAACGGTGTAACCATGCCGGTTCCGATGATGAATGTATTAAATGGAGGCGTCCATGCGGACAATACGGTGGATCTACAGGAATTCATGATCATGCCGGTGGGGGCGAAGACCTTCTCTGATGGGCTGAAAATGTGCTCAGAGGTGTATCACACCCTGAAAAACCTGCTGAAAGTGGGAGAATATAGCACCGCAGTGGGAGATGAGGGTGGATTTGCCCCGGATCTTAAGGATTCGGAGGAGGTGCTTTCCTATCTGGTGGATGCCGTCAAGATGTCCGGCTATGAACCGGGGACAGATTTTGAGATTGCCATCGATGCGGCGGCAAGTGAGCTGTATGACGAGACCTCAGGACGCTACCTGTTTCCGGGCGAAAGCAGGATGACCGGGCAGGAGGTCAGCCGGAGCGCCGAGGAGATGGTGGAATACTTTCGGCGGCTGGTGGAACGTTTTCCCATCTGTTCGATTGAGGACGGCCTTCAGGAAGAGGACTGGGATGGCTGGAAGCTGCTGACGCGGGAACTGGGCGGAAGGGTGCAGCTCGTTGGGGATGATCTTTTTGTGACCAACACAAAGCGTCTGAAGAAAGGGATCCGGGAGCATGTGGCCAACTCCATTCTCATCAAGGTCAACCAGATCGGAACTCTGACGGAGAGTCTGGAGGCCATTGAAATGGCGAGGAAAGCCGGCTACACCGCGGTGATTTCCCACCGCTCGGGAGAGACGGAGGATTCCTTCATCGCCGATCTGGCGGTGGCCGTCAATGCCGGTCAGATCAAGACCGGAGCACCGTGCCGTTCCGAGCGGGTTGCCAAGTACAATCAGCTGCTTCGCATCGAAGAAAAGCTTGCAATTTCAGCAGAACTATGCTAAACTAATCATGTTTGACTATTAGGAGGTGTATTTGATGCTGAAAACGATTTTATCTGTAGTTTTTGTTCTTATATGTTTAGCTTTGACCGTGATTGTATTGCTTCAGGAAGGCAAGACTTCAGGACTTGGAGCCATCGGCGGTATGGCAGAGACCTACTGGGGCAAGAATAAGGGCCGCTCCATGGAAGGAAACCTGGAGAAGTTTACCACATTTGCAGCTATTGCATTTATGGTGCTTGCAATCGTATTGAACGTACTGTAGTGGAAAAGAAGCACTCTTGGGAACAAGGGTGCTTTTCTTTTACCGGAACCAACGAAAAGGAGTGCTATGACAGAGGAATTATTAAAAGAGAGAAAAGAAAGACTGCTGACCCTGATTCAGGACCCAACCTATGTTCCGATGAAATTAAAGGAGCTGGCGATGTTGTTAAACGTGCCGAGAGAACAGCGGGATGAGCTGAAGGAAGTGCTGGACGTGCTGGAGGCAGAGGGAAAGGTCGGCGTCTCCAAACGGGGCAAATACGGCAAGCCTGAGGTGGTTGCGCTGGTGGGTACCTACACGGGCAATGTGAAGGGCTTTGGCTTCGTGAGCGTGGAAGGACGCGATCAGGATGTCTTTGTTCCGGCGGAGAAAGCCGGGGAGGCCATGCACGGCGATACGGTGCAGGTGAGCGTGGAGGAGGCACGAAACGGACGTCGTCCGGAGGGAACGGTGCTCCGCGTACTGGAGCATGCGAATCAGACCCTGGTCGGATTTTATCAGAAGAATAAGAATTTCGGTTTTGTGATTCCCGACAATCAGAAGATCGCTATCGATGTGTTTATCCCCCAGGGCAAGGACATGGGCGCGGTCACCGGACATAAGGTGGTGGCGCGCATCACCGATTACGGTGGGGAGCAAAAGAAGCCGGAGGGGGTGATCACAGAGATCATCGGCCATATCAATGACCCTGGCACGGACATTTTATCTATCGTCAAGGCCTACGGCATTCCCCAGGAATTCCCGGCAGAGGTGATGAAGCAGGTTGGACGGGTACCGGACGAGATTCTGCCGGAGGATACGGCAGGGCGCAAGGATATCCGGGACTGGCAGACGGTGACGATCGATGGCGAGGATGCCAAGGATCTGGACGATGCCATTACCATCAGCCGTGAGGAATACGGCTACAAGCTGGGCGTGCACATCGCCGATGTGACCCATTATGTGACGGAGGGAAGTCCTCTGGACGAGGAGGCGTTAAACCGCGGCACCAGCGTGTATCTGGTGGACCGTGTCATCCCCATGCTGCCGCACAAGCTGTCCAACGGGATCTGTTCTCTGAACGCGGGGACGGATCGTCTGGCACTCAGCTGCATCATGGAGATCGATCATCAGGGACGGGTTCTGGGGCATGAGATCGCAGAGACGGTGATCCATGTGGATCGCCGCATGACCTATACGGCGGTCAATGCCATCGTCACCGACCGGGATGCAGAGACCATGGAAGCTTACGAGGGTTTTGTGGAGATGTTTGACCGGATGAAGGAGCTGTCAGATATTCTGCGGGAGAAGCGCCGCCAGCGTGGGTCCATCGACTTTGATTTCCCGGAGACCAAGATCATCCTGGATGAGAAGGGTAAGCCGATCGAGATCCGGCCTTACGACCGCAATGCGGCCACGAAGATTATCGAGGATTTCATGCTGATGGCCAATGAGACCATCGCGGAGGATTATTTCTGGCAGGAGCTGCCGTTTGTATACCGGACGCATGACAACCCGGACCCGGAGAAGATGAAGCGCCTTGGCGTGTTCATCAACAACTTTGGTTACACGATCAAGACGCAGCACGGCGAGGTGCACCCCAAGGAACTGCAGAAGCTGTTGGGGAAGATCGAGGGAACTGAGGAGGAGGCTCTGATCAGCCGCCTGACCCTCCGTTCCATGAAGCAGGCGAAGTATATGCCGGTCTGCACCGGACATTTCGGTCTGGCGGCAAAGTATTACACTCATTTTACCTCGCCGATCCGCCGTTATCCGGATCTGCAGATTCACCGGATCATCAAGGAGAATCTGCATGGCCATCTGACACAGAAACGGGTTGCCCATTACGACAAGATCCTGACCGGCGTGACGGTGCAGTGTTCCGCCATGGAGCGCAGGGCAGAGGAAGCGGAGCGGGAGACCGTGAAGCTCAAGAAGTGCGAGTATATGTCCAAACGGATCGGAGAGGTCTTTGAGGGCGTGGTGTCCGGCGTGACCAACTGGGGCTTCTATGTGGAGCTTCCCAACACGGTGGAGGGGCTGGTGCATGTCAATGAGCTGCGCGGAGATTATTATGTGTTTAACGAGGAGCGCATGGAGCTGCGCGGAGAGACCAGCGGCAAGACCTACAAGCTGGGACAAAAGGTTGCGGTCACTGTGACCGGCACAGACCGGCTGACCAAGACCATCGATTTTCTTCCGGCAGAGGGAGAAAACAGGGAGGAGTGAGAACGTGAAGGATGCGTTTAAACTGATTGCCAACAACAAAAAGGCATATCATGAGTATTTTATTGATGAAAAGATGGAATGTGGGATCGAGCTGTTCGGAACGGAAGTGAAATCCATCCGCATGGGACAGTGCAGCATCAAGGAGGCGTACGTGCGGATCGACAAGGGCGAGGTATATGTCTGCGGCATGCACATTAACCCATACGAGAAGGGCAACATCTTCAACAAGGATCCGCTCCGGTCGCGCAAGCTTCTGCTGCACAAGTCAGAGATCGACAAGTTGCAGGGCAAGATCAAGGAAAAGGGCTTTACGCTGGTGCCGCTGCAGGTCTACTTTAAGGGAAGTCTGGTTAAGGTGGAGATCGGTCTGGCCCGTGGTAAGAAGCTCTACGATAAGCGGCAGGATATGGCGTCCAAGGATCAGAAGCGGGAAGTTGAGCGGGAGTATAAGCAGAAGCTTCGCTGAGGAACCGCGTGTGAAATTGAGATAAAATGTCGGGTGTTCGGACTTGTTTCGGTTATGGAAAGGCGGTTTTGCCAGAATTACAGGTTATCATAGATATGAGCAGGCGGTATACTAAATTCGCAATCAACCATTGATTTTACAACACAATGAGATTATAATTATTCTCAATATATGAAATCATACGAAATGGAGGAGCAGAGATGGAAAAGAAAGATCTCGACTGGAGCAACATTGGATTTAGCTATATCACGACGGACAAGCGCTATGTTGCCAATTATAAGGACGGAAAATGGGGAGAGGGCGAACTGACCTCCGATGCCAATGTGGTGCTGAATGAATGCGCCGGTATCCTGCAGTATTGTCAGGAGTGCTTTGAGGGTCTGAAGGCTTACACCACAGAGGATGGAAGCATCGTTACCTTCCGCCCGGACTTAAATGCAGAGCGTATGATGAATTCCGCAGCATGGCTTGAGATGCCGCCGTTCCCGAAGGAGCGTTTCATGGAAGCACTGGACGCAGTGGTACAGGCCAATGCGGCATGGGTTCCGCCTTATGGAAGCGGGGCAACCCTTTACATTCGTCCCTATATCTTTGCTTCAGGCCCGGTGATCGGTGTAAAACCGTCCGACGAATATCAGTTCCGCATTCTGGTGACTCCGGTAGGCCCGTATTTTAAGGGCGGCGCGAAGCCGCTGACCATCTGTGTCAGCGATTTTGACCGTGCGGCCCCTCATGGCAGCGGCCATGTAAAAGCAGGCTTGAACTATGCGATGAGTCTTCATGCATCTGTGACTGCTCATGCAGCAGGCTATGATGAGAACATGTTTCTGGACCCGGGAACCAGAACCTACGTGGAGGAGACCGGCGGTGCGAACTTCCTGTTCGTGACAAAGGATGGTGAGATCGTGACTCCTAAGTCCAGTTCCATCCTGCCGTCCATCACCAGACGCTCTCTGCTTTATGTGGCGGAGCATTATCTGGGGATCAAGGTAACCGAGAGACCGGTCAAGCTTTCGGAGCTGTCCGATTTCGCAGAGTGCGGCCTGTGCGGCACCGCGGCGGTGATTTCTCCGGTAGGAAAAGTAGTGGATCATGGCAAAGAGATCTGCTTCCCAAGCGGCATGGACGATATGGGACCGATTACCAAGAAGCTTTATGATACACTGACCGGCATTCAGATGGGCAGCATTGAGGCACCGGAAGGCTGGATTCACAAAATTATGTAAAAGATGTAAGGATTTCGCAAGATCCTGATGATTGACACCGCGGCTTATCGATGTTAGAATGTAGTAATACCGATGAGTCGCGGTGAACCAGTGAGGGGTTGTACTGGTTTCGACGGGGGTCATGCAGCTGGTGAAGCTATCCGCATGCGATGCGTTAAATGGCAAAATTAAATTTAAACGCTGAAGACAATTTAGCATACGCAGCCTAATGGCTGCTGTCAGCCTTAGTGCACTCACACATTAAGAATCTGGCATCGACGATGTGAGAAACGACTTACACTAAGCTTTGCGTGTATGGGCGTAGGATGAAGCTACTGAAACCGCAAGAGTGTCTGTTCCCGTGCGGCAGAGGGAATGTCAAAGAATAGACTATGATAGTAGAAGAACAGGGAATTGGTTTTCGGACAGGGGTTCGATTCCCCTCAGCTCCACTTATGGAAAAGCCTTGAAAATGCGTGTTTTACCTTTAAATACGTGGGTTTCATGGCTTTTTTATTTATATCAAAATACTCTCGATAGTATGTAAATACGCAACACGTGTGACCGTATGCAACACGACTTGCAACACGAAATCACACGGAAAACCTCTTGAAATGTTTGTTGATCTTTTTTGTCTGCCGCACTTTTTCAAGGTCGATCGTGTTCCGGTAAATGGTTTTCATTATGTTGTCGCTTGACCATCCACCGCGCTGCAGGATGTACTGATCCGGGACACCGATGGCATGCATAATGGACGCCGCGTAATGACGGAGATCGTGAAAGCGGAAATGCGGGAGACCAGCAGCTTCCAAAGCCCTGCGGAAACGTTCGCTTACATTATCGGGACTGGCGGTCACGATACGGCCTTTGATGCCGGATAACTTGCTTGTCACAAAATCCGGAAACTCTACATCGCGGTAACTTCCGAATGTTTTTGGTTGCTTGACTACCCACTCACGATCAGGGCCCAGTACCATGCTTTTGCTAACAGAAACAGTATTTCCGTGGATGTCTTTATCCGTTAAGGCGCAGATCTCGCCACGGCGCAGAGGCCCGAACGCCGCCAACAATACAGCAATTTCTAACTCTGTCCCTCGGATACTGTCAATCAGAGCTTTAATATCATTGTCAGATGGACAGTAAAGCTCCGGCTTTATCCGTGCAGGCAGGGTAGTGGCGAAGCGGAAGTCAGGGAGGAACAGCTCAATAGATGCTTGGAACAGTCCGTTTATGTTCCGTACTGTTTTTGGGGATAGCCGGGAGGCTAAGTCACCAATCCATATTTGAATGTCTTTATTCTTTAATTCATCCAAGTCAGTCCTTCCGAAAGCATTGTTGAAATAATTTTTATGCATCCGTTTGTAACCAGCTAGGGTCGATGGAGACAAAACGTTCTCCTTAATTTCTATATACCGTTTCACGGACTCATATACCGTCAATTTCGGCTTTTCTTCTTCGGTTCGATTATTCTTCCACTGGGCAGCTAAAAGCTGTGCCTCGGCCTTTGTGGGAGCCGTGAATGATTTGTAGTGCCGCTTGCCGTCAACATCCTTGTAATCAAGTACCTGGATGCGGTAACTGCCGGATGGAAGTGTATTCTTCTTTTTCTTCTTTGCCATGATATCATCTCCTTAAATTTGGGTATAAAAATAACGCCCTCTTGCCAGACGTTTCCAGAAATGATATAATTTGATTGTACGTCATATTATATCTTCCGGGAGACCGGTAAGAGAATCTATGTGAAAGCCGTTCCCTGTTGGTAGCAGGGGCGGTTTTTGTTTTCACATCTAAAGTCCTTTTATTGTAGAAGCATATTTTTCATAAATTATGTCATTCCATTTTTCTAAGTCAAAAAAAGCACTCGTTTCCATTTCTTTTAGGATTTCTAAAAAACTCTCTTTTTCTATAATCAAATGTTCTAATTGGTATCTCTGGTATATAAAATCAACAAAGCTTGTTTTAAAGTGCCTGACGTTTTTGGAAAAGTATATCGCGTGTTCAATACATAAACAATTTGATGGATAAAGACTATCTATCATACGTTGTTTTTCAAAATCATGTGATGAATATTGTAAACTGTTAATATACAATTGAAAATCCCATAAATGGTTAATATTAAAATAAAGTACCGCTATAAACTCAAACATAGCCTTATCTGGTTGATTTGTATAATCATAAAGTTCTTTCAGATATGTGTGACTCAATTCGTCAAATCGGTTTTTCTGGATCCGCTGATTCATAAGATATATTAAAACTGTTTCGCAATCAGAGGTTTTTAATTCATTTTTTGTTATTGAATATTTTTCAAGGTTCACGTTCATTCTGGCTCCATATCTATGAAAAATGATATAGTCTTTATGTGACTGCAAGTAGGCTTTTCCTTTATCAGATAAGGAGTAGAAGGGTGTGTCACCGAAATGATTGCGCAGATCAGCGGGCGTTGAGCTAACCAATATTCTTTTTATCAGGTCTTCTTTTCGCCCGCTTTTAGATATCCCCAAAGAGTCTGCTATAATGGACAAATTTTTAACTGTGTAGGTATCTAAAATTTCGCAATAGGCGGATGCTTGAAAATAACCCTCGTCCATTAGTTCCTTGAATAGTGCATTGGGATTCGACAAGCCGCATTCATATTGATAATAGGTAGGGTATTGACGATTTTCCTGATATTCAAAGGCACGCTCATGCCCCCATAATAATAAGGTAGTTGCATATTCTTTTCGTAGCTTTTTATTAATAGTTTTGTTGCTATTAAGAGTCTGGGGAACATTGACAACCTCTTTTTCTGTGTTTTCACTTTGGAGTTGATTTTTATGAGTGCATAATTCTATTTCTTCTGCTTTTTTAATACATACTTCCGCTAGATATAAATTTTCATTTCTTTTTTGTATATGCCTCGCATTCTCCCTTAATATATAATCAATGGTATAATTTTTTCCAAATATATTCGCTGTAGCAGAAATACAGGGTATTTTTTCAACATCCTCTTTTTTCATGATATCGTATTCGACGCCTAATATTTTAAAAGAAACACTTTTATATTCAAAAATATCATTAAAAGAAAGTTCTTTTTCCATATGGTACCTATTTTAACCTTAATTCAATCAATTCTATCTGGTATCCTAAGAATCGTGCCAATTGTTCTAAAGTATAATCTTGATAATCCTGAATAACATCATCCCCAATCAAAAGGTGCATTGCAAATTCATTAGCTTCGAGTTCATACTTTTGGGTATTGAATTGCGTTCTGGTATCCATGAAGATAGTATTTGCTTTTTTATGTAAAAACATATGCCCCAACTCATGAGCACATACAAGTTCCTGCTCGCACAGCGCAAGGTTTTCGTCAATATAAATTATATTGTTCCGCTGGAAGTAATGATAAAAACCGCGAACTCCTTGTAGCGGTGCAAATATCAGTATTGCGTTTAGCCCTTGTATGATGCTAAATGGGTTGCGTGTCTGATGCTTTCGCACCAGTGTAGTAGCCTTTTTCTTTATATCCATAGGCTCAGTCCTTCTTGTATTTCTTTGGTGTATATTTTTCCTTGTTTTTCTTTTTCGCCATTTCCATTCCTATCTGCATAGCGGACAGAATAGATTCGATTGCCTCTGGACTGGCCGGATTTCCATCAAACATAAGCCCGTCCTGAGACAAGAGTTGTTCCCTTGTTTGAGATAGGATCTTCTCAATATCTTTTTCATCCCTTGATGTAAGATGGGAATTTTCCGTCTCATCCATGTCACCCGACAGCAGGAGTTGTAAATCAATATTGAGATAATTTGCAATTTCAATAGCGCGGTTGGACGGAATAGTTCCTTTTCTCAATTGTCCGATATACCCATTTCCATACCCTAAGTCTCGTTCAAGTCGCGAAATAGGGATTTTTCGATTTTTACATGTCTGTTTAATTATTTCAACACTGTTCATTATATACCTCGCAAATTAGAGATTTACCTAAAATAATGCTTGAAAAATTAGAGATAGCCCTATATAATGAACATATGATTTAGAGAAAAGCCTAAATCAAAATCATTTTTAGAGATAGTCTCTTGTGATTGCTGGATACATTCATATTAGATTATTCTCTAAAAAATGTCAATAGATTTAACAAAAATTCTCTAAAAGAAAGGAGGAAAATATTGTTATACACGAAGGTGATTGAATATTGTAAAAGCAAAAAAATTCCGTTGTCTGTTTTTGAAAAGGACTGTGGGCTTGGAAATGGAACTATTAAGGGGTGGATAAATTCCAATCCGCGAATAGATTCATTGAAGAAGGTGTCTGAAAAAATGGGAGTTTCGATCGAGGATCTGTTGAAAGAGTAGAGAGGAGGAACGCATGGCGAAAAAAAGCGAATATCAGGATATGAGCAATCAGATATCAAGCATGATGTATGAGGCTAAGCTTCGCCAGGGGATTGAAGATAATGAGCTTGGAAAACGGCTATATCTGGCAACGTCTACTATAAGAAATATGCGGTCGCAGAAAACAACCTGTAATATTCCATTTTGGAAAGTGGCGTTACTTGCTAAGATGGCTGGATACGATGTTAAATTTGAGAGGAGGACAAGTTGATGGATCTTGAGTATGTGCCACAGCGCCGCCGGTACAGCGCCGATGGTCCGCCGGAGATCACGGTGGAGCGCCCCGGCTGGGTGGACGAGCTGCTGGAGGAGATGGATCGGTATGATACGCACCAGATGTGTCGGACGCTGGCTTTGATGGGCGTGGTTGTGGCAGCGTGGATTTTTAGAGCAATTTAAGAGGAGAGAGAAGACGATGAGAAAGATGAGAAGGGCCGATGCGGCGGCGATCGCAAGAAGAGCAGCAAGCTTGGCGGAGGATGAATGCAACTCATATGATGCCTGCTATCAGGAGTACATTGACCAGCTGCGGAGTAACGACTTTGGATGCCTCCGGACGTGGCTTGGGTGGATGATTGAGTGCGGAAACCGGGAAGCAACAAGAACCATGAAGATGCTGATTCGGGCGGAACTTGGCATTGCAGCAGCGTGACAAATATGGAGAGGGAGGTGAGAGCGATGGTTGAGCGAGACACAGAGCTGCGCGTG
This sequence comes from Lachnospiraceae bacterium, assembly GCA_028693165.1. Lineage (GTDB taxonomy): Bacteria > Bacillota > Clostridia > Lachnospirales > Lachnospiraceae > Brotaphodocola. The sequence goes on along the minus strand of JAQUVX010000028.1, from coordinate 8,475 downwards.
ATCATGGATCAGCTGGCCGCCTGCCGCGCAAAGCACGGGATCAAGCATATCATGATTTCCGTTGACGATAAGAGCGGCCGGGTGCATGGCTGGGATGGCAAGGAGCAGATTTATCAGGTAGCGAATTATCAGGGAGATAAAACAGAAACCCCAGCTGCGGGAACAGCCGGGGAGTCATAGGTAACTTGTAAATTATTTACACTCTCATTATGGAGAGTTTTGGAGGAAAAGTCAAGATGGTAACGGTAAATAAACCGCAGATCCGCAGTCATGGCCGGTGGCCGGTCAAAAAACTACAGGCAGGACAGTACATCCGGTTTTACTCCAGAAACTATGGAATCGAGATCGTGATGAAGATCGACCGGATGAGATGGTTTGACAACATGGTAATCATTTCCGGCCAGACAGCCAATGATGTGGCATTTGGACTGGGCGAGCTGGTGGAGTTGGTGTCGGTGGAGGGAGATGAGCGGGATGCCGGCTGAGACACAAGGTACAGGATTCCTTGGCGTAGGACCGGAGGAAGGTACATTTATTTCGGAAGACAGTGCCTATGCATATGCCGTGGAACGATGCCTGCATGGCACAGAGGAAGAAACCAAAGAGTTTAAAGAGATGTTGGTGGAATGGTACTATTCCGGCAACTGGATCAAGATAGAGGAGGATTAGCCGTATGGATAATGTAGTAAATATTTATGGATCAACCGAGATGTCCGCGCCAGCATCGCGCGGAGTGGGAACCGAGATGGTAACAACGCGTCAGGCGCAGGAGGTTCAGGCGGCGATGATCATCGCCAAGAAGTTCCCACGCAACGAGACAGAGAGCTATAACCGGATCATGAAAGCCTGCAAGCGGGCGACTCTGGCGGAGCAGGCGATGTATGAATACCCGCGCGGTGGTACCAAGGTAACAGGCCCATCGATCCGACTGGCCGAGGCCTGCGCCCAGAACTGGGGCAACATTGATTTTGGGATCATCGAGCTGGAGCATCGCTCCGGTGAGAGTCAGGTCATGGCTTATGCGTGGGATCTGGAAACAAACATGAGGCGTACCACAGTATTCGCAGTACCGCATATGAGATCCACCAAGAAAGGAAACATACCGCTGACAGACCCGCGTGACATTTATGAAATGGTGGCGAATCAGGGGGCCAGAAGAGTGAGAGCCTGTATCTTGGCTGTGATCCCCGGGGATGTAATTGATTCGGCGATTGAGCAATGCAATCTCACGCTCAAAGGCCAGAACGATAAACCGCTGATTGACCTGGTGCGCGGAGTGACCGCAACCTTTGATCAGGAGTTCGGCGTCACGGTTTCGATGCTTGAAAAATACATTGGATGCAAAAATGAGAGCTTTACCATGAACGATCTGATCCGGCTGAAAAAGGTATACAAGTCGCTGCAGGATGGAATGGCGAAACGAGAGGATTATTTTGAAATGCAGGTGCCGGACAGTGACTCAGGCGAGATTTCCAATCCATTCCCGGATAAAGGAGCAAAGGAGTCTAAGAAACAAGCCGCAAAAAAGCCGGAAAATGAGGAGCCGAAGCAGGAGTCAGGTGAGTTGGACCCGTCCTTTGTTCCGGATGGTCAACAGGAGGAACTGTTTAAATGACATTGAGCGAGGAAAATTATTACGGTGAGGAAGCGAACCGGATGTTTTTTTCCGTCTCCCAGTACAAGGACTTTGCAAAGTGTGAGGCAATGGCACTTGCAAAGATCCGCGGGGAATATAAGCGTCCAATGACACGGGCGCTTCTGGTTGGCTCCTTTGTAGATTCCTATTTTGAGGGAACTCTTCCACAGTTTATGCAGGAAAATCCGGAGCTGTTCACAAGAAAGAACGAGCTTAAAAGTGAGTTCCGAAAAGCCAACGAGATCATTGGACGTGTCAGTTCAGATCCAATGTTTATGCGCTTTATGAGCGGTGAAAAGCAAAAGATCATGACCTTTGAGATGTTTGGGGTTTTGTGGAAGATGAAAATGGACAGTTTCCTGGATGGTACCTGTATCACGGATTTGAAAATTGTGGCGAACTTTAGGACACTGCCGCTCTGGAGATATGATCTGCAAGGAGCAGTCTACCAAAAAGGAGTGGAGCTGGTAACCGGCGAGACACTTCCGTTTTATCTGGCGGTGGCAACCAAAGAGCGGGTCACAGATTTGGATATTTTCCAGATTCCGCAGTCCACGCTGGATATGGCACTTCGGGAGATAGAGGAGCGGATCGGGCATTATGCGGAAGTAAAGCACGGCTTTGCTCCGCCAAAATACTGCGGAGAATGTGACTACTGCAAATCAATCAAGAGAGCGGCCATCCGCAATTATAATGAACTTTTGGAAATGTGAGGGAGAACATGAAATTAGTAAAGATATTAAGCGACAGTGTCCAGATCAGGACAAACCTGTCAGAGTTTAAGAATATCCGCATCAACGATCTTCTCGAGGTATCGGACGGATGGGTGAAGCTGGTAACGATGGTCACCGGGCTGATGGACACCGACTCCGAGGAGCGGCTGGGTGAGGAGGATTTTCTTGGGGAGATCACCGGAATCAAAACGATTGACTGCACGATCATCGGGAGTTTGAAAAACGGACGGTTTGTGAAGGCAATCGATGAATACCCGACAACCAGCGTGGAGATCACGCCAATCAGTGTCGCCGAGTTTGAAGAGATGTTGAAAAATGATAGCCATGGTTTTTGTGTCGGAAAGTATGCCGCATACGACTGCGCGGCGGTGGTGGATGGTAACAGGTTCTACCAGCGCCATGCCTGCATCGTTGGCAACACTGGATGTGGTAAGTCAGAGACCGTGGCGAAGATTCTTGAGGAGACGGCGAAACTGCCAGGAGCAAACCTTGTTGTGTTCGATATCCACGGGGAGTACAGTCAGTTATCTTACGCGTCAAATATCCGCATTGGCGAAGAGTTTCCGTTTCCTGTCTGGATGTTTGGATTTCAGGAGATTGTGACAAACATCTTAAAGATCCGGGAGGAGAGCGCCACCACGGTGATGACGGCGCTGCGGAAGGCATATTACCGTGTTTGTCCAGAGGGAAAGGAAAATAAGCCGGTATATTTTGATTACGTTTCTCTGATAGCGGAAATGGAGGCCATGGACAACCATGTGGATCATACCGGTGAATATTACAAGACTGGGGACAAGGCCGGTAAGCCAAAGATGACCAAGGGCGAGTATAACGGCAAACTGACCAGCGTGGTAAATCTGCTTAAGGATCGCATAATGGACAGCCGGTATGACTTCCTGTTTGTGGAGGAACCGCAAAGCTACCTGTATGAGGTGATGGAGGCGGTGCTTGGGACGGATAAGCCAGTCAAAAATATTGATCTTTCCGGTATCCCGCATGATGTGGCGCTTCCGATCATTGGTGTCATATCAAGACTGATTTTTGATATCCAAAGAATGCAGGATATGGATCACATCCGACCGGTCACGATCGTATGCGATGAGGCTCATGTGTACATACCAGATAACTTCCAGCTGTCAGCCAGCCAGCGGCGGATGGTGGAGGTATTTGAGGACATTGCAAAGGAAGGCCGTAAGTTCGGTATTACCCTGTTTCCGGCCACACAAAGGCCGTCAGAACTCAACCGGACGATCGTGGCGCAGTGCGCAAACTTTATTGTCGGGAAGCTCAACAATGAGAACGATAAGACACTGATTAAGGGGATGCTGCCGGACGGTGATGACAAGATCATTGACTCGGTTACCATGTTTAATCCCGGCGAGGTGCTGATCATTGGGGATGCCGTTCCAATCCCGTTAAAAATCAAGGTGGAGCTGGCAAAGGAACGTCCGGTATCGCGGACTATTGACTTCTGGGATGTGTGGAGCCGGGAAACCGACGCGGACATTGCAGAGTTGGTTGATAGATATTTGTAGGAGAGGAGGAAAAAGAATATGGGTTTTATTAGTCTTGACCGGTTGTGTGGTGGTGCCCTGCTTGAGCGTTTTACACTTGCAATGCGGCAGATTGGCTCCAACATCAAAGATCCGAACACAGACCCAGAGAAAAACCGATCGCTTACGATTAAGCTGACGTTTAAACCAGATAAGTCCCGCCAGGGGCTGAAAACGAGCATTTCAACAAGCGTGTCTCTTGCGCCGCCGGTTGCAGATGAAACGATGCTGCTGCTCGGACAGGACGTTAGAACTGGAAGAGTGGAAATCAGTGAGTTGAACGATCGGAGCCAGTCATTGTCATTCCAGGACAATCAGCTCGTTCGCGCCGATGTGGTTCGGGCGGCACAGGCGGATGCACCGACTCAGGGATTTGACCCGGAGACAGGAGAAATCATTGAACCACAGCCCACTGGGCCGATCGATTTAAGGAAAGCAAATTAAAAACGAAAAAGGAGAACAACCATGGATAATTTAAAAGAAGCATTACAGTATGCAGCAGAACTGAAGGTAGCAGCAGAACCGACCGAGGTGCTGGAGATCTGCGGAAAGACCTATGCCCGCAGGGATCTGGTCAGATATGGCAAACCAGAGAAAGCCGATGCATTGCACGTATCGTCTTTGTCAGCGCTGGTGGATTACATTGAGCATTGCAGTGAGGAGTTCCCGGGGAAGATGGTCATTCATATCATGTCGCCGACTAAGGTGCGCTTCATGAGTGCACTGGATGACGAGAGAGGCCGTGAGGTTCTGATTATTTCCGATGCAGAGACATCAGAGTTTGAATTTGACAAGTGGTATGACCAGGAACGCATGATGATTGATCTTCAGGCGAACTTTGTTGAAAATGAAGACCTTAAGATTCTCCTGAAGGCAGTCGGAAACATCGAGAAGAAAAACAACGCAACCTTTTCCGATGACGGTGTGAGCCAGGTGGCTACCGCGACGATCGGTCTGGCGCAGAAGGCGGACATCCTGGTACCGAACCCGGTGGAGCTGATCCCGTACCGCACCTTCCAGGAGGTAGAGCAGCCTGCGAGCAAGTTTGTGTTCCGCATTGGCGATAAAGAGGTGCCGGCTTTCAAGTTGGTGGAGGCCGAGGGCGGAATCTGGAAAAATGAAGCCATTGAGAACATCAAGCAGTATTTCTTTGCAACAATGTCCGAGATGCCGCAGGAGATCCAGAGCAGGATTGTTGTGATCGGTTAATATTTGTTACCTCTGTGGCGTTATTGTGTCACGACAGTATGCCACTGGTACCTGCCTCCGCTGACTTTAAACCGGGCAGCGGAGGCATTATAAAAGGAAAGTGAAAGCAGGTGCGAAGAAGGCATGCCGAGACCCCAGAAAGATGGGATAGATTACTTTCCGCTTGATGTAAACTTTTTTTCTGACCCCAAAATAAAAATCCTAAAAGCGCGGTATGGGGTGGATGGCATTGCGGTATATGTGTACCTGCTATGCGAGATTTACCGTGCAGGATATTATATCTGCTTTGATGAGGATCGCCGATTTATCATGTCGGATGATCTCAACATGAGCGCGGATAAGGTGATGCAGGTTTTGACATTCTTATTGGACCGGTCGATGCTTGATAGTATGCTTTTCCAGTCGGACGCTGTCTTAACCTCAGCCGGAATACAGAGGAGATTCCAATTGGCGGTGAAAGAACGTGCCAAAAAGAATCCCGTTGAAATAAAGGGTTTCTGGCTTTTGAGCGAGGCGGAAACGGAACCCTTTATTAAAGTGAACTCTGTTTTAAATAAATCCCAGAAAAACGATGATAATTCCCGGAAAAACAAGGATAATTCCCGGGAACAATCCCTAAAGGAAAGTAAAGTAAAGAAAAGTAAAGGAAACAATAATACCGTCACATTCGTTCCGGATGAGCGGGTAAACCGAGCGATATGCGATTTTATTGAATATCGGAAAAAGACCGGGAAAGCTATGACGGATCGGGCGATTGAGCTGATGATTGGAAGTTTGAATAAGCTATCTTCTGATCCAGCTGACCAGGTTGAGATCTTGAATCAATCAATCATGAATGGTTGGCAAGGAGTGTTTCCGTTGAAAGAGCGTAAGACACCGGCGCAGTCCGGGAGAAAGCCAAACCAGTTCCACAATTTTGAACAGCGGGATACAGACTACGATTCCATGGTGCAGGCTGATGTACTTGGATGGATCGGGGAGGAAAAAGATGGAGGAGAATAAGAATACGGCGGATCTGCAACAGGAGCCAGAAAACGGCGGGGTTATTGTGCAGTCAGAGGCCGGTGTGGTACCGGGGGAATATTATAAGCACGTGGGCCTTGAGGATGCCGAAGCATTTATACGGGCCAACCTGCAATCGGCGGCCAGAAATGTAATATCGATAGGTTATTACTTAAAACATATCCGGGACAATGAGTTGTACCTTGAGGCCGGGTATAAAGACATCTGGGAGTATGCGCGGGAGCGGTACGGATTTAGCATGTCGTCGGCATCTCGGTATATGACGCGAAATGACAAGTTCTCGCAGGGCGGTAACAGTCCGATCATGGATGAGCGGTACCGGGAGTATAGCAAATCACAACTACAGGAGATGTTGTCTCTGAGTGATGAGCAGATGAGTCAGGTTACACCGGATATGACTGTGCAGCAGATCAGGCAGATGCGTCAGCCAAAAGAGATACCGTACTTTGAGCTGGACGGACAGAGGGATCTGGAGGCGGATTTTCCAGAGATCTTCCCACAGGAGGAGAGTGCCGGGCCGATGCCGGAAACCGCGCTGGCGGAAAAGTCGGAGTCGTTTACATTGTCCATTGGGGATTTGGTGGGCGGAGATGATGGAGAGTTGGAACCTGTGGTGCCTATTGCGACGTCGCAAAAGCAGGTTGATCCAGAGAGCAGGAGGCAATATTGCGAAGTATCGCAATCGGAATGCGAAACGATTAAGAGGCTGGACAGTATGGGAACCTGGCAGCAGGAAAACTGCATGTTTTTAAGGCCTGAGTTGATGACGGGAACATCTGAATTAAATCCATGTTGCAGGAGGTGTGAACATAATGAGTTTTGCCTCCACGCATGTGATCGGTGTAACGACACTGCAAATATAACGGACAACCTCGCTGCACAAACGCAGCAGAATCTGGATGATTGCTGCGCAGACGCAGCGGAAGAAAATACAGAGGAAAACCATAGCGGTGAGATTACCGAAATGGTTGAATCGGAACAGCAGGAACTTCCGATGTTGAAGAACAACGACCAGCGTGCAGCTTTTATCGACTCCTATGCCACATGGCCGCTGTGGATTGAGATCAAGGAGACCGGCGAGAAGTATTACCGGTATGATCTTCCAAACGGAAACAGCTTTGTGGTCAAGACATATCACTGCTTGCTGTTTGATTATTACAGTACGGTTGACTCTAAAAGTCGATATTGTGAGGGGGATGGTCATGAGGAGTATTACTATCTGGTAGAGCCAAAGTTCTTTTATGACTGCAAGACAAATCGGTCATATCTGATCGAGATCCTGAAGGAGTTGCAGAAAGCAGGTGATCAGTCATGAAAACTGCGCTGAAAAATTATTGTGGCATCATCCCGCGGATTTTTGTAGTGGTAGCCAGAGGCGGGAACTGGCGGGATCGGGTATACGGGGAGGTAATCGGGAACTATGATGGAACCGTTGGCGTGCTTACGGCCGCCGGTGAGTATATTGATGTGCCGGAGGCGTGGGTACATGTCAGGAGGATTAAGGAGGATAAAGATGGGCGATAAAATCATTACTGTTGATTTTGATTGGAGTGACAAGCTGGCCGATGATGCCATGGGAGAGTTAAAGTCAATGGGGCTGCCGTATTGCGTAAATACGGTTGTAGGGACGGCGCTGGCAAAGCTCAAGTTGTACGAGGACACCGGTCTTAGTCCGGATGAGATCATGGACGGACAGATGCTGACCGGCTGGATACCGGTGGAGGAGCGGTTTCCTGATAAGACAGGGTGGTATTTGGTAACTTATTGCAATGGTCAAAACGTTGATATGGCACATTACTATTACGATTCAGCAAGATGGGGAGGGAATGTAAATGATGTGTCAGCCTGGATGCCGCTCCCGGAGCCATACCGGCCATGACCGTATCTGATTACCTGAGCTGCCTGGCCGAGCGCAGCCGGACACCACAACATGAGCTGGTGTTGGAGTGCCTGTAGCATTTTGGGCTGTGCGGCACCCGGGAGCTGACGTTGGAGCAGGTGGCGGAGTGGTGGGAGATTGTGAGGAGGCGATAAAGATGGCTTTTATTAAGGCATTGATTGTAAATATGGCAATAAGTGCAGTCTGGTATGCCATTGAGTGGATGCAATACGGAGAGCTTCAATGGGATAGAGAGTGTGACGATGTTGTGTGGTGGTTGTACCTATTGGTGTTATGGTACTTATTTGCACATCAAAATTAAGTTTTAAGGAAGGTGAATTATGATTCAAAAGGAACCAACAATAGAAAATTATGTTGCAAGGCTAAAAATCAATACGGAACTGTTAGAATTGCATCCAGAACATCGTGATATGTTAGAAC
>JAQUVX010000027.1 GCA_028693165.1 Lachnospiraceae bacterium | reverse complement strand
TTTGCACCATTCATTTCTTACTAGGCACTTATCGGTAGGAATACCACAAGAAAGAAGTGGTAGCATTTCTGCAATTAAAACAGCGACTTTCAAGTCGCACACTATGACCTCTGCTGACTTCTGTATGTTCAGCACCGCCTTGCGACCGTGGTTACTCCTTTCAGAGCGTTTCATACAGACCTCCCTGGGTACCACACGTTTCTTTCCTCTCCATCTATCTGCCACATCTACCATCCATGATTCCGTGTAGTTATTGGGCTTCGACTTGATATGCAGCCTTACCCTCATGAATAGCCTCATATGTGGTTTCTGTTCGTCAGACCAGAGATTCGCCCGTGAGTTAGTATGTTCCTCACATCCAGCTTCCTTCAGATTCCACCTCACGATGGACACCCTTGCTTTCGGCTATATCCTTCCCACTACCGGGCGGATTACGCAGACTTTACTGCCTAGAAACGTGCGCCGCCAGGCGCACATATAAAAAACCTGTGGCTTCCATTTTCAGAAAGCTACAGGTTTGGTTGAATCTGTTTATCGCTCTTTCTCTTTCATCCGCATTTATAATACGTATAATGGGCGAGTACTTATACATCAGATGCATGCAGCATTTCGTACAATGCCTCCCTGTCTGCCTCCGGATGCTGCTTCTTCAAATCCACGATCGCCTGCACGCGTCCTGTCGAGTCCTCCAGATGATCTTCAATCGTTTTTACATCTAGATTTTTCTTCAGCTTGCTGAGGATCAAATCAATCACTTTCAGTTCCTCTCCTTCAATTTTTCCTTCGATTTTCCCTTTACTCTCGCCCTCACTCAACTCATCCTGGAACAATTCTCTCAATGCCTCGCACACGTTCTTTTCCTCCTTAAACTTCTCCTTGTTTGCCCGAATAATGACATTCATAACCGACTGGTATAAATTCTGATCTTTGTATTTCCCATATTCGCTGGACAGCTTTTGAATCTGGCCGGCATCCCGGATGTCATTGGACAGGCTTTTCAGCCACAAATTGTCTGCCGCCGACAACTCCGTCAGGATGACCAGCTGCATCGGAATCTGCTGCAAATCCGCCGCAGCCTCGATATAATAAATGCCTGCCTCCGCCTGCGAAATCTGATATCCACGCTCGTGCAGATGCTTCAGTAATTCGCGTGGACGATGGCTGCTGACATACGTGATCGTCAGATCCTCAATCGGAATCTCATTGATCGTCTTTGTGTCCGATTTATAAAAGCACGCATAACCATATACTTTGTAAAAATCATCGATGCTCAAATAATCGGTCGGACTCTTATATTCCACAAGGTTGTGCTTTCGAAAAATACGACCGATGTTCTTCTCAATCGGCTGATCCGCGTTCTTTTTTATAATGAGCACGTCGACCTCCTTCGGCTTCGTCCCGAGCTGATGTTCGTTCTCAAACGTCAGCCGGTCTGTCTCCTGTTCCAGTTCAATCTGAATCCCGGCATAAAATGCCGGGTGCCACTGCAGCCCTTCCCTGTTCTCTGCGGGTACACTCATGTAAACCTCCCTGTGCAATTGTAGTCGCAGGAAGCCTCCTATTTCTTCCGAAAACTCCTGCTTTGTTTGATGTGATCGTAAGCAGGAATTTTCCATTAGAAATAGATGAAATAACCTTCAGATACTCCCAAAGCTCGACGAGCCGGGTGTAAGATAAATCAGAAAATCTGCTTTTGCATTTATTGTAGCACAAATATTTCCGGAAAGCAACTGTGGATTTGGAAAGCAGCGATATCGATTCGTTGTCTATTTCGCCGCGTCTGGCAGCTTCACTGCAAGCTTTACCAGAAGCTCAACAATTTTCTCCATGGACTGGATACAGATGTACTCGTGACGGCCATGGAAATTGTGTCCGCCGGTGCAGAGATTTGGACATGGCAACCCTTTGTAGGAAAGCCGTGCGCCGTCGGTGCCGCCGCGGATCGGACATACCTTCGGCTCGATGCCAAGCTCGTTCATCGCATCTTTCGCCAGATCGATCAGGTAGAACTGTGGTTTGATTTTCTCCAGCATATTGTAATAGGAATCGGTCAGCTCCAGTTCCACGCAGCCATCCCCGTATTTCTGATTCAGATAAGAGGCAACCTGCTCCATCAGCCGTTTCTTTTCCTCAAACTTTTTCCAGTCATGATCCCGGATGATATATTTCATATGAGCCAGCTCGACACTGCCGTCCATGTGATCCAGATGATAGAAGCCCTCGTAGCCGTCGGTACAGGCCGGGTTTTCAAAAACAGGAAGCATCTGGTGAAGCTCCATTCCGATCAGCAGCGCATTCTTCATGACCCCTCTTGCGGACCCGGTATGAATGCTGACTCCGTGGATCGTAATCTTTGCGGAGGCCGCATTGAAGTTCTCGTATTCCAGTTCTCCGATGGCACCGCCGTCCACCGTATAGGCCACGTCCGCGCCAAAGGCCTTCACATCAAAGAAATCCGTTCCGCGGCCAACCTCCTCATCGGGCGTAAAAGCGATGCAGATCTTGCCGTGGGGCAGCTCCGGGTGTGCAATCAGATATTCGGCAAAGGTCATGATCTCTGCTACTCCGGCCTTGTCGTCCGCACCGAGCAGAGTCGTCCCATCGGTCGTGATCAGATCCTGCCCTGCATAATCGGAAAGCTCCGGATACTGAACCGGGCTGATGGTCTCTCCGGTTTCGGCATTTAAGACAATCGAACCGCCCTCGTAGTTTTTGATGACCTGCGCCTTTACCTGCGCACCGGAGCAGGCCGGAGAGGTGTCCATATGGGAAAGAAAGCCCAGCGCCGGTACCTCTTTGTCCGTCGTAGCCGGAATCTCCGCCAGCACGTAACCATAATGATCCTGGCGCACCTGTGACGCGCCGATGGCCTGTAACTCCTCTATGAGCAGCCGCGCCAGATTCTGCTGCTTCTCTGTGCTCGGATAGCATTCCTGATCCTCCATGGACTGCGTGTCTATAGAAACATAACGTAAAAATCGCTCGATCACTGTGGACATTGTTTTTCTCCTTTTTTCTGAATAGTATATCACATCGGTCCATATTTGATTATAGTTGACCATAAAAGTGCATTGATTAACATAATATCATTATGTCAACCAATGCACTCGAACTCCGTTTTTAACGATTTGCCAGCTCCTCGGTAATCTCTTCCCAGCTCACGCCGCGCTCGGCCATCAGCACCATCACATGATACAGGAAATCGGAAATCTCATATTTGATTTCCTCCGGATCCGGATTCTTGGCGGCAATGACGATCTCAGTTGCTTCTTCCCCGACCTTCTTTAAGATCTTGTCGATGCCCTTGTCAAAGAGGTAGTTGGTGTAGGAGCCTTCCTTCGGATGAAGCTTCCGATCCTGAATCACCGCAAATACATCCTCGAATACCTTCAGCGGATTGGTCTCTTTGTACTCCTTCTCGGCCAGCGTCTGGAAGAAACAGCTTCTCGACCCTGTGTGACAGGCCGCACCAATCTGGTGTACCTTCGCCAGAATCGTATCGTTGTCGCAGTCTAAATGCAGAGACTTCACATACTGGAAATGTCCGGAGGTCTCGCCTTTCTGCCACTGGCTTTGACGGCTGCGGCTGAAGTAATGCATCTTTCCGGTGCGCAGGGTGTCAAGGAATGCCTCCTCATTCATATAGGCAAGCATCAATACCTCTGCGGTTTTAAAGTCCTGCACAATGACCGGAACAAGGCCGTCGCAATTCGTCTTGAAGTGCTCCCAGGACACGCTGCTGCGCAGAATATCCACCGGTTCCCCACGCTTGCCAAGCGCCTGCTTCAGCTCCATATATCTGCCGTCACTCTCCTCCGGAACCGTCAGAATCACACCGACCGATCCCTGTGCCTCCATACAGGATGCAATGCTGCTTTCCGAATCCTCGTCACATACCATCAGAGAAGGAATCCCCTCCTGAGCAAATGCCTCCGCCGCCAGCGCCCCCTGTTCCTGCATATTTTTCACCAGCATAACCGATGCACCGAGCTGTGCAAATTCCGGAATGCGCTTTGCCTGTGCCAGATCAGAAATCGTCACATAGATCTTCTCACTTCCGAATCGGCTGGATGCCTCCTTGATCAGATCAATATTATCCTCGTTGCCGCCGTCTAAAAACACGGCTTTGGCACCGGCATACAGATATTTCTTCACATCCTCCAGGCGTTTCACACGTCCGCCGGTCAGGATCGGGATATCAATCTCCCTGGCCGCTTCCTTGATCAGTCCGATCGAGCGCTCATGATCTTCATCCGTCTCAGACTGATCAAAGATCAGCAGGCTGTCGGCTCCGTTGTCATTGCAGGCATGGGCCAGCTTCAGCAGATCCTCCTGCGTGCCGGCGGTCTGTGTAAGCCACACGGCCTTTCCCTCTTTACAGCCAATTCCTGCAATCAGTCGTTTAAACTCTGACATGTTCTTATCTCCTTTATTGGTAACTGTTCTGCACTTCCCGGTTACCTTCCTTCAAATCGTTTCACTGCTTCCGCCAGATCAATCTTATTCTCATACAGCGCTTTTCCGATGATTGCGCCGTGAATTCCGTGTTCATACAATACCGCCAGATCTTCCATACAGGACATACCGCCGGAAGCGATCACATCCAGACCGGTCTGATCCGTCAGCATCTTCGTGCAGGTCACATTCGGACCCGTCAGGGTTCCATCCTTGGAAATGTCTGTGTATACAATGTGCTGAACGCCGTAGTCCTTCATCTGCATACAGAGATCCACCGCCGTCAGGCTGCTGACCTTCTCCCAGCCCTCGACCGCGACCAGACCGTCCTTCGCATCCACACCGACCACGATCCGGTCAGCACCGAATTCTTCGATCAATTCCCGGATGAATTCCGGCTGCTGCACCGCGCGGGTGCCGATGATGCAGCGGGTGATGCCGAGCGCCAGCATCGTGCGAACCGCCTCCGCACTGCGGATTCCGCCGCCAAGCTGGATCGGAACCTCCACGCTGTTTGCAATGGCACGGATGGCCTCCTCATTGACCGAATGCCCGGCCAGCGCACCGTCCAGATCCACGATGTGCAGAAAGGATGCCCCCTGGCTGACCCACAGCTTCGCCATGTCCGCCGGGGTGTCCGAATACACCTTCACATTGTCAAATAATCCCTGGGTCAGGCGGACACATTTGCCGCCTTTCATATCTATCGCCGGATATAACTGCATCTTATACGCTCCTCATTTCATCGATATTGCCCTCTCGCGTTCGCGTGACGGCCGTTTTCTCTATAATGTGCCCTTCGTTGACAGCACATCTGTGATCCGCGGATCGAACTGAGTCGCCTGATCCAGCGCTTTCGCGAAGGCCTTGAAGGCGCCTTCGATGATGTGATGATTGTTGGAGCCGTCCAGCTGCTTGATATGCAGGTTCATCTCGGCACCGTAGGATACGGCATAGAAAAATTCCCGCACCATCTCCGTCTCCATCTCTCCGACCTTCTCCCGATCCAGCTTCAGATCATAGACCAGATACGGTCTTCCGCACAGATCCAGCGCGCAGAGAAGCAGCGCCTCGTCCATCGGAAGGATCTTGGAGCCGTAGCGCACAATGCCCTTCTTATCGCCCACAGCCTCCCGGATGGCCTTTCCCAGCACGATGCCGGTGTCCTCGATGCTGTGGTGACTGTCCACCTCCAGATCCCCGTCGACCATGACCGTCAGATCGAACAGACCATGCCGTGCAAATCCGTTCAGCATATGATCGAAAAATCCGATTCCGGTATGAATGTCAGCGTTTCCCGTCCCATCCAGATTCAGCGTCAGCATAATCTTTGTTTCGTTGGTAGTTCTCTCGATTGATGCAATTCTTGCCATGGTTCCTCCTTCGGCCTGCACGCTCCCTTGGCCTCTCTATTTATCTTCGAAACGCACCCGGATCGAATTGGCATGTGCCGTCAGATGCTCGGATTCTGCGAAGGTCTCAATATCTTCATGCACGGCCTCCAGCGCCTCCTTCGAATAATAGATGATGCTGGATTTTTTGATGTAGTCATCCACACTCAGCGGAGAGAAAAACTTCGCTGTTCCGTTGGTCGGAAGCACGTGATTCGGGCCTGCAAAGTAATCTCCCAACGGCTCGGAGCTATACTCGCCCATGAAGATGGCTCCTGCATTCTGAATCTTGGTCATGACCTCAAATGGATTGCGGGTCACGATCTCCAGATGCTCGGATGCGATCTCGTTGGCGGTGGCGATGGCATCTTCCATGGAATCCGCCACCAGAATGTAGCCGTAATTTTCCAGAGATTTCTCCAGGATATCTTTTCTGGAAAGGGTCTGCACGAAGCCCTCCACCTCTTTGGAAACCTGTTCTGCCAGCTCCATGCTGGTGGTCACCAGGATAGCGGAAGCCAGTTCGTCATGCTCCGCCTGGGACAGCAGATCTGCCGCCACAAAGCGCGGGTTTGCACTGTCATCGGCCAGCACCAGGATCTCGCTCGGTCCGGCGATACTGTCGATGCTCACGTGTCCGTAAACCGCCTTTTTCGCCAGTGCCACGAAGATATTGCCCGGGCCCACGATCTTGTTCACACGCGGAATGGATTCGGTTCCAAATGCCAGCGCCGCGACAGCCTGTGCGCCGCCCACCTTATAAACCTCGGTTGCACCTGCCAGATGTGCCGCGATCAAGGTTACCGGATTGACTTTGCCATCCTTGCCCGGAGGCGTCACCATCACAATCTTCGGAACGCCTGCGACCTCCGCCGGAATGATGTTCATCAATACGGAGGACGGATAAGCGGCCTTGCCGCCCGGCACATAGACACCGACGCTGGCCAGCGGTGTCACCTTCTGACCCAGAATGGTACCGTCCGGCTTGCTGTCAAACCAGCTGTAGCGCTTCTGCTTCTCATGATATTCACGGATATTTTTCATGGCGCGCTTCATCACGGCCAGCAGTGCCGGCTCCACCTGGGAAAGCGCCTCCTGAATCTCACCCTCGGTCACGCGGATATTGGAGGCATTTAACTCTGCCCCGTCGAATTTGCGTGTATATTCAAAGACCGCCTCATCTCTTCTGGCGCGGACATCCTCCACGATCTTGTGAACCGTATCCTCGTAGCTGCTGTAATTGTTCGGATCACGTTTTAAAAGCTCGGACAGAATATTCTGCCGGCTCTGCTCATCTAATTTTATGATTCTCATTGTTCTGCCTCCTGCTGCGCCTGAATCAGCGTTTTTAAGTTCTGGATAATCTTCGTGATGCGCTCATTCTCCCGCTTCATGCTGACCTGATTGACCACCATGCGGGCAGACAGAGGACACACCTCTTCCAGCACGGTCAATCCGTTCTCCCGCAGGGTTGAGCCGGTCTCCACGATATCCACGATCACCTCGGAAAGTCCGACGATCGGTGCCAGCTCGATGGAGCCGTTCAGCTTGATGATCTCCACGGTCTGGTGCTTCTTGTTGTAAAAATAATCCTTGGCGATGGCCGGATACTTGGTCGCCACACGGATCAGCTCATGATGCTGCAAAAGATCTCTGGCTGACTCCGGTCCGCACACGCACATCCGGCAGCGTCCGATGCCAAGATCCAGTACCTCATAGAGCTTGCGGCCCTCCTCAAGAATCGTGTCCTTTCCGACGATTCCGATGTCCGCTGCCCCGTATTCCACATAGGTCGGCACGTCATTGGCCTTGGCGAGAAAGAAGCGGTATCCCAGCTCTTCATTGGTGAAAATGAGCTTTCTGGAATCCTTATCCTTCATCTCCTCGCAGGTAATGCCGATCTTTTCAAACATATCCAGGGATTTATTTGCCAGCCGGCCCTTCGCCAGCGCAAACGTCAAATATCTCATGGTCTACCTCTTTTCTGTCAGTCAATCAACCGATATAATCACTGTAATTCATCGTGTCTGCGCAGCCCGTCTCCGTATTGTAGGCCACCACCTGTGCCCCGTCCTCCGGAAGATACAGAAGGTTGCGGATGTGATGGCGTCTGGCGTATTCCAGATATGCCGCAAGCTCCTCCGACGAACGCTTCCGGATCTGCATCACGGACATCTGGTTTTCCCGGAAATGGGAGGCCAGATGAATCCCGGCAAGTCGTGCGCTGCGGTCGTACAGCAAAATAGTGTTAACCATAGTGGTCTCGGTCTCGATCTTCTGCCGGGACAGAGCAAGCATCAGCTGATCCACCAGAATGGCAAAACCGATCGAAGGAGAATTCTTTCCAAACTGTTCCAACAGCTTGTCGTAACGGCCTCCGGTGACGATATATTCACCGGTTCCGTAGGTGTACGCCTTAAAAATGATCCCGGTATAATAAGAATATTTGCTCAGCATCCCAAGATCATAGGAGACATAATCGCCCAGTCCGTAGCCGTCTAAGATCTCCTGCACCCGCTCCAGCCGGTCAATGGCCTTTAAGGCGCGTGGATTGCCGGTCATGGATTTGGCAAGGCGGATCTGCTCGATATCGCCAAAGAGCTCCGGCAGCTTTAAGAACAGCTGTTTCAGTTCCGGCGACATCGTTTTCTCCGTCAGAAGCTCTTCCACGCCGAAATAGTTTTTATTTTCGATCAGCTCCCGCAGATGCTCCTGGCTTTCCTCGTCAAGCCCCGCCTCTTCCACCAGACCGCGGTAGAACTCCACCTGTCCAAGCTCCACCTGAAATTCCTTCAGTCCGGTGCTTTTCAGCGTATCGATGACCAGGGCGATCATCTCGGCATCCGCGTCACTGGTATCGTCGCCGATTAACTCCACGCCGGTCTGGGTCGTCTCCTTCAGTCTCCCCTGATAGCTGGTGTTGTTGATGTAAGTTGAACCGAGATAGCAAAGCCTGAGCGGCATGGTCTCGTCCATGAAATATTTCGCCACACAGCGGGCGATGGAGGGCGTGATGTCCGGCCGAAGCACCAGGGTGTCATTGTTCCGGTCAAAGAACTTGTACATCTCCCGGTCGCTCACGCTTCCGCGCTCCTTATTGAAAATATCAAAGAATTCAAAGGTCGGTGTCTCAATATTCTGATAGCCATATAAATGAAACACCTTCTGGATCTGCTCCTGCACGGTCAGCTTCTTCGCGCATTCCTCCGCATAAATATCCCGAACACCTTCCGGTGTATGTAATAACCGATTATTCATAATCTCCTCCAAACAGATGCCGCTTTCACATGGCAAAGTGCTAATTCGATAACGTACGTCTCATTATAGGGTAAGACCTTGAGCTTGTCAATCCGTAAATTCTACTCCTGATCGTTGGTGAGCTTCAGGCGGTCCAGCACATAGAAGGACAGACTCAGCAGCATACCTACCACACAGGCCAGCACCATGCCGGTCAACTGGATGTTTCCGATCTTGATGGCGATGCCGGAAAGTCCGGTCACAAAGATAACGGAGGTCAGCGCCTGATTTCTCGATTTTGCAAAGTCCACCTTGCTGTCAACCAGGATGCGCAGTCCCGATGTACCGATCATACCATATAACAGAAATGAGATTCCGCCGATAACCGGGCCCGGAATCGTGCTGATCAGCATGGACAGCTTGCCGACGAAGGAACAGATGATGGACAGAATGGCCGCGCCTGCGATGACACGCACGCTATATACGCCGGTCATGGCCATGACACCGATATTCTCTCCGTAGGTCGTGGTCGGAACGGACCCGATGCAGCCGGAAAGCATGGTGGAAAAGTTGTCCGCAAACAAGCTTCTGTGCAGACCCGGATCTTTCAGTAAATCGCGCCCCACGATCTTGCTGGTAACGACCTGATGTCCGATATGCTCCGAGGCGATGACCAGAATAACCGGAAGGATAATCAGAATCGCTTCGAGATTGAATTTAGGGGTGGTGAAGTTCGGCAGTGCAAACCACGGTGCTGCTGCCACCGCATCAAACTGGACGATTCCGCAGGCAATGGCGGCCGCGTAGCCGGACAGCACTGCAATCAGGATCGGAATTACCGATAAAAATTTGCGGAATACGATGGAGCCGAATACCGCAACGCCCAGGGTCACCAGGAATACGGTCAGATTCTTCGGGTCGATGGTCTCATCGAGAAGTCCTGCATTGCTGGCAGCCGAGCTGGAAAGCTCCAGGCCGATCAGTGCGACAACCGGACCCATCGCCGCCGGCGGAAGCACCACGTCGATCCAATCGGTTCCGAATTTATAAATAATCAGAGCAAGGACACAGCCGCAGAAGCCAACGACCACAAAGCCTCCCAGCGCATATTCATAGCCAAAGCTGCTGATGACGATTCCGGCCGGTGCCAGGAATGCGAAGCTGGACCCCAGATAAGCAGGTGCTTTTCCCTTCGTAATCAGAATGAATAACAAGGTTCCGCATCCATTCATAAACAGTACAATCGCCGGATTGATTCCAAAAAGGAAGGGTACCAGAACGGATGCACCGAACATTGCAAACATATGCTGGATACTGAGCGGTAAAAGCAGCTGAAACGGAACTTTCTCTTCTACCTGGATGATTCTCTTATTCGCCATAACATGCCTCCTGCTTGTTTTATCGCGTCTTTTTCATACGCATTATCCTTCTTATTATTTCACAAGTTTTCTTTTTCGTCCACTATATTTTGTGTTTTTTCTGCAATTATGCTATAATACAGATTGGAATAAGAAAGGAAGGGCATGTTGTGAAATTATTAGGAAGAAATGAACCGTGCTGGTGTGGCAGCGGTAAAAAATATAAGACCTGCCATTTTGATTTTGACAATAAATGCAATCTGTATCGGCTGGGTGGTCATGAGGTCCCGAATCATGCCATGATCAAGACCCCGGAGCAGATTGAAAAGATCCGGGAAAGTGCGGCAATCAACATCGCAGTGCTCGACTATGTGGCGGCAAATATCAAGGCCGGCGTTACCACAGAGCTGATTGATCAGTGGGTTTACGACGAGACGACCAGACGCGGGGCCATCCCGGCGCCGCTGAATTTCGAGGGTTTTCCAAAGAGTGTCTGCACTTCGGTCAACGAAGAGGTCTGTCACGGAATCCCGTCCCCGGATGTGGTTTTAAAAGACGGCGACATCATCAATGTGGATGTTTCCACCAACTACCACGGCTACTACTCCGATTCTTCCCGCATGTTCTGCATCGGCGAAGTCTCCCCTGAGAAAAAGAAGCTGGTGGAGGTCACAAAGGAAGCGGTCATGCTCGGCTTAGAGCAGGTGAAGCCGTGGGGCTTTATCGGTGATGTGGGCCAGGCGGTCCATGATCACGCGAAGAAAAACGGTTACAGCGTGGTGCGCGAGATCGGCGGACACGGTGTGGGCCTTGAATTCCACGAGGAACCCTGGGTCAGCTTCATTGCCAAAAAGGGAACGGAGATGCTGATGGTTCCGGGCATGATGTTCACCATCGAGCCGATGATCAACATGGGCCGTGCCGACATCTACGAGGATGAGGAGAACGGCTGGACGATCCGCACCGATGACAAAAGTCCCTCTGCCCAGTGGGAAATTCAGGTACTTGTAACAGAAGACGGACATGAGGTGCTGGCTTACTAAGCCGGCACCACTGTCCGATTTTTTGTTTTACTATCATAGGAAATCACAAATCGCCATTCTTTTTCTTCGCCATCCGGCATAATCCCACAAGATCCGCCAGAATCCATCCGATCGGAATCGCGGCCCAGATGCCCCAGACTCCGATGGAAGGGATAGGTGCCAGCGTATAGGCAAGCACCACACGGGTTCCCAGCGAGATCACAGTCAGCACCAGCGACATCTCCGGCCGGTTGATTCCGCGAAAATAGCCATACAGCAAAAACAGCAGTCCGATGCCGCAGTAGAAGGCTCCTTCCACGCGCAGATATCCCATTCCGATCTGGATGATCTGCGTCTCACCCGGATGGATGAAGATCATCATCAGATACCGGGCACACACAAACTCCAGCACCGAGATAAACAGGCAGAACAAAACAGAAATCCGAATGGCATGTCTGGTTCCCTCCCGGACCCGCCCCTTCTCTCCCGCCCCGAAATTCTGCGAGATAAACAGGGAATAGGCGTTGGCAAATTCCTGTGCCGGCATATAGGCGAAGGAGTCGATCTTGACCGCCGCCGCAAAGGCCGCCATGACCGGAGTTCCGAAGCTGTTGACCAGCCCCTGGATCATGAGAATCCCGAAATTCATAACCGACTGCTGCAGCGATGCCATGGTGGAAAACTGTAAAATCTCCCGGACCGTTCCCCGCTCATAATGAAATTCTCCTTTTGCAAAGCGCAGCGTTCGTTCGGTTTTCCAGGTATAGACGGCAATTCCGACACCGGAAACGGCCTGTGACAGCACCGTAGCGATCGCCGCCCCCTCGACGCCCCAGTCAAACACCACCACAAACACCAGATCCAGCACGATATTTAAAAGAACCGTAGCTCCAAGGAAATACATCGGCGTGACCGAGTTTCCCATGGCGCGCAGCAAATATGCAAAATAATTGTACAGGAAAATAAAAATGATCCCAAAGTAAATAATCCAGACGTAGCTTCGCATCATGGCATACAGTTCTGCAGGAACCCGCAAAAGCATAAGAATCGGGTCAGCAAAGCCAAATACCAGTGCGGTCAGCAGCACTGCAATGCCGCCGATCAGCGCAAAGGCCAGGTAGACACAGGCTTTCATTTTCACAATCTCGTGTTTGCCGTAATAAAAGGAAACAAGGGAACTGCTTCCCATACACAGGCCGATCAGGATCGAGGTCAGAAAGGTCATCAGCGTGTAGGCCGATCCGACCGCGGCCAGTGCCCCGGCTCCGATAAACTGGCCGACGATAAAGCTGTCCGCAATGTTATACATCTGCTGCAGCAGGTTTCCCAAAATCATGGGTCCGGCAAAGGCCAGCATGGTTTTTGTGATACTTCCTCTTGTCAGATCGTTTGCCATGATATCATATGTACTCCCGGTTATGTTCTTTTCCTTTGGAATCCTCCGGCGCACCTACATTCGAGTAGATAGTCCGGGCACTGATTCCCTTTAAACGGCCAATCCGGCCGGACAGGGCGCTGATCTTGTCCTGCGGCGCATCGATCGCCACACTGATGATATTGATTCCGCGGTCACGGTAGGGGATTCCCATACGTCCGATGATATAAGATCCGAATTCATGCAGCAGGTGATTTAACTGTTCAATCGAATCCGGGTTTTCCACGATGATGCCAATCAATGCAACTCTTGTTTCCATGAGGCTCCTCCTGCTCTGTCCTGTCTGTTCCTCTGCTTTTTGGGGATTTCCTGTCAGTATTTTGACTTTTCCGTATTTTCGTAACTGTATTTCAAAAGTTCATATTTTTCATCGTCCAGGCTGACCTTTGGCTCGTAAGCAGCCAGAAGCTGTTCCAGCTTTTCCATCGATTCCGTCGCCGGAAGGCCGTCCGCCTGTCCTGCAAGCTCTTTCTGAAGCTCCGCCATGGATTCCTGTTTTTCCGGAAGCGGCAGATCGTACAGCTTCGCCAGCATACCGATCGCCGCCGCACACTCGGTGTCCGCATTGATTTTCGGCGGAGTTTCAAAGCGCAGGCGGATGTCAAGCGACTGCTTCACAATCGAAAATACCATGTTTATTCCTCCTCCAAATGCGTCTCTCTCTGATCCAGATCCAACTGAATGGTTTGCAGATAATGTACCAGAATATCCCGCTGTGCATGGATCTGAAACTGCGTGTCGATCTCATCATAGGTAAAGCTCTTCCGCCCCCCGCGTTCCATGCGCTGCCAGAAACGGTACACCGCGCGAAACGGCATATAATAGATCTCGTCTACTGCTGTAAAATACAGGATAATGAAGGCGATTCCTCCCTGTTCTTCAAATTCCTTCATAAACTGAATCTGATGGGGGTGAATATTTTGCAGCGGAAAGGTCTTCACCGCACACTCTTTGGCATCAAAGCAGACCGGAATCCCCTGCACGGTGCCGATATAGTCAACCGTGCTCTTCTGATCAAAATAGGCCAGTGTGATATGCCGTGATTCCTTCGCGATCGTGATCGGTGTGATCGGTGTCGGAATCTTCTGAATCAGTGCCAGATGCTTTTCCCGGTAGGCTTCGTTGCTGTGATTGATCATATCCTCCAGTGTGGAACCGCGCAGACCACGGCTTTTCCATGTTCCCATACTAAACGACTCCTTTTTTTGTCCAAATCAGGCTGCCGAACATCCGCGTAAATTCCGCCGGAACCGGTGCCTGGAAGGTTTTCCCGCTCAGATAGGCAAAGGGTTCATCAAGAACCGGAAAGACCATCTGATAGGAATGGAGCATCTGCGAATGAACCTGACAGGCCTCCTTTACCGCGGCATTGACGGCAGGATCCCCGTATTTGTAATCCCCAGCAATCGGATGTCCGATGGAGGAGAGATGCGCGCGAATCTGATGCGTGCGCCCGGTGATCAGCGTCACCTTCAAAAGCGTGTAGCCCGGTATCTGCGCCAATGGTTCATACTCTGTCCGGATGGGGGCACTGTCAGGCAGCTCCGATGCGGAAATGGTTACCTGATTGGTGCGTTCGTTTTTGCTCAAATACCCCGCAATCGTTTTCTTCTGCGCCACAGACCCTTTTACCACACAGAGGTAATACTTGTGCAGGGAACGGTCCTTGAACACCGCAGAGAGCATCTGCAGTCCTGCCAGGGACTTACCGGCCGCCACCAGTCCGCTGGTGTTCCGGTCCAGTCGGTTGCAGACCGAGGGGCGGAAGCTGCGAAGCGCCTCCT
This sequence comes from Lachnospiraceae bacterium, assembly GCA_028693165.1. Taxonomy (GTDB): domain Bacteria; phylum Bacillota; class Clostridia; order Lachnospirales; family Lachnospiraceae; genus Brotaphodocola. The sequence continues at coordinate 37,273 of JAQUVX010000027.1, read as the reverse complement.
GCGTCAGCTGACCGGATGTGAGCAGATAATCGATGAGGTATTCCACCAGGGATTCATCCGTCTCCTTCGCCTTCTGGGAAAGCATGCCGGAGGGCTTGTTGATCAGCAGGATATGTGCATCCTCGTAAATGATATCCAGTTGTTTCTTCTGTACCTTCTGTAGTTTCACTTCCGAGAACTTTTCCACCGTCTCGTCTGAGAGAAACAGCTTGATCTCATCTCCCACCGCCAGCTTCTCAGAGCCTTCGCATTTCTTTCCGTTAAGCGTAATATTCTTTTTGCGCATCATTTTATAGAGAAAGCTTTTTCCGGCAAGGTTTAAATACTTGCCAAGCAGTTTGTCCAGACGCTGTCCGGCCTCATTGCTGTTTACGATGATCCTTTTCATGAGCTGAATTACTCCTTATCTCGTTTCCTGTCCCGTATCTTCTCCCGTGGACGTACTCACATGGAGAGCGTTTTCAACAATGCGGCCGCATAATCCACACTTCCGTCATCCTCGTACTCCTGCATGGGTTTTAAATTGTCCAGCCGGCGCAAGAAGCTGTGTTCGTCCAAGATCAGTTTTACACCAAGCTCCACCTTGTTGGCACGAAACAGCTCCTGTATGGCTTTTTCCGCCTTGGCCGTATTCAGCTTCGGAGATTTGGACGTGCAGTAGGCGCAGACACCGTTTGGGTGTACGACCGCCGCGTCGATGGGTAGAATGAATTCCTTTGTGGTTACCACCAGGTCATAGATGATCCGGCAGCGCTCCTCATAGGGTCGAACCCGTTCATAAAATGCCTGCGGCGGCGTCCTGTATTTCCAGGAGGCCAGAAGCGGCGATGCCATGTTCGCCATCGGAAGCACCGTCAGAATTGCCATGACGGTCAGAATATTTTTTGCCGACGGATTGGCGGTGAAGTAACGCGCCAGAAGCTGAATCACAATGGCTGCTGCCAGCACAGCAGTGATCAGGAAACGCTGTTTCCGGTTCTGATTCCGATACCCGTATTGTCCTTTTTTTATCTTCATGAATGTGAATTCTCCTTATACCAGCTTCAATCGTTTCATCATATGCAGGACAAAGGAATGCGGCGTGATCTTTGCCATCACATAGAACAGGTTCATGAGCGGTCCGTAAACCGACATGGTTTTCCCCATCATGCTGTCCCGCAGTGCCTTTTTGACCACGCGTTTCGCGCTTGCCATGGCAAGCTGCTTGTAGAGCGGAACCTCCCCGGTCTGTTCGGCGATGTCAAAAAACTCGGTCTTTACCGGCCCCGGACAAACCGCAGTCACGGCGATATCACGGTCGGCAAGCTCTACCGCCAGTGCCCTGCTGTAGCTTAAGACAAAGGATTTGCTCGCTGCATAGATCGCGAAATCCGGCTGTGGAAGGAACGCCGCCGAGGATGCAAACTGGAGAATCCGGCTGTGATCCGGCATAAACGGCAGAACCACGTGGGTTACGCCGCAGAGCGCTTCACAGTTCAGCCTTACCATCCCCGTCTCGTCCCGGAGCGGGAGGCTTCCGACAACGCCGATCTTTCCAAATCCGGCAGAGTTTATGAGAACCTTTACCTCCGGCTTTTCCTGCTCCAGTGCCTTTTGCAGTTCGACAAAGGACTGTGGATCGCACAGATCCAACGGAAAGATCCTGAGCGGAACGGGAACCTGTTCCTTCAATTCCAGAAGACGATCCTCACGCCTTGCAATGGCCCAGATCTCGCCAAGTCCGCTGAACCGGTCTGCCATCTGGATGATGGCTTCTCTTCCCATGCCAGAGGATGCTCCGGTCACAATCGCTATCTTCATCGTCTGATCCCTCCTGAATATAATTTGACTGCTGTTTTATTTCTTCTTGTGAATGTTTCGGATGGCTTTTCGTTTGGCCGGCTTAGCAGATGCCCCTTTACCGGCGGCGGCCCGGCTTCCTGCCGCCTTGCTTCCGGCAGTTGACTTGCTTCCCGCGATTGCCCGGCTTCCGGTGGCCTTGCCTGCGGTCGGTTTCCCCTTACCCCAGCTTCCGCCGTTTCGCGGGCGGATCAGGCATTTCTTGTCAAAGCCGATCAGATCGGTCCGCTCTGCTTTTTTTAGCGCCTCCACGACCAGCTCGTAGTTCTTTGGATTCCGGTACTGGATCAGTGCGCGCTGCATGGCTTTCTCATGGGGATTGACCGGCACATAGACCGGCTTCATATCCCGCGGATCCAGTCCGGTGTAGTACATGCAGGTGGAGATCGTCGAGGGCGTGGGATAGAAATCCTGCACCTGCTCCGGCATGTAACCCAGATCCCGCAGATATTCCGCAAGCTCGACCGCTTCCTTCAAAGATGAGCCCGGATGCGAGGACATCAGATAGGGAACCAGATACTGCTCCTTGTGAAGCTTTGCATTCATCTCTTTGTATTCTTTGACAAACTGGTTGTAGACCGCATTGCGCGGCTTTCCCATCCGGGTGAGGACTGCATCCGCCACATGCTCCGGTGCCACCTTAAGCTGGCCGCTCACGTGGAATTCGCACAGTTCCCGCAGAAAATTCCGGTTTTTGTCCGCCAGCAGATAATCAAAGCGAATCCCGGAACGGATAAACACCTTCTTGACCTTTGGCAGCTCCCGCAGCTTGCGAAGCAGTGCAATATAATCGCTGTGATCGGCATTCATATTTTTGCATGGCTCCGGGAACAGGCACTGCTTGTGCGGGCAGGCTCCCTTTGTCATCTGTTTCTCACAGGCCGGAAAACGGAAATTCGCCGTCGGTCCGCCCACATCGTGAATATAGCCCTTGAAATCCGGCTCCTCCGTCAGAAGTTTCGCTTCCTCTAACAGCGATTCGTGACTTCTGACCTGGATGATCCGCCCCTGGTGGAAGGTCAGCGCACAGAAGCTGCACGCACCAAAGCATCCGCGGTTGCTGATCAGGCTGAACTTGATCTCACGAATCGCCGGAATCCCGCCCTGCGCCTCGTAGGACGGATGATAATCGCGCATATACGGAAGGCTGTAAATCTCGTCCATCTCCTCCAGAGTCAGAGGCTTTGCCGGCGGATTCTGCACCACGTAGTCTTTTCCGTTGTATGACTCCACCAGGCGTTCCCCGGTGAAGGGATCGGTGTTGCTGTACTGAACGAAAAAGCTCTTTGCGTACTCCTTCTTATCCCGCTTCAGCTCCTGAAAATCCGGAAGCATCTGATAATCATAAAGCATGTCCCGATTTCGGGTCTTGAATACCGTTCCATCGATAAAGGTAATGTCCTTCACATCAATGCCGCTGTTTAAGGCATCGGCGATCTCAACGATAGAATGCTCCCCCATGCCATAGGAAATCAGATCCGCCTGAGAATCCAGAAGAATCGATCGTTTCAGCCGATTCGACCAGTAATCATAATGAGCCAGCCGCCGCAGACTCGCCTCGATGCCGCCGATCACGATCGGCACGTCCTTGTAAACCGAGCGGATCAGGTTGCAGTAAACGACGGTTGCATAATCCGGGCGCTTGCCCATCTCTCCGCCCGGCGTGTAGGAATCCTGCTGACGGCGTCTCTTGGACACGGAATAATGGTTCACCATCGAATCCATATTGCCCGCGGACACCAAAAAGCCAAGCCGCGGTCTTCCCAGCAACTGAATGCTCTCCACATCCGTCCAGTCCGGCTGTGCGATAATGCCGACCTTATAGCCATGTGCCTCCAAAAGCCGGCTGATGATCGCCGTCCCAAAGGAAGGGTGATCCACGTAGGCATCCCCGGACACATAGACGAAATCACATTGGTCCCAGCCACGCTTTTCCATATCGGCACGGCTGATTGGTAAATAATCCTGCATAATGTTCTCTTTTCTACTCAAATAATTGGTCGTAATCTTCAATAAAATAATCCGCCAGTGACCGCTTTTCCTCCCGCAGCTTTGCGGAGAAACGATCCTCCACCGCGCAGACCTCCATACCCGCGGATTTCCCCGCCTGAATGCCGGCCGGGACATCCTCAAATACCATACACTGCATCGGTGCTGCCCCCAGCGAATCCGCCACCTTCAAATAGATATCCGGCGCCGGTTTTCCCGCAGCCACCTCACAGGCGGTGGTGATCACCTGAAAATAAGGCTTGATCTGAAGGGAATCAAGCACCGCGTCCACCATGGCTCTGCCGTTGCTGGTCGCAATGCCGGCCTGGATTCCGTTTCCCTTTAAATACTCCAGAAACCGGTGTGCGCCCTTTTTTAACGGCACCTCCCTGCGGTATTTCTCAATGCTCATGTCGATCCAGGTCTGTTTGATCTCATCCAGTGAGTCCGGAATCTGAAATTTCTCTTTAAAGTAAACGGCTGTTTCCGAAAAGCTCATGCCTTCGATCTCCCGCTGTAAAAACGGCGGACACGGATGCCCGAATCGTCCGAGATACTCGATATCAATCTGTTTCCACATCCACATGGAGTCCACGAGCGTACCGTCCAGATCGAAAATGACAGCCTTTTTTTGTTGTAATGATGAAATGATGTTCTTCATCTGGTCTCCTTTATGGAAGCAATGCCAGCTCTGCCCCGGTCAAGGGGCGATATTCGCCCGGTTCCAGTTCCGGGTCCAGCTCCAGCGGCCCCATTGATAATCGTTTTAAATATTCCACCTGGCAGCCAAGCACCTCAAACATGCGCTTCACCTGATGGAATTTCCCCTCCTGAATCGTCAGGATGACCTCGGTCAGTCGGGCTTCATCTGACATCGCATCGCTGTCAGATGTCGTTGGCTCCAGCGTCACTGGTACAGAAAGAATCTCAAGCACAGCAGGCTTTACCGGTGTCCCATCCTCCAGCGTCATGCCCTCAGCCATCTGCCGGACACTGTCCAAAGGCAGCGTCCCGGAGATCTTTGCATAATATCGCTTGTCCACATGCTTGTTCGGTGCCAGCAGCCGGTGCGCCAGATCCCCGTCATTGGTCAAAAGAAGCAGCCCCTCGGTATCGATATCCAGCCGTCCGACCGGAAACAGATCATTCCGGTTCTCTCCGTCCAGCAGATCGATCACCGTGCGGTGTTTCCTGTCTTCCGTCGCAGAGACCACGCCCTGAGGCTTGTAAAGCATATAATATTCCATGGCGCGGTACGACACCAAACTGCCGTCAAACGTCACCTGATCTGTATCCGGATCGATCTTGCGCTCCGTCTTTTTCTCCACCGCACCGTTGACCGCGATGCGGCCTTTCTTCGCGGCCTCTTTGATCTGGCTGCGGCTTCCCCGGTTCATCTCGACCAGAAATTTGTCCAAACGCATCATCTTTCCCATTATTGCCACCGCCATCCCGGATAATATTTGTTTTTGAGTGAACTTCCTGTATATTTTGCCCAGCCAAGGGGGTGATGCTCCACACACACGAGAACCCAGCCCTTTTGAAGTGCTTCCCCGTCGTTTAAAAACAGGGTCTCACCCTTTAAGTAGCGGACCACCCGCTCATCCTCGTGAGCCAGATTTAATGTCTGCGAAAAATCATTCTCCCGCAAGGTCATCGCCACCACCTGGGACGGTTCAAACCGCGTCTTTTTCCATTCTCCAAGCAAAAGGCCGGTCCGCAGATAACGCAGATTCCAGCGCCGCTCAAACTGCACCGGAAGATAATAGACCTGCCCCTCCCGGATCATCATGCGCTTCCGGTCAAAGGTTGTCGTCAGCATCGCTTCCCACGCCTTAAAATCGCTCTCCTGCTCCAAGAGACGAAGCTGCTCCATCTGCTTGCGATCCGGTGCGTCCACTGCCTGCTGCACCGCCGCCGATCGCGCAGAGGCCACAGACTCTACCGATTCTGCCTCGCCCCTTTTTTGCAAAAGCGCCAGAAAATGTCCCTCGCCTGCAATCCGGTGCGGGAACAGGCGAATGACCGGTTTTCCGTCGGCGCCGCCGCAGGCTCCCTCCCAGGGCGCAACCGGCACAAGCTCCAGCTCCGGAGCGTTCTGCAAAATCCAGTCGATGGTCTCCTCATCCTCTTCCCTGGCAAACGTGCAGGTCGAATACAGGAGCAGTCCGCCGGGCTTTAACATACGGGAAGCCTGAAACAGAATCTCCCGCTGAATCGGCGCATAGTAATCCGGCCCATGCTCCAGCCAGCTCTTGATCAGATCCGGGTCCCTGCGGAACATCCCCTCACCGGAGCAGGGCGCATCCACTAAAATCTTATCAAAAAAGACACCGAAGGTATCCGCAAGCTTTTGCGGGGTCTCACTGGTCACACAGAGATTGGATATCCCGAAAAGCTCCAGGTTCTTGAGCAGTGCCCGCGCCCTGGAATTGCTGATGTCGTTGGACACCAGAAGGCCCTGTCCCTGCAGCCTTGCACCAAGCTCGGTGCTCTTGCCGCCCGGTGCCGCACACAGATCCAGCACCGCGTCTCCCGGTTCGATCGGAAGTACGGCGGCCGGTGCCATCGCACTCGGTTCCTGCAAATAATAAAGTCCCGCATAATAATAGGAGTCCTTCGCCGGGCGCTCCTGCTCGGAGAGATAAAAGCCGTTCTGTGTCCAGGAAACGGGCGTCATGGGATATGGACTGATCTTCTCCCACTCCTCCGGCAAAATCTTTGTCGTATTGACCCGGAGTCCCTGATAGGGCTTCTGGTCATAGCTTGCAAGCCATGGTTCATATTCATCGCCCATAAGCGCGTGCATCGCGGTTAAAAACTGCTCTGGTAATTTCATCTATCGTTCGGTTTCCTTATCCATTTATAAATTTCTTTCTAAGTATACCATAAAATTTTTAGCAATGGAATACGATTAAAATGATTAACAAAAACAACGGAGGTGCGCCGATGTCTCTCCTCGCCATTTTCCTTTTGCTCCTGCTGCTCTGGTTTCCGGCACTGTCCATTCAGGGGGCGCAGCAGGGTCTGCTTTTGTGGTTCCAGGTTGTGCTGCCGACCCTGGCTCCGTTTCTGATCTGCACGCAGGCCATCGTCGCGCTGGGCGGAATTCACCTGCTGATCCGTCCGGTGTATCCCCTGTTCCGGGTTCTGTTCGGACTCAGCCCGTCCGGTGCCTATGTGCTGCTGTGCGGGATGCTCTGCGGCTATCCGCTCGGAGCCAGACTGTGTGCACAGTTTCAGATGTCCGGTCGGATTTCCATGGAGGAGGCCCGCTACCTGTTTGCCATCTGCAATCACCCAAGCCCCATGTTTCTGCTGGGCTATGTGTGCGGACAGCTTCCGTTTGCCGTGCATCCTGTTTTTCTGCTTCTCTGCCTCTACCTGCCGATTCTGCCAATTTCCATGGCCGCCCGGCTTGTATATGGAATCCCGCACCTGCAGTCCACACCAAAAGAATTGGCTCAAAACCAGCGTTCCCACTTCGCCTTGGAGGAACTGATCGCCTCCGCCTGTGAGACGATGGTGCTCATCGGCGGCTATATCATGCTGTTTTCCATCCTGGCTGTCTGGATCAGCCGGCTGCCCGGCATATCGGATACCGGCAAGGCGCTGCTGATCGGTCTGACCGAAATCACCACCGGCATTCATCAGCTCTGTATCGGACTTCCCCACCGCGATCTGCTCCCGATCCTCGCGGCGGTGACTGCATTCGGCGGACTGTCCGGGATTTTTCAGACAAAAAGCGTAATAAAAAATGCCGGACTCTCCATCCGGCATTACGTGGGGTGGAAGGCAATCCATGCCCTCCTGTCCCTGATTCTCACGCTTATTCTGTTGGGTTTTCTTCCTCACTGGTAGAAACACCTGCCGCCAGTTCGTTGCGGTTCGAAGTCACGATATCGTAGCTGGACTGCATCGAGGAAACGAACGCATCAAAACGTCCCTGTGCACCCTCCATGGAATGGTTGATGATCGTCTGAAGACTCTTTAACATATCATCCGTGTAGTTGATGGAACCCTGACGAATGCTGTTGGCATCGGCAACGGCACTGTCGATGATCGCCTGTGCCTGCGCCTGTGCTTCCTCCACCACCTGATTGGCGTTGGCGTATGCTTTCTGCATGATCTCATGTTCGTTAACCAGTTCGTTGGTCTGCGCAGTCGCGTCCGCCAGCATCGCATCGGCCTGAGAACGTGCTTCATTCAGAATCGCATCCTGATTGCTGATGATCTTCTGGTATTTCTTGATCTCATCCGGAATTCGCAGACGAAGCTCAACCAATAACTCTTCCAGTTCTTCCTTGTTCACCAGGATCTTCGTGGTGGACAACGGCTGGAATTTGCAGCTGTCAATGTACTCTTCAATTTCACCGATTAACTGTTCAATTCTACTCATGCTTTTTCTCCTTACTTCTATCTTAATTGGCCTGGGCCATCTTTTCCTGCATCTTCTCTCTGACTCTCTTTACGATCTCCGGATGTAAAAACTCTTTGATCTCCCCCTGATATCCGGCAATCTCTTTGACGATACTGGAGCTTAAATAGGAATACTTCAGATTCGTTGTCAGGAATATCGTATCAATGTCCGGGGCAATGACCCGGTTGGTCTGTGCAAGCTGCAGCTCAAATTCGAAATCTGTGATTGCCCGCAGTCCACGCACGATGACATTCGCGTGATTCTGATGTGTAAAATCCACCAGCAGACCGTCAAAGGACTGAATCTCCACATTTGGTAAATGCGCAGTCACACTCTTTAACATATTAACACGTTCTTCGACAGAAAACAACGGAGATTTTGAATTATTCTTCAAAACTCCGATGATTACATGGTCCATCATGTTCGCTGTTCGCTCAATAATATCCATGTGACCTAATGTAACCGGATCAAAACTGCCCGGATATACCGCTATCGCCATATCATTCTCCTCGATAAACGAACACATGCCAGTTCGTCTTATATTCTTTATTCTTTTCCATGACATATCCCATCGGTTCCAGGTAGGAAAATGTGGTGTCCAAAGCTGCCTCGATGATCATGGTACTCTGCTTGTCGATCAGGCTGGAGTGGGTCAGATATGCAAGCATCTGCTCTTCCAGCTGCTGCCGGTATGGCGGGTCCATGAAAATATAGTCAAAACGATACTGGCCTTCCAGGCGTTGTAGTGCGCTAAGTGCATCACAATGCATGACCAGAGCACGGTCCTCCAGATTGACTGCCTTTAAGTTTTCACGAATTACCTCAACCGCCCTCGCGTTCTGCTCGACAAAAACAGCCAGCCTCGCGCCGCGGCTTAACGCCTCGATCCCGATTCCGCCGCTCCCTGCAAACAGATCTAAAAACATACAGTCTGCAAGATCATACTGCAGCATATTAAACAGGGTTTCCTTGATTCGGTCCTGGGTTGGTCTCGTGTCCATCCCCTCCAGCGTTTTCAGTGGAATTCGTCTGGCACTTCCTGCAATTACACGCATATGAGTTCTCCTCTGTGATTTATCACACTCCATTATATCTTTATTTTTCGCGATACACAAGCAGTTTGTATGCCATTTCCGTATCTTTTTCAGTACATAAGGCCGGCAAAAGAAAAAGACCCGGAAGGGCGTATTGCCCCCGGGTCTCTCTCATGCTCTCAGAAAATTACTTTCCTGACATCTGTCTTTCCTGAGCCTCGATCATTTTTTTCACCATATAACCGCCGACAGAACCATTCTGTGCGGAAGTCAGGTTTCCGTTGTAGCCGTTGGATAACGGTACGCCAAGCTCACTGGCTACCTCCATTTTGAAACGATCCAGTGCCTCTTTTGCCTCAGGTACTTCTGCTCTGTTAGAAGATCTGCTTGCCATATGACTGGCCTCCTTTCTTCATTTGCCTGCCCCGAGGCAGGCTTTTTGATTTCTTCCTACCTCACGACCGGTTTGTTTTTCTGTTACGATGTTAGTATGTGCCTGAGAATTAATATTAATCTAGAAGCTTCTGCGTAATTTGTCAGAATCTTGAAAAATTGACCGGGCGTGCACGGAATACGTTACGCTTCCGTATCAAAATGATAGATGGTCGTCGTCCGATAGACATCGCCTGCCTTCAGCACCGGTGAGTCAAACTGCGGCTTGTTGACCGCATCCGGGAAATACTGTGTCTCGAAGCAATAGCCAAAACGCGGATGATAAATCATGCCCTCTTTGCCGGAAGTGCCATCTAAGAAATTGGCTGTATAAAACTGGATGCCCGGAAGATCCGTATAGACTTCCATCACACGGCCGCTGGCTTCATCCACTGCCTTCGCGGACAAAGAAAGCTCGCCCTTTGCATGGTTCAGCACCCAGTTATGGTCGTATCCATGTCCCTGAATTAACGGCTCATACTCTGCCTCAATCTCCTGACTGATGGTCTTTAATGTCGTAAAATCCATCGGCGTTCCCTTGACCGAAACCAATTCGCCGGTCGGAATCGATTCCTCATCCGCGATCGTGAAGGTGTCCGCATCGATCCATACCTTTTGCCCCATCGCATTGCCGGATTTATGTCCAGCCAGGTTAAAGTAAGCATGGTTTGTAAAATTTGCGATGGTATCTTCATCGGCCGTCATCTGATAGTCAATCTGCAGACTGTTATCCGGAGTCAGGGTGTAGCTGACCGCAATATCCGCATTGCCCGGATAATTCTGGTCGCCGTCCGGGCTGAATAACGAGAAGGTAATCCTGGTTCCAAGGCCGGTTTCCTCAAGCTCCGTGTCCCACAGGCGGTCACGGTAATAGTCCGGCCCGCTGTGCAGGTTGTTCCTGCTTCCCGAATTGATCACCAGCGCATAAGTGATTCCGTTTAACGTAAACGCAGCCCCGCCGATCCGGTTGGCATTGCGCCCCACGATCTCGCCCAGATGGCCGCCCTGTGTCAGACAGGTCTCCACCGAGTCATAACCCAGTAAAACATCCTCGATTCTGCCTTCCCGATCCGGCACCTTCATCTCCAGCCAGATTCCGCCCAGGTCGGTAAACGCCGCCACCGCACCGTTTTCGTTAGTCAAACTATATTTGTGTACCTGTGCCCCGTTCTCCATCGTTCCAAATACTTCTTTTTTCCAAGCCATGTTCCTGATCCCCTTTCCATGTGTCTGTACAAGATAGTCTTAGTTTACCACAAAAAAAGAAAGCAATAAAGAGTCTTTAATGCTTTCTTTTGATCACTCCACTGTGGGCTTTGCTTTTGTTTTTATCTTTGCTGTTAAATGCTTTCCGACTCTTCCAAGTCTAACTGGATATTGTATTCCTTATATAATGTCTTACGAAACCCTTCATCCTCTGCGGCCTTCTTCAAATCCTCTATCCTGGAATCTGCAATCAGATGCCTGGTCAGTTCAGCAAAGGAATCTATGCCTTTTTTCACACCTGTTCGCATTCCTGTTCGAACGCCTTTTCGTATTCCTGTTTGTTCCATCTTCTCTGCAAATTCACACATACTGATTGGTTCCCCCTTTTCCATGCTTTTTATAATGTCTTCTTCGATCATCTCATATCGTTTGTCCTTTGTAAGAGCCTGAAGCATATGAAGCACCGCTTCCACGTGGACTATGGTCTGCCTGGACGGCTTATAATTTTTTCTGTCTTTTTCAGCAAAGAAATCTGCTATCACCTTGAAATCGCTGGTCAGCCTGCTCCTTTTCTGTTCTGGAAGCCTTGGCACATCAATTAAGATGTATTTATAGTCACTTACAAACTGATCCAGTTCCTTTGGCACCTTAATCCGTTCTTTTAAGGAGCTTCCACTTTTCCAGGGCTTTTTTCCAAAATACAGGATAATGGATATGACTCCATATCGCTCCTTTCCTGTATCAATCTGGTATCAATAGCTTCCATAATCATAGCCCAGGACACGGATTCCCATATCTGGGTCTTCTTCCGTTTGATTTTCCAGTCCAAGCAATGCAACTAAAATGTTCTGTCTGCTCCAATACTTACTAACATCTCTCCGCTGTTCCCGGAATGCCGTATTTCCTTCGATTTTATAAACTGTCTCGGTTGGTCCCGGAACAAGCTCCATCGGATGGATGAGCGGTGCTCCGATCACCAGGTTGTTGACAATATCAGCAAAAACATCATTATGATTCTCCAGATATTTTTGAGACCTGTCTTGTTCCATGGGCTTTGTATCCCGTATCTCTGCCATTGGCTCCTCCTTATGCAATTGTATTGCAGGAAGCCAATGAGCGACGTCTCTCTTTCGAATCTTCCTGCTGAATGTGGGTAATAGAAAGCAGGAATTTTCTGAATGAAACAGGCATCATATCATATGAACCTGTTATAGAATTTTTGAATTTGGGCTGTAAGTGTTTTCTCATCAAAGAGATGCTTACAAAAGAAAATCTGCTTTGTATAAAGAATAGCATATTTCCAGGTTAGATGCAATCCTATTTTTCTCACAGAAAATCAGATGTCGATGTGTGGATAGGTACCGGCAAAACATAGAGAAAGGAAACGGCCACGCCGTTTCCTTTCTCTATGTTGAATCTGGCATAAAATAAAATATGTAAAATCAGCATTTTATACCATAAATAAATGGGACATCTGAACCGTAACACTGGAACTTATTTCGCCTGAATATAGCCCTGTGCGGTCAGAAGCTCTGCACAGAGAACGGCACCGCCTGCTGCACCGCGCACGGTGTTGTGAGACAGACCTACAAACTTATAATCGTATACGGTATCTTCTCTTAAACGGCCAACGGAGATTCCCATGCCGTTCTCAAAGTCAACATCCATGGTAACCTGCGGGCGATTGTCCTCCTCCAGATACTGGATGAACTGCTTCGGTGCGCTCGGAAGCGCAAGCTCCTGCGGAAGTCCCTTGAACTTAAGCATGCGGTCGATCAGCTCCTCCTTGGTCGCTTTCTTGCGGAACTTCACGAAAACGGCTGCGGTATGACCATTCAAAACCGGGACACGGATACACTGGCAGGTGATCACCGGCTCAGCCGCCTTCACGATCACGCCATCCTTGATCTCGCCCCAGATCCGAAGCGGCTCCTGCTCGCTCTTCTCTTCCTCGCCGCCGATGTAAGGGATGATATTTCCCTCCATCTCCGGCCATTCCCGGAAGGTCTTTCCTGCGCCGGAAATCGCCTGATACGTGGTCGCAACCACCTCATAGGGTTCAAACTCTTTCCATGCGGACAGCACCGGTGCATAGCTCTGAATGGAGCAGTTTGGTTTGACTGCGATGAAGCCTTTTTGAGTGCCCAGGCGTTTCTTCTGGAACTCGATGACTTTAAAATGTTCCGGGTTGATCTCCGGTACCACCATCGGCACATCCGGGGTCCAGCGGTGTGCGCTGTTATTGGAAACAACCGGGGTCTCGGTCTTTGCATAGGCCTCCTCGATTGCTTTGATCTCTTCTTTGGTCATATCAACCGCGCTGAACACGAAATCCACGCCGGATGCAACCTTCTCTACTTCATTGACATTCATAACGACAAGCTTCTTTACGGCTTCCGGCATCGGAGTCGTCATCTTCCAGCGTCCGCCAACCGCTTCTTCGTAGGTTTTTCCTGCAGAACGAGGGCTGGCCGCCACGGTCACGACCTCATACCACGGGTGATTCTCCAAAAGGGAGATAAATCTCTGACCTACCATACCGGTCGCACCAAGTACGCCAACTTTCAACTTCTTTTCCATAATTGCAAGCTCCTCTTTTCTCCTCATATCGTAACTTCAAAATGAATTCCTGACTAGAATAGCCCAAATCGAGGGAAAAATCAATACTTATTCGCGAGAAAAATACATTTGTATTTCTCTCGCGTACATTCTCTTTATATGCAAAACATTTGCTCGCGAGTCACGGAATCTCCGGTGATAGGAGCATCAATTGAGCCGCGCCTTGGTCCCTTTTCCGTCCCGTCTTCCGATCTTGATCTTGTTTAAATGGACTTCTTTGTTCTTATAAAGAATCACCGATTCCTGGGTTACGAAATAGATCTGTTCCAGCTCCTCGCCCTTCCCCAGCTTGATGCCGCGCACACCGCGGGAATTCTTCTTCATCTCCGGAATCTCTTCCATGGCAAAACGCAGGAACATATCGCCGCTGGTCTGCAGCACCACATCCTGCTCGGCTCCCACCACGCGGATCACGGCAATTTCGTCCTCCTCCTGAAGCTTTGTGGAGGCCACGGTGCGGTTGTTGGTGATGAATTCCTCCGCCGGAACCTGTTTGACCATCGCCATCTTCGTGGCAAATAGAAGCATCTGTCCCGTCAGACGTCCGAGGCTCGTCAGGAAGATAATCTCCTCTTTGCTGCCCTCGTATTTGCTTACGTTGTCGATTGGCGTGCCCTTGTCCCGCAGCTTCGCATTGGGGATGTCCTGCAGCTTGGTCTGATGCAGATTGCCCTTGTCCGTGAAAATGCACAGCTTGTCCGTGTTCAGGCACGGGATAATGTAGCGGTAATCGCTCTCGATCGCCTCCTGGTTGCGGTCGTAGGTCGCGCGGTCCAATACCTTGCAGTAGCCGAATTTGTCCATGACAAAGACCACCTCCTGAACCTCCATCGGTGCTTCCTCATAGACCGCTTCCCGGCCGTCCTCGATCACGGTCTTTCTTGGCGTTGCAAACTCGTTTTTGATCTGCGCGAGATCTTCCTTGATGACCACATTCATATTTGTACGATTTTTCAAGATTTTCTGGTACTCCGCAATTTTCTTCACACATTCCTTGTATTCTTTTTCCAGGGCGAGGATTTCCAGGCCAATCAATTTATACAGGCGCATCTCCAGAATGGCCGAAGCCTGCTTCTCTGTAAAACGAAGCTGTCTGGCATCCTCCTCAAAACCCGGATGTTTGAACTGAATGTTGGAGATATCACCCTGCATCAGACAGGCTTTGGCATCCTTTAGATTCCGGGAACCGCGCAGGATCGCGATGATCAAGTCGATCACGTCACAGGCTTTGATCAGGCCCTCGCGAATCTCCTTTTTCTCCAGCTCCTTTTCCAGAAGCGCCTGATACTTGCGGGTCGCATTCTCATACTGGAATTCCAGATAGTTGGAGAGAATTCCTTTCAGCGTCAGAGTTTCCGGCCTGCCATGAGCGATCGCCAGCATATTCACGCCGAAGGTATCCTCCAGCTTGGTCTTCTTGTAGAGGATATTCTTGATCTTGTCGATGTCCGCGTCCTTCTTGAGTTCCAGCACGATGCGGATGCCGTCCTTGTTGGACTGGTTGGAGATATCCACCACATCCGTCAGCTTCCGGCTCTCCACCAGATCTGCCACGTCCATCAGGAATTTGTTGATGCCCGCTCCGATCATGGTATACGGAATCTCGCTGATAACCAGCTTATCCTTGTCGGTGCGCCGCTTGCCAAGCTCTACTTCCATTTTGCCGCGCAGCTTGATCTTTCCGGCCCCGGTGGCGTAAATCTCCGCCAGCTCCTTTTTGTTTGCGATAATGCCCCCGGTCGGGAAATCCGGCCCCGGCATCCGCTCGATCATCTCCTCCAGTGAAATCTCCGGATCGTCGATGTACGCCTGCACCAGATCGATTACCTCGCCCAGATTGTGAGGCGGGATGCTGGTGCTCATGCCGACCGCGATTCCATCGGCACCGTTGATCAGAAGGTTCGGCACACGAACCGGAAGCACCTCCGGCTCCTTCTCCGACTCATCGTAGTTCGGCACAAAATCCACCGTCTTATCCAGATCCTTTAAGTAAACCTCCTCGGCAAACTTCTGAAGCCTTGCCTCGGTATATCGCATGGCCGCCGCGCCGTCGCCCTCAATGGAGCCAAAGTTTCCATGACCGTCCACCAGCGCCATGCCCTTTTTAAAGTTCTGTGACATCACGACCAGCGTCTCGTAGATGGAACTGTCGCCGTGGGGGTGATATTTACCCATGGTATCACCGACAATACGTGCCGATTTGCGGTGCGGCTTATCCGAGTTCAGTCTCAGTTCACTCATATCATAGAGGACGCGCCGCTGTACCGGCTTTAATCCGTCCCGTGCATCTGGAATCGCCCGTGCGGTGATGACGCTCATGGAGTAGTTCAGATAACTGCGCTGCATCTCCTCCGAAAATTCCGTTGTTATTATCTTCTCAGCCATTTCTTTTCTCCTTACGCATCGATCTCTGCTTCATCCGCATGGTCATAGATGAACTGTCTTCTGGGCGGCACATCGCTTCCCATCAGCATCTCGGTCACTTCCGAAGCCAGTCTGGCATCCTCGATCTCCACCCGCTTGAGGACGCGGTATTCCGGGTCAAGCGTGGTCTCCCAAAGCTGCTGTGGGTCCATCTCGCCCAGACCTTTGTAGCGCTGCAGCCGGAAATCCCCCTTATGGTTCTTCCGGTAGCGCTCCAATTCCTTATCATCATACAGGTACTGTTCCTCGCCGCGGGACGGAATCACCTTGTAGAGCGGCGGCATGGCGATAAACACATGGCCGTTCTGGATCAGCTCCGGCATAAAGCGGTACAAAAACGTCAGAAGCAGCGTGTCAATATGGCTTCCGTCCACATCCGCATCGGTCATCAGGATAATCTTGTGATACCGCAGCTTGGTAATGTCAAAGTCATTGCCGTAGCCTTCCGAAAATCCGCAGCCGAAGGTGTTGATCATGGTCTTGATCTCCGCATTGGCAAGCACCTTGTCCATGGAAGCCTTCTCCACGTTTAAGATCTTTCCACGGATCGGCAGAATGGCCTGATACATCCGGTTTCGTGCCGTCTTGGCCGAACCGCCTGCCGAATCTCCCTCCACGATGAAAATCTCGCATTTTTCCGCATCCCGACTCTCACAGTTGGCGAGCTTGCCGTTGCTGTCAAAGGAGAATTTGGATCGGGTCAGCATATTCGTCTTGGCTTTTTCCTCCGCCTTGCGGATCTTTGCCGATTTTTCCGCACAGGCGATGATCGCCTTCAGCACTTCTAAATTCCGGTCAAAATAATGCTGCAGCAGGTCGCCGCAGATGGTAAAGACCGCCTTGGTCGCATCGGCGCTTGCCAGCTTGGTCTTGGTCTGTCCCTCGAAAATCGGGTCCGGGTGCTTGATCGCCACCAGCGCGGTCATGCCGTTTCGCGTGTCGGCACCGGTAAAATTCGGATCTTTATCCTTTAAAATACCCAGCTCTTTTGCATAGGTATTGATCATCTGGGTAAACCGCGTCTTGAAGCCAATCAGATGCGTGCCGCCCTCCTGCGTGAAAATATTGTTGCAGAAGCCGAGAATATTTTCTTCAAAGGTATCGACAAACTGAATGGCAACCTCCACCTCGATATGATCCACCTCACTCTTGAAATAGATCGGATCGTGAACCGGAGTCTTGCCGTTGTTGAGTTCCTTCACGTAAGCCACGATTCCCTCCGGCTCGTGGTAGGTGACGGTCTCCTCCTCGCCTGTCCGCTTGTTGGCATAGTAGATGGACAGACCCGGATTTAAGTAGGCTGTCTCATGCAGACGGCTTTTTAACCAGTCTGCCTTGAAGCGTGTCTTTTCAAAAATCTCTCCGTCCGGCAGAAAATTGATCTCGGTTCCGGTCTCCTTCGTCTTTCCGATGACCGGCAGCAGTCCATTTTCCAGCTTGATGACCGGAATGCCTTTTTCGTAGGCATCGTGATGAATCGCTCCGTTCTTATATACCTTCACTTCCATATGGACAGACAATGCATTGACAACGGAAGATCCGACCCCATGAAGACCGCCGCTGGTCTTGTAAGCCGTGTTGTCGAATTTGCCTCCGGCATGAAGTGTGGAAAATACGATACGCTCCGCCGATACGCCCTTCTTATGCATCTCTACCGGAATACCACGCCCGCTGTCCTTTACCGTACAGGAACCGTCCTTCTCCAGCGTTACCCAGATCGTATTGCAGTAGCCGGCCAGATGCTCGTCCACCGCATTGTCCACGATCTCATAGATCAAATGGTTGAGGCCCTTGGTCCCCACTCCGCCTATATACATACCCGGCCGTTTTCGGACTGCCTCCAGCCCTTCCAGGACGGTAATACTGTCTGCATTATACTGTGCTTTTGCCATGATATTCCTCCATATCTAGTGTAATCCCATGCTATTATACACAAAAACTGGTTGAGAATGCAAGCAAAAAGAGGTATCCCGCGCAGTTTCCTGCACACGATACCTCTTTTGAAGATGATTAAAGAACTTTGTTTAAAAAACTGATGGTCCGTTCCTCCTTCGGGTGAGAGAAAATCTCCTCCGGAGTCCCTTCCTCCACGATGCAGCCGTCGTCCATAAAGATCACGCGGTCCGCCACTTCACGGGCAAAGCCCATCTCATGCGTGACGACCACCATGGTCATACCGTCGGCCGCCAACTGCTTCATAACCTCCAGCACCTCGCCGACCATCTCCGGGTCCAGCGCACTGGTCGGCTCATCGAACAGCATGATATCGGGATTCATCGCCAGCGAACGGGCGATTGCCACCCTCTGCTTCTGTCCGCCTGAGAGCTGTCCCGGATAGGCATCTGCCTTGTCGTGCAGGCCAACGCGGTCTAAAAGCTCCATCGCCTTTCCCTCGGCCTCTTCCTTGTTCATACGGTTTAATTCCGTCGGCGCCAGGGTGATATTCTCCTTGACGGACAGATGCGGGAACAGATTAAAATGCTGGAACACCATGCCGATGTTCTCACGCACCTTGTTGATATTGACGTTGGGATCGGAAATCGGATGTCCATCCACGATCACTTCGCCTGCCGTGATCTTCTCCAGGCGGTTTAAGCAGCGAAGAAAGGTGCTCTTGCCGGAACCGGAGGGCCCGATGAGACACACGACCTCGCCCTCTGCGACCTCCACACTGATCCCCTTTAACACTTCCAGCTTTCCGAAGCTCTTCTTTAAATTTTGTACGGAAATCTTACTGCTTTCCATAAGACACCTTCCTCTCTACCACCAGGGCAACCTTGGAAAGCATCGTACAGATCACCAGGTAATACAATGCAACCACCACCCAGATCGCCATGACCATGGATGCGGAATTGGCCGCAATGATCTTGCCGTTCTGAGTCAGCTCCCTGATTCCGATGATCGAAATCAGGGAAGTATCCTTCAGGGAGATGATAAACTGATTGATAATGGACGGCATCATCGTGCGGAATGCCTGCGGAAGAATGACCTTTCTCATCGCCTTTCCGTAGGGCAGTCCCAGACTTCTGGCTGCCTCCATCTGTCCTTTGTCGATTGCCTCAATACCGCCGCGGATGATCTCAGCCATGTAGGCACCTGCATTTAAGCTCAGGGTGACCGCACCTGCGGTGTAGGCCCCTCCGATGTTGCCCCAGGAAAAGCCCAGCGGCCGGAGCACCTGACTGATACCGTAAAACACGATCATGGTCTGTACCATAAGCGGCGTTCCGCGGATAATGTCGATATAAATATTTGCAATGAGTTTCAGCGGCCTGATCCCGGAGACCTTGAAGAGTCCGAACACCACACCAAGCACGGTCGCCATCAAAAGAGAGATGACCGTGAGCTTCAGTGTCGCGCCAAGCGCAGTATTAAAGGATGGAAAATATCGTACCAGTATATCTATGATTGCCATGTTCTGTCACCTGTCGTTTTTTTTAGTTTATTTGCTGATGTAAGTATTCAGAATCTCCTCGTACTTGCCGCTGTCCTTCAGATTCTTAAGACCTGCGTCAAACATCTCTACCAGTTCCGGATTTGCACCCTTCAAGGTTGCGAAACCATAGGAAGAACCGCGCTCCATATCCATCGGCAGCTTCAGAGCCGTGCCTCTGGAAATCTCATAGCCCAGAACCGGATAATCATCGAAACATGCTACGGAGTTGCCTGCCAGTACATCCTGATACATGCTGGAGGAATCCTCGAACTGATTGATCGTAAAGCCATACTGATCTGCGATGGACTCTGCAAATGCACAGCCCTCGGTACCGATCTTGGCTGCCACGGTCTTATCCTTCAGCCCATCATAGGAGGTGATGTCAGAATCTGCGGTCACGGCCATGCCGACACCCGAATCATAATACGGCTCGGAGAAATCATATTTTGCTTTTCTCTCATCGGTAATGGACATGCCTGCGATCACACCGTCATACTCGCCGGCCTCAAGACCGGTCACGGCTGCGGAGAATCCGGCAACTACCAGATCATACTGGAAGCCCTGATCCTCAGAGATTGCTTTTAAAATGTCTAAGTCAACGCCGACCATCTCACCCTTGTCATTCTCGAACTCGAACGGTGCGAAGGTGGTATCGGTTGCGATTTTGTATACCTTATCGGATTTGGCTGCCGCCGTGGTCTCTGCCTCACTGGTATCTGCTGCCGCTGTGTCTGCTGCGGTTGTTGCCGCCTCTGCTGCTGCGGTTGTTTCAGCCGGTTTGCTACCGCCGCATGCGGTAAGGGATGCTGCCATCAGAGCAGCCATGGTCAGTGCTAATGCTTTCTTTTTCATAATAATATCCTCCTCTTGGATAAATTAATAAGGAAAAAGGACAGCGCAAAAAATGCGATGTCCCCTTTGACTTATGGCTCGCTTAAGCCATGTAAGAGAGTATAGCACAGGTCTTTTGTTAAGTCAACACCTTGTTGTATCCACAATCAAAAAGTTGTAGCTCTGGTTTTTGTGTCTGTCAGGCTCACCAAAGTCCCATCTGATTCTGCAAAATCAGGCTGATTCCCGTGATCCCCGCCCAGCAGGCAGCCCCCATCAGGATCGGTTTTCCGCCCGTTCGGATCAGCCGGATCAGATTCGTGTTGAAGCCGATGGCCGCCATCGCCATAACGATGAAAAACTTGCTCAGTTCCTTTAAGTAAGAAAAGATAGCCAGATCGATTCCGGCGCCCTGGGCGATCGTCGTGATCGCGGAGGCTCCGATAAAATACAGGATAAAGAATGGAAATACCTGCTTTAAGGGAATCTGCTCTCCGCTCTCCTTCGATTTTCTGGCACGCAGACAGGCAAGCACCAGAGTGACCGGGATGATCATCAGGGTGCGGGTCAGCTTGACCGTCACCGCTTTATCCAGTGTCGCACTTCCCAGTCCGTACAAGGTGTCCCAGGTGGCGGAGGCCGCCGTCACGGAGGAGGTGTCGTTGATCGCGGTTCCGGCAAAGATGCCGAAGGCTTCCCCTGAGGTATGGGAAAAGCCGAGGGCATTTCCAAAGGCCGGAAACAGCAGCGCCGCCAGCACATTAAATAAGAAAATAACCGAGATGGCCTGGGCGATCTCCTCATCATCCGCCGCAATCACCGGTGCCGTGGCCGCGATGGCCGAACCGCCGCAGATGGAGGAGCCGACTCCGACCAGCACCGAGATATTTCCCTGAATGTGCATGGTTTTGTGCAAAACAAAGGCAATGAGAAGGGAAATGGACACCGTGGACAAAATGATTGGAAGCGACTGCCGCCCGGTCTCCAGCACGACGCCCAGATTCAGTCCGAATCCAAGCAGCACCACCGCATACTGCAAAATCTTCCTGGACGTAAAACGAACCCCTTCCTGCACCCGGCACTTCTCCTTCCAGAACATCCCGATCACGATTCCGAGGATCATGGCGATGACCGGACCGCCGATGACCGGATACCGTTTCCCTGCGCCGTGTGAAACCAGCGCGATCCCAAGGCAAAGCAGCAAGCCTCTTCCATTTTTCTTTATAAACTGCATTCTGTTTTCCTCCCGTTTGCCATTTCTTCTGTTACCAGTTTACAATGGATAAATAATAATGTAAAATGATAGATATTTATCTAATCATAAGATATTATTATCGATCGGGAGGGCTTTTATGCTGGATATGCGGACTTACACGTTTTTGAAGGTTTGTGAAGAGATGAATTACACCAGAGCGGCAAAGAAACTGCATATTACGCAGCCTGCCGTATCGCAGCACATCGCCGCCCTTGAGGAATTTTATCATGTGAGACTGTTTCAGAAGGAAGGCCGGCGGATTGCCCTGACGCGGGAGGGCCGGATGCTGCAGGAGGCTTTTTTGCAGATGGAGAATTTTGAGCTGGGGATTCAGAAAAGCATGGACTGGATGACGAACAAGCGGCAGAATCTGCGGTTCGGGGTGACGCTTACGGTCGGTGAATTCATGATCACAAAGCAGCTCTGCCGTTATCTGAACACCTATCCCGATGCAGAGGTCTCCGTCCATGTCGCCAATACGCGCAGTCTGCTGGCGGCCCTGCAGCGCAATCAGATTGATTTTGCAATTCTGGAAGGCGATTATTCGTCCGAGAAGTACGATGGCTGCTCCTATTTAAAAGATGCGTTTATCCCGATCTGCGGTGCGGATTACGCATTTGAGACGCCGCCGCAGACCATCGCCGATCTGACAAAGGAACGTGTCATCGTCCGGGAGCGCGGCTCCGGAACCCGAACCATCCTGGAGGCATCCCTAAAGCAGCGCGGACTGCAGCTCTCCGACTTCCACAGCCGGATCGAGATCGGAAATATGTTCACCATCAAGGAGCTGGTGCGCAACTGCTGCGGCATCACCTTTTTGTACCGCAACGCGGTAGAACCGGAGCTGGAAAGCGGCGAAATCCGCCAGATCGAGCTTCCGGATTACGATGTGAAGCATGAGATTTCCATGGTATGGAAGAAAGACAGTCCGTATCTGGAAGCGCTTCGGGGGATTATGCAGGAGTTTTTTTGCTGTGCAGGAGGCGGAAGTTTGTACTTTCATTGATTAATAGCAGAGAAGCAATTAGTGAGGAAAAAGGCAGCGGGCAAGGGTTGAATGAAACTTCCTTGCTCACTGGCTTTCCCGTTGTCACTAAAAAGAAAACCGTGGTTTTAAGTGGCAGATGTCTCCACAACTTGGTTTATGCTAAGAATCACCTCATTATTCGCTAATATTCTGTTTTCGGTACTCTGCCGGAGGAATCTTTAGAACGTCCCGAAACGCAGTGGCAAATTTACTCTGGTTTTCGTACCCAACCTGACCTGCAATCTCTGCTATGGATTCCTGAGATTGACGAAGCAGTACAGCGGCTTGCCGAATACGGTACTCTTTCATATAGGTTCCAATGGGCTGCCCGTAAATGCCCTTAAAAGTAGTTTTTAAGGATGCCGTGTTAATCAGATATTCTTTCGAGAGTTCGTCTATGGTGGGACGCTTCTGCAAATCTGAAATCAACTTTTTATGAATATCTTTTACAATCTCCACCTGTGGGGATGTATATTGTTCACGCTGCTTCTCTTTTTTTACATCCACCAGACACAGAAAAAGCAGCAACTCCTGTATCTTAATCTTGAAATAAGGCTTTTGCAGGCAATCAGGCACCGAATATAATTCAGAGAAAATGTGCTCGATCTCATCTTTTGCCCGCATAATAAAGCAATTACCATCCGAGCAAAATTTTTCTTTGAATTCTTGTATGTCAATTTCTGCTTCGCTTAAAATTTCCAAAGGATTCTCGGACACGATTTTCAAGTTGATGACTACCGATATTCCTCGATAATGCTTCAGTGGAAAGCTCATTTCTGGTGCGGAGTTATCCATCATATGAATGGACAAATCGCCCTCTCCGAGATAGAGGCAGGAGCCGCTTAAAAGACGGCTTCCTTCTCTGCCTTCTCTACAATGATTGATTTCAAGAATATCTGCATCCATATCTTCATTCCATGTACAACTTGTCGCTTCAAAGTCGTTATAGATAATCTGTATACCCGGATATACCTGATAAACCGTCATAAGCCCTAAACCGTCCGCACAATCCATTTTGTAGACGGTGCAGTACCCATCATTATCTTTTGGAATGACTGCCGACAATCCGCTTGCATAAAATAAAGATTTCGAGTTCATCTTTGTCCCTTCTATCATTCCACTACTATTTATTTGTTCAGCCAATGCTTGATTTACACTTTTTATTATAAACTGATTGTCCATTTCGTTCCGCTCCATTTGGAATGGTTTTAGCTCCAATCAGAATTATATTACGAAATGAAGCACCTTGCAAATAGAGCATATGAAAAAATCGAAGCACAAGCGTTTATTTCCCGCAATCACCTTTTCCTTGTTGCCTCGGTAGCAGGCATTTTATGAAATTCTCCAAGCATCATGGACACCGTAATTACCACAAGGATTGCATCGGCCAACGCAATGGCAAGCCACACGCCACGAATGCCAAGACCGCCAATCATGGGCAAAATAACGGCCAGCGGGATAAACAGGATAATCTGACGGAGCAGAACCAACATCGTTGCTTTATTAGCCTTTCCCAATGACTGGAACAGTGTCACTGCAATGATGAAGCTGCCCTGAAGGATGTAGGTGCTGAACATAATGCGGAAGTTTGTTGCTCCGGAAAGCGCAATGTCTCTTTCCTTGATGAACAGAGAAAGCACATTGGAGGGAAATAACTCCACCGGAATATAAAACAGCAGGGAAAGCACCGTAGCGCTTGCAACGAATACCCCGGTCAGCCTCTTTACTCGGTCATATTTTTTTGCACCGAAGTTTGTACCGGCTGCCGGTTGGAAGCCCTGACTGATGCCCCAAAGCGGAACAAAGGCAAAGTTCCAGACACGAAGCGCCGCGCCCAACAGAATCTGCGAGGTTTCTCCGCCGTAGTTTGCCGCAACACGATAGATGACGGTCTGCTGCACCAAGGTCAGCACCTGCATGAGAAGGGCTGAGACGCCGACTGCAAGAATCTGGGGAAGCAAAGAACTTTCAATGTGAACACGCTCAATTTTCACATGAACGCTTTTCTTCTTGAAATACCACAGTGTAATTGCTGCCTGAATAAATTGAGAAAGAATGGTTGCGTAAGCTGCACCTTCAATCCCATGCCCGGATTTGTTCAGAACCGTAATGAAAATTGGGTCAAGGATAATATTTAGGATTGCACCACTGGCGATAATCCCCATGGCCTTTTTAAGCTGTCCCTCTCCACGAATCACCATGTTGGCGCTCTGGAAAAAATTAACGAACAACGAACCGGCATAAACAATACGGAGATACTTTTCCGCGTAGTTCAGAATTTCGCCGCTGGCACCCGCCAAGGTAAGGATGGGACGTGTAAATACCATGCCTACCACTGTGATGATTGCCGAGAGCAGCAAGACCATGGCCACAAGATTTCCCATGATTTTGTGAATCGTATCTTCATCCTTTTTCCCGATTGCGCGGGACAGAAGTGAAGCGGAGCCAACGCCGAGCATGGCAGCGGTACCGCCATTGATCAATGTAAACGGATAAGAAATAGAAACTGCTCCCATCTGTACGGAGCCAACCAACTGCCCTACAAATACGGAATCCATCAGGTTGTAAAGACCGACTACCACCATGCCGAGAATGGCCGGGATACTCAGTTCCAGCATGAGGGAAAACGGATTCTGAGTCAATAATTTTGTTCTTGTATCAAGTGTTTGTTTCATCACTTTTATCCTCCTTAAAATAATTAGCCACATCTAACCAAATCAAAGTATAGATGTTTTTTCCGCTTTTTTCCGCTTTTGTACGCTCTGAACCGCAGGTTTTTCAATCCAAACGGAAACGAAAAAAGATTACTGTGCCATTTTTTCCAATACTTTTAATGCTTCTTCCAGCTTGGGATTCGGTTCCTCTGTCTGTAATGCCTCTTTGACACAGCTTCTGATATGCGCCTGCAATATCTGCTGGTTAGCACTTTTGAGGAGTGCCTGCGTTGCCAAAAGCTGATTGGAAATATCCACACAATAGCGATCTTCCTCTACCATTTGAAGGATTCCATCCAACTGTCCGCGCGCAATCTTTAATTTGTGTGAAATATCATTTTTCTTTGCTTTCATAGGCTGCCGCTTACTGAATGCCTACAAGCTGATACCCGGCATCCTCAATCGTTGCTTTCAGCACAGCCTCTGTGATGTCCTTGCTCATCTGAACCTCGGCTGTCTTTTTCTCCAGCTCGACAACCGCGTCCTGCACACCGTCAAGCTCCATCAATGCCTTGTGAACGTGCTTCACGCAGTTTCCGCACACCATACCTTCAATTTTCAATGTTTTTTCCATTTTGAATTCTCCTTTATTTTTCATTTTATTTGTTGATACACTGTCCAAATGGATTTCTGATTCTGCCAGATGGTCAGTGTGTTTCGCCTTAAACCAACGCAGGCGCAGAGCGTTTGATACCACAAAGACGGAACTGAAACTCATGGCGAAGGCTCCAATCATGGGATTGAGTTTTAGTCCAAAGGAAATAAAGAACAAGCCTGCTGCGATTGGAATGCCGATAATATTGTAAATAAACGCCCAAAACAGATTCTGCTTAATATTACGAATGACCGCCTTACTGAGTTGAATGGCAGTTGACACATCTAACAGGTCGCTTTTCATCAAAACAATATCTGCCGACTCGATGGCCACATCTGTTCCTGCACCAATCGCAATTCCTACATCGGCTCTTGCAAGGGCAGGTGCATCGTTAATCCCATCGCCCACCATGGCAACCTTTTTCCCCTCGCCTTGAAGCCGCCTGATTTCTTTTTCTTTATCCTGCGGAAATACTTCCGCCACCACACGGTCAACGCCAACCTGACGGCGAATCGCCTCTGCGGTCTTGGCATTATCACCTGTTAGCATAACCACTTCAATCCCCATAGAGGACAGCTCCTGCACTGCCTGTCTGCTGGTTGGCTTTACCACATCAGCCACCGCAATCACACCCATCAACTGACCGCCCTTTGCAAAGAACAGTGGTGTCTTGCCGTCCACGGCCATAGCCTCTCCCAGTTGAAGCAATGCTCCGCCGTGGATGCCATTGGCGTCCATAAGGCGTCGATTACCAGCTAAACACTTCTCATTCTGGATACTTCCTATAATGCCCTGACCCGGAATTTGTCTAAAATCAGATACCGGCAGAAACACAAGCTCATTTTTATCCGCTTCTGTCACAATCGCATCTGCCAGAGGATGCTCCGACAGGTTTTCCAGAGAAGCTGCAATTTGCAGCAGCTCTTTCTGCTGGATTCCATCCTTGCAGAGCATATTCGTCACAACCGGTTTGCCCTGTGTGATCGTACCGGTTTTATCCATCACAACTGTGTCAATATTATGGGCCAGCTCCAAGGCTTCGGCAGATTTAACCAGAATACCGTTGCTGGCACCCTTACCGGTGCCGACCATAATGGCTGTAGGTGTTGCTAGCCCTAATGCACAGGGGCAGGAAATAACCAGAATAGAAATCCCGATTGATAATGCAAATTCAAAGCCGTAACCGGCCAGCAGCCAGCCTACAACGGCAATAAGTGCAATGCCAATCACTGTTGGGACAAACACGCCGCTGACCTTATCTGCCAGCTTCGCAATGGGGGCCTTTGAACTGGTAGCATCATCAACAAGGCGTACAATCTGGGCGAGTGTCGTATCATCACCGACTTTTACCGCCCGCATCTTAAAGTAACCGGATTTGTTGATGGTCGCACCAATGACATTATCGCCTAAATGCTTTTCTACCGGTATACTTTCGCCGGTCAGTGCGGATTCGTCAACTGCTGAAAAGCCCTCCAGCACCACACCGTCCACCGGGATTGATTCGCCTGCTTTGACAATCAGCGTATCGCCCAACTGAACGTCCTCTACCGGAATCTGAATTTCAACGCCGTCGCGCAGGGCCGTGGCCGTTTTCGGTGCAAGGTTCATCAGTTTTGTGATGGCATCGGATGTCTTTCCCTTTGCACGGGCTTCCAGCGTCTTACCAAACGTAATCAGCGTCAAAATCATACCTGCCGATTCAAAGTACAAGTCCATCATAAAGCTGTGAACCAGAGCCATATCCCCACGGCCGAACCCAATTCCAATTTTATAGATGGCATAAATACCATAGACTACCGCAGCGCCAGAGCCGATTGCAATCAGTGAGTCCATATTGGGCGACCCGTGGAGCAGCGTTCTGAATCCCATGCGGTAGTATTTGAAATTGATAAAAATCACCGGAATCAGCAACAGAAACTGCGTAAAGGCAAAACTGAGGGCGTTTTCCATCCCCAGCAAGCCACTGGGCAGCGGCCACCCCATCATATGCCCCATGGAGATATAAAACAGGGGGATGGTAAACAGCGCAGACAGGAAAAGCCGCTGCTTCATCTTCTGGTATTCCATCTGTGCGGTATTCACTGTCGGAGCTGCCGCTCTGCTGCCCTTATGCCCCGCCTCCGGGGGTGTTTTGGGAATGGCTCCATATCCCGCCTTTTCAACAGCTTGAACGATCTCTGGTGTACTCAAAACAGCTTCATCATAAGAAGTAACCATACTGTTCTTCAAAAGATTAACAGAGACTTCCTCGATGCCGGACAGTTTTGATACGCACTTTTCAATTCTTGACGAACAGGCCGAACAGGTCATGCCCGTGATATCAAATTGTTCTTTTTTCAAAATTATCCCTTCTTTCTACATAAATGTCTGTGCAAGTACCCTCCCCCTGTTGGGTACTAAAAACAGTTATGTTAAGGGGCTTTCTGATACCTTTGGGGGAAAGATATCAGCAGCCCCACTCATAGCGTCTGCACATTTGGCCGTTGTCTGCGACCGCTTATTATTATATCGCAGCCCTCCATGTTCTTGTCCGCTCCATAGAGAAGCTTTTTTTATCCAAAGAGGAATATTTAGCCTTTCATAAGCTATGAAAATCCAATCAGCAGGTTTTCTGCTCCAAAGGGGAATATCTGCCCGCAATCCATTGACCTTTTGCTGTTTGCCCGCTATACTTGGCAGCATGAACGATTAAACATATATTTAATCGTTTGTAACATATCTAACCAATAATCACAAAATGAAAGGAGGTTTTTTCCTATGAAAAAGACCATTAAACTCATCGACCTCGACTGCGCCCACTGCGCCGACAAAATTCAAAATGCCGTACAGAAAATTAACGGTGTTACCAGTGTTTCAGTCAACTTTCTCGGTCAGAAGATGGTGCTTGAAACACCGGATGACCGGTTCGATGCTGTTCTGGCTGAAGCAAAAGCACTGATTAAGAAGATTGAGCCGGATGTAACTGTAAAGGCGTAATGAGAGCTGCACACCGGCTGCCAGTTATGGTAGTCGGTGTTTTTCTGAAAGGAGGATTTTATATTATGACACGAAAACAAAAGCACTTGCTTTACCGTATTCTGACGGCGGCTGTCTTATTTGCCTTGGGCCGCCTGCTGCCTCTGTCGGAATGGGCAGAGATGGGGGTATTCTTGGTCTGCTACGCTGTGATCGGATGGGATATTGTATGGAAGGCCATTACCAATATTTTAAGCGGACAGGTCTTTGACGAAAACTTTCTAATGACCATTGCCACCATTGGCGCGTTGATTTTAGGTGAACACTCTGAGGGCGTCGCTGTTATGCTGTTCTATCAGGTGGGAGAATGGTTTCAATCCTATGCCGTATCGAAATCCAGAAAATCCATTGCCGGTCTGATGGATATTCGCCCGGATTATGCAAACGTGGAACGGAACGGAAAACTGGAACAGGTTGACCCGGAAGAAGTGCTGGTTGGTGATACCATTGTTGTTAAGCCCGGAGAACGTGTTCCATTGGATGGCAAAATTATAAAGGGTACATCGGCACTGGATACCTCGGCGCTGACTGGCGAGTCCATGCCCCGTGATGTGGGGCCGGGAATGGATGTTATCAGCGGCTGCATCAACCAGACCGGTATCCTGACCATTCAAACCACCAAAGAATTTGGGGAATCGACGGTTTCCAAAATCCTTGATCTGGTAGAGAACGCAAGTGATAAGAAAGGAAAGACGGAAAACTTTATCACCCGATTTGCCCGGTATTTTACTCCTGCGGTTGTGTTTGCCGCTATTGCGCTGGCAATTCTGCCGCCGCTTGTCACTGGACAGGCATTCACAATCTGGATTTACCGTGCCTTAACCTTCCTTGTTATTTCCTGTCCTTGCGCTCTGGTGATTTCCATCCCACTTAGCTTTTTCGGTGGTATTGGCGGGGCCTCCAAGTTGGGTGTTCTTGTGAAGGGAAGCAATTATCTGGAATCTCTCTCCCATGCGGAAACCGTTGTTTTTGATAAGACCGGCACACTGACAAAAGGTTCCTTTGCCGTCACCGAGATTGATCCTGTCGGCATGAAAGACAAGGAGCTGCTGGAACTGGCTGCTTATGCGGAGGATTATTCCAATCACCCCATTTCCCTCTCCATCAAGAAGGCTTATGGAAAAAAAGTTGACAGTAATCGTATTACGGATGTGCAGGAAATTGCAGGACATGGCGTTCAGGCCATTATTGACGGAGAAGTCGTACTGGCCGGTAACGCAAAGCTCATGGAGAAAGACCATATCCGCTACACACCTTCTAACTCTGTCGGCACTGTGGTGTATCTGGCCTGTAACGGAAGCTATTCCGGCTGTATCCTCATTGAGGACGAAATCAAGGCAGACGCACCGGATGCAATCAAGGCACTGAAAGAGATTGGTGTCCGCAAGACGGTTATGCTGACCGGGGATGCCGATGCCGTTGGTCAGAAAGTGGCAAAACGTCTTGGGCTGGATCAGGTGTACACAGAGTTACTTCCTGCCGACAAGGTTGACCGGGTGGAGGAGCTGCTCCAGCTAAAGAGCGAAAAAGGAAAGCTGGTCTTTGTTGGGGATGGAATCAATGACGCTCCTGTGCTGGCCAGAGCTGATGTGGGAATTGCCATGGGCGGCCTTGGCTCCGATGCCGCTATCGAAGCTGCCGATGTTGTCCTGATGACGGACGAGCCTTCAAAAATCGCCGCCGTGATAAAGATTGCACGAAAGACCATCGGTATCGCAAACCAGAATATCGTATTTGCACTGGGCGTAAAGCTGTTGGTTCTAATACTTGGGGCTTTGGGCTATGCCAATATGTGGGCAGCCGTATTTGCCGATGTCGGTGTTTCTATCATTGCCATTCTGAATGCGATTCGGGCCATGCGTGTCAAGAAATTCGATTCATCGGTGCATTGATACAATCTCTATTCAAAAATAAAATGCGCCGGGACTCCAGAAAGGAACCGGCGCATTTTACTTATGAATGTGTGGGGCAGGATATCTCAAACAGTGCATCCACTGCTTTGTGCAGGAGTTTTGCCTGCACTGTATCAGTCAATGTATAGTAAACCTCTTTTCCTTCTCTGCGGCTGGTAATTAAGCCACCTTGCTTCAAACTCCGCAGATGATGGGATACGGCAGGTGCGCTCATCTGCGCTGCTGCCGCAAGATTACAGACGCACTCCTCACTATGACACAAAAGCCATAATATCCGTAACCGGCTTGGATCGCCCAACTGTTGAAAAAGATAGGATACACCACGAAATTCTTCTTCTGAAGG
This sequence comes from Lachnospiraceae bacterium, assembly GCA_028693165.1. Classification (GTDB taxonomy): domain Bacteria; phylum Bacillota; class Clostridia; order Lachnospirales; family Lachnospiraceae; genus Brotaphodocola. Next base: position 6,181 of record JAQUVX010000027.1, on the reverse strand, counting down.
CATTTTGTCCAGTACCTTATCAATATGTTGTCCATGGTTATGGGGCAAATTATAATGAGCCATGCTGCGCCTCCTTCCTGAGAATAGAATACCTATAAATTTTTTATCTGTCAAATAGATTGGAGAAGCTATGGAAAAAAATCAAAACACAAATGCTTTTATACCGGACCAGGATGATTTAGAAAAGCTGTCCGAACTGCACAAAGCCATGGGCGATTATACACGCATGAAAATCCTCTGGAAACTAATGGAGAGAAAACGCTGTGTAGGGGAACTTGCCGAAGAAATACAAGTTACGGAATCTGCCATATCACATCAGCTTCGTGCCTTGAAGATGGCAAGGCTGGTACATTCTCATAAGTCCGGTAAAAATGTGTTTTATTCGTTAGAGGATGAACACATCCAATGGATTTTAGAAGAAACCTATGCTCATATCTCTGAGCGTTAAAAAGCGCAGCCTCCATTTTGAGGCTGCGCTTTTCAGCGTTCAGTGTTTACTTACAGCTTGTCATAGGAAACCAGCTCGCTCATTGAAATGCGCTGCTGGCCGAAACGATTGATGTCTGCCTCTCCCTCGTCCGAGTAGCCGATGACCAGAATGTTGATCGGTTCAATATTGGTCGGAAGATCAAATTCTTTGCGGAGAACATCAGGTTTGAAGTAGCAGACCCAAACGGTTCCCAGACCAAGCTCCGTTGCCTGAAGCATCATGTGGTCGGTCAGAATAGAGGCATCAATGTCGCCGGTCTGCTTCTTGTCGAAGGGGCGTACCCACGCCTTATCATGATCTGCGCAGACAATGATTGCCAAAGGAGCGCCGTAGATGTTTGCGGCCTTGCCAATCTTCGCCAATCCCTCCTTGCTCTGAACGGCAATCAGATGAACCGGCTGAAGGTTTGCAGCAGTGGGTGCTACATGAGCAGCTTCGAGAATTTTGTCCAGTTTTTCTGACTCCACCTTCTTATCCGTATAGGTACGCACGGAGAAACGCTGTTTTGCAATTGTAATAAAATCCATAATTTTATATCCTTTCTTAGTAAATGTTTTTTGTTTCGTCAATCACCAACTATATTGCAACACTCATGAAAGAATCCACAAGAATGCACTTTTTAGGTAGGTATTTATACTAAATTGCTTGCAAGCATTCGGTTGATGTTCTCATCAACTTATGCTATTATTATATCAGCAATTATCTTTTTAGCAAGAACGCACTAAAAAGTAATATAGTACCTAAAAAGATAGTGTAAAGTGAGGTGATGATATGAAATGTCCAAGTACCTTTAACTGCCCGGTGGAAGCCACTCTGGATTTAATTGGCGGCAAGTACAAGGCATTGATACTGTTTCATTTGGTTGATAATGTGCTGCGCTTTAGCGAACTTCATCGCTTGATTCCACAGGCCACTCCTAAAATGCTGACGCAGCAGCTACGTGAACTGGAGGAAGATGGCTTGATTCAGAGGACCATTTACCCTGTAATACCGCCTAAAACAGATTACCGGTTAACAGAATTCGGAAAGAGCATTATTCCCGTACTGAATTCCATGTGTGACTGGGGAACTCAATTTTTAGATGGCTTGGGGAACAAAGCCCCCTGCTCAAAAAACACTGCATCTGATTCTTAACCTTGCCTATGTGTTATCCCAATGCCTTTAATTCGGTTCGATATTGATCCATGACAGCTTCATCCACGGTATCTATGATACCTTGCAGTTCGCTGATTACACGATCCCGCTCCTTGGGCAAATAAGCGGTAACTGGATAATAATTTGAAACACTATTGGCAAAGAGGTGTGTGCGGAGCTGTAAATTTTCTATAAAGGTTTCCAACTCCTTTATGCGCTCCTTTTCACCAGCCGGGACAAAGCTTCCTGCCTGCGCACGCCTGAATAATTCTGTATCAGGAAAAAGAGTAAGCGAATCCACGGATATAAAATAAGGATTGATTTGACTGAATAAATGTGCGCTGTTAATGGCGTTTCTTTGTCCGCCATTATGTCCGGCCAGGCCAGTCATGTAAACAAGATAATATTCGATACCCGCTTCATCCAATTTACGGCATTGTTCCAATATATCAACTGTCGTATATCCTTTATTGACAAGCGCCAGCGTTTCATCATCTCCGCTCTCCGTTCCTATCGTCAGGCCATTGATTCCCATTGCGCGCAGTTTTTTTAATTGCCAGACTTCTTTATCCCTGATATCCCGAATACTTGCAAACATCGCTATTGTCTGGCATTTAATTAAATAGTCACGGACTGTCAGCGCCATCATTTTCAGCTTCTCATAACTCATAGCAAACGGATTGGCGCCTGTAAGAAATATTCTTCTGGCATTGGGTTGATAATGTTTCAGTTCCTCCAGATCTTCTTCAAATTCTGTCAATGGTGACATTTTAAATGTTTCATCCTTATAGAAACTGCAAAAGCTGCATTTATTGTAAGTGCAGCCTGAAGTAGCTTGGATAATAAATGAAGCGGACTCGTAAGGTGGCCGCCACGTTCTTCCAGTGAAATGCATGAAAAATTCCTCCTTTATACTAAAGCTGTTTTTAGTATAAGGGAGGAATTTATTTTATAAAAGTACGGTCTTTTTTTACACATAGTATCAAATTATATACCAATGTGTGGTGGCCGTGTTTGATATTACTCCATTTCAGATCTGCTTGTGTTGTCATCCGATGAAATATAAGGATTCACATACCCTGCCGGACAAAGATGTGTTTCACTCCATGCCATCATTTCATGTAGAATTGGAACAAAGCTTTTTCCGATTTCCGTTAAAGTGTATTCCACTTTTGGAGGTACTTCTTTGTAGATCTCTCGATGTAAAAATCCATCCTCCTCTAATTCGCGTAGTTGTTTCGTCAGTGTGGACTGCGTAATGCCATTCAGCCGGCGCATCAATTCCCCAAAGCGCTGCACATTATAAAAAGAAATATACCAGAGAATTAAAATTTTCCATTTACCGCTTAATACCGACTGTAACATACTCATCGGTACGCACCGGGCCAGCGAATCCTGACTCCGAAATTTGTTATCTGCCATTGCGTTCCCTCCTTTTTTCACTATTATACCCTAAAAACATTCAAAAATCAATGTACTGTTATTTTTTGTACTATGTATAATAAATAAAACTATAACCAAAAAAAGACCGTACTTGAACAAAAAAGACTTGTGCTGTAATCTGTAATTAGAAACGGAAAACATGAAATCCGTTTAACCATAAATTACCATCACGAAAAGGAGAACACAATATGCATTTTACTGGTACGATTTGGAGACCTCCCTATGAAGCGAATTCGCTTCTCATTGAGGTTACGGCAGGCTGCACACATCACAAATGTAAATTCTGTACGCTATATGATGACTTGCCGTTTAAGTTTAGGATGACCCCTCTGGAAGACGTGGAAGCTGATCTTGCTGAGACGCAGACTCAACTACGTTCATGGCAAAGCCGTCAGGTGAAGCGTGTTTATTTGGTCGGTGCAAATCCCTTTGTATTAAAATTTGAACATTTGAAGGAAATTGCGAATTTGATTCACAAGTATTTCCCCGAATGTGAAACCATCGGCTGCTTTTCCCGTGTAACAGACATTACGCTCAAAACAGATGAGGAACTGCGTGAACTGCATCGCCTCGGTTATGACGGTCTTACCATCGGTGTCGAAACCGGGGATGATGTGGCCCTTGCGTTTATGAACAAAGGATATAAGGCACAGGAAATTGTAGAACAGACACATCGCCTCGATAAGGTCAATATCACCTATAACTACTTCTATCTGACCGGTGTATCTGGCGCAGGCCATGGGGTAGAAGGCGCTTTGGAAAGTGCCAAAATTTTCAACATGACCCGTCCTAAAATTATTGGTTCCTCTATGCTTACCATTTTCCCGGAATCCGAGTTATATCAAGAGATTCAGAATGGCAACTGGGCTGAAGAAGGAGAACTGGAAAAGCTTCAGGAGCTTAAAACTCTGATCGAGCATTTGGAAATCCCCACATTCTTTGCATCGTTAGGAGCCTCCAATGCTGTATGGGTGCAGGGAAATCTGCCAAAAGACAAGAAGAAAATGGTCGCTGAACTGGAGAAGGTGTGTAATCCTGATAACGAGGCAGCTTTACGGCATTATCGAACAAACCTGCAGCATCTGTGATAATGTAAAATACTGTGTCGGTTAACAGGAGGAAATCATTTTGCTGCAAGACATTTTTCCACACAACTTCAATAATTCCTATATACGCTGTACCCCCACCAATGACTCTTTGGTTTTTGTGTATTCTGCCGGATATTTTCTTCTTTCCCCCTCTAAGGCTCCGGCAGCATATCTTCCATGCTATGCCGAGCTGCCGGAGCAGATTAAAACACATTCTGTTCAGTATCTGTTTGCGATTGATAACGTAGCCATTTTTCTTCTGGATTTAGACAGAGCAATTTTTTTATCGCTGGATTGGAAATGCTGCCCGGTAACGACTACAATCAAAGACGCTTCTCCTTGGATGCCGCTGGTGGCCATTACTGCCGCTCAGTTGTCTCACTGGTATCAAAATCATAAATATTGCAGCAGATGTGGCCATTCGCTTTCCCATAGCACAACAGAAAGAGCGTTAGAATGCCAACGCTGCCAAATAATCGAATATCCTAAAATTGCCCCCATCGTAATCATTGCGGTGGTTCATGAGGGGAAGCTCTTAATGACCCATTACGCAGACAAAACGATAAAACCGTATGTTTTAATCGCTGGGTTTGTAGAAATAGGCGAATCCTTGGAAGAAGCAGCCCGGCGTGAGGTTCTGGAGGAAGTCGGCCTGCAAATTGCAGACGTGAAATATTTCGGAAGTCAACCGTGGGGACTGTCAGATTCATTGGCAACAGGTTTCTTTGCCACCATCAAGCATGAATCACCTATTGTGTTGGAGTACAGGGAGTTGGCAGATGCCCGATGGTTTACACCTCACGAATTGCCACATGAGCTTGACAACGGCAGCCTGACCGCTGCGATGATTGAAGCATTCCGGCATGAAGAAATAGGAGTCTAAACGAGATCTGCGTAAAATCGGTATTTGAAAAATCAAACCAAAAATAAGAAGGTTATGGAAAACCACCTTAGCGTAGTTCTCCATAACCTCTTTTCTAAAAAATATAGTTCCAATAACTGCGCTCCCTTGATAATGCAAGGGATGACTATCTTTTCATTTTGATACCTCTAATCCTACTTCTTTTTCTTATTCTCGTTTGATATGGCCTTTAGTTTTTGAAAACTATCCTCGCTGATGGTATGCTCCATCTGGCAGGCTTCACGCTCTGCCAGCTCCGGGGCAACGCCAGCGTCGATAAGCTGTCGGGTAAAAAATTGGTGGCGCTCGTATATGCGTTCCGCTACCTCCTGACCAACATCGGTCAGATGGAGATAGCAGTCGCTATCCATTGCGAGAAATCCACCGTCCTTTAGGACACGGACAGCATGACAAACGCTGGGTTTTGATACCTCCATGTGCCGGGCAAGGTCAACGGAACGCACCATACCGCCTTGTTTTTGTTGGAGGATTAGCACAGCTTCCAAGTAATCCTCGCCGGACGCATGAAGTTCCATGGTTTACCCTATCTTAATAGTTTGCAACATCTTTCTCACCAGCTTGTCCATACTGTAGTACCGTCTGTGTGGCACTATTTATCTTATTTTTGTTTCATTTTTAACTGATCCATCCGCTTAAATTCACCATACAACATATAAATAGCAACAAGCAACACAATGGCATCTGTAATCAACGGGGCGTAGAATACACCGTGAACACCGAGGTTCGCAATATGGGGCATTATCATCGCCGCCGGAATGTAGAGCACGATCTGGCGCAATAAGACAAGGATACTTGCTTTTGATGCTCTGCCAAGGGATTGCATTAAGGTCAAAATCACAATCCAGAAGCCTAATACAATAAACGAAAGGAAGAACAGCCGGAAATCTGCCGCACCTTGTTCAACAACTTCCGGAGTAGTAATGAACATGGAGAGAATCGCCTTCGGGGCAAGCATAATCGGCAGATAAAACACAAGAGCAAGCAAAGTAGCCACAATAGCGAAAATCTTTGTGATGTACTTTACACGGTCATATTGCTTTGCACCGTAGTTCGTGCCGACTGCCGGTTGATACCCTTGTGAAAGGCCCCACAGTGGAATAAAAG
>JAQUVX010000008.1 GCA_028693165.1 Lachnospiraceae bacterium | reverse complement strand
GAACGAACAAGCAGGAAGTTCCGCAGGAGCTGATCCACTTTCTTAAGTATATCGAAAATTCTACGGAAGCGTGTGCGGAAGAGATGCAGGATGATCGGATTCGGAAGCTGAATCAGAAGGTAGCGGCATTGAAGAAAAGCCGAAGACTGGAGGAATCGTATATGACGATGCAGGAGATGCTGGATGATCGGGCGGCGGAGGCTTTAGCCGAAGGCGAGGTAAAGGGCAGGGCTGAAGGTAGTGCTGAAGGCAGTGCCCGTATGCTTGCACTGGTGAATGCTATGATCAAAGATGGTTTCACTGCGGATATTGCGAGACTGAATGACGACGTGGAGTTTTGTGAGCAGATGCTTCAGAAGTATCATTTGAACTAGCAAAGTTTCAGGATCTGCCGGAAAGCTTTATTGTATTTATGTGCACATTTGATCCGTTTCAGCGGAAGAGATGCAGGATGATCGGATTCGGAAGCTGAATCAGAAGGTAGCGGCATTGAAGAAAAGCCGAAGACTGGAGGAATCGTATATGACGATGCAGGAGATGCTGGATGATCGGGCGGCGGAGGAGAGAGCGAAGGCTTTAGCCGAAGGCGAGGTAAAAGGCAGAGCTGAAGGCAGTGCCCGTATGCTTGCGCTGGTAAATGCTATGATCAAAGATGGTTTCACTGCGGATATCGCGAGACTGAATGACGACGAGGAATTTTGTGCGCAGATGCTTCAGAAGTATCATTTGAACTAAAGGGTTATATCTGAACGGCTGCCTGGTGATCTGACCGGCAGCGATATCTAATTTTTAAATCTGTGAGTAATATCGGGAAATCGTATTGGAGAGTCCAAATATTAAAAAGTAGATGTATGGTGTGATGGAGTCTGGTCTGGTTCAGATTTAACACACAAACCATCCAAGCCAGTCAAACGAGTATCAGTCAACATGAACCTTCACACCGCTGAAGGTCTTTTACTTTCGCTCAAGAAGGTGGTCCGTCCGGTTATTCCACCGGAATATCTTGCTTGCGATGAGTTAAGTGGCGGAGAGGGTTAGAAATCGATCGATATGTTTTTGTGATTTACCCTTGCTATTCCAACCCGAATTTACTATAATCAAACTATGAACCAGACGAGATTTCCATATGTACCATACGTCGGTAAGGAGAATTATGGTACAGAAGAAATTTCAAGAGTTGGATTTGACGGATGCATTTCTTTTCGCGGCAGCACTGGAGGATGCAGAGACGTGTCAGTTGGTCGTGGAACTTATTTTGGGAAGACCAGTTGGACCGGTGATGGTACAGGTTGAGCGAAGCATGTTGTATGCGAAAGATTTTCGGTATGTGAGGTTTGATGTGTTTGCATCGGATGAGATGAAGGTGTCCTATGATTTGGAGATGCAGAATGGACATAAGGCGGAGCTGCCCAAGAGGGCGCGGTTCCACCAGGCGGAGATGGATGCGACATTTCTGAAACCGGGAGCAAAGTTTCAGGATCTGCCGGAAAGCTTTATCGTATTTATGTGCACATTTGATCCATTTCATGCGAAGAAATATCGATACACCTATCGGGAAGTATGCAAGGAAACAGGAGAAGAGCTTGGGGACGGAAGTTGTAAGATCTTTCTGAATACGAAAGGAACAAACAAGCAGGAAGTTCCGCAGGAACTGATCCACTTTCTTAAGTGTATCGAAAATTCCACGGAAGCGTGCGCGGAAGAGATGCAGGATGATCGGATTCGGAAGCTGAATCAGAAGGTAGCGGCATTGAAGAAAAGCCGAAGACTGGAGGAATCGTATATGACAATGCAGGAGATGCTGGATGATCGGGCGGCGGAGGAGAGAGCGAAGGCTTTAGCCGAAGGTGAGGTAAAGGGCAGTGCCCGTATGCTTGCACTGGTAAATGCTATGATCAAAGATGGTTTCACTGCGGATATCGCGAGACTGAATGACGACGTGGAATTTTGTGCGCAGATGCTTCAGAAGTATCATTTGAACTAACGTGTTATATCTAAACGGCTGCCTGGTGATCTGACAGGCAGCGATATCTAATTTTCAAATCTGTGAGTAATATCGGCAAATCGTATTGGAGAGTCCAAATATTAAAAGGTAGATGTATGGTGTGATGGAGTCTGGTCTGGTTCAGATTTAGCACACAAACCATCCAAACCAGCCAAACAACCATCAGTCAGTCAACAGGAACCTTACACTTCGGCAACTGGAATGCCAGGAGCCGCCATCATCGAATAATTCGTATGGTAAATCACAAACCCCGGTGCTCCACCGGCCGCCTTCTTGACATGCTTCCTCTGAATATAATCAATCTCGACCTTCTCATTTCCGCGTCCTTTTGAATAGTAGGCCGCCAGTGCCCCCGCCTCCTCAAAAGTACGATCCGGCAATTCTTTCCCTTCGGTACGCACCACCACATGAGAGCCAGGTACGCCTTTCGCGTGGAACCACCAGTCATTTCCGCTCGCGATCTTAAACGTCACTTCCTCATTCTGATAGTTATTCTTTCCCACATAAACATCAAATCCGTCACTGGAACGATAATGATAAGGCTTGCTGGTGATCTTCGGTTTCTTCGCTCCGAAAGCACGCTTCTTGATGAAGCCATATTCCATCAGCTCTTCCTTGATCGGGACAAGATCCTCCTCCTTCACGGAGATGTCGAGGGCCGCGCTGATGGATTCCAGATGCTCGATCTCCTGGTAGGTCTCCCGCGTCAGATCCGTCAGTGCCTCAAAGGTGCGCTTCAGCTTGTTGTATTTGCTGAAATATTTCTGAGCATTCTCCTGCGCATTTAACTGCGTATCCAGCGGAATTTTCACGTCCTCATTGGAATAATAGTTGAGGCATTTCAGTTCCTTCTCCCCGCCCTCCAGCTCGTAGCCATAGGTGTTTAAAAGTTCCCCGTAAATCTTGTATTTGTCCCGCTTTTCCGTATCCTTGAGCTGCTTGAGCTGCAGATCATATTTCTTGTAATTTCGTTCCAGCGCCGTCTGCACGATCTTGCGAAGATCGACGGACTTCTGGCGGATGCGGGTGATGACACTCTTTTCCGCGTAGTAGGATTCCAGCAGCCGGCTGATCGATTCACAGGTCTTCGCCTCGTGGCCGCCGCCCTCCAGACAGGTCAGCGGGACAGAAGCGAATTCCACCGGTTCTCCATGCTGGTACACAATGTTGGGCGTAAAATGTCCCGCCCGCACATCGTCCATCATCAGCGAAAACATATGATACAGATGGATCAGCTCACGTTCGGAAAGCTCGTTGGCCGAATGATCGCCATCGATGGAAGCCAGATGGCAGAGCTCCGTGCCGATGATCGGGCTGATGCCGGTCAGATCCTGATAAAGTGCTTTCTGAACCGGAGCCGGAGTGCCGTGCAGCAGCGCCACAAACGCGTCCTGCGTGATTGTCAGCGGATCTGCCTTGTCCGTCGTATGCGGAATAAAATAAGTCCGTCCCGGCAGTACCTCGCGGACAGAGCTGACCTGCGCGGAGATATGCTTGATGCTGTCTAAGATCGTCCCGTCTTCCTTACAGAAGATAATATTGCTGTGCTTGCCCATCAGCTCTACGATCAGCCGCTTGCGCCGCAGATCGCCCAGCTCGTCCAGATGCTCAATTTCAAATTCGATGATGCGCTCCAGACCGGGCTGGCTGACCTTGACGATGCGCCCGGTTCCGATGTGCTTGCGAAGCAGCATACAGAAATTCGGTGCCGTCATCGGGCTTTGTTTGTTGGTATCGGTGAAATACACCAGCGGAAGACTGGCGCTTGCCGAGATCGACAGGCGCAGGTTTTCGCGATTATGTTTGACCGTAAAGAGAAGCTCGTCCTTCTCCGGCTGCGCGATCTTGCTGATCTTGCCGCCTTCCAGCTTTTCTTTTAAATCATGGGTCAGATTTGCAATTACAATTCCGTCAAATGCCATAGTTGAATACTCCTTTTCCCCTCGATTATACAGGAAATCCATCGCATTTACAACCCCGCACCAATCTGCGTTCGCATTTGCAGAAACCGGAATGAAGAGTTGACTTGTTTCTTTATTTGAATTATAATGTTTATTATCTATGGCAAAGGAGCACGACAACCGATGATAAAGAGCATGACCGGCTTTGGTCGCTGCGAGATCGTTACAAAAGAATACAAGGTTTCTGTTGAGATGAAGGCAGTGAATCACCGTTATCTGGACCTCAGCATCAAGATGCCGAAGAAATTCAATTTCTTTGAGGCATCGATCCGCAATCTTTTAAAGACGTATATTCAGCGCGGCAAGGTAGACGTATTTATAAATTATGAAGACTATACGGACGAGAAGGTTTGCTTAAAGTACAACCATTCTCTGGCAGAGGAATATATGAATGTGTTCCGTCGGATGCAGGAAGAGTTTGGCATTGACAACGATGTGAAGGTTTCCATGCTGGCGCGGATGCCGGAGATCCTGGTCATGGAACAGGAGCCGGAGGATGAAGATCAGATGTGGAAGCAGCTTTCCGAGGTGGTGGAGGAAGCCGCAAAGAAATTTGTGGAGTCCCGGATTTTGGAGGGCGAGAAGTTAAAGACAGATCTTTTGGGCAAACTGGATTATATGAAGGAACTGGTTGATTTTATCGAGGAGCGTTCCCCGGCGATCGTGCAGGGATACCGGCAGAAGCTGGAAGATAAGGTCAAAGAGCTTTTGGAGAACAACACCCTTGACGAGGGCCGGATCGCGACAGAGGTGACCATTTATGCAGACAAGATCTGTGTGGATGAGGAGATGGTTCGCTTAAAGAGCCACATCGATGCCACAAGAAAAGAGCTGGAGGCAGGCGGAAGCGTGGGCCGCAAGCTGGATTTCATCGCACAGGAGATGAACCGCGAGGCCAACACGACGCTTTCCAAATCCACCGATCTGGAGGTCTCCGACCGGGCGATTGCCTTGAAGACCGAGATTGAGAAGGTGCGGGAACAGATTCAGAATATAGAATAAGGAGCACATTCATGAGCCAAAAAGGAATTCTGGCAGTGGTTTCCGGCTTTTCCGGTGCGGGAAAGGGAACCCTGATGAAAGCATTGCTGGAGCGTTATGCACAGCAGTATGCATTGTCTATCTCCGCCACCACCCGTAAACCGAGGGTGGGAGAGGAACATGGACGGGAATATTTCTTCCTTGAGAAGGACGCATTTGAGCAGTTGATCGCGGAAGATGCACTGATTGAACACGCCTGCTATGTGGGCAATTATTACGGAACACCGAAGAGCTATGTGTTAGAGCAGATGGAGGCGGGCCGCGATGTGATTCTGGAGATCGAGATTCAGGGCGCATTGGAGGTCAAAAAGAAATTTCCGGAGACCTTGCTTCTGTTCGTCACTCCTCCGAGTGCGAAGGAGCTGGAAAGTCGTCTGCGCGGACGCGGGACGGAGACGGAAGCGGTCATCCGCGATCGGCTGAGCCGGGCGGTGGAGGAAGCGGAATTCATGGAGCAGTATGATTACATTCTGGTGAATGACGATCTGGATACCTGCGTGCAGGATATGCACCGGCTGATTCAGGCACAGCATCAGCGCTGCAGCGAAAACCGGGACTTTATCCGTCAGATGAAACAGGAATTAAACGAGCTGTAAGGCAAATCACAATGCTTTATGATAAAACAACCCATCTCAGAAAGGAGATTTATTATGTTACATCCATCTTATACAGATTTGATCAATGTTGCAAACAGTGAGGTAGAACCTGGCGAGCAGCCGGTTGTACAGAGCCGTTATTCCATCGTGCTTGCCACGGCAAAGCGCGCGAGACAGATTATCGCAGGCGAGGACCCGATGGTGCCGGCAGCACCGGGCAAAAAGCCGCTTTCCATGGCTGTTCAGGAGCTTTATGAGGGAAAGGTACGGATTCTCAGCGACGAGCAGGAAGAGGAAGAAGAAACCGGAGCCGAAGAAGTTAAGACTGAAGAATAAGAATACGGATCACAGAAAGGAGTAAGGCCGTCTCGCAGATAGAAAGAGATGGCTTTTTCCATAAGAGTAGGAGTTTTGAATTTATGAAAATATTATGTATTTCACTTGGCTGCGACAAGAACCTGGTCGATACGGAGATGATGCTTGGTCTGCTCAATCGTGATGGTCACACCTTTACAGACGATGAGAATGAGGCGGACATCATCGTGATCAATACCTGCTGTTTCATCAATGACGCGAAGGAAGAAAGCGTCAACACGATTCTGGAGATGGCGGAGCACAAAAAGGAAGGGACCTGCAAGGCCCTGATTGTTACCGGATGTATGGCAGAGCGCTATAAGCAGGAAATCATCGACGAGATCCCGGAGGTGGACGGTATCCTTGGAACCTCGACCTATGACGAGATTTCCAATGTACTGAAGCGTGTCCTGGGCGGCGAGAGCGTGAGCTGTTTCCATGACTTGAGTGAGCTGCCGCAGGTGGAGACGGAGCGCATCATCACCACCGGAGGGCACTATGCATTTTTGAAGATTGCGGAAGGGTGCGACAAGCACTGTACCTACTGCATTATCCCGAGCCTGCGCGGAAACTACCGCAGCGTTCCCATGGAGCGGCTCCTGGCTGAATCCAGACAGCTTGCGGATAAGGGAGTGCGCGAATTGATTCTGGTGGCCCAGGAGACGACGCTGTACGGCGTGGATCTGTATGGAAAGAAGATGCTGCCGGAGCTTTTGCACCGGCTGGCGGAGATTTCAGGGATTTACTGGATCCGTGTTCAGTATTGCTACCCGGAGGAGATCACCGATGAACTGATCGCGGCGATCAAGACGGAGGAGAAGGTGTGTCATTATCTGGACATTCCGATCCAGCATGCCAGCGATGCGATTCTCAAGCGCATGGGACGCAGGACCAATCAGGCACAGCTTCGTGCGATGATCGGAACGCTGCGCAGGGAGATCCCGGACATGGCACTGAGAACCACCATGATTGCCGGCTTCCCGGGTGAGACCGAGGAGGATCACGAGGAGGTCATGGCCTTTGTGGACGAGATGGAATTTGAGCGGCTCGGCGTCTTCGCCTACTCGGCGGAGGAGGATACTCCGGCGGCAGCCTTCCCGGATCAGATCCCGCAGGAGGTAAAGGAAGCGCGCAGGGATGCGATCATGGAGTTACAGCAGGAGATTGCATTTGACAAATCCGAGTCCATGGTCGGCCGTGTTCTGGATGTGATGATCGAGGGCAAGGTGGCGGATGAACCGGCCTATGTCGGCCGCACCTACATGGACGCACCCAATGTGGATGGATATATCTTTGTAAACACAGGCGAACTGTTCATGTCAGGCGATTTTGTCCGCGTGAAGGTGACCGGTTCTTCGGACTACGATTTGATCGGGGAGGTATATGATGAATCTGCCAAATAAACTGACGATACTTCGCGTACTTATGATTCCGTTTTTTGTGGTAACACTTCTGATAGAAGGCGGCAGCAACCAGACCCTGCGCTATGTGGCGGCTGTGATCTTTATTGTGGCAAGTCTGACGGACATGCTGGATGGAAAGATTGCCCGCAAATACAATCTTGTCACCAACTTCGGTAAATTCATGGATCCGCTGGCAGACAAGCTGCTGGTCTGTTCTGCGCTGATTTGTCTGGTGGAACTGAAGCAGTTTCCGGCCTGGATGGCGATCGTCATCGTCAGCCGTGAATTCATCATCAGCGGTTTTCGTCTGGTGGCGGCGGAGCAGGGAATCGTGATTGCGGCCAGCTACTGGGGGAAATTCAAGACCACATTCCAGATGGCTGCGATTATTTTGATGATTTTCAACCTGCCGGTCCTCACTGTGCTTACCGATATTGTGGTATGGGCGGCACTGATCCTGACCGTGGTTTCCCTGGTGGATTATCTTGCTAAGAATCATAAAGTACTCACGGAAGGAAGAATGTAAAATGGTAGTTGAACTGATTTCAGTAGGAACGGAGCTGCTGCTCGGTAACATTGTCAACACGAACACGCAGTTTCTTGCAGAAAAATGTGCATTGCTCGGCCTGTCCATGTACCACCAGGCTGTGGTCGGCGACAACAAAGAACGCTTGTCGGAGGTGATCCGCACGGCGCTGAAGCGCTCGGATGTGATTATTTTGACCGGGGGTCTTGGGCCGACTGAGGATGATCTGACCAAGGAGGTATGTGCGGAGGTCATGGGATTCCCGCTGGTGGAGGACGCGCACACACGGGAGCGGATCGAGCAGTATTTCAAGAATGGCATCTACAAAGAAATTCCGGAGAACAACTGGAAACAGGCGATCATTCCGGCAGGCGCCATCGTTCTTGACAATGACAACGGGATGGCACCGGGGCTGATTCTGGAAAAATACGGCAAATCGGCCGTGCTGCTTCCGGGACCGCCGTCTGAGCTTTACCCCCTGTTTATGAATCAGGTCTATCCGTATCTTCAGAACCTGCAGCCTGAGCTGATCCGTTCTCAGATGATCAAGGTCTGCGGGATGGGCGAGAGCCAGGTGGAGACAAAGTTACTGGATCTGATCGATAAGCAGACCAACCCGACGATTGCGACCTATGCAAAGACCGGAGAGGTTCACATCCGTGTGACGGCGAAGGCTGCGGATGAGGACGCGGCCAAGGAGCTGCTCAAACCGGTGGTCAAGGAGATTCGGAGCCGGCTTGGGGATTATGTGTATTCTACGAAGGAAAAAGAGACGCTGGAGACGGCGGTTGTGCGCCTGCTTCAGAAGTATGAGCTGACGGTCACGACGGCGGAATCCTGTACCGGCGGTCTGGTTGCGGGACGGCTGGTCAATGTACCGGGAGCGTCCGAGGTATTCAACGAAGGGTTTATTACCTATTCGAATAAGGCAAAGCGGAAACGCCTGGACGTCAGCAAGAGTACCCTGCGCAAGTATGGTGCCGTGAGTGAAGAGACGGCCCGTGAGATGGCCGCCGGCGGCGTGTTTGCATCCGATTCGGACACCTGTGTGGCGGTGACGGGAATCGCAGGCCCGGAGGGCGGAACCGAGGACAAGCCGGTCGGCCTGGTTTATATTGCGACTTATATGAAGGACAAGGTCAGCGTGGAGCATTATCAGTTTAAGGGAAACCGCGCCAAAGTGCGGGAGCAGGCAGTGGTAAAAGCACTGGATCTGCTGCGCCGTTCGATTCTTGACAATTATCGATAACAGGAGGCTTTTGCATATGGCACAGCACTGGAAAAGACTGGCATCCGCGGCATATGGGTATTCACTGACCCGTCTGGCGCTGAATGTCTGGATGTATTTTGAGGAACTTCCACGGATTGCACAGACAGAGGAAAATGAAACCTTCTGGAAGCTGCTGGAGCGCTGCCGGAGGGACGAACTTTCGCGGGAAGAGCTGGATGATTTCCGCAATCAGATTCAGGAAGTGATGAAGATTACGGTTGCATATGCAGACAGCTTCCGCATCTATGAATATGCGCTTAACCGCGTGGAACGCCGTTTTGAGACCGGGCTTCCGGCTCTGGGAATGACGGAGGCGGAATTTGCGGATCAGCTCCGGGGATTTGTGGCTTCGGCATCCGATCCGGCGCAGGCGAACCAGCGGATTCAGGACGTGGTCGGACAGCTTCCGATCCGTTTTACCAGGCAGCGGTATTATGGGCTGGTGCAGGAGGCGCTGTTGGTGTTTCTCGGCGCGGACAAGGACAGTCTGGAGCAGGAGCTTTATTTGCTGCGCACAGGTGCCATGATCGAGCTGACGAAGGAACAGAAGCAGGCTTATTCACAGCTTTCGGAACTGCTGGAGACTCTTTCTGCCACCTCGTTTCCGAATCTGACGGCGGAGACATTCCATCAGGCACAGCAGATGGTGACGCTGGCCAGTGAAAAGCTGTTTGCCGCTTCAGAGTATTATCAGATGCTGGCTGAGATGGTGAATGATTTGTATGTGCTCTGCCTGACGAAGCAGGATGCCCTGAAAAATGCGGCGGAAGAAGCCCATGCCCTTCGTATCATGGATGGACTCTGTGCGCTGGCAAAGGACGGGACGCGCGAAATTCCGCCGGAGCTGGAGGAGGAACTTTCCTTTTTGGAAGGGGTTCAGGAAACGTATTACGAGAAATTTGAACGGTTGGATCCGATGCCGGAGTACGAGGCTGGCGAGGATCCGGATATTTCCCGCAGCCGCTGCGTGGAGCTTCTGTTGTCGACCAGTTCGTTTGCGGAGCTGACGCCGAAGGAGAAAACCGGCACAGTGGTCCGGAAGGATATCGAGGAAGCGATGGCGGCATTTACGGAGCGGTTAAATCCCGTGTTTGACACGGTACCAAAACCGGTTATGCGTGCAATCATGGCGACGACATTAGCCAGTCTTCCTGTGTTTTTTGATTCACTGGAGGAGTTTGGAGATTATTGCAGAAACAGTCTGGAATGCTGTACGGACCGTGCGGAAAAGGAAAGCTGCATGGAACTTTTGCAGCAGTTAATGGAGAGCGAGGATTATGCGCTGGTATGACCATCTGTATGTAGGAGAGAAAGCAAAAAAGAACCGTTTTTCCATTATCCAGGGCATTCGCGCGGGAAAGCTGCAGCCGGAGGTCTATGTGATTACGGCGCCGCAAAATGGGAATAATCTATATGATATCTATCCGTCGGCGATGCTTTTACTCCCGCCTTACCGGGATATGGATTACCAGGTGCTTGGCATTGCAGTTACATACTGGGAAGCGCTTGAGGTCGTGCGGCAGATGGTGGACGACCGATATCAGGAGGGTGGCCTGACCATCCGTTAGGAAAGAGGATATGTTGGCAATCATATTGGGAATATTGAAATGGATCGGAATCGTGATTCTGATTCTTCTGGGCATCATTCTTACCCTCCTTCTGCTGGTCCTTCTGGTGCCGATCCGCTACCGGGCGGAGGGCAGCTACTACGGAAAGCTGAAGGGACGGGCGAGCGTGAGCTGGCTGCTTTCCATCCTGTCGCTGCAGGCCAGCTATGAGGAGGAGGCAGAAGTCTGTGTGCGGGTGTTTGGCATACGGATCGGCGGGCCGGAGAAGAAGCGAAAGCGGCGGAAGAAACGGCGGGCTGGGAAGAAGGCAGAGGTCGGAAACGCGGCGGATGTGGAGAAACCTGGGCCGGAGAAATTTAAACCGGTGGAGACTGAGCCGGCTGCGGTTCCGGCTGCGCCGGAGATGAAGACCGACACGCCGGAGATGGAAACTGCTGCACCGAAGACGGAAAGTGCCGCGCCGGAGACGGAAAGTGCCGCACCAAAGCAGCCAAAGCCTGCGAAGAAGAAACAATGGCAGTTCGAGAATCCGCTAAAAAAAATCAGAGTTACATTTCGGCGATTCTGTGATAAACTGAAAGCATTAAAAGACAAAAAAGAAGCCATACTGAATTTTATCAAGAACGAAGAGAATCGGAAGACCTTCCGGCTTCTGAAAAAGCAGGTTGTGAGACTTTTGAAGCACATCCTGCCGAGAACGATTCAGGGAAAGGTCAGGTTCGGTTTTGATGATCCCTACACGACCGGTCAGGTGCTAACGTATCTCAGCCCCTTTTACGGGTTGTATGCGAAGAAGCTCCAGTTGATTCCGGTATTTGAGGAAGCGATTCTGGAGGGAGAAGTGAACTTGAAGGGACACATTCGGATTGGAACGATTCTGGTAATCGGAATCCGCGTTTTGTTTGATCAGAATTTCCGGTACCTGTGGAAAAAATGGCGGGAAGCATAAAGGAGGATATCATGGCAGATAATCATTTTGCAGCGACAGTAGAGGCCCTGTTTAAAGGGATGGATCAGTTTGTGACCACGAAGACCGTAGTGGGAGAGGCAGTGAAGGTGGACGATGCCATTATACTGCCGCTTGTGGATGTCACCTGCGGCATGGCAGCCGGTTCCTTTGCGGACAATGCCAGGCAGAACGGCGGAGGCGGTATGAGTGCCAAGATGAGCCCCAGCGCAGTGCTGGTCATTCAAAACGGTGTGACCAAGTTAGTCAACGTCAAGCAGCAGGATGCGGTGACCAAGGTACTGGATATGGTGCCGGATTTTGTGAACAAGTTCACCGGCGGCAAGAAAGAGGAGATTTCCCCGGAAGCCATGCAGGCCGCGGAAGAAGTGGCAGGTTCCGCTCAGATCGTGGAAGAATAGAAGACGCATCTGAGCGGAGGCAGAGTAAGAAGGCACAATACAGGCCCAGGCATAGTTTCGTGGACATCTGCATATCGTATGGTAAGGAAGATTGCGATATGACAGGAGGATTTCATGAAACGTGTCCTGGGCCTGATGCTTTTTTGTTTTGGGATTGGAATGACGCTGCTCCTGTTTATTCCGGAGACGCTGTCAACGCTGATATTCATCATCGGATGTCTGGTGCTTGGATATTATCTGTTCTGTTCCTGATCCTTTTTTGCAACGCAAAAGGCTGTCACACCGACGAGAGAATCGCCGAACATGACAGCCTTTTAAATGGATCACCCATTATGCTCTTTCTACTAAGCCAGAACGTAAGCAAGAAGTACATACATACATCTTCTTGGCGCCTCCGTTAACTTTAACTTTAACAGATTTAACGTTTGCTTTCCAGATTGCGTTACTTCTTCTATGGGAATGACTCACGTTGTTACCAAAGTGAGCAGCCTTTTCACAGATTGCACATTTAGCCATGATTGCACCTCCTTAACCGCTACTTGTTTCCTTCTTGGAAACCACAACATATGTATGATAACAGAACTTTTTAAATTTGGCAAGCAAAATTTACATATTTTCTTAAAAAATTCTCAAAAGAAGACGGGAAAAATATGGAAATGAAAGTTGGAATGGACACAATATGTGGTATATGGTATAATAATTTGGTTAAACGCGATTGGAAAATGGAGGGGTCTATATGAAAGGACGCATTAACAATAAGCTTGGCGAAATTCAGATTGGTACTGATGTGATCGCACTGTACGCAGGCATGACAGCGGTAGAGTGTTTTGGCATTGTCGGAATGGCGGCGGTCAGCATGAAGGACGGCCTTGTTAAATTATTAAAACGTGAGAGCCTTACCCACGGAATTACGGTAGATTTAACCGATAATCGGATTTCTCTGGATTTTCATGTGATTGTGGCATACGGGGTCAGCATTTGTGCAGTGGCGGACAACCTGATTGCTAACGTAAAATACAAAGTCGAAGAATTCACCGGCATAGAGGTTGAAAAGATCAATATCTATGTGGAAGGTGTACGAGTGATAGATTAAGGAGGAGCAGTCAGTGAGTGTAAAGGAACTTGACGCCCGGCTGATGCAGGCGGCGTTTCTCGCCGGAGCCAAAGGATTGGAAGCAAAGAAAGAATGGATCAATGAACTGAATGTATTCCCGGTTCCGGACGGCGATACCGGAACCAATATGACGATGACGATCATGGCGGCGGCCCGTGAGGTTGCAGCGCTTGAGGAGCCGACGGTGGGGACGGTGGCAAAGGCGATTTCCTCCGGATCTCTGCGCGGTGCGCGGGGCAATTCCGGCGTTATCTTATCCCAGCTGTTCCGCGGGTTTACCAGAGAGATCCAGGGAAGCGACACCATCGATGTTCAGACCCTGGCAAAGGCGTTTGCGCGGGGAACGGAGACTGCTTACAAGGCCGTTATGAAGCCGAAGGAAGGCACCATTTTAACGGTTGCCAAGGGCATGGCAGACAAGGCACAGGAGCTGGCGGAGGAGACCGATGATGTGATCACGTTTGCCAGGGAGGTCATCAAGCAGGGTGACTATGTGCTGAGCCAGACCCCGGAGATGCTGCCGGTACTCAAGCAGGCCGGTGTTGTGGATTCCGGCGGTCAGGGACTGATGCAGGTTTTAAAGGGTGTGCTGGACGGTCTGACCGGTCAGGGAATTGCGTGGGGAACAGATGCGGCAGAGGGTGCCGTGCAGATGCCGACAGCTTCCGGTACGGGAAGTGCAGCAGGCAGAAGCAATCTGGAAACTGCGGATATCAAATTTGGCTATTGCACCGAATTTATCATCAATGTAGAAAAGCATTATGATGAAGAGACAGAGCTTCAGTTCAAGGCATATTTAGAGTCCCTCGGTGATTCGATCGTGGTGGTATCGGATGATGACGTGGTCAAAGTGCATGTTCATACGAACGATCCGGGGCTTGCGATTCAGCGGGCATTGACCTACGGTTCCCTTTCCCACATGAAGATCGACAACATGCGGGAGGAGCACCAGGAGCGACTGATCCAGAACGCGGAGAAGGTGGCGGAAGAACAGAAAGTGGCGGCAGCGGCCCGGACAGCCGAGGGGCCACGGAAGGAATATGGATTTATCGCGGTGTCTGTCGGCGAAGGGCTGGGCGAAATTTTCCGTGGAATCGGTGCAGATTATCTGATTGAAGGCGGTCAGACCATGAATCCGAGTACCGAGGATATGTTAAACGCGATCGCGCAGGTCAATGCCGATACGGTCTACATTCTGCCAAACAATAAGAACATCATCCTGGCGGCCGAGCAGGCGCGCTCACTGGTGGAGGATAAGACCATTCTTGTGGTTCCGTCCAAGACTGTGCCGCAGGGAATCACGGCGCTGATCAATTTCATTCCGGATCTGTCTCCGGAACAGAATCTTGAGACGATGAAGGAAGAGATGGCCCGCGTGAAGACCGGGCAGATCACCTATGCGGTCCGCAATACGGTCATTGATGATATGGAGATCCGCGAGGGGGATATCATGGGCATCGGCGACCAGGGGATGCTGGCCGTGGGAACCGGGATCGAGAAGACGGCGCTGGATACGCTGAAGGCGCTGGTGGACGAGGATTCCGAGCTGGTTACCATCTATTACGGCTGCGATGTCAGCCAGGAGGACGCCGAGAATCTTCTGGAGAAAGCACAGGAAACATTCCCGGATATTGAAGTTGAGCTTCAGGCAGGCGGACAGCCGATTTATTATTATCTGATTTCCGTCGAATAGGAAGGCTTACAGAAGAGCAGCAATAAGCAGAGAGAATAGGGGACAGCCTGATCATGCAGCAGTTGAAAAACGGCTGGATCGGCGCTGTCCCTTTTTATAGGAGTAAGAAGATGAATCAGGAACCCATTACCAGCTTAAAAGGCATTGGAGAAAAATCAGGTGCGCTGTTTCGGAGACTTGGCGTGGAGACGGTCGAAGACCTGCTGCATGATTATCCGCGAGGCTATGATGCCTACGAGGCGCCGATCCCCATCGGACAGGTGAAGGAGGGCGGCATGGTGGCTGTCTCCGGGCAGCTTTTAAAGACGGCCGGTGTCCGCCGTTTCAAGAATATGCAGATCATCGTGACCACGGTTAAGGATCTGACCGGAGGGCTGACCCTGACCTGGTTTAATATGCCGTATCTGCGGACGGTATTGCAGATGGGGAAGATTCTGGTGTTCCGCGGCCGGGTGGTCCGAAAGAATAACCGTCTGACCATGGAGCAGCCGGAGATCTTTACTCCGGAGAATTACGAGGCGGTCATGGATTCCATGCAGCCGATCTACGCGCAGACCCGCGGCCTCGGCAACAAGGCGATCACGAAGGCAGTGCAGCAGGCGCTGGAGCAGAGGCAGATGGAGCGGGAATATCTGCCGTCAAGGCTTCGGGAAAAATATGAGCTTGCTGAATACAATTATGCGTTGGAGCATATTCATTTCCCGTCGGATCAGCAGGAGCTTTTATTTGCCAGAAAGCGGCTGGTGTTTGATGAATTTCTCTTCTTCCTGCTGGCGGTGCGCCGGCTGAAGGAAAAGCGGGAGGATCAGCGCAGTCAGTTTGTGATGGAGCATGTGACGGCACTGGACGAGCTGCAAAAAAGCCTTCCGTATTCTCTGACGAATGCACAGCAAAAGGTGCTTTCGGAGGTGCAGAAGGACTTGGAGGGCGGTCTGGCGATGAACCGTCTGATTCAGGGCGACGTGGGTTCGGGCAAGACGATCATCGCGATCATGGCACTTTTGCAGGCGGCTTATAATGGATTTCAGGGGGCGCTTATGGTGCCGACGGAGGTTCTTGCCAGACAGCATTATGAGTCGATACGAGAGCTGTTTGCAGAGCAGAAGATTGATAAGAATGTCGTGTTAGTCACCGGCTCTATGACGGCGAAGGAGAAGCGGATCGCCTACGAAAAGATTGCCGGCCACGAGGCGGACATCATCGTGGGAACCCATGCGCTGATTCAGGAAAAGGTGCATTATGATAAGCTGGCACTGGTCATCACGGACGAGCAGCATCGGTTCGGTGTGGGGCAGCGGGAGGCGCTGGGCGAGAAGAGTAAGGAGCAGAGTCAGGGGATGCAGCCTCATGTGCTGGTTATGAGTGCGACGCCGATTCCGCGGACGCTGGCAATCATTATCTATGGGGATCTGGATATTTCCATTATTGACGAGATGCCGGCTAACCGGCGGCCAATCAAGAACTGTGTGGTGGACACGGCTTACCGGGAGAAAGCCTACCAGTTTATCACGAAGGAGATTGCGGCGGGGCGTCAGGCGTATGTGATCTGCCCGATGGTGGAGGAGAGTGAACTGATTGAGGCAGAGAATGTGTTGGATTACACGAAGCTGCTGCGTCAGAAGCTGCCCGATTCCATTGCGGTGGAATACCTCCACGGCAAGATGAAGGGCAGGGAGAAGAACAAGATTATGGAGCGGTTCGCGGCGGGCGAGATCCAGGTGCTGGTCTCCACGACGGTCGTGGAGGTGGGCGTCAATGTGCCGAATGCGACCGTCATGATGATCGAAAATGCCGAGCGGTTCGGCCTGGCGCAGCTTCACCAGCTGCGCGGACGGGTTGGACGTGGCAAATATCAGTCCTACTGCATTATGGTCAACGGTTCCGACCATGACGGGACACAGGAGCGCCTCGATATTCTGAATAAATCCAATGATGGTTTCTTCATTGCGTCAGAGGATTTGAAGCTGCGCGGGCCGGGCGACATCTTCGGTCTGCGCCAGAGCGGCGATCTGGAATTTAAGTTGGCGGATATTTTTACGGACGCAAATCTGCTAAAGACGGTGTCCGAGGAAGTGAATCAGATGCTGGACGAAGATCCGAAGCTGGAGACGGAGGATAACCGGGAGCTTGCACGAAGGCTGGAGGTGTATTTGAGCCGGAGTTATGATAAACTGAATCTGTAGATAGGATACCTGCGCAGCGGTCGCAGACACCGAAAAAGGAGCGTGTACGATGGAAAACAATCAGAACATGGAAGACAACGTATTTGAAAGCGCAATGAAGGATGAGACATTTCGGGCACTGATGACAAAGATTGAGAGTTCGAATGCCGGACAGGAAAAGTATGCGAAAAAGCAGTACCGTATGTCGCAGATCACAGCGGCAGCCAGCGTGATCATGCTGGCCGCAGTGCTGTACACCTGCTCTGTGATGATTCCAAAGATCAATGTAACCTATCAGAACATGCAGCTGATTATGGAGGATATGAAGGTCGTGACCTCCGAACTGGCCGAGGCTGATATCGAGCAGATGATCTCGAATGTGGACGAGCTGGTTACCAGCAGCCAGAAGAACATCAATTCGGCGATGGAAAAGCTGGATGCGATCGACATCGATGGGCTTAATACGGCGATTAAGAATCTTTCCGATGCGGTGGAGCCGTTTGCGAATTTTTTTAATCGGTTCCGGTAGGGAAAATTATGCCGGAGCAGAAGGGTTCATCTTCAGGCGGGAGCGATGCGCAGTTCCGTTGACGCCTGATGACATCCTATGATATGATACCATTATTTTAACCGGAAAGTGAGGCATTGCCTGAATGAAAAACAATATGCTGGTAATAAAAAAATCGAATCGGAGCCGGATCATTGATCTGATTTACGAGCAGGACAAGATTTCCAAACAGGACATTGCGTACTCACTTGGGATGAGTTTGCCCACGGTGGCGAGCCATTTGAAACAACTGCGGGAAGAGAACCTGATTTTGGATCAGGAGATGTTTGAATTCTCCATTGGCAGGAAGGCCAGGGCCATCCAGTTTCATGCCAATGCAAGGTACTCGATCGGCATAGAAATCACCCCGGATTATATGGATTTGATTGTTCTGAATTTGAAGAAAGAGGTCGTTGGACAGAGGCGGGTTCCAAAGAAATACCAGAAAAGCAGTGCCTATATCCAGGAGATCGGCCAGATCCTGAAGGACTGGATTGCAGAGATAGGGATTGACCAGAGCCGTATTCTTGGCATTTCAGTGGCGGTTCCGGGAATTGTATCGCTGCAGTGTGATGAGATCGTCTCGTCTTATATTCTGGGAATTCAAAAGTTCAGGATTGGGGCACTTGAGGAGCTGCTTGGCTATCCGGTGTGGATTTACAACAGTCCCAAGGCGGCTGCAGCGGCAGAGTGCAGTCGGATTTTGAGGCAGGGATCTGCGGTGTATCTTTGGATTGACTTGAACATTGGAGCTGCCCTTGTCCTGGACGGCAGTGTGTTTCACGGCAGCAACAATCGCGAGCTGGAGATTTCCCATCTGAAGATCATTGCCGATGGAAAGCCTCACTACTGCGGGAAAAAGGGCTGTTTCGGGGATTACTGTGAGGTGCGGGAGCTTTCGAACTATACGGATGGCAGCCTGGAACGGTTTTTTGAAAAGCTGGCGGCCGGGGATGAGAAAATCAGCCGGGTGTGGGAGGAATACACCACCTATCTGGCGAGGGGCGTGGACGCGCTGCGGACGTTATTTGACCTGGAGATCATATTGGAGGGGAGTTAAGCGCCTATATCGCGGACTATCTCCCGCAGATCAAAGAAAAAACGTTACGTCTGAGCTCTTACCATGAAGCGGGAGATTATTTAAGACTTGCATCGGTCAGGGAGTATGCCGCGTCCATAGGAGCGGCCGTGGCTGCGCTTGAACACTTTATGGAAAGTCTGTAAGGCTGGCAGAGATAGAAAAGATATGGAATATAGGTAAGGAAGATGTGGTTAAAAAACGCCGGTTTCTCATTTGGGAGAACCGGCGTTTTTCATGCAAAAAATATCGATTTTACAAGTTGACAAAAGAAAGATAATGGTGTATGGCCCAATTATATAAAGTCATTTAATAAAATAATTTTATGAAAAAGAAGCAGACAATCATCCAGAGAAAAGGGGAACGAGAATGGGAACAAATATGTACGAGAAGTTCAGTATGAAAGGCAAAGTTGCGGTGATCACAGGAGGCGCAGGCGGTCTGGGATTTAAGATGATCGAAGCCTTGGTTCAGGCGGGCTCAGATGCCGCGATTGTGGATATGAACGGCGAGGGTGCCA
The DNA here is from genome assembly GCA_028693165.1 of Lachnospiraceae bacterium. Classification (GTDB taxonomy): domain Bacteria; phylum Bacillota; class Clostridia; order Lachnospirales; family Lachnospiraceae; genus Brotaphodocola. The sequence goes on along the minus strand of JAQUVX010000008.1, from coordinate 148,970 downwards.
GACAGGCGGCAGAAAAGCTGGCTGCGTATGGGGTCCGTGCGAAGGGCTACGAGATGAACATAACAGACGAGGAGTCTATTGTACGGACAAAAGAGAATATCATGAATGATTTTGGCACGGTGGATGTTCTGGTAAACTGCGCGGCGATCAATCATCATACTTCCATCGAAGATTGTACGATCGAGGATTTTTCAAAGCTGCTTCACGTGAATGTGGCGGGAACCTTTGCCGTCACCAAGCATTTTGGACAGATCATGAAGGAAAAGGGCAGCGGCTCCATCGTCAATATCGCTTCACATTCCGGAACGATTGTCAACACGCCGCAGCTTCAGTCTGCCTATAATACGTCCAAGGCCGCGATGATCCATTTTACCCGCTGCACCGCGTCTGAGTGGGCGCCGTACAATGTGCGTTGCAATTCCGTCTCACCGGGCTATATGTCACAGGGAATGTCGAATGTCAAGGGGAGATCTGCACAGCCAGATCCTGACGTGCAAAAGCTGATGATGGATATGTCTCCGATGAAACGCGTTGGAACGCCGGAGGAGCTGGCCGGTGCCGTACTGTACCTGGCTTCGGATGCTGCTTCCTTCACGACAGGGATTGACATTATGGTAAATGGTGGTTTTCATATCTGGTAATTCATAAGAAGAGGAGCGGACAATATGTGGGAAATTATTGTAAAAGCATTTAGCATTATCTTCATCATTGCATTAGGATATGTGATGAAAAAAAGAGGGATTTTTAAAGTCGAGGACCGGAAAGTGTTATCCAATATGATTTTTATGATTACGCTGCCCTGTGTTCTGATTTCTAGTTTTAAATCATTTCAGTACAGCAACTCCCTGATTATCTCGATTTTTGTCGGCCTGGGAATCAATCTGGTAATGCTTTTGGTCGGTTATCTGTTTGCGAGAAAGCGGGATCATTCCACAAAGGGACTGTATATGATGAACTGCTGCGGCTATAACATCGGAACCTTTACTTTCCCCTTTGTGGCCAGCTTTTTAGACGCGTCATCGATGATCATCGTAGCCATGTTTGACATCGGCAACGCGATCATGTCCCTGGGCGGAACCTATGCCATCACGGCAGGTGTGACGAATACCGGAGATAAAGGGAGCTTTGGAGAATTTTTCAAACGGCTGTTCTCCTCGATTCCGTTTATTACCTATATGACGATGCTTCTGCTGTCGCTGATTGGAATCCGGCTTCCGGCGGAGGTGTACACGGTTACGGATCTGATCGGGGGAGCAACCACCTTTCTGGTAATGTTTATGATCGGCATTATCTTTGAGATTCAGATTCCGAAAGAGGATATTAAGGATGTGGGAGCGATTGTTGCCATACGATATATCGGATCACTGCTGTTTGCAATTTTGATTTATCGCTATTTGCCGATACCGGAGATGTACAGAAAAGTACTGATGATTAGTGTGTTCGCGCCCAATACGGCGATTGCGGCTGTATTCTGTCAGAAACTTGGCTGTAAGCCGTCGGTTGCGGGGGTTCTGAATTCCATCTGTATTCCGATCAGCCTGGTCTGCATTACGCTGCTTCTGGTATTTATAAAATAGACATTCAAAAATTTATATTCAAGTATTGATGGCAAATCGATAGGGCTTATGGTAAAATGGGAAAAGCGGGTAATCGCACATCATGCAACAAAATAGCATCATGAAGGAGAAGTGATACATGGACAGGATGCGTCTTTTTGAAAAATATATCAGCGAAAAACACGAAACAACCATTGCACATGAGCATTACTTGGATACGATGAGAGAGTATTCGCCGGGAACAGATCTCTATATGAGAGAGATGCATTTTATGATGGAGCTAGAGCCGGATTGTGATTTATCAGTTTCAGAGGTATCTGAGAAGATGAACGTGACGGTAGGAGCGACTTCTCAAATGGCTACCAAGCTGGAGAAAAAAGGTCTGATTACGCGTACACCAGACCCGTCAGATAAGCGCCGGACTATGATCAGTTTGACAGAAGATGGAAAAAAAATGTATTATGAGCATAAGGAATACGATAAAAAGAAGATTCAGATTATAGGCCGGTTTTTTAATGACTATTCAAATGAAGAACTGGAAAAAGTCATTGAATCAGAGCGTTTATTTCGTCAGGCATTAATCGCGAAAGAATAGAACATGGATCAGGTATACGCGTAAATAGTGCACAATGCATAAAAAACAGCATAATAAATTGTTTAAAATGAGGATAGCTTTTTTGTGTAAATCATATTAATATTACTTTAGCTACTAAAGTAGTAAAAAGAGATGTGCGACATACATCTCTTTTTATCCCAAATTACTTTAGCTACTAAAGTAAAAAGAAAGAAGGGGGAAACATGCAAAAATCATCAAGCAAGGAAAGTGAGTTTGACAACGTATATAATCGCAGTCAAACTCATGATTTAAAGTGGAGAAAGGCAGGTGTTGAAGCCTATCTCTCCCAAGAAGTAAGGGAGGATATGATTCCCATGTGGATTGCTGACATGGACTTTGGATGTATGCAGGGAATCGTGGAGGCCGTCAAAAAAAGAGCGGAACACGGAATCTATGGGTATTGTGGAGTCGGGACAGATTTCTATGAAGCAATCGAGTTTTGGAATCGAACCAGATATCAGTGGAACATCGAAGCGGCATGGGCCACTGCACTGCCAAGTGTGGTCAGTGGAGTCAATATTGCAATCCGGGCCTTTACAGAATCGGGAGATGGAGTCATCGTGCAGACTCCGGTATATGATCCTTTTATGCAGATCATATCTATGACAAAAAGAACCGTGGTGATCAATCAGTTGAAGCGGACTGAGGAACATTATGAGATGGATTTTGAAGGACTGGAAGAGCTTGTGAAGAATCCGTCTAATAAGATGCTGATTCTGTGCAGCCCTCATAATCCGGTTGGCCGGGTTTGGAAAAAAGAGGAATTGACACGATTGGCAGATCTCTGCATCCGCAACCATGTTATGATTGTTACCGATGAAATCCATTCCGATATTGTTTACGGTGAGCATCGTCACGTTCCCATGTTATCTTTGGATGAAAGCTATGCAAAGCAGTTCATTCATCTGTCATCTCCAGGAAAGACTTTTAATATTCCGGGACTTAAGATGGCATATTCACTGATTCCAAATCCGGAGATGAGAAAGGCTTTTCAGGAAATGCAGCTTGCCATGTCTCTGGATATCAGAAACACATTTGGCATAGAGGGCATCAGTGCTGCTTATAGTGAAGAAGGTGCGCAGTGGCGTGAAGAACTGATTCATTATCTGTCTGACAATGTAACGGCTGTAGAAAAATTCTTATCAGAGCATATGCCAAAAATCCGTATGAACACGCCCGAAGGAACCTTCCTTTGCTGGCTCGACTTTAGCGGGTACGGAATGAGTGATGAGGAACTGATGAAAAAGATTAATCTGGGGGCAGGCATTGTGTGTATTCCGGGCTCCTGGTTCGGTCCGGGCGGAGAGCACTTTATCCGATTAAATATTGGGTGTCCAAGAGAGATGCTGATGACTGCATTGCAGAGAATCAATGATGAGATGGAAGGATAGGAAAATTATGGCTGAGAATAAATTATCAAGAATGGATTTGTTTTCTATGGCGATTGGACAGATCATTGGTGTTGGAATTATGACAATGACAGGAATCGCGATTGGATTTACCGGGAGAAGTGTCAATCTGGCGTATATTTTTGCAGGACTGATTACAGTAGTTGCAGCGATTCCACAGATTTATATCGGTGGAACCGCAAATTTCATCGGCGGTCAGTATTCCCAGATTGCGGTTCTCGGAAACAAAAAGCTTGCTGGAATCTTTATCTATATTCAGATTGCAATGACTCTGGCACTTTCCATGTATACCCTTTCGTTCAGCGAATACTTTCTGTCATTGTTCTCCGGAGCAAATGTCAGATTGATTTCTTTTGTTGTTCTGACGATACTGGTTGCCATGCACATCATGGGCATCAAGCAGGCGGCCAGATTGCAGAATATCATGTGTATTATATTGGCAGTTGCGATTGCATCCTATGTCGTATTTGGTATTGGAAGCATACAACCGGGATATATGAAAATGCCTGATTTTGCCACCGGCGGAGTCACTGGATTTATCCTGGCATCCATTTATCTTACGTTTGCAGCAGGAGGCGCTACTTATATCGTTAATTTCAGCGCAGAGGCCAAAAATCCTACTAAGGATATCCCATTTGTCATTATTGTGTCCACGACACTGATTGTAGTCCTGTATGCAGTCATGTCCACGATTGCAGCAGGCGTTCTGCCGGTTGCAGAAGTAGCCAATAAGCCTCTTAGTATTTCCGCAGCGTCCTTTATGCCAAAGGCTGTATACACATTTTTTGTGGTGGGCGGAGCTATGTTTGCTCTTCTTACAACCTTGAACTTTACCATTGGTATGATGGTTTATCCAATGAAAAAAGCCAGCGAAGACGGATGGTTGCCGAAGGGACTGGCTGTTACCAATAAAAAATATGGAACGCCTCATTTTGTACTGCTGGTGATCTATCTGATTGGACTGCTTCCTATCTTGTTTGGTCTGGATCTTAGTACAATCGCAAACAGTACGGTTATCCTGACGACTTCCATTCGAGGCGTCATCGCCTTTGTAGCGATGGCATTGCCGAAAAAGATTCCGGAGTTGTGGGAAAAATCAGCTTTCCATACAGACCGCACCAAACTGAATATCATCTGTATCATAGCAATCATATTGGCAGGTGTATCTGTGGCTATGCTGCTGGCAACCACTTCTATGCCTAAAATCATAGGAAACTGTAGTATCCTGGCTGTTTCTGTGATCCTGGCTTTCATTTTTGAAAAAAAGGTGGAGATTAAGGCAAGTTATACGGAAAAATAAAGGGAGAAGAACGCTTATGAAGATGAAAAAGATTGCAGCACTGTTTCTTACAGCAGCATTGCTGACTGGATGCAGTTCATCCAATACCCTGGCACCAGATTCCATCCAGACGACTGAGGAAGGTACGACCAAAGCAGCGGAGGCATCGGCCGATGAGTCTGGAAAAAACACAGGCATTGTGGATGGTACTTATACACAGACTGCCAGCGGAAATAATGGTGATGTGAAGGTGGAAGTGGAAGTTTTAGATGGCGTGATTAAAAAAGTTGAAGTCATAGAGCATATGGAAACGGCAGGTATATCGGATAAAGCAATTTCAGATATTCCATCCTTCATTGTGGAAAATCAGTCCCTGGGTATTGACGCAATATCAGGGGCGACCAACACAAGCAATGCAATTCTGGAAGCTGCGCAGGCATGTCTTTCGGAGGCTGGATTCGATGTGGGGGCATTGAAGCAAAAGAAGGTGGAGACAACTGCACAAAAGCAGGAGGATACCAGTTGTGATACGGTAGTAATCGGAGCAGGTGGAGCAGGAATGAAGGTTTCTCTGGCATTATCAGAAGGCGGACAGGACGTAATTCTGGTTGAGAAGATGCCGATGGTAGGCGGAGCAACCAGCTTTGCGGCAACCTATTTCGTGGCAGTGGATACGACATTTCATAGAGAGAATGGTATTTCACTGACGATTGAGGATTATGTCAAAAGAACCAAAGAGCGTGACCCGAATATAAACGAAGTGAATTTGAAGAACCTTTTAGATCACTCTCAGGAAAGCCTTGACTGGCTGAATGCCATGGGAACCAAAATCAACCGTCCGATTTCAGATTATCAGGTTGCAACAGAGGATGGCACCTCTCTGGGTGTTGCCATCGTGAAAGCCATGTCAACAGCACTTGACAAGTCAACGGTGGATGTGCGCCTGAATACAGAGGCAATGGAATTATTAATGGATGGTAATCGTGCAAGTGGTGTTAAGGTGAAGGACAGTGCTGGGGAGTATACAATCACAGCAGATCAGGTAGTTGTTGCTTCTGGCGGTTTTGTATCAGGAGAGGAAGCAGTAAAAAAATATGCGCCGGACTGGTCAGGACTTCCATCGACTTCTGCAGCCGGTTCTACCGGAGAAATGTTTGAACGGGTCGAGGCAGTTGGTGGTGTCTTGAGCAACATGGACAACGTCCGTTTAAATCCTTCTGTCCACAGTGAAAACGGTGTAAATTCCAGTCTTAGTGCTGCGCGCGCCGAAGGCGGCATCATGGTCAACCAGAAGGGACAGCGTTTCTGCAATGACTATTATCCGGACTATACGGTCCTTTCCAGATGGATGATGGAGCAGGAGGGCGATTATGTTTATATCCTGATTGATCAGACCGCCATGGATAAATCCAAGCGTCTGCAGAGCTTTAAGGATAAAGGCTATTTCATGGAAGCAGATACAGTGGAAAAACTGGCAGAGAAGATGAAGGTGCCTGTTGAAAATCTTATGGATACCATAGCGAAATATCAGAAAGCCGTAGAAACTGGAACAGACGAAGAATTTGGAAGAACGGCAAACTTAAGCATTGATTTTAAAAATCCTCCTTACTATGCAGTTCAGACGAAACCGGGCTTACAGGTCAGCCTGGGAGGTATCCTAATCGATGAAACCATGCGAATCGTAAAAGAAGATGGAACGTGTTTTGACAATCTCTATGCGGTTGGTGAATGTGCAGACGATGGACTTTTCGGAGCAGCACCAACAAATATTGATATTACCTTTGGGAAAGAAGTTGCAGAACATATTTTAAACAAGTAGAAATTCAATTAAAAAAACCAGTTGACAAATCCGCCCAACAGGATTATGATAAGATTCAATACAAGAAACCGATGAGAAAGAGAAGTAAGCTTATAGCTGACATTTCAGAGAGCTGCAGGTGGTGGGATTGCAGTATGAAGGGATTTGCCGAATGGACTTTCGAGGGTGGTTTTGAAAGCAGAGTCTGCGAGTAGGAGCTGACGGCGACCACATCCGTTACCAGGTGGCGTATATGTTTGTATGCGAAGTAAGAGGGCATAGCCAATTTGAGTGGTACCGCGGATTAGTAGATTCGTCTCAAATACAGAATAACATCTGTATTTGGGACTTTTTTTATCCCTTACTGAGCAAAGTTACCAGTAAATTTTTAATAATCAGGAGGAGTAAGACAATGAAAAAAAGCGTAAAAGTAATGATGATGGCAGCAGCAATGATGGCACTGGCAGGATGTTCTTCCAACAAGGCACCGGAGACCACCGCAGCACCGGCCGAGACGACGGCGGCAGCAACCACAGGTGAGACCACAGCAGCACAGGCAGAAGAGACGACGACCATGCCGGAGGGCGTGGCAGAGATCGTGGACGGCACCTTTACCGTGGGAATCGGCCAGTTCGCAGAGCATGGCTCTCTGGACAACTGCCGCACCGGTTTTTTGCAGGGACTTGCAGACGAGGGCATCGTGGAAGGCAAGAACCTGACCGTTCTCTATGAGAATGCACAGGCAGACGGCGGTACCGCCAGCCAGATCATGGACAATTTCCTGGCAAAGAAAGCGGATGTGATCTGCGCGATCGCGACTCCGATTGCACAGAGCGCATACAGTGCCGCCAAGAAGGACGGCGTTCCGGTTATCTACACCGCAGTTACGGATCCGGTTCTGGCAGAGCTTGCCGGTGCAGACGGAACCCCGGTCGGCGAGATTACCGGCACCAGCGATAAGCTTCCGGTTGAGAAGCAGCTTGAGATGATCCGCAAGATGCTTCCGGATGCAAAGAAGATCGGCATCATGTACAGCACCAGTGAGATCAACTCCGTATCCGCTATCGAGGAGTACAAGGCAGCAGCCGGCAATTACGGCTTCGAGATCGTGGAGAGCGGCATTTCCACCACCGCGGACATCCCGCTGGCAGCAGATAACCTTCTGGGAAAAGTAGACTGCTTAAACAACTTAACCGACAACACCGTCGTAAGCTCCCTGCCTCTGATTCTTGACAAGGCAGCGAAGAAGAATATCCCGGTATTTGGAAGTGAAGTAGAGCAGGTTAAGATTGGCTGTCTTGCAGCCGTAGGTCTTGACTACGTGAAGCTTGGCGAGCAGACCGGAAAGATGGCAGCAAAAGTATTGAAGGGTGAGAAGAAGGCCAGCGAGATGAACTTTGAAGTCATCGAGGAGGCAGCGTTCTATGGCAATAATAAAGTAGCAGAAAATCTCGGCGTTGAGATCCCGGCGGAGTTAGCCGACAGCGCAGCAGGACTTTTTGATGAGATCACTGTAAAATAAGACCGGAGGCAGTCCATGACAATCGTACTTGGTGTTTTAGAAGAAGGCCTGATTTATGCCATCATGGCGCTGGGCGTATATATTACCTATAAGATTCTGGATTTTCCGGATTTGTCTGTAGACGGCACGTTCCCGATGGGGGCGGCCGTCACTGCCATGCTCATCCTGAAGGGCGTTGATCCGGTCGTGACGCTTGTTCTGGCCTTTTTGGGCGGAGCGGCAGCAGGCTGTGTGACCGGCTTTATCCACGTAAAAATGAAGGTGCGTGACCTGCTTTCCGGCATCATCGTGATGACGGCGCTGTATTCGATCAACCTGCGGATCGCGGGCAAGTCCAATGTGCCGATCTTCAGCAAAGAGACTATTTTTGAAAATGAATGGCTCACGAACCATGTCCCGGAAGCACTGGATCCTTATGTGGTAACCATCATTCTTCTGATTATTGTGGTGATCTGTAAGATTCTGCTGGATCTGTACATGCAGACACGCTCCGGATATCTTCTGCGGGCGGTTGGGGACAACGATACGCTGGTCACCTCTCTGGCGAAGGACAAGGGCATGGTCAAGATCATCGGTCTGGCGATCGCCAATGGCTTTGCGGCGCTGGCGGGCTGTGTGTACTGTCAGCAGAAGGGCTTTTTCGAGATCAGCATGGGCACCGGCACGATGGTCATCGGTCTGGCAAATGTCATCATCGGAACGAAGCTGCTGAAGAAATTCGGCGCGGTCAAGGCGACCACGGCCGTGATTGTGGGTTCTATTGTATACAAGGCCTGCGTGTCCCTGGCAATTGCGCTTGGTATGGGAGCGTCGGACTTGAAGCTGATCACCTCGGTGCTGTTCTTGGGAATCCTGGTATTCAGCAATATGCAGGACGGGAGGGGGAAAACACATGCTTGAGCTCAACCATATTGGAAAATATTATAATGCGGGTACGGTCAACGAGATGTGCCTGTTTGACGATTTTTCCCTGACGATCCAGGACGGGGAATTCGTCTCTGTGGTCGGGAGCAATGGCTCCGGCAAGACCTCCATGTTGAACATCATCTGCGGAAGCATCCCGCTGGATGCGGGTTCCATCAAGATTGGCGGAAAAGATATCACACGCATGCCTGAGTACCAGCGTCAGCGCCGGATCGGCCGCGTGTACCAGAATCCGGCCATGGGAACCTGCCCGAGCATGACGATTCTGGAGAATATGGCTCTGGCGGACAACAAGGGAAAGCCCTTCAATCTGCTTCCGGGTACTAATCGGCAGCGCATCGATTTCTACCGGGAACAGCTTCATTTCCTGGGGCTTGGTCTGGAGGATAAGCTGGAGGTCAAGGTGGGCGTTCTATCCGGCGGACAGCGTCAGGCCATGGCGCTTCTCATGTCCACGATGACGCCCATCGAATTTTTGATTCTGGATGAGCACACGGCGGCGTTGGACCCGAAGACGGCGGACATCATCATGGAGCTGACGGATAAGGTGGTGCGGGAAAAACACCTGACGACGATCATGGTCACCCACAATCTGCGCTTTGCGGTGGAGTACGGCAACCGTCTGCTTATGATGCATCAGGGGAACGCGATCATCGATAAGTGCGGAGCGGAAAAAGCGGAGATTAAGATTGAGTCAATTTTAGATAAATTCAATGAAATCAGTATTGAATGTGGAAATTGATCATAAAGTTTAGAATAGTTTTAGAAACGAAATGCACTTCTTGTGTTATAATAAACACGAAGGGAGTGCATTTTTTATGAAATTAAAATCACGTCTGGCGGTTGCGTTTTTATCGTTCAGCATCATGCCGATGGTGTTTGTCGCTTTGGCGATGTCCGTGGGCAAACTGTTTCTGGTCCATCGCGTGAACGAATACGGCCCAGAGGTTCGCTCCATGGTGGCACAGCTTCTGTTTTGCGGTGCGATGCTGCTGGTGTTTATCTGTGCAGCACTGACCATGTGGGTTTATCGTTCTGTACTCCGGCCACTCAGCAACTTACAGGAGGCCACCCGGAAAATACGGGATGGCAATCTGGATTTCACCCTTGAGGTGGAGGAGGACGACGAGATCGGACAGCTCTGCCAGGATTTCGAGGAGATGCGTATTCGTCTGAAAGAGAATGCGGAGGAGAAAATCCAGTACGATATCGAAAACAAGGAACTGATCAGCAATATCTCTCATGACTTGAAGACTCCGATTACGGCCATCAAGGGCTATGTGGAGGGGATCATGGACGGGGTTGCCTCGTCTCCGGAGAAGCTGGATAAATATATACGAACCATCTACAACAAGGCCAATGACATGGATCGGCTGATTGACGAGCTGACCTTTTATTCCAAGATCGATACCAACAAGATTCCCTATACCTTTACGAAGCTCAACGTGGACAATTATTTCCGTGACTGCGCGGAGGAGGTTGGGCTGGATATGGAATCCCGGAATATCGAGCTGGGATATTTCAACTATGTAAATGAGGATGTGGTAATCATCGCGGATGCGGAGCAGTTAAAGCGTGTGATCAACAACATCGTCAGCAACTCGGTCAAATATCTGGACAAGGCCAAGGGCATTATCAACATTCGAATCAAGGATGTGGGCGATTTCATTCAGGTGGAGATCGAGGATAACGGCCGCGGCATTGCCGCAAAGGATATTACCAATATCTTTGACCGCTTTTACCGGACTGATGCTTCGCGCAACTCGGCCCAGGGCGGAAGCGGGATCGGGCTGTCCATCGTGCGCAAGATCGTGGAGGATCACGGCGGGCGGATCTGGGCGACCAGCAAGGAAGGGATTGGAACCGAGATGCATTTTGTTTTGAGAAAATATCAGGAGGTTATTCAGGATGAGCAGGATACTGATCGTTGAGGACGAAGTCAGCATTGCAGAATTGGAGAAAGATTATCTGGAGCTGAGCGGATTTGAGGTAGAGCTGGAGGCGGACGGACAGAAGGGACTGGACCGGGCGCTGGGCGAGGATTATGATCTGCTGATTCTGGATCTGATGCTGCCGGGACTGGACGGATTTGAGATCTGCCGCAGATTCCGTGAGGTGAAGAATACGCCGATCATCATGATTTCGGCGAAGAAGGAAGATATCGACAAGATCCGCGGACTTGGGCTCGGCGCGGATGATTATATGACCAAGCCCTTCAGCCCCAGTGAGATGGTGGCGCGGGTCAAGGCACATCTGGCCCGGTATGAGCGTCTGATCGGAAGCGGAAGCCCGGAAAACGAGATCATTGAGATCCGCGGCTTAAAGATCGATAAGACCGCAAGGCGCGTCTGGATCAACGGTGAGGAGAAGAATTTTACCACGAAGGAATTTGACCTGTTGACCTTCCTGGCGCAGAATCCGAACCATGTATACACGAAGGAGGAGCTGTTCTCCAACATCTGGGACATGGAATCCATCGGAGACATCGCGACGGTGACGGTTCATATCAAGAAGATTCGCGAGAAGATCGAGTTCAACACGGCGAAGCCGCAGTATATCGAGACGATCTGGGGCGTGGGATACCGGTTTAAAGTATAAAAAATAAATTGACATAGAATATGATTTGTGATATAATTATTTCTTGTGTGCAACGAGAGGATTCAAGGTCTGTCTTGAACCCTCTCGTTTGCTTTTTGAACAGCGTTGGGCATGCCACGTGGCATATTGCGGTTCCGAAGAACGGAACATGGGAAAGAATGAGGAAAATGAATGGAAACAATGAAATTTGAAGAATTACAGTTGGATGAGAGAATCTTAAAGGCCGTGACGGATATGGGATTCGAGGAAGCTTCACCGATTCAGGCGAAGGCGATTCCGGTACAGATGGAAGGGCTTGATATTATTGGGCAGGCACAGACCGGAACCGGTAAGACCGCAGCGTTTGGTATTCCGATGCTGCAGAAGATCGATCCGAAGAACAAGAAGCTGCAGGCCATTGCCCTGTGTCCGACCAGAGAGCTGGCGATCCAGGTGGCAGAAGAGATTCGTAATCTTGCTAAATATATGCATGGCGTTAAGATCCTTCCGATCTATGGCGGACAGGATATCGTGCGTCAGATTCGCGGACTGAAGGATGGCACACAGATCATCGTCGGAACCCCGGGTCGTGTTATGGACCATATGCGCCGCAAGACCGTGAAGTTTGACCAGGTGCATACGGTAATCATGGATGAGGCAGATGAGATGCTGAACATGGGCTTTTTGGAGGATATGGAGACCATCTTAAGCCAGCTTCCGGAGGAGCGTCAGACCATTATGTTCTCGGCGACCATGCCGGCGGCAATCCAGAAGATCGCGACGACCTTCCAGAAGGATCCGCAGATCGTGCGTGTAGTAAAGAAGGAACTGACGGTTCCGAAGGTAACCCAGTATTATTATGAGGTAAAGCCGAAGTCCAAGGTAGAAGTAATGTGCCGTCTGCTGGACATGTACGCACCGAAGCTTTCCGTGGCATTCTGCAACACCAAGAGACAGGTGGATGATCTGGTTCAGGAGCTGCAGGGACGCGGCTATTTTGCAGAGGGACTTCACGGAGACTTAAAGCAGATCCAGCGTGACCGTGTCATGAACAGTTTCCGTAATGGCCGTACCGAGATTCTGGTGGCGACGGATGTGGCAGCCCGCGGAATCGACGTCGATGATGTGGAAGCCGTATTCAACTACGATATTCCGCAGGATGATGAGTATTACGTGCATCGAATTGGCCGTACCGGCCGTGCAGGCCGCGAGGGAATCGCTTTCAGCTTCGTCGTAGGCAAAGAGGTTTACAAGCTGCGCGATATCCAGCGCTACTGTAAGACCAAGATCATTCCGCAGGCGGTTCCGTCTCTGAATGATATCACGGAGATCAAAGCGGAGAAGATTCTGGATCAGGCAAAAGCGGTTTTGTCAGACATGGATTTGAGCCGTGTGCTTCACATCGTGGAGAAGAAGCTTTTGGAGGAGGATTACACCTCCCTGGAGCTGGCAGGCGCACTGCTTCGCATGACCATGGGCGAGGAAAATCAGGATATCATCATGGACGGCCAGCCGGCTCGTTCCCTGGATGATCTGGATTCCTACGGCCGCAGCCGCAGCAATGGCAGCAGCGGACGCACAGGAAGAGATTCCGGTCGCAGCAGCCGTGGTGGTGATGGCCGTGACGGCAGAGGAAGCCGCGAGACCGGACGTGGTGCACGCAGCCCGCGCGTGAAGGATCAGGACAACGAGAATATGGCGAGACTGTTCGTCAACATCGGAAAAGATCAGAACGTGAAGCCGGGCGACATCCTGGGAGCCATCGCAGGGGAATCCGGAATTTCCGGGCGTATGGTCGGTAGCATCGACATGTACGACAAATACACCTTTGTGGAAGTGCCGAAGGACTGTGCGGACGAAGTGCTGGACTGCATGAAGAACGTTAAGATCAAAGGCAAGAGCATCCACATGGAAAAGGCAAACGGCAAATAATAGAATCGTTTCCATGGAAACAGTTGGATTTTTGGGAGACCTGCGCTATAATAAGCGCAGGTCTTTCTTTACAATACAGGAAACAAAAAGGAGAAATCAGAATATATGGCAGGAACAGATCAGTTTGCGTATGAATTTGGTTTTATTGGCATGGGAAATATGGGATATGCGATTTTAAAGGGGCTGCTGCATCAGTATGATCCGCAGCAGATCACATTTTCTGCCCGCAACCGGGAGAAGATGGAGGATGTGGCGGCACGGACGAATGTGCAGCCGGCGGCGGACAACCGCACCTGTGCGGCCAAGGCCCGCTATGTGGTACTGGCGGTAAAACCGCAGCAGTTTGATCACGTGATCGAGGAAATCCGCGACGTGATCTCGGAACAGCAGATCATCATTTCCATCGCACCGGGCATTACGATTGCCAGTTTAAAGGAGCGCTTTGGGGTGGCATGCAGGATTGTCCGTGCCATGCCGAATACTCCGGCGCTGGTGGGCGAGGGAATGAGCGGCGTCTGCTGGCAGGAGAGCGAGCTGACGGCGGAGGAGAAGGACACGATCCGCGGTTTTTTCCAATCCTTCGGCAAGATGGAACTGGTGGAGGAGAAGCTGATGGATGCGGTGGTGTGTGCAAGCGGAAGCTCTCCAGCCTACGTGTATCTGTTTATTGAGGCACTGGCGGACAGCGCAGTCAAATACGGGATTCCGCGGGCGGCGGCCTACGAGCTGGTGGCACAGACGGTGCTGGGAAGCGCCAGGATGGTCCTTGAGACCGGAGAGCACCCGGGCAAACTGAAGGATCAGGTATGCTCACCGGGCGGGACGACCATCGCCGGTGTGGCGGCGCTGGAAGAGTTCGGCATGCGCAACGCCATCTTAAAGGCGACCGATGCCTGCTATGAAAAATGCACCAGAATCAAATAAAAGGAACGTTGGAAGGGAGAATACAGATGGAAGAGAAGAACAAGATTCCGCCGGTGATCCGTGTGGACCGCCAGTTGAAATATACCGGAACCATTTTAAAGATTTATGAGGATACTGTGATTGCCAATGGACATGAGGCTCATTGGGATTATATTCATCACGACGGAGCGGCTGCGGTGGTGGCCGTGGCGGATGACGGGCGGCTCTTGATGGTGCGTCAGTACCGCAACGCCCTGGATCGTGAGACGCTGGAAATTCCGGCCGGAAAGCTGGATGCGCCGGATGAGCCGAAGATCGAATGCGCGTACCGGGAGCTGGAGGAGGAGACCGGATACCGCTGTGAGAAGCTGGAATATCTGATGAGTCTGAACACGACGGTGGCATTTTGCGACGAGGCGATCGATATCTTTGTTGCGCGGAATCTGATCCCGTCTAAACAGCATTTGGATGAGGATGAGGTCATCAACGTGGAGGCGTGGACCGTGGAGGATTTGCAGGAACTGATCTACGCGGGCAAGATGACGGATTCCAAGACCGTTGCCGCCGTTATGGCCTACGCAAGAAAATACAATCGCTAGAACTAAAACATGCCGGCTGCCGCATAGAATAGAAAAAAACGGTGGTCGGCATGAACTCGTTTCGGAGGGGAATGGATTTGCCGGTTTGGCTGATTCTGGGGTGGCTTACGGCGGCGGTTCTGGCAAATCGCCTGTTTGCATCGGGAATCGTATCCTATGAGGTGCTTTATGACAGTCTGCGCCAGGGCTGGAGTCTTGCGGCAGAGCGGGGATTTGCGGTGGTTTTGCGCGTGCTGGTCCTGCGCGTGCTGGGATTTTTGGCGATTCTCTGGATGTTAAACAGCCGCGGGAGGCAGGCGGGAATCCGTTTTCTGCTGTTTGTGTTTGGACTGTCGGCGGGGCTGTCGCTTGTGCTTATGACCTGGTGCCGCGGAATGCTGGGGCTGGTTCTGTTTCTGATGGCCGGATTTCCCCAGGAACTGTTTTATCTGTCTGCATTGGGAATTTTGTTCTATCGCTATGCGTTTGTGCGCGAGACGATGAAAATCCGCTTTTGGGGAACGGTTGTTCTGCTTTTCCTGCTGGGAATTCTCTGCGAAATCTGGATAAATCCGATGATTACAAAATATTTTTGAGAAATTTTTCCTGCTTTTTACAACATGTTGACATCAAAAATCTCAGCCGTTCAACATGTTGTACTTTTTATGTTAAGTAACCAAAAATGCGTAGAAAAGTGGGAAATAAGTGTTTGATTTTATCAAAAAAGCCGGATATAATGGTATCTACACGAGCAATTCGTAGGGTTTTTTGAATGATGGAGAAATTGGGGAAATAGAGCATGACAAAGGAAATTGAAGATTTTATTGCGTATCTGGAACACGTTAAGCAGGCTTCCAAGAACACAGTGGTATCCTATCGGCGCGATCTTTTGCAGCTGCAGGAGTATCTGGAGCAGCAGGGGATTTCGGAACCGGCGAAGGTAACAAAGACAAGCCTGAACTCTTATATTCTCTATCTGGAACGACAGGGCAAAGCGACGACGACGATCTCCCGTATTCTGGCATCGGTCAAGTCCTTTTTTCATTTTGAACTGAATGAGGGGAAGATTCGCCGGGATCCGGCGGAGCTTTTGAAGACCCCGAAAATCGAGAAGAAGATTCCGACCATCCTGACGGTGGATGAGGTGAATCGATTCCTCCAGCAGCCGGACGGGGACAGCCCGAAGGAGCTTCGGGACAAGGCGATGCTGGAGCTTTTGTATGCGACCGGAATCCGTGTTTCCGAGCTGATCGGTTTGCAGGTTACGGATGTCAATCTGCCGATTGGATTTATCACCTGCCACGACGGTGCGAAGGAGCGGATGATTCCCTTTGGAAAGATGGCAAGTCTGTCCTTGCAGAATTATCTGACACATGCCCGGACCGCACTTTTGAAGGGGAATGAAACCCCGTGGCTCTTTACCAACTGCAACGGGAAACCGATGTCCCGGCAGGGCTTCTGGAAGATTGTAAAATATTATGGCGAGAAGGCCGGGATTCAGGAGGACATCACACCGCATACGCTGCGCCATTCCTTTGCAGCGCATCTGATCAGCGGCGGTGCGGATTTGCAGGCGGTACAGACGATGCTGGGTCACGCAGATCTGGCGACCACGCAGGCCTACTGCACCTACATACAGAAGGAACCGCTGCGCGCCGCCTATGCCGGGGCGCATCCGAGACGATAAAACAGACTTAATCACACTTCTTTTCAAGCGCGAAGTATGGTATAATGACCACTGCACGGATTATATTTAAGAGAAAGACCAGGATGGTTGGAGTGATACGATGGCAGGAAAAAAACGACGGATGCTTCTTGTGCTCTTGATTGATGTACTTCTGGCGATTGCGATTCTGATCACAGGAGGGATGCTTGTTGTGCGCTGGTATCGGGACCGGAACCGCCCGGAGCTTTCCAAGCTGGTGGCACCGGACTGGTACACGCAGGAATTTCTTGTGCGCAATCCTTACTCGCGTCCGGGGATCAAGCGGACGCAGATCAACGATATCGTCGTGCATTATGTGGCAAACCCCGGCACCAGTGCCGAGATGAACCGGAGCTATTTCAACAATCTGGCCGGACAGACCGGCAATAACGCCACCTCTGCCAGCAGTCATTACATCATCGGACTTGACGGCGAGATCCTTCAGTGTATTCCGCTGGATGAAGTCGCTTATGCGAATTATCCGCGCAACGATGACACGGTTTCCATTGAGTGCTGCCATCCGGATGAGAGCGGCGAGTTCACCGAGGAGACGGCGGCTTCACTGGTTCGTCTGACGGCGTGGCTCTGTCAGGAACTGAATTTAAATGAGCGGGATGTGATCCGCCATTATGATGTGATTGGGAAGAACTGTCCCAAATATTATGTAGAACATGAAGATGCCTGGAAGGCGCTGAAAAAGAAGATGAAGACGGCCATCCGGGAAGGAAAGGAATCCTGATTGCATGGGAAAAGCATTATACATAGCTGAGAAACCCAGCGTGGCGAAAGAATTTGCCAACGCGCTGAAGATCTCAGGCCAGCGGGCAGACGGTTATATCGAATCCGATACAGCGGTCGTAACCTGGTGTGTTGGACATCTGGTAACCATGAGCTATCCGGAAGCCTACGATCCAAAATACAAGCGGTGGAGTTTGCAGACCTTGCCGTTTTTGCCAAAGGAATTTAAGTATCAGGTCATTGACGGCGTGGCGAAGCAGTTCAAGATCGTCAGCGGACTGCTGCAGCGGCAGGATGTGGACACCATTTACATCTGCACGGACTCCGGGCGTGAGGGAGAATACATCTACCGACTGGTGGATCAGATGGCAGGTGTGAAGGGAAAGACAAGAAAGCGGGTCTGGATCGACTCACAGACCGAGGAAGAGATTTTGCGGGGGATCAACACGGCAAAGGACTGGTCCGAGTATGATAATCTTGCTGCGTCGGCGTATCTGCGGGCGAAAGAGGATTATCTGATGGGAATCAATTTTTCCCGGCTACTGACCCTGAAATACGGCCCGACGATTTCCAGTTTTATGAAGACAGACTGGACGGTGCTCTCGGTTGGGCGGGTTATGACCTGCGTGCTGGGCATGGTCGTGCGGCGGGAGCGGGAGATTCGGGAATTTGTGAAGACTCCGTTTTACCGGGTTGTGGGCAACTTCGAGTCCTCCGGCATGAACTTTGACGGAGAGTGGAGAGGCGTGGAAGGCTCCTATTATTACCAGTCCCCGTTTCTGTACAAGGAGAATGGGTTTAAGACCCGGGAGAAGGCGCAGGAGCTGATCGCACGGTTAGAGCAGGTGCAGCCGATGGCAGGGCAGCTTGTGAAGGTCGAGAAGAAGAAGGAGCTTAAGAATCCGCCTCTGCTTTACAACCTGGCAGAGCTTCAGAATGACTGTTCCAAGATGTTTAAGATCAGCCCGGATGAGACGCTGCGGGTGGTGCAGGAGCTGTATGAGAAGAAACTGGTCACCTATCCGCGTACGGATGCACGTGTACTTTCCACGGCGGTGTCCAAGGAGATCCAGAAGAATATCGGCGGGCTGCGCAACTTTGAACCGGTCAAGGCCTTTGCGGCGGAGGTTTTGGAGCAGGGCAGCTTCCGCGGTCTTTCGAAGACCCGCTATGTGAACGACAAGCAGATCACGGACCATTACGCCATCGTGCCGACCGGCCAGGGCTTTGGTGCACTGCGCAGTCTGGCACCGCTGGCGATGAAGGTGTACGAAGTGATTGCCCGAAGATTTCTGAGTATCTTTTATCCGCCGGCAGTTTACCAGAAATACGCGCTGGAGCTGGCCGTGGGGCAGGAGCATTTTTTTACCAGCTTTAAGGTCATGACGGATGCGGGATACTTAAAGGTAGCCGATGTATCAGGTGTCCGCAGGAAAGCGGGAGATGCGGCAGCAGAGAAGGATGCAGATCGACCAGACGGTGCGGATTCGGAGACCAATTTAAAGGATCTGGAGAATCCGGAGTTCATCGCCATGCTGGCGACGCTTAAAAAGGGCATGGAGCTTCCGGTCAACAGCCTGACGATCAAGGAGGGCGAGACCTCACCGCCGAAACGCTATTCCTCCGGTTCCATGATTCTTGCGATGGAGAATGCCGGTCAGCTGATCGAAGATGATGAGCTGCGGGCGCAGATCAAGGGAAGCGGGATCGGCACCAGTGCTACCAGGGCTGAGATCCTGAAAAAACTGGTCAATATCAAATACCTGGCTTTAAATGGCAAGACCCAGATCATCATGCCGACGATGCTGGGCGAGCTGATTTTCGATGTGGTCAACGCCTCCATCGGGCAGCTTCTGAACCCGGAGCTGACGGCCAGCTGGGAGAAGGGCCTGACTTATGTGGCAGAGGGAAGCATCACGCCGGATGAGTACATGGAGAAGCTGGAGCGCTTTGTGGCAGGAAGAACCTACGGCGTATTCAAGTTAAATAATCAGTATCAACTGCGCGAATGTTTCGAGCAGACAGAGAAAAATTATAAATAAATCAAAATCAAGGAGACAACAACATGAAAAAGAATGAGATGAAGACAACGGATCTGTACAGCCTGGAGCATACGATGGCGAAGGAGCTGCTGGAGCAGTATGAGTATCCGTGGGAGTCACTGGAACACATTGAGGAGTTTATCATGAAGCTGGGCGAGTCTCTGCCGCAGGATGAATATGCCAGCCCGAAGAAGGGCTTCTGGATTCACAAGAGTGCCAAAATCGCTCCGACCGCAGGCGTCATCGGACCGGTCATCATCGGCAAGGGCGCAGAGCTGCGTCACTGTGCGTTTATCCGCGGCAAAGTGATCATCGGCGAGGGTGCAGTTGTGGGCAATTCCTCTGAGCTTAAGAACAGCATTTTGTTTGACGGCGTTCAAGTACCGCATTACAACTATGTGGGCGATTCTATCCTGGGCTACAAGTCCCATATGGGAGCCGGCTCCATCACCTCCAACGTAAAGTCTGACAAGAGCCTCGTCAAGGTTCATGCAGAAGACGGCGACATCGAGACGGGCCTCAAGAAATTCGGAGCCATGATCGGCGACAACGTCGAGGTGGGCTGCGGCTCTGTGCTGAATCCGGGAACTGTGATCGGCAAGAACTGCAATATCTATCCGCTGTCGAGTGTACGCACCTGTGTCGATGCAGGCTCTATCTATAAGAAGCAGGGCGAGGTTGCAAAGAAGCAGGAACAGTAAGAACGAAAAGTAAGAAAAGCAGTCAATCAAAAAAACAGGGATGTGCACGAAAGGTGCAGTCCCTGTTTTTTGATTGGCAACTTATTTTGTTCCGAAAATCCGGTCTCCGGCATCGCCGAGACCCGGACAGATATAGGCGTTCTCGTTGAGGCAGCGATCCAGATGTCCGACATAGATCTGAATGTCCGGATGCGCCTTGTGAAGACGCTCCAAGCCCTCTGGAGCAGCGATAATGGACATGAATTTGATGTTTTTGCCGCCGTGAGCCTTGATGAAATCAACGGCAGCCACGCCGGAACCGCCGGTTGCCAGCATCGGGTCGGTCACCACGATGGTGCGCA
The DNA here is from genome assembly GCA_028693165.1 of Lachnospiraceae bacterium. Taxonomy (GTDB): domain Bacteria; phylum Bacillota; class Clostridia; order Lachnospirales; family Lachnospiraceae; genus Brotaphodocola. The sequence goes on along the minus strand of JAQUVX010000008.1, from coordinate 128,349 downwards.
GCTCAATCGGAGTAGGAAGCTTGCAATAATACTCGTGCGGCTCGTGGGTCTCCTCGTCGCGGTAGAGGCCGATGTGCCCAACCTTCGCGCTTGGCACGAGTGCGAGAATTCCGTTGACCATACCAAGGCCCGCACGCAGAATCGGAACGATAGCCAGCTTCTTGCCGGAAATCATCGGGGTCATACAGGTCTCGATCGGAGTTTTCACTTCGACGTCCTCCACCGGAAGATCGCGCAGTGCTTCGTAGCCCATGAGCATGGCAATCTCTTCTACAAGTGCGCGAAACTCGTTGGTGCCGGTGCGCTGATCGCGCAGCATTGAGATCTTGTGCTGAATCAGCGGGTGATCAAAAATCGTAACATTTTCCATAAGACAGATGTCCTTTCTCCTGAAGTTGATATTTTGTCTGTCACGATTTTACCAGATCCGACAGGAAATAGCAAGGGAGGCGGCAGGCATTCACAAGATTTCTGTATTATTTTGTGTCGGGTGTATACCGGATGAGTGCATAGTCGCCGAGCGCATGAGGAACCGGGATCGAGAAGTAGATATCCCCCTCATACTCATAGTTGAAGGACTCCGGGAAATTCCCATCAACTGGGAAATCGGCGTGGTTGAACAGGTTGGTATAATACTCCAGGGTCTGCGTGTTTTTATATTCCATGAGCGCAGTTTTCTGGCTCGCATCTGCATTGGGGAACACGCAGTCGCCCGACAGCACATACCCGGCCATGGTGTAAGGATCTACAAAATGAGAGAAGCCCAGATTGGAAGCCTTGCCGACATTGACCGTGTTGCTGAAAAACAGGTTCGTCGGATAAGCGGCGCCTGCGGCCGAGAGGGTTCCGGTATAGACAGCCGTGATCCGGTTGCGGTCGGCGGAAAGCACCTTGCAGGTAATATTCAGGGTATCATTTGCCTCATTTAATTTGTATGCCTTGATGACGGAGAGTGCGTTGTCCTTCAGCAGCGTATCGAGGGCCGCGGTCTTCTGCGCATCGTCAAGATTCGTCACGGAAGGATACTGGATGGACACTTTGCCGGAGGTGTAGGTGTTTAACTTGGTAGAAAGGTTCTTCTGGCTGGAAAGGGCACTCTGCCCGTTGCCGGTGGAGCTGCTGCCATTGGAGTTTGCCGCGTTTTCGACGGCTGCGTCCATGGACGGAGCCTGTGTGGTGGTTTCTGCTTCGGTTTCAGCAGCCGTGGTCTCGGCTGCCATGGTTTCTGCGGCTGTGGTATGCGTGCTGCCGAGATCGATCTTCTCCGGTTTCTTCTTGCAGCCAGTCATCAGACAGGCACAGCTTAAGGCGGCCAGGCCGAATACAATCGTGCTTTTATGGTAGTTGATCATGGGGATTCCTCCTTCGTATGGTTGCATTATATTTCTCTCCATTATACCGGATAGCGCATAAAAAAGACAGAGGAAACAGGAAATTTAGAAATAATTAAAGATAAAGAAATAAAATTGCTTGCATTTTTCTGGAAAAGCTATATAATACAGGTTTGTGTTAACTATGGACACGGTATTGCGAATGCAATATTAAGGAGGATATGGATTTGAAGAAATGGATGATGTTATTTGGCGGACTTATGATGGCAATGATCAGTCCTGATACGGTTATGGCGGCGGAAGCGGCCACGGAGGCGGCCTCCGGTACGGCAGCCGTTGGCCTCGGATGGTTCTGCATTCCGTTTGCCGGACTTTTGCTTTGCGTGGCTTTGTTTCCCCTGATCAACCCGGAGCTTTGGGAGAAATACCAGCCGGCGGTGGTTGCGCTGTGGTCGGTGCTGTTTATCATTCCCTTTGCCATGTTTTTCGGCGCGGGAGAAGCGGCGGAAACGGTGCTGGAATGTCTGGTAAACGACTACCTGGCGTTCATCGTATTGCTGTTTGGACTGTTCTGCGTGGCAGGTAATATTACATTGGAAGGAGATCTGGCCGGTTCGCCGCGGATCAATATTCTGCTGCTGACCATCGGAACCCTGCTTTCGAGCTGGATCGGCACGACCGGCGCCAGTATGCTGATGGTGCGCCCGGTGATCAAGATGAATTCCTGGAGAAAGAGAAAAGCACATATCATGGTGTTCTTTATCTTCCTGATTTCCAACATCGGCGGCTGTCTGACCCCGATCGGCGACCCGCCTCTGCTGATGGGCTTTTCCAGAGGAGTTCCTTTTTTCTGGAGCCTGATTCAGCTCCCGGTTATGCTGTTTAATATGGTTGTACTGCTGTTTTTATTCTATTGGATTGACCGGAAGAATTACCGGAAGGATATCGCGGAGGGAAGAAAGCCGGATATCAGTAAGCCGGGTACCGAGATCAAGTTAGAGGGTCTGCACAATCTGATTTTTGTGGCGATGATCGTGGCTGCCGTAATTCTGAGCGGAACACTGCCGTCACTTCCGATGTTTCAGGACGCGACCGGGGCGGTGCTGGGACTTCCCATCTACAAGGAAGTACATCTGCCTTACCCGACGATCATTGAGATCGTGATTATTTTGACTGCGGCGTTTCTTTCCTTTAAGACGACGAATGCGGAGATCCGCAGAAAGAACCATTTTACCTGGGGTGCGATTCGTGAGGTCGCAATCCTGTTTGTGGGGATCTTTATTACCATGCAGCCGGCTCTGATGCTGCTCAAATCCATGGGCGGCAGCCTGCATATTACAGAGCCATACCAGATGTTCTGGGTGACGGGCGGTCTGTCCAGCTTCCTGGATAACACACCGACCTACCTGGTGTTTTTGACGACAGCGGGAGCCATGGAACTGGGCAGCGGCATTGTCACGGCGCTGGGAACGGTTCCGGTCAAGCTGTTGATGGCGATTTCCAGCGGTGCCGTATTTATGGGTGCGAATACTTATATCGGTAATGCGCCAAACATGATGGTAAAAGCAATTTCGGATGAAAATGGTATCCGTATGCCATCGTTCTTCGGTTACCTGGCGTGGTCCCTGCGGATCCTGATTCCGGTATTTTTGTTGGATACCGTATTATTCTTTTTATAGGGAGGGACATGAATGATGAATCATAACGAAGAAATGATGCGCGAATTAGCAGAACGTATTTACGATCTGGACGCGGAAGTATATATTCAGCTTGGATCTTCCCTGGGACGAGTCTTTGACCGGGATCGGGAACGCTGCGTGACGGAGATGATGCGTCTGATGCTGGAGCGGGATCAGAGCCATGTCCTCAGAAGCCAGCTGGCGCTGATCAGCAATATGGCACGTACGATTTCGGACCGTGAGAGCCGCAAGATGATCATGTCAGAATACAACAACATTCTGCATGACGTCATCGAGCTGCCAACCAGCTTTGGCACGGGAGAGATTCTGGATCAGAGCCGTGCGGAGCTTTTGGAGCCGAATTTAAAGAAGCATCTGAAAGAGCGATTTTCCAATCAGGACCATCTGGTCATCTGCATCGGACGGACCTACGGCTGTGGCGGAAGTGAGATCGGCTTTACGCTTGCGGATTCTCTGAAAATCAATTACTATGATGTGGAAATTTTCAGCGAGGTAATCAAGCGTCTGGAAGCGGAGCAGGATGTGATCGAGGATAAGGCGGCATTTCCGTCGCCCTATAAGAAAATCACCGGAAAAGACGGGACAGAAGAATACGTTTATCAGCAGCGTGCCTTTGTCCCGGAACAAAAGAACGGAATCCGAACGGCATTTCGCAATTTCAACCGCTACCATGGCCTGTCCAAACGGGATGCGGTCTATTTCAACCAGAGTGATCTGATCTGTGATATGAGTAAGAATGAAGACTTTGTGATCATGGGACGCTGTGCGGATCTGATTCTGACCAACAACCACATTCCGCACATCAGCATCTTCATCACGGCCCCGGTGGAACGCCGCATTCGCCGTATTATGGAGATCAACAAAGGGATGAGCGAGAAAGAGGCGCGCCGGCTGGTGAAGAAGATGGATCACAAGCATCGGAAGTATTATGGATTTTATACGGGGTCAAAATGGGGGATGCCCTGCAATTACGACCTCTGCATCAACAGCTCCAGCTATGGAATCGAGGGTTCGGTGGAGCTGATCCGCCGGATGATGGAGCAGGAATAAGACAGACCGCAGACCGCAGACACTAAGTAATTTTAGAGGGATAAAAAGGCACCAACAAGGACAGTTCTAGGAGTAGAGAGCTGTCCTTGTTGGTGCCTTTTTATATTTTTCAAAGAGTTTGAAAAAAGAAAATGGAGCCAATAGAAAACAGGAGGGAAAGCTATGAGTATATCAAGATTTAGAAGAAGTTTTGCGGCAATACTGGCAGGAACCATGGTATGCAGCAATCTGCAGTACCCGGGTCTTATGATCAGTTATGCTACTGTTGTAAGCGAAAAGGGAACAAAGACAGCAAGTTTTTGGCTTGACCACCCGCGATGTTGAATTATACTTGCCCGATAAATGGGTACTTATTTCAATTCTTTTAACATCTCATAGAATGATGAATCTGTTTCATAAATACCTTGATACGCTTGCTCTATATAATACTTGTCATTTTTCTCATACACAAACAAGGTGCTTACTGCATTGTTTGTATTTATATCAATTTTAATATAGTCATCAACTTGTGGCATATCGTTTACGGATTCTTTAGCTGTTGCTTGTGCGTTTGCAATATTTGACATACATTGCTTAATCCACTCAATATCTGTAAAATTAACTAATTCGTCATCAACCGTTATATCGACTGATTGTATGCTGTTTTCATCAGGTAAAACGATTGGGTCTGCTGCCTTTTGTGAACACCCTGCAAGTGAAGCTATTATCATCACAACAACCAAAATACTTACTATTTTTTTCATGGGCTATCCCTCCTGAAATCCAAGTTTCAAATTTATTGTACTAAAAACTTATGAACAATTCAACCACAGAAAGCGAGGTATCAATCATGCCTCTTGACGAAACATTTATATCGGTTTATACTGAAACCAAGCAGAATTCTAAAAAGGTGCAGAACAGCACCATTCTAAACAACCTATCTTAATAAGATTCATTCAAAAATTCCTGCTTAAAAATCACATCAATCTGGCAGGGGATTTTTGAAAATTTCTCCTGTCGAAATACTCAGGAGGAAAATTGCATATGGGAAAAGCAAAAGCAAATCGAAAGTACAAGGACAGCCTGTTTCGTCTGATTTTTTCGGACAAAAAGAAACTGTTAAATCTGTACAATGCCATGAATCAAACCGAATACACAGATGAAGGCATGCTGGAAATCAGGACCATTGATGATGCACTGTACATGGGGATGAAAAATGACATTTCCTTTCTAATTGATGAGGAAATGAATTTGTATGAGGCACAGTCTACCGATAATCCCAATATGGCACTTAGAGGATTATTCTATTTAAGCAGGCTGTATGAGTCGTATGTCAATCAGAACCAGTTGGACATCTATTCCAGTGTGCAGCTCAAACTTCCAATGCCTCGTTATATTGTGTTTTATAATGGCTCAAAATGGAAGGGAGAGACAAAAAAGTTAAGATTATCGAATTCTTTTCAGCGCAGCGTGAAAGAACAAGCATCAGAGAAGGAAGCAGAAGCTTCTTTGGAATGTATTGCCACAGTCATTAACATCAATATAACCCATCAAACAGAATTAATGACAAGCTGCCGAGAACTGTATGAATATGCGTATATCATTGCAGAGATTCGCAGCAGATTAGAGCAGGGAGTGACCTTATTAGCAGCGATAGACAGTGCAATAGAGAACTGTATCAAAGAAAATGTTTTAAAAGAATTTCTTTTAAAACACCGAGGGGAGGTATGTCAAGTGATCTTAGGAGAATATGATGAAAAGCTGCATATTAAAAATGAGCGTGAGATTGCAAAAGCAGAAGGAATTGCAGAAGGAATTGCAGAAGGAAAGCTGGGGAATTTTATCAATCTTGTATGCAAAAAACTGAAAAAGAATACACCTGTACCCGTGATCGCTGCAGAATTAGAAGAAGATCTTGATACCATACAGAGAATTTGTAAAATTGCAGGTAACTATGCTCCGGATTATGATGAGGAAAAGATTCTGATGGAATATATGTTATCAGAAAAAAAGACCCTGTAAACAATACTGTTTACAAGGTCTCGCCCCTGCCAAGGAGTGCCGGCGGCCGGACTTGAACCGGCACGAGGTTGCCCCCGTCAGATTTTGAGTCTGATGCGTCTGCCATTCCGCCACGCCGGCATACTTACGCAACAAAGGTATTGTAGCATAAGCGCATCCATTTGGCAAGTATTTTTGTACAAATAATATGCGCAATTAGAACAACTTTTCGAAGCGTTTCATTGCCTCAAGCGTGTTCTCGTGATTGCCGAAGGAGGTCAGGCGGAAGTAGTGTTTGCCGTTCTCACCAAACCCGGCGCCAGGAGTTCCCACAACCTGGGCGCGCGTCAGAAGCTCATCAAAGAATGCCCAGGACTCCATGCCGTTCGGGCACTCAAACCAGATGTAGGGGGAGTGCACACCGCCGAAGAAGCGGATGTTTTTCCGGGTCAGAGTGTCTGCGATGATGCGGGCGTTTTCCTGATAATACTGGATGTTGGCGCGGCACTGCTTCATGCCGTCCTCGGTAAATACCGCCGCGGCACCGCTCTGCACGATGTAGGAGGTACCGTTGAATTTCGTAGACTGTCTGCGGTTCCACATGGCGTGAAGGGACATCTGCACACCATTTGAAGCGGTGAAGACCAGCTCCTTCGGGACGACGGTGTATCCGCAGCGGGTTCCGGTAAAGCCTGCGGTCTTGGAGAGAGAGCAGAACTCGATCGCACAGCGCTTTGCCCCCTCGATCGCATAAATGCTGCGCGGAAGATCCGGATCGGTGATAAACGCCTCGTATGCGGAGTCAAACAGGATCACAGCATCGTTGGCCAGGGCGTAATTTACCCATTCCTGCAACTGCTCGCGGTTGTACACGGCACCGGTGGGGTTGTTGGGGGAACACAGATAGATGATGTCGGCATGAACAGCCGGATCTGGCATCGGCAGAAATGCATTCTCAGCATTGCCGGAGATGTAGGTGACTTTTTTGCCGCTCATTACGTTGGAATCCACATAAACCGGGTAAACCGGATCGGGAATCAGGATGACATTGTCCGCATCGAAGAGCTCCGCGATATTGCCGGTGTCGCTCTTGGCACCGTCGGAGATGAAGATATCGCCTGCATCGACGGAAACGCCGCTGCGTGCATAGTAGGCGGAGATGGCATCGCGCAGGAAGGCGTAACCCTGTTCCGGCCCATAGCCCTTGAAGGTGTCGGGGGAAGCCATGGCATCGACGCCCTCGTGCAGTCCGGCCAGCGCAAGGCTGCCAAGGGGCAGGGTCACATCACCGATTCCAAGGCGGATCACCTTCTGGTCCGGGTGCGCCTGGGTGTAAGCGGCAACACGGTGTGCAATTTCGGCAAACAGATAACTTTCTTTTAAATCCTGATAATGTTCATTTAATTTTGGCATGGGGGAATGCTCCTTTCATAATTGAATACGCTTGATTCTAGCAGAGAATAAAAATCCAGTCAATAATCTGAAAAAAAAACTTTAATAAATTGAAAATCAGTCAGGTTTATTGTATGATTAAGTTCAAAAGAAGAAAAGCTTGGGATAGGCGAGGGGAAGGTGAGGGAATGTTAAACTGCAGAGAGGCGGAAAAGATGATCATGCCGTACATCGGCGCCCAGTTGGATGAACAGGAGCTGGAACAGTTTTTAAATCATATCCGCCAGTGCCCGGACTGCCGGGAGGAGCTGGAGATTTACTATACCGTTTCGTTGGGACTCCGGCAGTTGGATTCCGGAACCGGTGTCTATGACATTACCGGCGCCCTGGAAGAAAGCCTGGATGTGGCCTGGATGCGCGTGCGTGCCGTCCGGCTTCGGAAGGTGATCTGCTATGCGGTCAACACCCTGTGTGTGACCGGCGTTTTGACGATATTACTGATGCAGCTTCGCATATGGCTGCTGGGAGTATAGAAGAGGAGAAATTCGAGATGGGAAAACTGGTATTAATTGATGGACACAGTATACTGAACCGGGCGTTTTACGGTGTTCCGGAGCTGACGAATTCTGAGGGACTTCACACCAATGCGGTGTACGGGTTCCTCAATATTATGTTTAAGATTCTGGAGGAGGAGCAGGCGGATCATCTGGCGGTGGCCTTTGATCTGCGCGAGCCGACTTTCCGCCACAAGCAGTATGCGGCGTACAAGGGGACGCGAAAGCCCATGCCGGAGGAGCTGCGGGAGCAGGTGCCGCTAATGAAGGAAGTGCTTGCAGCGATGGGCGTGCCGATCATGACTATGGCAGGCTATGAGGCAGATGATATTCTGGGAACGCTGGCGAAGCGCAATCAGGCGGCCGGCGTGGAGGTGGCGGTGATTTCCGGGGACCGGGATCTTTTGCAGCTTGCAGATACCCACATCAAGATCCGGATTCCGAAAACCAGCCGTGGAACCACGGAGGTGAAGGATTATTTCCCGGAGGATGTGAAGCGGGAATATCAGGTCACCCCGCTGGAATTTATCGACGTGAAGGCGCTGATGGGAGATGCCTCGGACAACATTCCGGGAGTTCCGTCCATCGGAGAAAAGACGGCGACGAATCTGATCGTGGCTTATGGAAGCATCGAAAATGCTTACGCGCATTTGGAGGAGCTCAAGCCGCCGCGGGCACAGAAGGCCCTTGGCGAGCATTATGATATGGCGGTGATGAGCAAGGAGCTTGCGACGATCTGTCTGGATTGTCCGATCGATTTTTCCTATGAGGATGCACAGATCGGCAATCTCTATACACCGGAGGCGTACCAGTATATGAAGCGCCTCGAATTCAAATCCATTCTGGCCCGGTTCGACGTGCAGGACATGGGGAGCTCTTCGATTGAGGATCAGTTCTGGGTTGTGGAGGATTTATCCGGCGTGGAGCAGATCTTTGAGACGGCACTTGGCGCGGAGCGGGTCGGCTTTCAACTGATTCTGGATCAGGGCGCGGTCGGAGGACTGGCGATCTGTCTGGGCGAGGACGCCTGCTATGCGGTTCCGGTCAATGGTTTCGTGACGGGCGCTTATCTGTGCGACAAGGTTCGCACGCTGATCGAGAAGCGGCCGGAGGGCGATTTTGCCGTCCTGGACTTGAAGCCGCAGTTACGGTTTTTGAATCTGGATTATGATAGCCCGGTCAAGGATGCGGGCGTGGCGGGCTATCTTTTGAATCCGCTGAAGGATACCTATGAGTATGACGATCTGGCGCGGGATTATCTGGGGATGACGGTGCCGTCCAGGGCCGATCTGCTTGGGAAAGAATCGGTGAGTCAGGCATTGTCCGAGGGGCGTCAAAATGGCATCAACGCTGCCTGCTATATGGGCTACATTGCCTGGAAAGCCATGCCGGAGCTGGAAGAAAAGCTGCGGGAGACCGGGATGGAGGAACTGTTTCTGACCATGGAAATGCCCCTGATCTACAGCCTGCATCACATGGAGGCCGCCGGGATTCGCGTGGATCGGGCGCAGCTTAAGGAATACGGGGATCAGCTGAAGGTGCGGATCACGGCGCTGGAGCGGGAAATCTATACACTGGCAGGGGAAACCTTCAACATCAATTCGCCCAAGCAGCTTGGCGAGATTTTGTTTGAGCGGATGCAGCTTCCGCACGGAAAGAAAACCAAGACCGGCTATTCCACGGCGGCCGATGTGCTGGAGAAGCTGGCACCGGAGTATCCTGTGGTGCAGATGATTCTGGACTACCGTCAGTTGACCAAGCTAAATTCGACCTATGCTGACGGACTGGCCGTCTATATCGGGGAGGATGAGCGGATTCACGGAACCTTCAATCAGACGATCACGGCGACGGGGCGGATCAGCAGCACGGAGCCGAATTTGCAGAACATTCCGGTTCGGATGGAACTGGGCCGGGCGATCCGCAAGGTGTTTGTCCCGGAAGAAGGCTATGTCTTTGTGGACGCGGACTATTCCCAGATCGAGCTTCGTATCCTGGCACATATGTCCGGCGATGAGCGTCTGATCGGCGCATACCGGGAAGCCCAGGATATTCACGCCATCACCGCGAGTGAGGTGTTCCATGTGCCGCTCGCCGAGGTGACCCCGCTTCTGCGGCGCAATGCCAAGGCGGTCAACTTTGGAATCGTGTACGGAATCAGCGCCTTCGGACTGAGTGAGGATCTCAGCATCAGCCGGAAGGAAGCCGTGGAATATATCAACAAATATTTCGAGACGTATCCGGGTGTTAAGCAGTTTTTGGACCGGCAGGTGGAGGACGGAAAGACGCAAGGCTATGTGACCAGCATGTACGGCCGGAGACGCCCGATTCCGGAGCTGAAATCGGCCAACTTCATGCAGCGTTCCTTCGGTGAGCGCGTGGCGATGAATTCACCGATTCAGGGAACAGCAGCCGATATCATGAAGCTGGCGATGATCGCTGTGGATCGGGAGCTGCGCAGCCGGAAGCTGAAATCCCGCATTGTATTGCAGATTCACGATGAGCTTTTGGTGGAGACGTTGGAGAGCGAGACGGCGGAGGTCGTTGGGATTTTAGAAGATCAGATGAAGCATGCGGCGACGCTTCAGGTGGCGCTGGAGGTGGAGGCGCACATCGGGACAAGCTGGTTTGATGCAAAATAGCGTTCCCTGCGGCGCGATGAAAATCCGCTTTCTTTGTCGGGAAAAATGTGATATATTATTCAGAACATAAGATTTGGACGGGAGATTGCCTGATGGAAGAGAAGGAAAAGGAGAACGTTCTGGTCAGTGCCTGCCTATTGGGGGTACACTGCCGGTACAATGGGGAGGGCGTGCTGGACGAGGAGGTTCGGCAGCTGATGCAGACGGCGCATCTGATTCCGGTCTGCCCGGAGATCCTTGGCGGGCTTGCCACTCCGCGGGAACCAGCCGAGCGCATGGGAGACCGCGTACTCACAAAGAGCGGGACGGATGTGACGGCTCCATACGAGAAGGGGGCCGCAGAGACGCTGCATCTGGCGCGTTATTTTCAGTGCCGGTGCGCCGTGTTAAAGGAGCGAAGCCCTTCCTGCGGAAGCGGACGAATCTATGACGGGACGCACACGAAAACCCTGACGCAAGGGAACGGGGTGGCGGCTGCGCTTCTGAAGGAGGCAGGCATTCGCGTGTTTGGCGAAACAGAATGTTTGCAGTGCCGGGAATTTTGTGATAAGATAGGAACGTTAACAAAACGAGAATAAGGAAGGACACTATATATGGATAACCAGTCTTCAAATGAAACAAGAAATCCAAAACTGATGCAGGCGATGCAGGATTTAAAGAAACACGACAACGCCTACACCCGCGGAGTCTTTGCGGAGGCATTGATGGAGGCACATTTACTGTCTCCGATCGAGCGCCAGACATTGCTGACCGAGAAAGAGGGGCCGTCCACACGGATTCGTTTTGAGCATATCCAGAATACGGAGGGGGAGAAATTTTATCTTGCCTTCACCGATATGGACGAATACAACAAATGGAACAGTGACGGGAAGCACAATCAGGCCCTGATCATGACGATGCAGGAGTACGGCAATATCCTGATCCGCCAGATTAACGATCTGAAGGGCTTTGTCATCAATCCATACGGAGAGAATGTCAGCGTTTCCAAGACGCTGCTGCTTTCTTTGCTGAAACAGCATGAGAATAAGATGAACGCAAAACGAGGCAATTAATATGACAGTGCTTGGTATCACGGGAGGCATCGGTGCCGGAAAGAGCCGGATCCTGGATCTTCTGAAGGAATGCTATGGAGCCGAGATCATTGAGGCCGACCAGGTTGCAAGGCAGCTTGAGGAGCCGGGACAGGCCGGGTATGAACAGCTTGTGACAGCGTTTGGAGCGGAGATTTTAGACGGACAGGGAAAGCTGGAACGGGCAGCCTTTGCAGCACGCATTTTTCAGGATGAGGCGGCACTTATGCAGGTCAATGCCATCATCCACCCGCTGACCTGGCAGGCCATCCGGGAGCAGATTGCAGCGAGCCGCGCGGATCTGATCGTGATCGAATCGGCGCTGTTTGATCAAAAGAGCCGGGAACTCTGTCAGAAGCTGATCTATGTGGACACCTCCAAAGAGAACCGGATCAGCCGCCTGATGGCAGACCGCCATTATACCAGGGAGAAATGTCTGGACATCATGAAGAACCAGCCGGGCAGAGAAGAATTTCTCGCAGTGGCTGATTTTGTCATTGACAACAACAAAACCATCGAAGCGGTACGGCAGCAGCTGGAAGATATGCTTCAGAAAATACGCACAGAAGGATAAACTGCAATGAGATTAGTAAGTATTGCCAGCGGAAGCAGCGGAAACTGCATCTATGTCGGCTCGGATAACACCCACATCCTTGTGGATGCAGGTATCAGCAACAAACGCATCGAACAGGGACTTCAGGAGATCGGCTTAAAGGGCAGTGAGCTCGCCGGTGTCGTGATCACGCACGAACACTCCGACCACGTGAAGGGGCTTGGTGTGCTGGCCCGCAAGTATGAGATTCCGATCTACGGAACACAGGAGACGCTGGAGGAGATCGCCGGTATGAAGTCTCTGGGAGCGTATTCGCGGGAGCTGTTAAAGCCGATCTGCCCGGATGTGGAGTTTGCGATCGGAGATCTGGAGCTGCAGCCGTTTTCTATTGATCACGACGCGGCCAATCCCGTGGCTTATCGGGTGCAGCATGAGAAGAAGTCGGTGGCGGTCGCTACGGATATGGGTCATTATGATCAGTATGTTATCGATCATCTGCAGGGGCTGAATGCGCTGCTATTGGAATCCAACCACGATGTGAATATGCTGGAGACCGGGCCTTATCCGTATTATCTGAAACGGAGAATTCTGGGGGATCACGGGCATCTGTCCAACGAGAACGCGGGACGGCTGTTAAACTGTATCCTGCACGACAATATCAAACAGATCCTGCTGGGACATTTGAGCAAGGAAAACAATTACGAGGCTCTGGCTTACGAGACGGTAAAGCTGGAGATCGATCAGGGAGAAAATCCATATAAATCCAGTGATTTTTCGATTGCCGTTGCAAAGCGGGATGAGATGTCACAGATTATAAACCTGTAAGCAGGGTATGCGAAAAGAAGAAAGGCGGAAAGAAGAGATGAACAAAGTAATTATCACAGTAGTAGGAAAAGATACGGTAGGAATCATTGCGCGGGTATGTACCTACCTCGCAGAGAAGAAGATCAATGTGCTTGACATTTCCCAGACCATCGTTCAGGGATATTTCAACATGATGATGATCGCAGATTTCGAAGCAGCCAGCACCTCCTTTGGCGAGGTCTGTGACGCGTTAGAGGCACTTGGCGAGGAAATCGGTGTTTCCATCAAATGCCAGAGAGAAGAAATCTTCACAAAGATGCACAGAATCTAAGGAATCTATTACAACAGGAAAAGGTGGAACCGTAAGATGTTAAATATGTTTGAAGTAATTGAGACCAACAACATGATTGAGCACGAGAAACTGGATGTGCGTACCATTACCATGGGCATCAGCCTGTTGGACTGCTGTGACAGTGACCTGACGGCAGTGAATGATAAGATCTACAAGAAGATCACGACCTATGCGAAGGATCTGGTATCGACCGGCGAAGAGATTGCCAGAGATTTCGGTGTGCCGATCGTGAACAAGCGCATCTCCGTGACGCCGATCGCGCTGGTGGGCGGCTGCGCCTGTAAATCCCCGGAGGATTTCGTGACCATCGCGCAGACCATGGACCGCGCGGCCAAGGAAGTTGGCGTCAACTTTATCGGCGGCTATTCCGCACTGGTCAGCAAGGGCATGACTCCGGCAGAAGAAAATCTGATTCGTTCGATCCCGCAGGCACTGGCGGTGACGGAGCGCGTGTGCAGCTCCATCAACGTAGGTTCCACCAAGACGGGTCTTAATATGGATGCCGTAAAGCTGATGGGCGAGATCGTCCTGGCGACCGCAGAGGCAACGAAGGAGGATGACTCCCTCGGCTGTGCGAAGCTGGTGGTATTCTGCAACGCACCGGATGACAATCCCTTCATGGCAGGCGCATTCCACGGCGTGACCGAGGCGGATGCGATCATCAATGTCGGTGTCAGCGGACCTGGTGTTGTAAAGGTGGCTCTGGAGAAGGCACGCGGGGAGAACTTTGAGGTGCTGTGCGAGACCATCAAAAAGACCGCATTTAAGATTACCCGTGTAGGCCAGCTGGTTGCACAGGAGGCTTCAAAGCGTCTGGGCATTCCGTTCGGCATCATCGATCTGTCCCTGGCTCCGACCCCGGCAGTGGGTGACAGTGTGGCGGAGATTCTGGAGGAGATCGGTCTGGAGCGCGTGGGTGCACCTGGCACCACCGCGGCACTTGCCATGCTGAACGATCAGGTCAAGAAGGGCGGCGTGATGGCATCCTCTTACGTGGGCGGCTTAAGCGGCGCATTTATCCCGGTCAGCGAGGATCAGGGTATGATCGACGCAGTTTCCCTGGGCGCTCTGACACTGGAAAAGCTGGAAGCGATGACCTGTGTCTGCTCCGTAGGCCTGGACATGATCGCCATTCCGGGAGATACCCCGGCGACCACCATTTCCGGTATCATTGCAGACGAGGCGGCGATCGGTATGATCAACCAGAAGACCACCGCGGTTCGCCTGATTCCGGTAATCGGAAAAGGTCTGGGCGACACGGTGGAATTTGGCGGCCTTTTGGGCTATGCCCCGGTTATGCCGGTCAATCCGTACTCCTGTGAGAAATTTGTGACCCGCGGCGGCCGTATCCCGGCACCGATCCACAGCTTCAAGAACTAACAGCCATGGGAAAAGAAACCTTGCGTTCCATGCTGGACGCGTTTATCAATCAACAACTGAATCAGATGATCCTGAGCAACCCGTCCGAGAAGGAGGGCGTGCAGAAGGTTCGGATTCGTCCGCTGCTGCTGAAGAACAGTCTGATGTATCAGGCGGAGGAGCTGGCGGGCAGCCAGGCGTTTCATAAGAATTTCACGCAGGAAGAAGTGAAGGACTATGTGGAAGCGCTGCTGCAAACCCGGTTTCGGCAGGGCGAGCTGTTGTCCGAGCTTGGCAACGCCACAGTGCTGGTCGGCAAAAAGGGCACGATGACGGTGAAGACGAAGCGGAAGATGATGGCGGCAGAGCCGGACACGATGCCTGCGCCCGATGAGCGTTTGGAAAAATTGCAGCACAACCGCAGCAAACGCTATGTTCTGGAGGAGGGAACTCCGGTTCCGTTTCTGGTGGAGCTTGGCGTCATGACGGCGGAGGGCAGGATCGTCCGGACCCGCTACGACAAATTCCGGCAGATCAACCGCTTTCTGGAATTCATCGAGGACATTCTGCCAAGGCTGGATAAGAGTCGTGAGACGACGATCATCGATTTTGGCTGCGGCAAATCCTATCTGACCTTTGCCATGTATTATTATCTGCATGTGTTAAAGGGATATCCGATTCGGATCATCGGTCTGGATTTAAAGAAAGAGGTCATCGCCCACTGCAACCGCCTGGCGGAGCAGTACGGCTATGATAAACTGAAATTCTACCATGGTGATATCGCCTCCTATGAGGGCGTGGACCATGTGGATATGGTGGTGACACTGCATGCCTGTGATACCGCCACAGACTATGCGCTGGATAAGGCGGTGCGCTGGGGTGCGAAGGTCATTTTGTCCGTTCCCTGCTGCCAGCATGAGCTGAATCGGCAGATGGAAAATGATCTGCTGAAACCGGTCTTTCAGTATGGACTGATCAAGGAGCGCATGGCGGCACTCTATACCGATGCGCTGCGCGCGGAGCTTTTGGAGGCGCAGGGCTACCGAACGCAGATTCTGGAATTCATCGATATGGAGCACACACCGAAGAATATCCTGATCCGCGCAGTTTTGGAGGGTAGGAAAAAGGACAATCAGGCAGAGATCCGCAAGATTCTGGAGTTTTTGCAGATTCAGCCGACCCTGTATCGACTGCTGGAAGATCGGCTGTCAGAGAAGAACTAAAGAATGGGTGTATTCATTGAGGGGGCGACAGCCCCCTTTTTGCTGCTGTATGGACTGATACAGATGAGAACAGAAAAAGTCCTGTTCCAAGAGCGTGAACGCCTCCGGGGACAAGAGCGGCTGTGCATCTGCGGTCTTAGTGATCAGCGGAATCCCGCCGTGCAGCTTGATCTCCCGAAGCAGCGGTGCCGCCTCCTTGCGAAATCCCAGCACGCGGGCGTAGGGAGCGTAATCGAGCGTTCGCCCAAGGGCAATCTGCGCATCGGTTACGTCCAGCAGGATATGAAGCAGCGCGCGGCTGATGCGGGTGTAGGTGTACTGCCGGGTCTTTAGGGTAGCGATGCGCTCTGGAAACGAAGCAAAATCCAGCACCTGACCGCGGATGCGGTCGGCCAGCTCAGGGGAAACATCGGCGAAACGGGTCAGATCAGCACCGCTTTTGCGAAGCTCCAGCAGCTTCATATTCAGCAGAGCCGAGAAGTCGGCGGGAAACAGGGCCGGTACCGGCTGGTCTGTCACCTCCGGAAACGGCATCTGCGAAAGGGCCTGTTCAAACTGTCCGGCGCTAAGTGCCGCGCGGATGGCGGAGGCAGAGGCGTACAGACTGGCTTCGGGCAGCGTGTTTTCCTGATAAGCCTGGCCTTTGCGCGAGATCGTCACTGGTTCCATGGAGCTGCGGCGCTTTTGGATCGCCTTTAAATATTCGATGCCGAGAATATTGTTCGGGGAGGCGAGAAGCGACTCCCAGTCGGCCGGGCCGGCAGATGCAGAATTTGCCGCGCAGGCAGAAAACAGAGCAGAAAGCGCCATGCTCCGTGCCCTGGGATAAGAGTTCCCCTGCCGCAAAAGCTCCTGCATCCGCCCAGAAAAGACGGCATTTTCCTGTACCAGGACATCGGCAGCCTGTCGCAGGGCATCGAGTTTTCCAAGCTCACTTCCAAAGCAGAGCGTATCCACGACCCCAAGACGGTCGAGCAGGGCAACGCCGCAGGAGGCAAAATCCTCGGCGCTGCTGACGGCAAAGCAGGAAGGCAGCTCCAGCACCAGATCGGCACCGGCTAAAAGGGCCATGCGGGCGCGCGTGTATTTGTCATACAGCGCCGGCTCTCCGCGCTGTACGAAGTCTCCGCTCATGGCAATCACAATATAATCAGCGTGCAGCTTTTGCCGCACGCACTGAAGCTGATACCGGTGACCAAAATGAAACGGGTTGTATTCTGCGATGATGCCGACGGTCTTCATGGATGGAAAAGCTCCTCTCAAAATTCATTACAGCCAGTATATCTTTTTTTTAACAAAAGGTAAAGATTGTATTTTCCCGAAGCCAATGTTAGAATAGAAGTATATGACATTTTGTGCGTCAAAAAAAACATTTTTTTGGCTGAAAATGTCTTGTATACAAAAAACAAATGGTATATAATGAGAACAAATGTAAAAAATGAAAGGGGTATGTTGCGCCATGGCATTTATTGATGTAATTAAAGCAAAAGCGAAAGCAGACAAAAAAACGATTATTCTTCCGGAGTCTATGGATCGGAGAACGTTCGTAGCAGCAGAGCAGATTTTGAAAGAGGGATTAGCGAACCTGATCATCATCGGAACACCAGAGGAAGTAGCGGCAAACAGCGAAGGACTGGATATTTCCGGAGCGACTGTCATCAACCCGTTTACCTATGAGAAGACCGAAGAGTACGTGAACCTGTTCGTAGAACTGAGAAAATCCAAAGGTCTGACTCCTGAGGATGCAAGAGCAACCATGCTGAAAGATTACGCATACTATGGCTGCCTGATGATCAAGAACGGCGATGCCGACGGTATGGTATCCGGTGCTTGCCATTCTACCGCAAATACCCTGCGTCCATGCCTGCAGATCATCAAGACCAAACCGGGCACCAAGCTGGTTTCCGCATTCTTCCTGATGGAAGTTCCGAACTGCGAGTTTGGCGAGAACGGCACCTTCGTATTCGCGGACTGCGGTCTGAACCAGAACCCGAATCCGGAAGAGCTGGCAGCGATCGCTGTAAGTTCTGCGGACAGCTTCAAGATGCTGGTAGGCAAAGAGCCGAAGGTAGCCATGCTGTCCCATTCTTCCATGGGAAGTGCAAAGCATGACGATGTAACCAAGGTGGTAGAAGCAACCCGCATCGCAAAAGAGATGGCTCCGGAACTGGCTCTGGACGGCGAATTACAGTTAGACGCAGCAATCGTTCCTGAGATCGGCGCTTCCAAGGCTCCGAACAGCAAGGTTGCAGGACATGCCAACGTACTGGTATTCCCGGATCTGGATGCAGGAAATATCGGCTACAAGCTGGTACAGAGACTGGCAAAGGCAGAAGCCTACGGCCCGATGTGCCAGGGAATTGCAAAGCCGGTTAACGATCTGTCCAGAGGCTGTTATGCAGAGGATATCGTTGGTGTTGTAGCAATCACGGCAGTACAGGCACAGATGAATTAATGATCGAATGAATCCTGAAAAACAGGATATGATAAAAGAGAGAACAGGAGAATTACATTTATGAAGATTTTAGTAATCAACTGCGGAAGTTCTTCCCTGAAGTATCAGCTGATTGATATGGCAGGCGAGAGTGTTATCGCAAAAGGATTGTGTGAGAGAATCGGTATCGAGGGATCCAAGCTGACCCATGAGCCGGCCGACCAGGACAAATATGTAGTGGAGAATCCGATGCCGGATCATACCACTGCCATTCAGATGGTTATGGACGCGCTGCAGGACAAAGACCACGGCGTGATCACCAGCACCGATGAGATTACCGCAATCGGACACCGCGTTCTGCACGCAGGTACCGTTTACAGCGATTCCATCATCGTCAATGAGGACGTGAAGCGCGTCATCAAAGAGTGCTTTGATCTGGGACCTCTGCACAACCCGGCAAACCTGATGGGTATCGAGGCCTGTGAGAAAGCGATGCCTGGCAAAGCCAATGTCGCGGTATGGGATACGGGATTCGGCATGAAGATGCCGGAGAAGGCATATCTGTAT
Organism: Lachnospiraceae bacterium; assembly: GCA_028693165.1. Classification (GTDB taxonomy): domain Bacteria; phylum Bacillota; class Clostridia; order Lachnospirales; family Lachnospiraceae; genus Brotaphodocola. The sequence continues at coordinate 109,341 of JAQUVX010000008.1, read as the reverse complement.
GCGATTCCGTATGAGTATTATGAGAAATACAGCATTCGCAGATACGGCTTCCACGGAACCAGCCATATGTTCGTATCCGGCGAGGCGATCAAGTTCGGCGGTCTTGACCCGGAGAAGGCAAAAGTGATCGTATGTCATCTGGGCAACGGCGCAAGCGTATCGGCTTCCATCGGCGGCAAGTGCGTGGATACCTCCATGGGCCTGACCCCTCTTGAGGGTCTGATCATGGGTACCAGAAGCGGCGACATCGATCCGGCAGTTGTTCAGTTCATCTGCAACAAAGAGGGCAAAGATGTCAACGAAGTGCTGAATATCCTCAACAAGAAATCCGGTGTGCTCGGCATGAGCGGCGGCATCTCCAGCGATTTCCGTGACATCGAGAACGCGAAGAAAGAGGGCAATCATCTGGCAGCAGTTGCAATGGATGCATTCATCTACCGTGTAGCCAAATACATCGGCGCTTACACCGCAGCGATGAACGGCGTGGATGCGATCGCATTTACCGCAGGTGTTGGTGAGAATGATGTTGCAGGCAGAAAAGCAATCTGCGAATATTTGGGCTATCTCGGCGTCAAGATCGATGATGAGGCAAACAACGTAAGAGGAAAAGAGAGAGTCATCTCCGCAGCAGATTCCAAAGTGAAGGTAATGCTGATTCCGACCAACGAAGAGCTGGCGATCGCAAGAGAGACCAAAGCATTAATCCAGTAAAAAAGGTGTTGACAAAATAAATCCGTCTATGTATAATACTATAGGTGCGTATTAGGAGATTAATATGCTAATTAATTTAACAGAGCTGTTTTCCAGCAATGGAAAAGAGAACACTTACACGTGTGACATTGATATGGAAGCCCTTCATACAAAAGAAGAAGATTATCCGGTCGTGTCCAAACTACCTGTGAAGCTTCGTATCCGAAATCTCGGAGACCGCAAGCTGCTGGTACAGGGAAACGCAGAGCTTACTTTGCAGATTCCATGTGCCCGGTGCTTAGAGCCGGTTGATTGTCCGTTCAAGCTTGAACTGGATGAAGAACTGGATATGAGCAAGACAGAGGCAGACCACGTGCAGGAACTCGATGAACAGCCCTATGTAAGCGGCTATAATCTGGATGTAGACCGGTTGCTCAGCAACGAACTGTTGTTGAATCTGCCAATCCGCGTATTGTGCAGGGAAGACTGTAAAGGCATTTGCAATAGATGTGGTGCGAATTTAAATCACACAAAATGTTCTTGTGATACAAGTTCGCCAGACCCAAGAATGTCAGCAATCCAGGATATATTTCAAAAGTTTAAGGAGGTGTAAACCATGTCTATCTGCCCAAAGAATAAGTCTTCCAAAGGAAGAAGAGATAAGCGTAGAGCTAACTGGAAAATGAGCGCTATGAACTTAGTAAAATGCAGCAAGTGCGGCGCACTTATGATGCCTCACAGAGTCTGCAAAGCTTGCGGTTCTTACAACAAGAAAGAAATCGTTAGCGTTGAGGACTAATTGCAAATTTAGAAATCATCAAAAAAAGAGCTTTCACATTTTTGTGAAGGCTCTTTTTTGATGATCAAATTCATGTTTAAAGGGAAAGCTTCTGGCTGACCTCGCCATCGACAATCAACAGAGCTGCGGCGGGCTGCTCTTCGTTTAACGTGATCTGATAACGGTTTGCCCAGACATTCTTGCGGGAAACGTCGATCTCGATGACCCGGTAAGGAGAGTCGATCGCAGAGATGGCATCTAAGCCGCTCTGATATTCCGGACTCCAGAAACCGAGGATCACGGGCTCTTTGCTCTCTAAGACCTGCTCGCGCAGATCGTTCATATCTTCAATGTAGCGCTCTGCGGCCGTGGCGGCGATGGCACCGTCCGAGATCGCGGTGGATACCTGACGCAGATATTTGTCGCGGACATCGCCGACGGCATAGATGCCCGGCACATTAGTCTCCATCCGCTCGCTGACGTGCATCCAGCCGCGGGAGTCTTTGGCAAGCTCATCAGGCAGCCATTTGGTCTCCGGGATCATGCCGACGAAGAAGAACACACCGTCGCAGGCAAAGTCCGTGACTGCATCTGTCTTGATATTTTTGATTTTGACGCCGGTGACCTGTTCCTCCCCGCAGACCTCCGTCAGAACACTGTTCCAGACAAAATCCATCTTCGGGTGATGCAGTGCCTTCTCGGCAGCCTGCTTGTTGCAGTCAAGGATGCCCTCATCGTGCAGAACCACTACGGTCACGCGGCTGGCAAAGCGGGTGATAAACATGCCCTCCTCGATGGCCTGATCGCCGCTTCCCACGACAACGACATGCTGATCCTGGAAAAATTCCGCATCACAGGTGGCACAGTAGGCGACGCCCTGTCCGGTCAGCTCTTTTTCTCCGGGAATGCCCAGGATCCGGGCGCTGGTGCCGGTTGCCAGGATGACAGCCTTTGCTCCGTACTGGTGCTTTCTTGTGTTGACGAGCTTGACATCACCCGTCACGTCCATGCCCTTGACCGGTTCGCGCCGGATCTCCACGCCGAAGTTTTTGGCATGTTCCGCCATCTTCTCGGTCAGATCCGGGCCGGATGTGGTCGGGATGCCCGGATAATTGACGATCTCGCGGGTCGTGTAGGCGCGGCCGCCGACGGTACTCTTTTCCAGAATCAGTGTATTGAGGTGTGCACGTCCTCCATAAATACCGGCAGCCAGTCCTGCAGGACCCGCACCGATGATAATCAAATCATACATTGTATCCATAATCGTTCCTCCATTCGATTGTTTTCTGACTTCTATCTTTTATTTTAGCATAATTTTTTATTTTTACCATAGCCTGTGCTATTGTTTGTCCTTTCGGAAGCTGTTATACTATTAACAAATACAGGAGATGCAGGAGGAAGCGCAACATGAAGAAATTAAATTCGCGTGCATTTGACGAATATGTAGAGAATGACGGCGAGACTTGTCTGGTCATTTTCTCCAGAAAAAGCTGTCATGTCTGTCAGGGGGTTCACGCGGTACTGGAAGATCTGGAAGAAGATTACAAGGGGAAACTTCCGTTCTATGAGGTAGACGTGGAAGAGGAAGCGGCACTGTTTGAGAAGATGATGATGAAGGGCGTGCCCCAGGTCGTTATTTTCGATAATGGTGAGGTTGTGGAGAAGCTCGCAGGCAATCACGAGGAAGACGATTACGTGGACGCCATCGAGAATCGTATTTAAGGGGTGCGTTAAAATTCATATTACATAAGGAGGATTTTGAAAATGGGACTTTACAGTGTTTATCCGATGGGAACGACGATCTACAATCCTGAGAAAGCATGGAACGGCTACACCCTGATGCAGTGCCAGGGCATCGGAGCCATTCTGGTTGACATGAACGGCAATGTTGTGAAATGCTGGAAGGGTGTTCAGGGATTCCCGAACAAACTGCTTCCGGGCGGCTATCTGATGGGAAGTCTGGGACTGCGTGATCCGAAATTCGGGTATCAGGATCAGACTGATCTGGTACAGATTGACTGGGACGGCAAGGTAGTATGGAAATTTGACAAAAAAGAAGAAGTGGACGATGAAGGCGACAAGCGCTGGATCGCACGTCAGCATCATGACTATCAGCGTGAGGGCAATCCGGTCGGCTATTATGTGCCGGGGATGGAGTGCAAGACCGACAGCGGCAACACCCTGATCCTGTGTCATGAGGATGTCTACAACAAGAAGATCAGTGAGCATCGCCTGCTGGACGACGTGTTCATCGAGGTTGACTGGGAAGGCAATATCGTGTGGGAGTGGCATGCAAGCAAGCACTTCGCGGAGCTTGGCTTTGACGAGATCGCGAAGAACGTGCTGGCACGCAATCCAAACAACCATGAGAACGGCGGCGGCCAGGGCGACTGGATGCACATCAACTCCATGAGTATGCTGGGACCGAACAAATGGTACGATGCAGGTGACGAGCGTTTCCATCCGGACAATATCATCTGGGATGCGCGCGAGGCCAATATCATGGCGATCATCAGCAAAAAAACCGGCAAGATCGTATGGCAGATCGGACCGGACTTTACCAAATCCAAAGAGCTTCGCATCATCGGCCAGATCATCGGTCAGCATCACTGCCACATGATCCCGAAGGGACTGCCGGGCGAGGGCAACATCCTGATCTTCGATAACGGCGGCTGGGCCGGGTATGGTATGCCGAGCAGAACCACTACCGACGGCGGAAAGTCGGATATCCGTGATCATTCCCGTATCGTGGAGATTGATCCGGTGACCCTGGAGCTTGTATGGGAGTTCAAGGGACTGTCCTTCGGCGGAATGCTGGGACTGGTTGCAAATTCCAAGTTTTACAGTCCGCTGATCAGTTCCGCACAGAGACTGCCAAACGGCAACACCCTGATCTGCGAGGGCTGCTATATGCGTATGTTCGAGGTGACTCCGGAGAAGGAAGTGGTATGGGAGTTCATCGCTCCGTTTGAGGGCATGCGCGAGATGGTTTACCGTGCGTACCGTTACCCATATGACTATGTTCCGCAGGTTGAGAAGCCGGTTGAGACTCCGGTCGAGAGACTGAACTGTCATGATTTCCGTGTGCCGGGAGCTTCCGACAGCGCGATTCCGTCGATGACAGAGGTGGAAGGTACCATGGGATACAACTTTAAGATTGACGCCTGCGTGACAGACGGTCAGGTATAAACGATAGGAAACAGGAAAAAGCCCCGGGGCTGCATTTGGCTCCCGGGGCTTTTTCCTGTTTACAATTCGCAGGACGCAGCAAAAAAAGAAGATTTATATATTGATTTACAAAACATTATTTAGTATAGTATTTAAGGAATGGATTACCGGCATCAGCCGGAAAGGAGAAACGGCATGATAAAAGTTGCAGTAGACGCTATGGGGGGAGACAATGCACCTGGCGAGATTATAAAAGGTGCGGCAGATGCGGTGTCACGCAGGCAGGATATTCAGGTTCTGCTGGTTGGGCAGGAAGAGGCCATCAGGCAGGAATTAAGCAAATATTCCTTTACCAAAGAGCAGATTCAGGTGGTTCCGGCTTCCGAGACCATCCAGACCGATGAACATCCGGTCAATGCGATCCGCAAAAAGAAGGATTCATCCATGGTGGTCGGCATGAACCTGGTCAAACAGGGAGAGGCAGATGCATTCGTATCGGCCGGCAATTCCGGAGCGGTTCTGGTGGGCGGTCAGATGATCGTGGGCCGGATCAAGGGCGTGGAGCGTGCACCCTTCGGTGCGCTGATTCCGACGGAAAAGGGCGTGTCCCTTCTTCTGGATGCGGGAGCCAATGTAGACGCGCGATCCTCCCATCTGGTGCAGTTTGCACGCATGGGTTCTATTTACATGGAGCATGTAATAGGTATTAGCAAACCAAGAGTCGGCATTGTGAATGTCGGCGCGGAGGAGGAGAAGGGCAATGCTCTGGTAAAGGAGACCTTCCCGCTGCTGAAAGCATGCACGGATCTGAATTTCACCGGAAGCATCGAGGCCAGGGAGATTCCGCACGGCGGCGCAGATGTCATCGTGTGTGAGGCGTTTACCGGCAATGTGATTCTGAAGCTGTACGAGGGAACCGGAGCAGTTTTGATCAGCATGATCAAGAAAGGTATGATGAGCACGCTGCGCAGCAAGATCGGAGCACTGCTCGTGAAACCGGCTCTGAAGGAGACGTTAAAGGCGTTTGATGCAGCACAGTATGGCGGAGCACCGATGCTGGGACTGAAGGGGCTGGTAGTCAAGACCCACGGCAGTGCCAAAGCGGGTGAGATCAGCAATTCCATCATACAGTGTGTGACCTTCAAGGAACAGAAGATCAATGAGAAAATCAAGGAAAGCCTGGATGCCGAAGAACAGGCCATAGAAAACAAAAAATAAGGAGAGAAGATTATGGAGTTTGAGAAGTTACAGGGCATCATCGCAGAGGTACTGAATGTGGAGACAGCAGATATCACTTTGGACACCACGTTTGTGGAGGATCTGGGGGCAGACTCTCTGGACATCTTTCAGATCGTGATGGGAATCGAGGAGGAATTTGACATCGAGATCCCGACGGAGGCAGCAGAGCAGATCGTGACCGTCGGCGATGCGGTAGATCAGATCAAGAACGCATTGAATTAAAGAAGGTACCGTTTTGGGGAGAGGGGCTGCCGCAGATAAATGCGCGCCCCTTTCCCTGAATCAGAGAAGGAGAATGCTATGAATGAGAATTTAAGAGAACTGGAAACCCGAATCGGGTATCAATTCCAGAATGAGACGCTGTTGTTTCAGGCGATGACACACAGCTCTTACGCCAACGAACATCGTCTGGAAAAGAAATGCTGCAATGAACGCCTGGAATTTCTGGGGGATGCCGTGCTTGAGGTGGCTTCCAGCGATTTCCTGTTTCGCAAGTATCCGGACAAGCCGGAGGGAGAGCTGACCAAGATTCGTGCCAGTGTGGTGTGTGAACCGACGTTGGCTTACTGTGCATCCGTCATCGAGCTTGGAAACTATCTGCTCCTTGGAAAGGGTGAGGAGGCGACCGGGGGACGCGGACGGAATTCTGTGGTATCCGACGCACTGGAGGCATTGATTGGTGCGATATATCTGGATGGTGGTTTTGCTAATGCAAAAGAGTTCATTCAAAATTTCATCACGAATGACATTGAGCATAAGCAGCTCTTTTATGATAGCAAGACTATCCTGCAGGAGATGGTTCAGGCTTCGATGACGGAGAAACTGGAATATGAGGTTTTGAAGGAGGAAGGGCCGGATCACAACAAGACCTTTGAGGTTCGCGCGAAGCTGGGCGAGGAAGAACTGGGAAGAGGGGAAGGACGAACCAAGAAGGCGGCGGAGGCGGTTGCGGCTTATCATGGAATTCTGAAGCTGAGGGAAGAAGAATGTATTTAAAAAGCATTGAAATACAGGGATTCAAATCATTTGCAAATAAGATTCTGTTTGAGTTCCACAACGGAATCACCGGCATTGTCGGGCCAAACGGAAGCGGCAAGAGCAATGTAGCCGATGCGGTCCGCTGGGTACTGGGCGAACAGCGCGTCAAGCAGCTTCGCGGTGGCAGTATGCAGGATGTCATTTTCGCGGGAACGGAGCTGAGAAAGCCCCAGGGCTTCGCCTTCGTGGCAATCACGCTGGACAATGCGGATCATCAGCTTGCTATCGATTATGAGGAAGTGACGATTTCCCGCCGTCTGTACCGTTCGGGCGAGAGTGAATACAAGATCAACGGCAGTGCCTGCCGGTTAAAGGATATCAACGAGCTGTTCTACGACACCGGTATCGGTAAGGAGGGTTACTCCATTATCGGACAGGGCCAGATCGACAAGATCTTAAACGGTAAGCCAGAGGAACGTCGGGAGCTGTTTGACGAGGCGGCCGGCATCGTCAAATTCAAGCGCCGAAAGGCACTGGCGCAGAAGAAGCTGGAGGATGAGAAGCAGAATCTGGTTCGTGTCAGCGACATTTTGACAGAGCTTGAGAAGCAGGTCGGCCCTCTGGCCCGTCAGTCCGAGGCGGCGAGAAAATATTTAAGCTTAAAGGAAGAGCTGAAGACCTACGATGTGAATTTGTTTCTCATGGAATCGGAGTCCCTGAGTGGCCAGTTAAAAGAGGTGGAAGGCAAGGAAACCGTTGTATCCGGAGATTTGGAGGACGCGTCGAAGCAGTCGGAAGCTTTGAAGAGCGAGTACGAACATCTGGAGCAGGAAATCGGGGAACTGGACATCCAGATCGGTGAAAAGCGCACCAGTCTGACGCAGGCGGAGATGTTAAAAGGCAATCTGGAAGGGCAGATTAATGTCTTAAACGAGCAGATCAATACCGAGAAGATGAATGCCGAGCATATCAATTCCCGGATACAGGCGATCGAACAGGATCTGGCCGGAAAGCGGCAGCAGATTGCGGATTATCAGAAGGATAATGCCGGGATTACCGACGCGGCATCAAGAAGCCGGAAGGAGCAGGAAACAGCAGAAGCACACCTGCTTAAAAAGGACGAGGAGCTGATGCTTCTTGATCAGCAGATCGAGGAAGCCAAGAGCGGCATGATTGCCAGCTTAAACGAGAAGGCATCTTTGTCTGCGAAAGAACAGCGCTATGAAGCGATGCTTGAGCAGGTGCAGGTGCGCCGTTCGGAGGTCTGTCAGAAGCTTTTGAAGGTCAAGAGCGATGAATCGGTGCAGGAAGAGCAGCTTTTGCTGGAGCAGGAGAAGCTGGATGAAACCAGACGCCGTCTGGAGGAGCTTCAGGAAAAGCAGACGGCGTGCGAAGCGGATATGGAGCACTATGAGCAGGAGGTTCGGAGACTGAGCCGCAACTTGAATGAGCGGCAGCAGGAATATCACACTGCGACCACCCGCCTCGAATCACTGCGCAACCTGGCAGAGCGCTATGAGGGCTATGGCAACAGCATTCGCCGGGTGATGGAGGTGCGGGACCGCATCCGCGGAATCCACGGAGTCGTGGCGGATCTGGTGACCACGGACAAGCGCTATGAGACAGCGATTGAGACGGCTCTTGGCGGAAGCATTCAGAATGTGGTGACCGACTCGGAGCAGACGGCCAAGCAGCTGATTGAATATTTAAAGAAGAACAAATTCGGACGCGTTACCTTTCTGCCCCTGACGAGTATCGGCCAAAGCGGCGGATTTACCAAACCGGAGGCGCTGCGGGAGCCGGGCGTGATCGGACTTGCCAGTGAGCTGGTTCATGTGGCACCGGAATATCAGGTGCTGGCGAAGTATCTGCTGGGCCGCGTGGTGGTGGCAGATACCATTGATCATGCGATTACCCTGGCAAAGAAATATAAATATTCGCTGCGCATCGTCACCCTGGAGGGAGAGCTTTTGAGTGCGGGCGGTTCCATGACCGGCGGTGCATTCAAGAATTCCAGCAATCTGCTGGGACGAAAGCGCGAGATTGAGGAGCTGGAAGCGATCTGTACGAAAGCGCTGAAATCCAGTGAGCAGGTTCAGAAGGAACTGACCATGAATGAGGGGCTGTTCCAGGAGAAGAAGGAGGAATCCGGGCTGCTGAAACAGGAGAGCCACGAGGTGTCACTGGCACTCAACACCTGTCAGATGAATGTGCAGCAGCTGGAGGACAAGCGCGATGAGGTGCGGGAGTCCTCGGAGGATCTGGTGCTGGAGAACAGCCAGCTGGAGGCGCAGCTCCGTGAGATCGAAGAGAACCGCCAGGTGCTGATCCGTGACACGGATGCGCTGGTGCAGCACGGGGATCAGGTCAATCAGAAGGTTGCACAGATGACGATGCAGATGGAGAGCGAACGGACACTTCGGGAAACCATGGCCCACGAGCTTGAAAATATCCGTCTGGCGGCTGCGAATCTGAAACAGAAGGTGGACTTCGTGATGGAGAATATCCACCGCGTGGAGGAGGAAATCGCCCGGCTGGATTCCGAATTGACCGAGCTGCAAAGCGGCAATCACAACTCCGATGAGACCGTGGCCGGCAAGAAGCTTGAGATTGCACATCTGCAGGAACTGATCGCCAATGCCATGGAGCAGAAAGAGCTTCTGGCAGCCGAACTGGAAGGAATGAGTTCCCGAAAGGAAGCGATGTCCGGCAGCCAAAAGGATTTCTTCCGCAAGCGAGAGGAATTGTCGGAGCGGATGACGCGTCTGGACAAGGATCTGTTCCGGCTGCAGAATCAGAGGGAGAAGCTGGAGGAACGCCAGGAGACGCAGATCAACTATATGTGGAACGAATATGAGCTGACCTTTGGCGCGGCCGAACCGCTCCGCAACCCGGAGCTTACCTCTCTGCCGGATATCAAAAAGCAGATCGAGAGCTTAAAGACAGCGATCCGCGGCCTTGGCAATGTCAACGTCAACGCGATCGAAGATTATAAAGAGATTTCGGAACGTTATGAGTTTATGAAGACCCAGCACGACGATCTGGTTCAGGCAGAAGGGACGCTGTTACAAATCATTGAGGAGCTGGATGCGGGTATGCGCAGGCAGTTCGAGGAAAAATTCCAGGAGATCCGGACCGAGTTTGACCGGGTGTTCAAGGAGCTGTTTGGCGGCGGACACGGAACGCTGGATTTGCAGGAGGAGGAAGATCTTTTAGAGGCTGGCATTCAGATCATCGCCCAGCCGCCGGGCAAGAAGCTGCAGAATATGATGCAGCTTTCCGGCGGAGAGAAGGCGCTGACGGCGATTGCGCTGCTCTTTGCGATTCAGAACCTAAAGCCGTCCCCGTTCTGTCTGTTGGATGAGATCGAGGCGGCGCTGGATGATTCCAACGTGGATCGTTTCGCCGGCTACTTACATAAACTGACGAAAAACACACAGTTTATTGTGATCACCCACCGACGCGGCACGATGGTGGCTTCGGATCGTCTGTACGGTATTACCATGCAGGAGAAGGGCGTATCGACGCTGGTATCGGTCAACCTGATCGAAGATCAGCTGGATCAATAAGGAGGAATGCAAGTGGAAGAAAAGAAAAAAGGCTTTTTCGGGCGTCTGGTCGAGGGGCTGAACAAGACGAGAGACAATATCGTATCCGGGATGGACTCCATCTTCAGCGGTTTTTCCGCAATCGATGAAGATTTTTATGAGGAGCTGGAGGAGACGCTGATCATGGGAGATCTGGGAATCCAGACCACCATGTCGATCATCGAAAACCTCCGCACGAAGGTGAAGGAACAGCACATCAAGGAGCCTGCCGCCTGCAAACAGCTGCTGATCGATTCGATCAAAGAGCAGATGAATCTGGGTGAGAATGCCTACGAGTTTGAAAACCGCACTTCCGTGGTACTGGTCATCGGTGTCAACGGTGTCGGAAAGACCACCTCGGTGGGCAAGTTAGCCGGGCAGCTTAAGGATCAGGGAAAGAAAGTGGTTCTGGCGGCGGCGGATACCTTCCGTGCGGCTGCGATCGAGCAGCTGACCGAGTGGGCCAACCGGGCCGGGGTGGAGATCATCGCGCAGCAGGAGGGTTCTGACCCGGCAGCCGTCATTTACGATGCGGTGGCAGCGGCCAAATCCCGCCATGCCGATGTGCTGATCTGCGATACGGCAGGACGTCTGCACAATAAGAAGAATCTGATGGAAGAGCTGAAAAAGATCAACCGGATCATCGACAAGGAATATCCGGATGCCTACCGGGAGACGTTAGTGGTTTTGGACGGCACCACCGGGCAGAATGCCATGGCGCAGGCCAAACAGTTTATGGAGGTGGCGGACATTACCGGCATCATTCTGACGAAGCTGGACGGCACGGCCAAGGGCGGCATCGCGGTGGCGATTCAGTCGGAGCTTGGGCTTCCGGTCAAGTATGTGGGTGTGGGGGAGCAGATCGACGATTTGCAGAAGTTTGATTCGGAAGATTATGTGAATGCATTGTTTGACGTGAAGAAATCATAAAAGGAAAACGAGGATAAGAAGATGGAAAATGAACTGACATTGGAGAAATTTGAAGAGGCATCAGAGGAGGTCAAGAAAGTTACCCTGGAAACCAAGCTGGTTTACAGTGAGTATTTTTCTTCCATGACGGGCAACAAGGTATATTTCAAACCGGAGAATATGCAGTATACCGGCGCATACAAGGTGCGCGGTGCATTCTACAAGATCAGCACGCTTACCGAAGAGGAGAAGGAACGCGGCCTGATCACGGCATCGGCTGGAAACCATGCACAGGGCGTTGCCTATGCGGCAAAGCTGGCAGGAATCAAGGCAACCATCGTGATGCCGACCTCCACACCTCTGATGAAGGTAAACCGCACCCGCGGCTATGGAGCAGAAGTGGTGCTGTACGGAGACGTGTTTGACGAGGCCTGTGAGTATGCCTATAAGCTGGCGGACGAGCACGGCTATACCTTCGTTCATCCGTTTGACGATCTGGATGTGGCGACCGGTCAGGGAACCATCGCGATGGAGATCATCAAGGAACTGCCGACGGTGGACTATATTCTGGTTCCGATTGGCGGCGGCGGACTCTGCACCGGTGTTTCCACACTGGCGAAGCTGTTAAACCCGAAGATCAAAGTGATTGGCGTGGAGCCGGCCGGAGCAAACTGCATGCAGGAATCCATCAAGGAGGGACATGTCCTGACCCTGCCGAGCGTCAATACCATCGCAGACGGCACGGCTGTAAAGCGTCCGGGCGAGAAGCTGTTCCCGTATATCCAGGCAAATGTGGACGATATTATTACTGTGGAGGATTCCGAGCTGATCGTGGCCTTCCTCGATATGGTGGAGAACCACAAGATGATCGTGGAGAATTCCGGTCTTTTGACCGTGGCTGCTTTAAAGCACTTAAACGTACAGAAAAAGAAGATCGTTTCCATCTTAAGCGGCGGCAACATGGACGTGATTACCATGTCTTCTGTGGTACAGCACGGCCTGATCCAGAGAGACCGTATTTTCACGGTATCCGTTCTTCTGCCGGATAAGCCAGGCGAGCTGGCGAAGGTTTCCGCACTTCTGGCAGAAGCGCGCGGCAATGTCATCAAACTGGAACACAACCAGTTCATCAGCATCAACCGCAATGCGGCTGTGGAGCTGCGCATCACGCTGGAGGCAGAGGGAACCGAGCACAAGGATGCGATCGTTCAGGCGCTCAATGATGCCGGATATCGTCCGAAGCTGGTGAAATCAAAAGGAACCTACAGCGACTGACCAGAGGGGAAGCTGAGATGAAAGAATACGAACGATATACTCCGCTGAGGGAAAATATCCATTATTTCATAAAATGGACGCTGATCTCCGTGTTTATCGGAGTGGTGGTCGGATTGATCGGCACGCTGTTCGGTCACGGGGTGGTTCTGGCGACGCGCATCTGGCAGAACCACGACTGGACCTTGTACCTGATGCCGGCGGCGGGCCTTTTGATCGTCTGGCTGTATCGCGTCAGCCGGGAAGAAAAGAACCGCGGAACCGATATGGTACTGGAATCCATCTCGGCCAACGAGGAGATTACCGTACCGACCGGACCACTGATTTTCCTCTCTACGATTTTAAGCCACTGTGTCAGTGCTTCGGCAGGCCGCGAGGGCGCGGCGCTGCAGCTTGGCGGCAGTCTCGGCAATCTGATCGGCAAGGTCATCCGGCTGGATGAAAAGGATAGGAAGATCGCGGTTATGTGCGGTATGAGTGCCTGCTTTTCGGCGTTGTTCGGCACACCGCTGGCGGCTGGCGTGTTTTCTCTGGAGGTAGTCAGCATCGGAGTCATGTATTATGCGGCGCTGGTGCCGTGTCTGTTTGCGTCCTTTATCGGGGCGGCGATCTCCGGGCATTTCGGTCTGGTGCCGGATCATTATGAGATCGGTCTGGTGCCGGAGTTTGGCCTGCAGGGGGCCGGGCTTGCTGTTTTGCTGGGGATTGCCTGTGCCTGTGTGGGAATTCTCTTTTGTGTGACGCTGCATAAGAGCGGGCATCTGTACCGCCAGTATCTGCCAAATCCCTACATCCGCATACTGGTGGGAAGTGCCGTGTTTATCGCTCTGACGCTGATGTTTCCGAGCCGCTATTACAATGGAGGCGGTCTGCATCTGATCGAACGGTGCTTTGAGGGCGAGACGGTGCCGTATTATGCGTTTTTGATGAAGATGCTGTTTACGGCCGTGGCGCTGGGGGCAGGCTTTAAGGGCGGTGAGATTGTTCCGACCCTGTGTGTGGGAGCGACCTTTGGATATTTCCTGGCGGCGGTTTTAGGCGCACCGGCGGGACTTTGCAGCGCCGTGGGTATGACCTGCCTGTTCGTCAGCGTGACCAACTGCCCGGTGTCCACGATTCTTATGGCATTTGAGCTGTTTGGATTTGAGGCAATGCCGTATTATTCGCTTGCCGTGGCGGTCAGCTTTACCCTTTCCGGTTATTATGGCCTGTACAGCAGTCAGAAATTTATGTATTCGAAAATCAGAACCGAATATATCAACCGAAAATCGAATTGAGGGAGACACCTATGAGAACTTTGATTGACCACGTGACCGTCCTCACGATGGACCCGGAAGGGCACGTATATCAGGACGGCTATGCCGTCATAGAAGACCAGAAGATTCTGACAGCAGGGAACGGGAAGCGCCCGGAACAGATTGACCGGTATATCGACGGCCAGGGCGGTATTTTGATGCCCGGCATGATCAATGTCCACAGTCACATTCCGATGATTCCGTTCCGTTCCATGGGCGATGACTGCCCGGATCGTCTGCGGCGCTTTTTATTTCCGCTGGAGCTGGAGGCGATGACCCCGGAGCTGGTTTACCGCAGCTCCCGCTATGCGATCTGTGAACTGCTGCTGGCCGGAGTGACCTCGGTGCTGGATATGTATTATTTTGAGGACCAGGTGGCCCGCGCCTGCGACGAGATGGGAATCCGCGGCTGGGTGGGAGAGACGGTGATCAATATGGAAACCTGCGACAGCAGGGAGCCTTACGGCGGTCTTGCCCTGTGCGAAGCCCTGATTCAGAAGTGGAAGGGGCACCCGCGGGTTCATCCCATCGTGGCCCCCCATGCGACCAACACAAACTCGACGGAAATGCTGAAGGCGGCATCGGATCTTGCGAGAAAGTATGAAGTTCCCTACACACTTCATGTGAGTGAAATGGATTATGAGATGGAGTATTTCCAGAAAGAATACGGGCAGACACCCATTGAATTTCTCTATGATCTGGGCGTGCTGGGACCAGAGATGATTGCCGCGCACTGCATTCATGCAACCGACCATGATATTGAACTCTTTGCCGAGACGGACACCAGGGTGGCTCACTGCATCGGCGCCAACACGAAGGGCGGCAAGGGAATCTGCCCGGTGCTGGACATGAGAAAGGCGAAGGTTACCGTGGGAATCGGAACCGACGGCCCGTCCTCCGGCAATACACTGGATCTGTTTACCCAGTTCAAACTGGCAGCTTCGTTTCAGAAGACCCGCTACCATAACCGCGGAGTATTTCCGGCCCATGAGATCGTGGAGCTTGGCACTATGGGAGGTGCGGCGGTCCTTGGCGCCCAGAAGGAGCTTGGCTCCATCGAGGCAGGGAAACAGGCGGATCTGGTGCTTATAGAGACCCGGTCAGTCAATATGTTTCCGATTTACAATCCCTATTCGGCGGTGGTTTATTCGGCAAATGCGTCCAACGTGGACAGCGTGTGGATCGCGGGAAAGCAGCTTGTGAAGGAACACCGACTGCTTTTTGCAGACTTAAAGGAAGAAAAGCGGAAGCTGGAGGCGGTGATGCCGGCCTTTCGGGAGCGGGCAGTCCGCTATGCGGATATTTTGTAAAAACAAGGTAAAAACAAACAAAAATCCAGGTTGACAAATTTAGACAGGGATGATATTGTATTTTTATTAGATTATATGATAATAGAGTTAAGGCTTATAAGAAGGACTGTTTAATAAAGGGCAAAAGTGCTTATAACTAGACAGCCCTTTTTTACCGCGGTTTCGCACAAGAAAAGAAAGGTTGGTAAAGAGCATTGCTTGAGAAAAAAACAAAGATTTACTGGCTGTTTATTCTGCCGGGCTGTCTGTTTCTGGCAGTATTCATGCTGATTCCGCTGTTCTCCCTGATTTTAAAGACATTTTTTAATGAGAGCGGCAGTTTTTCCCTGGCCAGTTATTTTTCGCTGCTGGAGAGCACATACTTCAAACAGGTATTCTGGCGGAGTATTCGTCTGAGTCTGGTAAGTACGATGGTTTGTGCTGTTTTGGGATTTCCGACGGCCTACTATATTTCAAAATATTCCAAAAATAAAGGAGTTCTGATGGCACTGGCGGTGTTCCCGATGTTCACCAGCCCGGTCATCCGTTCCTTCAGCTGGATGGTCATCCTGGGAAAGAAGGGCGTGATCAACAACCTGCTGGTATCGGCCGGTCTGATTGCAAAGCCGGTCAGCCTTCTGTACAATGAGTTCTCCATGGTCGTCGGCTTCATTCAGCTGTTTCTTCCGCTGATGATTCTTTCCCTGATCGGCGTCATGGACAATATCTCGGAGGATTTGAATCTGGCGGCCGGCAATCTTGGCGCGTCCCCAGCGGCGACCTTTCGCCACGTGATTCTGCCGCTGAGCCTTCCGGGACTTGTGACCGGAAGCGTGCTGGTCTTTACCGGCTGTCTCACCGCTTATACGACCCCTCAGCTTTTGGGCGGTACCGATACGAGAGTTCTGGCGACGATGATCTATCAGCAGGCCATGTCACTGGGTGACTGGACGCAGGCATCTGTTGTTGCGGTCGTTATGATCGTCGTAACCATTCTGGTTTCCAGCGGAATCAACGCGGTAAGCCGGAAACTGAATCCGACCATATAAAAAGGTAAAATAAGGAGAATGCTATGGCACTGTTGGAATTGCAGAATATTACTGCTGGCTATGACAATAATGTAATCTTGAAGGACTTGAATTTCCAGGTGGAGAAGGGAGAACTGGTCTCTCTGCTGGGTTCCAGCGGATGTGGAAAGACCACGACCCTGCGCCTGATTGCAGGCTTTTCCAATCCGATGGATGGAACCTTTATCTTTGACGGAAAGGACTACACACAGGTTCCGCTCAACAAGCGCAACTTCGGCTTTGTGTTCCAGAGCTACGCGTTGTTTCCACATATGACCGTGTTTGATAACGTGGCCTTCGGACTGAAGATGCGCAAGGTTTCACCGGAGCAGATCCAGAAGGAAGTGGCAGATATGCTGGAAACCGTGGATTTGAAAGGCTTTGAGAACCGCTTTCCGAAGGAGATGTCCGGCGGTCAGCGTCAGCGTGTGGCACTTGCCAGAGCACTGGTAATCAAACCGGATCTGCTTCTGCTTGATGAGCCGCTGAGCAACCTGGATGCGAAGCTGCGCGTCAAGATGCGTGTGGAGATCCGCCGTCTGCAGCAGAAATTTGGCTTTACCGCGATTTATGTGACCCATGATCAGGAAGAGTGCTTCGCGATTTCGGACAAGGTTGCCATCATGAACCACGGTGTCATCGAGCAGATGGACAGTCCGTCTGCCATCTACAATCATCCAAAGACCGAGTTCATCGCCCATTTCGTTGGCTTTGAGAATTTCCTGGATCTGAAACGGACGGAGGAGGCCAATGTTTATCTGGCAGCCGATGGAAGCAGAGTCACCGTTACGGAGGGGAAAGAGGGCGATGCCCTGAAAGCCTGCATCCGGCCGGAGGATATCCAGATCGTGCCGGCGGGAACCGATGCAGTCAACCCGCTTGCCGGCGAAGTTATGGTAAGTACATTCCTTGGGAAACGCAACCAGTACAATGTGCGCACAGCCGTTGGCGAGTTCGAGGTCAGCACGGACCAGGAGAGTGTTTACAAGATCGGAGATCAGGTTGTCCTGTCTCTGACCCCCAATAAAATTATTTTGCTTTAAAACAAAGGAGAGAACAGATTATGAAGAAGAAAATTGTAAGCGTAATGATGGCTGCGGCAATGGCTGCATCCCTGACTGCATGCGGCGGATCTGCAAAGGAAGAGACCACAGCCGCTGCAAGTGCTGCTGAGACTACAGCGGCTGCTGAGAGCGGAGCGGAGACCAGTGCTGCTGAGGCTGGCACAGAGCTTCCGAACTTTGAGGGACAGGAACTGAAGGTATCCACCTTCTCCTTCAACGCAGAGCTGCTTCAGAAGAACGTATATGACCCATTCATGGCGGCTACCGGCTGCAAGCTGATCGTCGAGGGCGGTAAGAATGCAGAGCGCGTAACCAAGATCAAAGAGACCCCGGAGAATTACGATATCGTGATCATCGGTGATGCATTTATCGCTGACCTGATCGATCAGGGACTGATTGACACCGTTGATTCCAGCAAGCTGAGCAACTTAGATTCTCTGTATGACAATGCAAAAGCACCGTTTGGCGAGCAGTATGGCCCGGCTTACACCTTCAACCGTCTTGGTATCGTATATGACAAGGCGACCTGTCCGATCGAGATCACGTCATGGGCGGATCTGTGGAATCCGGAGCTGGCCGGCGCGATTGCGATCCCGGACATCACAACCACTTCCGGTCCGCTGTTTTACTATTCTGTAGCACAGATGGACGGTCTGACTCCGGGCAAGGATGATGATGCGATCTTTGCAAAGATGGAAGAGCTGAAACCGAACGTAATGAAGACCTATACCAGTGCAAATGATACCATTACCATGCTGAACCAGGGCGAGATTTCCGCAGCAGTGCTTCTGGACTTCTCCTATACCGCAGCAAAATCTGCATCCGATGATTATGTATGGGTTGATCCGACCGAGGGAAGCTACAGCGGTTACAACACCATCAACATCATCAAGGGCTGCAAGAACAAAGAACTGGCAGAGGCATTCGTTAACTTCTATATTTCCAAAGAAGTACAGCTGGCAGAGGCAGTGGACGGCGTAGATTCACCGGTTCGTACCGACGTGGAGCTGACCCCAGAGCAGGCTGCAAACTTTACCTACGGCAAAGAGATGATTGATAATCTGATGCTGCCGGATTGGGCTGTCATCAACGCGAACAAGGCAGACTGGACCACGAAATGGAATGAACTGTATTCCGTACAGTAAACAGTTGAAACGAAACCGTTAACACGAAGGAGTATTTCATGAAGAAGAGCAGATCTCTGTTTTTGATTACCTTGCTGGTATATATTTTTCTGATCGGACCGCTGTTAGTCATTATGGCGGCATCCTTCAGCGACACCACCTATCTGAAATTCCCGGGAGAGGGCTTTACATTTAAGTGGTATGAGCAGATCCTGAAGATCAAGTCTTTTGGAAATGCGGCAAAATATAGTATCATCATCGCATTTATTGCCACATTTCTGGCTCTGGTACTTGGGCTTCCGGCGGCTTATGCGCTGAACCGTTATCGGTTTAAGGGAAAGGAGTTCATCAAGGGACTGTTTTTGTCCCCGGTGCTGATTCCGGTCATCGTGCTCGGCTTTGTGATGCTCCGCTATGTGACTAATCGCTTTAAGCTGCCGGCACTTCCAAGCCTGCTGATCGGTCACACAATCCTGTCGATTCCGTATGTGATGCGGGTCGTGACCTCCAGTCTGGCAAACTTTGATTTCTCAATGGAGGAGGCGGCGCGGATTCTCGGCGCAGGCAACGGCTATACCTTTTTCCATATTCTGCTGCCGAACATCAAATCGGGCATTGTTTCGGCGTGCATTATGGCGATTATCAACTCGTTCAACAATGTATCCCTGTCGGCCTTCCTGACCAGTGCCGGGGTATCGGTGCTGCCGATCGAGATGATGTCCTATGTGGAATATCACTTCGATCCGACGATCGCCGCACTGGCCTCTCTTTTGATGGTTATTACGCTGGGCGTGATGCTGCTGATTGAGAAGACATTGGGGCTGAAGAGTGTGGTTTAGACAGAATCATAGATTGAGAATTGAAGAGCAAAAAACCTGCGCCTCGGCTTAAGAAAAGCCGTGGCGCAGGTTTTTTGTTCTTATCTCAGTTTTGGGAGCATCCGGGCCGGAAGCAGTGCGCCCTTGACACCGACCACGGTGGAGGCCACACGGTTGGCGTATGCGATGGCTTCACGCATCGAAAGGCCCAGGGTGAGGCATCCAAGGATGGCGCCGACATGCGAGTCGCCTGCGCCGATGGTATCGACCACCTGCGTGGTTGGTACTCCGGGAACGACATAGGAAGTGCCGTCCGCTTCCAGACAATAGGTGCCGTCTGCGCCCAGTGTGATGATGACCGTATTCTGCGTGAGGGACAGCAGGGCCTTTGCAGCCGCTTCATAAGTATCACAGCCACTGAGCTCCCGCGCCTCCTGTTCGTTGATATGAAGGACCGGATGGAGCGCGAACATGCGCTCTTTTTTGGATGCCTCGATGCGGATCCCACGGGGACCCGGTGCGTAGCATACCTGAAGATTCGGATGCTCTTCGAGATATTCGATCAGGTTCACGCCGGTGCGTTCCTCGATCTCGAGGCCGCACACATAGACCAGGTCATAGTGATCGGCCGGATATGGGTTCATCCACTCCTTCTGAAAGGTGTACTCTGCACCGTGGAGAGACATGAAGGTGCGCTCCCCGCTTTTTTCTACCAGGCAGTAGCAGCAGCCGTTCTCCTTGTCCGGAATCGTGACCGAGACCGGGATGCCCAACGCGCTCATCTGCCGGGCAACATAATCACCATAGGTGCCGGAACCGACCGGGCTGATGAAGGTGTGAGGTGCCTGCATAAGATGCAGGATATAAGCCACATTGAAGGCGCAGCCTCCCAGCGACATGGTTTGTGAGGCTGGATGAATATCTTCCTCCGTCGTAGGAAGATGGTCAATATTAATAATAACGTCTACGCAGGTAGACCCGATAATCAGTGCTGGTTTCATGTGAAATTCCTCCCTGTAAGATGTTGTTCCATTATACGATGGAATCAGGGAATCTTCAATCAGAATTTGACAAAATCCTTTGCATCAGGCGGATCGAACGTTGACTTGTTGACCGGTTGCTAGTATGATAAAGGAAGTGATTTGATCTTACGATGGAGGAGACTATAATGTATCAGAAGATAATCGAATATGCAGAAGCGCTGGACGGGAAAAGCCGTGCGCGCAGGCGTGATTTTCACAAATATCCGGAGACGGCGTGGTATGAGATGCGTACCTCGGCCATCATTGCAAAGACTCTGACGGAGCTTGGATATGAGGTGCTGACGGGCAAAGCGGTTTGTCTGGAGACCGAGCGGTTTGGTGTGCCGACGAAGGAACAGCTTGACGAACATGCGGCGCTTGCTCTGGAGCAGGGCGCACCGGCGGATTATATGACGGAAGAACTGAAGCAGGGCTTTACCGGAGTCATCGGGATTTTGCGCTGCGGGGACGGACCGGTGGCGGCACTCCGGTTTGATATTGATGCGCTGGGACTGATTGAGGACAGCACACCGGATCACCGCCCGTATACAGAGGGATTTCCTTCACAGAATCCAGGGATGATGCATGCCTGCGGTCATGATGCACATGCCACGATCGGTCTTGGTACCGCCGAGGTACTGATGAAGCTCCGGGATCATCTGCACGGGACGGTCAAGCTGATTTTCCAGCCGGGCGAGGAGGGAGCCAAGGGAGCACGTCCCATCGTTGCCCATGGTCATCTGGATGATGTGGACTATTTTGTCGGGACACACGTGGCACCGACGGGCGGACCGGATGACGGAGACGTGACACCGGGCACCTACGGCTCTCTGGCGACCAGCAAATATGATGTGCATTACTACGGACAGGCCGCACATGCAGGCGGATTCCCGGAAAACGGCAAGAGTGCCATTGTGGCGGCAGCCAACGCGGTGCTGAATCTGACAGCCATTCCGCGTCACAGCGCAGGGATCAGCCGCGTCAATGTGGGTACGATCCAGGGCGGCACCGGGCGCAATGTGATACCGGATCATGCCTGGATGCAGATCGAGGTCCGAGGTGAGACTACCGAGATCAATGCATATATGGATGAACAGGCAAGACGGATCTGCGAGGCGGCTGCGGCCATGACCGGATGTGAGGTCAAGATCGTTCCGCAAGGCGCATCGGAGTCCCAGCACAGCGATCTGGACTTTCTGAAACAGATCGGCGAGCTGGTGCGGGAGCACCTGCCGCAGCTTAAGGTGAGCAGCTGCGAAAATGCGCAGAACTGGGGAAGCGAGGACATTTCCCTGATGATGAACCGGGTGCAGGCTCACGGAAGCAAGGCCACGTATATGCGTTCCATGACCGATATGGCATCGGCCCAGCACACGACGGCATTTGACTTTGATGAGAAGGTTCTGGTGGATGGCATCGAGACATTTTCCGTGATTGTCTATGATCTGCTGAAACAGGACGAGGAGTAAACCGATGACAAAAAAACAGCGTGCGCTGGAGATCATTCAGCGCCTGAAACAGGAATATCCGGAGGCGGACTGTACCCTTGATTATGAGGAGGCGTGGAAGCTGTTGGTCAGCGTCCGCCTGGCCGCCCAGTGCACCGATGCCAGAGTCAATGTGGTCGTGCCGAAGCTGTATGAGAAGTTTCCGAATGTGGAAGCCCTGGCGGAAGCTCCGGTGGAGGAGATCGAGGAGATCGTAAAGCCCTGCGGCCTGGGCCACAGCAAGGCGCGGGATATCAGCGCCTGCATGAAGATGCTGCGGGATGAGTTTGACGGACATGTCCCGGATGAGTTTGACGCACTCATGCGGCTTCCGGGGGTGGGACGCAAGAGTGCCAACCTGATCATGGGCGATGTGTTTGGAAAGCCGGCCATTGTGACCGATACCCACTGTATCCGCCTGGTCAACCGTATGGGTCTGGTGGATGGGTTCAAGGAACCGAAGAAGGTGGAGATGGCACTTTGGAAGCTGATTCCGCCGGAGGAGGGAAGCGACTTCTGTCACCGGCTGGTCTACCATGGGCGGGAGGTCTGCACGGCGCGGACGAAGCCGTTCTGTGACCGCTGCTGCCTGGCGGATATCTGCCGCAAGGTGGATGTACCAAAATAAATACATAAATTTTTAGGGGTGTAAAGAGAAAATACTTGACACCCATCTGATTTTCCTGTATGATATCGAAGGTGATGTTATGGAAAGTATTGTAAAGCAGAGTCTTCTATATGATTTTTATGGAGAATTACTGACAGAACACCAGCGTACCGTATATGAGGACGTGGTGTTTAATGATATGTCTCTCGGGGAGATTGCCCAGGAGCAGGAGATCAGCCGGCAGGGTGTGCACGACTTAATCAAACGTTGTGACAAGATCCTGATGGGCTATGAAGAGAAACTGCATCTGATCAGCAAGTTTCAGGAGACCCGGGTGATGGTCAGCCGGATTCAGGAGCTGACGAGAGAATTTAAAGAGACTCAGAATATGGATTTGATCGAGAACATAGAACAGATTTCCAGTGACATCATAGAGTTGTAGTGGAAATGCTGAGCAGGAGGATGGTTCATGGCTTTTGAAAGCTTATCCGATAAATTGCAGAATGTCTTTAAGAGCCTGCGCGGCAAAGGCCGGCTGACAGAATCCGATGTGAAAGCTGCTCTGAAGGAAGTCAAGATGGCACTGCTTGAGGCAGATGTCAGCTTCAAGGTAGTCAAGCAGTTCATCAGCTCGGTGCTGGAACGTGCCGTCGGCGAGGAGGTTTTGGGATCTCTTCAGCCGGGACAGATGGTGATCAAGATCGTTCACGAGGAACTGATCCGTCTGATGGGGTCAGATACCACAGAGATTGCCTTGAAACCAGGCAATGAGATCACGGTCATCATGATGGCAGGTCTGCAGGGCGCCGGTAAGACGACGACCACAGCCAAGATCGCCGGCAAGCTGAAGGCGAAGGGCAGAAAGCCTGTGCTGGTGGCCTGTGACGTATATCGTCCGGCCGCGATCCAGCAGCTTCAGATCAACGGAGACAGGCAGGGGATTCCGGTATTCTCCATGGGAGAGCATCAGAATCCGGTCAATATTGCGAAGGCTGCGATAGAACACGCGGCAAAGAATGGTTACAACGTAGTGATTTTGGATACGGCGGGCCGCCTTCACGTCGATGAGACGATGATGGAAGAGCTTGTCCATATCAAGGAAGCTGTTTCCGTTGACCAGACACTTCTGGTCGTCGATGCCATGACGGGTCAGGACGCGGTCAACGTAGCTTCTAACTTTCAGGATAAAGTCGGAATCGACGGTGTCATCCTCACCAAGCTGGATGGTGACACCCGGGGCGGCGCAGCGCTTTCTATCCGTGCTGTGACGGGAAAGCCGATTTTATATATCGGTATGGGCGAGAAATTGTCCGACCTCGAACAGTTTTATCCGGATCGTATGGCTTCGAGAATCCTGGGAATGGGTGATATCCTGACCCTGATCGAGAAGGCTGAGCTGGAGGTGGACGAAGAGAAAGCGAAGGAGATGAGCCAGAAGCTGCGCAAGGCAGAATTTGACTTCAACGACTTCCTTGATCAGATGCGTCAGATCAAGAAGATGGGCGGCATGAACAGCATTATGAGCATGATGCCGGGCATGGGGCAGATGAAGGGTGGAATGCCAGAGGTGGACGAAAAGTCCTTAGACCGTGTGGAGGCGATTATTCTCTCCATGACGACTGAGGAGCGGACGAATCCTGGGGTTTTAAATCCTTCCAGAAAGCAGCGGATCGCCAGAGGCGCCGGTGTGGACATCAGCGAGGTCAACCGCATCGTCAAACAGTTCGATCAGATGAAAAAGATGATGAAACAGCTCCCGGGTATGATGGGAGGAAAGAAAGGACGCGGAGGCGGCCTTGGCGGTATGCTTGGAAAATTCAAGATGCCGTTTTGAGATTGCTGACAATGCAGTTTTTCTGTATTTGTTAATAGATTAAACCAGAAACATAATATAAGGAGGTGAAAAAGACATGGCAGTTAAGATGAGATTAAAGAGAATGGGTGCTAAGAAGAAACCTTTCTATAGAATCGTAGTTGCAGATTCCAGATCCCCGAGAGATGGCAGATTCATCGAGGAAGTTGGTACTTACGATCCGAACCTGGAGCCGAGCGGCATCAAGTTCAACGAAGAAGCAGCTAAGAAGTGGTTAGCAACCGGTGCTCAGCCGACTGATCGCGTAGCGAAACTTTTGAAGACCGCTGGCATCCAGTAATGTAAGAGGTGATAGCTATGAAAGAATTAGTTGAAGTGATTGCGCGGGCATTAGTTGACAATCCGAGTGAAGTGGTTGTCACCGAGACAGATCAGGATGGAGAGACTTTGATTGAACTGAAGGTTGCACCGTCTGACATGGGCAAGGTGATTGGCAAACAGGGACGTATTGCGAAAGCGATCCGCTCTGTTGTTAAGGCCGCTGCTTCCAAAGAAGAAAAAAAGGTTGTTGTAGATATTCAGTAACCGAGAAGGCTGTCGCCGGGGTTGACCTGCGGCAGCCTTTGCTGTCACGGCGCGCCATTTGATTATCAGAAAGGAATGCAGTATGGAAAACACATTGCGGGTAGGCATTATATCATCGGCACACGGTGTGCGCGGAGAGGTCAAGGTATTCCCGACCACCGACGATATCAACCGATTCAAAAATTTGAAAACAGTGATTCTGGATACAGGGCGCGAACAGCTTCCGCTTACCATCGAGGGCGTGAAGTTTTTCAAGAATATGGCGATCCTGAAATTCAAGGAATTTAACGATATAAATGAGATTGAAAAATATAAGGGCAAGGATCTTCTGATTCCGCGTGAACAGGCTGTGGAGCTTGGGCCGGATGAAAACTTTATCGTGGATCTGATTGGCCTGCATGTTGTTACCGACGAGGGAAAGTCCTTTGGCACTTTAAAGGATGTCCTTCAGACGGGGGCCAACGATGTCTATGTGATCGAGGGGGAGGATGGGAAAGAATACCTGTTCCCGGCGATCAAACAGTGCATTTTGAAGGTGGATATCGAGGCGCAGGAGATTACCGTTCATATCATGGATGGACTTCTGGACTTATAAGGGGAGGAAGCAGGAGATGAATTATCATATTCTTACGCTGTTCCCGGAGATGGTCATGCAGGGCCTGAGCACCAGCATCATCGGGCGTGCAGTGGATAAAGGCTTCCTGTCCATCGAGGCAATCAACATCCGGGATTACACGAAGGAAAAGCACGGTCATGTGGACGATGCACCTTACGGCGGCGGTGCCGGTATGGTCATGCAGCCCGCGCCGGTCTGTGATTCCTACGAGGCGCTGTGCCAGAAGCTTGGCCGTCGTCCGCGGGTTCTTTACATGACGCCCCAGGGACGTGTATTCAATCAGAAGATCGCCGAGGAGCTGGCGCAGGAAGAGGATCTGGTCTTTTTGTGCGGTCACTATGAGGGCATCGATGAGCGCGCACTGGAGCGGATCGTGACGGATTATCTGTCGGTGGGGGATTACGTCCTGACCGGGGGAGAGCTTCCGGCCATGGTCATGATCGACTGCATATCCAGACTCGTTCCCGGTGTGCTGGGCAACGACGGCTCTGCGGAGATTGAATCCTTCCACGACAATCTGCTGGAATATCCGCAGTATACACGCCCGGAGATTTATGAGGGAATGCAGGTGCCGGAGGTTTTATTGTCGGGACACCACAAGAATATCGAGACCTGGCGCCGCCAGCAGTCCATTGAGCGCACGCTCAAGCGCCGGCCGGATCTTCTGGAAGACGCAAACCTCACAAAAAAAGAACGGGAATATCTGGATCGGCTGCGGAAAAACGAGTCGGAAAACGACTGAATTACGTGTAAATTACGAAAATAAATACTTGCAATTATACAGTCATTATGATATGATAGTCACGTTGTGACTAGAAAAAGAGATGTTCCTCTGTTGCGGAAAATGCATTATAGAACATCAAACATATGAAGGAGGTTCACACAAATGAACGAGATTATTAAGAACATTGAAGCTGAGCAGCTGAAGGCTTCCGTACCGGAGTTCCATGTTGGCGATACTGTTAAAGTATACAACAAGATCAAAGAGGGTGCCCGCGAGAGAATCCAGATTTTCGAGGGAACTGTAATCAAGAGACAGAACGGCGGATCCAGAGAGACCTTCACAGTTCGTAAGAATTCCAACGGAATCGGCGTAGAGAAGACCTGGCCGGTTCACTCTCCATTCGTTGACAATATCGAGGTTATAAGACGCGGTAAAGTCAGACGTGCAAAACTGAACTACTTGAGAGACAGAGTTGGTAAGGCTGCAAAGGTAAAAGAGTTAGTAAAATAATTTGCGTAGACAAGGGACAATGAAAATTGTCCCTTCGTTTTTATCCGAACTGTTACACGAAACCGATAAGCTTACATGAAGAGGTGTGCTATTTGGAATTCTATGAGCATGATGAGAAGAATCTGATCCGTCGAATTTGCAGTTGGGTTGTTGACATCACGGTTGCTTTGGCATTTGCATGGTTCTGTCTGAATTCCTTTGGAATGCAGGTAACCATATCTGGTCAGTCCATGGTTCCGCTCTTAAACTCCGGTGATGTGGTCCTGGTCAATCGCCTGGCGTATGATCTTGGGAAACCAAAGCGTCTGGATGTGGTTGTTTTTGAGCGCGAGGACAAGAAAGCCAACGTCAAACGAGTCATCGGCGTACCGGGGGATGTCGTACAGATTAAGAATAATCAGATTTATATCAACGACCGTCTTTTGGAGGCGGAGGAACTGCAGCAGGTGTCACTGGCCGGTCTGGCAGAGTATCCGATCGAACTGGGCGAGAATGAATATTTTCTGTTGGGAGATAACCGGGACAGCAGCGAGGACAGTCGTTTTACAAATGTAGGAAACGTGAAAGAAAGTCAGATCAGGGGCAGAGTATGGCTGCGGATTTTTCCGCTCATTGATATCAGCCTGATCCACTCCGGAAGCTGATTTTGGAAGCTTGAAACTGAGAACAGAACACAATAGGAGGAAATCCTGTGAATATACAATGGTATCCAGGGCACATGACAAAGGCGAAGCGCGCTATGAAAGAGGACATCAAGCTGATCGATCTGATCGTCGAGCTGGTGGATGCCCGTGTGCCGCTTGCAAGCCGCAATCCCGACATCGATGAGCTGGGTAAGGGAAAAGCACGCCTGATTTTACTGAACAAGTCTGACCTGGCCAGTGAGAAACTGAACGAAGCATGGACCGCCTGGTTCAAGGAACAGGGCTTTTATGTGCTGAAGGTCAATTCCAGAAGCGGTGCCGGACTCAAGCAGATCGGCGGCGTGGTGCAGGAAGCCTGCAAGGAAAAGATTGAGCGGGACAAGCGCAGAGGCATATTGAATCGTCCGGTGCGTGCGATGGTGGTGGGAATTCCCAATGTCGGAAAATCAACCTTTATCAATTCCTTTGCAGGAAAAGCCTGTGCCAAGACGGGCAACAAGCCGGGTGTGACAAAGGGGAACCAGTGGATTCGCTTAAACAAGACCCTGGAGCTTTTAGATACCCCGGGGATTTTGTGGCCCAAGTTTGAAGATCAGCACGTGGGACTGATGCTTGCATTTATCGGCTCCATCAACGACGATATCCTGAACCGGGATGAGCTTGCCATGGAGCTTCTGAAATTTTTAAAGAAAAACTATGCGGCGGTGCTTTTGGAGCGCTATCAGGCGGACGGCGAAGAACCGGCCGAGCTGCTTAAGCAGATTGCCAAGGTGCGCGGCTGTCTGTTAAAGGGCGGAGAACCGGACTACAGCAAGGCGGCGGCGATTCTGATTGATGATTTCCGCAGTGGAAAGCTGGGACGGATCACCCTGGAATTTCCACCGGCAAAACAGGAGAGCGCATGAGAACATTAACCGAAGAAAAACTTCTGGCGGAGCGTGTCCGCCTGGAGAAGATGAGAGAATATGAAGATACCTACGTAGCCTGTCAGGCGATCTGCGGGATCGATGAGGCAGGCCGGGGACCGCTGGCAGGCCCGGTGGTTGCAGGAGCCGCGATTTTGCCGAAGGACTGTGAGATCTTATTTTTAAATGATTCTAAAAAGCTCTCAGAGAAGCGCAGAGAAGAGCTGTTTGTGGAAATCAAAGAGAAGGCCGTTGCCTGGAGTGTCGGCATCGTCGGACCGGATGTGATCGATGAGATCAATATCCTTCAGGCGACCTACGAAGCCATGCGTCAGGCGGTGGCAGGACTGGCCGTGACGCCGGATCTTCTGCTCAATGACGCGGTGACGATCCCGGGCATCGCAATCAATCAGGTTCCGATCATCAAGGGAGATGCGAAAAGTGTTTCCATCGCGGCCGCCAGTGTTCTGGCGAAGGTGACCAGGGATCACATGATGCAGGAATACGACAAGCTGTTTCCGGAGTATGGCTTTGCGAAGCATAAAGGCTATGGGACAGCGGCACATATCGCGGTGATCCGTGCATTGGGTCCCTGCGCGATTCACCGCAGCACGTTTATCAAAAACTTCCGATAGCCTATGCAGAATAACAGACGGACCATCGGAAGTCAGTATGAAGCGCTGGCGGCAGAGTATTTGAGGCGGCAGGGGCTGATCATTCTGGAAACAAATTACCGGAGTCGTCAGGGAGAGATCGATCTGATCGCTCGGGACGGCTCTTATCTTGTCTTTGTGGAAGTGAAATTTCGCAGAGACGATCGAAAGGGCGCCCCGGCCGAGGCTGTGGGGATTCAGAAGCAGGGCCGGATCCGGGCGGCAGCGGCATATTATCTTTATGTGCACCGCTGTGCAGAGACGACACCATGCCGTTTTGATGTGGTTGCGATTCTGGGGGAGAAGCTTACCTGGATTCGTGATGCATTTTAAGATAGGAGAGATCAGATGGATTGGATGAGAAAACCTTCCGGCGAGCACCTGCAGAGCCGGGAAAAGAACGGAGTACGGTATCTGACGTTTCCGGCGTTGGAGCGCACCGGGATGGTGCGTCATAGCTTTTCCACCCGCGTTGGCGGGGCAAGCACCGGTATTTTTTCTACAATGAATTTTGGTTACACCCGCGGGGATGACCCGGCACATGTGACGGAGAATTACCGGCGCATGGCAGACATCTTGGGCGTGGAGATGGAGCGGATGGTTCTGTCCTGGCAGACGCACACCACCAACGTGCGTGTCGTGACTGAGGCGGATGCAGGAAAAGGGATCGTGCGGGAGCGGGATTACCGGGATGTGGACGGGATGATCACCGATGTTCCCGGCATCACGCTGGTGACGTTCTATGCGGACTGTGTGCCCCTGTATTTGCTGGATCCGGTGCACCGGGCGATCGGTTTGTCTCACTCCGGCTGGCGGGGAACCGTGAACCGGATGGGGCAGGTGACGCTTGCGGCCATGGCGCGGGAATATGGGACCAGGCCGGAGGATGTGATCGCCTGCATCGGTCCGAGCATCTGTCAGGACTGCTTTGAGGTGGGAGAAGAGGTTGTGGCAGAATTCGCGGCGGAATTTGATGCACGCTGCCATGCGGAATTATTCTATCGGAAAGAGAACGGAAAGTATCAGCTGGATCTCTGGAGAGCGAATCAGCTTGTCTTTTTGGAGGCAGGGGTACCGGAGGCGCAGATTCATACCACGGACATCTGTACCCGCTGCAACCCGGAGCTGCTGTTCTCACACAGAAAGGCCGGAACCGAGCGGGGGAATCTGTCTGCATTTCTCTGTCTGGACGATCCGGAACAGGAACACCGCAAAGCATAAGAAAAAGAAAAAGAAAACGCGCCGGCTCCGCCTGCAAAAGCAGGGATGCCGACGCGTTCTTTTTATACGAAACGCTGGAAATATTCGTAGCCGTCCGCCTGGTATTTGGAAACCAGCTTCTGGATCTTCTCGGTCGGAGACAGGGCAGCACCGATGGATACGTCATGGTTGAAGGAGTTGATGATCGCCGCAAGGTATTTGCTCATATCAGCCTCCAGATACCATTCACGGCTCATAAGCTCGGCCGGGCGGTAGTTTAAGTTGGTGGTGATGACATAGTCGATATAGCCCTTGTTGTAGAACTCATCAAACTTTTCAAGTCCTGCGGTGAAGAGTCCGAAGGTGCAGCAGATGATGACCTTTTCTGCCTTACGTTCCTTGAGTTCTCTTGCGGTATCGAGCATACTCTCGCCGGAGGCAATCATATCGTCGATGATCAGTACGGTCTTGCCTTCCACGGAAGCACCAAGGAATTCGTGTGCAACGATCGGGTTGCGGCCGTTCACGACCTTGGAGTAATCACGCCGCTTGTAGAACATACCCATATCGACGCTCAAGTTGTTGGCAAGGTAAACCGCACGGTTCATGGCACCCTCATCCGGGCTGATGACCATCAGATGCTCCTTGTCGATCTTTAAATTCCGGTCATGGGCAAACAGTGCCTTGACGAACTGGTAGGTCGGCATGAAGTTGTCGAAGCCGTTTAAGGGGATCGCGTTCTGGACGCGCGGGTCATGTGCGTCAATGGTGATGATGTTGGAGACACCCATATCGATCAGTTCTTCGAGGGCCATCGCACAGTCTAAGGATTCGCGCTTGGTGCGCTTGTGCTGGCGGCCTTCATATAAGAATGGCATGATCACATTGACCCGGTGTGCGGTGGCAATGGATGCGCCGATGATACGTTTGAGATCCTGAAAATGGTCGTCCGGGGACATATGATTGGTATAGCCGCATACGGAGTAGGACATACTGTAGTTGGTCACGTCGACCATGGCGAATAAGTCGGCACCGCGGACCGATTCGTTGATGATGCCCTTTGCCTCACCGGAACCAAAGCGCGGGCAGGAACAGTTTAAAAGATAGGAATCTACGTCATAGCCACGATAATTTAAATCCTTCTGGCGGCGGATCAGCTCCTCGGTGTCGTTTCGCCGGAACTCGACAATATAATCATTGACTTTCTGTGCCAGATCCGTACAGCTCTCCAGTGCAGCGATTTTTAATGGTGCTACCGGTAATACATCATTAAATACATAATTATTTGCCATGGCAGATAAATTCCTCCAGTTGTTTAAGTCTAACCTCATTTATACCATTATTAAAAGGATACCGTCAATAGTATCTGTCGCATTTTGTAAAAAAAAACAAAAACGGATTCCTTTACAAAGATCCGGAATATTGATATGATAAAAGAATCATACGAGAGGAACAGGCTATGAAAAAAAAGGGACATCTGATAAAAACCATTGATATCGGCTCCATCGCAGAAGAACTGGAGCTGGAACCGGGCGACCGCCTGATTTCCATCAATGGAAATGAAGTAGAAGATATTTTTGATTATGAATATTATGTGGACAGCGAAAGCATGCTTATGCTGGTAGAAAAAGCAGACGGCGAGCTGTGGGAGCTGGAAATTGAAAATGACTATGAGGACCTGGGAATCACCTTTGAAAATGGTCTGATGAGCGATTATAAGTCCTGCAGCAACAAGTGTATTTTCTGCTTTATTGATCAAATGCCGCCGGGGATGCGCGAGACGCTGTATTTTAAGGACGACGATTCCAGACTGTCCTTTTTGCAGGGCAACTATATCACACTGACGAACATGAAAGATCACGATATTGAGCGAATCATCAAGTTTAAGCTGGCGCCGATCAATATCTCCGTGCACACGACGAATCCGAAGCTGCGCTGTGAGATGCTGCACAACCGGTTTGCCGGGACGGCACTCAAGAAGATCGACACATTGTATGAAGCCGGTATCCCCATGAACGGGCAGATCGTGCTGTGCAAGGGGGTCAATGACGGGGACGAGCTCGATCATACCATCCGCGACCTTTCCGGCTATCTGCCGCATATGTCGAGCGTATCCGTGGTACCGGTGGGACTCTCCAAATACCGCGACGGACTCTATCCGATGCAGGCGTTTACGAAGGAAGATGCGATCGCAACGCTCGCCATCGTCGAGGGCTGGCAGAAGAGGCTTTACGCGGAGCATGGAGTTCATTTTATCCACGCGAGCGATGAGTTTTATATTTTGGCAGAGCGGGAGCTTCCGGAGGAGGAGCGCTATGACGGGTATCCCCAGCTGGAGAACGGGGTTGGTATGCTGCGCCTTCTCGACACGGAGGTGACCGAGGCGCTTGCGCATACGGAGTCAGACATTGAGGAGGAGACGATCGCGATTGCCACAGGAAAGCTGGCGTTTCCGTATCTGCAGCGCCAGATCGATAAGATCACGGCACAGTATCCGCAGAAGCACGTTCATCTGCATTTGATTCGAAACGAGTTTTTCGGAGAGTCGATCACGGTGGCCGGACTGATCACCGGACAGGATATTTTAAAGCAGCTTTCCGGGCAGAAGCTCGGCAGCCGCCTGCTGCTTCCGGCCTGTATGTTTCGGAGCGGAGAAGAGGTTTTCTTAGACGACGTAACCCGCACGGAAGTGCAAAATGCTTTACAAGTTCCGGTGGATATTGTAAAATCAAGCGGACAGGATCTGGTGCGAGCCATCCTGCATCTGGATACAGAAGAAGATATCGTATATGAAGGATACGAATTAAAGGAGATATAAATTATGAGCAAACCAATCGTAGCTATTGTAGGACGCCCGAACGTGGGAAAGTCGACCCTGTTTAATGTACTGGCGGGTGAGACGATCTCCATCGTCAAGGATACGCCGGGCGTGACCAGGGACCGGATTTATGCGGACTGTACCTGGCTGAACATGAACTTTACCCTGATCGATACCGGCGGCATTGAGCCGGACAGCAAAGATATTATTCTGTCTCAGATGAGAGAGCAGGCACAGATCGCCATC
The DNA here is from genome assembly GCA_028693165.1 of Lachnospiraceae bacterium. Taxonomy (GTDB): domain Bacteria; phylum Bacillota; class Clostridia; order Lachnospirales; family Lachnospiraceae; genus Brotaphodocola. Next base: position 76,233 of record JAQUVX010000008.1, on the reverse strand, counting down.
GATACGGCCCATGTGATTATCTTCATCGTGGACGTGCGCCAGGGACTGGTGGATGCCGATTCCAAGGTGGCGGACATGCTGCGCAAATCCGGGAAACCGGTGGTGTTGGCCGTCAACAAGGTAGACAGTATGCAGAAGTTTGGCAATGATGTCTACGAGTTTTACAACCTGGGCATCGGTGAGCCGATTCCGGTATCTGCCGCATCCCGTCTGGGTATCGGCGATCTGCTGGACGAGGTGACGAAGCATTTCAGCGTGGATCAGATGGATGATGCGGAGGATGATCGTCCGCGTGTTGCCATCATCGGAAAACCCAATGTTGGCAAGTCTTCGATCATTAACCGCCTGTTGGGTGAGAACCGCGTGATCGTATCGGACGTGGCCGGAACCACGCGGGACGCAGTGGACACCGAGGTCGTCTATAACGGAACCGAATATGTCTTTATTGACACGGCCGGACTGCGCCGCAAGAGCAAGATCAAGGAGGATCTGGAGCGCTACAGTATCATCCGCACCGTATCGGCCGTGGAGCGTGCCGATGTGGTCATTCTGGTCATCGATGCGGTGGAGGGCGTGACGGAGCAGGATGCCAAGATCGCCGGCATCGCCCATGACCGGGGCAAAGGCATGATCGTGGCAGTCAACAAGTGGGATGCCATCGAAAAGCATGACAAGACCATCTATGAATATACAAAGAAGATTCAGGACACTCTGTCCTTCATGCAGTACGCGGAGATGATTTTCATCTCAGCCGTGACCGGACAGCGTCTCGGCAAGATGTTCGAGCTGATTGACATGGTTCGCGAGAATCAGAACCTGCGCATCGCGACCGGTGTGCTCAATGAGATCATGACCGAGGCCGTTGCCCTGCAGCAGCCGCCGTCCGACAAGGGCAAACGCTTAAAGCTCTACTATATGACCCAGGTGGCCGTGAAGCCGCCGACCTTTGTAATCTTTGTCAATGACAAGGAACTGATGCATTTTTCCTACGTGCGTTATCTTGAGAACCGAATCCGTGAATCATTTGGTTTTAGAGGAACAGCCCTGAAATTCATCGTTCGGGAACGTTCTGGAAAGGAGGAGTAATGGAACGGATCTTTTGTCTGGCAATGGGATATGTGTTCGGATTATTTCAGACAGGCTACCTCTACAGCAAGCTGCATCACATGGATATCCGCAAGTACGGCAGCGGCAATTCCGGCAGCACCAATGTTCTTCGTGTGATGGGGGTCAAGGCCGGTCTTGTGGTCTTTCTCGGCGACGTGGGCAAGATGGTGGCGGCCTGCCTGCTGACCCGCTATCTGTTCCGGGAGCAGCCGCAGCTGGTCTATGTATATCTGCTGTATACCGGACTTGGCGTTATTTTGGGACACAATTTCCCATTCTATATGGGATTTAAGGGCGGAAAGGGCATCGCAGCCTCCGCCGGACTTCTGCTTTCCCTGGATCTGCGCGTGACCCTGATCTGCCTGATTGTCTTTGTCGCGATTGTGGCGATCACACGTTTTGTGTCACTGGGATCGATTATCGTCATGATTCTCCTTTTGATCGGTATGATTTATTTTGGACATCGTGGGGATTATGGAATCGGAGCCTCGTATCTGATGGAATTTTATATCGTGACGGCCGTGATTTCCGGCATGGGAATCTGGCGCCATCGCGCAAACATCGTACGGCTGTTAAATGGAACAGAGAACAAACTGGGCGCAAAAAAGAAGGAGTGAGATCACAATGGCAGCAATCGGTATCATTGGTTCAGGAAGCTGGGGCGTTGCACTGGCGGCACTGTTACATAAAAATGGACATCAGGTGACTATTTGGTCCGCTTTTGAGCGGGAGATCGAATCGTTGAAGACGACGAGAAAGCTAAAGACACTGCCGGAGCTGGTTCTCCCGGAAGAGATGACTTTCACGGCAGATCTGGCAGAGGCGATGCGGGATAAGGAGCTGCTGGTCACAGCGGTTCCCTCGATCTATGTAAGGCAGACGGCAAAGAAGATGCGTCCGTACTGCATTGCGGGGCAGATCGTGGTCAACGTGGCGAAGGGAATCGAAGAGCATACGCTGATGACGCTGTCTGATATTCTGGAGGAGGAGCTGCCGATGGCCAATGTGGCGGTTCTCTCCGGACCGAGCCATGCGGAGGAAGTCAGCCGGGGTCTGCCGACCACCTGTGTGGTGGGAGCGAAAGACAAGGCGACGGCAGAGCAGATCCAGAATCTGTTCATGAGCCCGGTATTCCGTGTCTATGTAAGCCCGGATATCCTGGGAATCGAGGTGGGCGGCGCACTGAAGAACGTGATTGCGCTGGCAGCCGGTATCGCCGACGGCTTAGGCTGCGGAGACAACACCAAGGCGGCGCTGATTACCCGCGGGATTTACGAGATCGCCAGACTCGGCATCGCCATGGGCGGCAAGTTTGAAACCTTCAGCGGTCTTTCCGGAATCGGTGACCTGATCGTAACCTGTGCCAGTGTGCACAGCCGCAACCGGCGGGCCGGTATCCTGATCGGTCAGGGCTGCACCATGCAGGAGGCCATGGATCAGGTACAGATGGTGGTTGAGGGTGTCTATTCTGCCAAGGCAGGGCTGGAGCTCTCACAAAAATATCAGATTCCGATGCCGATCATCACCGAGGTAAATCAGGTATTGTTTGACGGAAAGCCAGCAAGCGAGGCATTGCAGGATCTGATGCTGCGTGACAAAACTTCGGAAAGTTCTGCTCTTTTATGGGAAAAGGACTGATAGATTCTGTCTGTTTATCAATTTAATGTGAAAAAGAGCTTGACAATGTATTTTCAGACTACTATAATGATTTCAGCTTGAAAAGCAAGGCTTCCTGGACAACCGGGGAGCCTGTTTCAAAAAAGAGGAGGAAATATTATGAAGAAATTAATCAGTTTAAGTCTTGCAGCAGCAATGACGGTTTCCCTGACTGCATGTGGCGGAAGCCAGCCGGCAGAGACAACGGCAGCAGGTGCAGCAGCAGACGCAACCACCGCAGCAGCAGCCGAAGGCAGTGCAGAAGGCACCTTTAAGATCGGTGTCATCGGACCGTTGACCGGACCGGCAGCAACCTATGGTCTGGCAGTACAAAACGGCGCCGATCTGGCAGTAAAAGAGATCAACGCAGCCGGCGGCGTGAACGGCATGATGCTGGAGAACAAAGCCGAGGATGATGAGCATGATCCGGAGAAATCCGTGAATGCTTATAATACACTGAAGGACTGGGGCATGCAGATGCTGGTAGGCCCAACCACCTCCAAGCCGTGTATCGCAGTAGCAGCAGAGGCTGCAACCGACAACCTGTTCCAGATTACTCCATCCGGCTCTGCCGTTGAGTGCGTAGCCAATGACAACGTATTCCGCGTATGCTTCGCTGACCCGGATCAGGGTACTGCATCTGCAAAATATATTGGCGAGAACAAGCTCGCAACCAAAGTAGCAATCATTTATGACAGCTCAACCGAGTATTCTTCCGGCATCCGTGAGTCCTTCGTAAAAGAAGCGGCAAACCAGGGCCTGGAGGTTGTTGCTGACGAAGCGTTCACCGCAGACAGCAACACCGATTTCTCGGTACAGCTTGACAAGGCAAAAGAAGCTGGCGCAGAGCTGGTATTTCTGCCGATCTACTATCAGGAGGCTTCCGTTATCCTGAAACAGGCTTCTGACAAAGAGTTCGCACCGGTATTCTTCGGCTGTGACGGTATGGATGGTATCTTAAGTGTTGAGAACTTCGATACGTCCCTGGCAGAGGGTCTGATGCTTCTGACCCCGTTCTCTGCAACAGAGGAGGGAAGCAAGAAGTTCACCAGCGATTACGTGGCAGCTTACGGCGATGAGCCGAACCAGTTCGCAGCAGATTCCTACGATGCAGTTTATGCAATCGCAGCAGCAATCGAGCAGAGCGGCGCAACTCCGGACATGTCCATTTCTGATCTCTGTGAGGCAATGAAAGGCGCTATGACTGAGATCTCCATCGATGGTCTGACCGGCGCAGGCATGACCTGGGCTGCAACCGGTGAGCCGAACAAAGCACCGAAGGCAGTTAAGATCGTAAACGGCGCATACGAGATGCAGTAAGAATTTTATCGAGTACAAGATCCGAATGGGGGTCGTCCACAAGACGGCCCTCATTTGTTTATAAGAGGGTTTGTTTGTGTGGGGCAGTCATTTGACTGACAGCAAATGACAACTTATGCTTGAACTTCGTTTCTGCCTATGATATAATTCCACATATTGTTTTATTTTAATAGAAAAATGTAAAGAGGTGCAGGGTACATGAGTTTTCTGTCTTATTTAATTAACGGAATCAGCCTTGGGAGCATCTATGCGATCATAGCCCTTGGCTATACCATGGTATACGGCATTGCAAGAATGCTGAATTTTGCCCATGGAGATATTATTATGGTAGGAGGATTTGCGATTTTTACGATCGTCAGCACACTGAACCTTCCTCCGCTGCTGGGGATTCTGGTTGCGGTCGTTGTCTGCACCCTTCTCGGTGTGACCATTGAGCGCGTGGCTTACAAGCCTCTGCGTGGGGCATCAAGCCTTGCGGTACTGATTACGGCGATCGGTGTCAGCTATCTGCTCCAGAACGTAGCGCTGCTTATTTTTGGTTCCAACGCGCGCCAGTTCACTTCCGTCATCACGGTTCCAAACCTGAAGCTCGCGGGCGGTAAGCTGTCCATCTCCGGCGTCACCATCGTGACGATCTTAAGCTGTATTTTGATTATGGTCGGACTGCTGCTTTTTATTAATAAGACAAAAACGGGACAGGCCATGCTGGCTGTCTCAGAGGATACCGGCGCAGCAACCCTGATGGGCATTGACGTGAACCGGACGATTGCGACCACATTTGCGATCGGTTCCGCACTGGCGGCGATCGCCGGCGCACTGCTGTGCTCCACCTATCCATCGCTTACCCCGTACACCGGTTCCATGCCGGGCATCAAGGCATTTGTGGCGGCAGTATTCGGCGGGATCGGCTCGATCCCCGGTGCACTGATCGGCGGCGTCTTGCTGGGAGTGATTGAGAATCTCTCGAAAGCCTATATCTCTTCGCAGCTTTCGGATGCGATTGTATTCTCCGTGCTGATTATCGTGCTGTTAGTTCGCCCGACCGGTATTTTGGGCAAAAAGATTACTGAGAAAGTGTAGGTGCCTGTGATGAAGAAGAATAAAGTATTGGTTCAGAACAGTATCACATACGCAATCGTGATTGCCTGCTGGATTCTGATGCAGCTCCTTTCGGCCACCGGACATGTGTCCAGTCTGATGAAGGGCCTGATGGTTCCGCTGTGTATCTATGTGATTTTGGCTGTATCTCTGAATCTGACGGTTGGCATTCTGGGGGAGTTAAGCCTTGGACATGCCGGATTTATGTGTGTGGGAGCTTTTGCCGGAGCATTTTTCACAAAGTGTATGGAGGGTGTAATCCCAAGTGTGGGACTGCGTTTCTTCTTTGCTTTGCTGATCGGTGCCGCAGTGGCGGGCCTGTTTGGCATCCTCATCGGGATTCCGGTGCTTCGCCTGAAGGGCGATTACCTTGCAATCGTTACCCTGGCCTTCGGTGAGATCATCAAGAACCTGATCAATGTCATGTATGTCGGTCTGGATTCCAACGGATTTCATTTTTCCATCAAGGACACCACGTCTCTTGGCATGGAGGATGCCGGTGTGGTGATCATCAAAGGCGCACAGGGCATTACGGGAACACCCAAGGCAGCGACCTTCACCATCGGGATTATTCTGGTGCTGATTACCCTGTTTATCGTACTGAATCTGATCAACTCCAGAGCCGGACGTGCGATCATGTCCATCCGTGACAACCGGATTGCAGCAGAGTCCATCGGAATCAATATTACCAAATACAAGCTGATGGCATTTTCCATCTCCGCCGCGCTGGCCGGTGTAGCCGGTGTTTTGTATGCGCACAACCTGTCCAGTCTTGCAGCGACCCCGAAGAACTTCGGCTACAACATGTCCATTATGATTCTGGTCTTCGTGGTGCTGGGCGGACTTGGCAATATCCGCGGTTCGATCATTGCGGCTGTGATTCTGACTGCGCTTCCTGAGATGCTGCGCGGACTGAACAATTATCGTATGCTGATCTATGCGATCGTGCTGATTGTGATGATGATTTTCAACTCCAGCCCGAAAGCCATTGAGATGCGTTCTGTTTTCATGGAGCGATTTAAGAAACATAAGACAACTGCGAAGGAGGCTGCATAATATGGCGATGTTGGAAGTAACGAATATTGGCATTTCCTTCGGCGGCCTGAAAGCCGTAGATGATTTCAGCGTGAGCATCGAGAAGGGCCAGCTGTACGGTTTGATCGGACCCAACGGTGCAGGCAAGACGACGGTATTCAACCTGCTTACCGGCGTATACAAGCCGGATACCGGTACGATTCTGCTGGACGGCAGCAACATTACCGGCAAGCGGACGATCGAGATCAATCAGGAGGGCATCGCAAGAACCTTCCAGAATATCCGTCTGTTCAAGGATTTAAGTGTGCTCGACAACGTAAAGGCCGGGCTGCACAACCATTACAAATATTCGACGATGGAAGGTATTCTTCGCCTGCCGCGTTATCATAAAGTGGAAAAAGCCATGAATGAGCGTGCCATGGAGCTGCTCAAGGTATTTGATCTGGATCAGGAGGCCGATTACAAGGCATCCAACCTTCCTTACGGAAAGCAGAGAAAGCTGGAGATCGCGCGCGCGCTGGCGACAGAGCCGAAGCTCCTTCTTCTGGATGAGCCGGCAGCCGGCATGAACCCGAACGAGACCGCGGAGCTGATGGAAACCATCCGCTTTGTGCGCGACAAATTTGAGATGACGATCCTGCTGATCGAGCATGATATGAAGCTGGTTTCCGGTATCTGTGAAAAGCTGACCGTCTTAAACTTCGGTCAGGTTCTGACACAGGGAGACACTTCAACCGTATTAAACGATAAGCGCGTGATCACGGCTTATCTTGGAGAGTAGGAGGAGAGGACAACATGGCAATACTGGAGGTAAAGGATCTTGAAGTATACTACGGTGTCATTCAGGCCATCAAGGGAATCTCGTTCGAAGTAAATCAGGGAGAAATCATAGCACTGATCGGTGCAAACGGAGCCGGCAAGACGACGATTCTGCAAACGGTGACCGGCTTGATTTCCTCCAAGTCCGGAAAGATTTTCTATGAAGGCCAGGAGATCACCAAAATGCCGGGACACAAGCTGGTTTCCATGGGTATCGCACATGTACCGGAGGGACGGCGCGTGTTTGCACAGCTGACCGTTTTGCAGAACTTAAAGCTTGGCGCTTACACCAGAAGCGATAAAAACGAGATCGAAGAGACGTTTCAGATGATCTACAGCCGTTTCCCGCGCCTTGAGGAGCGGAAGAATCAGCTTGCAGGAACCTTATCCGGCGGCGAGCAGCAGATGCTTGCCATGGGACGTGCGCTGATGTCACATCCGAAGCTGATCGTCATGGATGAGCCATCCATGGGACTGTCTCCGATCTACGTCAATGAGATCTTTGATATCATCCGCAAGATCAACGAAGACGGAACCACCGTACTTTTGGTGGAACAGAATGCGAAGAAGGCGCTGTCCATTGCAAACCGCGCGTATGTACTGGAGACAGGCACCATCGTGCTGAGCGGCGATGCCGATAAATTGATGAACGATGATTCGGTTAAAAAGGCATATTTGAGTGAATAATCACGAATAGTCAAAAAATGTCAGAAAATTCTTTTGATTCGAGGGAAAAGTCCTAGACTTCTCCCTCTTTTTTGTGGTAAAATGTACGCATATTAAAGCGTGAGGAGGAATTACTACATGAACGGGAATGTAATTGTTGGACAGTCGGGTGGACCTACCGCGGTAATCAATTCAAGCCTGGCAGGGGTGTACCGCACAGCGATGGATCGTGGGGCGAAGAAGGTTTACGGGATGCTGTTTGGAATTCAGGGACTTTTGGATGAGCAGTATGTGGATTTATCCAAGCACATTAAGAACGATCTGGATGTGGAGATCTTGAAGCGCACACCATCGGCATTTCTTGGTACCTGCCGTTACAAGCTTCCGGACATCCATGAGAACCAGGAAATTTACGTGAAGATTTTTGAGATTCTGGAAAAACTGAGCATCGAATGCTTCATTTATATCGGTGGAAATGATTCCATGGATACGATCAAGAAGCTTTCCGATTATGCGATCCTGACCGGTAAGACCCAGAAGTTTGTCGGTGTGCCAAAGACGATTGACAACGATCTGGCACTTACGGATCATACACCCGGATACGGAAGCGCGGCCAAGTATATCGCAACCTCAACCAAGGAAGTGATTCGGGACGGACTCGGTTTTTCTTATAAGAAGAAGCTGGTTACCATCATCGAGATCATGGGACGCAACGCCGGATGGCTGACCGGCGCCTCTGCACTTTCCAAAGGCGAGGACTGTGACGGACCGGATCTGATCTATCTGCCGGAGATTGCGTTTGATATCGACAAGTTTGTCACAAAGGCGCGCAAGCTCCTGGAGAAGAAGGATGTGGTGGTTGTTGCGGTGTCGGAGGGAATCCGCACGGCGGACGGACGCTACATCAGCGAACTGGGCGCCGGTGTTGACTATGTGGATGCGTTCGGTCACAAGCAGCTGACCGGAACAGCCAGCTATCTGGCGAATGTGGTCAATCAGGAGGTGGGCTGCAAGACCCGCGCGGTAGAGTTCAGTACATTGCAGCGCAGCGCGGCGCACTTAGCGTCCAGAGTGGATGTCAATGAGGCGTTCATGGTCGGAGGCGCAGCGGTCAAGGCTGCTGACGAGGGGGATTCCGGCAAGATGGTTGTCATCGACCGCGTGTCGGACGATCCGTATCAGTGTGCGACCGGGATTTACGATGTGCATAAGATCGCCAACGGCGAAAAGCTGGTTCCGCGGGATTGGATCACAAAGGACGGAACGTATGTCACGGAAGAATTTATTGATTATGTCAGACCTTTGATTCAGGGAGATTCCCCCTCTGTCATGGTAGATGGAATTCCGCGCCATTTATATATGTCTTCCAAAAAATAGAAAGAGGTGGCAAGAATGTTATCAAAAGCAATTCAGGTTGCAAAAGAGGCATTTGCGGGAAAGACAGATCCGAGCGGTCAGCCCTATGTAGATCACGCGCTGCGGATCATGGATAAAATGGATACCGAGGAGGAAAAAATTGTGGCGGTTCTGCACGACGTGGTCGAGGAGACGGAGGTCTCGTTGCATGAGCTGCAGAACATGGGCTTTTCCAGAGCGGTGGTGGAAGCCGTCGGGATGTTGGCAAAACGCGCGAATATGACCTATTTTGACTACATCGACGATATTCATTGCAGTGAACTGGCTTCCAAGATCAAGATTGCGGAGATCGAGGACAACAAAGATCTTGCAAGGGTACAGAAAATGTCATTTCAGACGTATACGCTGGATGCACGCGCGAAGAAAGCGCTGGCGATCCTGCGCGATGAAGATACAGACAACGATTATAAATAATCCGATTCCCTCTCGCATATACTGTAACAGTATAGCAAGGGGGTATCTTCATGGAAAATTACAATGTATACAAAGATATCAAGGCCAGGACAGGAGGCGATATCTATCTGGGAATCGTGGGACCGGTACGAACCGGAAAATCCACCTTTATCAAACGGTTCATGGAGCAGCTGGTATTGCCGGAGATGCAGGATGAGCACCAGAAGATGCGGACGCGGGATGAACTTCCGCAGAGCGCAGCGGGTAAGACGATCATGACGACGGAACCGAAGTTCATTCCCAAGGAGGCGGCGCTGATTCAGCTTGCGGACGGGATTCAGGCCAATATTCGCCTGATTGACTGCGTCGGCTTCATGGTAAACGGCGCCGGAGGGCATATTGAGAACGAGCAGGAGCGCCTGGTAAAGACTCCCTGGTTTGATGAGGAGATTCCCTTTACCCGCGCGGCAGAGATCGGCACGCGCAAGGTCATTCAGGATCATTCCAATATCGGAATCGTGATCACCACGGATGGTTCCTTTGGGGATCTGAAACGGGACGCGTATCTGGAGGCAGAGCGGACGGCCATCGAGGAGCTGAAGGCCATCGGGAAACCGTTCCTTGTCCTTCTGAATTCAGATCGGCCGCTCTCGGAAGAGACGCGGGAACTGGCGGCGCAGCTTCAGGAGCATTATGATGTAACCGTGATGCCGGTCAACTGCGAACAGCTCAAATCCGAGGATATCTATCGGATTCTGGAGCGGGTATTGAAGGAGTTTCCGGTGACGGAGGTGGATTTCTTTATTCCCAAGTGGCTTGAGATCCTGCCCGGCACCCACTGGCTGAAGGAGCAGGTTGTAAAGGCAGCCAGGGATGTGATGGAGCGGGTTCGCCACATGAAGGATGTCCCGACAGACTGGTGTGATGGAATGAATTCTGTCATTCGCTCCATGAAGGTGGAGCAGATGGATCTTTCCGATGGCAGTGTTTCGGTGCAGGTGCTGATGGAGGATGGGTATTACTACCAGACGCTCAGTGATTTTGCGGGAATCTCCATTGAGAATGAATATCAGCTCATGCAGAAATTAAAAGAGCTGGCCTTCATGCAGACGGAATATGACAAGGTACTGAATGCCATGAATCAGGTCCGGATGAAGGGGTATGGTGTTGTGACCCCAAACCGTGATGAGATCGTGCTGGATGAACCGACGGTGATCCGCCATGGCAACAAATACGGAGTCAAGATGCGTGCGGAGGCACCGTCCATCAATCTGATCAAGGCCCATATCCAGACGGAGATCGCACCGATTGTCGGAAGTGAACAGCAGGCGCAGGATCTGATCACCTACATGAAGGAGAATGCAAAAAAGAAAGAGGATGGGATCTGGGACACCAATATTTTCGGCAAATCCATCGAACAGATCGTGGAGGACGGCATTCAGGCAAAGGTCAGTCAGATGACGGAGGACTGCCAGTCCAAGCTGCAGGATGCCCTTCAAAAGATTATCAACGACAGTAACGGAGGACTCATCTGCATTATCATTTAGCGGAGCGTCCGATTCTACATAACATAACTAAAGGAGAAAGCATATGCGTTTAGTATTCAGCGGAGCAGCTCATGAAGTAACGGGAAGCTGTCATTATCTGGAAGTGGCAGACACAAAGCTTTTCGTGGACTGCGGAATGGAACAGGGTGTTAATATCTATGAGAATGTGGAGCCGCCGGTTCCGTATTCGGAGATTGACTATGTACTTGTGACGCACTCGCACATTGATCACGTAGGGATGCTGCCCTACCTGTACGCCAGAGGCTTCCGCGGCCACATCGTAGCAACGGCTGCCACCTGTGATCTGTGCGAGATCATGCTGCGTGACAGCGCGCACATACAGGAGATGGAGGCCGAGTGGAAGAACCGAAAGGCACGGCGTGCAGGCAGACCGCAGGTTACGCCGATCTATGAGATGCAGGATGCCCTCGGCGTTCTGAAACTGTTTGAGCCACATGAGTACGGAGAGCTGGTCACGCTGAATGATGCGCTGACCGTCCGCTTTACGGATGTGGGACATCTGCTCGGTTCGGCTTCCATTGAGATCTGGATGAAGGAAAACGGCATAGAGAAAAAGATCGTGTTCTCCGGCGATATCGGAAATAAGAACAAACCGCTGATCAAGGATCCGATCTATACGAAGGAAGCCGATTATGCAGTGATGGAAGCGACCTATGGAGACCGTCTTCATGAGAAGGGCGGAGATCACGTGGCGGAGCTTGCACGCATCATTCAGGATACGCTGGATCGTGGAGGCAACGTGGTCATCCCGGCGTTTGCGGTGGGACGTACCCAGGAGCTGCTTTACTTTATGCGGCAGATCAAAGCGAAGAAGCTGGTTCACGGTCATGACCAGTTCGAGGTTTATGTGGACAGTCCGCTGGCGGTGGAGGCAACGCATGTATTCAAACGAAACCAGATGGACTGCTACGACGAGGAGACACAGGAACTGGTGCGTGCAGGGATCAACCCCATCTCGTTTCCGGGGCTGAAGCTGTCGATTACGAGCGATGAATCCATCAACATCAACTTCGATACCAAACCGAAGGTGATCATCTCGGCTTCCGGTATGTGCGATGCGGGACGAATCCGGCATCATCTGAAGCACAATCTCTGGCGGAAAGAATGCACCGTCGTGTTTGCGGGCTATCAGGCGAATGGCACGATCGGACGTAGTCTGATCGACGGAAACAAGCTGGTCCGGCTTTTTGGAGAAACGATCGATGTGGAGGCTCACATTGAAACACTTCACGATATCAGCGGCCATGCGGATCAGAGCGGTCTGCTGGAATGGGCGGAAGCCTTTGAAAAGAAGCCGCAGCAGTATTTCATCGTCCACGGCGACGACAGTGTCTGCGACCGTTTTGCGGAGCTTGTGACGCAGCGGACGAAGGTTCCGGCGGCGGCACCGTTCAGCGGAGCAGAATATGACCTTGCAAAGGGTGTATGGATCAAAGAGACGGTTGGCATTCCGATTGTCTCCAAGACCGAGGCTGCGAAAAAGGCGAATGGCATCTATGCACGTCTTCTGGCTGCGGGAGAGCGCCTGATGAGCGTGATCCGGCGCAATGAAGGCGGAACAAATAAGGATCTGGCAAAATTTGCAGATCAGATCCAGGCATTATGTGACAAATGGGATAGATAAGGAGATCAGGATTCATGTCAAAAGTACAGATTTACACAGATGGTTCTGCCCGCGGCAACCCGGATGGGCCGGGCGGCTACGGAGCAGTCATCCAGTTTACCGACAGCAAAGGAGAACTGCACGAGAAGGTATTGTCCGCAGGCTATCAGAAGACCACCAACAACCGCATGGAGCTTCTGGCCGCGATTGTTGCCCTGGAGGCGCTCAACCGCCCCTGCGACGTGGAGGTCTATTCGGACTCCAAATATCTGACGGATGCATTTAACCAGCACTGGATCGACAACTGGGTGGCGAACAACTGGAAACGGGGCAAGAGCGGACCGGTCAAGAACATCGATTTGTGGGAGCGCCTGTTAAAGGCCAAGGCACCGCACCGGGTCGCCTTCCTCTGGGTCAAGGGACACGCCGGACATCCTCAGAACGAGCGCTGCGATACACTTGCCACGAGTGCGGCGGACGGAACCGGACTTCTGGTTGATGAAGGGCTGGAAAATTAAGTAAATCTTACGAATGCTTACTTCTTTCCGTTTCGTATTTCCATTCTGAATGGTTTGTGATATGTTATATACGCGACAGAAAAAACACAAGGCACAGAATGGAACAGCTTATGAAAATGAAGGGCATCTGGATTGCGATTATTTTAATACTGGGCGTCGGGATTCTGACAACCAGCTATACAAAAGAGTATATATCGGTTCCGGTGGAAACGCGGAAACCGGATATGGTCAATGCGCCGCAGGTGGAAGCCGCAGGCGGGATGCAGGCGGAGGCGGCGAAGCTCCCCGAAGCGCCGCAATCAGAAGAAGCGGCGGCGGGCACGGCAGGTGTCTTAGGCGCGGCAAAGGCGCGGGCCATGCCGGAAGCGGCAGCAGCGGCGGAGACAGAGGCACAGACGATCGCGACGGGAACCAGACTGCGTCTACAGGAGCTGGATGACCAGATTGCACGCAACCACGCCAGCGAACAGGACACCACGACGAACTCAATGAAGGCCACGGCACAGAGCGAGCGAAAGCTCTGGGAGAGCGAAGTCGAACGGATCTTAAAGCTTCTGAGTGAGCAGCTTGGCGCGGAGGAGCGGGACAGCTTGTTTCAGCAGCAGAAGGAGTGGATCCGGGAGCGGGAGAGTATAGCCGTGACGGCATCCCAGAAGCAGAGCGGCAGCGCCCTGGAAGAGCTGGAATACAATCTTTCTTTGAAGGATATGACCAGAGAGCGGGCCTACGAGCTGGAAACACAGTACCATGATATTCTTATGGAGGCGGAATGATTTCCGCTTCTTTTTTTCTTTCCGACTTGATAATTGCAGGTTCCTATGATAATATACAAGGATGAAAGTATGTTTATCTGAACGCAAGGAGGAAATTTTATGTCAGCTATTGCAGGAAGTATTTTAGGATATAGTGTTAAGGCAGTTATTTTTGCCGCCGTAGCGTATGCAGGAATTATTTGCGGGAAAAAGTTCAGAGATAAAAAAGATGCCGCGAAAGCTCTGGAGAGCAAGTAAGGCAGATAATACGGAGGACGCAGTAAAGTGAAGAAGTATGGTGTAAACGAATTGAGAAGAATGTTCCTGGAGTTTTTTGAGAGCAAGGGACATCTGGCGATGAAGAGTTTTTCCCTGGTACCACATAATGACAACAGCCTGCTCCTGATCAACTCAGGTATGGCACCGCTCAAACCTTATTTTACAGGTCAGGAGATTCCGCCGCGCACCCGCGTGACGACCTGTCAGAAGTGTATTCGTACCGGCGATATCGAGAACATCGGAAAGACGGCCCGCCACGGCACCTTTTTTGAGATGCTGGGCAACTTCTCATTTGGAGATTATTTTAAGACAGAGGCCATTCACTGGTCGTGGGAATTTTTGACCGAGGTCGTTGGACTTGACCCGAATCGCCTGTATCCGTCTGTTTATTTGGACGATGATGAGGCATTTGAGATCTGGAACAAGCAGATCGGGATTCCGGAGGAGAATATTTTCCGCTTTGGCAAAGAGGACAACTTCTGGGAGCATGGCGCAGGTCCCTGCGGTCCCTGTTCCGAGATCTATTATGACCGCGGTGAGAAGTATGGCTGCGGCAAGCCGGACTGTACGGTTGGCTGCGAGTGCGACCGCTACATTGAGGTCTGGAACAACGTATTCACCCAGTTTGAGAATGACGGACATGGCAACTACACCGAGCTGAAGCAGAAGAATATCGATACCGGTATGGGACTGGAGCGTCTGGCTGTAGTGGTTCAGGACGTGGATTCCCTGTTTACCGTAGATACCAACAAGGCACTTCTGGATGAAGTGTGTGCACTGGCGCATACCGAGTATAGGTCGGATGCAGGCAAGGACGTGTCTCTGCGTATCATCGCAGATCATGTAAAGTCCTGTACCTTCATGATCTCCGATGGCATCATGCCGTCCAACGAGGGACGCGGCTATGTACTTCGCCGTCTGATCCGCCGTGCGGCACGTCATGGAAGGCTTTTGGGCATCGAGGGAAGATTTATGCCGGAGCTTTCCAAGACGGTGATCGGACTTTCCAAAGACGGTTATCCGGAGCTGGAAGAGAAGAAGGCGATGATCCTGAAGGTTCTGACAGAAGAAGAAGAAAAGTTCAACAAGACCATCGATCAGGGACTGTCGATCCTTTCGGACATGGAAGCAGATATGGCAGCGAAGGGCGAAAAGACGTTGTCCGGCGCCAATGCATTCAAGCTGTATGATACCTATGGATTCCCGGTGGATTTGACCATCGAGATTCTGGAGGAAAAGAATCTGACCGTAGATGAGGACGGCTTTCAGGCTGCCATGAAGGAGCAGCGCGAGAAGGCACGCGGAGCCAGAAAGACGACCAACTACATGGGCGCGGATGTGACTGTGTATCAGTCCATTCCGGCTGCTGTTACCTCAAAGTTTGTCGGCTATGACCGTCTGACCCACGATTCCAAAATCACGGTTCTGACCACCGATACTGAATTGGTAGAGGCTTTGACCGATGGAGAGCGCGGAACCGTCATCGTGGAGGAGACTCCGTTTTACGGCACTATGGGCGGCCAGGCCGGAGATACCGGTGTGATCGTCGGCGCAAACGGAACCTTCGCCGTGGAGGATACCATTCATCTGCAGGGCGGAAAGATCGGACATGTGGGACATATGACAAGCGGTATGTTTACCGCCGGTGAGACCGTCAGCCTGCAGGTAAGTGAGACGAGCCGCTGTGCGACTGAGAAGAACCACAGTGCGACTCATCTGCTTCAGAAGGCACTTCGTACCGTCCTGGGCGAGCATGTAGAGCAGGCAGGTTCTCTGGTGACTCCGGATCGTCTGCGTTTCGACTTTACGCATTTCTCAGCGATGACAGCGGAGGAGATCAAGAAGGTAGAAGAACTGGTCAACGAAGAGATTCAGAAGAATCTGGCAGTCAGCACACAGGAGATGAGCCTGGATGAAGCGAAAAAGACCGGTGCTATGGCACTGTTTGGCGAAAAATATGGCGAGAAGGTACGTGTCGTTAAGATGGGCGGCTTCTCTACGGAACTTTGTGGTGGTACTCACGTCGATCATACTGGTGTTATTCACGCATTCAAAGTGGTTTCTGAGGCAGGCATTGCAGCAGGAGTCCGCAGAATCGAAGCACTGACCGGTGATGCGCTGATGTCCTATTATCACAAGGCAGAGTCAGATCTTCACGAGGCTGCAAAAACAGCCAAAACAAGCCCGGCCGAGCTGACGGCGAAGATTGAGGCAATGCTGGAGGAGATCAAGGCGCTGCACGCGGAGAACGAAAAGCTGAAGAGCAAACTGGCCAATGAGTCTCTCGGTGATGTCATGGATCAGGTCAAAGAAGTGAACGGTGTGAAGGTACTGGCAACCAGGGTGGCAGATGTCGACATGAACGGTCTGCGCAACCTTGGAGATCAGCTGAAAGAAAAATTAGGTGAGGGCGTGATCGTACTGGCGTCGGTTCAGGGCGATAAAGTCAATCTGATGGCAACGGCGACAGATGCTGCACAGGCAAAGGGTGCTCACGCAGGAAACCTGATCAAGGGAATTGCAGCCCTGGTGGGCGGCGGCGGCGGTGGCCGTCCGAATATGGCCCAGGCCGGCGGCAAGAACCCGGCGGGTGTTGACACAGCACTGGAAAAAGCATACGAAGTTGCAGCGGAACAGATTCACTAATCCAAAGCTTTGCGAAAAATTTGTATAAAGATTTGCATAAAATCCAAAAAAGTAGTTGACGAATGAAGATTTTATGCTATAATCATACCAGTGCTATAAAATACCCAAACAGTTGTATTATGCACAAGTACACAACTGGAGGGAGGTTAGGTGTGAGCTATGTCAAACGTTATCGTTAAAGAAAACGAGACCCTGGACAGCGCGTTACGCAGATTCAAAAGAAACTGCGCAAAGGCTGGTATTCAGCAGGAAATTCGTAAGAGAGAGCATTACGAAAAACCAAGCGTAAGACGCAAGAAAAAGTCTGAAGCTGCAAGAAAACGTAAATTCAACTAAATGTTCCGGAATCCCCAGTCATAAGACTGGGGATTTTTTCGTACAATAATAGTAATCACAAAGACCGGGGAAACGCAGGTGCTGGAACAGATTCGGATTGCCGCCGCAGAAGGGTTAAAGCTTCCCAGGGATGTTGTACTGGGAGAGGTGCTGATCTCCTTTGTCGGACGCTGCAGCGTAACCATCGAAAATTATCGTGGAATTCTGATCTACGATGATAAGACGATCAAACTGCAGGCCCGGCACTGTAAGCTGCAGATTTATGGGAGACGGCTTCATATCGATTATTATAATCACGATGAGATGAAGATTACGGGGCAGATTCAGGGAATGGAATTTGGAGATTGAAGACGGGAGTGAACGCTGTGAAACAGGCCCTCATGCGATATTACAGAGGATATCTTCGCGTTGCTCTGACTGGATTTTCGCCGGAACGGTTCTTGAATCTCTGCATGGCCAATCAGATTATCATCTGGAATCTTCGGTATCGGGAGCAGGGATATGAATTTTGCATCACACTCTCGGACTACCGGCGTATCCGTCCGCTTGCGCGAAAGGCAGGCGTGCATTTGAAGCTTAAGGGAAGGTACGGACTTCCTTTTTTTTTACATCGGAACCGGTATCGGAAATGGTATGCAGTCGGCGTTGCATGCTTTTTTTTGATTTTGTTTGTCATGTCGCGCTTCATATGGAACATCAGTCTGGAAGGAAATTACCGTTTTACCGATGACATGCTTCTGCATTATCTGGATACACGGCAGGTGCGCTATGGAAGCCCAAAGCATCAGATCGACTGTGATCTGCTGGAGGAATCCATCCGAAGTCAATACCCGGAGATTCTGTGGGTGTCGGCGCGGATTTCCGGCACGCGGCTGCTGATCAAGGTAAAGGAAAATGAGGTGATCGGGGCGATGCCCACAAAAGAGGATGCCCCGCGGGATCTGGTTGCCGAGAAGGGCGGTACCATCACGGAGATTCTGGTACGGCAGGGAAGGTGCATGGTCAAAAAGGGGGATGTGGTGGAGGCTGGAAGTCTTTTGGTCAGCGGCCGGATTCCAATTCTGAACGATGCGGAGGAAGAGGTTGGCTGCCGCTATGTGCGGGCCGATGCCGATATCCGTCTGCGCACGTCCCAGAGCTTCCGGGAATCCATCCCACGACTGGTAACTGAAAAAGCTTACACGAAACAGGTGCGGCACGGAATTCGTCTGCGCATGTTCCATTACGATCTGATCTGCCTGCTGCCGGGAAGCGCCGAGACGCAGTGGGAGATTACGGAGGAATCGCACCAGGCTGTTTTGCTGGGGGATTTTTATCTTCCGGTCTGGTGGAGCCGCATCACGGCGCGGGAATATGGGACATATCAGCGAATTCGCAGGCCGGATGAGCTTGATGCCTTAAAAGAGCAGATCAATAACGCAAAAATTCAAAATTTAATGCAAAAGGGGGTACAAATAATTGAAAATAATGTTAAAATACTAGATAAGAGCACTCATTGGGTGGTACAGGGTGATTTCATCCTGGAGGAACCGGTGGGCGTCGGACAGAATATAAAGCAGGAAGAGGAGCAAGAACAACCAGATGAGCGTAATGGAAACCATAATTGATATCCCTGCCGAGCATGAGAAGAATGTGTGCGGTCAGTTTGACAGCTATTTGAAAAAGATCGAACGGACGCTGCATGTGACGATTGTGGCTCGTGACGGTGCCATCAAGCTGATTGGCCCGGAGGTGATGATACAGAGAGCCAAGAGTGTATTCAATAATCTGGTGGAGTTGTCCAAACGCGGCAATGCCATCACGGAGCAGAATGTGGACTACGCACTGTCCCTTTCCTTTACCGAATCGGATCATGCGATTCTGGAAATCGATAAAGACATCATCTGCCGCACGATCAACGGAAAACCGGTGAAGCCAAAGACCGTTGGACAGAAGCAGTATGTGGATATGATACGAAAGAAGATGATCGTCTTCGGCATCGGACCGGCCGGTACCGGAAAGACGTATCTTGCCATGGCGATGGCGATTCAGGCATTCAAAAACGGAGAGGTAAACCGGATCATCCTGACGCGGCCGGCGATTGAGGCCGGCGAGAAGCTGGGTTTTCTTCCGGGTGATTTGCAGAGCAAGATCGATCCTTATCTCAGGCCGCTTTATGACGCCCTGTATCAGATCATGGGGGCGGAGAGCTATCTGCACAACTCGGAGAAGGGGCTTATTGAGGTGGCACCGCTGGCCTACATGCGGGGCCGCACCCTGGACAATGCCTACATTATCCTGGATGAGGCGCAGAATACGACACCGGCGCAGATGAAGATGTTTCTGACCCGTATCGGATTTGGCTCCAAGGTGATCGTAACCGGAGACAAGACGCAGAAGGATCTGCCGAGCGGAGCGGTGTCCGGTCTTGATATGGCGATGAAGATTCTGCACCGGATTGATGATATCGGCTTCTGCAACCTGACCAGTAGCGATGTGGTACGTCATCCGCTGGTGCAGAAGATTGTACAGGCTTATGATGAATACGAAAAGAAGAGCAGACCGGCAGACGGAAAGCCGGGAGTGAGGACACGTTATGACCATAAACATTGAATATGAGACAGACAAAGAACTGAAGATTCCCTATGAGAAGATTGTCAACGACATTGTTCCGGCGGCGCTTTATTATGAGCAGTGTCCCTACGAGGCAGAGGTCAATGTGATCCTGACGGACAACGATGCGATCCAGGAGATCAACCGGGATTACCGGCAGATCGACGCACCGACGGATGTGCTGTCCTTTCCGATGATTGACTTTGAGCAGGAATCGAATTTTGATCATGTGGAGGAGCAGGTGGAGGATTATTTTAATCCGGAGACCGGAGAG
Organism: Lachnospiraceae bacterium; assembly: GCA_028693165.1. Classification (GTDB taxonomy): domain Bacteria; phylum Bacillota; class Clostridia; order Lachnospirales; family Lachnospiraceae; genus Brotaphodocola. Next base: position 56,155 of record JAQUVX010000008.1, on the reverse strand, counting down.
CTGATTCTGGGCGATATTATCATCTCCGTGGAGAAGGTTATCGAGCAGGCGGAGCAGTTCGGACACTCGCAGGAACGCGAGCTGGCGTTTCTGGTCGCACACAGTATGCTGCATCTGTGCGGCTACGATCACATGGAGGAAGACGAGCGGGAACGCATGGAACAGCGACAGAGAGAAATTCTGGAAAAAGAGGGCTACAGCCGATGAAAACATGCTGGAAACTGGCATATGGGATCACCTTGGGCGCAGTCATTTGTCTTGGCTGCGGCTGTCAGAAACAGGTACAGGCCCCGGCGGAAACTTCGGCCGTGGAGACGCAGACGGCTGCGCCCACGACGGAGGCTCCGGTTCCGGAGACGACCGAGGAGGAGACGGAGGCGGAGGCGGAAACTTCAGCCGGATATGTCCCGGAGGAACGGGTTGAGGTGGATGGGATGATCCGCAGCTACTTAACCGGTGAGATGGTTCCGGTGGCGCAGGGGAACCGCCGTCCGCTTGCGATCATGATGAGCAACGACAAGGCATCTCTGCCGCAGTACGGCATCAATCGGGCCGGCGTGGTGTACGAGGCCCCGGTGGAAGCGAGCATGAACCGCTATATGGCCATCATGGAGAATTACGATGACCTTGACCGGATCGGCTCGGTGCGAAGCTGCCGGACCTACTACGTCTATTTTGCGCGGGAGTTTGACGCGATCTATGCGCATTTCGGCCAGAGTACCTTCGCGAAGCCTTATCTGAAATATGTGGACAATATCAACGGGATCGAGGGTGTCGGAAGTACCGCATTTTACCGCTCGAAGGACAAGCGTGCGCCGCACAATGCATATGCAAGCTTTTCCGGGATTCAGCGGGCGATTGAACGGCTGGGCTATTCCCAGGAATATGATGCGGACTATGACGGACATTTCCGGTTCGCGGGAACCGGACAGCGTGCGGTGCTTGAGGGCGCGGACGTGCGGGATGCCTGGAGGGTGACGCCGGGCTATAAGTTCAACAATCCATGGTTTGAGTATCACGAGGACGACGGCCTTTACTATCGGTATCAGTACGGCGATGTACATAAGGGAAACGAGGGTCCCATCGCGGTCAGCAACATCATCATCCAGTATTGTCCGGCGGGGTATTACGCATCGACCGCTTACCGTAACATCAATGTCCAGGCGGACGGATGGGGGTATTTTATCACGGGCGGACAGGCGGAGGATGTGGTCTGCCGGAAGGACGGCGAATTCGGCGTGACGCATTATTATGATGCCAGCGGCAATGAGATCGTGCTGAATCCGGGAAAGACCTGGGTCTGCATTGCCACGACCGGCGATATGGGACTGGCACAGATCGAAGGAAAAGAGTAGACAGGTCCTTGGATAAAGGTTCTTGGATAAAAATAGAAGATCAGGCAAATACTATACATACGGAGGTTTTTACGATGAAAAAGTATGGTATTTACCTGATCTTATTATTTCTGGCAGTCAGTGCGGCCTGTGTGGCAGTCGGATTTGCGGCCCAGCGGCGCAGCCGGGAGCAGACAACAGCCGAAGAGACCTTGAGTACGGAGCCTGTGAGTGAGACCGTCACAGAAGATCAGATGGCCGTCAACCAGCAGGTTCGGCATGAGACGCTGAGTCAGGAGGCGTATTACCTGGTGGCAGAAGACGGATTTTTGCTGGTGTTTTTGAAGGATCAGAAGACACTTTGTCTGTACACCCATGTGCCGCTTGCCGATTTCCCGGTTCCGGAGCAGGAACGTCTGCGGGAGGGAATCTGGTTCCCGTCCATGATGGAGGTATTTCACTATCTGGAATCCTACACAAGCTGAATCGGGAGATGAGAAATTACGAACAAAAAATGTGCTTGAAAAGAACGGTTAAACTGGATACAATAGTAGGAACGAATGAGAACGAGGAACAGGGACGGAGGAAGTAAAGTGAAGAAACAGCTTATCATCATCGGCGGCGGGGCATCGGGGCTGATGGCCGGGATCACGGCAGCCAGAGAAGGGGCTGAGGTGACGATTCTGGAACACATGGAGCGGGTCGGCAAAAAGATTCTCTCCACCGGAAACGGCCGATGCAACATGACCAATCTATCCCTGCGGGCGGAGCATTACCGCTGCACGCAGAAGCAGTTTCCGATGAAGGTGCTGGACCGCTTTTCCGTGTGGGATACGCTTGCCTTTTTCGATGAGATCGGAATTGTGACGAAGAATAAAAATGGTTATATTTATCCAAACTCCGAACAGGCTTCGGCGGTGCTTGATACCCTGCGCATGGAGGCGGAGCGGCTGGGGATCGCCATACGGCTTTCCTGTCAGGTCAAAAGCATCCGAAAAAAAGGCAGGCAGGAGTTTTTCGTTGACACCGATCAGGGGATGGTTTGCGGGAATCGCCTGATTCTGGCGACCGGGTCTAAGGCGGCACCGGTGACAGGCTCTGATGGCAGCGGATATGACCTGGCAAAGCGTCTTGGACATACGGTGATCACGCCGCTTCCGGCGCTGGTACAGCTGCGCTGTGAGGGAAACTATTATAAACAGCTGGCCGGGATTCGCTGCGAGGCTGTGATCAAGCTGCTGTGCGACGGCAGGACGCTGGCGGCTGATCAGGGCGAGGTGCAGCTTACGGATTATGGCATTTCCGGAATTCCCACCTTTCAGGTCAGCCGGTTTGCGTCGGTGGCCCTGGCGGAGGGAAAGGCGGTGACGGCAGAACTTGATTTTCTTCCGTCCAAGAGTATGGAGGATACCCGTCTCTTTTTAAAGAAGCGGGCTGCTGCCATGCCGGAACGCATGGCGGGGGATTTTCTGGTCGGCGTGCTGAATAGAAAGCTTGCCGGGGTGCTGCTAAAGCTTTCCGGGATTGCGCTGGATCAGCCGGTTCGGGACATTGCAAAGCCATCGCTTGAAAAACTGACGATGAAGTTAAAACAGTTTCAGACCAGAGTGATTGCGACCAATTCGTTTGAGCAGGCGCAGGTCTGCTGCGGTGGTGTGGATACGCGGGAGATCCGGCCCGAAACCATGGAATCCAGAGTGGTTCCCGGCCTTTATCTGGTCGGAGAACTGTTGGATGTGGACGGAGTATGCGGCGGATACAATTTGCAGTGGGCCTGGTCCACGGGAGCGGTTGCAGGAAGAAGTGCAGGGAGAGATGAAGGATGATCAGAGTGACACAGGTAAAGCTTCCGGCAGGACATACCCCGGAGGCATTAAAGAAAAAGCTTGCGAAGTTATTGAAGCTTGCCCCGGAGGCGATTTTGGAGATTCAGATTAAAAAGCAGTCGCTGGATGCCAGAAAGAAACCGGAGTTGTATTATAGCTACACGGTGGATGTCAGAACGGAACAGGAAGAAACAGTGATACATAAGGCCAAAAATCCGCAGATCGTTCTGGCGAAGGAGGAGACATACCACTTTCCGGATTCCGGAACCGGGCACCTCAAGAATCCGCCGGTCATCATCGGAACGGGGCCTGCGGGTCTATTTTGCGGACTCATGCTGGCGCGGCACGGATATCGTCCGATTCTCCTGGAGCGGGGCGCAGATGTGGATACGAGGCAGAGACAGGTGGATCATTTCTGGGCCACGGGAGAACTGGATACCCGGAGCAACGTGCAGTTCGGGGAAGGCGGAGCGGGAACCTTCTCGGACGGGAAATTAAATACGCTGGTAAAAGATCCTTTGAGACGCAACCAGCTGGTTCTGGAGCTGTTTCACGAGTTTGGTGCAGATCCGGCGATCTTGTATCAGAATAAGCCGCATATCGGCACCGATGTGCTGTCCGGGATCGTGAAGCGTATGCGCGAGGAGATCCTTCGCCTGGGCGGCGAGGTGCGGTTTGGCTGTCAGGTGACGGATCTTGAACTGTCCGGCGGCCGGATTGCGGCGGTGCTTACCGCGGATGGAAGCCGGGTCCCGGCGGAGGCGGTGGTGCTTGCCATCGGACATTCTGCGCGGGACACCTTTGCGATGCTACAGACGCGGGGAGTTCCCATGGACGCCAAGGCGTTTGCCGTGGGACTGCGCATTCAGCATCCGCAGAAACTGATCAATCTGTCCCAGTACGGAATGGAGGAGGCCGGCGCGCTGGGCGCGGCGAGCTATAAGCTAACCAGGCAGACGAAAAGCGGACGCGGCGTGTATTCCTTCTGCATGTGTCCGGGCGGCTACGTGGTCAATGCCTCTTCGGAGGAGGGGCGGCTTGCGGTCAACGGGATGAGCTATCATGCCCGAACCGGAGACAACGCCAACAGTGCGCTGATCGTGACCGTCACACCGGAGGATTTCCCGGACCGCTCGGCCCTTGGCGGGGTGGCCTTCCAGCGTCAGCTGGAGGAGCGCGCGTTTGCGGCGGCGGGCGGCAGGATTCCGGTTCAGCTCTACGGGGACTTTCGCAAGAATCGTCTGTCGGTTTGCGCAGGCGCTGTGGATCCTGAGATGCGCGGCCAGTGGGCCTTTGCCGATGTGAGGGGAATTATGCCGGAAGCGTTAAACGAAGCGCTTTTGGAGGCAATGGAAGGCTTTGGCGGTGTGATCCGCGGCTTCAACCGGCCGGATGCAGTGCTTGCCGGGATCGAGAGCCGGACTTCTTCTCCGGTGCGGATCTGGCGGGATGAACAATTTGAGAGTACGGTCGGGGGCCTATACCCCTGCGGCGAGGGGGCCGGCTATGCGGGCGGCATCACCTCCGCCGCCATGGACGGCGTGAAGGTCGCAGAGGCGATCGCGCAGACCTTTGGACGACTGAGCTAGTGTAAGGAGACAGACGATATGCTGACAGAAGACAGAAAAAAATTAAAAGATAAAAAGCGGATCGTGATCAAGATCGGCTCTTCCTCCCTGACTCATGCAGAAACCGGAGAACTGAATCTGTTTAAGATTGAACGGCTGATTCGAATCATCTGCGATCTGAAGGGCTCCGGCAAGGAAGTTGTGCTGGTTTCCTCCGGTGCGATCGCGGCGGGACGGCAGGCCCTGGGCGGTCAGAAGCGGCCGGCCACCATCTCGGAAAAGCAGGCCTACGCGGCTGTGGGTCAGGCCAGTCTGATGATGGTCTACCAGAAGATTTTTTCAGAATACAACTGTACGGCGGCACAGGTCCTTTTGACGAAGGATACGATGACGAACGATGTGTCCCGCTACAACGCACAGAATACCTTTGATGAGCTGCTGAATCTGGGTGTGGTTCCCATCGTCAATGAAAATGATACGGTATCCACCCACGAGATTCAGTTCGGTGATAACGACCGGCTTTCTGCGATTGTTGCGGCGCTGATCGGGGCGGATCTTCTGATTCTGCTTTCGGACATCGACGGACTGTACTCGGATGATCCCCACAAGCATCCGGACGCGCGGTTTATCAGCATGGTCTATGAGATTACGCCCAAGCTCATGGAGATGGGCAAGGATACCTCGGGAAGCGATGTGGGAACCGGCGGCATGTCCACGAAGCTGGCAGCAGCCCGGATTGCCACCGACAGCGGATCGGATATGATCATCGCCAACGGCGAGGATGTGTCGATCATTCATGACCTGATCGAGGGTGCGGACAAGGGAACACTCTTTATGGCGCACACGAATCAGGACTTCGATCTGATGGATTACATCAATTACAATTATTGACAATGGAGCAAAAAGGAGCATATTATGGAGCAAAATAAAATCGATCGGATCAATACCCTGTACCACAAATCCCAGGCAACGGGGCTGACCGAGGAGGAAAAGCAGGAACAGGCGCAGCTGCGAAAGGAATACATAGAGACGATTCGCACCAATATGCGCGCAAACTTAAACAACATTTCCATCCAGGAAAAGGATGGAAGCGTTACCGATCTGGGGAAGAAATATGGCGGAGTCCATGACACACAGTCCTGACGGGCTGGAAAAGGCGGAGCTTCGTCGAACGATGAAGGCACTTCGACGGGCCATTTCAGAGGAAGACCGGGCGCGGTTTGATACGGTGATCTTAGATAAGCTGCTCGCGCTGCCCCAGATCGTGTCTGAGGATCGGACACCGGTGTATACCTATGTGTCCTATGGCACCGAGGTGGACACACACGCGCTTTTAAACGTGTTGTGGCAACGGAAGATCCCTGTTGCCGTTCCGCGGGTGGAGGGGCAGGATATGGCCTTTTATCAGGTCTTTGGCTGGCAGGATCTAAGCCCGGGCTGCATGAGGATTCTGGAGCCGGGGCCTGACTGTCTGCCTGCGGAGGGACCGTCTTTTAGGCGGGCGGCGGTTATCACGCCCGGTCTTGCCTTTACCGAGGCGGGCGGGCGGATCGGGTACGGCGGCGGATTTTACGACCGCTTTTTTGAACGGGAGCCGGAACACCTGCGGATTGCAGTGGCGTATCCCTTTCAGGTGCTTGCGCGGCTTCCCATGGAACCCTGCGACATAAAAATCCAAAAACTGATTACGGGAGGATGAAGGATGGAACTGACGGAAATTGGACTCCGCGCAAAAGCGGCGGCTTCGTATTTGAATAAGCTTGGAGTGTCCCGGAAAAATGAAGGGCTGAAACAGGCTGCACAGGCACTGTTAGACGGAGAGGTTGATATTCTGACGGCCAATCAGGAGGATGTGGTACGGGCAATCGCAAACGGCATGAGTCCGGCCCTGGTGGATCGTCTGGAGCTGACGCCGACCCGGATTCAGGCCATGGCGGACGGTCTTTTGCAGGTGGCAGGTCTGGAAGATCCGGTGGGAGAAGTCCTTTCCATGAAGCCGCGTCCAAACGGTCTGCTCATCGGCAAAAAACGTGTGCCGCTCGGCGTGGTCGGTATCATCTACGAGGCCCGCCCCAACGTGACGGCGGACGCCTTCGGTCTGTGCTTTAAGACTGGAAATGCCGTGATCTTAAAGGGAGGAAGCGATGCCATCGAGTCGAACAAAGAGATCATCCGCTGGCTTCGCACCGGACTTTCAAGGGCTGGGATGATGGAGGACTGCGTGCAGTTGATCACCGATACCGACCGCGAAGTGACGAAGGCCTTTATGAAGCTGAAGGATTACGTGGATGTGCTGATTCCGCGGGGCGGGGCAGGACTGATCCGCGCGGTCGTGGAGAACAGTACGATCCCGGTAATCGAGACCGGAACCGGAAACTGTCATATCTATGTGGATGAGTCGGCTGATTTTGCCATGGCACTGGACATCATCTTCAACGCCAAGACACAGCGGATCGGCGTGTGCAACGCCTGTGAATCGCTGGTGATTCACCGCTCCATCGCAGCCGAATTCCTTCCGGCTTTGCAGAAACGGCTGCAGGAAAAACAGGTCAGCATTCACGCGGACTCGGATGCCTGTGCGATCGTGGAGTCGTTTATTCCGGCGGTGGAGGAGGACTGGGGAAAGGAATATCTGGATTATATCCTGTCCCTCAAGCTGGTGGATTCCATCGAGGAGGCCATCGCGCACATCAACCGCTACAACACCGGTCATTCGGAGGCCATCATCACAAAGGATTATGACCATGCACAGCAGTTTTTAAATGAAATCGATGCAGCAGCGGTCTATGTCAACGCCTCCACCCGCTTTACGGATGGCAATGAGTTCGGTTTTGGCGCCGAGATCGGCATCAGCACCCAGAAGCTCCACGCAAGAGGACCGATGGGACTGGAAGCCCTGACCACGACCAAATATATTATTTATGGAAACGGGCAGGTGCGCCCATAGGCAATCCACAGTTGATTTTTCCTGCTGTTTTCGTATATAATAGTCAGGTTGACGATAAAACGTAAGAAAAGATAGAGTTGGAGAATTCATATGAATCAGATGATAGAGCAGGAACCACAGAGACAACGGTATTTTATGGAACAGATGAAGGCGCTGGTAGCGGAGCGGTCCAGGGAAAAGGGGCGGCCGCTGACCTGTATGATCAATACCTTCGGCTGCCAGATGAATGCTCGGGATTCGGAGAAGCTTCTTGGAATTTTAGAGACGATCGGATTTGTGGAAGCGGACAGTGAGGAGGCCGATTTTGTCCTCTACAACACCTGCACGGTCCGGGATAATGCAAACCAGAAGGTATACGGCAGACTCGGTTACCTTCAGACCTTAAAGAAGAAAAATCCAGATATGCTGATTGCCCTGTGCGGCTGCATGATGCAGGAGCCGAGCGTCATCGAGAAGATCAAAAAAAGCTATTCCCATGTGGATATTATTTTCGGAACCCACAATATTTTCAAGCTGGCGGAGCTGATCTACAACCGGATGATGGGGGACCGCATGGTCATCGATATCTGGGACGCTGCAAAAGAGATCGTGGAGGATCTGCCGGTCGAGCGGAAATTCCCGTTTAAATCGGGCGTGAATATCATGTTCGGCTGCAACAATTTTTGCAGCTACTGTATCGTGCCGTATGTGCGGGGCCGGGAGCGCAGCCGAAAGCCGGAGGATATCCTGGCGGAGATTCGCCGCCTGGTGGCCGACGGAGTCGTGGAAGTGATGCTGTTAGGGCAGAATGTCAACTCCTATGGGACAAATGTTGAGACGCCAATCACCTTTGCCGAGCTGCTGCGTCAGGTCAATGAGATTGAGGGGCTGGAGCGGATTCGTTTCATGACCTCCCATCCGAAGGATCTGTCGGAGGATCTGATTGAGGCGATGCGCGACTGCAAAAAGGTGTGCAATCACCTGCATCTGCCATTGCAGTCGGGAAGCAGCCGGATTCTGGGTCTGATGAACCGGCGTTACACGAAAGAATCCTACCTGGAATTAGTGGATAAGATCCGCGCAGCCGTGCCGGACATCGCGCTGACAACCGATATCATCGTGGGATTTCCGGGTGAGACAGAAGCGGATTTTCAGGAGACGATGGACGTGGTGCGCCGTGTGCGCTATGACAGTGCCTTTACCTTTATCTATTCCAAACGCACCGGGACTCCGGCGGCAGCCATGGAGAATCAGGTGCCGGAGGATGTGGTAAAAGTGCGGTTTGATGAATTATTACAGGAAGTACAGAAGATTTCCGGAGAGGTATGCGGCCGGGATATCAATACGACACAGAAGGTTCTGGTGGAATGCTTAGACGACCACAAGGAAGGCTATGTGACCGGACGACTGACCAACAACACCGTGGTGCATTTTCCGGGAGACGCGTCCTTGATAGGCAGGATTGTGGATGTGTATCTGGAAGAAGCCAAAGGTTTTTACTACATGGGAAGATGTGACAGATAAGGAGTATACGACGTGGCGGGATTATCACCAATGATGGCCCAGTATATGGAGACCAAAAAGCAATATGCGGACTGTATTTTATTTTACCGGCTGGGGGATTTCTACGAGATGTTCTTTGAGGATGCGATTACGGCATCAAAGGCACTGGAAATCACGCTGACCGGAAAGGAATGCGGACTGGAGGAGCGCGCGCCGATGTGCGGCGTTCCGTATCATGCAGTGGATACCTACTTGAGCAGGCTGGTGCAGAAGGGCTTCAAGGTTGCCATCGCCGAGCAGATGGAGGATCCGAAGCTGGCAAAGGGCCTGGTAAAGAGGGAGGTCATCCGGGTTGTTACTCCGGGAACCATCACCAGCGCCCAGGCACTGGATGAGACGAAAAACAATTACCTGATGGGCATTGTCTATCTGGGGGATAAGATGGGCGTGGCGGTTGCCGATATCAGCACCGGAGATTTTCTGGTAACGGAGGTGGCTTCGGAGCGCTCTCTTTATGATGAGATTCAGAAGTTTTCACCGGCGGAGGTGATCTGCAACGATGCCTTTTCCATCTCCGGAATCAGTCTGGAGGCGATGAAGGAGCTGTATCATTTTACATCGTCCACGCTGGATTCCCATTTCTTCCAGGAGGAGAGCTGTAAGAAGATTCTGCGGGAGCATTTTAAGGTGGGAAGTCTGGAAGGACTTGGTCTGGGCGATTATGAATGCGGTACGATCGCGGCCGGGTCTGTCCTTCAGTACCTCTACGAGACACAGAAAAACACACTGGATCATCTAACGACGATTGTGCCTTATTCCACGGGGAATTACATGATTCTGGATTCCTCCACGAGACGGAATCTGGAGCTTTTGGAGACCATGCGGGAGAAGGAGAAGCGGGGAAGCCTGCTCTGGGTGCTGGACAAGACCCGCACGGCCATGGGCGCACGACTGCTGCGCACCTGGATTGAACAGCCCCTGATCGACAAAGAGGCGATTCTGGCACGCCAGACGGCCATCGAAGAACTGAATATGAATTATATCAGCCGGGAAGAACTGGGTGAGTATTTAAATCCGGTCTATGATTTGGAGCGCCTGATCGGGCGGATCAGCTACAAATCCGCAAATCCGCGGGATCTGCTGGCATTTTGCAATTCCATCGCCATGGTTGCGCCGATCAAACAGCTTTTAAAGGAGTTTACGAGCGCGAATCTGCGTAAGCTGGAGGAGGAACTGGACGAGCTTTCGGATCTACATGATCTGATTACCCGTGCGATCGTGGAAGAACCGCCGATCACCATCCGTGAGGGCGGTATGATCCGGGAAGGCTTCAACGAGGAGGCCGACCGTCTCCGCCATGCCAAGACCGAGGGCAAGAGCTGGCTGGCAGAGCTGGAGGAGAAGGAGCGGGACAAGACCGGAATCCGGGGTCTGAAGGTCAAATTCAACAAAGTATTCGGATATTATTTTGAGGTGACCAATTCCTTTAAGGATCAGGTGCCGGATTATTTTATCCGCAAACAGACGCTGGTAAATGCGGAGCGTTATACTACGGAGGAACTCAAAAACCTGGAGGATGTGATTCTGGGGGCGGAGGATAAGCTCTACTCACTGGAATATGAGCTGTTCTGCCAGGTGCGCGATCAGATTGGCGCTGAGGTCATCCGCATCCAGCAGACCGCCAGGGCGATTGCGGCGGTGGATGTCTATGTGTCACTGTCTACGGTTGCGACCCGGAACAATTACATCAAACCATCGATCAACGAGAAGGGCACCATCCAGATCAAGGGCGGCCGCCATCCGGTGGTAGAGAAGATGATGCGGGATGATCTGTTTGTGTCCAATGATACATATCTGGACAACGGAAAGAACCGGGTGTCCATCATCACCGGGCCGAATATGGCCGGTAAATCTACCTATATGCGTCAGACAGCCCTGATCGTTTTGATGGCCCAGCTCGGAAGCTTTGTCCCGGCCGATCAGGCCAACATCGGAATCTGCGACCGGATCTTCACCCGCGTGGGTGCTTCGGATGATCTGGCAAGCGGTCAGAGTACCTTCATGGTGGAAATGACGGAGGTGGCCAACATTCTGCGCAATGCGACCCGCAACAGTCTGCTGATCTTAGACGAGATCGGGCGCGGCACCAGCACCTTTGATGGCCTCAGCATCGCCTGGGCGGTGGTGGAGCATATCAGCAATACAAAGCTCTTGGGGGCCAAGACGCTGTTTGCCACCCATTATCATGAGCTGACGGAGCTTGAGGGGATCATGAGCGGCGTCACCAACTACTGCATCGCGGTCAAGGAGCAGGGGGATGACATTGTGTTCCTGCGAAAGATCGTCAAGGGCGGTGCGGACAAAAGCTACGGCATTCAGGTGGCGAAGCTGGCCGGTGTGCCGGATTCGGTCATCAGCCGTGCGAAGGAGCTGGTGGAGGAACTGAGCGACACGGATCTGACGACCAAAGCCAGAGAGATTGCCGAGATCAGCTCCAATATCAACAACCGCAAGCCGGTTCCGAAGCCGGATGAGATCGAATTAAGCCAACTGACCTTGTTTGACGCGGTACGCGAGGATGATATCATCGAAGAACTCAAGGCGCTGGAGCTGGGCAATATGACGCCCATCGATGCGCTGAACACATTATACCGTCTGCAGACAAAGCTGAAAAACCGCTGGAGCGCGGACACAGATACTGCAAAACAGTAAGGAGAAACCATGCCGAATATTCATGTACTGGATCAAAGCACGATCAATAAAATTGCTGCCGGAGAAGTCATTGAGCGTCCGGCCTCTGTGGTGAAGGAGCTTTTGGAAAATGCCATCGATGCGAAGGCCACGGCCGTTACGGTGGAAATTCGCGACGGCGGCATCTCCTTAGTCCGTGTGACGGACAATGGCTGCGGCATCCCAAAGGCAGAGCTGCCGCTGGCATTTCTGCGCCATTCGACCAGCAAGATCCAGTCGGTGGAGGATCTCTTTACGGTATCATCATTGGGGTTTCGCGGTGAGGCACTTTCCAGTATCGCGGCGGTCGCGCAGGTGGAGGTCATTACCAAGACCCCGGACAGTCTGACGGGAACCCGCTATCAGATCGAGGGCGGGGAGGAAAAGAGCATGGAGGAGATCGGCGCGCCGGATGGAACGACCTTCCTTGCACGCAACCTTTTTTATAATACACCTGTACGACGGAAATTTTTAAAGACGGCTATGACCGAGGGAGCCCATGTGGCGGATCTGGTGGAGAAAATTGCGCTGTCGCACCCGGAGATTTCGATCCGCTTTATTCAAAACAATCAGAATAAACTGCACACCTCCGGCAATCATAATCTAAAAGACATTATTTATACCGTTTTCGGCCGGGAGATCGCGGCCAACCTGCTGCGTGTGGAGTGTCAGACCGAGGCGGTCGGCATCCAGGGCTTTATCGGAAAACCGGTGATCGCACGCAGCAACCGCACCTACGAAAATTATTTCATCAATGGCCGCTACATCAAGAGCAGCATCATCGGAAAGGCCATCGAGGAGGCATATAAGCCGTTTATGATGCAGCACAAGTATCCGTTTACCCTGCTGCATTTCACCATCGAGCCGGAGTTTCTGGATGTCAATGTCCATCCGACCAAGATGGAGCTGCGCTTTCGGGACGGGGAACTGATCTTCCGGGCGGTGCAGGAGGCGCTGGCCGGTGCACTGCGGGAGAAGGAACTGATCCCGGAGGTTGTGCTGGATGAAAAACAGCACCGGGAGGAAGAAGCGAAGGAGCTGCGCCGCATGAATCAGGAAAAACGGATTCCGATCCCGGAGCCGTTTGAGCGCAGGCGGATGGAGCAGATGCAGCCGGAAGTTCCGGTGGATCCGGTGGAGCGACAGATGCAACCGACGGTTCCGGTGCAGCGACCGGCATCGGCGCAGACGCCGCAGTTTCAGTCGCAGCAATTTCAGCCACAACCGGTGCAGTCACAGACGCAGCCGGTAACACCGCCCGCCTACCAGACACCTGTAATGAAACCGCTTGTGCGCGAACATGAGGCTGTGTTTGGCGCACAGACAGAGCCGGCTGGAAAACCAGAGCCGGCGGGAAAGCCGGAATTGGCCGGAAAGCCGGAGCCGATGGATCTCTTCACCGAAAAGCTCCTGGAGCCGAAGGCCCGCATCCGTCACAAACTGATCGGGCAGTTGTTTGACACCTACTGGCTGGTGGAGTTCAACGAACAGCTCTACATCATCGACCAGCACGCCGCCCACGAGAAGGTGCTTTACGAGAAAACCATGGCGACGTTAAAGACAAGAGAGTATACCTGCCAGATGATCAGCCCGCCGATCATTCTGACCCTGAGCAGTCAGGAGGAGGTCATGTTAAAGAAGCATCAGAACATCTTCCACGATATCGGTTTTGAGATTGAACCGTTTGGCGGAAAAGAATATGCCGTCCGCGGTGTGCCGGACAACTTATTTGCGATTGCGAAGAAGGAGCTTCTGATGGAGATGCTGGATTCTCTGGCGGAGGATACGATGGCCGGCAATACGGATATGCTGTATCACAGAGTTGCGACCATGTCCTGCAAGGCGGCAGTCAAGGGAAATCATCATATGAGTGCGGCTGAGGCCGATCACCTGATCGACCAGCTTCTGGATCTGGAGAACCCATACGCCTGCCCGCATGGCCGGCCGACGATCATCTCCATGAGCAAGTATGAGTTGGAAAAGAAATTCAAACGAATTGTCTGAGAGGAGCTGTCATGAAACGACCACTGATCATTCTTACCGGACCTACGGCGGTCGGAAAAACATCGCTGTCCATCGAGCTTGCCAAAGCACTTGACGGAGAGATTATCAGCGCGGATTCCATGCAGGTTTACCGTCACATGGATATCGGCTCGGCCAAGGTTACGCCACAGGAAATGGACGGGGTGCCGCATCACCTGATCGATGTGCTGGATCCGCAGGAGGAATTCAATGTGACCCGTTTTCAGTCCATGGCAAAAGAGGCGATGGAAGGCATCTATGAGCGGGGCCATGTCCCGATCGTAGTCGGAGGCACCGGATTTTATATCCAGGCACTGGTTTATGATATTGATTTTAAGGAAAATGATGACAGTCAGCTCATCCGCCAGGAGCTGGAACGGATCGGAGAGGAACAGGGCAGTGCCTTCCTGCACGCGATGCTGCAGGAGATCGACCCGGAATCCGCAGAGATGATCCATGAAAACAACCGCAAGCGCGTGATTCGCGCGATCGAATATTTTCGGCTGACCGGACAGCGCATATCGGAGCACAACCGGCAGGAGCATGAGAAAGCTTCTCCTTATCAGGTGTTTTACTATGTCCTGACCTGTGAGCGCAGCAGGCTCTATGAGCGGATCGACCGGCGGGTCGATCAGATGATGGAAGCTGGTCTGATTGAGGAGGTGCGCGATCTCAAGGCGCGGGGCTGCCATCGCGGCATGGTTTCCATGCAGGGTCTTGGCTATAAGGAGATTCTAGATTATCTGGACGGGAAATGCAGTCTGGAGGAAGCCGTTTCTATTTTAAAGAGAGATACCAGGCATTTTGCCAAACGGCAGATCACCTGGTTTAAGCGGGAGCGGGATGTGTGCTGGCTTGTCCTGGAAGCGTTTCAGGATGACAGAGCCAAAATCCTCTCCCACATATTAGAGGAAATTCATACAGAGGAGAACAAATAATCATGGAACTGGAAGAGATATACAGGGAGCTTGGAATCAGCCGGGAGGTGCTGCACTTTGGAGATGCGATCGAGGCCGGACTTAAGGAGCGGTTTGAGGCCATCGATTTGAATGCAGAATACAACCAGATGAAGGTACTGAAGGCCATGCAGGATGCGCGGGTGAGTGACATCCATTTTGCGGCGACAACCGGATATGGCTATAATGATCTGGGCCGTGATACACTGGAGGAGGTTTATGCGAAGGCATTTCACGCTGAGAGCGCCCTGGTGCGTCCTCAGCTGATCAGCGGAACCCATGCGCTGCATGTGGCACTTTCGGGTAATCTGCGCCCGGGAGATGAGTTGCTTTCCCCGGTGGGAAAACCCTATGACACACTGGAGGAGGTCATCGGAATCCGGGAGTCCGTCGGTTCCTTAAAGGAATACGGCGTTTCCTACCGGCAGGTCGATCTGCTGCCGGATGGAACCTTTGATTATGAGAATATTGCGAAAGCCATCAATGATAAGACAAAGCTCATCACGATCCAGCGCTCCAAGGGCTACGATCCGAGACCGACCCTCTCGGTGAAGCTGATCGGTGAGCTGATTGCATTTGTCAAGAAGATCAAGCCGGAAGTAATCTGCATGGTGGACAACTGTTATGGAGAGTTTGTCGAGCGGATTGAGCCGACAGATGTGGGCGCTGACATGATCGTCGGTTCCCTGATCAAGAATCCGGGTGGCGGCCTGGCTCCGATCGGCGGTTATATTGTGGGAAAGACCGAATGCATTGACAAGGCCTCTTACCGTCTGAGTGCACCGGGACTTGGCAAGGAGATCGGGGCAAGCCTTGGTCTCAACCAGTCCTTTTTCCAGGGGCTGTTTCTGTCCCCGACGGTGGTGGCCGGGGCCTTAAAGGGCGCTATTTTTGCGGCGAACGTGTATGAGAAGCTCGGATTTTCCGTGGCTCCAAACAGTACCGAATCTCGCCACGACATCATTCAGGCGGTGACCTTCGGAACACCGGAGGGTGTGGTCGCCTTTTGTCAGGGCATTCAGGCCGCCGCACCGGTGGACAGCTTCGTCTCACCGGAGCCGTGGGATATGCCGGGCTATGATGCGCCGGTGATCATGGCAGCAGGTGCTTTCGTGCAGGGCTCGTCCATTGAATTGAGTGCCGACGGGCCGATGAAACCGCCCTATGCCGTGTATTTCCAGGGAGGTCTTACCTGGTATCACGCGAAGCTTGGAATCTTAAAATCCCTCCAGAAGCTGGTGGACGCGAACCTTGCAAAATTATAAAGGGTTTCTAAAGATTTCCATTTTCTGTATACACCGATTTTGTTTTATGCTAAAATGATAAGAACTTCATTTCCAAATTCGTACCTGGAGAGTCACATGAGGAGGAAATGATGGAAGAAACAACAAAACATTTGACGATGAAGGATCTGCCGGAGCATGACAGACCTTATGAACGGTGCCTGCTGGAAGGACCGGAGCATTTATCCGACGCCCAGCTTTTATCCATTATTATTCGGACCGGTTCCAGGGAGCACAGTTCACTGGATCTGGCCACCAGAATACTGGCCTTAAACTACCCGAAGAAGGGTATTTTAGGGCTTTTGCATCTTTCTCTGCCACAGCTTATGTCTGTGAAGGGGATCGGGCAGGTGAAGGGCATTCAGCTCCTTTGCATCGGAGAACTTTCAAAGCGGATCTGGAAGCAGAAGACGCTGGAGCAGCCGCTCAAGTTTCAGGAGCCGCAGGAAGTGGCAGATTTCTATCAGGAGGATATGCGCCACATGCCACAGGAACAGTTTCGGATGATGCTGTTCAACACAAAGCAGATGCTGATCCGCGATGTTTTACTGACCCAGGGGACGGTCAACGCATCGCTTGCGGCACCGAGAGAGATTTTTGTGGAAGCACTTCGCCACCAGGCCGTCAGCCTGATTCTGGTGCACAATCATCCCAGCGGAGATCCGGAACCAAGCCGGGAGGATATCCTGGTTACCGGGCGCATCCTGGAGGCCGGGAGCCTGATCGGGATTCCGCTGCTGGATCATATTATTATCGGCGACAATTCGTATGTCAGTCTGAAGGAACGGGGATTTATAACAGATGGAACCAAAACGCAGTAAATATATTTTGATCGGCCTGTCCGTATTCTGTATTCTGCTGATCGGAATCACCTCTTTTAAGGACGGATTCTTAAATCCGCTTCGCAATGGCATCGGATATCTTTTAAATCCGATTCAGTCCGGGGTCAACCGCGCCGGCACTTCGCTGTACAACAACATCAGCAACTACAGCACCTTAAAGAACGCCATGGACGAGAGAAAGGTGCTTCAGGATCAGATCGATACGCTGATTGAGGAGAACAGCAGACTTCAGGCGGAGCAGTTTGAGCTGAACCGTCTGCGCGAACTCTACGCACTGGATCAGACGTATCTGCAATATGAGAAGATCGGGGCCAGAGTCATCGCCAAGGACTCCGGGGACTGGTTTCAGGTATTTCGGATCAACAAGGGGTCCGCGGATGGAGTCCGCGTTGATGCCAATGTGATCGCCGGAGGCGGTCTGGTCGGCATTGTGACGGACGTGGGCGCTCATTATGCTACGGTCCGCTCTGTGATCGATGATGTGAGCCGTGTCAGCGGGATGGCGCAGCAGTCCGGAGATACCTGTATCGTATCCGGCGATCTGACGCTGTTTAAGGAAGGGCGGCTTCGCATCAGCAACATTACCCAGGACGGCGATGTCAAGGACGGCGACCGCATCGTCACCTCCAACATCAGCTCCAAATTCCTTCCTGGGATTTTAATTGGCTACGCCACCGACATCACGACGGACGAGACCCGGCTTACCAAGTCCGGATATCTGATTCCGGCTGCTCAGTTTAGCAGTCTTCAGGAAGTGCTGGTTATTACGGTGCTGAAAGAGGATGCCGCCGAGACCGTGACAGAGACACAGGGAGATCAGGGATGAAACGGATTATCTTGAATGTATTGCTGATGATACTGGCGTTTACCATACAAAACTGCATATTTCCGCTGATTCCGTTTCTTTCGGCATCTCCGAACCTGCTTTTGATTCTGACATTTTCATTTGGTTTTATCTACGGCAAGGAGCTGGGGATGTATTATGGGCTGTTTGCGGGGATTTTGCTGGATCTGTTTTACAGCGGACCGTTTGGATTTTATACCCTGTTGTTTGTCAACATCGGTTATTTCAACGGAATCTGCACGAAATATTACTACGAGGATTATATCACACTGCCGCTGATTCTGAGTCTGGTCAATGAGCTGGCCTACAACTGCTACATCTATGTGCTGCGCTTCCTCATCCGCAACCGGCTGGATTTCTTTTATTATGCAAAAGAGATCATCATTCCGGAGACGATCTTCACGGTGGTAACTACATTATTGCTGTACCGGTTCTTCCTGTTCACGAACAGAAGGCTGGAGGAAATGGAAAATAGGAGAGTGTGAACTACATGCTGAACGATTTACTGGAAATCATTCAGGAACTGTTTCGGAAGATTTTGAGTTCCAGGGTGTTTGCGCTGGTGCTGATCTTTACCTTTATGTTTCTGACTCTGATTGTAAAACTGTTCCATCTTCAGATCGTTGACGGAGAACAATACTTAAATGAATATGTGCAGATGACCGAAAAGACGGTCACGACGCCAGGAACCCGCGGCAATATCTATGATCGGAACGGAAACCTGCTGGCATACAATGAGCTTGCCTATTCCGTCACGATTCAGGATACGGGTGCCTATCCGAATAATGCGTCCATGAATGCCATGCTGCTGCGGCTTGTGCGTATTTTGGAAAAACATGGTTATGATATACAGGGGAAGCTGGAGGTTACGCTGGATCAGAATGGCGACATGGTGTATACCTGCAGCTCCGAGTCGGCACGGAAACGTTTCCTGCGCGATTTCTACGGACGGAAATCGACAGAGGAGCTGGATGATGCCAAGGGGCTGTATCCGTCTGCCATCACGGCCAGAGAGGTAGTTGAGCAGCGTCAGCAGCGCTATGAGCTGGATGCCATGAAGGACGAGCTTGGAAATCCTGTGATCCTGACGGACTGGGAGCTTTTACAGATCGTCAACATCCGCTATACCATGTCGCTGGTCGGCTATAAGAAATACGTGGCGAATACCATTACGGCCTACGTGGATGAAGAGACGGTGGCGGATATTATGGAGCACACCGATGAGCTTGAAGGCGTGAATATCGAGGAAGCGACCGTACGCGTATACAATGACAGCATCTACTTTGCTCCGATCATCGGCTATACCGGAAAGGTGCAGGACGACCAGCTCGAAGAGCTTCGCAAGACGAATCCTGCATATGAGCTGAGCGATATTGTCGGCCGTACCGGTATTGAGGCCTCGATGGAGTCCGAGCTTCAGGGGCAGAAGGGTTATCGAAACCTGATTGTCAATAACCGGGGAAGTGTCATGGAGGTCGTCTCTGAGACGCAGCCCTCCACCGGAAACGATATTTATCTGACGGTTGACCGCAATCTTCAGATCGGCATCTATCATCTGATCGAGCAGCAGCTTGCCGGAATCCTGGTCAGTCAGCTGGTCAACACCGATGTCGAGATTTCCGACACGACAGATGCCTCGAAGATCCAGATTCCGATCAAGGATGCCTACTATCAGCTGATCAATAACAATGTGCTGTCGCTGACCCATATGGATCAGGAGGATGCATCGGATATCGAGCGGGAGATCAACGCGCAGTACAAACGGTCCAAGGCACAGATTCTGGAGCAGCTCCGCTACGAGCTGATGAGCGAGCACGCCACGGTCATGAAGGATCTGCCGAAGGACATGATGGCCTATATGGTATACATTTATAATTACCTGTCCGAACCTTCCATCGGAATTGTGAAGCGGGACAGCATCGATGTCAACAGCGAGACCTATCTGGCCTGGAAGAATGACGAGATCAGCCTGCGGGATTACATTTACGCCGGTATTTCGGACAACTGGATCGATACCACGAAGCTGGATGTCCAGACGAAATATTCCAGCGCGGATGACATCTATACGGTACTGGTTGATTATGTGCTGGGAGAGCTGGAACATGACGGCAAATTCACCAAACGCATCTATCGCTACCTGATCAACGACGATGTAGTCACCGGCCGGCAGCTTTGTCTGGCACTGTACGCGCAGGGAGTTCTGCCCTACGATGAGCAGCAGATCCAGCTGCTTACCGCCAATGGGGATAACTATGCATTTACCTTTATGAAGGAAAAGATTGCTAACATCGAGATCACCCCGGCGCAGCTGGCGCTGGATCCCTGTACCGGCGGTGTCGTGATTACTGACGTCAATACCGGAGAGGTTCGGGCGCTGGTAACCTACCCAAGCTATGACAACAACCGCCTGTCAGGAAGTGCCGACGCGGCCTATCTGGCGCAGCTTCAGGAAGATCTTTCCCTGCCGCTTTACAACAATGCGACCCAGGCCAAGAAGGCACCCGGTTCCACCTTCAAGCCGATCACGGCGATCGCAGGTCTTGAGGAAAAGGTAATCGGTCTCTATGACACGATTGACGATACCGGTAAATACGAAGAAGTTTCACCGCCGATCAACTGCTGGATTTATCCGGGACATCACGGACCGCTGAATGTGGTGGGAGGAATTCAGAATTCCTGCAACTATTTCTTCTCGGAAGTAGCACACCGGCTTTCCACCGATGAAAACGGTGTTTACTCCACCGACCGCGGACTGGCTACGATCCGCAAATATGCGACCATGTTCGGTCTGGATCGTCCGTCGGGAATCGAGATTTCGGAGACGACACCGGAGATGACCACAGAGGACCCGGAGCGTTCTGCCATGGGACAGGGTACGAACTCCTATGCCAATGTTCAGCTTTCCCGCTACGTGGCAGCGCTTGCGAACCGGGGAACGGTATTCGAGCTGAGTCTGCTGGATAAGATGACCGATTCGACAGGCACGCTGATCAAAGACTACACACCGGAGGTGTCCGGACATATCGAGATAGAAACTTCTACCTGGGATGCCGTGCAGCAGGGCATGCGCAACGTAATTTCGGATGGTTCCGCAAAGAAGATCTTCAAGGATCTGGAAGTGGAAATCGCCGGAAAGACCGGTACGGCGCAGGAGTCCAAGACGCGTGCAAACCATGCATTCTTTATCTCCTATGGCCCGTATACAAACCCGGAAATCTGTGTGTCGGTAAATATCCCTTACGGATATTCTTCGTCCAATGCGGCGACAGTCGCAAAGAATATTTACCGCTTCTACTATGGATACACGGATCTTGATTATATTTTAAATACCGGTGCGCTGAGCGTATCCGATGTCAAGATCGGAGATTAATGATTAGAAAGCGGGGATGATGAGTTGAAAAACAAAGTTGTGATCAAGAGCAGCAAATCCGGCATGACCGTGATTCTGGATCCGGATTGTACATTCGAGGAACTGCTGGAGGAGATTGCCCGCAAGTTCCGGGAGAGCGCGCGCTTCTGGGGAAACATCCAGTTAGCGCTGCTGCTTGAAGGAAGGGCACTGAATGCGGCAGAAGAGATGCAGATTGTGAACACCATCGCAGAAAATTCCGGGATTGAGATCCTGTGTCTGCTGGACAACGACGCCAACCGGATCGAGCGCTGTGAAAAGGCGCTCAACCAGAAGCTGATGGAGCTGTCCTCTCATACAGGGCAGTTCTGTCAGGGAGATTTGCACCGCGGAGAGTCCATCGAATCGGAGGCGAGTATCGTCATTATCGGAGATGTCCGCCACGGAGCCCGCGTCACGGCAAAGGGCAATATCATCATCCTTGGAGAGCTGCGCGGTTCCGTTCATGCCGGAGTGTCGGGAGACCGCAGTGCTGTTGTCGTGGCGCTTGAGATGGCGCCGCTGCAGATCAAAATTGCCGATGTCGTACAGCATTATGAGGACAAAAACCGCAAACTGGGCAAGGGACCGATGATCGCAAGTGTTGAAAATTGTAATATTTGTGCGAAATCAATCAAAAAATCCGTGTTAAGTATATTAAATTTTAATTAATACTGGAAATGTTCATGGATTTAATGTAAAATGTATTTGGAGTATTTTTTCAGGAGGCATTCTATGAGCGAAGTCATTGTAATCACTTCTGGAAAAGGCGGGGTCGGCAAGACCACTACAACTGCCAACATCGGAACGGGCCTGGCACTGCTGGGATATCGCGTTGTGCTGATTGATACAGACATCGGCCTTCGGAACCTGGATGTGGTGATGGGGCTGGAAAACCGGATTATCTACAATCTGGTCGATGTAGTGGAAGGTAATTGCCGTATGAAGCAGGCCCTGATAAAAGACAAAAGATATCCGAATCTTTATTTACTGCCGTCAGCACAGACGAGGGACAAGACATCCGTCAATCCCGGCCAGATGACAAAGCTGGCAGACGACTTAAGAGAAGATTTTGATTATATACTCCTGGATTGCCCGGCAGGGATTGAGCAGGGCTTTCAGAATGCCATTGCCGGCGCAGACCGGGCATTGGTGGTAACTACGCCGGAGGTATCGGCAATTCGCGACGCGGACCGCATTATCGGACTGCTTGGCGGTGCGCAGATACAGGAGATCGATTTGATCGTAAACCGGATCCGTATGGATATGGTCAGGCGCGGTGATATGATGTCTGTGGAGGATGTTTCCGATATTCTTGCTGTGAATATTATCGGAGCAGTACCGGACGATGAGGATATTGTGATATCGACGAATCAGGGGGAACCCCTTGTTGATACCGCGTCTCTGGCCGGACAGGCATACCTCAATATCTGCAAGAGAATTACCGGTGAGGTGATTCCCCTGATGGACTTAGATCCGCATCGTGGAATTCTGGTCCGAATATCCGGCTTTTTGAAGCGGGCATAGGAGGGAGTCGTGCGATGAGACAGATATTTTGTTTTCACAAAAGCAATTCAGGAGAGATTGCAAGAAGCCGCCTGAAACTGGTGCTTGTTTCGGATCAGGCGCATGTCAATCCCGGACTCATCGACCTAATGAAAGAGGATATGATTGGCGTATTATCCCGCTATGCGGAGGTGGATTCCGGATCACTGGATCTGCGGCTTGTCCGAATGGAGAGCGCGGGAACCAGAGAGCTGATACCGGCACTTTCTGCTACCTTTCCGATTCGTCAGTTTACAATTAAGAGGAATGAAGAATGTTTTTAGACTACAACTTCAGGAATTACAACTACCGTTTATTCCTTTATGTTTTACTGCTTAATATTTTTGGCGTTCTTGTGATACGCAGCGCGTCCAATCAGGACATGGCCGTGGTCGGAAAACAGATCCTGGGAATTGTTGTCGGTTCTGTGATCGTGATCGGCCTTTCGCTGATCGATTATCATAAGATCTTGTCGGTGGCTCCGATTATTTACGGAGTTTGTCTTGTGGGACTGTTGGCGGTACTGCTGTTTGGTGTCAGCCGCGGCATTGCGACAAGGTGGCTGGTTCTTCCTGGTATTGGTCAGATTCAGCCGTCCGAATTTGTAAAGATTGGCCTTATTCTGTTTTTCTCCTGGTTTTTTGGTAAGAACCAGGAGAAATTGAATCAGGTTCAGACACTGGCTATGGCCGGAGTTCTGTTTCTGATGGCGTTTCTTTTGATATTCAAACAGCCGGATCTGTCTACCGGCCTGGTGACCATGATTGTCTTTTTGTGCATGCTCTTCGTTGCGGGAATCAGTTACCGCTGGATTGCGGGGGCACTGGCAGTCGTGATTCCCTGCGGCGGGCTGTTCATCTACCTGCTTCAGTACAATATGGTTCCGTTTCTGCAGGGCTATCAGGTTCGAAGAATTCTGGCATTTGTCAATCGGTCCAAGTATGCAGAGGCAAACCTGCAGCAGGACAACTCGATTATGGCTATTGGTTCCGGCCTTTTAAACGGCAAAGGACTTAATAACAATACACTGGCATCCGTAAAGAACGGCAACTTTCTGTCTGAAGAATCGACAGATTTTATTTTTGCGGTAATCGGTGAGGAGCTTGGGTTTATAGGCTGCGTCTGCGTCATTCTCATGATCGCACTGGTTGTCTACGAGTGCCTGATCATGGCAGCCCGTGCCAAAGACTTAGAGGGAAAGCTGCTCTGTGTCGGTATGGCTTCTCTGCTCGCATTTCAGAGTTTTTCCAACATCGCGGTAGCAACGGGTATCTTTCCAAATACCGGTCTTCCGCTTCCCTTTATCAGCTACGGGGTGAGTTCTCTGATGAGTATTTATCTGGGGATGGGAATCGTTTTGAATGTTGGTCTTCAAAGAAAAAGCAGTAACTATTAAAGGAGGTTATAATCATATGAATATCGGCTTGATTGCACATGATTCCAAGAAAAAACTGATGCAGAATTTCTGCATCGCATATAGGGGAATCCTAAACAAACATGAATTATACGCGACCGGAACCACCGGACGTCTGGTGGAGGAGGTTACCAACCTGTCGGTTCACAAGTATCTGGCAGGCCATTTGGGAGGACAGCAGCAGCTGGCATCTCAGATCGAACACAATGAGATGGACATGGTTATTTTTCTTCGTGATCCGCTCAGCCCGAAATCCCATGAGCCGGATGTGAATGATGTGGTGCGCCTCTGCGATACCTACAACATCCCGTTTGCGACTAACCTGGCTACCGCAGAGCTTCTGATCAAAGCATTGGAGCGCGGAGACCTTGAATGGCGCGAAGTTTATCGATAGGAGAGGCTGCGTTGAAACGACATTACACGTATTTTGGAGGAATCCTTCTCGCTGCAGTTCTGATGACCGGATGCGGGAAGGGTGATAATTCGGCGCTTTCTTATACACCGGAACGCTTTGCCGCTCTGTGTGAATCAATTCCGGAAGAGCGGCTGCATGCCGCTGCTTTTGCAGACGATCTCTGCGTGATTACCGGAGAAGAACCGCAGTCAGACCCTGCTGTCACGGCAGAATCTGCTGCTCTTTTTTCGTTGCAGGACGGGCGTGTTCTGTTTCAGAAGAACCCCTTTGCCCGCATGAATCCGGCCAGCATCACGAAGATCATGACAGCACTCATTGCGATTCGGTCGGCCGACCTTACGGAATCGGTGACCGTCGGGCAGGAGACCGTCATTACAGAATCAGGCGCATCCCTGTGTCACATAGCACCAGGGGAAACGCTGACGATGGAAGAACTGCTTTATGGTCTGATGCTTCCTTCCGGCAACGATGCCGGCGCTGCGATTGCCGTTCATATGGCAGGAAGTATGGAGGCGTTCAGTGACCGGATGAACGAGGAGGCGCGTGCACTGGGGGCGACCGGAACTCATTTTGTCAATTCCCATGGACTGACGGATGAGCAGCATTACACCACGGCCTATGACCTGTATCTGATTTTTCAGGAGGCACTGAAGGAGCCGGAGTTTAAAAAGATTATTGGGACGACGGAATATACGGCAGAGTATCTGGATGCACAGGGGAATCCCAAAACACAGATCTGGAAGAACAGCAACCAGTATTTGAATGGAAAGACGGCGACGCCGGAGGGGCTTCACGTGGTTGGCGGCAAGACTGGCACGACCATGGCTGCTGGCTCCTGCCTGATTATGGACAGTGAAGATGCACAGAATCAGGATTACATTTCGGTTGTTTTGAAGGCCGATTCTCGTGCCAGTTTATATGAGAATATGACAAATATTATTCAGAAAATTGCGAATTAGTGATTGCTTATTTTAGAAAAATATACTATACTTAGTTTAATATTAAAAGAGTTTTTTATACAAATTTAATAAGCTCAAGGAGGAGATTACTATGGTGCAGATTATCGCGGGCAAAAAGGGAAAAGGTAAAACAAAACATTTGTTGGATATGGCGAATGATGCAATAAAGAAAGCAACAGGTTCGATCGTCTATCTGGACAAAAGTTCCAAGCACATGTATGAACTCAGCAACAAGATTCGTCTTATCAATGTCAACGAATATCCGATGACAACGAGTCAGGGATTTGTCGGTTTTATCTGTGGAATTATTTCTCAGGATCATGATATTGAGACCATGTTTCTTGACAGCTTTTTGAAGCTGGCAAGTCTGGAAGGGGAAGATATCAGTGATACCATCGCAACTTTGGAAGCAATCAGTGACAAATACAGCTTAAATTTCGTATTAAGCGTCTCCATGGATGCAGTTGACATGCCGGAGAACGCTCAGAAGGACGTTGTGATTTCACTGTAATACATAGAATAACCAGCACTGCAGTCGATGGGCAGGAAACATTGACTGCGGTGCTTTTTTGTATCATAGGAAATTGTATCATAGGAAATCTGCTTGCACTTTTCTTTCGTACCTCTTATAATAGACGGGTACAGTGATTTTACTGTTCGGGAGGATGCATCGTTGGCTAAGAAAAAGAAAAATCCGAAGATCAGGCGTTATCGTCATCCACTGAATCTCAATGTCGGAATGATTATTTTTGCAATCATATTTGTTTATTTGACCTTCAGTGTTTACACTTATATGAAAAAAGAAAAAGTGCAGTTTTATGAGGTGGTTGAGGGCAATATTGTCAACGACCACCAGTATACCGGGATTATTCTGCGAAACGAGCGCGTGGAGCAGACGGATCGGGCCGGCTATATCAACTACTACATCCGGGAAGGAAAGCGTGCAGCGATTGGCACACGGATCTACTCGATCGATGAGACGGGCAACATGGCTTCCTTTCTGGAGGACAATCCGGATGCGAATGTTACGCTGACCGATGCAAACATGGCCGAGATCAAGCGTCAGCTGTCCGCATTTTCCATGGGATATCATGACCGGAAATTCAGTGATGTCTATGATCTGCAATATTCTCTGGAGGCGGCGGTGCTGGAGTATGTAAACTTCAATTCCCTCGGCAATCTGGACACGCTGATGCAGCAGACCGGCATTACCTTTCAGCAGGTTGCGGCACCTATATCCGGGGTCGTTTCTTATGCGATCGACGGGTACGAATCCCTTACGCCGGCGCAGGTCAGCGAAGCGGTATTTGACCGTACCAGCTATTCCAAGGCAATCACGAAAGCCGGACAGCTGATCGAGCAGTCCTCACCGGTTTACAAGCTGGTGACTTCGGACGACTGGAATATCGTTTTTCCGCTTACGGATACCGATGTCACGGAATATCAGGATCAGAAGAGTCTGCACGTCACCTTTGCTTCCAATGGACTGGAGACGGATGCTGCTTTTTCGATCATTATCGGTGAAGATGGCAAATCCTACGGGAAACTGGATTTCAATCAATATATGGTGCAGTTTGTCGCCGACCGCTATGTCTCCTTTGAGGTGGCATCGGAAAAGATGGACGGGCTGAAGATTCCGGTAACTGCGGTTGCTACCAAGAATTTTTATCTGATTCCGCTGGATTATATGGCTCAGGGCGGAGACAGCAGCAATACCGGCTTTATGAAGGAAGTCTACTCGGAGACCGGCACCACTGCGGAATTTGTTCCGGCCACGATCTATTTCTCCACGGATGAGTATTATTACGTGGATATGGGGGATCAGGCTCCGTTTAAAGCGGGGGATTATATTGTGAAGCCCAATTCGCAGGATCGTTTTCAGATCGGAAACAGTGCTTCCCTGCAGGGTGTTTACAATATCAATAAAGGGTATGCGGTATTTAAGCAAATTGAAATTCTCAAATCCAATGATGAATATTATACCATCAAAAAAGGAACGCGGTATGGCTTGTCCGTATATGATCACATTGTACTGGATGCCAATACGGTTTATGAGGGAGAATTGATTTATCAGTAAAGGGAGGATATGATGGGTACGATCACAGAGCATTTGTCAGAGGTAACAGCCCGGATTCGTGCGGCCTGTGAACGCGGCGGGCGAGATCCGGCATGTGTCACATTGATTGCTGTCAGCAAGACCAAGCCGCTGTCCGCACTGCAGGAGGCTTATGCGGCGGGAGCACGCGTATTTGGTGAGAACAAGGTCCAGGAGATTTTGGAAAAAGAGCCTGCGATGCCGGAGGATGCACAGTTTCATATGATTGGGCACCTGCAGCGCAATAAGGTAAAGCAGCTGCTTCCCCATGTATCGCTGATCCATTCCGTGGATTCGGTACGACTTGCCGAGCAGATCCAGCAGGAGGCCAAGAAACAGGGCCGTCAGATACGAATTCTTCTGGAGGTAAATGCTGCCAAAGAAGAAAGCAAGTTTGGGCTGTTTCCGGAAGAAGTGATGGACGCATTGGAGGAAATCCGACAATTTCCGAATCTAAATATTTGCGGTTTGATGACAATTGCGCCTTTTGTAGAAAATCCTGAGGAAAATCGACCGATTTTTCAAAAATTATATCAATTATCTGTTGACATCAAAAAGAAAAACATTGATAATGTTACTATGGATGTGCTTTCCATGGGAATGACCGGTGACTACGAAGTCGCTATAGAAGAAGGCGCAACCATGGTAAGAGTCGGTACTGGAATTTTTGGTGCCAGATAAGGATTGGAGAGAGAATAAGTTATGAGCATTTTTAGTAAATTAATGGAAACCATGCGATTATCCGGGAGTGATGACGATTACTTCGATGATGAGGCGGAATATGATACAGATAAAGGCGCTGGAAAGAAGGGACTTTTTTCCGTACACGAAGGAAATGATGAGTATGATGAAGGCGAAGAGGATGCCAAGCCGCGTTTCTTCCGTTCTTCCAAAGTAGTTCCGATGAAACGTGCGATGGAGGTTTCTCTGATCAAGCCAACTTCCATCGAGGATGCCAGAGAGATTTGTGATTATCTGCTGGCAGGTAAGGCGGTTGTTCTGAATATGGAGGGAATCCACACAGAGATCGCACAGCGTATCATCGATTTTACATCAGGAGCGACGTACTCGATGAACGGAAACCTTCAGAAGATTTCCAGCTATATTTTCATTGCTACTCCGGAATCGGTTGAACTGTCCGGTGATTTTCAGGACCTGCTCAACAGCGGAACACTGGATGTATCCGGGTTGAATATCCGTCTGTAAGAGGTCAACAGTGCAGCATATATCTATCATGACAGAATGAAGATGGAGTCCGGCTCGCCGGACTCTTTATTACATTACCGAAGAAAGGAACAAAAATCATGGCAAATCGAATGACGGTTCATTTGGATGGAGCAGCCATCTACGATATTGTAATCGAAAATTCATATGATCAGCTCGGCGGAGAAGTAGCCCGGCTGGGAGTAAACGAGCGGAAGCTCTGCATCGTGACGGACACGAATGTTGCACCGCTTTATCTTGAGGAGATCCAAAAGCAGCTTTCGGCAGTGTGCCGGCAGGTGGATGCGTATATATTTCATGCAGGCGAGGCTTACAAGAATCTGGACACGGTTCGCAGCCTGTATGAATTTTTGATCGAAAAGAAATATGACCGTGGTGACATGCTGGCTGCATTGGGAGGTGGTGTCGTAGGGGATCTGTGCGGCTTTACGGCGGCGACGTATCTGCGCGGCGTGCGTTTTATTCAGATTCCGACGACGCTGCTTTCCCAGGTGGATTCCAGCATCGGGGGGAAAACCGGCGTGGATTTTGATGCTTACAAGAATATGGTCGGGGCATTTCACATGCCAAAGCTTGTTTATACCTGCACGTCCTCACTGCTGACTCTGCCGGAGGAACAGTTTGCTTCCGGAATGGGGGAGATCATCAAGCATGGAATGATCAAAGATGCGCAATACTATCATTGGCTGAGAGAATCCAGTGCCGGAATCAGAGCAAGGGATCTGGATGTCTGTGAACAGATGATTCTGGTGAGCAATCAGATCAAACGCGATGTCGTGGAAAAAGATCCCAGGGAGCAGGGGGACCGGGCGCTGCTGAACTTCGGGCACACGCTTGGTCATGCGATTGAAAAGCTGATGAATTTTGAATTGCTTCACGGTCAGTGCGTGGCACTTGGCTGTCTGGCTGCTTCGTATCTTTCCGCGTCCCGCGGCTATATTTCCATGGATGAAGTGAATATGGCTGTGGATATGATGGCGCAGTTTGGTCTGCCAACGACCATCAAGGGACTGCCGTTACAGACGGAGGAGATCATTTCAGCGACGAAAAACGACAAAAAAATGGATTCCGGCGTCATCAAATTCATTCTGCTTCATCAGGTTGGAGCGGCATATGTTGACCGTACCGTAACCGAAGCGGAGATGACTGCATGTCTGAGCTGGCTGTCAGGAGGAACGCATGAAAAATAAGACAGGAAATTTGCTGGTCTGGCTGATCGCGACCGCGGCCCTTGTCGCGGCGGATCAGTATACAAAGCTGCTTGCTGTGGCACATTTAAAGGGGCAGAAGCCCTTTGTGATTCTGGATGGAGTCTTTGAGCTGCTGTATTCCGAAAACCGTGGTGCGGCGTTTGGTATGCTGCAGGGAAAACAGGGCTTTTTCTTCGTGATTGGAGCCGTTGTGCTTCTGGCTGCCGTCTTTGCCATGATGCGAATGCCAGGGTGGGATCATGCCCGCTATCACGGACTGAAATTATGTATTATTTTAATTACTGCAGGTGCGCTTGGCAATATGATCGACCGGATTGCGCAGGGCTATGTCGTGGATTTCTTCTATTTCAGCCTGATTAATTTCCCGATTTTCAACGTTGCGGATATTTATGTGACGACGGCGACCGCCATGCTTCTTCTGATGCTTTGCTTTTATTACAAAGAAGAGGATTTGGAGTTGTTTCAGATCGGCAGGAAAGGGGATTTGCATTGATTCGGGAATGGATTGCAGAGCAGGGCGATGACCTGCGCATTGACCGCTATTTGAGCCGGGAGCTGGAGGAATTGTCGCGCTCGTATTTGCAGAAGCTCTTGAAGGAGGGCGGTGTTTTAGTCAACGGCAAGGCGGTCAAAAGCAACTATAAAGTAGCAAATGGAGATCGCATCCTTCTGGATATACCGGAGGCGGTGGAGCCGGAGATTGAAGCGGAACCGATGGATCTGGATATTCTTTACGAGGATTCCGACATCATTCTGATCAACAAGCCCAAGGGGATGGTTGTGCACCCCGCTGCTGGCCATTATACGGGCACTTTGGTTAATGGGCTGATGTTTCACTGCCGGAACGATTTGTCGGGCATTAACGGCGTTTTGAGACCCGGTATCGTGCATCGCATCGACATGGACACCACCGGTGTGCTGATCGTGTGCAAAAATGACAAGGCGCACAGCAGTATCGCGGAGCAGCTGAAGGAGCATTCCATCACCAGGAAATATTATGCGATCGTTCATGGTATCCTGAAGGAGGATGACGGGACGATTCATGCTCCGATCGGAAGACATCCGGTAGACCGTAAGAAGATGAGCATCAACGAGAAAAACGGCCGGGATGCCGTGACACACTACCACGTGATTCAGCATTTTCGTCAGTTTACTTATGTGGAATGTCAGCTGGAAACAGGGCGGACCCATCAGATCCGCGTACACATGGCAAGCATCGGACATCCGCTTCTTGGCGATCAGGTCTATGGTCCGGCCAAATGTCCATTCTCCGGGCTGCAGGGGCAGACACTGCATGCAGGCGTCCTGGGAATCATTCATCCGACGACCGGAGCCTACATGGAATTTCAGGCACCACTTCCGGATTATTTTGTGACATTATTGAAAAAACTTGATTGTGATTGTGTAAAATGATAGATTTTTGCGATCTGTTTATATACTTTTCAGTTTTTTTGTTGTATAATATTGATAGAATAAATTACATCATGAGTTACTGAAAGGAGAAGGTTGATTATGAAAGGAAATCTTGTTATTACAATCGGAAGACAGTGTGGAAGCGGCGGTAAGACGATTGGCAAGAAGCTTGCAGAGAAGCTGGGAGTCAAGTGTTATGACAAGGAGCTTCTCTCACTGGCAGCGAAGGAGAGTGGTCTCTGTGAGGAATTGTTTGAGACACATGACGAAAAACCGACCAGCAGTTTTCTCTACTCCCTCGTGATGGATACATACTCCATGGGCTATGCCAATTCCGCCTATATGGATATGCCAATCAATCATAAGATTTTCCTGGCACAGTTTGACACGATTAAGAAGCTGGCTGACCAGGAGTCCTGTGTGGTGGTAGGACGCTGTGCAGATTATGCATTGTCAGATTACCCGAACACCGTTACCGTATTTATTTCTGCGAATGACGATGAACGCCAGGGCCACTTAAAGGATATGTACAAAGTCGATGATGCGAAAGCAAAAGACATTATGGTTAAGACGGATAAGAAGCGTTCCAGCTACTACAACTATTATTCCAGCAAGAAATGGGGCGATTCCAGAAGTTACGACTTATGCATCAACAGCAGTGCAGTTGGAATCGACGGAGCGGTTGATATCATTCTGGAGTTTGCAAAAGCAAAACAGGCGTATGTAGCTGCCAAATAAAAGGTTGAATTAAAAAATACGAAACTCGGAAAATCACAAGAAGTCCGCAGGGATATGGATGCACCTGCGGACTTCTTTTATATTACAGGAAACTGTGTCCTGTAGGATTCATTTTAGTATCATGGAAAATCAGGACATCATGCGGAAAAGGCCGATCACTTTGCCGAGAATCTCAACGTCCTGCACGATGATCGGATCCATGGAGTCGTTCTCCGGCTGCAGGCGGTAATGTCCATCCTCTTTGAAAAAACGCTTTACGGTCGCGGAATCCTGGACCATCGCAACAACAAGTTCCCCGTTTCGCGCACTGCTGCGCTTCTCTACGAGCACATGGTCACCGTCAAAGATGCCGACATTGATCATGCTGTCTCCCTTGACGCGAAGCAAATAAGTCTCTGCGTTCGGGAGCATACTGGCCGGAATCGGAAAATAATCCTCAATGTGCTCCTGGGCCAGAATCGGCTGTCCGGCAGCTACCGTGCCGAGCATCGGAACCTGAACGACCTCACGGCGCGTCAGGGCAAATTCATCATCGAGAATCTCGATGGCCCGCGGTTTGGTAGGATCGCGGCGGATGTAACCGTTCCGCTCAAGGGTCTCAAGATGAGAGTGGACGGAAGAAGTGGACTTGAGCTGTACCGCTTCACAAATCTCCCGAACAGCCGGCGGATAGCCCTTCCTTAAAATGTTCTCTTTGATATATTCTAATATTTCCTGCTGTTTCGCGCTGATCTTTCCCTGTGCCATACAGTTTCCTCCGTTCCCGTGATTTCTTCTGCTTCTATACTAACATATGTTCGATGAAAAAGCAAACTTTTGTTCGATTTTTTTGGAAAAGCCATTGACAAACACATGTTCGGATACTATAATGGCATTACAAGAACAGAACAAATGTTTGCATCTGATTGACCGATGCAGAGGTAAGAATATAAGGGGGGATACCGTATGAACAGAAGAACCGTACAGCGGAAAATGAGAAACTTTACCATTATTATTTTAATGATTCTGGCTTTTTGCTCTGGCTTTTTTGGCCACACATTATTGAACGCCCATGCAGAAGAGAAGTATGTGAAGCCGCTGAACCGCTATTATACCAGCGTTCAGTTGCAACAGGGTGACAGCTTATGGGATATCGCAGGAACCTATGCAGAGGGAAGCGGCTATTCGACGAGAGAATATGTAGATGAGCTGAAGCGTATGAATGGTCTGAAAGGCGAGAACATTCATTCCGGAGAATTCCTTACCGTGGTTTATTTTGCGGAGTGAC
The DNA here is from genome assembly GCA_028693165.1 of Lachnospiraceae bacterium. Lineage (GTDB taxonomy): Bacteria > Bacillota > Clostridia > Lachnospirales > Lachnospiraceae > Brotaphodocola. The sequence continues at coordinate 22,652 of JAQUVX010000008.1, read as the reverse complement.
CGATTTTATAGCATGAGAAGAACGCATGAGAAGAATATAACAGCGATGACCCGATGGTGGTATCGCTGTTATGTATTCTTAAAATTACTCGTCAAATTTCTCCCGCAGACGAACTGCATTCCGGGCACTTCGCCGGCGTTCGTCCTCCAATGCAGCATAATGTTTCTTTGTGGTATTGACATCCGAATGTCCAAGTACATCGGCCACAAGATAGATGTCGCCGGTTTCGCGGTACAGATTGGTGCCGTAGGTACTGCGCAGCTTATGCGGGGTGATCTTCTTCAGCGGCGTGACGATTCGTGCATATTTCTTTACGAGATTTTCGACACTGCGCACGGCGATCCGCTTTCTCTGGAGTGACAGAAAGAGAGCTTTCTCATGGCCTGGCATCGCGTCGATTCCGAAGCGCTCATCCAGATAATCCTGTAGAGCATCCTCGACCTCCACGCCAAAGTACACGGTGACTTCTTTTCCTCCTTTGCGATGGATATGGATGCCGCCGTTTTTGAAATCGACATCATCCATATCAAGTCCTACACATTCTGAAACACGGATTCCCGTTCCGAGAAGAAGCGTAAGAAGTGCAAGGTCACGAATCTTGGTTTTATTATGAAAGGATTTTTGCTTATCGGTCAGACTGTCGCCCTGCTCAACCTCGTCAAGGAGAAGTGCCACCTCATCAATATCCAGTCGTATAATTTCTTTTTCGTGAATCTTAGGCATCCGGATCAGCGCCGCAGGATTGTTTTGGAGCTGCTCATTGCGATAGTAGTAGTTGTAGAAGCTTTTCAGAGAAGAGATCTTGCGCATGATTCCACGCTCCTTATTGACCACTTCCTGATTGTGTTCGTTAAAACGATATTTTAAGAATTCCATGTATTCTTCCAGATCATGGACAGTCAGCTCATCCAGATGATCCAGACGGAAATCCCGGCGGCTCATTTTCTTAAATACCGGATTTTCTTTCTCAAGAAAGTCAAAAAACACTCCGAGATCGTAAGCATATGCGATCCTAGTTCGGGAAGAAGTGCGCGGCTCGATTCCGCGGAAGAAATCCGTGCAGAAGGGCGGCAGTTCTTTGATCAGGGTTCTCAGTTTTTTTACGTTTTCGATATCTTTTTGTTCATGGTAGGGCAGATTACTCATGCCTTGGACCCTCCGTTTCTTCTTGCGCCAAGATGGGCCAGCCATCAATCTTGCCGTTTAAAATAGCGTGGAACATGCGCGTTTTCACACCAGGATTTTCATGCTCCAGACTCTTCGTTAATTGTTTCACATATTCGCGTTTTGTATGACCGTCCACCGGGCAGGGATTTTTACAGACCGGCAGACTGTATTTGTTTTTGAAGCCGATCACATCCGCCTCCGGGACGTACATCAGAGGCCGGATTACCGTGAGCTGCATCCGATCCAGATAAGTATAAGGCGAGAAGGAATAAAACCGGCCTTCGTAGATTAAAGACAACAGCATCGTTTCGATGATGTCATCCATATGATGGGCATATGCGACCTTGTTGCAGCCGAGATCCTTTGCAGCCTGATTCAGCGCACCTTTTCGCATTTTTGCACACAGCGCACAGGGGTTGGTTTCTTTTCGCGTATCAAACAATATTTTTCCGATCTCGGTATGAATGATCGTATAGGGAATCGAAAATCGCTCACAGAGCTCGGTGACGGGTGAGAGATCGAAGCCGTCGAAACCAAGATCAACCGTAATTGCAGTAATGGTAAATTTCTTTGGATAGAATTTCATCAATCCATTTAATGCATACAATAATGTAAGGCTGTCCTTGCCGCCTGAGATACCGACAGCAATGTGATCGCCGTCCTCAATCATGTGATAGCAGTCGATGGCCTGACGAGTGAGACTGTATAAACGTTGTAATTTCATATGATATGATGTGGCAGGGGGCGCAAAGAGAACAATTGACCAAGTTCAGATCTCAAATAGCAGCGTCTAACTATTCGCGAAAGTCTAGTTTAACGCATAGTTGCACATGGGATCGTACCGAAGTATGGCTGATTAACGTCCATCCATGGATACAGCTTAGATGGGTCGTTTGCGAAAAACTCTGCACTGTTTTCCCCTGTTCTCCTTCTTCTTTGTTTTTGATTCGGATAAGTGCTATCCGTGTTTCTATGATTGTTTTTTGATTATAGATCCATCCCATCCATTTGTCAATCTATTCGTTAAACGCAAGTGTTTTGCGAATAGTTATCCTTTACTTCTCCTTTTGGATGGAACATATGCAAAAAAGTAACTGTCCTCTATCTCACATAAAAGGAACAGTTACTTTTGCATTACAAGACCATTTACTATTGCGAAATGCGATGGATTAACATAAATAAATTATGTCAACTAGGCGTGAAATAAAACCTACAATCAATCATCCAACCGTATCACTTACTTACGGTGTCACTCCTGGCCCCTGCTCTTCTGCTGCGGAAGCATTCCCCTGTCCTGGGGCTTCCAGTGCGCCTTTGGTTTCGGATGGTGCCTCCGTGGTAGCGTGCTGTGATGGCGATGGTGCTTCTACAACAGATCCGGAAGTTTCGGGAACCGGTTTTGTTGTGGAAACTCCCGGACCTCCGGATGGGCCGTTCGGGCTTTCTGACGCTCCGGTTGTCGCTGTTTCTGATTCCAGAGGCTCCACCACGGTCACTTCTGTGGATTCCGTCTCGGCGGCACTGCTCTCGGTTTCCGTCTCTTCCGGCAGCGATTCAGTCTCAGCGGGAACGGGTGCCTCGGTCTGCTGAGGTTTGGGTGTAGGATTCTGAGGCGCATTCTGTCCACCGCCATTGTTGCCCTCTGTTCCGATATTCTTACCGGACTCCGTGTCACTTCCCGGGATTCCAAGGCCGGAAACTTCAGCGATGTGATTGCTGATCTTCTTCACGGTGGCGGATGGAATATAATTTTCCTTTTCATATAAAAAGCTGTGAAGCTGAACCACATTGCTCTCCAGCGTGGTCGGAATGACGCAGGATTTCTTTTGAATCTTTATCTCCTGATGTGAAAACGGGAAACCGGAGGTTTGTCCGATATAATATTTACGGGCATTCTTTGCCATGCCGAGCAGATCCGAAACCCCGACACTGGTGGATACCTGCGGATATACCGCAGCTACCAGCCGCTTCAAGGTGGCGTTGTCAGCCTGTTTCGCTTTTTCCATGGCCTGTCCCAGTACCTTGCGCTGCCGTTCGGTACGGTTAAAGTCGGTGTCCATCAGACGAAGTCTTGCGTAAGCGACAGCCTGGACACCATCCAGATGATTCATGCCGCTGTGTTCCAGCTGGTAGGAACCGACGCCAGTGGACTGTACGGTCTCAGTGATAAAGGAATTGATGTATGCAAATTCCTTATCCGAGATTTCCAAATCTACCCCGCCAAGGACGTTGATTGCGTCCACAACAGCTTTCCAGTTAAAGGTGGCATAATCGTCTATCGGAAGGTCCAAATTGTCTCTGAGGGCATCTACGGCCTGCTTATGACCACCTTTAAAGTAGGCTTCGTTGATCTTATCGTAATCATCCGACTGGTTGATGCGCAGATAGCTGTCACGGAATACGGAAACCAGACGGATTTCCCCGGTCTTTTTGTTGATGTTGCAGATCATTTCCACATCAGACAGCGCACCCTTTCCCAGATTGCCATCCCTGGAATCAACGCCGAACACGGCGATCGTCCAGTAACTGTCATCGCGTACCCATTGAAACAGCAGATATCCGGCAAACAAAACGATGGCCAGGAAAAGAACGGGCAGCAATTTTTTCTTCTTTCGCTTTGGCTTTTTTGTGCGGTTTGGAGCAGCCTTGGCCTTGCGTGCCGATGTCGGCACCGGCGCCGGTGCAATTCCGGCTTTTGTGCGTCTGGTACGAGGGCGTACCGTGTCCATGGAGTCATCATAGATCCGGTCATCAACAGACGTATCCTCAAAACGTCCATTCTCAAAGGGATCGTCGTCAAAGGCATCATCATCAAAGAATTCATCGTCAAAGGGTTCATCAAATGTCTCGTCGTCCAGATCTTCTATCTCAAATTCGTCCCTGTGTCCCCGGCGCGGCATACCGTTCTTCTTCCGCTGTTGTCTGGCCCGCATACGGTCGAGTTCATCTTCATAATCATCCTCTTGATATCTCATAGAAATACTGGTCCTTTCTTTTGCAAAATATGCAGTTAATCTACCAGCTTCCGGTAATACGGCCAGTTGGCATCTCGAATCCCCACGGTAACATTGTTGACGGACGCACTGCTCTCATGGATGCAGCGAATCCTTCCGTCAGCAGTCCAGCCGAGGAACATAATCACATGTGCATCCGCGCCGGTGCGGACGATAATATCGCCGGGTTTCAAATCTCCGCGGTTTACTTTTGTCCCCAATACAGCCAGTCCGGACGTGCTTTCATATGCCAGCCGTCTTCCGGTAGCCGACCAGTAGACCCAGTTGATCCAGCCAGAGCAATCCAGGCCCTTCAGGACACGCCCCTTTTCATCCGGGCTGGTCAGAATACCGAAGCTGTTGGCGGCGTAGTTTGGTGCAGAAGGCTTACCTCCCCAATAATAAGGAACCTTGCCAACCGAGGAAAGCGCATAGCGAATGATCTCCTGCCGTGTCTTTGACAGATCGGACGGCAGCTCCGCCATATAAGCCTCGATTTCCCCTTCCGTCAGCGGGTTGCCGGACGAAATGGACGAAACAGTCAGGCCATACTTTTTAAACCAGTCCTGCGTGCTCAAAAGGCGCGCAGATGCCATGGTGTACTGATTCCAGCCTGGCCAGTCGCTTTCCTGGATGTTTTCGCTGTCATTTCCAATGGTATCCAGCGTAAACAGATTTTTCTTCTCGGTTAACCCGATAATCTCCATGTGGATAATCAAATCGACATGTCCGGGACAATTTGTCAGATGCTCGCTGGCACTGTTCGGACTTTCTGCTTTTGTCGTCTCGTTCATCTCTCTGACCGTCGCATCGGATGCGGTAGCTTCCCCCGCTGCAATGCCGGTCTCGGATATCTGGGTTTCTGTGTGGGCCTGTCCCGCCTTCGTGCTGGCGGTACTGTCTGCATTCTCAGAGGCGACAGGCAGTGTTTCTTCGGTGGATGTTTCGGTCGTGGCTGCGCGGCGGCCGGAAACGATGATACCGGAAGTGCTCTCCGGCTCAGTGGATTCCGATGCTGTGGAGGCTTCCACTGAGGCAAGGGATGCTTCGGCGGAAGATTCCAGTGCTTTTGACTTTCCAGCCTCGATCACACTGACCGGCGAAGAATCGACAGCGTCAGCCGTGTCCGACGCTGCATCCGACGCTGCATCCGAAGCCGCCGTATCACCCGATAAAGCGTTTTCCTCCGATGTCTGCGGGGTAATCGATCCGTCCTCCTCTTCTTTCGCCAGACCAAGTGCCACTGCTTTCGCCTGTGCTTCTAATTCTTCCATTTCCTTCAGTTCGGAATCTTCACTCATACATCCGTCGCAATAATAAACATCACTCATACTGACAGAATACGAGTGGGAGGATTCCCACAATTTTTTTGAGTAGGACAGAAAAAGGTCATAGTCCTCCACTCCTTTAAAATAAGTGTACAGGTTTGCCATGGACATCACGGACAGGACGTTGGAATAAGGAGTGATGGCGTTGCCGTCTCCGTCTGTCGCTGTCATGCGAATCCGTTTAAAGGAATTGATCGTCCAGGTATTTGGGTCCGATTTGTTGTGAGCGGAATCCTTGGGGTTATAATGACCCATCACTGCATTGGTGCTGCGTCCAAGGCGTGCAGCCATCTGTGCCGGCGTAATATCCGAATAATCATAAATACTGCTCATCCAGTCGACATCGTGTGTCATCAGAGACTTGAAAGCTTCTCCAGCCAGACTCTTTGTCATATCACTCTGATCGGCACCCTCAGGAAAAAAATGAACCAGATTCAATTCTCCTGGCGTCGGATTCCACGCCTCTGCTGTCGCAGATTCGACGATTGCCGCGGTGGTCACTTCCGGCTCGGTCCAGGCAAGAGCATCCGTATCGGCCGTGGTCTCTTCGGTCGCAGTGGCCGGAGCAGTCTGCGGAGCATATAGATAGGAACCGATCATTGGCACGGCGCTCACAATCAGAATCAATCCTGCGGCGGCCCATCTTTTCTTATATTTCATCAAAAACTTGAAACAGGAATTTATCTTAACGTTTAATTTTATATTCATTTATTTTCATCTTCACCTTATCATTATTCATACGGTATTATATTTTAACACAGAAAAATATGGAAAAATAGAGGGTAACTGTTTAATATTTGCTTAAGATGTGCTATAATAACCGCATTCTGCTTTCAGGAGGAGCAGAAATTCAATAGCAAAGCTAAGCGCCATGCACCTTTGAGCCGAACGTGAACAGTCTGATTGAGGCTGAGGCTTTTGAAGGTTAACGAGGAGGAGAGAGAATCGAATATTCGGCGGGTGCTCTCCCGTGCATTTCCGGGCACGTCATATTCTGAAAAATATGCAGGCAACTGCAAAACAAAAGCAGAATAACCGGGAAGGGAATCGTTATGATATAACAATAAAAATTGAGGAGAGAATAAATTTATGTGTGGAATTATCGGATACAGCGGGCCTTTGGAGGCTCGCAATATTTTGTTGGACGGACTTGCAGGATTGGAGTACCGTGGCTATGACAGCGCAGGTATTGCACTCTGCATGGAGGATTCCAGCATCTGTCTGGCAAAGAAGGTCGGAAAAGTAAAAACATTAAGAGATTATTGTGACAGCTCCATCCGCGGTACGGCTCACAGCGGGATCGGACACACACGCTGGGCGACGCATGGAGGCGTGACCGATGCCAATGCACATCCGCATCGGGCGGGAAAGGTTACCCTGATTCACAATGGGATTATCGAGAACTATCATGCACTGACCGAGCAGTTCAAGCTGCAGGATAAGCTGATTTCCCAGACAGACAGTGAGGTCGCCGCCTGGGCGCTGGATGCTTTGTATGACGGTGATCCGTTGAAGGCGATTCGTGCACTTAAGAATCAATTGGAGGGCTCCTACAGCTTCTGTATCCTGTTTGATGACCAGCCAGGCTCTGTCTATGCGATTCGCAGCGTCAGCCCGCTGGTGGCCGCCTATACGCATGCAGGCGCAATGGTCGCTTCGGATCTGACCGCACTGATCCCCTACACCAATCAATATTTTGTGGTGCCGGAGAATCGTATCGTCAAGCTGACTTCCTACAAGATTCATGTCTATGACTTAGACGATGCGTTCACGAAGGAATATCCGGAGATCCTGACGGTAAACTGGAATATGGATGCCGCCATGAAAAACGGTTTCCCGCATTTCATGATGAAAGAGATTCATGAACAGCCGGAGGCGATGAAAAATACGATCCTGCCACGCATGAACAAGGGTCTCCCGGACTTTTGTGATGATCACATTCCGGACGATCTCTTTACCGGGTGCAGTCAGATCCATATCGTGGCCTGCGGCACAGCCATGCACGCCGGTATGGTGGCGCGCGCGGTGATGGAACCGATTCTGCGGATTCCGGTGACGGTCAGCATCGCTTCCGAATTTCGCTATGAGGAACCTCTCATTAACGACAAGACTCTGGTGATCATCATTTCCCAGTCCGGCGAGACTATCGATACCCTCGCTGCGCTCCGTCTGGCTCACGACTATGGTTCCAGAACGCTGGCGGTTGTCAACGTCAAGGGTTCTACCATCGCCCGGGAAAGCGATTATGTACTCTATACCCACGCAGGCCCGGAGATTGCCGTAGCCAGTACTAAAGCCTACTCGGTACAACTGGCTGCGCTCTATATGGTCGGCTGCAGAATGGCGCTTGTCAGAGGGGTCTTTACCGAAAAACAGGCCACCGATTTCCTGACCGATCTTTTGGATGCGATTCCGGCTATGGAGACGATGATTGCACAGGAGGATACCATCAAACAGGTGATTACGCATATCATTCAGAGCCCGGATGCGTTCTTCATTGGCCGCGGACTGGACTATGCGTTCTCTCTGGAGGGCGCGCTGAAATTGAAGGAAATTTCCTACATTCACTCGGAAGCCTACGCGGCCGGCGAGCTGAAACACGGCACCATCGCCCTGATTTCCGATCAGGTTCCGGTCATTGCCATCGCAACCCAGCAGCACGTCTTTGCCAAGACCATTTCCAATATCCGGGAAGTCAAGGCGCGCGGTGCCTTTATTATACTGTTGACGAAAGAAAGCGCGGTCGTGGACGATACCCTCGCAGATATCCAAATCCACATCCCGGACGTGGATGACCGCTTTACCGTATTTCCGATCGTGGTGGTGCTGCAGCTGATTGCCTACTATGCGTCACTTGGGAAGAATTTAGATGTGGATCAGCCGAGAAACCTGGCGAAATCCGTTACGGTAGAATAAAAACGATAGAATAAAACACAAAAAAACACCACACAGCCCTGCCCGGTCAAGAAACCGTTCAGACACTGTGTGGTGCTTTCTATCACTTCCCCAAAATCAAATTACGCCTCAAATTCCTTCGCGTCCATGGTCTTTCCATCTCTCCAGATGCGCTCCAGATCATAGAACAGACGATCTTCCTTGCAGAATGCATGGACAATGATATCGCCGTAGTCCATGAGTATCCAGTTTGCGCTCTGGTAGCCCTCGATCTGCTTGCAGGTGTAGCCTGCTTTGCCAAGCTCTGCTTCTACGCTGTCTGTCATAGCCTGCACCTGATTGGTGTTGGAACCGCTTGCAATCAGGAAATAATCTGCCATAACCGATACCTTGCGGATATCAATGACACGAATATCCTCTCCTTTTTTATCTTCCAGCGCTTTGATCGCCAGCTTTACCATCTCTTTTGATTGATCCATCGATGTTAAATCTCCCTTCATTTCCCTGTTTTGGTTACATTGCTGTAATACTCTGCGGCCTGTTTGGTAATGGAAACCACACTTCCGCTCTTTTTCTCATTATAGGTTACCGTTCCCGTCAGAATCGCATACATTGTCTGATCCAGATCCTGAAACGCCTGATAACGCATCTCGTTTAAATCGGAAGCCCGGTCGCGCCGCGGCTCAATATAATCCGCAATATATACGATCTTTTCTAAAAGGGTCATCTGTGGTTTTCCCGTGGTATGCCACCGGATCGCGGACAGAATCTCCTCATCCTGGATTCCGTATTTGCTTTTGGCCAGCCACGCGCCGTAGATGGCATGAATCACAGCCGGGGCCTTGATTTCTTCCTCGGTCAGTTCGATTCCATGCTTCTGACAGCGGGCAATCAGTTCGTTGTCTGTGTAGCGCTTGGCACAATCATGCATTAGCCCGGCCAGCTCCGCCTTTTCCAGATCATAGCCGTAGCGCATCGCCAGGGCCATGCAAGTAAAGGAAACACTCAGTGAATGCTCATAGCGCATCGGGTCCAGCTTGGATTTTAGTTGTTTTCGGAATGTAATAATCTGTTCGTTCATGATGATTTCCTACTCCTGATATAATCCATGTGCCTCGATGTAATCTTCCACCGGTTTTGGCACATATTTGTAAATGTTCTTGCCTCTGGCCTCCATCTCCCGCAGTGATGCGGAGGAAATATCGACCTCCTCACTGTGCAGACGCCGGATATCCGCCTGATATTTATCATTCAGATACTGAATCTGCTCATCGATGGTCCACTGTGCATTCTCGTAATCCCGCCCTGCGGCAAGAATCGTGGTCTGCGCCATCACCGCTTCCGGGTGATACCATTTTTCAATCTCATAGAGGGAGTCCGCACCGATGATAAAATAGAAACAGTGCTGCGGATACGTGCTTCGAAGCAGACGAAGCGTCTCGGCCGTGTAGGTGTTTCCGCTTCGCGCCGCCTCAAAATCAGAGAACCGAAAATAGGGATACCCTGTGATCGCCAGCTTTACCATGGCACAGCGATTCTCCACACTCGTGACCAGATGGTCTTTTTTGTGCGGAGGCGTGCCGGAAGGCATGAACCAGATTTCGTCCAGTTCATATTCCAGATAGGCCTGTCTGCCTAACATCAGATGTCCATTGTGGATAGGGTCAAACGTTCCGCCCATAATGCCGATCTTAGCCATGGCTGCGATACTCCTTTTGTCAACTTCCTCTGTCCGGTTATTTCGGCAGCACGATTTTACGTTTTGCCTCGTCCTTTGCCGGTTTATATAATACGATCTTCTTGCCGATGACCTGAACGACCTCTGAATGGGTCCGCTCTGCCAGCACCTCAGCGATGGAACATCCGTCATCCAGACAGTTTTTCAGTACGGTGATCTTGATCAGCTCGCGTGCTTCCAGTGCCTCTGCGATCGCACTGGTCAGCTCCGGAGTTACGCTGGATTTGCCGATCTGAAAAATGGAATCCATCGTCATAGCCAATCCCTTGAGATAGGATCTCTGCTTACTTGTCATGTTGCTCTCCTCTTATTTGTAATAATCAAATGCAAGTCCATACATGCGAACGGTGTCGCCTTCCTGGATTCCTGCAGCTTCCAACTCTTCCAGGATACCGCTGTCCTTTAAGAAGCCCTGGAAGAACTGAAAGCCCTTTTCGGATTCCAGATTCGTGTAGCCCAGCATCTTCTCGATACGCGGTCCTTCTACCACGAATACGCCGTCTGCGTCCTTCTCTACCGTATACGGAAGATTGCGGTCGCCTGCATATTCAATATTAAATTCTTTTTCAAATACAACCGGCTCGAGATTTACCGTCTGAAGCAGTTCATAAACCGCATAGAGCAGCTCCTTGACTCCCTTGCCGCTGACTGCGGAAATCGGGAATACACGGATGCCTTCCGGCTCGAATGCCTCTCTTAAAACAGCAATCGGATCTTCGTCCTCAGAATAAATCGCGTCAATCTTGTTGGCGGCGATCACCATCGGGCGTTTCAGCAGTTCCGGATTGTAAGCCTCCAGCTCGGCATTGATCGCCTTGATATCGGCAACCGGATCACGTCCCTCTGTGCCGGCCGCATCCACCACGTGCACAAGCACACGGCAGCGCTCGATGTGGCGCAGAAAATCATGACCAAGTCCGACACCCTGGGATGCACCCTCGATCAGTCCCGGAATATCCGCCATGACAAAGCCGGCGCTTCCGTCCAGATCCACAACGCCCAGATGCGGGTTCAATGTGGTGAAATGATAATTTGCAATCTTCGGCCGTGCGTTGGACACACGGGACAGAAGGGTTGATTTTCCCACATTTGGAAAACCTACCAGACCAACATCGGCGATCACCTTCAGTTCGAGCTGAACCCACAGTTCATGCCCGGTCTGTCCCGGCTGCGCATACTTTGGTGCCTGCATGGTCGGTGTGGCAAAGTTCATATTGCCCAGACCGCCCTTGCCGCCTTTTAAAATCACTTCTCGTTTATGATCACCGGACATATCCGCGATAACCTTACCAGTTTCGAAGTCCTTGATGACGGTTCCTTCCGGAACTTTGATGACAAGATTCTCCGAATTGGACCCATGGCACCGCTTCTTTCCGCCTTGTTCTCCATCTTGTGCTACATATTTTCTAACATGTCTGAAATCGGTCAGGGTATTGAGGCCAGGATCTACTTCAAAGATCACGTCTCCGCCCTTACCGCCATCGCCGCCGTCAGGTCCGCCTGCCGGGACAAACAATTCTTTACGGAAACTGACATGACCGTCTCCGCCTTTTCCGGATTTAATAAATATTTTTGCACTATCTGCAAACATTAACACACCTTATCCTTTCTGCTCCCCATTTCAAATGAGAAACAGTGAAAAAAGGCTTCATACCAGTGATCAGTATGAAGCCCGTCAGTCAAATTATTCGTTGATTGTTCTTGGGTAAACAGAAACCTGCTTTTTGTCTCTGCCTTTTCTTTCGAATTTGACAACACCGTCTACAGTAGCAAACAGGGTATCATCTCCGCCACGGCCAACGTTCAGACCCGGATGGATCTTGGTACCGCGCTGTCTGTAAAGAATGTTACCAGCTAATACGAACTGACCATCGGCTCTTTTCGCGCCCAGTCTCTTGGACTCGGAATCTCTACCGTTCTTGGTAGAACCCACACCCTTTTTATGAGCGAACAACTGAAGGTTCATCTTAAACATCTCTTACACCTCCTCAAATCGGATTTTTATATACGGTTCTCCATATGATTCTTCAATATCCTGTAATCCGAATATCAGGGAACTCATAAGAAGTGTCGCTTCAGGACTCACATCACCAGTAAAACGAAACCGGAACAGCCCGGATTCTTCTTCCATCTCTGCCAGAAACTTGTCCTCTGTAAACTGCTCTACAGAGTTTGCCATGTTGAGCGCCAGTGCGGAAACCGCGGAACATACAAGTTCCTGTCCCTCCTGATGAGCATCGGCATAGCCGGCATGTCCGAGAAGATTCACTCCAATATAATGATGTTCTGAATCGACTAAAACAGTTACGTTAATCATAATTAAGCGTTGATCTTATCGATCTTGATCTGAGTATAGAGCTGTCTGTGACCATTTTTCTTATGATATCCAGTTTTTCTCTTATACTTGTAAACAATCACCTTTTTCGCTTTTGCTTCCTTCACTACGGTTCCGGAAACGGTAGCTCCTGCTACAGTCGGGCATCCGATGGATAACTCGCCGTTGTTCAATGCAAGAACCTGGTCAAACGTAACGGTTTCGCCAGCGTCTACACCAAGTTTTTCAACCTTAATGATATCGCCTTCTGCTACTCTGTACTGCTTACCACCTGTTGCAATAATTGCGTACATATGGCACCTCCTATTATCATTACTCGCCAACTGTGGTGTCTGGATAAATCCAGAACTTCTCTACCTCATTGTGCGGCATACTAAAATATAATAGCATGTTCAATCTTGCTTGTCAAATGGTTTTTTGCGAAAATCTTGTGTTTTTTTGATATCTGCGCTATAATAAAATTTGCTTTTAAATGAAGGAGGATATCAAGATGAATTCGGAACAAAACAGCACTACCCATATGATTTTCGTCCGCTGCTGCTTCGGCTATGCAGTCAGTGGAATGGCCGTACTGGTCATCGGCGCGATTCTGCCGTCGCTGATGCGGGAGGCGTCTCTTAGTTATGCACTGGCGGGCGGGGCGCTGTCCATGATGGCGATCGGCAACATGCTTGCCAGCTTCTTTTTCCCGGTACTGGTACAGAATCTGGGTACGCGGCTGTCGATCACACTCACCTCGTTTATGGTCCCGATCTGCTATTTTTTGCTGACCCTGCTTCCGAATATCGGACTGATTTATCTGATCATGCTGGCAGCCGGTATCGCACGTGGTTCCATCACCATCATCAATAATATGACCGTCAATGTCATCAGCCACAGTTCCGCCAAATCACTGAATCTGCTGCACTGCAGCTTTGCCGTCGGTGCATTTCTGGCTCCCTTTATCACAGCACTTCTGATCGGAAACGGACTTGGCTGGCGCAGCGCCATGTACATGATCGTTGTCTTAAGCTTTGCTTCGGCATGCTCCTATGCCACGATGGACTACCAGGCAACCGAGCAAAGCGCTGCCGGATCTCAAGAGGCATCCAGAACCTCTTCCGTGGAAGACCGATCCTTCCTGAAGAATTTCTCTTTCTACTGCATCGGACTGCTGCTCTTCTTTTACCTCGGTACGGAGAACTGCATCAATGGCTGGTTTGTAACCTATCTGCAGAACACCGGTGTCATGAGTGAGACCTTCGCGACCACCATGGTTTCCGTGACCTGGCTGACCATCATGATCGGGCGGCTGGTCTGCGCTTCCCTGTCCAAACGGTATCAGAAAAGCACACTGACCCTGATCAATACGATCGGAGGAGGCGTGTGCTTCGTGATTCTGCTCTTTGCTTCGCAGCTTCCGGTCATCACCATCGCGCTGGTCGGTCTTGGGTTTTTCCTGGCCGGGATTTATCCGACCTGCATCGCCGATGCCGGACAGTACACCAAGGGTTCTGCGCTTGGCATGTCGATCCTGACAGCCATCTCCGCACTGGGCGGCATTGTCACGCCGCAGTTGATCGGAAGCGCCGCCGACCGGGTCGGAATTCTGGCGGCCTTTGGAATCCTGGCACTCAATGCCGGTGTCATGATCGTCTTTGCACTGGTTAATTTCTTAAAGAATCACAAGTCCGCGAAACGTCAGACCACAGCAGCCTAAGTCGTTTCCGGCTGCTGCTTCACCTGTGCGATCTGCTCCCAGAGCGGTTTTTTCTCCTTCTTCCGCGTCATTTCCACCAGGTTGAGTCCCGTCATATCAACCACGGTGGTCTTGACCGGATCTGACAGGACACAGGTTCTCAGCGTATCCATCAGCAGGCGTTTGTCCTCTTCTGCTTTCATATCAATAAAATCCACCATAATAATTCCAGACAGATTTCGCAGCCGAAGCTGGTGACAAAGCTCCTTTGCCGCCTCCAAATTGATCATGCGGATCGTGTCGGCCAGATTCTTCTTGCCGGAATATTTCCCCGTATTGACGTCGATGACTACCATGGCCTCCGTCTGCTCGATGATCAGATATCCGCCGGATTTGAGCCACACCCGCTTCTGGCAGGCCTGCTCCATCATGCTATCCAGTGAATACAGGCGGGACAGGCTGAGCGTCGTATCCTCATAGAGCCGAAGCCGGGATAATTTGTCGGCGTCATACTGTCTCAAATAATCAGAAATCGTCTCGAATACCTCCGGCTGATCCGTCACGATCTCCTCAATGGAACCGGACGTACTGCCGCGCAGATTCTTAAGATACCCCGGATCAGCCTGATAGAGAAGGCTGTAGCAGGTCCGGTAGCGCGCCTTTTCAAGCACTGTCTGATAGGCCACCGTCAGGGCCTGCACCTCCTGTAACAGTTCTGCATCGTGACCGTAGGCATTGGTGCGCACGATAAGGCCCGTCTGCCCGGTGACCAGGGCTTCCAACTGCGGGCGAAGCTGCTCCTTCCACGTCTTGTCACTGATCTTGGAGGAAAATCCAATGACCGGCTTTCCGGCAGTCAAAACCGCATACTTGCCGGTGAAATTAAGATTACCCGTCAGAACCGGATCCTTGGTCTTGACTGCGTCCTTTGCCACCTGTACCAGGATCTCGTCTCCGGCCTTTAAGCTGCGCCAGCTTCCGTCCGGGTACAACGACTGCGGATTGTCTGTCAGGCTATAATATCCGGTCCGCTCTTTCTCAAAATCGATGAATGCAGAATTTAAATTCTTGACGATATTGTTTACTTTTCCGATATAAAGATTGCCCAAAATGGAGGAATCCTCCTCCAGCGACAGTTCCAGGGCTTCATTCCCCGAAAACTGCGCTGTCAGGATTCGATCCCTCCATCTGGTAATAATCAGCTTACTCAATGTCTTCTCCAAATGCTCCCAGCGTGCAGAGGTTCAATTGCCCCTCCTCGCCCTGGTTGGCATATACTTCTGTACGGGTAATCATCAGTGCAAAATCAGCCATGGTTTGTCCAATGCTTTCCAGGTATGCACGGATGACAGCGTCGGGTTTTAAGTTTGCCGCACTTCCGGTGGCAATCTTCATGCAGATCTTATGACCATCCAGCTTCAGTTCATAGATCATGGGACGGATATCGATCTCCTTCTCACTCTTCTTGGTCTTTTTCATGATCAGGATCTGATCCTGTGCCATGAAGCGCTCAAGCCCTGCAGCAAAGGTTTCCCAGTCCTCCGGCTCGTAGCCCTCCCGAAACTGCAGCGTATAGTCGGCAGCAGCCACGACAGACATGGCGTTGGCAGCGTTATCCGGGAGCAGCTTGTACTCCAGCGCCTTCATCCCCTCCACCATCGCTGCGTTGATCCGGCGCAGCATCTCGGCGGACGAATCGGTGCTCAGCACCTCAATATCCACATACTCTCCAAGGCTCTCCAGTCCGACGCCAAGCGGCGCCGCAAAGGACATGATCTGATGCGGGCTGAAGCCCTCGCTATAGCGGATATCGACATCTGCTCTGCGCATTACCTTCTGGAAATATCGCATGATATCCAGATGTCCGATGAATTTCATGGTGCCTTCCTTGGCAAATTTAATTCTGATCTTCAAAGCAGACACCTCCTCCATATGCACGCGCACCGCAGCCAGAACAGCTCTGGCGGCAGTTCGGTGTCACCTTCTCTGAGATGGCGTTCTGCCACTCTCGTTTCAAAAATTCTTTCGTCACGCCGGCATCGATGAAATCCCATGGGAATACTTCATCCAGTCCGCGTTCTCTTGTGGTGTAGAAATCAATGTCCACGCCGCAGGCCTCGAATGCCTGCATCCAGATCTCATTGCGGAAGGACTCCGACCAGGAATCATACAGTGCGCCCCTGTGGTAGGCTTCCTCAATTACGGCGGCCACTCTGCGGTCTCCGCGGGCCAAAACGCCCTCTAACACCGTCAGATCTGCCTCGTGCCAGTTGTATTTGAGACTCTTCCAGTTTAACATCTGGCGGAATTTATCCTTGACGATGTAGGCACGTTCCAGAAATTCTTCCTTCGTGCACATCCGCGCCCACTGGAATGGGGTAAATGGCTTTGGAACAAAGAAGGAGGAGCTGGCAACAACCTGTACCTTGCCGTTTCGTTGTTCCTTGGGAATCTCATCGTAATACAGCTCTGCAACCTTCTCGGAAAGCTCGGCAATGCCCTGCATATCCTCTACGGTCTCCGTCGGAAGTCCCAGCATAAAGTAGAGCTTCACCCGGTTCCAGCCGCCGTGGAAAGCATCGGAAGCCCCCTTTAAGATCACTTCCTCGGTCAGTCCTTTGTTGATGACATCGCGAAGCCGCTGGCTTCCGGCCTCCGGCGCGAAGGTCAGGCTGCTTTTTTTCACATCCTGCACCTTGCTCATGACATCCAGAGAGAATGCATCAATACGCAGGGACGGCAGGGAAATATTGACGCCCTGACCGTGGAACTCGTCCAGCAAGAAGGTGACCAGTTCCTTCAGATAAGTATAATCACTGGAGCTTAAGGAGCTTAAAGTAATCTCCTCGTGCCCGGTGTTCTTAAGCATCTGATAAGCATATTTTTTTAAATATTCCAGGCTGTGCTCCCGGAGCGGCCGGTAGACATTGCCCGCCTGACAGAAGCGGCAGCCGCGGATGCAGCCGCGCTGAATCTCAAGGACAACTCGATCCTGGGTCACCTTGATATAAGGAACCAGCGGATTTTCGATGTAAGGTGCTTCGTCCATCTCAAGCACCAGCTCTTTTTTGACCTTCTCCGGGACACCCGGCTGGTTCGGCAGGAAGGTGTCGATGGTGCCGTCCTCTTTGTAAGTCACATCGTAATACATCGGAACATAGATGCCAGGCAGCTTTGCTGCTTCCAGAAGAAACTCCCAGCGGTTTTTTCCAGTTCTGCGCATCTCTTTATACAGATCAAACAGTGCATCGTACTGGGTCTCGCCCTCTCCGATGTAGAACAGATCAAAGAACGCCGCCAGTGGTTCCGGGTTGTAGGCACAGGGGCCACCGCCGATGACCAGCGGATCGTTCTCCTTGCGGTCTTCTGCGTGCAGGGGAATGCCGCTCAAATCCAACACCTGCAGGATATTGGTGTAACACATCTCATATTGAAGGGTAAAGCCCAGGAAATCAAAATCCTTGACCGGGTCCTGGGATTCCAGCGCAAACAGCGGGATATGCTTCTCACGCATCACGGCATCCAGATCCGTCCACGGAGAAAAGACACGCTCACAGTATACATCTTCTCTCTTATTAAACATTGCATACAGGATCTGCATACCCAGGTGGGACATACCGATTTCGTACACATCCGGAAACGTCATGGCGAATCTTATGTCAACCTTGTCCGGGTCCTTCACAGTCATATTCATCTCGTTACCGATATAGCGCGCAGGCTGCTGCACACTAAGCAGTACCTCATCTGATAAAGCTAATTTTCTCATAGTTCATCCTTTTTGGCTGTGCGTCACGCACATTTTTATCATGCTATCTGAACAATTATACGTGATTTTGGGGAAATAGGCAACCTTATATTTGTGGTTGGGGTGTCTATAGGAGGATATACAAAAAGAGCCTCGGTTATGAGACTCTTTTTGTAAAAAGATTACGGTTTTATAGCGGGACAATTCCTATGATAACCGCAAGCAGAAGTACGATCAGGCTGGCAATCCAGTAAATAGGTGCACTGAATTTTATGTGATCCTTCAGTTCGGTATCCGCTAGACCAAGAGCAAGGTAGGTTGCCGGTACCAGCGGACTGACCATCAAGGCCAGGTTCTTTCCAATAATCATGGTAACTGCAGTGCTTAAAGCTGTCACACCATAGGTTTCTCCAACCTGGATTACCAGCGGCATAACACCATAAAAATATGCGTCTGTACCAATGCACATACCCAGAGGCATTGCCAAAATTCCAAAAATAATATGGATATATTTTCCAAGAGACCCAGGAATCACACTCATGATAGCCATTGCCATATGTGTCAACATCTCCGTTCCATCAAAGATGCCGACCATGGCTCCGGCACTGAACATGGTTGCCGAAATAATCAGTGCAGCTGGTGCGTGTTTTTTGATCAGGTTATTCTGAATTTTCTGATCCGGATAATTGACAGTCATAATGATACAGAGAGCTACCAGAAAAGCCACGTAGCTGGTCACCAGACCCGAAGCAAGAATTCCGATTAAAACCACAGTCAGAAGTGAGTTGAAAACCAGCAGACGTGGCCTTTTCAAATCACTGCTCTCTTCCTTTTTGACCTGGGTCGATGTAGTCAAAGAAGCATCGCCTTTTCCTGCTCCATGCCGAATGGCATAGATTCCAAGAAGCACAGCCAGTACGATGTTCAGGATGCAGCCGATGACCTGAACAGGAATCAGTATCCGCCATAAATCATTGACATCCATAGCCATTACCGTGGCAGCACGTGCAACCGGACCGCCCCAGGGCAGCAAATTCATGACGCCCATGCAGGCACCGGTCAGACACAGCAGTATCCGAACATCGATATGCATGGCCTTGTAGATAGAATACATTGCTGGTATGGTAATCAAAACCGTGACAGCGGATGCACCGTCAAGATGTGCAATGGTTGCAATAATCGCGGTAGCTACGGTAACGGCAATGACATTATTTCCCGCCTTCTTTACAAGAAAACCGACAATGACATCAAATACTCCCGTGTCAGCCAAAACCCCAAAATAAATAACAGAAAAAATAAATAAGACTCCATTGCTGGTGGTGGTTCCAATTCCGTTCTTAATGAATCCAGCAATTTCAACCGGATTGTAGCCAAGAATCAATGCAGCAATAGCAGGAATAATCGTCAATACCACGATGGGGGAAAGTTTCCCTTTTAACAGCACGACAACAATCGCAATAATCATAGCAAAACCGACTACAGTTATCATATATTCTCCCTCCAATATTTACTCCATGTACATTTCGCTTACTGATATCGTTTCTGCAAATCCATATAAAACTGCTTGTGAGTCAGTTCATGACGTTCTGAAGATGGAATCAGAAGTGTGCCATCGCAGCCGTCTGTAGTTCCGTTTTCCATCAGGTAATCAAACAGGTTCTGCATTCCTTTAATACAGGCTTTCAATGGCGCATTGGCATACAGAACCACTTTGAATCCCATTTGCTCCAGTTCGCAGTTCTTTAACATGGGTGTCTTACCATTTTCAACCAAATTAATGAGAGTTGGAACCGGTATTTCCTTTGGAATCTGCGCCATCTGCTCCAGGGTTCTGGGCGCTTCGATGAAGATGACATCCGCTCCGGCAGCGGCATAGGCTTTCCCGCGTTCCAAAGCATCCTCTATCCCGTTGACAGAGATGGCATCGGTCCGTGCAAAAAGTACAAGATCCGGATCTAAAGAGGCTTCCCGAGCAGCTTTGAGTTTGTTGGTCATATCCTGAATGGAAATTACCTCATGATCTTCAAAATGTCCGCAGCGTTTCGGTGCCTTCTGATCTTCCAAAATGACAGCTCCAACATTCAGCCGTGAATATTCCTTTACTGTGCGGTAAACGTTCATAGGGCTTCCATAGCCGTCATCAATGTCCACAATCAATGGAAGACTCGTATTGTCGTTGATTCGTTTAACAAGTTCCAGATTTTCGGTCATCGTGATCAAACCATAATCTGGCAGGCCGAAATTCATATTTGCCAGACCCGCACCAGTGACAAACAGTGCCCGGAACCCCTTCTCTTCTGCTACTTTTGCGAATAATGGGGTTGTAACACCCGGTACCACAATAATGCTTTCCTGTTTCAGTAGTGCTCTTAACTGTTTTGCTTTTTCCATGATTTCTAATCTCCTTTTCTTTGTTTTCGGACACCGTATCCGAAATAGAATGGGATACCGTATCCAATATAATGTAAACAGTGAAACTTAATTCACTGTCTGCAAGTTCCTGCCAATGGCATCAATGACTGCCTTTCCGGAAACGATGATGTGGTTTCGCATGGTGTCCTCTGCTGCATCCGCATTTTCCTTTAGAATGTCATCCAGGATCGTTAGATGCTCCAGATATGCCTGTTCGGTTCTTCCGCTTTCCCGAACACCTAATCTGCGGTATCGGGCAATATGAAGATCCATCTTTTGAATATATTCACTGCAAATCTTGTGTCCACAGTTTTCACGGATGTAATTATGCTGCTGCCGACAGGCTTCCAGAACCTCTTCCACGCTGCCGTTATCATGATAAAGAATAACATTCTTCCGGTAAGTCTCTATAATGTTTTTCTTGTCAGATGTCATATTTTCTGTAAAAGTGCGAGCCGCTAATCCTTCAAGATAACCGCGTACCTGATACAACTCCTCCGCCTCCTTAATGGACAGTTCTGCTACCACCAGCCCGCGGCTGGGAAGTCGCTGCAGAAAACCATCCAACTCCAGCTTATGGATCGCTTCCCGCAGAGGTGTTCTACTTACGCTGTACTGAATGGCAAGATTATCCTCCACCATGCGCTCACCCTGCTTTAACGTACCATCGATAATGGCATCACGGAGCAAAATATATGCTTTTTCGCGAATCGACATATTGCGGATATCTCCCAAGTGTATATACCTCCATTCTTAATTTGTATACCGTATCCGAAATTTATATTTGAAATATAGCACAAATATATGTACTTGTCAATCTGACTTTTTGTATTATTTTTCTATGTTTTGTGAGAACAAAGAGTCGGGCGTGCCGGACTTTCGCGCTGCCGTGCGGCTGCTTCAGCAGCCATCTTCCACTGGCGCGGCATGTGCATACTCGCAAAACATTTTTATATCACAGAACACAATTTCCTGTGATCGAGTAGGAGGGAGTGATTAGCTCCCGTCCTCTCACAGCACCGTGCGTACCGTTCGGTACACGGCGCTTTCAATAGTTGACGTGCACAGACTGATAGGCTGTGGCTAAATCATAAAAGCCACTGTTTATCAGTCTTTCTTTTGTCATTGCCAGATTGACCGCCAGTGTATGGGTTACAAACCAGTAGCCTCTTCGGCTGTTGCCTGCTTGCCATGCCAAATCTTTGGGTACTCCCATCTTTAACAGATTTCTTACCTTCGTTTTCGGCTTCTTCCATTGTTTCCATATACACATTCGGATTCTGTGATATAGCCACTGATTCAGTTCTTCTATCCTATTCTTCATGTCTACAATTCCATAGTAATTCAGCCACCCACGCATATATACCTTTATCTTGTTAAGCGCGGGACGAATACTCTGACAAGACCTTCGGGAACTAAGTTCTTTCAGTTTTGACTTCATTTTCTTCCATGACTTTCCATGAACTCGGATATAAATACCCGTTCCGTTCTTTCCCAATGTAAAGCCAAGGTACTTGAAATTTCGGATTGCAAACACACTAACCACACGACTTTTCTCTTGGTTCACTTTCAGTTTCAGTTTTCCTTCGAGATATTTTGTGCTTGTTTCGAGTAATCGTTTTGCGGCTCTGTCACTCTTTGCCAATAGAACTATGTCATCAGCATATCGTACAAATTTTACACCTCGCTTCTCATACTCCTGGTCAAACTCATTCAGATAGATATTCGCCAGCAACGGTGAAATATTTCCTCCCTGTGGTGAACCTTCTTCTATTTCCATGACTACTCCGTCTTCCATAACACCACTCTTTAGATACCTCTTAATCCACTGGATTACCCTTTCGTCTTTCACATTTCTGCGCAATAGATTTAGGAGCATTTCGTGGTTGATCGTATCGAAATACTTTGATAAATCAAGTACCACTGCATGAGTGTATCCTTGTTCTGCGTGTTCTTTTATCTTCTTAATGGCATCTTTTGCGCATCTTCCCGGTCGGTAACCATAACTATTGTCCGAGAATAGTGGCTCATAAATAGGCATAAGCTGTTGTGTAATGGCTTGTTGGAATATACGGTCTTTGACTGTTGGAATACCAAGCTTTCGTACTCCACCATCAGACTTTGGAATCTCAACTCTTCTCACTGCATCAGGAGTGTATTTTCCCTTATAAATCTTAGCAATGATTTTCTGCTGATTTTCCTTTAGGTATGCCCCTATCTCATTGACAGTTATCCCGTCAATTCCCGGTGCTCCCTTGTTAGCCTTTACTCTCTTAAAAGCTCTGTTCAGATTGTCTTTATACAGTATCTTCTCTAAAAGTTCGGGCTGTGCACTGTTCCTTTCTTTCCATATCGAATTGA
>JAQUVX010000007.1 GCA_028693165.1 Lachnospiraceae bacterium | reverse complement strand
AAGGGGGAACAGGTAAGATGATTGAGGCAAAAAACCTTACAAAACGGTTTGACGATATAGTGGCGGTCGACCACATTGATGCGACGATTCGAGACGGCAGCGTGTTCGGCCTGATCGGAACCAACGGAGCAGGAAAGAGTACCTTCCTGCGGATGGCGGCAGGCGTGCTGAAGCCGGATGAGGGAACCATTACCATCGACGGCAGCAACGTGTATGAGAATGAGGAGGCGAAGCAGCGGTTCTTCTATATCTCTGATGACCAGTATTTCTTTGGAAATGCTACGCCCGTCGATATGATGCAGTATTACAGGATCGCTTATCCGAAGTTTGACAGTGGTCGGTTTCACAGCCTGATGAAGAGTTTTGGACTGGATGAAAAGCGGAAGATCAATACCTTTTCCAAGGGCATGAAAAAGCAGGTTTCGGTGATCTGCGGGATCTGTGCGGGGACGGATTATCTGTTCTGCGACGAGACCTTTGACGGACTCGACCCGGTGATGCGCCAGGCAGTCAAGAGCATTTTTGCCAATGACATGGAGGAGCGTCATCTGACCCCGATCATCGCCTCCCACAACCTGCGGGAGCTGGAGGATATCTGCGATCATG
This sequence comes from Lachnospiraceae bacterium, assembly GCA_028693165.1. Lineage (GTDB taxonomy): Bacteria > Bacillota > Clostridia > Lachnospirales > Lachnospiraceae > Brotaphodocola. Next base: position 176,825 of record JAQUVX010000007.1, on the reverse strand, counting down.
TGGGACTTCTGCATAAGGGCGGCATTCTTTTAAGCAAGGAACTGGATGAGATGAAGATGAACATCCACAAGGTGCAGTGCGTATTGCAGCCGGGGGTCGAGCCGGAACAGCTGCCCGGACTCGATATCCTAAAGGTGGAGCGCCGCGGGAAATTGATGACGCTCACGGTGCGCGGGGATTTAAGCCTGGTGGAATACTGTATGCAGCATGCCAACCCGGTGTTCTATGAGACGATTCCACTGTCTCTGGAAGAAATCTTTATCAGTGAAACGGAGGTAGTCGGCTATGACATCAAGAAACTTATATTTTAAATTGATGAGAGAGGATTTGAAGAGCCGCCTCTGGGCGGTGACGCTGATCAGTCTCGGATTCTTCTTTACCTTTCCTGTCGCGGCGGCGTTTCAGGCCGGGGAGATTGAGAATGCATCCAACCAGGCTACAGCACTGCTGGATTACACCAATCTGATGGCGCGCGCGCTTTCGTTTGACAATGCGCTGACCGCGTTTCTGATGATGATGTTGGCAATGATCTGCGGCATGAGCAGCTTTGCCTATTTGAATTCCAGAAGCAAGGTGGATTTTTATCACAGCATTCCGATCCGTCGGGAACTGCTTTACGCGGTGAATTTTATCGATGGCATTTTGATCGCGGCGGTTCCTTATGCGATCAGCGTGTTCCTGGCTGTCGCGGTTGGAATTGCCAACCATGCAGATGGAACGAGACTCTGGCCGATGGTACTTGTGGCCTGCGGTCTGCATCTGGTCTATTTTATTCTGATGTATACGGTGGTGATCATCGCGGCCATGATGACCGGAAATCTGGGCGTGGGGATACTGGGAAGTATGGTATTTGCTTTTTATATTCCACTGGCTTCCACTGGCGGTTGCACTGGTGCAGGGCTTTTTCGGAATCTTTTTCAAAACCTATGTATGGCAATCCGGCGAGGCACTTGCCACGCTCGGCATGAGAATATCGCCGGTTGTGGAATATGTGTACCAGACGGAAGAATACGGTCAGGAAAGCATCCTGCCGGCGGCGCTGATCGCTTTGGCGATAGTGGTGATTCTGGCGCTGATCGGGCTGCTTTTGTACCGCAGACGTCCTTCTGAGGCGGCGGGGAAGGCCATGGCATTTCCGGTGACCTGTCCGGTCATTCGGATTCTGATCGTACTTCTGTCCGGCATCGGGCTGGGAAGCTTTTTCTGGGGTATGCGCGAATCGACCGGCTGGTTTGTGTTTGGAGTCCTCTGCGGGACGATCATTTCCCACTGTGTGATCGAGATCATCTATCACTTTGACTTTAAGAGACTGTTTGACCACAAGGGACAACTGATCGTATGCGGGCTTGTGTCTTTGGCGGTAATGTCGATTTTCCGCTATGACCTGCTTGGATATGACAAGTATCTTCCGGCAGCAGATCGGGTTCGCAGCGCGGCGGTCAGCGTGGACGTACTCAATTCCTGGACTTCCTACGGAAGCACCGATCAGATGCAGGATGGAACCTATTACTGGAAGAGCGTGGGCAGAGACGAATATATCTATGATCATATGGAATATCAGGACACGGAAAACCTCCTGAAGCTGGCATCCTACTGTGTGGACTATGTGAATGAAAAGGTGCAGCCGTATGCGGACGATCTGGTTTCAGTGAACATTCGTTACACCTTAAACAGCGGCCGCCATGTATATCGCAGTTATCATGTGCCGGCAGGAGAAATCGAGCCTATGGTTAACAACATGTATGCGGATCCTGAATTCCAGCAGGCGACGTACCCGCTGATGGCAAGAACATCAGAGGAAGTGGCGGCGGTTCGCTATAAAGACAACACCGGAATCACCAGGCTGGATCGGCTGACTGCGGAAGAGAAAAAGGAGCTTCTGGAAAGCTATCAGCAGGAGTTTCAGAATATGACACTGGAGCAGATGAAGAGCGAGTATCCGCTGGGCCTGATCCGTTTTTCCACAGAGAAGGACGAGGAGGGGCTTGAGAAGCTAAACCGTTATAATAACATGAAAGAACGGTATGCCTATTATTATCTGGAAGAACTGGAAAACTGCGACTACTACCCGGTCTATCCTTCCTTCACAAAAACACTGGCTCTTTTGCAGCAGCAGAAGGTCTGGACGGGAAATGATATGGAGAAGTTCAATGTCACATCGATTGACATTGGAAAGGACATGACCGATAAAGAACGGGAAATGGAAGTACGGAGCGATCCCTATGGGACGCAAGAGACAAGAATGACGGTGACGATCGATGATCCTGCGGAGCTGGAAGCCTTGAAGAAAATCCTTGTATATGAGGGGCGAACCTATTATAATCCGATGTATCAGGCGGAGGTGCTTGAGGTAGAGGTGCTCACCGAGCAAAATGGTGAGGTTCAGAGCTATCCGGCCATCTTCCCGGAAGGCTCCATACCGGATTTCGTGGAGCAGAAGATGACAGATTCAGCGAACTAGGGGAAAGGAACCGATGAGGTGAGAAAAAGTGGCGATGACAGATCAGGAATTTGAAAAGGAGCTGGATACATTACTCACAGAGGATGCGTCCGGCAAGCAGAAACGAGAAAAGAAGAAACGGGCTCCCTGGAGCCGTAAGAAGAAAATCATAATCGGAGTGGCGGCGCTTGCCGTCGCTCTGGTTGTGGTCTTCCGGGTCATTGGCGGCAATAAAGAAACCGTGATTCCGGTGGTGACAGCCGCGCTGGAAAAAGGGGAGGTGTCAGAGATGCTCTCCATCAGCGGTCCGATATCGGGCACGGACAGTGCGGAGGTGGTATCGAGTCTGCACGCGGAGATTCTGGAGCTTCTGGTGAAGGAGGGCGACCGGGTGAGCGAGGGACAGGTGCTGGCGCGTCTGGATCCGACCGATGTGCAGAAGGAAGTTGACATTGCGCAGAATGAATACGATCTGGCGGTGGCCAACCAGGAGGAAGCGCAGCGTCAGGCGGAGAACGGCTACGGCAAGGCGGTGCAGGATCGCAAGGCGGCGGAGCTTGACTATCAGCGGAAGTCCATGCTGTTTGAGGGCGGAGACGTGACGCAGGTGGAGCTTGAGGCGGCGAAGGATGCGCTAAATGATGCGAAGCGCCAGGTCAGTACCTACACACTGGAGAAGGGAAAGCCGGTGGCGAACAGGTCCTATGCACTTCAGGTCAAGAATGCAGAATATGCGCTGGAGCAAAAGAAAAAGCGACTGGAGGAGACCGAGGTGACCAGTCCCATCACGGGAACGGTGGTGCGCGTCAATTCCAGAGTAGGCAGGTTTGCGGATACGGTCGATGACGACAAGCCGCTCTTTGCCATCGACAATCTGGATAAGCTGGAGATGAAGATCAACGTCAGCGAGTATTCCATCGGCAAGGTCAAGGTGGGGCAGACGGCTCAGATCCGGGCGGACATTCTCGGAAATGAGACGGAGCAAGGTGTGATCACCTCGATCTCTCCGACCGGTGAGGAGAAGGGCGGCGGCTCTACGGAGCGCGTCATTCCGACCACCATTCAGATTCAGAACACGCATACAAAGCTGATTGCGGGGATCTCCGCAAGAGCTGAGATTGTGCTCAATGAGGCGAAGGACGCCTGGGTGGTTCCGGTTTCCGCACTGCTTCAGAAAGAGGATGGAACCTATCTTGTGACGGTGCAGGATCATGTGGTACATATGATTGCTGTGGAGAGCGGTGTGGAGAGTGATATTTCTGTGGAGGTGCGCGGGGAAGGACTTACCGAGGGGCTTTTATATGTCACGGCACCCGATCCGACACTGGAAGAGGGAACGAAGGTTGCGGATACGCCGCAGTAGTGGAGGCATTTGAATGAGAGAAGAAGAATTTGTCAGCGAGGAGCTGATCCGGCTGGAGGATCTGGTGAAGATTTATGACACCGGAACCTTGAAGGTCATCGGTTTGAAGCGCATCAATCTGACGATCCGACGCGGAGAATTCGTGGCGATTATGGGACAGTCCGGTTCGGGTAAATCCACGCTCATGAATATTTTAGGCTGTCTGGACCGGCCCTCCATGGGACATTATTACCTGGACGGCATCGATGTGGCGCAGATGGATCAGGATGAACTGTCCAGGATCCGGAATCAGAAGATCGGATTTGTATTTCAGTCTTTCAATCTGATTGCCAGAACCTCCGCGCTCAAAAATGTGGAGCTGCCCATGACCTATGCCCGCAAGAACAAACGGTACCGGCGGGAGCGGGCACAGGAGCTTCTGGATCGGGTCGGAATCGGGGTCCGTGCGCAGCATATGCCAAATGAGCTCTCCGGTGGTCAGCGCCAGCGTGTGGCGATCGCTCGCGCCCTTGCCAACGAACCGCCGCTGCTGCTCGCCGATGAGCCGACCGGAAACCTGGATACGGCATCGACGAACGAGATCATGGAACTGTTTTCCAAGCTGCATGATGAGGGGACGACAGTGGTATTGGTTACCCATGAGGAGGACGTCGCCGCATACACGGACCGGATCATACGATTCCGGGACGGAGAGATTATCAGTGACGAGAAAAATGAACCGTGCCTGCGCAGGCAGACACAGAGACAGGAGGGAAGCTCATGCTGTTAGAGAATATGAGCATGGCATTTTCAGCCATACGCGCCAATAAGATGCGGTCCTTTCTGACGATGCTCGGCATCATCATCGGAATCGGCTCGGTGATCGCCATCGTGTCACTCGGCGATACCATGCGCAATATGTTTGCGGATCTGTATAAGGATATCGGTGTGACCCAGGCCTATCTGTCCATCGGCTACTGGGTGGAGGATGTGCGGCAGAGTGATTATTTTACCCTGGATGAGATGGAACGGGTGAAAGAGGTGTTCGGCGATGAGATTTCCTACATCGACAGTAATGCGTACACCAGTGCGGACGCGACATTTGGGCGGACGAAGATCAAGTTCGACTATCAGGGAATTGATGATACGTTTCAGGATGTGCAGCCAGTCAATATGGTTTATGGACGTTACCTGACGGATGCGGATATCAAGGACCGGAGAAAGAATGTGGTCATGGATACCAAGAGTGCCGTCAAGCTGTTCGGAACCGAGAATGCAGTCGGAAAGACCTTCCGCACGACGGTCTATGGCTCGGTCGACGACTATACGGTGGTGGGAGTTTACCGGAAGGAGCTCAATGCCTTTCAGGCGATGATGATGGGAGGCAACAGCGGAAACGGGAGTGCTTACCTTCCCTACACACTTCTGACCTGGCCGAATGATCAGTTCTATCAGCTCCATGTCTATGCCAGCCCGGATGTGAATCTGGATGATTTTTATAAGAGAATGGTTGCCTATATCGCGAAGAAAAAAGACCGGGCGCCGGAGGATTTCTATCTCTTCACGGCGGCCAGTGAGATGAGCAGCATTGACACCATGATGGGCGGACTGGCGGCAGCGGTGGGCGGAATTGCCGCGATCTCCCTGCTGGTAGGCGGAATCGGCATCATGAACATCATGCTGGTGTCGGTTACGGAGCGTACCCGCGAGATCGGAATCCGCAAGAGCCTGGGGGCGAGAACCAGGGATATCAAGATTCAGTTTCTGACCGAGTCGGCGATCCTCTCGGCCTGCGGCGGCATCATCGGAGTGCTGATGGGCGTCGGCCTGGTGTCGGCCGGAAGTGCGGTCTTTGGACTCAAGGCGGTCATCCGGCCAGAAGTCGTGCTGATCGCGGTAGGCTTTTCTGCGCTGGTAGGTGTGTTCTTTGGACTGTATCCGGCCTCGAAGGCGGCAAATAAAGACCCGATCGATGCACTCCGATACGAGTAGGTGCGGATCGACTGGGTTAGTTACAGCTTCAGCAGATCCCGCACAACTTCCCCGGCGATCAGAAGACCGGCCACCGGAGGCACGAAGGAGATGCTTCCCGGTACGGCACGTTTCGACGTGACTTCGTCGTTGGGGAGAACCGGGGTCAGCGGCTGTTCTTTGGAGTAGAGCACCTTTAAGTGTTCGATACCGCGGGCTTTCAGCTCTTTCCGCATGACGCGGCACAGGGGGCAGACGCTGGTTTTGGCAATGTCGGTGATCTCGAAGAGCTCGCCGTGCAGCTTGTTGCCGGTGCCCATGGAGGCGATCAGGGGAAGCTGGTGTTTGACAGCATATTGGGCGATGGCCAGCTTGGCGCTGACGGTGTCGATGGCATCGATCAGATAGTCGATCTGGCCGATTCCATCTAATAAAGAATCTAAATTATCCGGGAGTACAAAGGTCTCAAAGAGATCGACGTGTGCTTCCGGATTTATGTCCTGGATGCGTGCTTTCATAACCTGGGTCTTGTACTGGCCGACGGTGCTGTGAGAGGCGATGCTCTGGCGGTTGATGTTGGTGATGGAGACGGTGTCATTGTCCACCAGCACGAGGCGGCCGATGCCGCAGCGGGCGAGGGCTTCGATACAGTGGGACCCTACGCCGCCTACGCCGAAGACGACGATCGTGGTCTGTGCCAGACGCTGCTGTGCTTCGGTGCCGATGAGGCGTTCGGTTCTGGAAAATTCCTGCATGGTTTTATGTGCTCCTTTTGTCTGATTTTGCCGCAAGACCGGTAGCGGATGCTACAGCAGATTCTTGTCCGGCATATGCTTCTGTTCTTCGATGAGGTCTGCCAGGGTCACGTGATCGACCACATCATCCACGGCATCCTTGATCTTCTGCCATACGGTCAGCGTGGAGCAGCAGCCGGCGCGCTCACAGGGATTGACCTTTTCGTCCAGACAGGAGACAGGAGAGAGACTTCCCTCGGTCTGCCGCAGAATCATGCCGACGGTGTATTCCTCCGGTGCCTTGGTCAGCATGTAGCCGCCCTGAGCGCCGCGGATGCTGCGGACGTAGCCGGCACGGTGCAAAAGCGTCACAATCTGCTCTAAATATTTATCCGATATGCCCTGTCTTGCGGCAACCTGGCTGATCTTGGTGCACTGGTCCGGATTCATCCCAAACTCAATCATCATACGCAGGGCATAGCGCCCCTTTGTGGAAATTTTCATGTTGGCTCCTTATGTCTAGTAAATTAATAGGATATGCTGTTATTGTACATAATATTGAAAGAAAAGTAAACCGGGGTTAGCTTTATTTTTTTTTGTGGGTATGATATGATGGTAGAATCATATTACAGGAGGAAATGAGAGATGAAAGACGGCTTTTTCCGCGCAGCGGCAGCCACTCCGAAGGTAAAGGTAGCAGATCCGGTGCACAACCGGGAAGAAATCTGTAAATTGATAGAAGCAGGCGAGCGTGAGCACGTGGGCCTGATGGTGTTTCCCGAACTTTGTCTGACCGCGTATACCTGCGGGGATCTGTTTTTGCAGATGCCGCTTCTGCGCAAAGCGAAGGAGGAGCTGCGGGAGATCGAGCAGTTCACGAAAGGGCGATCGATGCTGGTTCTTGTGGGCCTTCCGTGGGAGCATGGCGGAAAGCTGTATAATGTTGCCGCCGCCATCTGTGACGGGGTGCTTCTGGGTCTGGTTCCGAAGAAAAACCTGCCCAATTATTCCGAATTTTATGAGCAGCGCCATTTCACAGCGGGCACGGAAGGTCTGGTGACCACGGACTGGTTTGGCAGACCGGTGGTGATGGGCATGAACCTGCTGTTTAAGTGCAGGGAGATCCCGGAGCTGGTGGTTGCGGCAGAGATCTGTGAGGATGTGTGGGTTCCGTGTCCGCCCAGCATCCGTCACTGTCTGGCGGGGGCCACAGTGATCGCCAACTGCTCGGCCAGCGATGAGGTGGTCGGCAAGGACAGCTACCGCCGGGAACTGATTCTCGGCCAGTCGGCCCGCCTGATCTGCGGCTACGTCTATGCCAACGCGGGAGAGGGAGAATCCACCCAGGATCTGGTCTTTGGCGGTCACAACCTTATCGCCGAGAACGGAACGCTGCTTGCGGCCTCCAAACGGTTTGTCCCGGAGGTCATCTATGGGGATCTGGACCTGGAACGCTTAAGCGCCGAGCGCAGGAGGACGACGACCTATCCGCCGGAGGAGAGCGGCCATTATATGACGGTCGAATTCTCTCTTGAGACGAAGCATATGGAAGAAGCGCAGCGTGAGAAGCTGCTTCGCTACATCGACAGCCGCCCGTTCGTGCCGGACAATGAGGCAGAACGCAGCAGGCGCTGCGAGGAGATTTTTACCATTCAGGCCATGGGTCTTAAGAAACGACTGGAGCACACGGGCATTACCCATGCGGTGCTGGGGATTTCCGGCGGACTCGACTCTACGCTGGCCCTTTTAGTGACCGCGCGTGCCTTTGACCTTTTGGGGCTTCCGAGAGAACAGATTCATGCTATCACCATGCCGTGCTTTGGAACCACGGATCGCACGTATCAGAATGCCTGCCGCATGACGGAGAAGCTGGGGGCATCGCTGCGGGAGATTGATATCCGTGCATCCGTGACCCGGCATTTTGAGGATATCGGCCATGACCCGGAGAACCATGATGTGACCTATGAAAACGGACAGGCGAGGGAGCGCACGCAGGTGCTGATGGACATCGCCAATCAGGTGAGCGGTCTGGTCATCGGAACCGGCGATATGTCGGAGCTGGCGCTTGGCTGGGCGACCTACAACGGCGATCATATGTCCATGTACGGAGTTAATGCATCGGTGCCGAAGACGCTGGTGCGCCATCTGGTTCACTACTATGCGGACACCTGCAAAGAAAGCGAGCTGCAGGCGGTGCTGATGGATGTGCTGGATACGCCGGTCAGCCCGGAGCTGCTTCCGCCGAAGGACGGGGTTATTTCACAGAAGACAGAGGATCTGGTGGGGCCGTATGAGCTTCATGATTTCTTCCTGTATTACGTGCTGCGGTTCGGCTATATGCCGTCCAAGATCTACCGGATGGCTTTGCAGGCCTTTGCGGGCGAGTATGAGAAGGAGACGATCGCAAACTGGCTGAACGTATTTTACCGCCGCTTTTTTGCGCAGCAGTTCAAGCGCTCCTGCCTGCCGGACGGGCCGAAGGTCGGTTCTGTGGCGGTATCTCCGCGGGGAGATCTGCGGATGCCGAGTGATGCGTCAAGAAGAATCTGGATGGATGATTTGGAGACGATCGCAGGAAACTAAGGAAGAATGATCGGAAAGGAACGACAGGACGTGATAAGCAGTACATCGAATAAACAGGTAAAATATGTAAATGCACTCGTGAAGAAGGCCAAAACCCGCCGGGAGGAGGATCTCTTTGTGGCGGAGGGGCTGCGGATGTGCAGTGAGATTCCCAAGGATCGGATTCAGACGCTGTTTGTCTCGGAGAGCTTTTCAAAGCAGCCGGAGTGCGCCGGACTGACCGGGGGAGTGCGGCAGGTCGAGACGGTGACAGATGAGGTGTTTCGGGCCTTATCCGACACCCAGACCCCTCAGGGGATTCTGGCACTGGTGCGGCAGTATCATTATGCGCTTTCGGATGTGACGCGCACAAAGGCCGAGAGCGGCAGAGCCGCCCAGGTGATGATTCTGGAACGGCTGCAGGACCCGGGCAATCTGGGGACGATTCTGCGCGCCGGAGAGGGCGCCGGGGTGACCGGGATTCTGATGGATGCGGCGACCGCAGATATCTACAGCCCGAAGGTCATCCGCTCCACCATGGGATCGGTGCTGCGCGTGCCGTTTGTGTATGTGGAGGATTTGTGCGGGGCACTTGAAATCTTAAAGAAAAAGGGGATTCGGCTCTTTGCGGCCCATCTGGACGGGAAGAACAGCTATGATCAGGAGGATTACACCGGGGATATGGGATTTTTGATCGGCAATGAGGCAAACGGACTCAGCGATGAGACCGCCGGCCAGGCAGATACCTACATCCGCATTCCCATGGAGGGGAAGGTAGAGTCGCTGAATGCGGCGGTGGCAGCATCCGTTTTAATGTTTGAGGCGGCCAGACAGAGACGAAACCAGAAATAGGAATTGTAAAGGTCCTGAGAATATAGTATACTGTACCTAAGAAAAAAGGAGGTTTAGCGATGATATCCATCTATTGGCTGATAGCCTTTGTAATACTGGTTGGAATCGAAGTGATGACCATGGCGCTGACGACAATCTGGTTTGCAGGAGGGGCTTTTGTGGCGTTTCTGGTGTCCCTGTTTGGCGCCGGTTTGGAGATTCAGTTAGCGGTGTTTGTGATCGTCTCGTTTCTGCTTCTGTTTTTGACAAGACCGTTTGCTGCGAAATACATCAACAGCAATACCATCAAGACGAATGCGGATGGCCTGATCGGAAAAGAGGCGCGGGTGACTGCCGAGATCAACAACGAGCTTGGCACTGGCTCTGCGGTCGTGGGCGGTCAGGAATGGACGGCCAGGGCGCAGGAGGAGGGTACCGTGTATGCGGAGGGTACCCAGGTATGGATTAAAGAGATTCAGGGAGTAAAACTGATTGTAAGCACATCAAAGGAGGACTTATAATATGGGAGCTATTTTCTTTTTGGCACTGCTGGTTGTTATTTTGCTGCTGCTGGTATCCTGCGTGAAGATCGTACCGCAGGCACAGGCATTGGTTGTGGAGCGTCTGGGTGCATATCTTGGAACCTGGTCGGTCGGTGTGCATTTTCTGCTTCCGTTTTTTGACCGCGTTGCGAAACGCGTCATCTTAAAAGAGCAGGTGGTTGATTTCGCGCCGCAGCCGGTTATCACCAAGGATAATGTTACCATGCGGATCGATACGGTCGTGTTCTTCCAGATCACAGACCCGAAGCTGTTTGCATACGGCGTGGAGAATCCGATCATGGCAATCGAGAATCTGACAGCGACGACGCTGAGAAACATCATCGGTGATCTGGAGCTGGATCAGACCCTGACTTCCAGAGAGACCATCAACACCAAGATGCGTGCATCCCTGGATGTGGCGACAGACCCGTGGGGCATCAAGGTAAACCGCGTGGAGCTTAAGAACATCATTCCTCCGGCAGCAATTCAGGATGCGATGGAGAAGCAGATGAAGGCAGAGCGTGAGCGCCGTGAATCCATCCTGCGTGCAGAGGGCGAGAAGAAGTCCACCGTACTGGTTGCAGAAGGTAAGAAAGAATCCGTGATTTTGGATGCGGAGGCAGATAAGCAGGCAGCCATCCTTCATGCGGAGGCGGAGAAGGAGAAGCGAATCCGTGAGGCAGAGGGTGAGGCAGAGGCGATTTTGAAGGTGCAGCAGGCGAATGCGGATGGTATCCGGTTCCTGAAAGAGGCCGGAGCTGACACCGCAGTGTTGCAGATCAAGAGTTTGGAAGCGTTCATGGCAGCGGCCAACGGACAGGCGACGAAGATTATTATCCCTTCTGATATTCAGAATATGGCGGGGATTGTGAAGTCGATTGTGGAGGTTGCGAAGGAGAACTAAGATCAAAGAAAAATAATAGGATTCAAAACGAGACGAAAAGAGAGCGAGAGATGGAGATCGCTCTCTTTATGGCATATGGGACAGGCAGAATTGACAGAGGGGGAAGTGGATGCAGGTTCGGATTGATTTGGATCGGGAGTATGGGATTGTCCTGGAGGGAGGAGGCGCCCGGGGCGCTTACCAGGTGGGAGCCTGGAAGGCACTGCGGGAGGCCGGAGTGAAGATCAAAGGGATCGCGGGAGCCTCGGTCGGTGCGCTGAACGGTGCCCTGATGTGCATGGATGAGCTGGAAAAAGCGGAGCAGATTTGGGGAAATCTTACATATTCGGATGTGATGAACATCGACAATAGTCTGATGGAGCAGTTTCATGAACTGGGGCAGGATGTGTTTCGGACAAAGCAGCTTGTAAAGGGCCTGCGGGAGCTTGGCGAGAATGCGGTTAAGATCGTGCGGGAGGGAGGCTTTGACATCACTCCGCTGCGCGGCTTGCTTCGGGAGAGTGTGGATGAGGACCGAATCCGGAATTCGGATCGGGAACTGTATGTGACCACGTTTTCGGTGGACGAGAAGAAGGAGATCGTGTTGGACGTGAAGCGGGCACCGGAGGGAGAGATGGCGGATGCTCTGATGGCAAGTGCGTATTTTCCGGCATTCCGCAATGAGAAGCTCGGCGGGAAACGCTACATGGATGGCGGAAGTCTGAATAATGTTCCGGTCAATGTGCTTCTGGAGCGGGATTACCGGGATATCATTGTCATTCGGATCTATGGATTCGGCTTTGATACGGAGAAGGTTCTCACGATTCCGGAGGGTGTATCGGTTTCCCACATTGCGCCGCGCCAGGATCTGGGCGGGATTCTGGAATTTAATAAGAAGCGGATCAGCAGGAATATGCAGCTTGGTTACCTGGATGCACAGCGGTTTTTGTATGGGCTTGCAGGACGCAGCTATTATCTGGATGCGCCGCGGACGGAGGGCTATTATTTTGATAAGATGATGTCGGAGCTGGCGCTGGTCCGCCACCTGATCAAGTCGGAGCTGGAGGAATCGGAGCTTCAGAAGCTGGAAGGCTACCGCACATTTACGGAACAGATCTTTCCGGCGCTGGCGGCGGAGCTGAAGCTGAAACCGGACTGGGATTACAAGACGCTGTATCTTGCGGTGCTGGAGGAATGGGCGAAGGAGCTTAAGATGCCGCGCATGCAGATTTATACACCGGATGACATCATGGCGAAAGTCCATGAACGGTTAAGAAAACTTGACATCGTTTTGCCAATATAGTAACGTATAGATAACATTTTTTGAACACAAAGGAATGAGGAGGAAACCAATTATGAATTTAAAGGGAAGACATTTTCTGACGCTGAAGGATTACACTCCGGAGGAGATTTTGTATCTGCTGGATCTGGCGGCGGAATTGAAGAAGAAAAAGAAGGAAGGAACTCCGGTTGACAGCTACCGAGGTAAGAATGTGGCGCTGATTTTTGAGAAAACCAGTACCCGTACCCGCTGCTCCTTTGAGGTGGCGGCGCATGACATGGGCATGGGGACGACCTATCTGGATCCGTCCGGTTCCCAGATCGGAAAGAAGGAGAGCATCGCGGACACGGCGCGTGTGCTGGGACGTATTTATGACGGCATCGAGTACCGCGGCTATGGTCAGGAGATCGTGGAGGAGCTGGCAAAGTATGCCGGCGTTCCGGTGTGGAACGGTCTGACGAATGAGTATCATCCGACCCAGATGCTTGCGGACATGCTGACCGTGAGAGAGCAGCTTGGACGCTTAAAGGGTGTGAAGCTGGTTTATATGGGCGATGCCCGCTACAACATGGGCAATTCTCTGATGATCGTCTGCGCGAAGCTGGGTCTGCATTTTGTGGCCTGTGCGCCGAAGAAGTATTTCCCGAATGCAGAGCTTGTGGCTCAGTGTGAGGCATATGCGAAGGCTTCCGGTGGCAGCGTGACCCTGACCGAGGATGTCGCAGAGGGAACCAGAGGAGCGGATGTCATCTACACAGATGTATGGGTATCCATGGGTGAGCCGGATGCAGTCTGGGAGGAGCGTATTCGCGAGCTGTCTCCTTATAAGGTTACGATGGATGTGATGAGAAATGCGGGTGAGAAGTCCATATTCCTGCACTGTCTGCCTGCGTTCCATGACTTAAAGACCAAGATCGGCAAAGAGATGGCAGAGCGTTTTGGCATCACCGACATGGAAGTGACGGATGAGGTGTTTGAGTCTGCACAGTCCCGCGTATTTGATGAGGCGGAGAATCGTATGCATACCATCAAGGCTGTTATGGTGGCAACCCTGGGAGAATAATTTATGTTGAATCAGGAAAAGAAAAAAAGTCCGCGCAACACGGCGATGTTTTTGGATCTGCTGCATATTGCGGTGGGGATTTTGGTGGTAATCTGCGCGGTGCTGGCATTTTTGTATCCGGACACGTACCGAATCCTGTTTCCGGTTATTTTCTGGCTGGCAGGACTTTTGAACGGGGTCAACGGCTGGACGACACTTCAGGCCGGTGGCCGGGATAAGAAAAAGAAATTTTCCGGCATCGTGCAGTGTGTGCTGGCGGCAGTCCTGTTCCTGATCGGTGTGATGAGCGCAGTCAGCATCTGGAGGTAATCGTTGAAAACAGAAATTTTAAAATACTTAAAAGAGACAAAAGAATATCTGTCCGGGCAGGAGCTGTGTGAGCGTCTGGGCGTCTCCCGGACTGCCGTGTGGAAGGTGATCCGGCAGCTTCAGGAGGAGGGGTATCAGATTGAGGCGGTGCGCAACCGCGGGTATCGCCTGACGACAAGCGGCGACGTGCTCACCGAGGCGGAGCTTAAGAGCCTGCTTCATACGGCCCGCGCAGGACAAACTCTGGTGATCCTGAAAGAAACGGATTCTACGAATAATTATGCGAGAAAGCTGGCAGATCAGGGGGCCGCAGACGGAACCCTGGTTCTGGCGGAGCAGCAGACAGCAGGCAAGGGGCGGCGCGGCAGAAACTGGACATCGCCGAGCGGAACCGGAATCTGGATGAGCCTGCTTTTGCGGCCGGAGTTTGCCCCGGCACATGCGTCGATGCTTACGCTGGTGGCAGCGATGGCGGTGAAGCAGGGCATCGCAGAGATTACGGGCTTAGACTGTCAGATCAAATGGCCCAATGATATTGTGCTGAACGGAAAGAAGATCTGCGGCATTCTGACCGAGATGAGTACGGAGGAGGATTCTATTCGCCACGTGGTCATTGGAATTGGAATTAATGTAAATATCGAGTCCTTCCCAGAGGAGCTTCGCCCGAAGGCCACCTCCCTGCTTTTGGAGGCTGAACAGAGGTTTTTGCGTGCTCCGCTTGTGGAGGCGGTTTTGCGTTCCTGGGAAACGTATTATGAAACGTATCAGAGTACGCTGGATATGAGCCTTTTGAAAGAGGAGTACAACCGCAGCCTGGCAAGCCGCGGGCAGGAAGTGAAGGTGCTTTCCCCGAAGGGTGATTACACCGGAGTGTCACAGGGAATCAATGACGGAGGGGAACTGCTGGTGGAGATGCCGGACGGGGAGCTTCGCGAGGTGATGTCAGGAGAGGTTTCGGTAAGAGGAATATATGGCTATGTATGAGATCAGACAGCAATATGACCGCCTGCAGGTGGCAGAGGCACAGGAGCATCCCCTTGCGCTGGAGGAGCGGCTTCGGGCGATGAACCGTCCGCTTTTGGCCTGGTATGAGGAACGCGCCCGGATTCTGCCCTGGCGGGAGGACCCGCAGCCCTATCGGGTGTGGATCTCGGAGATCATGTTACAGCAGACCCGCGTGGAGGCGGTAAAGCCTTATTTTGAGCGGTTTATGGAAGCACTTCCAGATGTGAAGGCGCTGGCGTCTGTGGAGGAAGACCGGTTGTTAAAGCTCTGGGAAGGGCTGGGGTATTACAACCGCGCGCGAAACCTGCAAAAGGCGGCACAGAAGATCATGGAGGAATACGGCGGCGAGGTTCCGTCGGACTATGATGCACTTTTATCGCTTCCGGGGATCGGGAGCTACACGGCGGGCGCAATTTCTTCCATCGCATTCGGGAAACCGGTTCCGGCGGTGGACGGCAATGTGCTGCGTGTTATTTCCCGCGTTACGGCAAGCTATGAAGATATTTTGAAGGCATCCACGAAGAAGTGGATGGAGGAGCAGCTGCGGGCCACGATGCCGGGAGACCGGGCCAGCCATTTTAATCAGGGTCTGATTGAGATCGGAGCGATCGTCTGCGTGCCGAACGGTGCGCCTCACTGCGGGGAATGCCCGCTGGAGTCGATTTGTCTGGCGCACAGGCAGAATCTGATTGGAGAGCTTCCGGTCAAGACTCCGCCGAAGAAGCGGAGGGTGGAGGAGCGCACCGTGTGTATTCTGGAGCATGGAAGTCAGGTTGCCATCCGCAAGCGGGAGGACAGCGGACTTCTGGCCTCGCTCTATGAACTGCCAAACCGGGAGGGGTATTTAAAGCCGGAGGAGGTCGGGACAGCCTTCGGGCTGGAGGACGGCACCATCGTGGAGATTGAGCCGCTTCCGTCGGCAAAGCATATTTTTTCCCATGTGGAATGGCACATGATCGGTTATCGTGTGCGGATCGACAGCCTGATCCCGGATGACTATATTGCGGCCCAAAAGGACGAGCTGAAACGAATTTATCCGCTGCCGAATGCGTTCGGCAGGTATACAAAGCTGATAAAGTGAGGATAATGAGAAGAAGGCAGGTGTTAAGGCATGAACAGAAAGAAACAGATGCTTCTGATTGTCAATCCAAAATCAGGTAAGGCACAGATCCGTACGAAGCTGTTGGACATCCTGGATCTGTTTGGAGCGGCGGGCTATCAGGTGCAGGTGCATATCACGCAGAAGGCCCTGGATGCAAGAGAGACCGTTGTCAGGGAAGGCGCACGAAAGGATCTCATTGTGTGCAGCGGAGGCGACGGAACACTGAATGAGACCATTTCCGGCATGATGCAGCTCAAGAATCCGCCGCAGCTTGGTTACATCCCGGCCGGTTCGACCAATGATTTCGCTTCCAGCTTAAAGATACCGAAGCAGATGCTCACGGCGGCCCGTGCGGTGGTGTCCGGCAGCGGCTATCCGATCGATATCGGCAGGTTCTGCGGGGATCGTTATTTTGTGTACGTGGCGGGCTTTGGTGCGTTTACGGAGGTATCCTATCTCACGCCCCAGGACAAGAAAAATGTGCTGGGACATCAGGCTTATATGCTGGAGAGTGTCAGAAGCTTGGCTTCCATCAAATCCTACTCTATGCAGATCTCCTGGGAGGATCAGGTGCTGGAGGGAGAATTCATCTTCGGCATGATCACCAACACGATCAGCGTTGGCGGCTTCAAGGGGCTGGTCGATCAGAATGCCGCGTTAAATGACGGCCTGTTCGAGGTGCTTTTGATCCGCACGCCGAAAACTCCGGTGGAATTCAGCAGTATTGTGACCAGCCTGTTTTTGAAAGAGGAGCAGGCCAATGATCTGGTTTACCGGTTCAAGACAAGCAGCCTGCAGATTCAGTCGCAGGAGCCTGTGGACTGGGTACTGGATGGGGAGTTTGGCGGAAGCCGGACCGGAGTAGAGATCGAAAACCTGTGTCAGACCCTGGAAATCCGGAGAAATTCGTAAAATCCGTAAATAAAAAAGAAAAATGTTGAAATCTGATATTTGATGTTATATAATGATTAGTTGTGTAGCAATTTATTAGACCCTTAAGCGAAAGGACGTTACTTGTGGAAAAAGACAATTTTGTGGAAAAGCTGAAAAAGCTGGTAGAAGTTGCCAAAACAAAGCATAATGCGCTGGATGTAGCAGAGATCAATGATTTTTTCATTGGCGATAACCTGCCTCCGGAGCAGATGGAGCAGATTTATAATTATCTGGAAGAAAAGCACATTGATGTGATTCCCGTGATAGATGAAGCGATTCTGGCTGATGATACGCTGCTGCTGGCGGACGATGATGATCTGGAGACAGATGATGAGTTCATGAAGGAAGCAGACGATGTTGAGCTGGATGCGATTGATCTGTTGGACGGGATTGGCACCGAAGATCCGGTTCGTATGTATTTGAAGGAGATCGGTACCGTGCCGCTTCTCAGTGCGGATGAAGAACTTGCTCTGGCGAAACGTAAGGCTGAGGGAGATGAGCTGGCGAAAGAGCGCCTGATTGAAGCGAACCTGCGACTGGTGGTAAGCATTGCAAAACGCTATACCGGACGCGGCATGAGCTTTTTGGATCTGGTTCAGGAGGGAAATCTTGGACTGATCAAGGGCGTTGAGAAGTTTGATTATACAAAAGGATATAAACTGAGTACATATGCTACTTGGTGGATCAGACAGTCCGTGACCCGGGCACTTGCAGACCAGGCACGTACCATCCGTGTACCGGTGCATATGGTTGAGACCATCAATAAGATGTCCAAGATGCAGCGAAAGCTGACTCTGGAGCTTGGCTATGAGCCGTCCGTGAGCGAGCTTGCGGATGCGCTTGAGATGACGGAGGACAAGGTGATGGAGATCATGCAGATCGCCAGAGAGCCAGCTTCGTTAGAGACCCCGATCGGTGAGGAAGACGATTCCAACCTGGGCGATTTTGTGGCGGACAGCAATGTTCTGACGCCGGAGGGCAACGTGGAATCCGTTATGCTCCGCGAGCATATCGATGCACTACTGGGAGATCTAAAGGAGCGTGAGCGCCAGGTAATCGTCCTGCGTTTTGGCCTGGAGGATGGTCATCCGCGTACATTGGAAGAGGTTGGCAAGGAGTTTAATGTCACCAGAGAGCGCATCCGTCAGATTGAGGCGAAAGCACTCCGCAAGCTTCGGAATCCGGTTCGCAGCAAGCGGATTCGCGATTTCCTGTAAGAAGCAGCCATTATTTCAGAAACAGACAGGGTCCGACTATGAATCAGAAGAATTATCAGAAAGAACTGGAAAAGATCATAGAGATGAATACAAACGAGAGCCGGGTTCCCCGGCTCTTGCTGCATAGCTGCTGTGCGCCATGCAGCAGCTATGTGCTGGAGTATCTGTCACAATATTTTTCCATTACGGTGTTTTATTATAATCCCAATATTTCTCCGAAGGAGGAGTATGAAAAGCGCGTGGAGGAACAGCGCCGTCTGATCGGAGAGCTGCCGGCCCTTCACCCGATTGCCTTTCGGGCAGGCCCTTATGAGCCGGAGCGGTTCTACGAACAGAGCAGGGGGCTTGAGCACGAACCGGAGGGTGGGGAGCGCTGCTTTCGCTGCTACCGGCTGAGGCTTTCAGAAGCAGCCAGACTGGCGGCGGAAGGCGGATACGACTACTTTGCCACCACGCTGACCATCAGCCCAATGAAGAATGCGGCGAAGCTAAACGAGATCGGAGAGGAGCTTTCCGGCATTTATCAGGTGGCCCATCTTCCTTCGGATTTCAAGAAAAAAAACGGTTATCGGCGCTCGGTGGAGCTGTCGGCAGAGCATGGTCTGTATCGGCAGAATTACTGCGGCTGCGTGTTTTCGCAGCGCGAAAAAGTATGTGAAGAAAATGACGGTCAGGCGGGCAGTTTGACTTGACACTTACCAGGATTTGTAATACACTTCTAGTGAGAGAACTATAATTGCTTCGGGTGATCTGCTCTCCGAGCCAGTTATAAAGAACGATTAAAAGGAGAATGTGATATGCTTAGTAAGACATTGACCGTTGTAAATCCATCTGGATTACACTTAAGACCAGCAGGAGTTTTATCTCAGACCGCAATGAAGTTTAAATGTGACGTTATCATCGAGTGCGGCGAGAAGCGCATCATCGCAAAGAGCGTACTGAACGTAATGGCAGCAGGCATCAAGTCCGGCACCCAGATCACCCTGATCTGTGACGGCGAGGATGAGGCTGCAGCGATGGACACCATCAGCAAGGCGATCGAGAGCGGTTTGGGCGAGCTGTAATCCCCAGAACCGGCAGAAATGCGGAACACGAAGAGACTGTTTGCTTGCAAGCGGTCTCTTTTTGCGTTATAATAAAAACAGCAAAGTGTATGTGACGAAGGGAAAAGGGAAGGAGGGAGGGAATGAAGCATCTGATCGGGATTGCCAATCAATACGTGCGGGAATCGGACTGGAAAATGATCGCGCTGTTAAAGATGTGTCTTTGCGCCATGGGGATCATGATCGGAACACAGATTCCGAAGGAGAAGCGGAAGGTAGTCTTTACCGGGGCACTGATCTTGTTTTTTGTGACCTATGTGCCTCTGATTTTGAAGCTGGCGATGGTCGTGAAACGCAACAACTGTGAGCTGTAAATGAGAAGTGAGGAAGAGATGGGCAGGCCGAAATGGTCTGCTCATTTTTTTGCGAAAACAAGAATAGAGAGACAATAGTGTTTGGAACAATTTAATTATCTAATTATCTGACAATTCAAAGAAAAAAGTTATTTACAAATGAAAAAAACTGTAGTATTATCATTAAAAATTGCTGCAAAAGAACTGGCACAGGAAGGAAATGATTATGAATAGCGATCAGAGAACAGGAGAGAAGCGAATTTCAGGTCTGTATGATCCGAGGTTTGAACATGATAACTGTGGTATCGGTGCGGTAGCGAATATCCGAGGGATTAAGACCCACAAGACCGTCGAACAGGCACTTCATATTGTGGAGAATCTGGAACACCGCGCCGGCAAGGACGCGGAAGGCAAGACCGGAGACGGTGTTGGCATCATGCTTCAGATTTCTCATAAATTCTTCAAGAAGGTCACCAAACCCCTGGGGATCGAGCTGGGAGGCGAGCGGGAATACGGCGTCGGTATGTTTTTCTTCCCGCAGGACGAGCTGGAAAGAAACCAGGCCAAGAAGATGCTTGAGATCATTGTCAAGAAGGAAGGGCTGAAGTTCCTCGGATGGCGAGATCTGCCGACCCACCCGGAGAAGATCGGCGACAAGGCAGTCGAGAAGATGCCTCACATCGTGCAGGGCTTCATCGGCAAACCGGCTGA
This sequence comes from Lachnospiraceae bacterium, assembly GCA_028693165.1. Lineage (GTDB taxonomy): Bacteria > Bacillota > Clostridia > Lachnospirales > Lachnospiraceae > Brotaphodocola. The sequence goes on along the minus strand of JAQUVX010000007.1, from coordinate 156,502 downwards.
GATTGCGAAGGGACTGGATTTCGACCGCCGCCTCTACGTGGCGCGCCGTGTGTTTGAGCAGAGCAATGACAACACCTACGTGGTTTCCATGAGCAGCCGCACCATCGTCTACAAGGGGATGTTCCTGGTCAAGGAGCTGCGCCAGTTCTTTGACGATTTGCAGGACCCGGCTTATGAGTCCGCGATCGCGACCGTCCACTCCCGTTTCAGCACCAACACGACCCCAAGCTGGATGCGTGCACACCCGAACCGGATCATCGTGCACAACGGCGAGATCAACACGATCCGCGGCAACCTGGACAAGATGCTGGCCCGTGAGGAGACCATGGAATCCCGGTTCTTCAAATCCGACATCCATAAAGTGCTTCCGATCATCAATCAGGAAGGCTCCGATTCGGCTATGCTGGACAATGCACTGGAATTCATGATGATGAGCGGCATGGAGCTTCCGCTTGCGGTCATGATCACGCTTCCGGCTCCCTGGGAGCATGACAAGTCCATGCCGCAGGAGGTCAAGGATTTCTACCGCTACTACGCGACGATGATGGAACCGTGGGATGGCCCTGCCTCCATCGTATTCAGCGATGGCGATGTGATCGGAGCGGTACTTGACCGCAACGGCCTGCGCCCGTCCCGTTATTATATTACCGATGACGATCAGGTGATTCTGGCGTCCGAGGTCGGTGCGATCGATATTGAACAGTCTCAGGTGGTGAGAAAAGAACGTCTGCGTCCGGGCAAGATGCTTCTGATCGATACGGTCAAGGGGGAGCTGATTGGAGACGATGAGTTAAAGCAGCGCTATGCTTCCCGCCAGCCTTACGGTGAGTGGCTGGATTCCAATCTGGTGGAGCTTAAGGATCTGCCGATTCCCAACAAGGGAACGGCGCAGATGACGAAGGAGGAACGCGCGCGCCTGCAAAAGACCTACGGTTATACCTATGAGCAGTACAAGACCATGATCCTGCCGATGGCGTTAAATGGCACGGAGACGGTTTCGGCCATGGGTGCGGACAGTCCGCTGGCGGTGCTTTCCAAGAAGCATCAGCCGCTGTTTAATTATTTCAAGCAGCTGTTTGCACAGGTAACCAATCCGCCGATCGATTCCATCCGTGAGGAGATCGTGACCTCCACCACCGTCTATGTGGGAGAGGAGGGAAATGTGCTTGAGGAGAGCGCGGAGAACTGCAAGATTTTGAAGGTGGACAATCCGATTCTGACCTGTACCGATCTTTTGAAGATCAAATACATGAATCAGCCGGGCTTTAAGGTGGAAGTGATTCCGATCACTTATTATAAGAACACATCGCTGGAGAAGGCCATCGAGCGCCTGTTTCTGGAGGCCGACCGGGCACACCGCGACGGCGTGAACATCATCATCCTGTCCGACCGTGACATCGATGAGAATCATGTGCCGATCCCGTCGCTGCTTGCCGTATCGGCGTTACAGCAGCATCTGGTCAAGACGAAAAAGCGCACCTCCGTGGCGTTGATTCTGGAGAGCGGAGAGCCGCGGGAGGTTCATCATTTTGCGACGCTTTTGGGCTATGGTGCCTGTGCGATCAACCCGTATCTGGCGCAGGAATCGATTCGCTACCTGATCGAGACCAGGATGCTTGACAAAGATTATTATGCGGCGATCAACGATTACAATTCCGCTGTTCTGCACGGAATTGTCAAGATCGCTTCCAAGATGGGTATTTCCACGATCCAGTCCTACCAGGGCGCACAGATTTTCGAGGCCATCGGGATCTGCAAGGAAGTGGTTGACAAATATTTTACCGATACGGTTACCCGTGTGGGCGGCGTGACCCTGGAGGACATTGCCAATGATGTCGATACGCTGCATTCTTCCGCGTTCGATCCGCTGGGCCTCGATGTGGATCTGACACTGGAGAGTGTCGGAAGCCACAAGGAGCGTGCAGGTCAGGAGGAGCATCTCTACAATCCGCGCACCATCCACCTGCTCCAGGAGGCGGCGCGGACCGGGAGCTATGATCTGTTTAAAGAGTACAGCCATGCCTTGAATGAAGAGGGACAGACCATCAATCTGCGGAGCCTGATCGATTTCAAATTTGATGAAAACGGAGGGATTCCGATCGAAGAGGTCGAGAGCGTGGATTCCATCGTGAAGCGGTTTAAGACCGGCGCCATGTCCTACGGCTCCATCTCCCAGGAGGCGCATGAGACGCTGGCGATCGCCATGAACCGTCTGGGCGGCAAGTCCAACACAGGTGAGGGCGGTGAGAGTCTGGAGCGGCTGCTTCCGGGACCGCCGAACAGCAATCGCTGTTCGGCGATCAAGCAGGTAGCCTCCGGCCGATTCGGCGTGACCTCCCGCTATCTGGTGAGTGCACAGGAGATCCAGATCAAGATGGCACAGGGGGCAAAGCCTGGCGAGGGTGGTCAGCTTCCGGGCGGAAAGGTGTATCCGTGGATTGCCAAAACCCGCCATTCCACCACAGGAGTGGGCCTGATTTCCCCGCCTCCGCACCATGATATTTATTCCATCGAGGATCTGGCACAGCTGATTTACGATTTGAAAAATTCCAATACCCGGGCGCGGATTTCTGTAAAGCTGGTTTCCGAGGCCGGTGTGGGTACGGTGGCAGCCGGTGTTGCCAAGGCCGGGGCGCAGGTCATTTTGGTATCCTCCTTTGACGGCGGTACCGGTGCGGCACCGAGAAACTCCATTTACAATGCGGGACTTCCGTGGGAGCTTGGCGTGGCTGAGGCCCATCAGACACTGATCATGAACGGGTTGCGGGACAAGGTCATTCTGGAGACAGACGGAAAGCTGATGACCGGCCGTGACGTGGCGATTGCCTGTATGCTGGGGGCAGAAGAATTCGGGTTTGCGACGGCTCCGCTGGTGACGATGGGCTGTGTGATGATGCGTGTCTGCAATCTGGATACCTGCCCGGTCGGCATCGCGACACAAAATCCGGAGCTGCGCAAGCGTTTCCACGGCAAACCGGAATATGTTGTGAATTTCATGCATTTCATCGCACAGGAGCTTCGCGAATACATGGCGAAGCTGGGCGTGCGCACGGTGGATGAGCTGGTGGGAAGAACCGAGCTTTTAAAGAAGAAAGAGAATATTCCCTATGAGCGTGCGGCAAAGGTGGATCTGTCCAACATTCTGGACAATCCATATGAGGGCATGAGCTTCCGTGGGTATTATGACAAATCCGAGTATGATTTCAAGCTGGAAGATACTATTGACGAGCAGGTATTTTTAAAGAAATTAAAGACGGCCCTGGCAAACGGTCAGAAGAAGAGTTTGCAGGTGGATGTATCCAACGTGGACCGGACGCTGGGAACCATCTTTGGTTCCGAGATCACCCGCCAGTATCCGGAGGGGCTTCCGGAAGACACCTTTACAATCCAGTGTGACGGCAGCGGCGGACAGAGCTTTGGCGCATTTATCCCAAGCGGGCTGACCCTGGAACTGGTCGGTGACAGCAATGACTATTTCGGCAAGGGACTTTCCGGCGGCAAGCTGGTGGTATACCCGCCGAAGAGCGTGCAGTTTAAGGCATCGGAAAATATCATTATCGGCAACGTTGCGCTGTACGGCGCGACCAGCGGCAAGGCGTTTATCAACGGTGTGGCAGGCGAGCGTTTCTGCGTGCGCAACTCCGGAGCAACGGCGGTGGTTGAGGGTGTCGGCGATCACGGCTGTGAGTACATGACCGGAGGCCGCGTGGTGATCCTCGGAACGACCGGCAAGAACTTCGCGGCAGGCATGAGCGGCGGTGTCGCTTATGTGCTGGATGAAAAACGCGATCTTTACAAGCGGCTGAACAAATCACTGGTATCGCTGGAAGAAGTGTCCAACAAGTACGATGTGCAGGAACTCAAAGAAATGATTCAGGAGCACGTAGCCTACACCAATTCCGAAAAGGGTAAGGACATCCTGGAGCATTTCGGGGAGTATCTGCCGAAGTTTAAGAAGGTTATGCCGCATGATTATCAGCGCATGTTAAAGACCATCGTCCAGATGGAGGAGAAGGGACTCAGCAGCGAACAGGCCCAGATCGAAGCATTTTATGCGAATATGAGAAAGTAAGGAGGAGAGAAGATGGGAAAACCAACAGGATTTTTAGAATATGACAGAATCACCAGCGAGGCAGAAGCTCCGTTGGAACGCATCAAGAATTTCAATGAATTCCACACTCCTCTGAGCGAAGAACAGCAGAAGAAGCAGGGCGCGCGCTGCATGGAGTGCGGCGTTCCCTTCTGCCAGTCCGGCATGGTGCTAAATGGCATGGTATCCGGCTGCCCGCTGAACAACCTGGTTCCGGAGTGGAACGATCTTGTCTACATCGGCAACTGGTCACAGGCGTTCAACCGGCTGAAAAAGACGAACAGCTTCCCGGAATTCACCAGCCGCGTATGTCCGGCTCCCTGCGAGGCCGCCTGTACCTGTGGCCTGTACGGTGATCCGGTCAGCATCAAGGAGAATGAGCGTGCCATCATCGAAAAAGCCTACGAGACCGGAAAAGCCGGCCCCCGTCCGCCAAAGCTGCGCACGGACAAGAAGATTGCCATCATTGGCTCCGGCCCGTCCGGCCTGGCAGCCGCCGACCAGCTCAACAAGCGCGGCCACAATGTGACCGTATTTGAGCGTGAGGACCGTGTGGGCGGACTTCTGATGTACGGCATCCCGAACATGAAGCTGGAGAAACACGTAATCGACCGCAAGATCGAGGTGATGAAGGCGGAAGGTGTGACCTTCGTGACCGGTGCGGATGTGGGAAACACGGTAAAGGCAAACAAACTCAAGAAGGAATTTGACAGCATCATCCTGGCCTGCGGTGCCTCCAATCCCCGTGATATCCAGGCTCCGGGCCGTGACGCAGAAGGAATCTATTTTGCGGTAGATTTTCTCAAATCCACCACGAAGAGCCTGCTAAATTCCAACCTTGAGGACGACAGCTACATCTCCGCCAAAGATAAGCATGTCATCGTCATCGGCGGCGGCGATACCGGAAACGACTGTGTCGGCACCTCCATCCGTCACGGCTGCGCGTCCGTCACGCAGCTTGAGATGATGCCAAAGCTCCCCGACAAACGCGCCGAGAATAACTCCTGGCCCGAATGGCCCCGTATCTGCAAGACAGACTACGGTCAGGAAGAAGCCTGCGCCGTTTTCGGCCACGACCCCAGAATCTACCAGACCACCATCAAGGAATTCGTCAAGGACGAGACCGGCAAGCTGTGCAAAGCAATCCTGATCAGCCTTCAGCCCCAGAAAGACGAGGCCACCGGCCGCACGATCATGGTTGCCGTAGAAGGCAGCGAACAGGAAGTTCCAGCCGATTTAGTCCTCATCGCCGCCGGTTTTCTCGGAGCACAAAGTTATGTTGCAGATGCGTTTGATGTAGAATTGAATGCGAGAAGCAATGTTGCCACCGAAGCAGGAAGCTATGCTACGAACAAAGAGAAGATCTTTGTGACAGGCGATATGCATAGAGGGCAGTCGTTGGTTGTGTGGGCCATTCGCGAAGGAAGAGAAGCCGCAAAAGAAGCAGACCGCTATTTGATGAGGTATACAAACCTGGCCTAGCTACAAGCAGGGCATTCAAGAAAGAGGACCGGGGACCGCCGGGGAGAGCTCGCTCACCCCGGCGGTCCCCGGTCCTCTTTCTTGGATGGACGGCGCCAGCCGTCCATCGAGCTGGAGCGCAGCGCAAGCGAGATGGCCCCGCGCCCCCCCGGTCCCCCTCATCCCCCCAGCGAAGCGTCAGCGAGCCTATTTCACCCCACTCCACTCCTTTCATCTGGCAATACATTCCCTCCCCCTGTTCCATTTGTCCAACACCCCCACTCCACCCCTCAAAATTATCCAAACAAAACATCAAATCAAGCATTTTAAATAAAGTGTACCCTTTGTCAAGGACACAAACAACTTTTTTAATTACCCAAACTCCTAATCTCTGATAGCGGATCTATTCCGGTTGTAATGTACGAATAAAACTCATTTGGGGACAGCTTGTTGAGGCTCCATTGTCCCCTGTCATTGTTGTAGTAATCCATCCAATCATCAATGCTGTGTTTCACATCGAAGAAGGAGTTCCATTGCTTCATCATCGGTCCAAGCTCATCCTTCATGTGTCCAAAGAAACTTTCCTGTGGAGCATTATCCCAGCAGTTTCCCTTTCGGGACATAGACTGACGAAGGTGGTGACTCGAAACAATCTGACGAAATTTGGTGCTGGTATAGTGGCATCCCTGATCACTGTGGATCAGCACGTTTGTATCCAGAGTGGCTCCGTGGTTACGCATGAGCTGCTCCACAGTTTCTAATACGAAATCCAGTTCCAGTGACTCGCTTAGCACATGAGATAAAACCTGTTCTGTATAGGCATCTTTGATAACAGACAGATAAAAGAAATGTCCGTCATACGGGATATAAGTGATGTCCGTAAGCAGAATTCGTCTTGCACCATGAATTCGAAATTCACGTTTTACCCGATTATCTGCAACTGCATTGGTTCGGATCGCCTTCGCCATGCGGCGGTAAGGATTGGCCTTGCGGATGGGACAGAACAGGTGGTACTTTTTCATAAGCCTGCGGATTTTCTTCACATTCATCCGAACCCCCATATGAAGGAGACGCATATAAATACCTCTGGCGCCTTTAGCATACCCGCGATACTGATACGCAGCCAGAATCAGTGTGAAATCCTGCTCGTCCTTCTGCTCCCGAATACTGCGTGCCGGTGCACTTTGTATCCAGTTATAATACCCTGACCGGGAGACCCCTGCAAGCGCGCACATTTCTTTTACAGAAAGTGTATTGACATCGCGTTTCCGGGAAGCCTGGATCTTGGAAAAGATTATTTCTTCGGAGGCTTCGGGTTTATAAATTGAATTTTTTTTAAAAACTCAATCTGTTGTTCCAGGTGAATGACCCGCTCCTGAAGCTTTCGAATTGCTTTCTCGGATTGCTGCCTGCTCAGATCTTTTTTAGCAAGGGCATCCAGTCTGGCTTCGCTGGAATGCCGTGATTCATGAAGTCCCTGAGGTGAGGCAGCCTCTCGCTTAAAAGACTTCATGGCAGCATAGATTCTTGGCTTTCCGAGGACTTCCGGATCATAACCAGCATTAGAAAAGATTTTGATCGAAGTGTCTCCTCTGGTGGCTGCTCTGATCGCGTATTCCTTGAACGCAAGCGTGTAATAAAGATGTGTTGGGCAGACATCAGCTGTGTAGGGATTTTGCCTGAGCAGCTCTACTTCCGATGGGGTAAACGTTTTTCTTGACATATGATTCCTCCAATTCGTTAGATTAAATATATCACAATATCAAGAAATTAGGAAACACAAGGTCTGTGCTTAAAAATGGGTTCAGCCACAAAAATGAGTTTTCCTTGGTTAATACGAAGAAATCTCATGTCTAGAACGTGGGGACGGCCATGTTCCTTGGGTAATTAGATTGTTTTTGCGTGTCCACTTTATAGGGTACATTTTAAAACCACATTTGGAAAGCCAATAAGCAAAAATTCAAGAATTGTCCAGAAAAACCGGAAATCATGGACAACCGTAACAAATCAAGCCCCAAATTGTCCAAACCAGCCATATCAGGCGGCCATTCCAGAACTCAATGGACAATAACACAGTCCCTGTCGTAAAAATGTCCAATGCAGGCGCGTAAACATTTTGTCACGATACCCTCTGCTGCGCCGTGGAGCGGGGCGATATTTGCGGCAAAAAAATATTATGACTCCTCTAACACCTTCTCCATCAGGGTGATTTCCTCCTCCTGGGCATCGATGATCTGTTGTGCAAGAACCAGCACATCGGTCTCATCCGTGTTGCTGAGGATGGCTTTTGCCATATCTACCGCCATCTGATGATGCATGATCATCCCGGCGGCAAAAGCGGCATCAATAGAATCACTGTCGGTCCCTGTGCCGTTTCCGGTACCGGTATTGCTGCTGTGGCCCACACCATGACCGTCATGGTGCTTTGCCATCATTTTTGCATATTCAGCCCGGTAGGCGTCCGCTTGCTCCTGAACTTTTTTACCGGAATCAGCAATGACCTTTCTCATATCCTTCATCTGGGAGAGCTCTGATTTCTGTGCCTTGATAATATCCTCCGCAAGAGGTTTAAGCTTCGCATGGTTTCCGCCGTTATTCAAATAGCTTTCTGCCATGGACACAGCGGCTTCGTGATGCGGGATCATGCCGTCGATGAAATCCAGAGCGGCATTGCCGCTTTCCTCCGGCAGATCCATGTCTCGCATCATACGGTCCATGATGGCGGTTTCCTCCTCCATATACCTGGCGTACCCGGTGTCTGTGTTGTCAGCGGTATCGCCGGCGCCTGTGCTGCCTGCGGCCGTTTCCTTCGCATTTTCATGGTCCGTCCCCGTATGGGCCTCGGAACCGGCGGAGCTCATACCGCTCTCTGTCTGGCCGGCGGACGTGGAGTCCTGGGAACTTCCTGATTTGTCGCGGTTTGCGCCCCAAAACATGAAGATAACCAGCAGGGCAACGACAATACCGATTGCCCAATACAATGTTTTTTTATTATCCATAACAACCTCCGTGATAAAAATGAATGGTTACGGTATTAACATTGCGAAAAAGATGAAAATTATACTTCTATGATGTAGAAAGGCAGGGAAAGCAGATCCATATCCGGCAAACCAGCCTGTATGAATAAAAATCGAGGTTTTGAAAATCCGCGAGGCTAAATTCTTGTGAAAAAGGCGGCTTTCCGCTATAATGAAGAACAGAGAAGAAAAAGACAGAGCGGAGAGGATGGCGGGAGACAATGACAATCAACGAAATCGCAGCCATGGCGGGGGTTTCCAGGGCGACGGTATCCAGGTACTTAAATGATGGGTATGTCAGTGAGGAGAAGCGGGAGAAGATCCGCAGGGTGATTGAGGAGACCGGGTATGAGCCGTCGGTTCAGGCGCAGCAGCTCCGGCTGAAGCGGACCAACATTATCGGGGTCATCATTCCCAAGATCAATTCGGAGTCCGTCAGCCGCATGGTGGCGGGCATCAGCGTGGTCCTGGCGAAGGAAGGTTATCAGATGCTGCTTGCCAACACGGACAATGATGAGAAAGAAGAACTGAAGTATTTAAATCTGTTTAAATACAACCAGGTGGACGGAGTGATCCTGATCGGTACAATCCTGACAAAAGCGCACAAGGAGCGGCTTAGGGAGATGCAGGTTCCGGTCGTTCTGCTGGGGCAGACGCTGACGGGCTATAGCTGCGTTTATCATGATGATTATCATGCGGCAAAGGAGATGACGGAGCGCATGGCGAAGCATGCCGGGATGCTGGGGTATATCGGTGTGACGCAGAGGGATGTGGCGGCAGGAAAGGAGCGGAGGCGCGGCTTTGTGGACGGCGCAGGCTCCCAGGTGAAAACCTGTTTCACGGAAGGGGCTTTCTCTATGGATGCCGGCTATGAAGGCTGCAAAAGGCTGCTGGATCAGGAGCCGGGGCTGGACGGGATCTTCTGTGCGACAGATTCCATTGCGGTGGGCGCAATGATGTGTCTTGAGGATGCAGGAAAACGGATACCGGAGGATGTGGCTCTTGCCGGTGTGGGCGATTCCATGATGGCAAAGGTGACGAAACCGTCCATTGCAACGGTACATTTTTACTATAAGACGAGTGGCATGGAGGCAGCCAGACTGCTGTTTAACCGGATTCAGAATCCTGAGGCCGCGGTCCGGGAGGTGAAGATGGGCTATGAGATCGTGGAGGGAGGCAGCCTGCGGTGAGCGGAAAGACCTGGCGGGGATGATCTGGCAGGGATGATCTGGCAGGGCCAGGATTCATAAGCGGGATTTCTATGCAGAAGCGGTCTGCATATGCTGGGACAATAGAAAATCGTGGTTGTGTATGCGCGCAGAGAGATCTTGTTAAAAATAAATTTAAAAATCGTGCAAGGATTTTCATCCGCCTGTCGTATTATAATTGAAGTCCCGAAACAGGGAGAAAATAAAACGGCAATGTAAAGGAGACAGTAATGAGAAAATTAATCGTGGCAGGCAGTACGGTTGTGATGATGGCAGCTATGGGGATGACGGCGTTTGCGGCTAATACGGTGAGCGCTCCGTCGGCGGGATCGGGAAGCTATGGCTATTGTTCGTATATTGACGATGATGGGAACGGTATCTGTGACACCTGCGCCAATGAGCGCGCCCATTGCGGGCATGAGGGGCATGCGGGCGCGTGCAGCGATTCTGACTACAGGGATGACCGTTACGGAAATGACTGCGGCGAAACACACAGGAGAGGCTGTGGACACAGTTCTGAAGGACGCAGGGGACATCACGGCGGATGCCGCTGAGTCCTGCGGCATGAGAGGACGTACAATCGGGCGATAACGGAATGAGGAATGGCAAGGGAGGGACAGCCGGATGCAGAGCGAATACGAAATCAATCGGGTTGTCAACGAATATGCGGATATGATCAGACGCATTTGTTTTTACCGCCTGAAAAACCATGCCGACACGGAGGATGTGTTCCAGAACGTATTTCTCAAGTATCTGCTGTATGAAGGGAAATTTGAGAATGCGGATCATGAGAAGGCATGGTTTGTCCGGGTGTCCATCAACGCCTGTAAGGATTATTTAAAAAGTCTGTTCCGGCACAGGACGGTCCCTTTGGAAGCGCTGGCGGAGGAGGAGGCTGGAATTGGAGCGGAGCAGTACGGGGTGCTGGAAGCGCTGCTGGAGCTTCCGGCAAAATATAAGGATGTTTTATACCTTCACTATTTCGAAGGGTATTCCGCTCTGGAGATCAGCGGAATCTTAAAGAAGAAAGAAAACACAGTCTACTCCCTTCTGTCCCGTGGACGGGGGATGCTTAAAGAACGATTGGGAGGTGAGGAATTTGGCGAACCGGGTTTATGATGCACTTGAAGGTGTCAGGGCCAGTGAGGAGTTGAAGACCTCCACCCTTGAGTATCTTCAGGCGGAGAGGGAGCGCCGCAGCAGGCGGCCGGCCGGATTTTTTGGTTTCCCGGTTTCCCTGAGAGGGTTTTCAGCGGCAGTCTGTCTGGCAGTATTGCTGACAGCCGGCATTGGCGGCTATTCGGTGATCCGCACGCCGGTCTCTTATATAAGCATTGATGTAAACCCTTCGATCGAGCTGGCGTTAAACCGGCTGGACCGGGTGGTGTCGGCTGCGGCATACAATGAAGACGGCGAGATCGTGCTGGACGGGATAGCTGTAAAAGGGAAAACCTATGTGGAGGCGATTGATACAATCGTGGAGAGCGACGCCATGTCCGGGTATCTGACGAGGGGGGCGGACTTAAGCTTTACAGTGGCTTCCAGGGTCGTTAAGAAGGAGCAGATACTGCAGACAGGTGTCGAACAGAGCCACGGCTGCAAGGATCACGGCGGACAGAGCGTGAATGTCGGCGTGGAGCTGGTATCGGAAGCCCACGGCCACGGCGTATCCTTTGGAAAATATGCTGCATATCTGGAATTGGCCCAGTATGACGGCAGTGTTACGGTGGAGGATTGTCGGGAAATGACCATGTCTGAGATCCACCATCAGATCGATGCCCGCAAACACGGCTGTGTGGACGGAGAAGGCGGCGCGGGCGATCGTGGAGGAGACGCAAGTTATGAGGACAAAAGCCGGCATGGGGGCCATCATGGCAGCGGCAGATATCGGTGAAGGAACCGGAATACGTTATCAGGCGGAGGGATGTTGACCCGGACATCCTCTCCGCTTTTTGGTTTTGTGGAATTTGCATAAAAAAGAAACGGAAAATTGGACAGATTGGCAATTTACATGGGAGATAAAAAACGTTATGATAATACCAGAAGATATGAGAACGATCTCGTAAAAGCAATTAATGTAGTTTATAGAACAATAAATAAACAAACAAATAGTTAATGATATCGTTCTCATTAAACAAGCAAATTATGACAAGGAATTGAAGGGGGAAGAAGGATGGATTACAGAAAAGCAGCCAGTGAAGTCTACAAGTACATCGGCGGTGGGGAAAACTTAATTTCCGCTGCACACTGTGCCACACGTCTGCGTTTGGTTATTGCGGACAATGACCGATGTGACAAAGATGCGGTGGAGAATATTGAGGGTGTGAGCGGTGTGTTTTTTGCATCGGGCCAGCTTCAGATCATCTTTGGCACCGGGACCGTGAACAAGGTTTACGATGAGTTCATTAAGCTTGCGGGGATTTCGGAGGCGTCGAAGGATGAAGTGAAGCAGGCGGCCGCCGCGAAGCAGAATGTATGTAAGCGCGCCATCAAGACGCTGGGAGATGTGTTTGTACCGATCATTCCGGCCATCGTGGCCAGCGGTCTTCTGATGGGGCTGCTGGAGGGCCTTGGCAATGTGTTCCCGGCCATGACGCAGTCCGGGACCTACACGATCATCCATCTGTTTTCCAATGCGGCGTTCGTGTTCCTGCCGATTCTGATCGCGGTCAGTGCGGCTAAAGTATTTGGCGGGAATATTTTCCTGGGCGCGGTGATCGGTATGATCATGATCCATACGGATCTGGTCAATGCCTGGAGCGTGGCTTCCATGGATACCATTCCGTCGGCTTCCGTGTGGTTCGGGCTGTATGATGTGAATCTGGTGGGCTACCAGGGCCATGTGATCCCAGTGGTGATCGCGGTCTGGCTCATGTCCGTTCTGGAGAAGAAGCTTCATAAGATCGTGCCGGAGATCATCGATCTGTTTGTTACCCCGCTGGTGACGGTGCTGGTGACCGGCTACCTGACACTGACCGTGATTGGTCCGGTATTTTCTTTCCTGGAGAACATGGTGTTTGACGGCGCGCTGTATCTGGTGAGCCTGCCCTTTGGGATCGGCGCCGCTGTGGCCGGCGCAGTCTATGCGCCTACGGTAGTTGCCGGTGTGCATCATATGTACAATGCTTTGGAGGCCGGGCTTCTGAGCGCGGGCGGCTTGAATGTATGGATGCCGATTGCAACAGCAGCGAATGTGGGGCAGGGTGCTGCTGCCCTGGCAGTGGCGCTTAGGACGAAGAACCAGAAGACTCGTTCCATGGCGCTTCCGGCTTCCCTGTCGGCATTTCTGGGCATTACGGAGCCTGCTATCTTTGGTGTGAATATCAGGTTTATGAGCGCGTTTATTGCCGGGTGTGCCGGCGGCTTTGCAGGCGGTCTGGTGGCCGGCGTTATGAAGGTGGGGGCGACTGCATACGGCATCACAGGCGTGTTTGGATTTTTGATCACTACGCAGAACAGCTTTGCTTACCTGATGGTGATCGCTGTATCGGTGGCAGTGGCATTTGCTTTATCCTGGATCTTCTATAGAGAGGACAGCAAAGAGAAAAAAGCCGGCACCCTGGAAATCGTGTCGGAGGCGGAGATCTGCTGTCCCCTGGAGGGAGAGGTGATTCCGGTTTCCCAGGTGAAGGATGAGACCTTCGCGCAGGAAATCATCGGCAGGACCGTGGCGGTGGTGCCGGAGAAAGGCCGGGTTACGGCTCCGTTTGACGGGGAAGTGAGCATGGTATTTGATACAGGTCACGCGATCGGCTTAAAGGGACCGGCGGATGCGGAGCTTTTGATCCATGTAGGCATCAATACGGTAGATTTGAAAGGAAAATATTTTAAAATCCATACGCAGACCGGAAATAAAATCAAAAAAGGCGATCTGCTGCTGGAGTTTGACATAGACGGCATCAGGGAGAGCGGCTATGATGTGACAACTATGGTGATCCTTGCCAACAGCCCGGCTTACAGCCAGGTATGGTGTGCTTCGGAGGGACATGGAGACGGCACCGTGAAGGTGATGACAGTTAAGAAATGATCCGTTCATGATGAAGGAGGCTGCTATGAGAGAGGACCGTTACCGCATGGGATTTCATCTGATGCCGCCGCAGGGCTGGCTGAATGATCCGAATGGGCTGTGCCGGTTTGGAGGGGAATACCACGTGTTTTTTCAATACGCACCCGGCTGGCCCCGGTGCGGGCAGAAGTGCTGGGGACATTATATCAGTGCGGATCTGGTAAATTGGAGATTTGCCGGGACTGCTCTGAGGCCGGACCGGGACTTTGACCGGGATGGCGTTTACTCCGGCTCGGCCCTTGTCGGCAGGGAGCCGGAGGGACGGCAGAACATGAGAATTTATTATACCGGCAATGTAAAACTTGACGGGGATCATGATTATGTTGATTCCGGCAGAGAGGCCAATGTAATCTATACAGAGAGTGCGGATGGGATTCATTTTTCGGAGAAGCAGCTTTTGCTGACCCATGAGGATTATCCGCCGGATTATACCTGCCATGTAAGAGATCCCAAGGTATTCTTTGAAAACGGATCATATTACATGGTTCTGGGAGGAAGAAAACGCGGCGGAGTATCCCGGCAGCGGAAGGATTATGGTGCCGTACTTCTGTACCGGTCTGCGGACGGAATGAAGTGGGAATTGAACCGGGAGATTACCACGCCGGAGCCGTTCGGCTATATGTGGGAGTGTCCGGATTTGTTTTCCATGGCACAGCAGACCGTTCTTTCCTTTTGTCCGCAGGGGCTTAAGGCCGAGCTGTACCGTTTTCAGAATACAGACCAGTCCGGCTATGTGCGGCTGGACGGGGAGACTGTGAATACAGCGAATTTTACCGAGTGGGATATGGGATTTGAGTTCTATGCCCCGCAGACCTTTGAGGATGAGCAGGGCAGGAGGCTTTTGATTGGCTGGACGGGACTTCCGGATACACCGTATGAAAACCCGACCGGGGAATGCGGGTGGCTGCACTGTCTGACGGTTCCAAGAGAACTGACCCGGGGAGACGGCGGAATCCTTCAGAATCCGGCAGCGGAGCTTCAGCAGCTTAGGGAGGACGGACAGACTTATACCGGAGACAGCGCAGCTATGAATACCGGGGACTTTTCTTTCTGGCTGCAGACAGAGCGGATAGAGACGGACCGCTTTCAGATATCTATGGGAGACCATTTGTTTTTAAAATATGAAAATAAAGTGTTTACATGGGAGTTCCCGGATGGTAAAACAGAAGCAGAGGATTGGGGCCGTGGACGGCGCATCCGAAGAATGAAGCTGGAAAAGCTGACGGACATCCAGGTGCTGTGCGATCATTCCGTGCTGGAGTTGTTTGTCAATGGAGGAAGCCGCGCAATGTGCGGGCGGTTTTATCCGGAAGTGCTAAAGGATGGCTGCACCATCCGGATTCAGGGATGCGGCAGCCGGGCGGTCACACATTTCTGGCATATGAAAGCGATGGAGGTAAGAGAGGATGAAACGCTTATTGGCAATAGGGGAAGCACTGATTGATTTTATACCGGAGGAGACCGGGAGGGCTTTAAAGGATGTATGCGGATTCCGTCCGGCCGTGGGCGGAGCACCGGCAAATGTGTGCGGTGCTTACGTGAAGCTGGGCGGTGAGGCAGCTTTGATCACGCAGCTTGGTGACGATCCGTTTGGTGATAAGATCGTGGAGGAGTTTGCTTCCTGCGGCATCGGCTGTGACTATATCAGACGGACCAAGGAGGCCAATACTTCCCTGGCGTTTGTGGCATTAAAAGAAGGCGGGAGCCGGGAATTTTCTTTTTACCGGAAGCCGGGGGCAGATATGCTGCTTCAGCCGGAGCATGTGGATGCAGCATGGTTTAACGACTCCTATGGACTTCATTTCTGTTCCGTTTCGCTGGGGAATTACCCGATGAAGGAGGCCCATAAAAAGGCGATCCAGTGCGCGCTGGACAAGGGGCTTTTGGTCAGCTTCGATCCGAACCTGCGCCCGCAGCTGTGGGATGACTTAGATGAGCTTAAGCAGGCGGTGCGGGCATTTGCGCCGCTCTCCCATGTGCTGAAGATCTCGGATGAGGAGCTGGGATTGATTACCGGACTGGAGGACATCGAGCAGGCATTGCCGAAGCTCCTGATCGGAAATACCCGTCTTGTGATCTACACGAAGGGCGCGGGAGGCGCGGAGTGCTACACTGCTTCTGCCAAGGCTGCGGCGGCAGGGAGAAAGGTACAGGCTGTGGATACCACGGGAGCCGGCGACGGTTTTATCGGCGCGTTTCTGCACTGCCTGGCAGCGGATGGCGTGGGGGCCGGTGACCTGGCTATCTTAAGGCCGGAGCAGATGGAGGGCTATCTGGATTTTGCCAACCGGTTCTGTGCGGCCAGTGTGATGAAACACGGAGCAATTGCGTCCTATCCGACCATGAAGGAGATGGAAACAGAAGCCTGATTGTTCTGCTGATACCATAGCATATAAAATAAGAGACTTTCACTCTGCGGAATGAAGGTCTTTTGTTGTTGGATCATCCGCATTTATCTGGGCTTTCGTTCTTTAAATTGGGCGATCGGTTCTTGTGGTATTGCATCTTGTGCTTTGAAATTATATAATTTATAATAATAGTGCTTCGGCGCCGGAGCTGTTCGCACGGCTGGCGATGTGTTCTTTTACAGCTTCGAATGAATTCGGTTGATCATCTCGGAGACTGCGAAGCTAAATACATTAAAAAAAGGCGATGAGAAGATCATGACGTGCTGATATGATTGACCAGGTTGAAGACCTTGTATGTGGGTTTTCGGCCTGCTTTTGTATCAGAGGAAATTGCGTCCTGTGATACAAAACCCTCCGGGGGATGCGCACTCCGCGCGGAAAGGATGTTTCATGAATAGTTTTGTGTTAAAGGGGAATGTATTGTTTTCGGAGAATCTGGATCGAATTGGAGCGTACCCGGATCATTTTCTGGTATGTGAGGATGGACTCTGCCGCGGGGTGTTTCGGGAATTGCCGGAACGGTATGCGTTACTTCCGGTCACGGATTATGGTGACAATCTGATCATTCCGGGGCTGGTAGATCTGCACATCCATGCGCCGCAGTATGCCTACCGCGGCATGGGAATGGATCTGGAGCTGATGGACTGGCTGCAGCAGCAGGCATTTTTGGAGGAAGCAAAGTATGCAGATGAAGCATATGCGAACAGGGCCTATTCCATGTTTGCGGAGCAGATGAAAAAGAGTGCCACTACCAGAGCGTCTATCTTTGCAACGCAGCATCGGGGAGCTACGGAGATTCTTATGGATCTGCTGGAGGAGACGGGACTTGTGACCTGTGTGGGCAAGATCAACATGGATCAGGATGCCCCGGATGATTTGATTGAACCGAGCGCCGATATTTCGGCATACAATACCATCGGCTGGATCAATCATACCAGTGGAAAATATCAGCGGACGAAACCAATCCTTACACCGCGCTTTATTCCAAGCTGTACGAAGCAGCTTTTGGAGAAGCTGCGGGAGGTGCGACGGACCTATGATCTGCCGGTGCAGTCTCATCTGTCAGAGAATCCTGGTGAGGTGGCACTGGTAAAGCAGTTGTTCCCGGAAGCGGCCTTTTACGGGCATTGTTATGATCGGTATGATCTGTTCGGACGAAAGCCGGAATCGGAATTCACTGGGGAAACCATCATGGCACACTGCGTGTATTCCACCGACGAGGAGATTCGTCTGCTGAAGCAGAATGGGGTCTATGTGGCCCATTGTCCGGCGTCAAATATGAATCTGTCGTCGGGAATCGCACCGATTCGGATGTATCTGGAGCTGGGACTTCGGGTCGGATTGGGAAGTGATGTGGCAGGAGGTCAGACGGAATCCATATTCCGCGCCATGACGGATGCCATTCAGGTGTCAAAGCTGTACTGGCGGCTGGTGGATAAGAGCAGCAAACAACTGATCTTTGATGAAGTATTCTATCTTGCGACCAGGGGAGGCGGCGCTTTCTTCGGTAAGGTGGGAAGCTTTGAAGATGGATATGAGTTTGATGCCCTGGTTTTAAATGATGCCGGATTGCCACACCCGCAGAAGCTGAATCTGCATCAGCGGTTGGAACGATTTGCCTACCTGTCCGCGGATTCCGACGGAATCGTGTCCAAGTATGTGGCAGGAAAGCGAATCCTGTGATGAAACGTTAGATCACGAATCAAACATACAGGAAACATACAAGCCGATATGGACAACCCCCAAAATATCAAGTATAATAATAAGACACCCCAAAACAGGGAACACACTATATATAGAACAAATTAAACAAACAAAGCACAAAATATAGAAAATAAAACCAATTCAAATACAGACCATATCAGAACAAGAAAGAGGTGGGGGATCATGAAGGTACAGAAGCGAGACGGGAGAATTACGCCGTATGATGAAGAGAAAATTCGGGCGGCGATCAAGAAGGCCAATGAGACGGTGGAGGAAAAAGAGCGGATCGACGGAGAACTGATCGATGAGATCATTCGCCATATCGAGCAGCAGGGACGGGAGATTCTGCCGGTGGAGACGATTCAGGATATGATTGAGGCCAGCCTGGTGGAGCACAACCGGTATGCGCTGGCGAAGCGCTATATGCTGTATCGTTTTCAGCGCGCGCTGCTTCGCAAGTCCAACACCACGGACGAATCCATTTTGAAGCTGATCCGCAATGAGAACAAAGAACTGGCGGAAGAAAATTCCAACAAGAATACGACCCTTGCCTCCACCCAGCGGGATTATATTGCGGGGGAGGTATCGCGGGATGTCACGAAGCGCCTGCTGCTTCCGGAGCAGATTACCATGGCACATGAGAACGGCATTCTGCATTTCCATGATGCCGATTATTTCATTCAGTCTATTTTTAACTGCTGCCTGATCAACATCGGCGATATGCTGGACAACGGAACCGTCATGAACGGAAAGCTGATCGAGACACCGAAGAGCTTCCAGGTGGCCTGTATCGTCACGACCCAGATCATCGCGGCGGTGGCGAGCAACCAGTACGGCGGTCAGTCGGTGGCGGTGAAGCACCTGGCGAAGTATCTGCGCAGAAGCCGCGAGAAATATGAACGGGAACTGCAGGAGGAGCTGGGCAATGAGCTGAGCCGGGAGGAGATTGAGAAGGTGGTCAGCATCCGCCTGCGCGATGAGCTGAAATCCGGTGTGCAGACCATTCAGTACCAGATCAATACCCTGATGACGACCAATGGCCAGGCGCCGTTTGTGACGCTGTTTTTGCAGATCGAACCGGATTATGAATACGTCAAAGAAAATGTGATGATCATCGAGGAGATCCTGCGCCAGAGACTGCAGGGCACAAAGAATGAGCAGGGTGCCTATGTGACGCCGGCGTTCCCGAAGCTGATCTATGTGCTGGACGAGTGCAACAGTCTAAACGGCGGGGCCTACGATGAGGTGACCCGGCTGGCGGTGCGCTGTTCGGCGAAGCGGATGTATCCGGATTACATTTCGGCAAAGAAGATGCGGGAGAATTATGAGGGCAATGTGTTCAGCTGTATGGGCTGCCGTTCCTTTTTGTCCCCGTGGAAGGACGAGAACGGAGCATATAAATGGGAGGGCCGCTTCAATCAGGGCGTGGTCAGCATCAACCTGCCGCAGATCGGAATCATTGCGCGGGACGATGAAGATAAGTTCTGGAAGCTGCTGGATGAGCGCCTGGAGCTGTGCCGGGAGGCGTTGATGTGCCGTCACAAAGCACTGCTTGGCACGCTGTCGGATGTCAGTCCGATTCACTGGCAGTATGGCGCGATCACGCGGCTGAAGCAGGGGGAGGTCATCGACCCGTATTTGAAACATGGTTATTCCACCCTGTCTCTTGGCTATATCGGAATTTATGAGATGACGTATCTGGTCAAAGGCGTCAGCCATACGGACCCGGCGGGGCGGGAATTTGCCTTGCAGGTCATGAAGCACATGAAGGCGGCGACGGATCGCTGGAAAGCGGAGACCGGCCTTGGCTTTGGTCTTTACGGGACGCCGGCGGAGTCCCTGTGTTACCGTTTTGCGCGAATTGACCGTCAGAAATACGGCACGATCAAAAATGTGACGGATAAGGGCTATTACACCAATTCCTACCATGTAGATGTGCGGGAGCCGATCACAGCATTCGACAAGTTCCAGTTTGAGAGTGGATTTCAGAATATTTCCACAGGCGGCGCCATTTCCTATGTGGAGGTGCCGAACATGTGCCAGAATCTGAAAGCTATGGAGGCGATGGTGCATTATATTTATGACAATATCCAGTATGCCGAATTCAACACCAAATCGGACTACTGTCAGGTCTGCGGCTTCGACGGAGAGATTCGTTTGAATGATGATCTGGAATGGGAGTGCCCGCAGTGCCACAACAAGGATCACAGCAAGATGAACGTCACCCGCCGCACCTGCGGATATTTGGGCGAGAATTTCTGGAATAACGGCAAGACGAAAGAGATCAGGAGCCGGGTGCTCCATCTGTAAAGAGGAAAGCCGGCAGGATGAGGATAGGGAGGTGCAAGACGATGAATTATGCAACGATCAAATCGGTGGATATAGCCAACGGACCAGGTGTGCGGGTGTCCCTGTTTGTCAGCGGCTGCACGCATCACTGCAAGGACTGTTTTAATGAAGAAGCGTGGGATTTTCACTACGGTCAGCCCTTTACGGAGGCGGTCGAGGAAGAGATTTTGGGATATCTGGATCATGATTATATCACAGGGATCACCCTGTTGGGAGGCGAACCCATGGAGCCGCAGAATCAGGAGCGGCTTCTGCCGTTTATCCGCAAGGTGCGGGAGCGGTTCCCGGACAAATCCATCTGGTGCTACACGGGCTATGATTTTGAACAGGACATTTTGGGACGGATGTTTGACAAGTATCCATTCACAGAATCTCTGGTGGAACTGTTTGACGTGATGGTGGATGGGAAATTTGTCGCCGAGCTGCGCAATTTGAGCCTTCAATACCGCGGCTCGGAAAACCAGCGCATTCTGGACGTGAAGCAGTCTCTGGAAGCCAGGATGGCCGTGTGGTGCGAGGCGTACAGATAGCGAAACTGGAATCCCATTGATATAGGATTGACATGAAACCTGTATGATGTTACGCTATTACAGTATGCAGCAAGGGGACTCCCCCACATTATAAAATCAGATGGAGGAACGATGGATGAACAAAGGAAACATGATTGGGCTGGGCGTTATGACAGTCGCTGCAATCGGGGTAATTGCAGTGGCAAATCCGATGTATCAGGCGATTCAGGACAAGAAGGTAAGCGACGCGGCAGGCGGAGCTGAGACGACGACGATGACTGGTGAGGCAGAGGGCTTTGGCGGCCCGATTACGGCAGAAGTAGTCCTGGCAGGAGACAAGATTGTAGGCTTGACTCTGACGGGTGAGAAGGAGACTCCGGAGATTGGCGGAACCGCCATGACCAGTCTGACTGAGGCGATTTTGGAGAAACAGGGATTAGACGGCGTGGATGCGGTGGCCGGGGCGACCTGGACCGCCAACGGCGTGTTTGAAGCGATAAAAAATGCAACCGGAGCAGGAAGTACCACAGAAGAGACAGCGGCAGAGACTACCGGTGCGCAGGAGGCTGTTTCTGTTTCCGGAATGGAGCATGGTCTTGGCTTTTATTCCAGCGGCCGTGTAGGCCCGGGCAAGGACGATCAGGAGGTAGGCGTGTACAGCTTTAATGAGGTGGTTGCCTATGTGCTGTTTGATGATGCGGGGCGTATTCTGGATCTGGAAGTGGACCAGCTGGAAGTGGCAACACCGAACTATGACGGTGAATCCATGCCGAAGCTGACCGGCTTCCCGGGACAGAGCTACAACGCCGACGAGAATCACGATGAGAAGGTCGATGCGGTGCTTGAGCAGACTGACGACGCGTATCTGGCACAGGTTGATACCTGGAAAACCAAACGCGAGCGCGGTACAACCTACAAACTGAATTCTGCAACCTGGGAAGACGAGATGGATGTATTTGAAGAAACCTTCAAGGGCATGACCGTCGGGGAAGTAGAGCAGTGGTATGAGAAGTATTGTTCGGATGTAAACGGCAGACCGCTTCATGGAACCTCCGACAAGGAAGAGGACGTGAAGAAATACGAAGCCCTGAGCGCCGATGAGAAAGCAGATTTGGATGCGATTTCCAGTGCCACGATGTCGCTGAATGACGCACATGGCAATCTTATCGCAGCGCTGAAGAATGCCTATGAGAACCGCAAGCCGGTTGCGGCAGAGAAGGTTGCGAAGATCGGTCTTGGATTTACCAACACCGGCCGTGTCGGCCCGGGCAAGGATGATCAGGAGGTAGGTGTCTACAGCTTTAATACGCAGGCTTCCGGCGCATGCTTTGATGAGGCAGGCAAGATTGTGGCCCTTTATACGGATGTCATGGAAGTGGCAACACCGAACTATGACGGCGAGTTTATGCCGAAGTTCACCGGCTTCCCGGGACAGAGCTACAATGCAGATGAGAATCATGACGAGAAGGTGGATGCGGTGCTTGAGCAGACGGATGAGGATTTCCTGGCGCAGATTGCTTCCTGGAAAACCAAGCGTGAGCGCGGAACAACCTACAAGTTAAATTCTGCTACCTGGGCCGATGAGATGAATCTCTTCGAGGAGACCTTTGCAGGCATGACAGCGGACGAGGTGGAGGCGTGGTTTACCGCCAACTGTTCCGATGTAAACGGAAGACCGCTGCACGGAACGTCTGACAAGGAAGAGGACGTCAAGAAATACGAAGCATTAAGCGATGACGTGAAGAAAGAGCTTGACGGCATCTCATCAGCGACCATGAGCCTGAACGATGCGCACGGTGATATCCTTGGCTCCATCACGAATGCATGGGCGAATGCAAAGGATGCCAATCTGGCAGCGGGTCAGTAAATCAGATATTGGATACCATAGGGGGATACCTGGGAAAATCAGGTGTCCCCCGTATTGCGGATAAAGGAGAAGGATTATGGGTGCAGGGTTATATGTTATTTTTCTGTTAGTCAGCTTTGGCGCATCGGTTGTGGGCGCGATCTGTGGAATCGGCGGCGGTGTGCTGATCAAGCCGCTTTTGGATGCGTTCGGTGTGCTCAGTGTGGCTTCTATCAGCTTTCTGTCCGGCTGCACGGTACTTTCCATGTCCTGCTATTCAGTATTGAAGACGCGGACGAGCGGAGAGTCGCTGGTAGATGGCCGGACCGGAACGCCGCTGGCAGTTGGTGCAGCGATCGGCGGCGTGGTGGGAAAGATGATGTTTCAGTACCTTTCCAATCTTTCCCCGGACAAGGAGCAGGTGGGCGCCATCCAGGCGGCCTGCCTTCTGGTGATCACGTTTGGCACCATGCTGTATACCCTGAAAAAAGACCGGATCAAAACCCATCAGGTGACGAATCTGACGGCCTGTATCCTGATCGGACTGGTGCTTGGCATCTGTTCGTCCTTCCTGGGAATCGGCGGCGGCCCGATCAATCTGGTGGTGCTGTTCTTCTTCTTTTCCATGGACACGAAGACCGCGGCGCAGAATTCCCTGTACATTATCCTGTTCTCCCAGATTACCAGTTTGATCAATACACTGGTGACGAGGACGGTTCCGGAGTTTGGCTTTGGGCTTCTGGTGCTCATGGTGGGCGGCGGAATCCTCGGCGGAGTGGCAGGCCGCTCCATCAACAAGAAGATCGACGGCGACACGGTCAACAAACTGTTCATCGGATTGATGCTGCTGATCATGCTGATCTGCGTCTACAATATGATCCGCCTGATGTAGAGCACTTCTCTTAAGGACTCGTAATGATTCTGTCAGAATTATCCAAATAATGTCAGAATACATAAGAGATTGGTAAAGTCTTACCGTACTTTTTCTGTTAAAATGAACTCATAAGATGAGACAAAGACAGAAAGGGCGGTAACATATGAAAATGAGAAAACTGATCAGATGGATTGCAGCAGCGGCAGTGACAATAACGGTATGTACCGGCTTTTCTGTCGCAGCAGATGGTTATCAGATGTACCAGAGTGCACTTGAGACACAGACGCTGGAGGCCAAGGTAGAGTCGATTCAGTCCGGCGAGAGCTACACAAGCCTGGATGCGCTCCCGGATACGTATAAGAACGCAGTGGTGTCGGTCGAGGATCATCGTTTCTACAGTCATTTCGGACTGGACCCGATCGCGATCTGCCGTGCGATTGTCAATGATTTGAAAGCCGGACGGTATGTGGAGGGCGGCAGTACCATCACCCAGCAGTTGGCGAAGAATCTGTATTTCAGTCAGGAGAAGGAATTGAACCGGAAGGTGGCAGAGGTTTTTCTGGCACTGGATCTGGAACGAAACTACACGAAGGATGAGATCCTGGAACTGTACGTGAACAGTATTTATTTTGGAGATGGGCATTACGGTGTGGGTGAGGCAAGTGAAGGCTACTTCGAGAAGGCCCCGGCAGATATGAGCGAGTATGAGAGCACATTGCTGGCAGGCGTTCCCAATGCGCCGTCCCGTTACGCACCGACAAAGAACCTGGAGCTGGCCGAGAAGCGGCAGCAGCAGGTCCTTCGCAGAATGATCGCATGTGGATATAAGGCTATTGAACTTCCCGTATGAGGCAGTATTGCTTCAGCGGGAAGTTTCTTTTTACGATGCCGTAGACCTTGAAGCCAAAATGCTGATAAAATTCCAGATTGTCTTCGTTGTGCGTCTCTAAGGAGATCATCAGACGGTGCTCCGTGGCATAGCGGATGGCCTCGTTCATCAGATGCGCCGCGATGCCGTGGTGCTGCATGTTCGGAGCTACGGCGAGGTATATGATATGCAGCCGCTGATTCTGATGGAGCTGATCGGTCCAGCTGGAATTCAGATAATCCTCCCCTTTTAAAAAGTTGCGGAATGTCTGCAGGGATGGGTCCTCCCTGATCAGGTAGGTGTCTGTCTGCAGTGCCGCCTTGGCCTCCGACAGATAGAACTGAAACAGGTTGTAAGGCTCCGCCTCGTCTGAGACGACCAGGACACTGTTTAGATTCTCATCATCCGCGAAAATCTCGCAGGTCTCATAAAATTCATCCATATCACAGTGGAACAGCTCCGGCATCAGCCGTTTGCGCACCTCCGGGTCCGGGATCAGTGTCTCATAGAGCGGGTCATGGGCAAAGCACTGATTCAGAAGCAGTTCCAATTTTGGTAAATCTTTTTTCTCTACACGGTATAAATGATCACTATCCATAATAACACTGACCTTGTGGTCATGATTCCTTTCCTGTTGTAATCTTCTTGATCATCTCGTCCAAGTGGCCGAGGGTTTCTTCCAGAAGCTGGCATTGATTCTGGTAAATTTCTTCGAGCACAGCGCGTTCCTCCTGAAAATCGTTTACCTGACTGCGCTGTTTCTTCAATAAACTCTTGACCAGGCTGTAAAGGTTGCGGTGCGGCATCAGCCGTCCATAGCCCCATTTCAGCCGTTCCTTTGGCTGATGGAAAACATAGTCGCTGAAATGATTGTACACCTGCTCGTCGAACATGAACGCGTAGGCGTTGTTGTCTACCTGATAAAGCTTTTGAAGTGCCGAGGAGAGCTTCCCTGCGGCAAGATTAGTGCGGGCACCACCGATCAGCTTTAAGTTTTTCAGGAGAATCTCGTGCGGATACAGGACGTTGCCGTACCAGTCGATGCGTACCAGAGCATCCTGCGCCAGCTTGAAGCGGCGAAGAAGGTGCTGTTCCAGCGCGCGGTGCTTCTGAAAGATGGTTTCCGCTTCCTCATCCTGACCGGAGATGAGACATTGCCGGTAAGCATGATTGATGGAAGCGGTGGTCCGGTACTCTGCTTCGGCAGCCTGTCTGGCCTGCTCCAGGCGATCCCTTACGCGCTCCATGTCTGCGGCCAGCCCGGATTCCCGGAATGTCCCGATGATTTCCTCCAGCCCCTTCGCGGCCCGCTCCATGACCGGAGCAAAGCACAGCGGAACGACTGCCGTGTGATCCAAAGCCGCAATCAGCAGTGCGAACAGCTCATGGTGGAGGCGATAGACCTGCTCGTCATAGAAGCTGTCGTTGTCAAACTGGGAATGATAATGCGTCTCCATGAAACTTCCGCCGGTAAAGTCATTGACCATGGATGGAATACCGGAGATCGCCATGGAGAAATCGTCCGACCAGGTCTCGATGGGAGCTGTGATCCGGGTGTCCTCCGGATATGCGTGGGTCAGCTGCGGCAGCTCGGATAAATATTCTTCCAGATAGCGGACATATTCGTAGCAGCAGCGAATCCGCGCGCGCGTCCCGTGGGCCAGAGCCGGGAGCTCAAAATTCAGATCGGCGATCACCTTTCCCGCCCAGTCCGGGTGAACGGTAAACACCTCCTCATAAGCTCCGGTGGACCAGTCAAAATTGGAATCCACCACGCCCCATTCCTCCGCGGCCATGGCGCAGATAACGATCGTGTTGTTCGGCTGATATCCGCTGGACAGCAGTGCCCTGGCGATTCCGAACATCATGGCGACGGCGGTGTTGTCGTCCTGAAATCCGCTGAAATAGGAGTCATAATGGGCGGAGAGCAGAACCATCCGCTCCGGGTGACGGCCGGGAATCTGACCGACGATGTTGTAGGTGGTGCAGTCCCGTTTGACCCGGGTGTCCGCGTCTAAGGTAACCGGGATCTCATTGGAAACCATCTGTTCCTTTAACAGTGCCGCATGTTTGCGGGAGATGGAAAATGCCGGTGCAAAGTCCGGCCCGGCGATATCCTGGGCGTTGAGGGATTCGTCGCCGATCTCGCCGTAGCCGCCGCTCTGGACGGCAATCAATGCCTTTGCTCCTTTTAAATGGGCCTGATAGACGGGGTAATTGATCCACCATTCATCCCGCTGGTTGATATCCACAAGCACCAGCTTGCCAGCCACGTCGATGCCCTCATAGTCAGCGACGCTTCCCTTGCCGAGACAGACCAGGGAAAACGTTTCCGGCCCATCGGTCACGAAGGTCGTCTGATAGGCGCCGAGGGGAACGCGGCAGCACGTGCCGTCCGCCAGAGAACAGGTAAGGACGGCCTTTTTGAATTCCCAGCCGTCCACGGTCACCGCGTCCTTTGTAACGTGGCTGAGGCCGATTCGCTCCATCTCCCGGCGAAGCAGTTCTCCGGTCTTAAATTCCGCCTCGGAGCCTGCCGGGCGATAGCCAAGCTCCGGGTTGGAACGGTATTCCTCCATCTGCTTTGCCAGATGGTAGGAATACGCTATGTCAAGATGTTGTAAAAGATCTTCCTGTATTGCCATGCTGTATGCCTCCAAAGTGTAGATTGCCACTCTATTATAGCACTTGTTTCGCCGGACGTATAATAGAAATGCTAATGAAACAAAATTTCTCAATAAGGACGAAAGCGTTTGTAAAATTTTTTTTACAGAGCTATAATAACAAATTAAGAATTCAAATACTGAGGAGGAATTAAAAATGGCTAATTGTTTTGATTGTCTGAAAAAAATCGACTGGAAAAAGACCGGTGTTTTCGCAGCAGGTGTTGCATTTGGAACGGCAGGAATTCAGATTCTGTCCAGCAAGGATGCGAGAAAAGTTTATACCAACTGTACAGCAGCCGTACTGCGCGCAAAAAAGTGCGTCATGAAAACGGTAAGCGTTATGCAGGAGAACGCAGAGGACATTTACGCAGAAGCACAGCAGATCAACGAGGAACGGACAGAGGAAAATGAACTTTCAGATTAAGCATGAAATTACAGGGCGTGTGCGGATTCACTTAAAGCAGAACCGTATGTCCTGTGAACAGGCAGACCGTTTGGCCTATTTCCTGAGTGGGCTGGAGGGGGTTGTCAAGGCAAAGGTATATGAGCGGACGGCAGATGCGGTCATCTGTTATCAGGGGGATCGCGCTGCGCTGCTGGAGGCAGTCAGAAACTTTGCATATGAGCGGACGGATGTCCCGCAGGAGATTTTGCAGACGTCCGGCCGTGCACTCAATGCCGAGTATCGGGAAAAGCTGGTGACGCGTGTTGTATGTCATTATGGAAGAAAGTTTCTGCTTCCAGCTGCCTGGAATGCCTGCTATATCAGCATCAAATCCCTGTCTTATATCTGGAAGGGGCTTTGCACGCTTTGGCGTCGGAAGATCGAGGTGCCGGTTCTGGATGCTACGGCGATCGGCGTATCGGTATTCCGCGGAGAATGTTCTACCGCCAGCTCGATTATGTTCCTGCTTGGAATCGGTGAGATTCTGGAGGAGTGGACACACAAGAAATCCGTCGATGATCTGGCACGTTCCATGTCACTAAATATCGGCAAGGTATGGGTGAAAAGCGGCGGGCAGGAGATTCTTGTCCCGGCTTCCGATGTCAAGGCTGAGGATCTGGTGGTCATTCATATGGGGAATGTCGTTCCCTTTGACGGAACGGTGGAAGCCGGAGAGGCCATGATCAATCAGGCATCCCTGACCGGTGAATCCGTTCCGGTTGCCAGAGCTGTCGGCGGAACCGTCTATGCGGGAACCGTCGTGGAAGAAGGCGAGATCACGATCCGTGTCAAAACGGTCGGCGGTTCCAGCCGGTTTGAAAAGATTGTGACCATGATCGAAGAGTCGGAGAAACTGAAGTCCGGGCTGGAGAGCAAGGCAGAGCATCTGGCAGACCGTCTGGTTCCGTATACCCTGGCAGGAACAGGCCTTATCTATCTTTTGACGCGCAATGTGACCAGGGCGCTTTCTGTGCTGATGGTGGACTTTTCCTGTGCGCTGAAGCTGGCAATGCCGATTTCTGTGCTTTCCGCGATTCGCGAGGCAGGCGATTACAAGATCACGGTCAAGGGTGGAAAATATCTGGAGGAAGTAGCGGAGGCGGATACCATCGTATTTGACAAGACGGGAACCCTGACCAAGGCGAAACCGACGGTGGCGAAGGTGATCCCCTTCAACGGCGGCGATCCGGATGAGCTGCTGCGTCTGGCGGCCTGCATGGAGGAGCATTTCCCGCATTCCATGGCAAAAGCCGTGGTCAACGCGGCGAAGGAGCGGCATCTGGATCATGAGGAGGTTCACTCCAAAGTGGAATATATCGTGGCGCATGGCATTTCCACACAGGTGGAGGGCAAAAAGGCGATTATCGGAAGTCACCATTTCGTTTTTGAGGATGAGGGCTGTCGTTTGCCGGAAGGCACAGAGGAGCTTTTTGCCAGTCTGCCGGAAGCATATTCTCACCTGTATCTTGCGATTGAGCAGGAGCTGGCGGCGGTCATCTGCATCGAAGATCCGCTGCGGGAGGAGGCACGGGAGGCAGTTCGTCTGCTGAAAGAGGCAGGACTTAACAAGGTGGTTATGATGACAGGAGACAGCGAGCGAACCGCAAGGGCGATTGCTGCACGCGTCGGAGTGGATACCTATTACTCCGAGGTATTGCCGGAGGACAAGGCCAACTTTGTGGAGCAGGAAAAGCGTGAAGGACGCAAGGTGATCATGATCGGCGACGGAATCAATGATTCCCCGGCACTTTCTGCGGCCAATGTAGGCATTGCCATCAGCGACGGAGCGGAGATTGCGCGGGAGATCGCGGACATCACGGTGGGCGCGGATGACCTGATGCAGATCGTGACGCTGCGGTATTTGAGCAGACATCTAATGGGACGAATCCGGAAAAATTATCAGATGATCGTCGGGATCAATACGCTGTTGATTTTGCTTGGCGTAGGCGGTGTGATTCAGCCTACGGCCTCCGCACTTTTGCACAACACCTCGACGCTCGCGATCGGACTGAAAAATATGCAGAATCTCTTATAGAACAGACAGGCATCTGTATCCATATCCCAGGGTACAGGTGCTTTTCTATCGGATAAATGTAGCGGATAAAAACGGAACTTGTTGACAATGGAAAACAAAAATCGTACCATAGTAAAAGAAATCATCCTTGATGAACAAAGAACAGGAGAAAAACATGGCAATCAAAGTAGGAATCATGGGATATGGAAATCTGGGGCGTGGTGTGGAGAGTGCACTTTTACAAAACCCGGATATGGAACTGGCAGCAGTATTTACAAGAAGAGATCCAAAGAAGATGACGATACGCACAGAAGGTGCGAAGGTGTATTCCGTCGAGGATGCAAATGTGGGAAAGGCCGATATCGATGTCATGATTATATGCGGAGGAAGCGCAACCGACCTTCCGGAGCAGACACCAAAGTATGCGGAATATTACAACTGTATTGACAGCTTCGACACGCACGCCAACATTCCGGCTCATTTTGCAGCGGTCAACCGGGCGGCAAAGCTGGGCGACAAGGTAAGTATCATCTCGGCAGGCTGGGATCCGGGGATGTTTTCCTTAAATCGGCTGTATGCCAACGCCATCCTTCCGGACGGACACGATTATACCTTCTGGGGCAAGGGCGTAAGCCAGGGACATTCCGATGCAATCCGAAGAATCAAAGGAGTAAAGGATGCAAGACAGTACACGATTCCGGTAGAAACCGCGCTGGAGCGTGTGCGCGGAGGAGAGAATCCGGAGCTTACCACAAGACAGAAGCATACGAGAACGTGTTATGTGGCTGCCGAGGCAGGCGCAGATACGGCACAGATCGAGAAAGAGATCGTGAACATGCCAAATTACTTCGCGGATTATGACACCACCGTTCATTTTATTTCCGAAGAAGAGCTGAAGCGAGATCACGGCAAGCTGCCGCACGGCGGATTTGTATTCCGCACGGGTCAGACCGGCTGGGAGGGAGAGCATAAGCACGTGATCGAATACAGCTTAAAGCTGGATTCCAACCCGGAGTTTACCGGTTCGGTTCTGGTTGCCTATGCGAGAGCAGCTTACCGCTTAAACGCGGAGGGCAAGAGCGGATGCCATACCGTATTTGATATTGCACCGGCGTATTTAAGTCCGCTTTCCGCAGAGGAACTCAGGGCACGTTTGCTGTAAGAGCGAATGTTATATATGAGGATGCACCTGTGGGAGAAAAACTGCAGGTGCATTTGTTGTTTGTTTGTGGTTATCTGCAATGAAAAATGAAATTTTCATTTACAAAAATTTGAATGCGTAGTATGATGCTTTTACAAAACGATTTATAAAAGAGAGGCAATGGGTAGAATGACAAATTTGGTGAGCAAAAAGAATATTGCAAAATCAAAGATTTTATCTTATATGTTAACCTATGGTAAAACGTCTAAGGTGGAGCTTGCAAAAGACCTGAATTTAAGCATGCCTACTGTTCTTACGAATGTAAATGAGCTGATGGAACTTGGTATGATAGAAGAAGTCGGGGAGTATGAATCAACGGGTGGCAGAAAAGCAAGGACGATTGCAATCAGGAAAGATTATAAATATGCGATTGGGGTTGATCTTACTGCAAACCATATCGGAATTGTACTTGTGAATATGGCGGGGGAAGTAGTAAAGAGTGAGCGTGTAAGAGCCGTGTTTTCACCCGATATAGCGTATTATCATAAACTTTCTGATGTGATACAGACATTTTTGTCGATGGAGATCAACCGGGATAAGGTTTTGGGAATCGGGTTTTCTTTACCGGGTATTATTCAGTCGGATGCAAGGATTCTTGTGAAGTCACACGCATTGCAGCTTGAAAATTACAGCCTGAAAATGATCGAACAGATCTCGCCTTTTCCAGTTTATTTCGAAAATGATGCAAATGCATCGATGATGGCAGAAAATATGGATGAGATAGAGAATGCGGTTTATCTGTCACTGAACAATACGCTTGGAGGAGCAATCTGCATCCAGGGGAATCTGTTTTCCGGCCAGAATAAAAAGGCCGGGGAATTTGGGCATATGATCTTAGTACCAGGTGGAAAAAAATGCTACTGCGGAAAGCAGGGGTGTGCGGATGCATATTGTGCAGGCAGTGTTCTGACCGCAAATGGAACGACAAATTTAGAAGATTTTATGTCTATGCTCGGGCAGGATAAAAAAGCAGACGCGATGTGGCATGAATATTTGGAAAAACTAGCAATATTGATTTCAAACCTTCGTATGGCATATGATACAGATATAATTCTGGGCGGAGAAATTGGGGGATATCTGGCAGATTACAGCATGGAGCTTGGGGAAAACATATTCAAGTATAATTTGTTTGATGGCGATTTGAGTTATCTGAGATACAGTAGCTATAAAAAAGAAACATCGGCGATTGGTATGGCAAAGCATTTTTTGAAAGAATTTGTAAGAGACCTGTCATAACAGGAAGCAGTGGAATGGAAAGCGATGAGTGATGTTACTCTTACTCATCGCTTTTTTTGGACCCTAATAGTCAAATTGCACAAAAACGATCTCCTGGATTTGTGGAAATAAGTGAAAATAAAAAAACAGATTGACTTTTGATTGAAAGAGAATGATAATGTAATTACTTTAATAAAACGATTTATAAAACATAAGATAAAAGTAAATCGAGATCAAAAATCAAACGAAAATCAGGAGGAAAAATTATGTTGCAGCAGATCATGACAAAACCAGGTGAGATTATCTTCAAAGAGGTTCCGGTGCCGGAGGTAAAGGACGATCAGGTAAAGGTAAAGATTATGAACATTGGTATCTGTGGGTCCGATATTCACGTATATCACGGAAAACATCCGTTTACATCCTATCCGGTAACACAGGGACATGAGGTGTCCGGAGAAGTTGTTGAATTGGGGAACCATGTAACAGAGTTTCAGGTTGGGCAGAAAGTTACCATTGAACCACAGGTATATTGTGGACACTGTTATCCGTGCCGTCATGGAAAATACAACCTTTGTGAAGATCTGAAGGTTATGGGATTCCAGACAACCGGGACAGCATCTGAGTTTTTCGTCGTAGATGCATCTAAGGTGACTCCGATACCGGAGGAGATGTCTTATGAAGAAGGGGCAATGATCGAGCCTTTAGCAGTCGCAGTGCATGGAGTAAAGCAGGTTGGAGATGTAACCGGAATGAATATTGCAGTGCTTGGCGCAGGACCAATCGGCAATCTGGTAGCACAGACGGCGAAAGGTATGGGAGCGGCCAAAGTTATGATTACAGATGTCAGTGACCTTCGTCTGGAAAAAGCTAAAGAGTGTGGTGTGGATGTCTGTGTCAACACAAAAACTACGGATTTTGGAGATGCAATGATCCAAGCGTTTGGCCCTGATAAAGCAGATGTAATCTATGACTGTGCCGGAAATAATATCACCATGGGACAGGCAATCAAGTATGCAAGAAAAGGAAGTGTAATTGTATTAGTGGCTGTTTTTGCCGGTATGGCAGAAATCGATCTGGCTGTGGCAAATGACCACGAACTGGATATCAAGAGCACCATGATGTATCGCCATGATGATTATCTGGATGGTATTCGTCTTGTCAACGAAAAAAAGGTATCTTTAAGGCCATTAATTTCAAAGACCTTTAAATTTGCAGATTATTTAGATGCGTACAAATATATTGATGATAATCGTGAGACAACCATGAAAGTACTGATCAACGTACAGGAGAAACTGTAATTCATAACAGTAAAATGTATCGGGAGGGATCATGGAGAACGAAAACAAAAATGTAAAAGTGCCGCTGCTGAGTAAAATTGCATATGGCTTTGGGGATGTTGGCTGTAATTTCAGCTGGATGTTTGTCAGTAATTTTTTAATGATATTTTATACGGATGTATTTGGAATCAGTATGTCGGCCGTGTCAGCATTGATGTTGTTTTCCAGATTCTGGGATGCAATCAATGACCCCATTGTAGGAGGTTTAACGGATAAGACGAAATCAAGATGGGGGCGTTACCGTCCATGGCTGCTTTTTGCAGCTCCGGCAACATCGATTTTGCTGATTATGGCGTTCTGGGCACATCCTGACTGGCCGAATACAGCGAAGATTCTTTACATGGTCATTACTTACTGTCTGCTGGTTTTGGGGTATACCTGTGTCAACATTCCGTATGGTACACTTTGTGGTGCCATGACACAAAATATTGATGAGCGTGCCAAAATCAATACTTCAAGATCTGTATCAGCGATGATCGCAATCGGTGTGATCAATATTATTACGGTGCCATTGATATCGTACTTTGGTGCTGACAGTGCACAAAAAGGCTATTTTGTTGTAGCTGTTATTTATGGATGCATCTTTACGGCATGTCATTTTTTCTGCTTTGCAAAAACAAAGGAAGTAGTGACTATGCCCGAAAAAGAAAAAATCTCCATCAGGATACAGCTTCAGGCAGTCATGCAGAACCGTCCATACTTGTTGGCCCTGATTGGTCAGGTTCTCTTTGGTTTTACGTTATATGGAAGAAATGCAGATGTTTTATATTATTTTACTTATGTAGAAGGAA
This sequence comes from Lachnospiraceae bacterium, assembly GCA_028693165.1. Taxonomy (GTDB): domain Bacteria; phylum Bacillota; class Clostridia; order Lachnospirales; family Lachnospiraceae; genus Brotaphodocola. The sequence goes on along the minus strand of JAQUVX010000007.1, from coordinate 122,433 downwards.
GTGCGTCCTACTATACTACATATGCGATGTGTACCATCATCCCATCGATTATTGGGGCAGCCTGCTTCCAGCCGGTATTTAAAAAATTAAGTAATAAGGGACGTGCAGCGTCTGCATTTGCTTTGTTTACAGGGATTAGTATGCTGGCACTATACTTCTTTAATGTAAAGGAGAATGCACTGATATTCTATGGACTGTCAGGGGTGACCCAGTTCTTCTTTTCTGGCTTCAATACAGCAATCTATGCGATTATTCCAGACTGTGTAGAATATGGGCAGTGGAAGACCGGACTTAGAAATGATGGGTTTCAGTATGCGTTTGTGTCTCTTGGAAACAAAGTCGGAATGGCAATCGGAACAGCACTTCTTGCCGGGCTGCTTGGTAAATTCGGATATGTGGCGAACCAGGCACAGAATCCTGCCGTACTTGCTGTAATGAAGCATTGCTTTAGTACAATTCCAGGGGTATTATGGATTATAACAGCAGTTGTTCTGTTTTTCTATCGCTTGAACAAAAAGCGTTACAATGAGATCGTGGAGGATTTGAAGAATGGAAAAAGAGGTTGATATCGTTGCATTGGGAGAATTGCTCATAGACTTTACGGAGGCAGGTATCAGCAAGGGCGGTCAGAAACTGTTTGAACAGAATCCAGGAGGGGCACCTGCGAATCTTTTGACCGCAGCCAGTCATATGGGGTACAAGACTGCATTTGTAGGCAAGGTCGGCAAAGATATGCACGGTGCTTTTCTGAAACAGACGCTGGAGCAGGAAGGAATCTGTACGGACTATATCATTGAGGATGAGGAATGCTTCACGACACTGGCGTTTGTAGAAATCAATTCGAGCGGAGAACGGGAATTTTCCTTTGCGAGAAAGCCGGGAGCAGATACCAGACTGCGCAAAGAGGAGCTGAATCGGGACTTGCTGGAATCCTGCAAGGTGTTCCACTATGGTTCCTTATCCCTGACGGATGAGCCTGCAAGATCCGCTACATTAGAAGCAATCCGGATCGCAAAAGCAGCAGGTGCGCTGATTTCCTACGATCCAAATTACAGAGCCTCCCTTTGGAAGGATGTAACCACAGCCGTGGAGACCATGAAATCGGTCATCTCGTATGCAGACATCATGAAAGTATCCGATGAGGAAAGCCTGCTGCTGACAGGAGAAACGGAATATCCAAAGGCGCTGGAAGCCTTACTGAACATGGGACCCCGACTGGCGGCGATTACGTTGGGACGGGAAGGCGTATTGCTCGGAATACGGGATCGATTTGAAATCGTACCCGGCTATCTTGTGAAAACAGTGGATACAACAGGTGCGGGAGACTCCTTCTGGGGCGGATTTTTAAGTGCCCTGTTAAGACAGGATGACAAACTGGAAAACCGATCATGGGACAATCTGAAGGAATGTGCACGATTTGGCAATGCTGTGGCTGCACTGTGTGTGCAGAAGAGAGGCGGCATTCCGGCGATTCCGCGAAAGACAGCAATTGAAGAACTTTATCATGGCTAATATACTTGACAAAGAAAGCGATTAGAAGTAGAATTGCTTAGGAAACTAAGAAAGGTGCACGCCATGATTTCTCTTACACAAAGTGCCGCAAGGTATGTCAGCAAGCTTTCGAACAAGCTGCGCAGGAAGTTGGATATGCTTTCGTCACGGAAAGAGTTCAGCGGCTCGCAGGGAAGAACGCTTCACTTCCTGCTTGCGCAGACAGAAGATATATTCCAGAAAGATCTTGAGGAAGAATACAGCATACGTCCGTCTACTGCAACCGAATTGTTGAAGCAGATGGAAAAGAACGGGCTGATTGTCCGTGAGCCGACGGCTTATGACAATCGCCTGAAAAAGATTGTTGTAACGGAGAAAGCCCTGCGGTATCAAGAGCAGGTTATAGGAGATTTGACCGCATTGGAGGAATCGCTTGTAAGAGACATTCCCGAAGCGGACTTACAGGTCTTTTTCAAGGTGATCGAGAAAATGATGGATAACCTGTCTGAATGAAAATTTCAGATGTGTTATCCAAAATTTTCGCACCAATACTTAGGAAACTAACTTATTAAATCGAAAGAGAGGTAATGAAACATGAATGAGACAAATGATTTTTCGACAGGGAAATTATTCCCTATGATTTTGAAGTATTCGATCCCGGCGGCGATTTCACTTCTGATTACAGCAATTTATAATATCGTTGACCGTATATTCGTAGGAAATTTTAATGGCATTTCCGCATTGGCCGGACTATCCATCTGCTTTCCACTTTCCTACATGATGATGGCTTTCGGGCTTACCTGCAGCGCGGGCGGTTCCTCCCTGTTCAGCCTGTTTGCGGGACAAGGCGAGCAGAAAAATATGAACCGTACCTTTGGAAATGCATTGATCTTAGTCGCTGTTTCTGAAATTCTTCTGTCTGTGCTTCTGATTCTGTTTGCAAATCCGATCCTCAAGATCTTTGGAGTAACAGAAACGGCATACGAGTATGCGTTTGAATATTATCGGATTGTTACACTTGGCTGTCTGTTTCAGGGACTTACGCAGGTCTTTTGTGATTTTGTGCGTGTTTCCGGAAAGCCGGTTCTGGAGATGTGCGTCACCGGAATCGGTGCGGTAACGAACATCATCCTGGATGCTGTGTTTGTGGCAGTTTTGGGCTGGGGTGTGACGGGCGCGGCCTGGGCGACTGTCATAGGACAACTTCTCTCCGCACTGTTTGGCGCATATCTGATTTTCAAAGGTTACACGAAGGTGGAGATAGAACGAGAAACATTCTCTTTTGATTTTGAACTTTCCGGAAAAATCATATCCTGTGGCTTTGCTTTTTGGATCGCACAAATGGCGATGGGACTGATCAGCCTTGTTTATAACAGTCAATTAGGAAAATATGGTTCGGACACGGCGATCAGCGTGTACGCCGCGGTTGCAAGCATTATGACATTTGTAATTATGCCTGCAAGCGGTATCAGCCAGGGAATTCAGCCGATCGTTGGCAACAATTTCGGCGCAAAAAAATACAGGAGAGTGATGGCTACGCTGTATCAGGCCTCGGCTTTTTCAGTAGGCGTTACCTGTATCATCTGGCTGATTGTCATGTTCTTTCCGGAAGCCATTCTATGCGCGTTTGGTGCTTCGGAAGAAATGCTGGAGCTTGGAGTTACGGGACTGCGAACCAATTTTTGTATCACGCCGGTCCTGGGATTTGTCATGCTCGCAACGACATTCTTTCAGTCGATTGCCAAGCCTGTTCCCTCCATCGTGATTACCTGCCTCCGGCAGATTCTGTTCTTAATCCCGTTTATTTATATCTTTCCCAAGCTTTGGGGGATTAACGGCATTTTTGTGGCGCAGCCGGTCAGCGACGCATTGGCATTGCTGCTTTCGATTGCACTTGTCTATAGGGAACAGAGAAATTTGGGAGTGGGGCGGGATTTATAAGTGATGCTTCTTGTCGTAGAAAAATTGATCTGGTCGTGCTATAATGACTGCATTGTACAGCTTATTTTTGTTATGGCGGATTAATTGGAGGAGCCTTTTATGGAAATCAGAGTTCTTCGCTATTTTCTGATGGTAGTCAGGGAAGAGAGCATCACGAAAGCCTCAGAAATTTTACATATCACACAACCAACCCTTTCCCGTCAGCTCGCTCAGATGGAGGAAGAACTTGGTGTAAAGCTATTTGACCGGGGAACACGGAAAATCAAATTAACCAATGAAGGAATCCTTCTTCGCCGCCGTGCGGAAGAAATATTGCAGCTTGTGGATAAAACGGAAAAGGAATTGGTGGAGCAGGATGAGCAGGTGGAAGGAAAAATTTCCATTGGCTGCGGAGAAATGGCGGCGGTACAGCTTCTTCCGGAATTGGTGGATGCCTTTCGGCAAAAATATTCCCGCGTCAGCTTCGATATTTTTACAGCCACGGCAGATTTGGTAAAAGAACAGATGGATAAGGGGCTTCTGGATATTGGCTTGCTTCTTGAGCCGATTGACATGGAAAAGTACGATTTTATTCGTTTGAATATAAGAGAAAACTGGGTGGTTCTCATGCGTTCGGATGACCCGCTCTCAGAGAAAGAAGCCGTAACCGCAAAGGATTTATCTGCGTTGCCCCTGATTCTCCCACGGCGTATGAATGTGCAGAATGAATTGGCAAGCTGGTTTGGCAGCTACCATGATAAGCTGAATGTTGTTTTTACCAGTAATTTAAGTACAAACAGCGCAATCATGGTCAATGGCGGATTGGCGTATGCGCTGGTGATTGAAGGTGCCCTGCCGTTTTTGGATCAATCAAAGATTGCATACAGGCCACTGATTCCCCCGCTGACAGCAACCAGTGTTCTGGCATGGAAACGTGGGCAGCCGTTCAGCTTGGCTGCCACAAAATTCATGGAACATATCCAATGCTTTTTAGGCATTGGGAAACCATAAAAATTAAGTATTTGATATGAAGCAGGTAAAAAAATATAATGCAGGTGTAGAGATCAGGCGAAGGCTTTGATTTTGGCACCTGCATTTTTGCAACCATAAAAGGAGGTAATCTATGAAACGAATGCAATCGGCGCTGCTCGTTTTTTGTATGCTTTTTTTGCTGACGGCCTGGGGCAGTGAAGCAAATCCATTGCAGGAAAACGGCGGACAAGCGTCAAATAACACTTTGATTGTCTATTTCTCACGCTGGGGGAATACGGAATATCCCGCTGATGTGGATGCCACAACCTCGGCAAGCATCGTGGCGGATGGTAATCTTCGTTATGGTACAACGGAGTATATTGCCAATATGATAGCGGGGAAAGTTGGAGGTGATCTTCATCGGATTGAGACGGTCACTTCATATACGACAGACTTTGATGAACTGCGGGATGTAAATCATGATGAAATGAACCGTAATGATCTGCCGAAGCTCAAAACCAGTGATCTGGATCTTTCTGCCTATGATACGGTATTTGTGGGCTATCCGGTATGGGCAACGGGTGTTCCGCAGGCCGTGATGTCCTTTTTGAAGGATTATGATTTAACTGGAAAAACGGTCATACCATTTTGTACTCACGATGGTTATGGCGCTGGAAGCAGTTATCAGACCATTGCAAAAGCAAGCCATGCGGCTGTTTCTTTGAAGGGAATTGCGATTGAGGCACAGGATGCGCCAAATGCGCAGGATACCATAGACGCATGGCTTACAGAGATAGGAATATCGGAAACCAATACACAGACAGAAACGGCCATCAAGATTACGATTGGCAGAGTCACTTCTGACCTTTCTGTATTTGACAATCTTGACAGCCGCGAAGAAATCACGTTCTCGCTGGCAGAATAAAAAATTGGAGGATTTTATGATGAAAAAAATAAGTGCGAGTTTACTCTCTTTGGTTATGATTTTGGGGCTTGCTGGCTGCAGCAATTCTGCAAGCCAGTTGGCGCAGCCGTCCACGGAAGATACTTCGGCAGAAAGTACGACAAACATTGAAGAAACTGAAACTAAACCAGCAGTGCAGGTGCTGAGAGTACGGATGCTCCCGAAAGCCAGTCAGAGGAAACGAAGGTTCCCGGCACATCAAATAGCAACGTTCTGGTTGCTTACTTCTCGGCCACGAATACGACAAAGAGCGTAGCGGAACAGATTGCAAACGGTCTGAATGCAGATCTTTATGAGATTGTTCCCGAAGTTCCCTACACGGACGCAGACCTTAATTACAGCGATAACAACAGCCGTACGACCATTGAGATGAACGATCCGTACGCCCGCCCTGCCATTTCCGGCAGTGTGGAGAACATGGAGCAGTATACAATCTTATTGATCGGTTATCCGATCTGGTGGGGAGAAGCACCGAGAATCGTCAGCACGTTTATGGAGAGCTATAATTTCTCCGGCAAAACCATTGTGCCCTTCTGCACCTCCGGCAGCAGCGGCATAGGTTCCAGCGCAGCCAATCTGGAGCAGCTTACAGGCGATGCCCAGTGGCTTCCCGGCGAACGCTTAAGCGGCAGTGCTTCTCAGGATACCGTGATGGAATGGGTAAACAGTCTTGGCTTGAACCTTGAAGAAGAATCAAAATAGGAGACGCACGATGAAGCAGATGCCGTTTTCAGAAAAAGATCTGCAAAGAATGATGATTCCGTTGTTTTTTGAGCAGCTTTTCGTAATGCTTGTAGGAATTGCAGATACGCTCGTTGTCAGTCATGCAGGGGAAGCGGCGGTATCGGGAGTTTCGCTGGTAAACCAGTTTAACACAATTTTTATTTATCTGTTCACGGCGCTGGCATCCGGTGGCGCTGTTGTAATCAGCCAGTATATCGGCAGGAAGGATTCCGAGAGCGCAGGAAGGTCTGCCAGCCAGCTCCTGATGTTTGGAACCGTATTTTCCCTCTTGATTGTGGTATTGGTGCTGGCAGGAAAGAACGGGATGCTCCGACTGCTTTTTGGCAAGGTGGAGGATTCTGTCATGGATGCCTGTGTCACTTATCTGAAAATTTCCGCCTATTCTTACCCGGCACTGGCGGTCTATCATTCGGGTGCGGCAGTTTACCGGAGCCTTGGGAAGACAAATGTGACCATGTACATAGCGGTGCTGTCAAATATCATGAACGTGATTGGGAATGTGATTGGCGTTTTCGTACTTCATGCAGGGGTGGCGGGGGTAGCATGGCCGTCCCTGATTGCGAGGATATTTTCTGCGGCTGCCATTACGGTTCTGTGCTTTCGGAAAAAGAACGAGGTGGTTTATACAGCCGGTTGGATATTCAAATGGGATACGGATTATCTGAGACGGATATGGAATTTCGCCATACCAAACGGAGTGGAAAACGGGATTTTTCAATTTGTGAAAGTGGCGCTCAGCAGCATTGCGGCGCTCTTTGGTACGGTTCAAATTGCGGCGAATGGCGTGGCGCAGAGTATCTGGTCCCTGGCGGCGCTGGCGGGTGTAGCAATGGGGCCTGCATTTATTACCGTCATCGGGCAATGCATGGGAAATAAGGACATAGAGGCGGCAGACTATTATTTCACGAAATTATCAAAAATAACACTCCGGCTGTCCTCGTCGTGGAATCTTCTGATCCTTATTTTTACGCCGCTGTTCCTCCGGTTCTATGCGTTGGAGCCGCAGACGAAGCGGCTTGTAATCTGGCTGGTGCTGATACACAATGTGTTTAATGCAGTCGCTTTTCCTTTTTCCGGGGCGCTTAGCAACGGGCTTCGAGCGGCGGGGGACGTGAAATTTACGATGTATGTTTCTGTCATATCCACGATAGCAGGGCGACTGTTTTTATCATACCTGCTGGGGATTGTTCTGCAAATGGGTGTGATTGGCATTGCCCTTGCCATGGTCAGTGATTGGGTAATCCGTGCGGTGGTTTTTATCTGGCGCCGGAAATCGGGGAAATGGAAAGCGTTTGAAGTTGTCTGAGAAAATTCAATTTGAAAGAGGTAAAACACATGAAAAAAATTATGAGAATGTTTTTGGTGGTAGTTGTAATGACAATTTTGTCTGCGTTTACGGCGTTGGCGGCTGGCTGGACTGAGGAGCAGAATGGAACTGGTACAGGCTGGAGGTATGATCTTGGAAATGGACAGTATTATGCAGGTACGGAAGCTGCGCCATCTTGGCAGTGGCTGGATGGAAATCAGGATGGAGTTGCAGAGTGCTATGCATTTGATGCATCGGGCTGGATGTATGCTAATACTGTGACTCCAGATGGATATCAGGTGGACGCTGATGGCAAGTGGGTCGTGGACAGTCTGGTTCAGAGCAGAGAGGTTTCCGAGTCTTCTGCTCAGACAGACATTACGAATACAGGAAATGTTTTGGTGGTATATTTTTCAAAGACCGGGACCACAGCACAGGCGGCGGCCAAAATACAGGAGCATACGGGTGCTGCCCTTGTTTCTCTGGAAGCAGCAGACCCATATCCGGATTCCTATCAGGCTGCTCTTGACAGAGCACAGCGGGAACAGAGTCAGGATGCGAGGCCTGCTCTGACCACCACAATACCCAATATGGAAGTCTATGATACCGTATTTGTGGGTTATCCGATCTGGTATGGAATGGAACCAAAGCTGATTGATACATTTTTGGAGTCCTATGATTTTTCAGGAAAGACGATCGTGCCGTTCTGCACCAGCGGAAGCAGTGGGATTGATTCCAGTGTACGTTCCATCAGAAGTATTTGCCCTGATTCCAATGTCCTGTCCGGACGCAGAGTAAATGATACCGGAAGCATTGCTTCTTGGTTGCGAGAAATTGGTTTTTAGAGCCTGATTGACAGGGAGAATAAGAAATGAAGTACATAAACTTAGGAAAATCAGATTTAACAGTATCCCGCATTTGTATGGGATGCATGGGATTTGGAAATCGTTCGGCGGGACAGCACAGTTGGACCGTGGATGAACTTAAGACGCGAGAAATTGTGAAGTATGGTTTGGAAAAAGGGATCAATTTCTTTGATACAGCCATTGCTTACCAGAACGGAACCAGCGAACAGTTTGTAGGGAGGGCTTTAAGAGATTTTGCAAATCGGAACGATTATGTGATTGCTACTAAATTTTTACCTCGCTCCCAGGATGAAATCGATGCAGGAATCAGCGGACAACAGCACATTGAGCATTCTCTAAATAAAAGTCTTGCTAATTTAGGAATGGATTATGTAGACCTCTATATTTATCATATGTGGGATTATCATACACCGATGGAAAAAATCATGGATGGACTCCATCAAGTGGTTAAGGCCGGGAAAGTTCGCTATATTGGGATTTCGAACTGTTTTACCTGGCAGCTTGCAAAAGCGAACTTCTATGCAAGAGAGCATGGTTTTGCAGAATTTGTGTCAGTTCAGGGACATTATAACCTGATTGCAAGGGAAGAGGAAAGAGAAATGGCATCCTTTTGTTACGACCAGAATATTGCCATGACACCCTATAGTGCATTAGCAGGTGGAAGATTATCAAAACGTCCGGGCGAGATTTCAAAACGTCTGGAGGAAGATGCCTATGCCCGTCTGAAATATGATGGAACAGCAGAAGCAGACAGCAAGATTATGAAACGAGTGGCAGAGCTTGCAGATCAAAAAGGTGTTTCCATGACAGAGATTTCGTTGGCGTGGCTGCTTACGAAAGTGGCGGCTCCGGTTGTAGGCGCTACCAGGAAATCGCATATAGATGGAGCGATAGGCGCAGTAGAAGTAACCCTCTCTGATTCGGAAATCAGCTATTTAGAAGAATTGTATGTGCCACATCCACTTGTCGGAGTGATGGCACAGAATGGAAAACAGAAGGCAGGAAATGTGGTATAGGCAGAAATGAAAGTGAGGAATTGATGATGAGTGAAAAAATAGTACAGACAGCAGGAAGAAACGCGCTTGGAGAATTTGCTCCTGCGTTTGCCCATTTCAATGATGATGTGTTGTTTGGAGAAAACTGGAACAATCAGGATATTGATGTAAAGACAAGAAGTATGATTACTGTGGTAGCACTGATGTCTTCGGGAATCACGGACTCTTCCCTTGTGTATCATTTGCAGAATGCAAAGAATCACGGTGTGACTCAGAAAGAAATTGCTGCAATCATCACCCATGTCGCATTTTATGTGGGCTGGCCAAAAGGCTGGGCAGTATTTCATCTTGCGAAAGAAGTCTGGAATGAAAAAGTGGAAGAGCATTCAGAAAAAGAACGTTACCAGAATACAATCATCTTCCCAATCGGCGCACCAAACGATGGATTTGCACAATATTTTGTGGGACAAAGTTACCTGGCACCAATTTCTACAAAACAGGCAGGGATTTTCAACGTAACGTTCGAGCCGGGCTGCAGAAACAACTGGCATATCCATCACGCAGATCAAGGCGGCGGACAGATTCTGGTCTGCGTAGGCGGCAGAGGATATTATCAGGAATGGGGCAAAGAAGCCACTGAAATGAATCCGGGGGATTGTATCAATATTCCTGTGGGCGTGAAGCACTGGCATGGCGCTGCGCCTGATAGCTGGTTTTCGCATTTGGCGGTAGAGGTCCCGGCAGCGGGAAGCTCCAACGAATGGCTGGAGGCGGTAGATGAGCAGGAATATAGCAGGTTAAAGTAAGGAGACAGACGGGATGGTTCCCATGCCTGGTGGGATAGCCGATGGAAAATGGTACTGCATGAAATGATTTTTGCATATAGTTACTGCTGTTACAGAAATCAAGAATGTTGCAAAACTTCTTTTAATTCATTTAACAGAAGTTCTGCAACGGGAGTGAATATTTGATACTTCTTCCAGATCATGTGCATGGGAGAACGAAGTTCGGGTTCCAACGGGATAAAGCATCTTCTCGTATCCTGTCACGAGTTTTATTGCCACATATGGGGAATAGTATCCATTCATTAATCATACCAATCACCTTAGCTTTTCTTTTCTAAGGCTTTAAAAATTAGGTTGAATAACACTAACTGTAGCACCCAAAACACAGTTAAAGTAATAATAATTGGCTCAGAAAAATCTATTAATTCCAGTTTGCCCAAAACGCTAAAGATAACTATTACAATACTTATAATGACCAAGTTTATCAAAAACAGAATTCTCCCTGTTTTGTTTCGCAACATTTCTTTACGTTCATCGTGTAGCTCAATTTTTTCATTTTCTATTTTCTCAATGTACTTGGAATTGTTTTTTGGATGTGACCAATAAAAATACTTGCAAATCATGACAAGACCCGGTCCAATAGCAGCACCCGCAAATCCCCATAGCAAACTGTTGATTTTTGTATTTAATACAATACCACAAATGAGAAAAATACAACCGGCCAACACATAGGAAACACCTGTAAAAAACATACTTTTTTTCATTTAATAGCACCCCTTTCATGGATAAATATTTCTTCAACAGACATCTCAAAAAAGTCTGCAATCGCAAATGCCAGTTCAAGCGACGGATTATATTTTCCGTTCTCGATAGAGCTAACTGTTTGTCTAGACACCCTTATTGCTTTTGCAAATTCTTCTTGATTTAACTTTCGCTCTTTTCTTAGTTCTTCAACTCTATTTTTCAAAACTTAACCCCTCCGCATTTGACAAGGTTCCTTTACAATCTTCATGCTCAATTTTTTCATTTTTGCTTCTAAATGGTAGCAGTACGAGGGTAATTTGTGGCTATTTGCGGCTTTCTGTGCCGCCCTCACACACTTTTTCAATAAACTCATTGAGCATAGGCGTGGTAAGCTCTGTAAAATCGTTGCGCGATGGCCTGCCAAGGCTGTGGCGCAGTTTTTCTTTGTTGCAGAGAGTCTTAAAATTCATTCATGTGTGTTGGCATTCGGCGGCCATTTGGCACATGGATTGGCGTTGACACAGATTAGGCAAAACGATATAATAACAGCACATGAGTATTGGATCGTGAAGATGGATAACGCAAATCCCGGTTTACGATAAGGAGAAAAAATGAAACGTAAATTCATTATGATTTTAGCTGCAAGTACACTTATCTTAAGCGCCTGTCAGACACAACAAACGGCACAGGCTACAGAAAGAGCCACGGAAGAATCCGTTCTGGAAACCACGGTATCGCCGGAAGTAGAAGAAGTCGCCAGTGAACGGCTGAACATTCGTATTCCGGTTCCGGATACTGTTTATTTGATACCTTTGGAACAACTGGCATCGTTAAATAATGTGTACGAATTTTATACCATGCTTGATGGCGAAGAGATTCTTTTTCCGGCCATTTACGCTGCGTTTGATATAAGTGAGGATTCAAAATTGGAGTTGGAAGAATACATTGCTGGAAATATGGCGAATCTTGAGACACAGGGGTTTCAGGCTGAAGACTGCGGTGCAGTGACGCTTGGAAACGGTGAAGAATATCGAAAAATTTCTGCCTCCACTGGAAGTCTGTATCAGGAATTTTACATGACACCTGCAGAATATGACGGGGAAAAGGTTTATGCCTATATTTCGATTGCCTGTAATGATACAGAGGAAGAGAAGAAATGGGCTGAGGAAGTGCTTGGCGGGATGACAGCATATTAATTGGGGGCGGCAGGTCTGCTTGCCGCTTTGCTGCGTAAATTCATGTTTGAAGACAGATATTGAGGAAAACTCAGACGAAAATCTATTGGCACTGACCCGTGCTGTGGCCGTATATGTGATGGGCTTTATGACCGGCGAGGCGAATGCGATCATCTTGCCACCGATTCATGGAAATTGTTAACACAGTAACTCAGGGGCCTTTTATGGGCAATACTGATCCACCAGAAAGTAAAATATACAAGAATTTAGCCCCTTTGCCTGCGGCAAAGGGGCTAAATTCGTTGCTGGAACTGGAACACCGTAGACGTGAATCGTAACGCGAGATTTAGCAAAAGACAGATTATTTAATATTCCACTGTGATTTCAACACGATTCTTGGTATAATAGATAAATACAAAATATATTTTTGAGGAGTGGCACAAATGCATAAGAACTTTAAAATAATTGCAGGTCTGGTAACCTTTGTGTCTGCTGCATTATTGATGATTCTGGTTTGCAGTGCGATAAAATCTGTTCAAACACAGACAGAGGAAATTTGTTTTGCTTATCTCGATGAAGCAGCCGACCGACTGGCGGAGGATTTATATAAAACAACAGATATGGATCACACGATTCTGACTGCGATGGCTACAATCATTGCAAACGGAGGAGAACAGTCAGTCAGTGACCTGTGTGATATTTTGAACAGCTATGACAGTGCCACTTCTTATGTGGATTATATTGAAATATTGTATCCGGATAATACCATGCTGGATGCAGACGGAACGGTTCGTGATGTGAGTAAATCCTTTGATTTTAACGAGGAAGCCCAAAAAGGAGTTTATGTTTCTGATATTTCGTACAGTACAAAAGACTCAGGTGAAAGAGTCATACGAAATGCTGTTCCGGTGATACAGAATGGTCAAACCATTTATATGCTATACGGTATAGTCGGACTCACCAGTTTCGCGGAAGCATATACCACAAACATTTATGAGGGCAACGCCTATGTATATCTTGTAGATGGTAACACGGGAGACTTTTTGTTAGACACCTGGCACAATTCGGTTGGGAATATATCCGATTTCTTCAACAGAAAAAATGTATCGAAGGATAATTTTCAGGATGCTGCTGTTAAGCTGAAAAACGGTGAGAGTGGAAATCTGGCATTCGTATCGCAATCAACCGGAGATATCTTGTATATGCATTACGAACCGGTTGGCATCAACAACTGGAGCGTTATTGTAACCGTACAGGACAGATATGCATTAAAAAGCAGTAACGAAATCAACAATACCTTATATCGAATGGCGGCAAGAATCGGTACAATCGTTTTCCTGTATATGCTGTTTGTGGCATTTTCTATTTTTAATGCGTATCGTCAAACGCGCAAGCTGGGAATGAGCGACAAATTGACTGGATTGCAGAACAGAAATGCTTATGATGCATTCCTGACTTTGAACAAGGATAAAACGTTTGAGCTGATTTCCTGTGTATTCATTGACGTAAATGGTTTACATGAACTGAACAATTTGAAGGGACATGAGGCCGGAGACAGAATGCTTCGCAATGTGGCAGAAACGATACAGGCAGAATATCCTGCACATTTGGTTTTCCGGGCAGGTGGTGATGAATTTGTGGTAATCATACAAAATATGAGTCAGGATGAATGCCGGGCAAAAGCTGAAAATGTGTATGAAACACTTATGAAAAAAGGATACAGCATTGCTTATGGCGTGGCAACACAGCAGAATGTCACGGGCGTTTCCGGGGCTGTGCATTTAGCGGATGAGCAAATGCTTGAAAACAAGAAGCTGTACTACTCAAAGTATGACCGGCGAATGAGATAATGAAGCTGATCTTATCGTTGCGGGATGAGGTTTTAAGGTATAATACTGCATTTTGAAACGAAAGGAATTGATTTAACATGACAAAGCATCAGATTGTAATTGATAAAAGTAAATGTGTGGGTTGTAAGATGTGTGTGAATGATTGTGTCGCACATAATATTGTATTGAAAAATAATAAAGCAAATATTATAGCAAATGATTGTGTGATGTGTGGGCATTGTGTTGCAATTTGCCCGAAAGAAGCGGTTGTGATGACAGGATATGAAGAAAATCCTATTTCAAGGGAGCGTGTTGTTTCGCTCAATCCAGATGATGTTTTAAATGTTATCAGACACAGAAGAACCATAAGACAGTTTCAGAATAAGAAAGTGCCTGCCGAAATATTAAATCAGATATTGGAAGCAGGCAGATTGACGCATACTGCTAAAAATATGCAGGATGTTTCTTTTATCGTTTTGGATAAGAAAAAACACGCTGTTGAAAAGCAGGCGGTTAAGATTTTTGGTATTCTTCAAAAGGCAGGCGGAGTAGTTAGTCCGATGATCAAAAGAAATAAAATCGGAGAACATTTCTTTTTCTTTAAGGCTCCGGTGGTAATCGTTGTGGCAGCGAAAAGCGTAATGAATGGCTCACTTGCTGCTCAAAATATGGAGTTTGTTGCAGAAGCCAATGGATTAGGAACTTTGTTCAGTGGTTATTTTACACTGGCAGCAAGGTTGTCAAGAAACATAAGAAAGCAGTTAGGAGTCCCAAAAGGGAAAAAGGTAATTATGACATTGGTAATGGGGTATCCAAACGTAAAATATCAGAGGAGCGTTCAAAGAGAAAAATTAAAGGTGGATTACAGATAGAAAAATCATGAAAGCAAAGGGCAAGTCGGGTATTTTCTTTCGGTCGTGTTTAGAGTTGTAATTTGGAACGAAACAACATATAATAAAAGTGTGAATACGAAGCACAAAAACATCTATAAAAGTGTGAGGAGGCTGGCGATTGTGGAACGATTGATTTTAAATAAACTACTTGAATGGAAAAACTCCCCTTACCGTAAGCCGCTTATTCTAAAAGGAGTTCGCCAGGTTGGTAAGACATGGATTCTTAAGGAATTTGGCAGACGTTATTATGAAAATATAGCTTATTTTAACTTTGATGAAAATGAGGAATATAAGCAATTTTTTGAGACTACGAAAGATGTTGATCGAATCCTGCAAAACTTGATATTGGCCAGTGGTCAAAAAATCATATCGGAGAATACATTGATTATTTTTGATGAAGTGCAGGATTGTCCTAAGGTCATTAACTCCATGAAGTATTTTTGTGAGAATGCTCCGCAGTATCACATTGCCTGTGCCGGTTCACTGCTTGGCATTGCATTGGCGAAACCTTCGTCATTTCCAGTGGGTAAAGTCAACTTCATGCAGATTGATCCAATGACGTTCACAGAGTTCCTTCTTGCTAATGGAGATGAGAATCTTGCAAAGTATTTGGAACGTGTGGATACCATTGAGCCGATTCCGGATGCTTTTTTCAACCCGCTTTATGAAAAGCTGAAGATGTACTATGTAACTGGCGGTATGCCGGAATCTGTGCTGATGTGGACAGAAGCGAGGGACGTATCTGCTATGCAGGAAGCTTTGTCAGGAATTCTTGGTGCTTATGAGAGAGACTTTGCCAAGCATCCTGATCTCAGCGAATTCCCCAAGATTTCTATGATTTGGAAGTCGGTTCCCTCTCAACTGGCAAGAGAAAATAAAAAGTTTATCTACAAGGTTGTCAAAGAAGGTGCAAGAGCCAGAGAATACGAGGATGCCTTGCAATGGTTAGTGGATGCCCAATTGGTGCATAAAATTTATCGCAGCACCGCACCAGGTTTACCAATGGCAGCCTATGACGATCTGTCAGCATTTAAAATTTATCTGGTGGATGTAGGTCTGCTTCGTCGTCTGGCACAGTTGGCTCCAACAGCTTTTGGCGAAGGCAACCGGCTTTTCACGGAGTTCAAGGGTGCATTAACCGAAAATTTTGTACTTCAGACTTTGATTACACAGTTTGAAGTTTTGCCCCGGTATTGGAGCAGGAATAATCCACCTTATGAGGTGGACTTCCTGATTCAGCGTGAAAATGATATTTTTCCAGTGGAAGTTAAATCCGAAGCTAACACGGCCAGCAAGAGCCTGAAAAAATTCAAAGAAATGTTCCCGAATCAGGTTAAACTTCGGGTCAGATTTTCTTTGGATAATCTCAAAATGGATGATGATATGCTGAATATTCCGTTGTTCATGGCGGATCAAGCGGACAGGCTGATTGGCTTGGCACTAGAGCAGCGCAAGGGATGTGCGCACAGGAACACGGACCTGATTTAAAGAAATATGAGGCGAATAGAATGAACCAATATATTATGGGCATTCAGATATTTTAAT
Organism: Lachnospiraceae bacterium; assembly: GCA_028693165.1. Taxonomy (GTDB): domain Bacteria; phylum Bacillota; class Clostridia; order Lachnospirales; family Lachnospiraceae; genus Brotaphodocola. The sequence goes on along the minus strand of JAQUVX010000007.1, from coordinate 106,204 downwards.
AATCTTAAACGATTTTACCAACGATTTACCAATATTTCTGGAGAGTCAGGTTTGCCGATTCATAATAACAAAATCAAAAAAAATGAGGAAATAAATATTTTTGCCACATGTGGCAAAAATATAAAATGAAGAGTTTACAACTGAACATAATGAATGTATAATGACCTTTATAAAAATGACGTATATGTCAGGAATATTCATTCGTGGGGCGGAAAAATGGAAATAAAAAGAGATGAGTATCTTAAACGGCTGGTTAATCGAAAACACAATGGATTTATCAAAGTAATAACCGGTATTAGAAGATGTGGGAAATCGTATTTGTTAAATACATTGTTTTACAATCATTTGATTGAAAACGGGATTAAAGATAACCATGTGATTATGTTTGCATTTGACTCTGCGGACGATTTGATTAAAATTGGAGAGGACCCTCTTTTACTTGATAATACGAAAGAAGACAGAAAGGTGGACCCTAAAAGATTTTTGGAGTATTTGAACCAGCAAATCAAAGATAAAGAAATGTATTATTTGCTGTTGGATGAGGTTCAGAATCTTGGCGCATTTGAGTCCGTACTAAATGGATTTCTGCGTAAAAAGAATTTAGATGTATATGTTACGGGGAGTAATTCCAGATTTCTATCAAAGGATATTTTGACAGAATTTGAAGGGCGTGGGGATGAAATTCACGTTTTACCATTATCATTTTCTGAATTTTTTAGTGTATATGAGGGAAACAAAGAGGAAGCATTTGATGATTATTCTGTTTATGGAGGACTTCCGGCAGTAGCACTTATGGGAACAGAAGAACAGAAGGTAGCGTATCTTACAACTCAAATGAAAAATTTATATCTAAGGGATATCATTAATCGATATCATTTGCATGAGGATTGTGCTATTGGAGAATTATTGGATGTGATTTCATCAGGAATTTCAACACTAACCAATCCAAGAAAACTGGCTGCTACTTTTGCGTCTGTAAAACAAACAAGAATAAGCGAAGTAACGGTAGATAAATATATTGAGCATATGGAAGATGCATTTATGCTTAATAGAGTGAAGAGATTCGATGTAAAGGGAAGAAAATATATAGGTACTCCGTACAAAATATACTTTGAAGATGTGGGACTCCGTAATGCAAGACTGAATTTCAGACAAATTGAAGGCACTCACATCATGGAAAATGTTATTTACAATGAATTGCGTTTCCGTGGTTTTAAAGCTGATGTGGGTGTTGTAGAATCACGAGAAAGAGACGAGACTGGGAAAGAAATAAGAAGGCAGTTAGAAATTGATTTTATTGCCACTATGGGCAGCAAAAAGTATTATATCCAATCAGCCTATGCCATTCCTGATGAGGCGAAATACAAACAGGAAACCAGATCCTTTGACAAAGCAAATGATTCTTTCAAGAAGATTATTCTGGTAGAAAAAAGCATGAAGCCAAGACGTGATGACAATGGTTATGTCATGATGGGCGTGAAGGAGTTTTTGTTGGATATTAATAGTTTGGATTGCTAATACAAAGAGTATAGAAGTAGAAAGGGATATATTTAAAGTAGGAGATGATTAGGAATGGCATCTAAAAGATTTAGAACGATATTTGAAAATCAAGTTAAGCAATTTGTTGGTTATTTTTCTGATAATGCTAGTAGCTTATTTTTTGATGAGAGAAATAAACTAATCCATCCAGGCGAATTTGGCAAGTATAGAGAGGAGTCTTGTAAACAAATATTGAGGACTGTATTGGATAAACAAATAGCTATATCAGATGGTTTTATAATAACCAGTGAGGATGAGATTACTACACAATGTGATGTCATCGGATATAATGCCATGATATCTCCAATAATCTCGGATGGAATTGCAAAGATGTATCCAGCAGAAGAAATATCAATTATAGGAGAAATTAAATCCACTTTATCAAGGAGTGATTATATTGTAGCGTTACGTAAATTAGCTGAGAATAAGAAGAAAATTATTGATGGAAGAAAAGGCAATACAAAAAAAAGATATAATAGTAAAACGTATGACACGATTGTAACTTTTTTGATATGCAGTAAGTTATCATTTGATTATAAAAAATTGGACTATGAGGAAATATATAAAGGTATAGAACCGAAGTATTGGCATAATGTTATATTGAGTATAGAAGATGGAGCGTTTGTATATGCTTTAGACTTTAGTGATACTTCTAATGAAACACAAACAAAACTTTAAAAAAGTGGATATATTCTTGACAATATTGCGGCGGTTCCGTATCCGTTGTATTATTTTAAAGAAGAAATAATTTTGACACGGGAAAATCATATTTATGCATATGATAAGGACAAGTATAATCATATTATGAAATTCTTTACATATGTGTCTACTGTGAGCGGAGATACATGGACTTATTCATATGATCCAGTTGAATATTTAGGATTTCATACAGAGCCATTTTTTATAGAGTGAATTTTTGGGGGACAGCAATATAAGTTTATATTTTACCAATTTTACAGAGGAAAACATAAGAATATTCAAGATGATACGAGAAAATATCCTTGATAACGGCAGAAATGAAAATGCCGGGGAAGATTGTAAAATTAAGCATTTGAGAAGATATGAGAACTTAACAGGAGTTATGAGAAAATGATAAAAATACTATTTGTGTGCCACGGCAACATCTGCCGCAGCACCATGGCTGAGAGCATCATGACGGATTACGTCCGCAGAGCCGGATTAGCAGACCAATTTGAGATTGCGTCAGCGGCGACCAGTACCGAGGAGATTGGGAATGGTGTTCATTATGGGACGCAGGAGAAGCTGCGCAGGGAAGGAATTCCGCTGGTGGAGCATCGTGCGGTTCAGATGACGCGGGCGGATTATGACCACTATGACTATCTGATTGGTATGGATTCGGCGAATATCCGAAATATGGGGCGCATTGCGGGCGGTGATCCGCAGCATAAGATTTGCAGGCTGCTGGATTTCTCGGACAGGATGGGGATGGATATTGCGGACCCATGGTATACGGGGGATTTTGATGAGACGTATCGCGATATTGTGGAAGGCTGCACCGGACTTTTGAAGGTATGCAGGGAGAGATTATGAGTGAAGAGAAGAGGACAAGTGTGTCCCATCAGTTTGAACCGGTCTTTGACGAGCATTCCAGAATTCTGATTCTGGGGACGTTTCCGTCCGTCAAATCCAGGGAGAATCATTTCTACTACGGTCATCCGCAGAATCGATTCTGGAAACTGATGGCGAGGATCACATGCGAGGAAGTTCCGGAGAGTATCGAGGAGAAGAAAATACTTTTGCTGCGCAGTGGGATTGCCATTTGGGATGTGATTGCGAGCTGCCGGATTACGGGCTCCAGCGACAGCAGTATTCGCGATGTGGTGCCGACGGATCTGGCGAGGGTTTTGGAACACAGCCCGATCGAACGGATTTATGCGAACGGGACGACCGCGAAGAAATTGTATGAAAGGTTCAGCCAGGAGCAGACCGGACGGCCGATTATCGGCCTGCCATCTACAAGTCCGGCGAACGCCGCCTACTCGATGGACCGCCTCATGGAAACATGGGGGAAAATTCTGGAAAAATCCAATGAGATGTGATATAACAGGAGAAATACTGAGAGATCAGGTGGCAAAGGAGCAAGTGATGGAAAATTCAAAGGAAGTAATGTTGATTAACGACCTGCCGGGCTATGGTAAGGTTGCACTGGCGGCGATGGTGCCGCTTTTGTCCCGAATGGGGCATTATACCTTTCAGCTGCCGACCGCGGTGGTGTCAAATACGCTGGATTATGGAAAATTTCGGATCCAGGACATGACGGATTACATGCGGGATACGCTGAAGGTCTGGGATGAGCTTGGCTTTGATCCGGACTGCATCTGTACGGGATTTGTCCTGTCGGAGGAGCAGGTGGAGATCATCGGTAATTATATCAGAAGCCGCAGCAGGGACAAGGAGCGTCTGGTCATGGTGGACCCGATCATGGGTGACGGCGGTTCGCTTTATAACGGGATCGGCATGGATCGGGTGGAGGCCATGAGAAAGCTGGTCAGCTACTCGGATGTGATGGTTCCAAACATGACGGAGGCTGCGTTTTTGACAGGGATTCGTCCGGGCACAGAGGAGGGAAATGCAGCACAGATCCGGGAACTGATCGATGGTCTGCGCGCCTTATCCGGCAAATCCGTTGTGATTACCAGTGTGATGGATCGGGAGCGCGATGCCCATATGGTCTGCGGTTATGATCATGTGAGTCAGGAGTATTTTGAGGTGCCGTTTGAGTATCTGCCGGTGCGTGTGCCGGGAAGCGGTGATATCTTTTCTGCTATGATGACCGGCGAGCTGCTGGCTGGACGCACACTGCGCGAGGGTGTGGAGAAGGCGGTTCGTGTGCTGGCAAAGCTGATTGGTGAAAATCAGGGACATTTGAAGGGATATAAAGGAATTCAGGTCGAACAGTATTGGGATGTGCTGGCGGAGGTGTGATATGTTTGATAAGCGCTTCCAGGCGGGCCGCGTAAGCTGCGCCAGCAGCAGTTGGATTGGACAACTGCCTACGGATTTATAAGATCATGATCCAAAGCAAGGTTGAAAATCCGGCGAAATCTGCCTTTTTGGAAAACCGGCGGGCGAAAAGCTGAGAATTGTCCGAGAAATCCCAAAACCGTGGAAAGCAGGAGTGGATTTGCTGGGAAAATTGTCCAAACGCAGGGATAGAGTCGTGGATGCGCAGGGCGTTTGGATAGAAGCAAGATTGATGGTCAAGAAATTGTCCAGAAACAAAAGCCGCAGCACCGGACAGATACACGGTGCTGCGGCTTTTGTTTCAGAAAAGGAGAATTTAGCCTTCAATCTGAATGTATTTCGGTGTTTCCTCGATGGACTTCGGAGCTTCTTTCGGAAACTGGAGTTTCAGGACGCCGTTCTCGAAGGATGCCTTGATGTCCTCCTGTTTTACATCTTCGCCGACATAGAAGCTTCTCTTGCAGGATCCGCTGTAACGCTCCTGGCGGATCAGCTTGCCGGAAGCATCTTTCTCATCCTTGCTGTCCTCATGGGAAGCGGAGATGGTCATGTAGCCGTCCTTCAGTTCTGCCTTGATGTCTTCTTTCTTGAAGCCTGGAAGCTCGACATCCAGCAGATAATCGGTGCCGTTGTCCTTGACATCCGTGCGCATCAGTGTGTTGGCGCTTCTGGATGGAGTGGTGAAAAATGCATCGTTGAACATGTCGTCAAATAAATCAAATCCATAGTTTCTTCTTGCTGGTGTAAATAACATAAGTCATACCTCCTTCATATGAAAACGGTGATTCCGATGACTGGGGGATCATCGTTTGCTGGTTTGTTTTTTGTTCTAGATGTAATATAACACATATTATCAGCACTGTCAAGCGCTGAGTGCTAATTTTTTCAAAAAAATTGTAACCGAATAAGGCTTCGGGTAAGGGATGAAACTGGGTGGACCGCCGGGGAATTGTTCCTGGGGAAAATCTCGCCAAGAAAACCTCACTAGGAAAAACCTCTCAAATATGGTATGATATGACTTATGCAGGGGGTCCGGGAAGCTGGTGGGCCTCTGTGGTGATGATGGCAGAGATGATAAAAAGGATGGCTGAAGCATATGATAAGAACGGTCAGTATGGATGAGATTTCAGATGGAAAACTTTATGGGCTCAATGATATGGTAAAGGCGGGCTGTGAGGACTGCAAAGGGTGTTCGGCCTGCTGTCACGGGATGGGAACCTCGATCGTGCTGGACCCTTATGATCTGTATCGGCTGATGCTTGGGACGTCCATGACGGCGCAGCAGCTTTTGGGGACCCATCTGGAACTGAACGTGGTGGACGGCATCATTCAGCCCAATCTTAAGATGGCGGGGGACGAGGAGTGCTGCACGTTTTTGGACGGGGCGGGGCGCTGTTCGATTCACGCATATCGCCCGGGCATCTGCCGGCTGTTTCCACTGGGGCGTTATTACGAGGATGGTTCCTTTCGCTATTTCCTGCAGGTACATGAGTGCAGGAAAGAGAACCGGACGAAGGTCAAGGTGCGCAAGTGGATCGATACGCCGGATGCTGCACGCTACGAAACATTTATCAGGGACTGGCATTATTTCCTGAAAGATCTGCAGGCGAAGACTACGCCGCAGAATGCAAAGGAGATCAGCATGGATGTGCTGACCCGGTTCTATTTTACACCTTACCAACCGGATCAGGATTTTTACGAACAGTTTCAGGCGCGGCTGCGTGAGACGGCACAGGCCCGCAACAAATAGAAGTATGAAAGAACAATGAATTGGCAGGAGAATTAAAATGACAGCGATGAGACAGGAAAAGACCGGACTGGTGCTGGAGGGCGGAGGGATGCGCGGCATCTTCACCGCAGGAGTATTGGATGTATTTATGGAAGAAGGGATAACCTTTGACGGTGTGATCGGAGTATCAGCCGGTGCGGTTCACGGAAGTTCGTTTGTGTCGGGACAGCATGGAAGAAGTATCCGTTATTATAAGAAATACTGCAATGATAAGCGGTTTATGAGTTACTGGAATCTGATCCGAACCGGAGATGTGGCGGGGGTGCAGTTTTGCTACCATGAGCTGCCGGATATCTGGGACCCCTATGATTACGAGGCGTTCCGAAACGCGCACACAGAGTTTTACGTGACCTGCACGAACGTGGAGAGCGGAAAGGCAGAGTATCTGCGCATCTGTGATATGAAGAAACAGGTGGATCTGATGCGGGCATCGGCTTCGCTGCCGTATGTTTCCCGGATCGTGGTAAAACAGGGTCTGAAGCTGTTGGACGGAGGGCTTGCGGACAGCATTCCGGTGCTGGCATTCCGGGAGATGGGATTTCGGAAGACCGTGGTGGTTCTGACCCGCCAGAAGGGCTATATCAAGCCGCCGGAAAAGACGAGGCTGGCCCGGGTCATGTACCATAAGTACCCGGAATTCATCGAGACGATCCGCCGGCGCAACCAGGTCTACAACAAGACGCTGCGCCGGATTGAGGAGCTGGAGGCGGCGGGAGAGATCTTCGTCATCCGGCCGGATGCACCGCCGGAGATGGGGCGGATTGAGCGAGATCCGGAAAAATTGCAGCAGCTTTATGACCGGGGACGCAGGGATGCACTGCGGCGGCTTCCAGACTTGAAACTGTGGTTGGGGAAATAGGAAAATCCTATACCAACTATCATGAATATAGTATTTGACCAATAGCGGGAAGTGATGCATAATAGAGACATCAAAGAACAGAAAACCCTTTTCATAGGAGGAAAATCACATGGTCAAATTATTTGAGGGCGGAGCGTATCTTGTTCATGGAACCGAGCTGGTTCCGGAGAACGAGGCAGCAAAAGTGGCTGCATTGACAGGCAAAGAAGCAGACAAAGACACGGCAAAAAAGGGTACGATCGCGTACTCCATCATGGAAGCACACAACACTTCCGGCAATATGGATAAGCTGAAAATCAAGTTTGACGCCATGACTTCCCACGACATCACGTTCGTAGGAATCGTTCAGACGGCGAAGGCATCCGGCATGGAGAAATTCCCGCTGCCATACGTTCTGACTAACTGCCACAACTCTTTATGCGCAGTAGGCGGCACCATCAATGAGGATGACCATGTATTCGGCCTTTCCGCATGTAAGAAATACGGCGGAATCTTCGTACCGCCGCACATCGCAGTCATTCATCAGTATATGCGTGAGATGATGGCAGGCTGCGGCAAGATGATCCTGGGTTCCGACAGCCATACCCGTTACGGTGCGCTGGGAACCATGGCGATCGGCGAGGGCGGCGGCGAGCTGGTAAAACAGCTGCTGTGTGATACCTATGATGTGAATTATCCGGGCGTCGTTGCGATCTATCTGGACGGCAAGCCAAATCCGGGCGTTGGTCCGCAGGATATCGCTCTGGCGATCATTGGAACCGTGTTCAAATGCGGCTATGTAAAGAATAAAGTAATGGAATTTGTGGGACCGGGCGTTGCCTCCATGACCACCGATTTCCGTAACGGCGTGGACGTTATGACCACCGAGACGACCTGTCTGTCCTCCATCTGGAGAACGGATGAGGACACGAAGGCATTCCTGACGCTGCACGGAAGAGGAGAGGAATACAAAGAACTCAATCCGGCTGACGTAGCTTACTATGACGGCGTGGTATATGTGGATCTCAGCACCATAAAGCCGATGATCGCTCTGCCGTTCCATCCGAGCAACACCTTCGAGATCGAAGAGCTGAATTCAAATCTGGGCGATATCTTAAGAAGCGTAGAAGTGGAAGCTGCGAAGCTGACCGGCGATGCAGACATCAACTTCAGCATGACCGATAAGATCGTGGACGGCAAGCTGATTGCTACCCAGGGTATCATCGCAGGCTGCGCAGGCGGCAACTACACCAACGTGATGGAAGCGGCACATATCCTGCATGGCAAGAGCTGCGGCGCGGACGAATTCTCCCTGTCCGTATATCCATCCTCTCAGCCGGTATACATTGATCTGGTTAAGAAGGGTGCCATCGCAGATCTGATGACTGCAGGCGCGATCCTTAAGACTGCATTCTGCGGCCCGTGCTTCGGCGCAGGCGATACGCCGGCGAACAACGGCTTCAGCATCCGTCATACTACCAGAAACTTCCCGAACCGTGAAGGTTCCAAACCTGGCGTTGGTCAGATGTCCGCAGTCGCACTGATGGATGCACGTTCCATCGCAGCAACCGCAGCAAACGGCGGCGTTCTGACTCCGGCAACCGCAGTGGCAGACGGCTACGAGGCACCGGCCTACAACTTCGACGATACGGTTTACAAGGCAAGAGTTTACCAGGGCTACAAGAAGGGTGACGAGAAGTCCGAGCTGATTTACGGACCGAACATCAAAGACTGGCCGAAGATGAGTGCCCTGACAGACAACATCTTACTGAGAGTCTGCTCCAAGATCATGGATCCGGTTACCACAACCGATGAGCTGATTCCATCCGGTGAGACCTCCTCCTACCGCTCCAACCCGCTGGGACTGGCTGAGTTTACACTGTCCAGAAGAGATCCGCAGTACGTGGGAAGAAGTAAGGAAGTAGACAAGATTGAGAAAGCAAGAGTGGCAGGCGAATGCCCGACGAAGGCAGAGCCGGCGTTGGAAGCAATCTTTGACAAGATTAAGACCATTCCGGGCAATGAATCCGTGAAGGCATCTGAGACCGAGGTTGGAAGCATGATCTACGCGATCAAACCTGGCGACGGTTCCGCACGTGAGCAGGCGGCAAGCTGTCAGCGTGTCATCGGCGGTCTTGCAAATATTACCAGAGAGTACGCAACCAAGCGTTATCGTTCCAACGTGATGAACTGGGGTATGATTCCGTTCCAGATGGAAGCAGAGCCGGACTTCGAGATTGGCGATTACATTTACGTTCCAAACGTGAGAGAAGCGCTTGCAGGCGACATGAAGCATATCAAAGCCTATGTGATTGGCGATACCATAAAAGAACTGAATCTCTACATTGCGGAGATGACTCCGGATGAGAAAGAGATTGTCAAGGCGGGATGCCTGATTAATTACAACAGAAACCGCTAAAACGGATTCTGACATACAAGGAAAGCAGCTCTGTAGAACGGCGGAGCTGCTTTTTCGTGTCACAGGAAATTACGTCCTGTGACACAAAAACCCTCCGGGGGATGCGCACTCCGCGCTAAGGAAGATGGCCGCTGAAGCGACCGCGCTCCGGCGCGCGAGTCCGGCAAGCCGGACTCGTTGTTCTGTGCGTTTTAGCTGAACTGCCTGCGCACCAGCCGGATGAAGAGCTGGTCGGCCTTGGACAGAAACCGATTCTCCTGTGTGGTGATGCACATGTCCCAGCCGGCCTCGTAGGTGTTGTCGATACAGAATAAGGCGGGGGAACCGGCGCGGGACGAGGTGATGCGGGAATACTGCAGCGGAACCAGCGTCACACCGAGACCGCGTGCGGCCAGAAGCTGTGCTGTCTCGAAATTGCGCAGGGACAGGGCGATGCGCGGCTGTGTGATCCCGGCACGGTTCAGGACCGCATCGGTGATCTGGCGGATGCGCTGCTCCCGGTGCAGCATGAGAAACGGCTCGTCCTTTAATAGCTTCAAATCCAGCACGGGATAGGGATACCCCGGTGTCTCCACGGCCTGTGCGGCAAGCGGATGTTCCTTTGCCATCGCGATGACAAACGGATCGTGGGTCATGACATCGTAGTGAAGGGTCGGAGGACGGTTGCCCGTCGGGGTATGCATGATACAGAAATCGAGCTTGCCGGCCAGAAGCATTTTCTCAAGCTCCGTGGAGTTTTCCTCGTAAATCTTAAGCTCGACATTGGAACAGATCGTTTGGAATTCGGGAAGCACTTTGGCAAGCACCAGCGTCCCTAAATGATTGGTGATGCCGAAGTGGATGCGCCCGGTTTTTAAGTTGTTGATATCGCTGATGGTCATCTCAAAATCCTCATAGATTTTCAGAACCTGGGTTGCCATCTGATAGTATTGCTCGCCGGAGAAGGTCAGCGTAAGACCGGTGGGCGTCCGGTTAAAGAGCGGTGTGCCGACCGACTCCTCGATGCGCTGGATGGACTGGCTCAGGGACGGCTGTGCCATAAAAAGCTTCTTTGCGGCTCGCGATATATTCTGTTCGTCTGCGACGGTTTTTACATAGAGCAGTTCTTTGCTGTTCATATAAGAATCCTCCTTGGTATAGCGATAGGAAAAGTATAATACAGATTTGAAAAAATGTCATTATATCCAATACTAAAAAAATGGAAATATAATGAAAAAGTGACGTTGACTTGCCGGGCAGTTGATAGTATGATAGTAAATGTTTGCCTGAAAGGGCGTTATGAGGAGTTTGTACTTATGGAAAAGAAGCAGTGGTTTTTGAAAGGAATGCGGGACGGAGTCCCGATTGGACTGGGATATTTTGCGGTGGCCTTCACGCTTGGAATTGCATCCAGGAAAGCCGGTATGACTGCGTTTGAAGCGTCCCTGATGTCGGCCTGTATGCTGGCCTCGGCCGGACAGTTCGCCGGAATCGGCATGATTGCCTCCGGGGCCGGCTGCGTCGAGATGGTAGTCACGGAGGTGGTTGTGAATCTCCGGTATCTTCTGATGTCCAGCGCACTGTCACAGAAGGTGCAGCAGGAACGGCCGTTTTATCATCGATTATTGATGGCTTACGGGGTGACGGATGAGATCTTCGGCATCTCCATGGCGACAGAAGGAAAGCTGTATCCGGAATATATGTATGGGGCTGCGACTGTGGCGGCTCCGGGCTGGGTGCTGGGTACCTGCCTTGGCGCGCTGGTCGGCATGATCCTTCCGCCCAGCGTGATGAGCGCCTTGAATGTTGCACTCTATGGCATGTTTATGGCGGTGGTCATTCCGCCGTCTAAGAAGAACCGGATCATCGCCGGCGTGGTCGCCTGTTCCATGGCAGCCAGCATGGTCTTTACCAGGATTCCGGGCCTGAATCGTGTTTCGTCAGGATTTCAGATGATTGTTCTGACGGTTCTGTTGGCCGGGATTGCGGCATGGCTGTTTCCGGTGAACGAAGAAAAGGGGGAGAAAAAGGATGCGGCCTAATATTTATGCCAGCCTGCTGGTCATGTTTTTGACGATTTATGCGGTGCGCGCGTTGCCCCTTACTCTTCTGCGCAAGGAGATTCAAAGTCCCTTTATCCGCTCCTTTTTATATTACGTGCCCTACGTCAGCCTGTCGGTGATGACGTTTCCAGCGATCCTTTCGGCGACGGCCAGTTTCTGGTCCGGGCTGGCCGGCTTCGCGGCGGCGGTGATCCTGGCCTGGGTGGATGGAAATCTGTTTCGGGTGTCGATCGGAGCCTGCATCGTGGTCTATCTGGTGGAGCTTTTTGTGTAACTTCCAAATTTTGTAACAGAAAGTTGAGGAATCTGTAATGACCGGACTTTTGACGGTACTGACCAAAGCATTTGCATTTATTATGATTATTGTAACCGGCTACGTGCTGAAAAAGAAGGGGATATTCCACGCGAATGATTTCTACCTGATCTCGAAGATCGTCATCCGAATCACTCTGCCCTGTGCGATCATTTCCAATTTCAGCAACATGACCATGGACAACTCACTTTTGCTGTTGTGCCTGGTCGGAATCGCGGCCAATGTGATCATGGTCACGCTTGGCTTTGTGGTCAATTTAAAACGCTCCAGAGAAATGAGGGCCTTTGACATGGTCAATGTGTCCGGCTACAATATCGGCAACTTCACCCTGCCTTTTGTGCAGAGCTTCCTGGGGCCGGTGGGGTTTGCCGCGACCAGTCTGTTCGATGCGGGCAATGCAATCATGTGTACCGGCGTGACCTATACGCTGGCTTCTATGACGAAGGGAACAGGAGAGCGGACCTCGGTCGGCAGTGTGATCAGGACACTCTTTTCTTCCATGCCCTTTGATGCCTATGTGCTGATGACCCTGTTGGCGGTGCTTCGGATCAAGCTCCCGGAAGTGGTGGTAACCTACGCGGCAACAATCGGAAACGCCAATGCATTTCTGGCTCTTTTTATGATTGGAATCGGATTTGAGCTTCATATGGAAACGGAAAATTTGAATCATATTGTGCGTGTTCTGGCGCTGCGTTACGGAATGGCAATTTTGCTTGCACTGGCCGCCTATTTCCTGCTCCCGTTTTCGCTGGAGGTGCGTCAGGCCATGACGCTGGTTGCATTTGGACCGATTTCTTCTGTGGCAACGGCCTTTACCGGAAGGCTTAATGGGGATGTGGAGTTGTCCAGCGCGATCAATTCCTTTTCCGTGGTACTCAGCATTATTACCATCACAATCGCCTTAATTATCATACTTTAAATGATGGAAAGGCCAGAACATATTGACAAAAGCTGGAATCAGACTTATAATTCCCTCAACACGTAATCTTGCAGATGTGTTGAAAGGGAGCAATAAATTTCGGATTCAAACGAGGAGGATGGAACTATGGCAGTAGAGAAGAAAGTTGCCGTAACAGCAGTTGACACCAAAGCGACAGCAAAAGTTGAGCCAGCAAAGGCAGCAGTGAAAGCTGAAGAACCGAAAACAGCAGCACCAGTGAAGACACCGGCAGCGAAGACTGCAGCAGCACCAAAGACTACCGCGAAAGCACCGGCAGAGAAGAAGGAAGCAGCACCGAAGAAGGAAGCGGCTCCGAAGAAAGAGACAGTTAAGAAAGCACCGGCAAAGAAAGTTGAGCCGAAGGCAGCTGTTATCGTTGAGTATGCAGGCAAGCAGGTTGTGGCAAAAGATGTTTTGGCAGCAGCAACCAAAGCATTCAAGGCAGCGAACAAGGGCGTTGAGATCAAGACCATCGATGTCTATGTAAAACCGGAAGAGAACGTAGCTTACTATGTAGTGAACGGCGAAGGTTCCGATGATTACAAGGTTGTACTGTAATAGAGTAAGATTGTGAGTAATGCGGGAAGAGTCATGTGTCTGTCTGTGTGGACGGATGTGTGGCTTTTTTTCGTTGTATCCGCGAAAAAACTTGAAAGAGAGGGCGGGTATCGGTATAATTGATAAAACGCTTACAGAAGAAGATGAAAACGCGGGGGAGCATGAAGAATGAAAACACCAAATATGAAGCCGAAGATCCTGACCTGTATGAAGGGGTATGGAGCCGGTCAGTTTAAGAACGATGTGATAGCAGGAATTCTGGTGGCGGTCATCGCATTTCCGCTGTCGGTGGCATTGGCGATCGCCTCTGGCATGAGTCCGGAGCGCGGACTGTATTCGGCCATCGTCGGCGGTTTTATGGTATCGCTGTTTGGCGGCAGCAAGGTCAATATCGGCGGTGCGACGGCGGCGACGGTCATGACCGTATTTACGATTGTGGAGGAGTTTGGCCTTGCGGGTCTGGCGATCGCCAGCATCATGGCAGGTATTCTGCTGATTCTGATGGGACTGCTGCGTTTCGGAGCACTGTTAAAGTATATTCCGCGAACCATTACCCTAGGCTTTACCGCCGGCATTGCCATGGGTATTTTCTCCGGTCAGTTAAAAGGATTTTTTGGTTTTGACATGGGCGCGATCCCGGTCAAGGTTATGGATAAATTTATCGCGTATGCAGGCGTGCTCGGTACGGTGGATCTGCCGACGCTGGTCGTGGGACTGGTTGCCATGGCGATTCTGATCGTGCTTCCGAAGTTCACGACGAAGATTCCGAACTCCCTGGCGGCGATTCTGGTGACGACACCGCTGGTGATCCTTCTGAAGCTGGATGTGGCGACGATTCACAGCGTCTACGGGGAGCTTCCGTCCCATTTCCCGACCTTTGTGGTGCCGCAGCTTAGCTGGGAGCTGATCGAAGCGCTGATTCCATCGGCGGTGACACTGGCGATTCTGGTTGCGATCGTATCTCTTCTGGCCTGCGTGGTGACGGATGGACTGATGGGCGAACGTCATGATTCCAATCAGGAACTGATCGCAGAGGGCATCGCAAATATTTTCTGCGGATTTTTCGGAGCCGTGCCGGTGGCGGGAGCCGTGGCCCGTGCCTCCAACAGTGTCAAGAGCGGCGGGAGAACTCCGATTGCCGGTCTGGTGCACAGCGTGGTGGTCTTATTGATTCTGCTGTTTTTGATGCCGCTTGCGGGATATATTCCGATCCCCACATTGTCGGCGGTGCTGATCATGGTTGCCTATAATATGAGCAACTGGCGGGAGTTTGTCTACATGGGAAAACATGCTCCGAAATCAGATTTTGCCGTGCTGATGGTAACCTTTATTTCCGGGGTGCTGGTGGATCTTCTGTTTGCGGTGGAGATGGGCGTGCTGATGTCAGCCATTCTGTTTATGCGTCGGATGTCAGATGTGACCCGCGTGCGCGAGTGGGACTATGTATCGGATGAGACTGCGGCCGGCGCAGAAGAAGATGCGGTGGATGGAACGGCAGCAGACCCGGACAGCCTGAGTCTGCGCAAGGTTCCGGCTCACACGGTGGTCTATGAGATTGAAGGACCGATCTTCTTTGCCACGGTAGATGAGATGTTAAACATCACAGCAGGCCCGCATACGAAGGTGATTGTTCTGCGGATGCGCAGCGTGCCGAGCATCGATATCACGGCATTGCAGAGCATGGAGAATTTCCTGAAGCGCTGCGAGAACCGTCATATTACGCTGATCCTGTCCCATGTCAATGAGCATCCCTATGCGGTGATGGAGAAGGCAGGTCTGACCGGAAAGATTGGTTTGGAGAACATTTGTGATAACATTGATACTGCATTGGAGCGCGCCAGGGAGCTTGTGTGATGATGAGAGAAAACGATAAATTTGATCTTCCTGAGGCATTTGCCCGAAAGATGGAGCGCCTGCTGGGAACAGAGCATGAAGCCTTTGTGCAAAGCTATGAGACGGAGCGGGTACAGGGACTTCGGTTTAATACGCTGCATGGCAGCCTGACAGAGATGACAGCACAGTGCAGAGAGCGGTTTGGTCTGACACCGGTGCCCTGGTGCAGGGAAGGATTTTACTATCAGGCAGAGACAAGACCCGGCAGACATCCCTTCCATGAGGCGGGCGTGTACTACATTCAGGAGCCGAGTGCGATGGCTGTCGTGTCACTGCTCAATCCGAAGCCGGGAGAGCGGGTGCTGGATCTGTGTGCAGCACCGGGAGGCAAGACGACCCATATCGCGGAGCGCCTCCGGGGTGAGGGACTTTTGGTCAGCAACGAGATCCATCCGGCCCGTGCGAAGATTCTGTCTCAGAATGTGGAGCGGATAGGGATCACAAATGCGGTGGTGACCAATGAAGATTCCGGGAAATTAATACAGTATTTTGAAGAGTTTTTTGACAGGATTGTCGTGGACGCGCCGTGTTCGGGCGAAGGCATGTTTCGCAAGGATGAGCAGGCCCGTGCCCAGTGGAGCGAGGACAATGTGCAGCTTTGTGTCAGCCGTCAGCAGGAGATTCTTGACAATGCGGCCAGGATGCTGAAAAAGGGCGGAAGCCTGGTGTATTCGACCTGCACCTTTTCCCCGGAAGAGGATGAGGGCGGCATTGCGGCATTCCTGAAACGGCACCCGGAATTTTCCATACGAAGAACGGACGCACAGGTGGAGCTTGCGGGGCTTTCTGCTGGTCATCCGGAGTGGAGTGAAGAACCGCTCTTGTCGCTTTCGGATACCTTTCGCATCTGGCCGCATAAAGCGGAGGGAGAGGGACATTTCATGGCGCTGCTTGTGAAGGAAGGAGAATCGGATTTGGAGCAGGAGACGGCAGCTGCAACGAAATCCAAGCGAGCCGGGAAGTCCGGAAAATCCGGTGGAACAAAGCTCTGGAATGAGAAGGAAGGGCGGAAGGTTCTGGGAGAATTTCTGCGGGAGGCGCTGGGTGAGGAGCAGGCAGCGTTTTGCGAGCAGGGATCCCTGATCTTATTTGGAGAGCAGATTTATCGCCTGCCGGAAGGGATGCCGCCGCTTGACGGACTCCGCGTACTGCGGCCGGGTCTGCATCTGGGAACGCTGAAAAAGAACCGGTTTGAGCCATCTCATGCGCTGGCACTGGCACTGCGCCCGCAGCAGGCAAAGCAAAGTGTATCCTTTGGCGCAGAGACACCGGAGATTCGCGCGTACCTGGCGGGCAGCACGCTTTCGGCCAACGAAGGGCAGAAGGGCTGGGTACTGGTATGTGTCGAGGACTATTCCATCGGCTGGGCCAAGGCAGCCTCCGGCATTTTGAAAAACCATTATCCGAAGGGCCTTCGGATCTTATAAAAACAGCTTCATATCATCAGGAACCGCGGCGGTAAACGTCAGCGGTTCTTTTGTGATGGGGTGATCAAAGGCAAGCTTCCAGGAATGGAGGCTCTGGCGTCCGATATAGCGGTAATCCGGGTGGTATAAAAAGTCTCCGAACAGCGGGAAGCCGAGATAACGCATATGAACACGGATCTGGTGCGTGCGTCCGGTATCCAGCGTGAGTTCCACGAGGGAGGCATCCAGCGCAGGCTGATAGGAAAGCACCCGGTAATGCGTCGTGGCGGTCTCGCCGCGGAGAAAATCAACCTGCCGTTCGATGGTGGAACCGTCCACCCGTGCAATCGGAGCCTGAATGGTGCCAGAGTCAGAGTGGCTTTTTAAATTCCCCTGCACCGCGGCGAGATAGGTGCGGTGGATCGTCCGGGTGCGGATCATTTCGGACAGAATGCAGGCGCTTAAGGCATGCTTTGCCAGAATCAGAAGCCCCGTGGTATCCCGGTCGAGCCGGTTGATGACACGATAGGTGAAGGGTTCCCCCTTTTCTGAAAAATACCAGGCAATCCCGTTGGCCAGCGAGTTCGAAAAATTCCCCTGAGACGGATGGATCGGAACGCCTGCGGCTTTGTTGATGACCATGAGATCCGCATCCTCGTATACGATGTCAAGCTCCATGCGGGTCGGAAGAAGCTTCTCCGAGGAAACCTCTTCCGGAAGGATCACCTGAAGCGCTTCGCCGGGGGCCATCCGGTGTGTGACATAGACGTGGGTTCCCTGGATGGTCAGCCCCTCCGGGCATTTTTTCAGGTCGATGATCAGATGCCGGGAATAGCCGTGGGAGAGCAAAACCTCCTCCACAGTCTTTGTATAAAAAGCCGGATCAGGGGGATAGAGAAAGGTTCTTCGCATGATTACCGGTTATCCTTTCGGTGTTTATTCTTGCTGACAGCATGATCCACGATGGCGTCCTCGTTTAAGAAGCTGGCGCGCTTGATGCTGTCGATGCCGTATTTGCCGCGGATGGAGTCCACACATTTTTCCAGAGACTGCATGCGGCGGTTCTGCTCGTTGTCAAACAGACTCATCTGTTCAAAGGTGTCATCCGAGATCCGGCTGGTGCGCAGACCGATCAGGCGCACGGGAGTCAGATCCCAGAATTCGTCCAGAAGGCGGCAGGCACTCTGGTAGATGCGGGAGGTCGAATCCGTGGAAACCTCCAGCGTGAGCTGATGGGACTGGGTGCCGAACTGCCAGTCCTTCAGCTCGACGCTGATGCAGTTGCAGCGCACCTGATCCTCCCGAAGCCGCGCGCCGACGGTCTCACTCAGGGCCAGAAGAATCTGGCGGGCGGTGTCGTAATCGGAGATGTCCCGCGGCAGGGTGATGCTGTTGCCATAGCCCTTGTTGATGGGATTGCGTTCCTCGACCGGTTCATCGTCGATGCCATTGGCATACTGATGGATCAGCGTGCCGTATTTATCGCCCAAGTGAGCCTTCAAAACGGAGAGGTCGCAGGCGGCGATATCGCCGATGGTGTGCAGACCGATCCGCTCCATCTTTCCGGCTGCGGCACTGCCCACGAAGAACAGCTCCCGCAGCGGCAGAGGCCACATTTTGCCGGGAATCTCATCCGCAAACAGGGTGTGGGTCCGGTTGGGCTTTTCAAAGTCCGAGGCCATTTTCGCCAGCAGCTTGTTGGGCGCAATGCCGATGTTGACCGTAAATCCAAGGGTATCCTCGACCTGCCGGCGAATCCGGTCGGCGACGGCAGCCGGCTCGCCAAAGAGGTGAATCGTCTGTGTCATATCGAGAAATGCTTCGTCGATGCTGAATTTTTCGATGTCGGGTGTATATTGCTCCAGAAGGGCAATCAGCTTTCCGGAGTATTCCTGATAGAGCTCGAAGCGGGAGGGAACGACCACGAGCTCCGGGCATTTGCGGCAGGCACTGACCAGCGTTTCGGCAGTGGAAATGCCGTACTTTTTGGCGGGGGTGGATTTGGCCAGCACGATTCCGTGGCGGGAACTGGCATCGCCGCCTACAGCGGAGGGAATCGTGCGCAGATCGAGGGTCGTCGGGTCCTCTTTGAGCCGATAGACAGACTCCCAGCTTAAGAACGCGGAATTGACATCAATATGAAAAATAAGGCGCGGATGTGGCATGGCGTACTCCTTTCCTGACAGATAATCCTATCATATCAGAATAACCGCAAATTTTCCAGAATAGAGATAAAGGAATGAATATTTTCTGGTGAGACTATGGCAAGACGCGGGTGGATGTATGGAATGATGGCGGGTGTGACCATCGGATTTGCCGTGTGGGGCTCCGTGCGGACACAGCCGGTGCATACGGCGGCCTGGGCGGTGGAGCGCAGCCGGGAGGTCCGGGAGGTGGCCGGTGTGCCGCAGGATGCGCCAAAGGTGCAGGACACGCTGAAGCTGCACGCCCTCAGTGCGGTTTTGATCGACGGGGACAGCGGCAGGATTCTCTACGGAAAGGACGCGCATACCGTCCGCCCGATGGCGAGCACGACCAAGATCATGACCTGCATTCTGGCGTTGGAAAATGGCTCCCTCTCGGATGTGTGCACGGTATCTGCTCAGGCGGCGGCCCAGCCGAAGGTGCATCTGGGAGCGCCGGAGGGCAGTCATTTTTATCTGAAGGATCTGCTGTATTCTCTGATGCTTGAGTCGCATAATGATACGGCGGTGGTGATTGCCGAGCAGATTGCCGGAAGTGTGGAGGCGTTTGCAGAGCTGATGAATCAGAAGGCGCGCGATATTGGATGTCAGGAGACGTACTTTATCACACCAAACGGGCTGGACGCCACGAAGACCACCGAGGCGGGGGAGACGCTGGCGCACAGCACGTCGGCAGCCGATCTGGCGGCGATCATGCGCTACTGCGTGATGGAATCCCCCGTGCGTGACGAATTTCTGGAGATTACCCGAACGGGCAACTACAGCTTTACGGATCAGGAGGGGAAGCGCACCTATTCCTGCGTCAATCACAATGCACTGCTGAATATGATGGAGGGGGCGCTGAGCGGCAAAACCGGCTTTACCGGCGGAGCGGGATATTCCTACGTGGCGGCGTGGCGGGAAGGAGAGCGGACGCTGGTGGCGGCGCTTCTCGGAAGCGGATGGCCGCCCCACAAGACCTACAAGTGGTCCGATGTCCGCACGCTGTTCGGGTACGGGAAGGAGCATTTTGCGTATCGGGAAGTTCCGTTTCAGACGGAGTTTCCGAATATTTCGGTGCGGGATGGAATCGAAGCCGATGCGGTTGCGGTAACTTTGGGGCTGCCGGATAAAGAAGCTCGCATGAACCTGCTGCTTTCCGAGGCGGAGACCATTGAGCAGCGGGCGGAACTTCCCGCGGAGCTTGAGGCGCCGGTTAGGAAGGGGGATGTGGTCGGTTATCTGGTCTGTTCGTTGAACGGAGCGGTTATTCGGAGCTGTCCGATCCAGTCTGCGGCCACGATTCGCCGTTGGGATTTCCGGTATTGCGCAGAAACGGTCTATAGAGAATTTTTTGCAATAAGAAATTAGAAAGAAAATGTCTAAAAGTGAAAAAACAGCTTGAATTTTATGCTTTATCATTATACAATTATAATCGGCAGAAATTGGATTTACTAAACGATAAATTGCGGCATTTTTTGTAAACAATGCAAAGATCCGCAGGATATCGTGAAAATATTTCAAAATGGAGGATTGCAAAATGAGTAATTCAGCACAAACATCAGCAAGTAACAGAATTAATGCATTACTTGATGAGAACAGTTTTGTTGAAGTAGGCGCTTATGTTACGGCAAGAAGCACTGATTTCAACATGACTGACAAGGAAACTCCGGCAGATGGCGTAGTTACCGGTTACGGTACCATCGACGGCGGCCTTGTGTACGTGTACAGCCAGGACGCTTCCGTGATGGGCGGCTCTCTGGGCGAGATGCATGCAAAGAAGATTTCCAACATCTATTCGATGGCAGTGAAGATGGGAGCACCGGTTATCGGCCTGATCGACTGTGCAGGTTTAAGACTGCAGGAGGCTACCGATGCACTGAACGGATTCGGACAGATGTATTTAAGCCAGACTCTGGCTTCCGGCGTTGTTCCGCAGATCTCCGCGATCTTTGGGACCTGCGGCGGCGGCATGGCAGTTTCTTCTGCACTGTCCGACTTTATTTTCATGGAAGAGAAGAAAGCAAAATTGTTTGTAAATGCTCCGAACGCGATTGACGGAAACCGTGTGGAGAAGTGCGATACAAGCTGTGCGGCATTCCAGAGCGAGGATACCGGTCTGGTGGATTTCACCGGCGATGAGGAGGCTGTTCTTTTACAGATCCGCACTCTGGTTTCGATTCTTCCGGCAAACAACGAGGATGATATGTCCTACAGCGAATGTGCAGATGATTTGAACCGCATCTGCTCTGACCTGGGCAACTGCGCAGGAGCAACCGATATCGCGCTGACCCAGATTTCCGATGACAACTTCTTCATGGAAGTGAAGAAGGACTATGCTCCGTCCATGATTACCGGTTTTATCCGCCTGAACGGAACCACCATCGGCTGTGTGGCAAACCGTACCGTGATTTACGGCGAGAACGGTGTGAAGGAAGCAGAGTTTGAAGCAGAGTTATCTGCGAACGGCGCTGAGAAAGCAGCGAAGTTCGTATCGTTCTGTGATGCGTTCAACATTCCGCTGCTGACCCTGGTCAACGTAAAGGGCTATAAGGCAAGCAAGTGTACAGAGCGCAGAATCGCAAAGAGCGCAGGAAGACTGACTTATGCGTTTGCCAATGCGAGCGTTCCGAAAGTGACCGTGATTGTAGGCGAGGCATACGGCACCGCATATCTGACCATGAACAGCAAGTCCATCGGTGCAGATGTTGTTTATGCATGGCCGGGTGCAACGATTGGTATGATGGATGCAACCGCTGCAGCAAAGATTATGTATGCAGATGAGATTGCAAAGGCTGACGACAGCCTGGCTCTGATCAACGAGAAAGCAGCAGCTTATCGTGAACTGCAGTCCAGCGCAGTAGCAGCAGCTAAGAGAGGTTATGTAGATGATATCATCGAGGCCTGCGACACCAGAAAACGTGTGATTGCAGCATTTGAGATGTTATTTACCAAGAGAGAGGATCGTCCTGACAGAAAACATGGAACGGTTTAGAATGGGGTGACAGGTATATGAAACAGTATATGAAACGAGTAATGTTAGTATTATGCATGGCAGCCTGCCTCTTTTCCCTGTCAGCATGCTCCGCAAAAGAGACGGCTGACAAGACTGCTGATCCGCAGATAGCCGGTTACATTGCCCAGTCATCAGAAGGTTTGCTGCAGAGCATTACAGCTTTGAGTGAAGCGGATGCGCAGCAGACGGAGCAGAGCCTTTTGGATCAGGATGAAGCAGGACTTGCAAGTGGTGTGACTTCCTGGATCGGTGTCATGAAAGACACCGGAGCATTCAGCAGCGTGATCTCTTCTGATACAGAGCTGACGGATGACGGCGGTTACGTGTGTACCGTACAGGCTGTATTTGAGAATCGTCCGGTGGAATTCAAGACATTCTATGTGCTGGACAACAAGAGTCAGAGCCTGATGCCGACCAGCATTACCTTTTCCCCGGAGTATACAACCGGTGAGAAGATGGCCAAGGCTGGTATGAATACCCTGATGGGTATGGGGACTGTATTCTGTGTTTTGATCTTCATCAGCCTGCTGATCAGCTGTTTTAAGTTCATCAGCGTGTTTGAGAACAAGATGAAGGCAAAGGAAGCGGCAGCAGCACCTGTACCGGCACCTGCCGCAGCAGCGGTTGTGGAAGAGGAACTGGTCGATGATCTGGAGCTGGTGGCAGTGATTACTGCGGCGATCGCAGCCGCAACCAACTCATCAACAGACGGCCTGGTAGTACGTTCAATCAAACGTGCATCCGGCGCAAAATGGAAAAGAGCATAAGCAAATTAGGAGGATTCTTATCATGAAAAATTATACAATTACAGTTAATGGTAATGTTTACGCAGTAACCGTAGAAGAGGGTGCATCGACTGGCGCACCGGCAGTGCAGGCAGCAGCTCCGAAGGCAGCTCCTGTAGCAGCACCGAAAGCAGCAGCTCCGGCTGGCGCAGCAGGTTCTGTAGTCGTATCCGCTCCGATGCCAGGCAAGATTCTTGCTGTTAAGGCAGCTGCTGGACAGGCTGTTAAAAAAGGCGACGTGATCATGGTTCTGGAAGCAATGAAAATGGAGAACGATATCGTGGCACCTCAGGATGGAACCATTGCAAGCGTTAATGCAGCAGCTGGCGATTCCGTAGAAGCCGGCGCAACTCTGGCTACATTAAACTAATAGCTTGCGCATAAAGGCAAGTTCCATATGGAGGGATTAAAATGGATTATATAGTAACAACCTTGGATAATCTTCTTCATCAGACGGCGTTCTTAAACATGACATTCGGCAATCTGGTCATGATCCTGGTAGCGTTTATCTTCCTGTATCTTGCGATTCGCAAGGGATTTGAGCCGCTTCTTCTGGTTCCGATTGCATTTGGTATGCTGCTGGTTAATATCTATCCGGATATTATGGCGTCTCCTGAAGATACTTCAAATGGTGTTGGCGGACTGCTTCATTACTTCTATATTCTGGATGAGTGGAGTATTCTTCCTTCCCTGATTTTCATGGGGGTTGGTGCGATGACGGATTTCGGTCCGCTGATTGCAAACCCTAAGAGCTTCCTGCTTGGTGCAGCAGCTCAGTTTGGTATTTATGCAGCCTATTTCATGGCGATCTTCATGGGCTTCAATGACAAGGCCGCGGCAGCGATCTCAATCATTGGCGGTGCAGATGGCCCGACTTCCATCTTCCTGGCTGGTAAGCTCGGACAGACTGAGTTCATGGGACCGATCGCGGTAGCGGCTTATTCCTACATGGCGCTGGTTCCGATCATTCAGCCGCCGATCATGAAGCTTCTGACGACCGAGGAAGAGCGCAAGATCAAGATGGAGCAGCTTCGCCCGGTGTCCAAGCTGGAGAAGATCCTGTTCCCGATCATCGTTACGACGGTGGTATGTATGATTCTGCCGTCTACCGCACCGTTAGTAGGTATGCTGATGCTTGGCAACCTGTTCCGTGAGTGTGGTGTTGTAAAGCAGCTGTCCGAGACTGCAAGCAACGCTTTGATGTACATCGTAGTTATTCTTCTGGGTACTTCGGTTGGTGCAACCACCAGCGCAGAAGCATTCCTGAAGGTTACCACTTTGCAGATCGTGGCACTGGGTCTGATTGCATTTGCATTCGGTACCGCAGCCGGCGTGATCTTTGGTAAGATTATGTGCAAGGTAACCGGAGGAAAGGTAAATCCGCTGATTGGTTCTGCGGGCGTATCCGCAGTTCCTATGGCAGCCCGCGTATCACAGAAGGTCGGAGCGGATGCAGATCCGTCCAACTTCCTGCTGATGCACGCAATGGGTCCGAACGTGGCAGGTGTTATCGGTACCGCGGTAGCGGCCGGTACCTTTATGGCCATTTTCGGTGTCTAGAGAACACTGCGGAATCAACGTGCAGGGTTTTCGTCCACAAATTAGAATAAAATGGAGGTAAATGAATCATGGCAGAGATACAGAAAAAGCCGGTTAAGATTGTAGAGACCGTCCTGCGTGACGCACATCAGTCCTTAATCGCAACCAGAATGAGCACCGAGCAGATGCTTCCGATCATTGAGAAAATGGATCAGGTCGGATATTATGCAGCAGAGTGCTGGGGCGGCGCAACGTTCGATGCTTCTCTTCGTTTCCTGAAAGAGGATCCGTGGGAGAGACTGAGAAAGCTGAAAGCAGGCTTCAAAAACACTAAATTACAGATGCTGTTCCGCGGACAGAATATTCTGGGTTACAACCACTACGCAGATGACGTAGTAGAATATTTCGTACAGAAATCCGTTGCCAACGGTATTGATATCATCCGTATCTTTGACTGTCTGAACGATCTGCGCAACCTGCAGACCGCTGTCAAGGCAGCAAACAAAGAGAAAGCACATGCACAGATCGCACTGTGCTATACCCTGGGCGATGCTTACACCCTGGATTACTGGAAGGATATTGCCAAGAGAATCGAAGATATGGGCGCTGATTCCATCTGTATCAAGGATATGGCAGGTCTTCTGACTCCTTATGCAGCACAGGAGCTGGTAACCGCACTGAAAGAGTCCACCCAGCTTCCGATCGACCTGCATACCCATTACACCTCCGGTGTTGCTTCCATGACCTACTTAAAGGCTGTAGAAGCAGGCTGCGACATCATCGATACCGCAATGTCACCGCTGGCACTGGGCACCAGCCAGCCGGCTACCGAGGTTATGGTAGAGACCTTCAAGGGCACACCATACGATACCGGTCTGGATCAGACTAAACTGGCAGAGATCGCAGATTACTTCACACCACTCCGCGAGGAGGCATTAAAGAGCGGCCTTCTGAATCCGAAGGTTCTGGGCGTAAACATCCAGACACTTCGCTATCAGGTACCGGGCGGCATGCTGTCCAACCTGGTTTCCCAGCTGAAAGAGGCTGGCAAGGAAGACAAGTACCGTGAAGTTCTGGAGGAGATCCCGAGAGTAAGAAAAGATTTCGGTGAGCCGCCGCTTGTTACCCCGTCTTCCCAGATCGTTGGTACACAGGCTGTTATGAATGTTATCTCCGGTGAGCGTTACAAGATGGTTCCGAAGGAATCCAAGAAGATCATGCTTGGTGAGTTCGGCCAGACCGTAAAACCGTTCAACGCAGAAGTACAGAAGAAGATCATCGGCGACGAGACCCCGATCACCTGCAGACCTGCAGATCTGATCGCTCCGCAGCTGCCGCAGTTCGAGAAGGAATGCGCACAGTGGAAACAGCAGGATGAGGATGTTTTATCTTATGCGCTGTTCCCGAAGGTTGCAGAGGAGTTCTTCAAATACAGAGAAGCTCAGCAGACCAAGGTAGATGCGACCGTAGCAGATACCAAGAGCAAAGCATATCCGGTATAAAAAAGTTTTGGAAACACGATTCAGGCAGGACAGAGAAACTTCGATGTCCTGCCTGATTTTTTCTCGTTTTCTCTTTAAATCTTTCTTACAAATTATGGCGATTATGTGAAGTTTGCGCCGATTTGGTTGACTATCCCATCATTTCTGCTTATAATGAGAAAGATGTAAATAACGGGATAATCCATCCTCAAGGAGAACACATATGAAGAAACAGACATGGAAGAAGGGTCTGGCAGCGATGCTGGGATTGATGTTAAGTGTACAGGCACCGGCTGTAGGACTGACTCCCTCCACGCGGGCATATGCCTATACAGAACGGTCGGCGACGGTCAATGCGACGAGTTTGAATGTGAGAAGCGGCGCAGGGACCAGTCATTCACAGGTTACAAAGCTTGCGAAGGGTGCGGCTGTGACCGTCATTGGAGAAACGACGGATTCAGAAGGGAAGCTCTGGTATCAGATTCGGTTTACCGCGAGCGGCGGATCAGCTACTACCGGATATGCACTGAGTACCTATATCAAATTCCCGGTGGCGTACAGCCATGACAGCAGTTTTGAGTCACAGATGAGCAGTCAGGGATTTCCGGATTCCTATAAGGATGCACTGCGGCAGATCCATGCGCAGTACCCGAACTGGACCTTCACGGCGCAGCAGACCGGTTTGGACTGGAATACCGTGATTCAGAATGAAGGCGTTCTGGGAAGGAATCTGGTACATAAAAACAGCATTTCTTCATTTAAGTCTATTGTTGATGGAGCCTATAACTGGGACAACGGCAGTTGGACCGGATTTGACGGAAGTACCTGGGTAGCGGCTTCCGAAGAGATTCTGCGTTATTATATGGATCCGCGGAATGCCCTGGATGAAGTTTCCGTATTCCAGTTCCTTTCACAGGAGTATGATGCGAACATTCATACCAAAGAAGGCCTTGTAAGTATGTTAAAGGGCACCTTCATGGAGGGAAATGTACGAAGCAACGGCAGTGCGGCAGGCAGCAGCGGAGCCGCCACAGGAAGCGGAACCGGCAGTGCGACCGGACCGGGTCCGGGGTCCAGCGGAAATACGGCACCGGGCGGACAGAGTGCCGTGGTTGTGGCACCGTCAGGGAATCAGGACAATGCGGGGCAGAACAGCAGTCAGGCGCCGGAGAGCAGCGGCAGCGGTGTTGTGACCTTTGAATCGCCACAGGCGTCGATCAGCAAACACAGGACGGCGCTGGTGGGAAGCAGTGCGGTTGTGGTATCGGGTGGACCGGGAAGCGTTTCTGACGGAAGTTCGTCAGGCAGTCAGGGTGCGGCGTCACCAACGACAGGAGTTTCTGATGGAACTGTCTCCTCGGTCAGTTATGCGGACGTGATCATGCAGGCGGCAGCCGAATCGGGTGTCAATCCGTATGTGATCGCGGCGATGATCATCCAGGAGCAGGGCAGCGACGGAAGGGGCAATTCAATTTCCGGAAATCATGGCAGTTATAGCGGCTATTACAACTATTTCAATGTGGGCGCTTATGCGTCGGACGGCATGTCCGCGGTGGAGCGCGGCCTCTGGTACGCATCGCAGTCCGGCACCTATGGAAGACCGTGGAACACGCCGGAGAAGGCGATTCTCGGCGGAGCCCAGTTCTATGGAAGCAACTATGTAAAGGCAGGACAGGATACCCTGTACCTTAAGAAGTATAATGTTCAGGGCAGCAATATTTACAAGCATCAGTACATGACCAATGTGGATGGAGCGTCTGCGGAAGGGTCCATTTTTGCAGAGGGATTTTCCGCCGCACTGAAAAGTACGGCATTGAATTTCAAGATTCCAGTTTATTCCAATATGCCGGCTACCGCCTGTGTGCAGCCGACTGTGGACGGCAGCCCGAACAACAAGCTGAGTGCACTGGGTGCCGAGGGCTTTGTCCTTACACCGACCTTCAATAAGGATACGACATCTTACGATCTGATCGTGGATCATTCTGTAGGCAATGTGACGATTCAGGCTTCGGCGATTGATTCGAAGGCGACGGTCAGGGGGGCGGGCAATATCCAGCTCCAGAGCGGCAACAACGAGATCTCCGTGGTAGTGAGAGCTGAGAATGGAACCGAGCGCAACTATGCGATTCATGTGGTTCGCCAGACAAACGGACCGACTTATAATGCAGGTGTCGGCGGCGGAACCGTTCCGGGAGGAACCTCATCGGGAGATACGACAGGAGGACCGAGTTCGGTTGTCACGGTAGGACCGGGAGGAAGCAGCAGCGGAGGCGGCGCGGCGAATACGTCACCGTCCCCGGCCGGAAGCTCCGGCAATGTCGTGACTCCGGGAGGAAGCAATGTGACCGTGGTGAGTCCGGTCAGTTAGGAAATCAAAGGGAATATGAGCATAAAAGGACAGGAGAACCTATGAATAAGAGATTAAGACAGATTTGCCTGCGCATGGCCATGATTGTTATGATGGCTGTTGCAGTGCCATTCCAGAGTTTTGCTGCGAACGCGAAGATCGCATTTTCCGATCCTTCCGCGGAAGTGGGCGGAACGGTGAGCGTTACCATGAAATTCACTTCTACCAGC
This sequence comes from Lachnospiraceae bacterium, assembly GCA_028693165.1. Taxonomy (GTDB): domain Bacteria; phylum Bacillota; class Clostridia; order Lachnospirales; family Lachnospiraceae; genus Brotaphodocola. The sequence goes on along the minus strand of JAQUVX010000007.1, from coordinate 77,901 downwards.
GGAGATACGCTTGGCAATACCGATGTGATGCTTTCCTATGATGCGAATATGCTGGAATACACCGGCGGTTCCGGGAATGCAAGCGGCGGTGCCGGTGCAATCCGTGTGACCAGCGGGATGGAGGGAAAGACCGAGATTGTGACCAGCCTGGAGTTCAAAGCGCTTCAGGCGGGAAGCACGCAGATTAAGGTGGCTTCCTGGGAAGGTTATGATGAGAACGGACAGACGCTGACGATGGATAAAGAAGGCAGCTCATCGATCACGATCACAGCTCCGGCAACCTATTCGACCGACGCGGCATTGCAGTCGCTGCAAATTTCGCCAGGAGCGTTGAATCCGGCATTCAGCCCGGAGGTGGAGAATTATACGACGACCGTTGGTCTGGATACGACCAAGCTGACCGTCAGCGCGCTGGCAAACAGTGATAAGGCGAGAGTCGAGGTAGAAGGCGGCAATGAGCTTGTCGACGGCGACAACACCGTTGTCTGCAAGGTGACGGCCGAAGACGGAACGACCGTGAAAAATTACACGATTGTTGTGACCAGAGTGGAAGGCGGCGAAAACGCAGTGCCGGAGACCGATGCGGCGGCCAGCAATCTTGAGGTTCTGGCAGAGCTTGAGTCCTCCAAAACGCTGTTAAAGCTTGGTATCACAGCACTTCCGGAGGGTGTAGAGGCACCGACAGGTCTGAAGGAAAGCACCGTGACCATCGGCGACACGAAGGTACAGGGCTGGATTCCAAATGTGGAGGGTCAGCCGGAATACTGTGTATTCTACGGCGTATCTGAGCGTGGCATAGAAGGATTTTACTGCTATGACCGGACGGATAAAACGATTCAGAGATATTTCCAGCCGGCGGCTGATCAGACGGCAGATCCGGATTATGTGGATGTGGCGACCAAGTACAATGATCTGGTGGATGACTATGGAACCATGAAGCTGATCGCAATTGCGGCGGCAGTGATCGCAGGAATCCTGTTTGTGGTTCTGATTGTAACGATGGTTTCAAGGCGCAAACCGGAGGACACAGATCCGGAGTTTAAGCCGGAGCGGATTTCGGATGCAAAACCGGAGCGGAAACCGGAACCGAAGCCATCCAGACGTACATATGGCAGGAAGCTCACGAAAGAAGAACGCTACATGATGGGTGAGGAGGATGAGTATGTGGAGCCGGAAGAACTTCCGGAAGAAAGCTACTCAGAGCCGGAGCCGACAACGGATATGGAGGCGTATCAGCCGGAGACCGTGACGGAGGAAGCGGCTTATGTACAGGCTGCGCCGGTAGAGGATGTTGAGCGGACCATCGCGGCAAAGCTGGCATGGGAAGCATCGGCGGCGTCGGCGGAACCGGAAGAATCGGAAGAGCCGGAAGATTCAGAAGAAGATGATTTTGAAGTCTTTGATCTGGATGAAGAAGGAAAGTAAGCGCATACAAACGTACAATAGATACAGGAAGGCCAGGTCCGTTCAGGAGATCCTGGCTTTCCTGTTACATAAGATTTCAATCAAGTTCAATAAAGGAGAAGCAGAATGCAGAAAAAACGATTGGGGATGTTAGGAAGCGGATTTTTATCAGAGGTTGTTGTGAACGCCTGGAAACAGGGCTTGCTGGAGGATTATGAGCTGGTCGGAGTGATGGGAAGAAACCAAAATACGACGGAAGAACTGGCAAAGAGCGCAGGCTGTAAGGCTTGCAGCACGATGGAAGAGCTGTTGCAGTGTAAGCCGGATTATGTCGCGGAGGCAGCCTCGGTGCAGAGCGTGAAGACACATGCGGAGGCAATTCTCTCGGCGGGAAGTTCTCTGGTGGTACTGTCAATCGGGGCGTTTGCGGATGCAGACTTCTATGACAAGATCAAAAAGACCGCCAGGGATCACGGTACCCGTGTCTATATTGCCTCCGGGGCGATCGGCGGTTTTGATGTGCTGCGCACGGTGTCCCTGATGGGAAAAGCCACTTCGGGGATTGAGACCAGAAAAGGGCCGGCCTCCCTGCAAAATACGCCGTTGTTTGAAGAGAGCCTGATGCATGATGTGGAGGACCGCCATGTGTTTTCCGGCAATGCCAAGAAGGCGATCGAACTTCTGCCGACCAAGGTCAATGTGGCGGTGGCTGCTTCCCTGGCGACCACAGGGCCGGAAAACACCAGTGTGAATATCTACAGTGTTCCGGGCTTTATCGGAGATGATCACAAGATCACGGCGGAGATCGAGGGCGTTAAAGCCGTGGTGGATATTTACTCGGACACCAGTGAAATCGCGGGTTGGAGTGTCGTGGCGGTGCTTCAGAATATCACATCACCAATCGTATTTTAGGAGGAGAGAAAGATGTTTGAAAAATTAGTGGCAATCGAGCCGGTCAGCCTGGTGGCGGACGCGGAGAAACGTTTATATGATTATGCAAAAGAGGTTGTATTATTTACAGACATTCCGGCAGACAATGACGAGATCATCCGCAGAATCGGAGATGCGGATGCGGTGCTGTTGAGCTATACGTCCCGGATCGACCGCTATGTGCTGGAACGCTGTGCCAAGATCAAATATATCGGTATGTGCTGTAGTCTGTACTCAGAAGCCAGTGCCAATGTGGACATTGCATTTGCGAGAGAAAAAGGCATTACCGTGCTGGGGATTCGTGACTATGGGGACCGCGGCGTGGTGGAATTTGTGTTAAGTGAACTGATCCGTCTGCTGCACGGTTACGATCGGCCGATGTGGAAGGAGTTGCCGGAAGAGCTTACGGGACTCAAGGTTGGAATCATCGGTCTGGGCGTGTCCGGCGGTATGATTGCGGACGCATTGCAGTTCATGGGTGCAAAGGTATCTTACTTCAGCCGCAGCCGCAAGCCGGAGCGCGAAGCGGCCGGGATTGCATATCAGCCGATGGAGGAGCTTCTGTCCGGCAATGACGTGCTGTTTACCTGCCTCAACAAGAATGTGATTCTGCTGCACGAGAAGGAATTTGCGGCGATGGGCAATGGCAAGATTCTCTTTAATACATCGATCGGCCCGTCCCATGAAGTTCCGGCGCTGCTTGACTGGCTGAACCAGGGCGACAATTATTTTATCTGTGATACGGTCGGTGCGCTGGGCGATGAGGCCGCGGTTTCGAACCCGCATATATTCTGTGCGAATGTCTCCGCAGGAAGGACCAGACAGGCGTTTGAACTGTTGAGTGAGAAGGTGCTGGCAAATCTGGAGCAGGCATCCTGTTGACTTTGACACAGTTTTTGTTATAATGTTGTTATATAGATTATATAACAGGAATAACGAAAGACGGTGAGATTATGGTGCTTAAGATTGATTTTGAGAGTGAAGAGGCGATTTACGTGCAGCTGCGCAACCAGATTATCATCGGGATTGCGACGGAGCGTATCCGGGAAGGGGATTCCCTTCCGTCTGTGCGTCAGCTTGCTGACAACATTGGAATTAATATGCATACGGTAAATAAGGCCTACTCGGTGTTAAAGCAGGAGGGGTTTCTTAAGCTGGACCGCCGCAGAGGAGCGGTCATCGCGCTGGATATTGACCAGTTACAGGCGATCGCAAAGCTTCGTCAGGAATTGTCGATTGCGCTGGCACACAGTATCTGCAAAGGGGTAGGCCGCAGTGAGGTGCATGATCTGGTGGATGAAATTTATGATTATTATGCCGGAAAGTGCGAAGAATAGTGAGAAAGACAGATGGAGGATGAATGCCATGTTGTGCGAGCGATGTAAGATCAGAGAAGCCAATATCCAGTACACGGAAGTCATCAACGGAGTGAAGAAGGAGCATAACTTCTGTTCACAATGTGCCAAAGAACTGGATTTCGGACCTTATTCTGCAATATTTGACAGTGATTTCCCGCTGGGAAAGCTTTTGTCCGGCCTTCTGGGGATCGACGAGAATCACGAGGAGGAGAGGGCACCGCAGGTGGTTTGTCCGACCTGCGGAACCAGCTATGAAGAGTTTGTGAGAAACAGCCGGTTTGGCTGCCCGGACTGTTATGGCGTGTTTGATCTGCTGATCAGCGACAAGATCAAGCAGCTTCAGGGAAGCAATACACACAAGGGGAAAAAGCCGAGATACCATCATCATGCATCGGAGACCGGAGCGTTGGCCGAAGAAGAACGCAAAGAAACCATGGAAGAGGGCTTTGGCGATGTGGGCGAACAGATCCGCATTCTGGATGCCCGTCTGCACGAGGCCCTGGAGCGGGAGGAATATGAGGCTGCCGCCCAGTACCGCGATCAGATCAAAGCGCTGAAAGAGGGGACCTGCTGATGTTAAAATGGTTTGAACAGGTGGATACAAAGCGTCCGGTGATTGTCAGCAGCCGGGTGCGTCTCGTCCGCAACTGGGATCAGTATGCATTTCCGGCCAGATTGTCTCCGAAGGAGAGTACCGAGATGATTCATCGGCTCGAATACGGTCTGCGTGATCTGGGAACGCTGGATCGAAAGCACTACGAATTTGCGAAGCTGGAGGAACTGAGCGAACTGGAACGCAAGGCACTCTGGGAGCGCCGGGTGTTCAACTCGACGATTGCCTCGAAGAAGATGCCGACCGGCATCCTGCTCTCAGACGAGGAGGATACCGGCATTGTGCTGAACGGCACAGACCATATCCGCATCCAGCTTCTCGCGTCCGGGTTTCATATCGCGGAGCTGTGGAAGCAGGCGGACCAACTGGATGATTATATCAGCGAACGATTTTCCTATGCGTTCGATGAAAAATACGGATATCTGACCTCCTTCCCGACGAATGTGGGGACGGGGCTACGTGCGTCCATGATCCTGCATCTGCCGCTGTTGTCGCTTGGCAAAAAATTCGGCGGACTGGTGGCGGAGATGGGGCGTTTCGGAGCCACGGTCAAGGGTGTGTACGGTGAGGGCAGTGAAAATTACGGTGCCCTTTATGAAGTATCCAATCAGAAAACATTGGGATTGACGGAAAAGGAGATTTTGGAGCTGGTGACCAAGGTTGCATTGCAGCTCAGCGCCCAGGAGACCCAGGTGCGTCAACTGTCCATAGAAAAGCATGGCCTGGAAGCGGCGGATGAGGTGTATAAGTCTTACGGTGTGATGAAATATGCGCGGAGACTGTCGGAGAAGGATGCGATGATCTTTCTTTCCCATCTGATGCGCGGTTTTGCCGACGGGCTTGTCAAAACGGCAGAGCCCTGTCCGGTGTACCGGCTGATGCTGGGGATGCGGCCGGCCAATTTGCAGAAGCTGTCGGACCGGCCGCTTGGCAAAGAAGAGCTTGACATGGCCCGGGCAGCCTATCTGAGGGCAGAATTGCCTGAATTGCTTTAGAAAACAAGGAGGACATAAAAGAGATGATAGATCGATTTACGGAACAGGCGAGGGAAGCGATCAGCCTTGCCGTAGACGCAGCGGAGGAGCTGGGCCACAGCTATGTGGGAACCGAGCATCTGCTGATCGGACTTTTGCAGGAGGATACCGGCGTGGCGTCCAAGGTGCTGGATGCCTGCGGTGTACAGACCGACAAGGTGATCGAGCTGGTCAGCCAGCTGATCTCGCCGAATCAGAATGTGGGGCTGGCAGAGCGCAATACCTACACTCCAAGTGCGACCCGTGTGCTGGAAAACAGCTACCGGGAGGCGGTGCGCTTCAAGGCTCCGCTGATCGGAACCGAGCATCTGCTGATTTCCCTGATCCGGGAGAGCGACTGTGTGGCCGCCCGCCTGTTAAATACCATGGGCATCAGCATTCAGAAGCTGTATCTGGAACTGCTGTCGGCGATGGGCGAGGACGCTCCGGCCGGCCGCGAGGAACTGACCAGCGGAAGAGGCAAGGGAAAGGCGGCAACGCCGACCTTAAACAATTACAGCCGTGATCTCACGGCGCTGGCCCGGGAGGGAAAGCTGGACCCGGTGATCGGAAGAGAGCGGGAGATCCAGCGAGTCATCCAGATTTTGAGCCGCAGAACCAAGAACAATCCCTGCCTGATCGGCGAGCCGGGTGTCGGCAAGACCGCGGTGGTGGAAGGGCTGGCGCAGCTGATCATCGGAGGCAATGTGCCGGAGACCATCGCGGAGAAGCGCGTGATGACGCTGGATCTGTCCGGTATGGTGGCAGGCTCCAAGTACCGCGGCGAGTTCGAGGAGCGGATCAAGAAGGTGCTGTCGGAAGTGAAAGAAGACGGCGAGGTGCTGCTGTTCATCGATGAGATTCACACCATCATCGGCGCAGGCGGTGCGGAGGGGGCGATCGATGCCTCCAATATCCTGAAACCGTCTCTGGCGCGCGGCGAGATCCAGCTGATCGGTGCGACGACCATCGAGGAATACCGCAAATATATCGAGAAGGATGCGGCGCTGGAACGCAGATTCCAGCCGGTTACGGTGGAGGAGCCGGGTGAGGAGGAGTCCATCGCCATCTTAAAGGGACTTCGCTCCAAATATGAGGATCACCATAAGGTGACCATCACGGATGATGCGCTGGTGGCGGCGGTTCGCCTGTCATCCCGCTATATCAATGACCGTTTTCTGCCGGATAAGGCGATTGATCTGCTGGATGAGGCGTCCTCCAAGGTACGGCTTACCACCTATGTGGAGCCGGGTGAGATCCGGGAGCTGAACCAGGAGATCGAGGTGCTTGAGCAGCAGAAGGAGGCAGCCATCAAGGCGGAAGCCTACGAAAAGGCCGGCGATATCAAGAAAAAGCAGGAAAAGAAGCGCGACAAAATCGAGAAAATCCGTGCTAAATGGGAGAAGGAGAAATCCTCCAGAAAGCTGGTGGTCGGGGAAGGCGAGATTGCGGATGTGGTGTCCGGCTGGACGAAGATTCCGGTCAGAAAGCTGGAGGAAGAGGAGTCCGAACGCTTAAAGAAGCTGGAATCCATTCTGCATGAGCGCGTTGTCGGTCAGGAGGAAGCCGTCACGGCAGTCTCTAAGGCGATTCGCCGCGGCCGTGTGGGGCTGAAGGATCCGAAGCGTCCGATTGGGTCGTTTCTCTTTCTGGGACCGACCGGTGTCGGAAAAACGGAGCTTTGCAAGGCACTTGCCGAGGCCATGTTCGGAACCGAGAATGCGTTGATCCGCGTCGACATGTCCGAGTACATGGAGAAGCACAGCGTGTCCAAGATGATCGGATCGCCGCCAGGATATGTCGGGTACGAGGAGGGCGGCCAGCTCAGCGAGAAGGTGCGCCGGAATCCATATTCCGTGATTCTCTTTGATGAGATAGAGAAGGCACACCCGGATGTGTTCAACATTCTTTTACAGGTTCTGGACGACGGCCACATCACCGATGCGCAGGGCAGAAAGATCGATTTTAAGAATACTATTCTGATCATGACATCCAATGCGGGAGCGGAGAGCATTATCTCCCCGAAGCGCCTTGGATTTGCCTCCAATGATGATTCGAAGGAACGCTATAAATTCATGAAGGATCGTGTGATGGAGGAAGTAAAGCGTCTGTTTAAACCGGAGTTTTTGAATCGAATCGATGACATTATCGTATTCCATCCGCTCAGTCTGGACCACATGAAGGAGATCGTCAACATCATGCTGGGCAGCATCTGCAAGCGAACGGCCCGCCAGATGAATCTGACGCTGAACGTGCAGGAGGATGCCAGGGCATTCCTGGTTGAAAAGGGCTATGATGAGAAGTACGGAGCACGGCCGCTGCGCCGGGCGATCCAGAATCTTCTGGAGGACAAACTGGCAGAGGCTGTGCTGGACGGAGCGGTTCATGCGGGCGATGAGGTTGAGGTGGTGCGCGAGGGCGACGGACTCAAATTTGTGGTTGCCGACCTCATAAAAAACTAGCCATTTCAAGTCGGTTAGTGTATAATAATTGTACGGGAGCGGCACCCATCCGGCGCTGCTTCCGCCCCCAAAGACGAGTGACTTTATTAGAAAATACCAGGAGGGCAAACAAATGCCAGTAATCGAATCTTTAATCCGTTCAGAAGAAGACGGAACCATCAGTTTCGGAAATTATAAGTTGGAGAACAAGTCCAAATTGCAGGATTTTGAGCATGCGGGCGATTTATATAAGATCAAGACCTTTTACGAGATTACCAAGCTGGAGCGCAACGGCTCCTTCGTATATGAGTCCGTGCCGGGTACGGTGGTAGAGCATTTTTCGGTGAACAGTGATGGCGTGGACTTCACGGTGGAGGGCGACAAGGATGCACAGATCACCCTGCAGCTGGAGGACGACACCGATTATGAGGTATTCGTGGACGGCGTGGCTGTCGGCGGCATGATGACCAACATGAGCGGCAAGCTGGTGGCCGGCGTGGAGTTAAACGAAGGCGTACCGTGCCAGGTAAAGATCGTAAGACGATAAGCATCTGACAGAATCTAAAGGACAACATACATATGGCAAAGGCGAAAGCAACCGCGTTCTTTTGTAAAGAATGCGGATATGAATCCAGCAAATGGGTGGGGCAGTGTCCTGCCTGTAAGGAATGGAACACCATGGTGGAGGAGCCGACCGCGAAGCGGGAGAGTTCTGCTCGCGGAATCAGCGGGGCCGGCACGACCGGTCTTCGCTCCGTACAAAAGCCGGTGAAGCTGGAAGAAGTTTCTATTGATGAGCAGGATCGGATATCCACCGGATATCAAGAACTGGATCGTGTACTGGGGAGCGGCATCGTAGCCGGCTCCCTTGTTTTGGTTGGAGGCGATCCCGGTATCGGTAAATCGACTCTCCTGTTGCAGGTGTGCCGGAATCTGGCACTGGCCGGGCGTAAGGTGCTCTACATTTCCGGAGAGGAATCCTTAAAGCAGATCAAGCTGCGGGCGAACCGGATCGGGACGATCAGTGGGGAGCTGTTGTTTTTGTGTGAGACGAACCTGGACGATATCGAGGAGGCTATCCGCGAGACCAAGCCTGAGATTGTGGTGATCGACTCGATCCAGACCATGTTTCGGGAGGACGTGGCCTCCGCTCCGGGCAGTGTCAGCCAGGTGCGGGAGTCGACGAGTGTCCTGATGCAGATCGCGAAGGGGATGGGCATTGCCGTCTTTATCGTGGGACATGTGACGAAGGAAGGTGTGGTGGCAGGTCCGCGTGTGCTGGAACACATGGTGGATACCGTGCTGTATTTTGAGGGCGAGCGCAATGCTTCCTACCGGATTCTGCGGGGCGTCAAGAACCGTTTCGGTTCGACCAACGAGATCGGGGTCTTTGAGATGCAGGAGCAGGGTTTGGTGGAAGTGGAGAACCCGTCGGAATACCTGCTGAGCGGCCGTCCGGAGGAAGCCTCCGGCGCGGTGGTGGCCTGTTCGATCGAGGGCACCCGCCCGATTCTTCTGGAGGTACAGGCCCTGGTCACGCAGACGAATTTCGGTATGCCGAGACGAACCGCCGCGGGCACGGATTACAACCGTGTCAATCTGCTGATGGCGGTGCTTGAGAAGCGATGCCATTATGAGATGTCCCGCTATGATGCCTACGTGAATATCGCAGGCGGCGTGAAGATGAACGAACCGGCGCTGGATCTGGCGATCGTGCTGGCGCTGGTGTCCAGCATGAAGGACAAGGCAGTCAATTCCCGGACGATCATTTTCGGCGAGGTGGGATTGTCCGGTGAGGTCCGTGCCGTTTCCATGGCGGAGCAGCGGGTCAATGAAGCAGTCAAGCTCGGTTTTGAAACCTGTATTCTGCCGAAAGTATCCATGGATAAGATGAAGAAAGTCACCGGCATCAAGCTGTACGGCGTGAACAACGTGCGCGAGGCGATCGGGCTGATCTAGCCGGATCACCGGAGCCGGTATGTTCAGAATTGTATCAAAAACTTGAACAAATCGGTTGACAGCAGGACCGGGATGTGGTATTATAATCAAGCGCGTGAGAAATACTCACGCAGATAGGGGAATAGTTCAATGGTAGAGCAGCGGTCTCCAAAACCGTAGATGGGGGTTCGAGCCCCTCTTCCCCTGCTGAATGTAAGGTGCAGATGACTTTTGCGAGTTGTCTGCTTTTTTGCTATATGGGAAACAAGATCAGGGAAAAGGAAGTGCTGAGAGATGACAGAATTTGAAAGATTCAAACAGATTATCGCACAGCTTCGTGCTCCGGGCGGCTGTCCGTGGGATCGCGAGCAGACCCATGCCAGTCTGAAACCGGCGTGCATCGAGGAGGCGGCGGAGGTGATCTGTGGGATCAATATCTATGAGACGACCGGGAATGCAGACAACCTCAAGGAAGAGCTGGGGGATCTGCTTTTGCAGGTGGTGATGCATGCGCAGATCGCGGAGGAGGAAGGTCTCTTTACCATGGACGAGGTGATTGCCGGCGTCCGGGAGAAGATGATTCGCAGACATCCCCATGTATTTGGAGAAGCGACGGTCGGCAGCGCGGGAGAAGTCCTCACGAAGTGGGAGGAGATCAAACAGCAGGAGAAGGTTGGCAAAGAGCCGACGGAGCAGTATCTTCCGGCGGCCTTTCGCGAGTCCAAGGAGCTGATCGATGTGGCGCGGAAGCGGAAGGAAGAGAAGGCAGCACAGAAAAAAGCGTAGCGAAAAACAGGCAGAACCGGGAGGGCGAGGAAACCGGTCAGGGAGCGGAGATAGACATGATACTGGAAGAAAAAAAGAAAATCAAACTGTCGGTCCGCAATCTGGTTGAATTTGTCATGCGGGGAGGCGATATCGACAACCGCAGGACCTCAGGCGCGGACAAGGATGCCATGCAGGCGGGAAGCCGGATTCACCGGAAGATCCAGCGGCGCATGGGGGCGGACTACCGGGCGGAGGTTGTCTTAAAGCATGTGGTGGAAGAGGAGAACTACCAGATCGTCGTGGAAGGCCGGGCGGACGGGATCATTGAGGCGGCCGCGGAGGTGACCATCGATGAGATCAAGGGCGTGTATCTGGACGTGAACCGTCTGGAGGAGCCGGTGCCGGTGCACTTGGCCCAGGCGCTCTGCTACGGATATTTCTACTGCTGCGACAAGGAGCTGAATCAGATCGGTATCCAGGTAACCTACTGCAATATCGAGACCGAGGAGATCCGCAGATTCAAGCAGGAAAAAACCTTCGAGGAGCTGACGCAGTGGTTTGAGGGCCTGATCCATGAATATATCAAATGGGCGGAATATCTGTACCGGCACGAGCTGCGCAGAGAGGAATCCTTGAAGGAACTGGAATTTCCCTATGCGTACCGGGAGGGACAGAAGGAGCTGGCGGTCTCGGTCTACCGCGCGATCAGCCGGGGCAGGAAGCTGTTTATCCAGGCACCGACCGGGATCGGAAAGACCCTGTCTACCGTATATCCGTCCCTGAAAGCCATGGGGGAGGGCTATGGCGAGAAGCTGTTTTATCTGACGGCAAAGACCATCACGAGAAGCGTGGCGGAGGACTGCTTTGCGCTTTTGCGGGAGCATGGAATGTTTTTTACCACGGTGACGATCACGGCGAAGGAGAAACTGTGTCCGCTCGACAAGACGGAATGCAATCCGGATGCGTGTCCCTATGCGAAGGGGCATTATGACCGGGTCAATGACGCGGTGTACGAGATCATTCATCAGGAGTCGGGGATCACCAGGGAACTCGTGCTGCAATATGCCGAGCAATTTCAGGTCTGTCCGTTTGAATTCTGTCTGGATATCAGCAACTGGGTGGATGGGATTATCTGTGATTACAACTATGTGTTCGATCCGAATGCCAGGCTGAAGCGTTATTTTGCCGACGGCGTGGCAGGAGATTACCTGTTTCTGATCGACGAGGCGCACAATCTGGTCAACCGGGCCAGGGAGATGTTCAGTGCGGTTCTGGTGAAGGAAGATATTCTGACGGTCAAGCGGATTCTGAAAGGGAAGAATAAGAAGGTGGAGCGGGCGCTGGAGCGCTGCAATAAAAATCTGCTGGAGTGGAAGCGGGACTGTGAAGGATATCAGGTGCTGGAGGAGATCAGCCTGCTCGCGTCCAATCTGATGGGGCTGTTCGGGGAACTGGAAGCGTTTATGGAGGAAGAGCGGGAGTTTGCGGATCGGGATCTGGTGCTGGATTTTTATTTTCAGGTGCGGCATTTTCTGAATATGTTTGAGGGGCTGGACGAGCATTACCGGGTCTATACGGAGCTTGGAAATGACGGAAATTTCCGCCTGCGTCTCTTCTGCATCGATCCGTCCAAATGTCTGTCGGACTGTCTGGAAAAGGGACGGGGAACGGTCTTTTTCTCGGCAACGCTGCTGCCGATCCGCTATTATAAGAAGCTGCTCAGCGGAAATCTGGAGGACTACGCAGTCTACGCCCAGTCACCCTTTGCGGATGAGAAGCGTCTGCTTTTGATCGGATCGGATGTGAGCAGCCGTTATACCCGGAGGACAGTGTCGGAATACCGAAAGGTGGTTTCGTATATCGAGATGCTGGCGCAGAGCCACAAGGGGAATTATCTGGTGTTTTTTCCTTCCTACTCGTATATGGAGGCGGTGAGAAGGCAGCTGGAAGAGCTGTATGACGGAAGCTTTCTCTGGCGCAGCCAGGAGAATCGCATGACGGAGGAAGCGCGGGAGGATTTTCTGGCGGATTTTGAGACAGAGCGGCAGCAGTCCTTTGTGGGTCTTTGTGTGCTGGGAGGAATCTTCTCGGAGGGAATTGATCTGAAAGCCGAACGACTGGAGGGCGCAATCATCGTGGGGACGGGGCTTCCCATGGTCTGCACCGAGCAGGAGATCCTGAAGAATTATTTTGAGGAAAAAGGGGAAAACGGATATGATTTCGCTTACCAGTATCCGGGGATGAACAAGGTTATGCAGGCGGCGGGCCGGGTCATCCGAACGGTGGACGACCGCGGCGTGATTCTGCTGCTGGATGACCGGTTTCTGCGGCCCGATATACAGGAGATGTTCCCGCGGGAGTGGTCGGAATATGGTTCCGTGACCCGCGCCACCGTCACCGGCTGGCTGGAGCGGTTCTGGGATGAGACTACAGCATCTCAATAAACTGCTTTGCGGCCTGGGACATGGGGATGTTCTCATTGTGGGCCACGACCATCTGGCGGGACGGAAGCTGCTCCCCCAGACGGACGGTGAACAGATCCTTATCCGTATCGGGGATGCAGTAGTTTGGCACGAAGGCGATACCGAGGCCGATGCGGGCGAGGTCGATCAGCAGATCGTTGCTGGAAAGCTCGATCTCCGGCACCAGGTCAAGCTGATGACGTTGAAACATACTGTGCAGAAATTCGCTGGTGGTGCTCTTGCGATCCAGCATCAGGATCGGATAGGTCTGCAGTTCCTTCAAGCTGACCACCCGGTCTTTCAGCGCGGCGTATTCATCGTTTGCCACGAAGACGTCGTAGAATTCATGGATGATGCGCACGCTTTGGGAGCTGGAAAGCCCGGAGTTGGGGTAGTTGGTAATGCTGAAATCCACCTGGCCGGAGTCCAGCAGCTTCGCACAGGCGATGGAAGTCTGGTTCGACACCTTGATGTGAACGTTCGGATATTTCTTGTGAAATTCCTTCAAAAAAGGAATCAGGTAATAGCGGCAGATGGTATCGCTGGCACCGATGCGGAGCTGTCCGCCGTTTAGGGAATTGGCCTCCAGAAGCTGGTTCTCGCCCTGGCGGATCAGATTCATGGCCGGCTCGATATGCTTGAGGAGAATCTCGCCCTCCGGGGTCAGTTGCACGCGCTTGGTGCTGCGGATGAAGAGCGGCTGATTCAGCTTCTTTTCCAACACCTTGATGGACTGGCTGACAGCCGACTGAGAGATGAACAGCTGCTTGGAGGCTTCGGAGAAGCTCAAGGTATTTGCCACGTGGTAGAACACTTTGTATAATTCATAATTGATATCCATCATTAGCCCTCCTTATAAATCTGCTTTTATCTTAGCATAATTCCCATAACATTGTAAAGAGAAAAAATTGACAAACGGAGCAAACTGGTGTATATTACTAACAAAGTAAAGGCGCTCAGGTTTATTCCGGGCGTCTTTTTTTGTATCGCGAATGCGAGCCTGCATGATGCAGAATCGTCCCGCGAGGAGGTATACTCGATGCTGTCTATCTATAAGAGGGGATGTGGAAGGTCTATGAGAGAACTGGTAGAACACATGGAAGGAATCAACCGGCTGATGGCAAGGTACGGGGTCAAGTTTGGCATTTACAAACACAATGAATTTCATGAGCAGCTTTTTCCGTTTGATCCGCTTGCGCGGGTGATCACGGCAGCCGAATTTGCGTTTCTGGAGCGGGGGCTGACCCAGCGTGTCAAAGCACTGAACTGCTTTCTGGCTGACATTTATGGAGAGAAAAAGATCGTCAAAGACGGTGTGATCCCGGAAGATTTTATTTTCTCCTCCAAGGGATATCTGCCGCAGTGCGAGGGCATCAAGCCGCCGAAGAACATTTTCAGTCACATTGCCGGTATCGATCTGGTGCAGGCGAAGGACAGGGAGTGGTACATACTGGAGGACAACCTGCGCATCCCATCCGGTGCGTCATATCCGATGATTGCCCGGGAGCTGACCCGGCAGGCGTCTCCGCGCACCTTTACCGCCAACCACATCGTGGACAACCGGAATTATGCTGCCATGCTCAAGGAAGTCATGGATGCGGTCAATACCGGCGGCATCAATGTGGTGCTGACGCCGGGCCGTTACAATGCGGCATTCTTTGAGCATTCTTATCTGGCGGAGCGCTCCGGCGCGATCCTGGCGATGCCGCAGGATCTGTTCGTGGAAGACAACCGGCTGTATTATCGCCAGTATCACGGCAGACAGCTTCAGGTGGGAACGGTGTACCGCCGCATCTCCGATGAGTATTTAGATCCGCTGTGCTTTGAACCTGATTCGCTGATCGGAGTTCCGGGGATCATGGATGTGTACCGCAGCGGCAATGTGGCGCTGGTCAATGCACCTGGCAACGGCGTGGCGGATGACAAGGGCGTCTACTATTTTGTGCCGCATATGGTGAAGTATTATCTGGGCGAGGAGGCGATCCTTAAGAATGCACCAACCTATCTGGCGTTCTATGAGAAGGACCGGAACTTCATTCTGGAGCATCTGGAGCGTCTGGTGGTCAAGGATGTATCGGAGGCCGGCGGCTACGGCGTTGTCTTTGGCAGTGAACTGACGAAAGAAAAACTGGAAGATTTGAAGAAAGTGATTTGCAGGGAACCGCGCCGTTTCATCGCGCAGGAGGTCATCGACTTTATTGATCTGGATATTGTGGAAGGAGACACAGCGGTTCCGCGCAAGGCGGATTTGAGAGCCTTTGTGCTGACAGGGGACACGACACGCGTGTGGGCCAGCGGACTCACCCGCTTCTCGCGTAATCCTGATTCCTTTGTTGTAAATTCATCTCAGGGAGGAGGTTTTAAGGACACATGGGTATTATCTCGTTAGAAAAATCAGATCATTTATTTTGGTTGGGACGTTATGCAGAACGTGTCTTTACGACACTGGATTCGTTTTTTCGCTATTTTGACAGGATGCTGGACATGGACGATGCAGAGGTGGCTTATCAGAGTTTTTGCAAAGAACTGTCCATTCCGAATAGTTATAAGGATCAGGAAGATTTTATTCACAAATATCTGTTCTCACAGAACGATCCGAACTCCGTCTACAGCAACATGCTGCGCGCCTTTGACAATGCGGTGGTGCTTCGGGATGAACTGAGCAGCAAGACGCTTTCCTATATTCAGCTGGCACTGGACAGCATCGAGCGCGCGGAGGATTCGCAGGCTCTGGTCTATGATCTGCAGCCGGTACTGGATGATCTGTTTGCTTTCTGGGGGTGTCTGGACGACAACGTGGAGGATGAAGAGTGCCGCAACATCATCAAATGCGGCAAATATTTAGAGCGTCTGGATCTTTACATGAGACTGGGCTATCCTTACCGATCCATTGAGAAAGAGTACAATAAATTCCTAAATCGCTTGCATAAAATCCGGATTGGGTATAATCTGTCAGAGGTGGATAAATTATCCGAAATCATAAATCTGGGAGACGACTGGAGAAGCCGATATCAGGAGGCGCTCCTGGCTCTGTGCAATATTTTTTGAGGTGATCATTGTTGAAAAAACTGAAGTTCCGATATGAGATGGAATTAAAGCTGGACCGGCCTGTGCGCGACCATCATTTCCGGATCCGCTGCAAACCGATGGAAGCGGAAGGTCAGCACTGTGAGTCTTTCCTCTGCCGAACCTGGCCGGAGACGACGCTGAGCCTGGTGGAGGACGGTTTTGGCAATCATGGGTTCGCCGGTGTGATCCGGCAGCCGCATGATTCGCTGACCGTGACGGCAGAGGGAATTGTGTGTGTGAAGGCTGTTTTGGATACGCAGCTTCACCCCATGTACCGGTTTGTCTCCGCCCGCACGGTGCCGTCTGCACAGATCAGCGGATTTTTGCGGGAGGTGGAGCAGGAGCTTGGCCGTCCGGTCTCGGATCAGGAGGGACTTCTCGTCCTGATGGATCGCCTGCACGGACGGTTTCTTTATGTGCCCGGCGTGACCAGTGTGCGGACGACGGCAGCGGAAGCCTTCGCGGGAGGCTGCGGTGTCTGTCAGGATTACGCGCACATTTTCATCAGTCTCTGCCGTCTGGGCGGGATTCCGGCGCGTTACGTGGCGGGGCTTGTGCCCGGAGAGGGCGCGACGCATGCATGGGCGGAGGTGTGGGATCAGGGCGCATGGCGCGGCTATGATCCGACGCACAACGCTCTGGTGGATGAGACCTATATCAAGCTGACCCATGGCCGGGATTTCGTGGATGGGACTGTGGATAAGGGCTGCTTTCTGGGCTATGCATACCAGATGCAGCAAATATATGCAAAGGTGGAAGAGTTAGAGTGAAGAAGGACGACAACATCAAGACGGTCGCTGCGGTAGGGCTTGCGGTGGATGAGAAGCTGCGTGTGCTGAAGCATGTACTGCAGCCCCGGCAGCTGACCGGAACAGAAAAGAGAATCTGCATCGTGACCGGCACGCACGGCGACGAGCTGGAAGGCCAGTATGTGTGCTATGAACTGAACCGCATCATTCAGGAACAGATCGAATGCTTAAAAGGCATTGTGGAGATCTATCCGGCGCTGAATCCGCTGGGCGTGGATTCCATCTCAAGAGGGATTCCCATGTTTGATTTGGACATGAACCGGATCTTTCCGGGCAGTGAGGAAGGGTCTGTGGCGGAGCATGTGGCGGCCAGGATTGTCCAGGATATTGCCGGGGCAGATCTGTGTATCGATATCCATGCCAGTAATATTTTCCTGCGTGAGGTGCCGCAGGCGCGCGTCAATGTCAATGTGGCGCACAACCTGCTTCCGTTTGCCACGCGGCTGAATCTGGATTTTGTGTGGGTGCATGCGGCGGCGACCGTATTGGAATCGACGTTGGCCCACAGCATGAACTCCATCGGTGTGCCGACGGTGGTGGTGGAGATGGGCGTAGGCATGCGCATCACGGAGCACTACGGCCACCAGCTGACGGATGGAATCTTGTGCGTCATGAAGGATCTGGGAATCTGGGACGGCGAGGTAATCGAGCCAAAGAAGCCGATCGTGTCCGAGGATGGCGAGGTGGGTTTTGTCAATGCGAATGCGCCGGGGATTTTCCTCCCCTGTGTGGAACACTGGAAGAACGTGGAGAAGGGGCAGCTGATCGGCCGCATCTTAAACCCGTTAGACGGTACCGTGGAGGAGCCGGTCTGTGCACCGATTGGGGGAAGGCTGTTTACCCTGCGGGAATATCCCGTGGTATCCTGCGGTTCGCTGATCGCCAGGGTGCTGGGAGGTGAATTTGCATGAGAAAAGAAAAGATCTTTACGCTGAAGAATAATTACCGGGATGATATGAATATCTATGGATACCGTTTCGGAAGAGGAGACAAGGCGGCCTGCATCGTCGGTTCCATCCGGGGCAACGAGGTGCAGCAGCTCTACATCTGCTCCCAGCTGGTCAAGGCGCTGAAGGAGCTGGAGGAGAAGGGCGCGATTGTCCATGACAATGAGATCCTGGTCATTCCTTCCGTCAATCACAGTGCCATGAATATCGGCAAACGCTTCTGGGCGACGGATAACACGGACATCAACCGCATGTTTCCGGGCTACCATGCAGGGGAGACAACCCAGCGGATCGCGGCGGGAGTGTTTCAGGCGATTCAGGGCTACAGTTTTGGCATTCAGTTTCCGAGCTTTTATATTCCGGGTGACTTTGTTCCGCATGTGCGCATGATGGATACCGGCTTTCAGAATGCGAGTCTGGCAAACCTGTTCGGACTGCCTTATGTGGTGATCCGCAAACCGCGGCCGATCGACACGGCAACACTGAATTACAACTGGCAGGTCTGGAACACCAACGCATTTTCCATCTATACCAGTGCGACCAGCCACATCGATGAGCCATCAGCGCGAATGGCGGTGTCGTCGGTGCTTCGTTTCCTGACGCGCATGGGAATCCTGCGCTACACCAGCCACAGCGGCTATATCGCCAGTGTGATTCACGAGGACGACCTGACGAATGTGAAGAACGACCTTCCGGGACTTTACCGCAGACACATGGAGCCGGGGCAGGAGGTGCACCGGGGAGATGTGCTGGCATCAATCATCGATCCCATGGAGGGCGAGATCATCAGCCAGATTCTCTCGCCGACGGACGGTATTGTATTTTTTGCCCACCATGCGCCGACGGTCATGGAGGGAACGATCATTTTTAAAATTATTCGCCGGCTTCATGAATAATCTTGTTGAAAGAAATGAAATCTTGTGGTATACTGCCACTAGATTTCCATGGGGGTATAGCTCAGCTGGGAGAGCGCTTGAATGGCATTCAAGAGGTCATGGGTTCGAATCCCACTATCTCCATTCCTTGTGTGAAGGGCCGGAACTTTGATAAAACAAAGCTCTGGTCTTTTTTGTATTGCAGGAGAAAAAATATATCCTGGTACCCATAGAAAGGACAGTGCTCTGCCGAAAAGCAGCTTCAAATCCCGACCGGATTATGATATATTTAAATGAGAATAAATTTATAGATCGTACACAGAAAAGGGGAATCCGCATGAGCCAAATGGTATTGGCTAATATAGCGCTTGATCTTGTTGGCATTGTCTTGTCAGTCATTCCAATCATCTACCTTCTGGATGGTCATCGGTATCGGCAAAAGCTGAACCAATACTTTTTGGGTGTCTGCGTTTCCAACCTTTTTATGATTATAGGGGATTTGCCTGACTGGTTGATCCAAGACGCCTCGCAGCCGTCTATGCAAATGGCAGTGTCCCTGTCGACCTCCGTGTTTTATGCTGCATCAGCCTTTGTACTTTATTTCTTTGGCCGATATATCTTTGAGTATTTGAAGCTTTCCGGCAGAGCAAAAAAAGTGTGCTTATCCGCCGTTGTGGCCGTATGCAGTATACAGCTATTCTTTGCGGTCATCAGTCCCTTCACCGGCTCTGTTTTTTATGTGACGGACAGTGGCTATCAGCGTGGAGAACTATTTTGGGTATCCCAAGTTGTCCCGGCCTTCTGCTATTTCCTGTTCACGGTTTTGGTAATTGTGTATCGGAAACGACTGGCATGGAGAGAAGTGGTATTTTTTTTGCTGTACATATTTGTACCATTGGGCGGTGGAGCCGCCCAAATGTTTCTGCGTGGAATCGCCGTAGTCAACATCGGCGTGGCGCTTGCCCTGCTGTTTATTCTGGTCAACATTCAATTTGAGCATGAATTGCTGATCAAGCGGCAGGAAAAGGAGCTGGCGGAGGATCGCATCGCCATCATGCTGTCGCAAATCCAACCCCACTTTCTATACAATTCGCTTACTGCCATTCGCCGTCTGTGCGACCACGATCCCCAGCAGGCGAAAGCTGCGATTGCAGACTTCTCCCTGTTCCTGCGAGCCAACATGGATTCGCTGTCCAGCCGCGCGCCCATCCCCTTTGAACAGGAGCTTTTACATACCCGTCACTATCTGGCACTGGAGCAGCAGCGGTTTCAATCACGGCTTCAAGTGGTTTATGACATCGTCTGTCAGGATTTCGCCCTCCCGCCGCTGACCCTTCAGCCCATTGCAGAGAATGCTGTGCGCCATGGCATCCTGCGCCGGGAAAATGGTGGAACCGTCACCATTTCCACTGTGGAAACAGTCACGGCTTACATGGTCATCGTTGCGGACGATGGGGCAGGATTTCAAGCTGACACAGCGACAGAGCGGCGCAGCCATATCGGCATTGAGAACGTGCGCAGCCGTCTTGCCACCTTGTGCGGAGGTACGCTGGATATTCAAAGCACTGCGGGTAGGGGGACATCCGTGACGATTACCATTCCCAAGGAGGTGTGAGGACATGAATTATATTATTGTGGATGATGAGCCGTTTGCGCTGGAAGATCTTGAGGAAGCCTTATGTGCTGCCGCACCGGATGCTGTTCTGCATGGCTTCACCTCTCCAAAGAAGGCTTTGGAATATGCGGAGAAATCGCCGGTGGATGCTGCCTTTCTCGACATCGAGCTGGGCAGCACCAGCGGACTTGTGCTGGCAAAGCAACTAAAGGATATTCAGCCGGATATTCATATCATCTTTGTCACAAGCCATGAACAGTATGCGCTGAAAGCATTTCAGCTTCATGCAACAGGCTATCTGATGAAGCCGGCCACGCAGGAGGATATACGCCGGGAGCTGACCTTCCTTTATGGGGAGCAAGGTGAAACCAGGAGGCTTCGTGTCCAAACCTTTGGGGGCTTTGATGTGTTTTCAGATGGGAAACCTCTGCTGTTTAAGCGTGCAAAAGCCAAGGAACTGCTGGCTTATCTGATTGATCGCCGGGGAAGCAGCGTTACCACTGGGGAAGCCTGCGCGGTGCTGTGGGAGGGCGCAGCAGATGACGCAGGTCAAAAAAGCTACTTCCGCACGCTGGTCACTGATCTGCGTTCCACCCTGCGCCTGGCAGGGGCGGAGGATGTTTTGGTCAAGGGCTTCAACCGCCTTGCCATTGACCCGACTCGGCTGGACTGTGACAGCTATCGCTTTCAGGAGGGTGACCCACAGGCCATCAACCGCTACCGCCGTGATTACCTGCCCAATTATAGCTGGGCGGAATTTACAATGGGTATGTTTGAAGCTCGTTTATGATCATTTGTTTCTATTTTTAAAAAAAGCCCTGATTTTGAAAAGAAACAGGGCTTTTTGTTGCGCTTTTGTTGCTCCTTGTTTGTTACAATGACATAAAGACGATAGGGTGGTTACTCCCGAAAGGTCAATAGCTTGGGCGCTCCATGGCTCCGATATGCTGGCGGCTGATACCGAGCTGTTCGGCAGGCGAAACGTGCCGCAGAAACAGGAAAGAGGTGATTCCATTGGTTTATGGTGAGAAATCTAAAACTTAAGCAATTACTATTTGCAGCACGAAAGGAGACCGAACCATGATCGAAGCAAAAGACCAACACGGAAACATATCGTTTACCTATGAGGAAAACGAGCTGAATATCCAGAAAATCAAGGACTATTGGACACAGGATCGGAAAGATGCGGCTCGCCCTATAGGGCAGGAGGTCGACCTTGAGGGTCATGGGAACGAGGAAGAGCCAGCCACCACTGACCCGGAGAAAGCGGATCTTTCCAAGATGCCGTTTCAAGCAGGTGGAAAACTCTTTTTTTCCTGCGATGGGAAAGACTTTGTGGGCAGCGCACAGATCGTAACCGGGAAAAAGATTTTGCTTACGGCTGCGCATTGTATTCAGGATAAAGATACTGGTCATCTATGCGATAATTTCCAGTTTGAGCGCGGCTACGATGAGGACGGTAAAAGCACGGAAACACTTACGTTCAAGACGATTGCGCTAAAATCATATTGGCATGAGCAGAAGGAATGGAAGTGGGATTACGCATTCGCCATATTAAACGGTGAATCCTTGATTTTCGAGCCGCTGACGTGTTCAACCGAGAATGTGGGTGAAAAGGTACTTGTAGCATTTGGCTACCCCCAAAACTATTATGCCGGTAAGAAAATGGTATATGTGGAGGGAAGTTCCTGTGTCACAAAAAGAAATACCCGTGAGATCAAAGGAAATAAAATGCGTCAGGGCTCGTCCGGTGGGGCATGGGTTCTGAAAGGAACGAATACGGTTGTGGGAAATGTATCCTATGGTCCGGTATCTGAAAAAGCAGAAGATGCATACCAGGGTTCCCCCATTTATGACGCTGAATTTGAAAGTTTGCATCGGTATGTGGGCACCCTGCTGTAGCGTAGTAGAAAGGAGAACTATTATGGATGGTGATGTTCGTTACTTTAAACTTCATAACACAGGCGGTTTTGTAGCCAGAATTATTGTGCATTACAAGGAGAAGTACAAAAGTCCAGCAGGGATCATCTCTTATGATGCGGAATGGAAAAACTGGGAATCCCCAAATTATTCCGATATCTGTGCATCGTCGGAGCGAACGGTGGATTTGAAGAATGATGTGAACTTGAAAAGTGGAACTTTGGTAAAACTCAGAGCTTATGTGATGGCAGGCACGGACAGGGAGGCTGGCGAACAATATACTTATGACGAGGATTCGGGGAAGACCGCTGCGTACGAGATCAGTGGTACTACTTTGACCAGTAAACTGCATAAGGTATCTTATATTTGATAATGCCACAGAAAACCTCGTAAGGCGTAGGCCGCAGTCCCGGAGAAAGATGGGACTGCGGCCTTTTTTTCTTGTCTTTTCCCGCAACCTGATTTACAATATAGAGTGTGTATTTATGGCAGCAGAGCGCATTTAAAGGAGAACTTATCATGGAAAAAATCACGAGTTTTACCATTGACCATTTAAGACTGCTTCCGGGTGTCTATGTGTCCCGGAAGGATCAGGCAGGAGATGCGACGATCACTACCTTTGATCTTCGCATGACGCGGCCCAACTATGAGCCGGTGATGAATACAGCAGAGATGCACACGATCGAGCATCTTGCGGCGACGTTTCTGCGCAACCACGCGGCGATGAAGGAAAAGGTGCTTTACTTTGGCCCTATGGGCTGTCGGACCGGCTTCTACCTGCTGCTGGCGGGCGATTATGAGTCGCGGGACATCGTGGGACTGATGCGGGAGCTGTTTGCTTTTATCCGCGATTATGAGGGGGAAGTGCCGGGGGCAGCGGCGAGAGACTGCGGCAATTACCTGGATATGAATCTCCCGATGGCGAAGTATCTGGCTGGGAAATATCTGCGCGAGGTGCTGGATGAAATCGATGACAGCCGTCTGATCTATCCGGGGGAAGGAGACAAAGCAGATGCATGATGATATTTACCAGATGTATTTAGAAGAGCTTAAGACGATTCCGCCCTGTACGCAGGAAGAGGAGCTGGAGCTTTTGCAGAAAATTTCTCATGGGGATCAGGAGGCGAAGAAGCGTCTTTTGGAGGGAAGTCTTGGCATGGTTGTGGAGCAGGCTAAGGCATATAAGGATCAGGGCCTTCCTCTGGGTGATCTGATTCAGGAGGCGAACATCGCTCTCATTATGGCAGTGGATCGCTTCGCTGCAGAGCAGGGGGAGGCGCAGCAGTTTCACGCGGATGCCCTGGCACAGATTCAGGAGTCGCTGAAAGCGGCGGTCGAGGAGCAGAAGCTGGAGGAGCAGGTCGAGGGTGAGATGCTGGCTCGTGTCAATGTTTTAAAAGAGGTTTGCAGGCGGATGGCAGAGGAGCTTGGCCGCGAGGCTACGGTGCCGGAGCTTGCTGAGAAGATGAAGATGACAGAGGATGAGATTAAGGACATCATGAAGCTGACGCTGGACGCCATGAGTGTGAGTCCGGATGTGGAAGAATAATTCATTTAGAAGTTGTGTTAATATAAGAGATAAGATATATTAATTTTATTTATAATATGTCTTATGGTATGATTGTGTTTAGAAACCATCACACAGACCTACTATTCAGGAGGAAGCACATGAGCGTAAGACGAGTGTATGTAGAGAAAAAACCGGAATTTGCAGTAAAGGCCGGAGAGCTGAAGGAAGAGATCAGCAGTTATTTGAGTATTGATTCCGTGACGAAGGTACGGGTGCTGATCCGTTATGATATTGAGAATCTTTCGGATGAGACTTATCAGCAGGCGGTTGGAACCATTTTTTCCGAGCCGCCGGTTGATTTCGTATATGAGGAGAGCTTCCCGCAGGAGGCAGACGACACCGTATTTTCCGTAGAATATCTGCCGGGACAGTTCGACCAGAGAGCCGATTCTGCCGAGCAGTGCGTGAAGCTGTTAAAAGAGACCGAGGAGCCGGTGATTCGGACTGCGACTACTTATGTGCTTTCCGGTTCGTTGAGTGATGAGCAGAAAACGGCGATCAAGAGCTTCTGCATCAACCCGGTGGATTCCAGAGAGGCGGGCGCAGGAAAACCGCAGACACTGGTTACCGTATTTGATGTGCCGGAGGACGTGACTTCATTCGATGGCTTCCGTGCGTTTGATGAGGAGAACTTGAACGAGCTTTACAGCTCCTTGAATCTGGCTATGACCTTCAAGGATTTCCAGCATATCCAGACCTATTATCAGGACGAGGAGCATCGCGATCCGACCGTGACCGAGATCCGTGTGCTGGATACCTACTGGTCCGACCACTGCCGTCACACGACCTTCTCCACCGAGTTAAAGGACGTGACGATCACCGAGGGCGATTACAAGGCTCCGATCGAGGAGACCTATAAGCAGTACCTGGCTGACCGCGAGGTGCTTTACAAAGGGCGCGACGACAAGTTTGTCTGCCTGATGGATCTGGCGCTGCTGGCGATGAAGAAGTTGCGTGCAGAGGGGAAGCTGGAAGATCTGGAGGTCTCCGATGAGATCAATGCGTGCAGTATCGTGGTTCCGGTTACCATCGACGGCGTGGAGGAAGAGTGGCTTGTAAACTTCAAGAATGAGACGCACAACCATCCGACCGAGATCGAGCCGTTCGGCGGCGCTGCAACCTGTCTGGGCGGAGCGATCCGCGATCCGCTTTCCGGACGTACCTACGTCTATCAGGCGATGCGTGTGACCGGTGCCGCTGACCCGACCCGTCCGCTGTCCGAGACGCTGAAAGGCAAACTGCCGCAGAGAAAGCTGGTGAATGGCGCAGCCAGCGGCTACAGCTCCTACGGCAACCAGATCGGTCTGGCGACCGGTTATGTCAAAGAACTCTATCATCCAAATTATGTGGCAAAACGCATGGAGATCGGTGCCGTTATGGGAGCTGCTCCGCGCAAACAGGTAAAACGTCTGAATTCCGATCCTGGTGATATCATCGTGCTTCTGGGCGGCCGCACCGGCCGTGACGGAATCGGCGGCGCAACCGGTTCCTCCAAGGTACACACCGAGGCTTCCATCGAGGTCTGCGGCGCAGAGGTTCAGAAGGGTAATGCACCGACCGAGCGCAAGATCCAGAGACTGTTCCGCCGTGCGGAAGTGAGCAATATCATCAAAAAATGTAATGACTTCGGTGCAGGCGGTGTATCCGTAGCGATCGGCGAGCTGGCAGCAGGACTTCAGATTGATATGGACAAGGTTCCCAAGAAATATGCCGGTCTGGATGGAACCGAGATTGCCATCTCCGAGTCTCAGGAGCGTATGGCAGTGGTTCTGGACCCGGCTGATGTGGACAAATTCCTGGCGTATTCCGCAGAGGAGAATCTCGAGGCGATTCCGGTTGCAGTGGTAACCGAGGAACCGCGTCTGGTGATGAACTGGAGAGGCAAGACCATCGTCGATGTAAGCCGCGCATTCCTGGACACCAACGGTGCCCATCAGGAGGCGAAGGTGGTGCTGGAGACTCCGGTTAAGGAGGGCAATCTTTTTGAGCGCAAAGAGGTTGGCGACGTGAAGGCCACCTGGCTGAACGTGCTGGCAGATCTCAATGTCTGCTCTCAGAAGGGTCTGGTTGAGATGTTTGACGGTTCCATCGGAGCCGGCTCCGTATTCATGCCTTACGGCGGTAAATATCAGCTGACCGAGACGCAGGCCATGGTGGCGAAGCTGCCGGTTCTGAAGGGCAAGACCGATACCGTGACCATGATGAGCTACGGCTTTGATCCGTACCTGTCCAGCTGGAGCCCGTATCACGGTTCCATCTACGCGGTGCTTTCTTCCGTGGCAAAGATCGTGGCAAACGGCGGAGACTACAGTAAGATCCGTTTCACCTTCCAGGAGTATTTTAAGCGCATGACCGAGGATGCAGCCCGCTGGGGTGCTCCGTTTGCGGCACTTCTGGGTGCTTACAATGCACAGCTCGGCTTCGGCCTTCCGTCCATCGGCGGCAAGGACAGCATGTCCGGCACCTTCAACGATGAGCATCACGGCGAGATCAATGTACCGCCGACTCTGGTGTCCTTCGCTGTGGATGTGGCGAGCGATAAGACCATCATTTCTCCGGAGTTTAAGAAGGCCGGAAGCAAGATCGTGGTATTTCAGATTGAGAAAGACCAGTATGATCTGCCGGTTTACAGCCAGATCATGGATGGATACACAAAGCTTCACGAGGACATCAAGGCAGGCAGAATCATTTCTGCTTATGCGGTGGAAGGTCACGGAATGGCCGAGGCAGTCAGCAAGATGGCATTCGGCAACAAGCTGGGCGTGAAGATTGAGCACAATGTAGATCCGAGAGATTTCTTCGCGGCAGGCTGGGGCAATATCGTATGCGAGGTTCCGGACGGAAAAGTGGGCGAGCTTGCGATTACCTATACCGTAATCGGTGAAGTGACCGACAAGGGCACGCTGGAATATGGCCCGACTACTATCACCATGGACGAGGCGCTGCATGCATGGAATGAGACGCTGGAAGACGTATTCCCGACGCAGTCCGGCGTGAAGCAGACCGAGGTGACGGATCAGCTCTACAAGGCAGAGAACATCCATATCTGCACACACAAACTGGCACAGCCGACGGTATTTATTCCGGTATTCCCAGGCACCAACTGTGAATACGACAGCACAAAGGCATTCGAGCGTGCCGGTGCCAGAGTGGTAACCCGCGTGTTCAAAAACCTTTCCGCCGAGGATATCCGCGAGTCCGTGGAGGGCTACAAGAACGAGATTTCGCAGGCACAGATCGTGATGTTCCCGGGCGGCTTCTCCGCAGGTGATGAGCCGGAGGGCAGCGCAAAGTTCTTCGCAACCGTATTCCGCAATGCGGTGATCAAGGAAGAGATCGACAAGCTGTTAAATGAGCGCGACGGTCTGATGCTTGGTATCTGCAACGGCTTCCAGGCTCTGATCAAGCTGGGACTGGTTCCGGAGGGAACGATCGCAGAGCAGACGGCAGATTCTCCGACCCTGGCGATGAACACCATCGGCCGCCACATTTCCAAGATGGTCTACACGAAGGTGGTAACCAACAAGTCCCCGTGGCTGCAGGGTGCAGAGCTTGGCGGCGTGTACTGCAATCCGGCTTCTCACGGTGAAGGCCGTTTCGTCGCAAACGATGCATGGCTGAAAAAGCTGTTTGAGAACGGTCAGGTAGCAACGCAGTATGTTGACGATGCAGGCAAGCCTACCATGGATGAATTCTGGAATCCGAACGGTTCCTACATGGCGATCGAGGGCATTACCAGCCCGGATGGACGAATCCTTGGCAAGATGGCTCACTCTGAGAGACGTGGGGATTCTGTGGCCATGAACATTTATGGGGAACAGGATATGAAGATTTTTGAGAGTGGTGTGAAGTATTTTAAGTAAGATTCTGGAGCAGACAGATACAGAAAAACGCACGTCCCTGGCATGAGGGGCGTGCGTTTTTGGTTGGGTGCAGCTGAATTTTTGAGGTGCGGTTATCTGCAGTTGCAGTCAATCGGGTTCTCAATCAGAGTAGCTGCCCGGAAGCGGTGGGTATGACCATCCTCGGAAGAGGTATAGCCGGAAACGTAGTGGACATGGCGTCCATCACCTACGGAAACCGCAGGTCCGGATGTGCCGCAGAATTCGTGGTAGTGACCGTCATAACTGTCGGTACGGAACCGGATGTTGTGGATGTGGCCGCCCTTGCAGGGAACCGCTTCCTCAGAAACAGTCGCGAACCGGTGATTGTGAGGCTGACATGCATTTGCAATCAGGGTACTTCCAACCAGTTCGTGAACATGCTGCTCAAAGGAATCATAGGAAGTCTCGGTGGTGGTATCATCATCATACATAAGAGTTTGTCTCCTTTTCTTTGTTATAATGTAATATATGCGGGAGTTGAAAGGAGGTGAATGGTGGAAGAATGACGTGCTGCCGTTACCGGAAATCCGTTAATTTACCTGATAATCCAGAAGGCACTGAAGTTGTTCCAGCCGCTGTTCCAGCTGAGCAATCTGTTCCTCGGTCCAGGCGATTTGCTCCGTGAGAAATTCCGTTTTGCAGTCGGGTGCGTTCTTGGCAAGTGCGGAGAAGGACTGGTAAACTGTAAAATCGGATGACATGTTATGAAAGAATTGTGCACGCATAATGGATTACCTCGCATTCTGAATGTGGCGATCGTGTGATCGTTACCGTGATTGGATGATTCCATCATAACAGCGCGGATTAAATATGTCAAATACTGCTTTTTTATTGCTGGCCATACTTGGAGAGCATGGCAAAGACATGACAAAGGCATGATAAAAAGTGTAATTTAACGTCGCGTAACCGCGTCTGCCAGCGCCCTATGAAACAGCCGTGCCGCCGGGGGGAACATGCGGTCTTTCTTCCAGATCATCAGGTTGCAGGCTTCCTTTTGAGGAGCAAGCGGGATAAATTTCAATGATTCGGAGGAATAGAGACGGCCTGCACCTTCCAGGCACACGGCTACGGCATGCTGTGAATCCTGCTGCAAAACGGAGACTACGCCGAGTACCTGGGTGTAGGTTCCGAGCATGGCGGGCTTTTCGGAGATGCCAAGCCAGCTGCTGATTTCCTGCTGCAGCAGATTGCGGCGCGGGAGATAGGCTGGGATGGAGGGCAGCTCCGAGATGCGGATGGTGTCCCTTGCAGCCAGCGGATGAGAGCGGGAGACCAGTACACCCCAGCGGTCGGGAGATGCAAGACGCAGGTAATCAAAGGCCGTGACATCCACAGGCTCTGTCAGAAAGACGAAATCAAGCAGTCCGTGCGACAGCTTTTCTCTCAGATCATCGCCGTAGGCCGTGACGAAATCAAAGGATACCTGCGGATATTGTTTCTGAAATTCTGTGACATGTTTTGCAATCACAGGAAGACTGGCGCTCTCGATTACGCCGATGGCGATGGCTCCCTGAATCGCGCCCTTATCGCCTAAAAATTCCTGTTCCGTCTTATCTACGAGAGCGAGAATCTCGTCGAATCGCTGAAGGAGCTTGCGTCCATCCTCCGTCAGTTCACTTTTCTTATTGCTCCGCGTAAAGAGCTTTGCCCCCAACTCTTCCTCTAAAGCCATGATCTGCCTACTTAAATTGGGCTGGGTCATATGAAGCACCTGTGCGGCCTGCGTGATGCTACCCTCCCGGGCAATCGTGATAAAATATTTCATGTTTTTCAGTTCCATGGTTTGTGCCTCCGTTGGTGGGGAACGCTGAGTTGTAATCGTATGTTCATTATAACGGGGTTCAAAACAGGTGTCAATGAGCTGGGGGAGCTTTGGAGTGGCAGGCTTTGGCGTGGCCGTTTGGATCATTAGCCATCCGTTCAGAGGTTGGTTTTCCAAAAGGAAGTCATGAATCGGGGAAAATTGCCTGATTTGGAAAGAAAAAGAGGGAAGCTGGCTTGTATTGTCCAGAGATTGCGTATTTTGTGGAAAGCCGGAGGCATAAAAGACAAAAATTGTCCAAACCGATCTTTTTCTAGCCGTGGAACGCGATCCGATGACGCGATCCACCCCGAAAAGCGTGCGATTGAACAGGTATCCATCTTTTTCTTCAGTTCTTCGTTTTTCACGGGGATGATAAATGAAAATCAAATTAGCCCTTTACACGAATTGTGCAAAAGACATTAATAATGTTAACTCGATGAAAACCGACTCGAAAGGAACCGAATGAAATGAGGTTTATTGGACGGAAAGAACAGCTGAAAAAATTAAACAGAGAAATTACAATCGACGAGATGCGAATGGTATTGATTTATGGACGCAGAAGAGTGGGGAAAAGTGAACTGGTCAAGCAGGTACTAAAAAGTTCAGGTTTCAAAAGCATTTATTATGAGTGCAAGCAGGTTGCGGAAGCAAACAATGTGCAAAGTCTGTGCGATATTGTAGCTGAGAAATTCAATCTTCCTAAAATTGGATATACGAGGATAGAGGAGATTTTAGATTATATCTTTCAATTATCTGTGAAAGAGAAGTTGATTCTTGTATTGGATGAGTATCCTTATTTGAGAGAGAATATCAAAGGAGTTGACAGTATTTTACAGTCATTGGTTGATGAGTATCGAGATCGTGCAAAGCTTACGTCTATCATTCTGGGGTCCTATGTGGATGGTATGAGATCACTTCTGGAGCATTCAAATCCGTTGTTTGGAAGAATTGATTTAGTGGTTGACTTAAAGCAAATGGATTATTATGATTCTTCTAAGTTCTATCCGGCATTTTCTTATGAAGACAAGGTACGGATTTATTCTGTGTTTGGGGGAATCCCATATTTTAATCGTCTGGTTGATGACACAAAATCTGTTAAGGACAATATCATAGATTTGATTGCTTCCTCTGGTTCTCGGCTTGAAAATGAGGTTTCCATGTACTTGAATGCGGAAATATCGAAAATTGCCAATGCTAATGAGGTATTTGAAGCCCTTGCAAAGGGGTATACAAAATACAGTGATATCCTGACCCAGTCTCATGTGTCAAGCGGTCCGACCTTGGTGGATGTACTGGATAAATTAATGCGGATGGAGGTCGTGGTAAAGACGGCACCAATCAATGATGCAAATAATAAGAGAAAAGCGGGATATTATATTTGTGATAACCTGTTCATGTTTTATTACCGATATATTTTTAAATATTCGTCACAGATGAAAATTATGGATTCCGATGTTTTTTTGCCAAATATATAGAGAAGGATTTTGAAGAGTTTTTTGTTCCACATCAGTTTGAGGAGGTTAGCAGACAATATCTGATTCGAAAAAATAGAAAAGGAGAGATGATCCCTGTTTTTGAAAAAATCGGGAAATACTACTATGACGATCCGGTGAATCATACAAATGGGGAATTCGACATTGTTACTGAGGATGAGAATGGGTATGTATTTTATGAGGTGAAATTCAGAAAAAACCCATTGTCAGAACGTATGATCAGAGAAGAAATAAATCAGGTTAAAGCAACAGGGATGAATTGTTATCGGTATGTTTTTATTTCCAGAGCCGGATTTGCAGGAAGTGAAACAGAACAAATAAAGCATATTGATTTGGCAGAATTGTTTCAGTAGCTGGTGGAAAGACATTGGAGCATTTCGGGGATGTATTTGCAAATATCAGGAGTGTCCTGATTTTTGAAAGATTCACAAGAATATCCACAAAAAAACCTCCTGCACCATGACATCGATCCCGGATTACAGCTCCATGCAAAACGGAATCGTCATGATCAGAAGGCTTGGTTTGTCAAACTATAAAACCCGTAGCTCCAACAGATAAACTTTGCTTTCCCATGCGCCCAGCCGCTGCAGCTGATGCTTGTGCGCGAACTCGTCATCTTCGTCCGAGCGGATAGCCGAACCGTTCCACGGCTCGATGCAGAGAAACGGTGCTTTTTTGTCACTCATGGTCCAGAACGCGACGGACTCAAAATCCGGGTAGGAAACCTCGATGCCCTTGCGGCTTTCTTTGTGAATCAGCGAAACCCTGCGGGAAAGGATCTGCTCAAAATACACGGCATCCTGATCGAACAGGTCGTAGGAGAGCGGCAGCACCGATGTGTGCTCCAGCCGCAGCCCGTTACCGGCCGCGTCAAACTGCATGGCAGCCAGATCGTAAGGCATGGCGGTCGTGTCCTCCACCTGCTCAAACTCAAGCTGATAATCCTCGAATACGGCACCATCCTCCATGGGGCAGAGAAAGCCCGGATGCGCACCGATGCAGTAGAGCAACTCACTATCCTGCGGATTGGCTACCTGATAGGTGATCTGGAGCCGGCCGTCTTCCAATTGATAAGTCAGCGTCAGCACGAAATCATAAGGGTAATGAATCCGCGTCGCCTCATTGGCTGAAAGACGCAGGGTAACTTCGTTGACAGACTGGGACACCACCTCGAATTCTTCGCTGCGGCATACCCCGTGCTTTGGCATGTCATAGGAGATGCCGTCAAACAGGGTCTTGCCGTTTCGGCTGTTGCCGACTGCCGGGAAAAGAAGCGGAGAACAGCTTGTCCAGTAGGCCGGATCGCGCTGCCAGATATATTCTTTGCCGGTCCGACCCTGAAACGAAATCAGCTGTGCGCCCAGGGTATCGACCGTGGCCGACACCGAATCGTCTTTGATTGTGATAAACATGAACTTGACTCCCTTCCGTCAGGACGATGGATCAGTATCCCAGCGCCTCATCAATCAGCACTAATTCCATCTCCTGATTGCCGGACATCTTCCGGTTAATAATAGAAAATCCTCTGCAGATCCGCTCCGGGCTCTTGCAGTCATAGCACCGGACTTCCTCCCCCATGGCGCATGGCGTTTTGGTATGTAAGCGTCTTGCATTCAGCGGTGCGGCAATGTTTCTGGCGCGCCAGATCGCCTGCTCCAAAGTATCCTCAATCTTGTTGATGCCGATGATCACATAGACCTTTTCATGACCATAATTGATTGCGGCGACCCGGTTGCCCGTGCCGTCGATATTGACGATCTCGCCGGTCTGGGAGACCGCATTGGCGGAAGTGATGTAAACCTCTGCATTGGCGGCATGATCCCGTGCTTCCTTCGATGGCTGCTTCCAGTGCCAGAATACGGTGTTCTCTTTGGACAATGCATCGAAGAGTCCCGTCTCCTCCAGGGTCACGCTTCCGCCGAAGCCGATGGTTTTCCCCTCGTTTTCTGTGCACAGATACGCGACAGCCTCCTCACTGGTGTCAAAATAAGTTACCCGAAAGCCTTCTTCTTTAAATTGTGAAATGACCTGATCAAGCTGCATATACTATTCCTTTCTTCTGTGAAATAAACCGGTAAAGCATCAGTGATCCAGCGGTTCCTCGAAATCGCAGAATCCGTCGCCGTCCTCGTCCATATGTGCATGCCCGCTGCCGTAGAATTCCTTGCCGACCACGTTGCGCTTCTGACGGCTGGCTTCAACCGCGTTGGAAATCAGGGTGCGGATTTTAAACGGCGCGCAGATATTCTTCAAAATAATCTCCGGGGTCGTGTCCACCTTAGTCTTCAGAATGATATCGCCGGTGCCAAACAGTTTCCCCGCCAGGGACTGCTTACAGCTTAAGTCCACGATGCGGTATAACAGGGTTTCTTCCACCTGCGTACTCAGCAGGCCGGACTTAATAATCAAACGGTCATCTTCAATCGAATATGCGGTAAGGCTGAACGGAAACCAGAGCCAGTGCTTGCGGTCTTTCCATAATACCGTATTCTCTTCCTGGGCCATAATAATACCTCCTTTTGTTCTCTCAACTTTCATCATAATACGTGAATTGTGAAAAAGCAAGAGAAAGATAAAACACTTGTATTTTCCTTTTCCCTATGCTATTATCGAAAAAAATGCAGTGGGAGAAAAGAAGCCGAGGACAAGAAGATGAAATGTAGTTTTGCACCGATGGAGGGCATTACCGGATACCTGTTTCGGAATGCCCATCATCAGTTTTATGGACATATTGATCACTATTATACGCCGTTTATCACGCCGACCCAGACACGAAAGCTGACATCGCGCGAATTAAATGATATTTTGCCGGAGCACAATGCAGGCATCCCGGTGATCCCTCAGATTCTGGGTAACCATGCGGAAAATTTTCGCTGGGCGGCAGAGCGGATCCGGGAACTGGGCTATCGGGAAATCAACTTAAATCTTGGCTGTCCGTCGGCCACGGTGGTGTCAAAGCACCGGGGTGCCGGGCTTTTGGGCAGGACCGAGGAGCTGGAAGGGTTTCTTGACAGTATCTGCGACTCCATGCAGCGGCTGGGGATGGAGCTTTCCGTCAAGACCCGGATCGGCATGGCGGACCCGTCGGAGTTTGAGGATCTGATTCAGCTTTACAACCGGTTTCCGCTGAAAGAGCTGATCGTCCATCCCCGCGTCCGAACCGATTTTTATAAAAATCATCCCAATCTGGATGCCTTTGCCCTGGCGGTGCAGGAGAGTCGACATCCCCTGTGCTACAACGGAGATCTCTTTTCCATCAAGGATGTTCAAACGTTTCACCAACGGTTCCCGCAGGTGGAGCATGTCATGGTTGGAAGAGGACTCTTAGCCAATCCGTCTCTGGCGGGGGAAATCTGCGGCGTGAGCGGTGCCGGCCTTGACAAAAAGACACTGCGTGCCTATCACGATGCTATTTTTGAGGCCTACAGCCAGATCGCGTCCGGCGACCGTAACGTGCTGTTTAAGATGAAAGAACTGTGGTGCTATCTGGGCGATGCCTTTGCGGACAGCGAAAAGCAGATCAAAAAGATTCGGAAAAGCCAGCACCGGAGCGATTACGAGACCGCGGTGTCCCGGCTCTTTGCCGAATATCCCCTGGCCGATCCGCCCGCATTTCGCGGCTGGAAGCCGTGACGAATCGGAAGCCATGACAAACCGGAAGCCGTGACGGATTGACATATTTTCGGTATCGGATATAATGAAAAAGGAAATACTACATTTGAGATAAGGCAGGAACAAAGTATGGCAACGAGGGTTGTGGCGGTGGACAATGCGCCGGAATTGCTGGATAAGTTGATTGGGATTTTTCGCAGCATGGAGGATGTGGAGCTTTTGGGCTGCTTCGAGGAAGCGGTGGCCGTGGTCGAATTCGTCAAACAAAACCAGGTCGATCTGGTGTTTACCGATATTGTAATGCCGGATATCAGCGGAATCAGTCTGGCATCGGAACTGCATAAGCTTGCCGATGCGCCGTCGGTGGTGCTGATGTCCAGCATCCCGGGGTTTTCTCTGGAAGCATGGAAGATTCAGGCTTATGGATTCCTTGAAAAACCATATACCCGGGCACAGGTGGCCCAACTGATTCACAACTATCAGAAGGAAAAGAAGGAGGGTAACCTATGACGACGATTCAGGTTCCGATGGGAAATATCGCAGGGATAGTGTTTTCGCTGATCGTAGCGTGGGGCTTGCCGACAGCCCTCTGTGTGGTGCTGTACCGGAAGCTGAAAGCGAGTCTGCCTGCTTTTTTCCTCGGCTGTGCCACGTTCTTTCTCTTTGCACTGGTTCTGGAGCAGCTTTTGCATACGCTGGTCATCTTCAAGCTGGGACCGGTCAGCGAGGCACTGAAGAACAACATTTGGCTTTATGCCCTTTATGGCGGCCTGGCGGCCGGAGTTTTTGAGGAGACCGGGCGATATCTCGCCATGCGTTTCTTCCTCAAAAAGAATCTGACGAAGGAAAATGCGCTGATGTACGGTGCAGGACATGGCGGCATGGAGGCGATCCTGATTCTGGGAATTCCCTCCATCAACAACCTGGTCAGCTCGATTCTGCTGAATTCAGGAGGGTTTGTCTCAGCGCTTGCCGAGGATGCCAATGCGCAGCAGGTGATGGAAAGTCTGATGCCGCTCGGAACGCTCCCGGCCTGGCAGTTTTTCCTTGGCGGAGCGGAGCGGATCATCGCGGTCGCCCTGCATCTGGCCCTTTCGCTGCTGGTTTATCGCGCGGTAAAAGAACCTGCAAAAAAGGGCTTCTTTGTATTGGCGATTCTGCTGCATGCAGCTGTGGATGCCATGGTGGTGCTGATTGCAAACCATGGTTCGCTGATTTTTGCCGAGCTGGTGACACTGGCCGGAACCGTGGCTATCGGCCTGCTGGCATGGAAACTGGTATGGCAGCAGGAACAGGAAATTGAGATTTGAATGGTAAGACTTGAATCGTAAGACAAGAAGGAGAACAGACATGAGTGATACGTTTATTTCGGAGAATATAGTTTATATCGGAGTCAATGATAAGACGTTGGATTTGTTTGAAAGTCAGTATGCAGTCCCACAGGGCGTTTCTTACAATTCCTACGTGATTCTGGACGACAAGATCGCGGTGCTGGACACGGTGGACAACCGCGCGACGGAGCAGTGGTTTGCCAATCTGGAGCAGACGCTGGCCGGCGAATCGGTGGATTACCTGATCGTGTCGCATATGGAGCCGGATCACGCGGCGAACATCTGGCAGTTTGCGCAGCGCTACCCGGAGGTAAAGATTGTGGGAAATGCAAAGACCTTCGCGATGATCACGCAGTTTTTCGATGTGGATCTCGGTGAGCGCAAGGTGGAAGTGAAGGAGGGCAGCACCCTGGAGCTGGGCCATCACACGCTGCAGTTTTTCATGGCACCGATGGTTCACTGGCCGGAGGTCATGGTTACCTATGAGCAGGCCAGCAAAACCCTGTTTTCCGCCGATGGCTTCGGCAAGTTCGGAACGTTGGATGTGGAGGAGGACTGGACCGAGGAAGCGGCTCGCTACTATCTGAATATTGTCGGCAAATACGGCGTGCAGGTGCAGGGACTCTTAAAAAAGGCCGCCAACCTGGACATTGCGCGGATCTGTCCGCTTCATGGCCCCATTTTGAAGGACAATCTGGACTATTACATCGGCAAATATCAGACCTGGAGCACCTATCAGCCGGAGCAGTCCGGAGTCCTGGTGGCCTTCGCCTCCATCCACGGCAATACGGCCAACGCGGCGCGCCGGATGGCGGAACTTTTGCGCGAGCAGGGTGAGGAATCGGTGGAGGTGCTGGATCTGTCCCGCACGGATATGTCCCTGTCTGTCAGAAAGGCATTTTTCTACGATCGGATGATCGTGGCGGGAGCCACCTATGACGGCGGTGTGTTCCCCTGTATGGAAGAATTCCTGCTGCATTTGAAGTCAAAGAATTATCAGAAGCGCACCGTGGGCATCATGGAAAACGGTTCCTGGGCGCCGCTGGCCGGCAAGGTGATGCGCGCAATGTTGGAGACCATGAAGGATGTAAACATTCTGGAACCGGTGGTTACCATCAAATCCGCTGTGCATGCAGATACCGAAGTGGTAATGCAAAAACTGGCTGGTGCAATTAGCGGATCTTGTGATATAATATAAAGCATCATTTAACCACGACAACAGGCTTTCTTCAGGAGGTGTTCATAATGAAAATAATTTATGCAATCGTAAGTTCCGATGACGGAAACAGAGTGACCGATGTATTGAATGAGAATCAGTTCAGTGTGACGAAGCTGGCGACGACCGGCGGCTTTTTGAAGAAGGGCAACGCGACCCTGATGATCGGTACCGATGAGGCGCGGGTGGACGAGGCGATCGGGCTGATCCGCAAGACCTGCGGCAAGCGTCAGAAGATCAGCTGCGATATGCCCACACCGAACATCGGATCCATGTCTACCGGATATATGATGATGCCGGTGACGGTGGAACTGGGCGGAGCAACGATCTTTGTGACAGATGTTGAACGGTTTGAGAAATTCTAAATTGTTTGAATAATTACATACAAATTAACAATTAACAATTAATATAAAAATTTTAAACAAAAAGCATTGACAAATAAACGGACATCTGCTATTATAAAGACAACAAAGAAAGAGAAAACCAAACGAGAACAAGAACAGTTCTCAAAATGAAATTCCTATCGTGAGGGAATTTCAAAGAAACAAAAATTTAAAAGAAGGAGGTACGGACCGCCGAACTATTAAATGAAGTTTCTATTATCAGAAAGAGATAATCAGAAACATAGGAAAACGAATCTACGAAGTGAAAAACCAGGAAAAGAAGAATACCAAATCAGAACGTTATCACAAATTGAAAGAATCCAATTCCTGATATGACGAGAAAGTATCAAGAAAAAGATAAATTTCAAAATCGGATAACAAAGAAAAAAAGTAAAATGAATGGGAAACAATCGGAACGGTTAAGTAGCAGATGTAGAGGGAACAATTTCATATAGAAAAAGCCAAAGAGAGGTATACTCCAATGGACGAAGTGCATTAAGGGTGGTTATCAAAGATGTCAATCATTGATAACCACTCTTAAATTCAGTCCAAACCTTCCAGATCAAACGGCGGCGTGTATTCTTCCTTCGCGCTGCTTTTTTCCTGCATAAATCCCTGTTCCAGGCCCAGATTCAGGGCCGCATCCACAACCTTCTGATATTCATAGCTGGTAATGCGCCGGTTCAGCTCCGGAAACTCGCTGCTGTGATAAAACGGCGTATACTGGCTCAACAGACTGATGTAAAACTGTCCCCGGGGAAGGGTCTCGGCCATCCAGTGAAGCAGGCGGATGGAGTCCTCCTTTTGGCCGGGCAGGACTAAGTGGCGGATGATCACACCCCGGTCCATGATGGAGTGCGGTGTCTGTCCGTCTGCTTCGGTTTCCTCGTGAAAAGAAGGTGCGCCGACCTGTGTAATCATCTGTGTGACCGCCTTTGCCGCCACATCGAAATAGTCGCGCGCCCGGGAATAGCGGGCGGAGAGTTCGGAATCAAAATATTTCAGATCTGGAAGCCAGATGTCCACATAATCTTTCAGGGCCAAAACCGTCTCTGTGCGCTCATAGCCGCCGCAGTTGTAGACCACCGGGATGTGAAGCTGATCCCGAACCAGCTCCAGGGCAGGAAGAATCCAGGGGAGATACTGGGTGGCGGTTACCAGATTGATGTTGTGTGCGCCCTGTGCCTGTAGGCGCAGGAAAATATCGGCTAGCTGACGGGGCGAGAGGGCTTTGCCGAAAGCATCCTGGCTGATCTGATAATTCTGGCAGAAGCAGCAGCGCAGCGTGCAGCCGGAGAAGAACACCGTCCCGCTCCCGCGGGTTCCGCTGATGCAGGGCTCCTCCCAGTGATGCAGGGCCGCGCGGGCCGCCATGAGCTGGCCGGGAGCGCCGCAAAAGCCGGTCTGTTCTAAGCGGTTGACGCCGCACATACGCGGGCAGAGTTGGCAGAAAGTTATCTGTTGTTCAATCGGCATGATGGTTCCTTTCTGGATTGACAAATGAAGCAGTCAAGGGTAAACTATCCAATAGTATACGAAAAACCAGCCGGAATTGCAAGTTTTTGGATGGCAGAGGAAAGGAATTTTATGTACCATGGGAGAGAGGATAAGAGATGAGATCCGCTATGCATTTCCGAGGACGGTGCCGGTGATGGTCGGCTATCTGTTTTTGGGGATGGCGTATGGGATTTTGATGCATGTCAATGGATTTGGATTCTGGTGGATCTTTGCCATCAGCACATTGGTCTATGCGGGAAGTTTGCAGTATCTGGGGGTGACCATGCTGACCTCGCTGGTGCATCCCATCACCGCGCTTTTCATGTCGCTGGTACTCAATGCCCGTCATTTATTTTACGGGATTTCGATGCTGGGGAAATACAGCACGGTGAAGGAGCGAAAGCCGTATCTGATTTTTGGGCTGACGGACGAGACCTTTTCGGTGGTCTGCCACGAGCAGGTGCCGAAGAATCTCAATGCGGATCATGTGTATTTCTGGATCACGCTTTTGGACCAGATCTACTGGGTGACCGGAAGTGTGCTGGGAGCGATTGCGGGCAGCTTTATCACCTTCGACACAACGGGGCTTGATTTTGCGCTGACGGCGCTGTTTGTCGTGATTTTTGTGGATCAGTGGAAGCAGAAGGACGGTCACGGCCCGGCGGTGCTCGGCGTGGCGGCCACGGTTGGCTGTCTGTGGATCTTCGGCCAGAGTGCCTTCATCATCCCATCCATGGTGCTCATTTTTGCGGTTTTGGGATTTCAATATAAGAGAAATGGAAAGGAGGAACGGACATGAGACCTGAATTTATGAGAGAGCTGCTGATCGTGGCGGCTATGATTGCGGGCACATTGGTTACCCGATTCCTTCCGTTTCTGATCTTTCCGGCGGGGAAGGCGACACCGCGGTTTGTGGACTTTTTGGGAAAGACGCTGCCGTTTGCGACGATGGGACTTTTGGTGGTCTATTGTCTGAAGGGCGTGCAGCTTCTGGCGGCGCCACACGGCGCGCCGGAGTTTCTGGCTGTGCTGGTGATTGTGCTGCTGCACCGCTGGAAAAGCAATTCCCTGCTCAGTATCGGCGCAGGCACGGTGGTGTACATGTTTCTGGTGCAGACGGTCTTTCAATAGTCGAAAAAACGAACCGATAAATATACGGCTGGCAGGAAAAGGAACTTGAAAAACCTCCTCATCTGTTGTATAATTGAGACATCAAAAGAGAGAGTGTAATTCCTGGAATGCTCGACAACCTTACCCATTTTGAACCTACATTACTGACTCCGGGATTCCAATATTTGTAAGTGGATGTCAAGCCTCCTGCGAGAGGAAGGCAGAAATTTACGTGAGGTCGCCCACCTAGCACTGCTAGGCGTCAATAAGTAAGAACGGCATCCCGGGATTACAAAAGAGAAGAGAGTCTGCTTCGGCGGACTCTTTCTTTTTTTGCCAATCTGTGGTAATCTATAATCGGTGGAAAAGCTGATTCGTTTAGAGGCGCTTTTTCCTGGCAATAATTTCCACAAAAGGAGAAATTATGAAAAACGAGAAATATCGCAGATATATATATTGGGGAGTGACGGCATTTGTGGTGCTGGCTTTTTTGGTGGCGTTTGTATTCCTTCTGATCAACTGGGCGCGGGTTCGGCGCGGCGTGGACATCCTGCTTGGTATTCTGGCACCGATTACCTGGGGAGCGGTGTTTGCCTATCTGCTGACGCCGATCTACAACCGGGTGCGTACCTTTGTCATGGGCCTGACCGAAAAACTGATTCAAACAGAGCGTACCAGAAAAAAACTGGGAGGGTTGTTTGCCACGGTGATGAGTCTGGTCGTTCTGCTCGCTGTCGTGACGGGACTGATTTCCATGCTGATCCCGCAGCTGATCAGCAGCGTACTTGGTCTGATTGAAGGATTTCCGGCCGGTATCAACAATCTGGAACGCTGGCTGGAGCGCGTCTTCGCAGACAATCCGGCGGTGGAAGCACAGGTGATGCAGCATTATGGTGCGGCGAGTGATTATATCCAGAACTGGCTCAGCAACCAGGTGATTCCCAATACCTACAGTATTTTGACAGGTCTTTCCAGTGGCGTATTCAGCGTTTTGAGTGCGGTGAAAGATATCCTGATCGGTCTGATTGTGATGGTCTACTTATTGAATATGAAGGAAAAGCTTGTGACGCAGGCGAAAATGATCGCTTATGGGGTATTACCGCTTCTGGCCGCGAATAAAGTGATAGAGGAAGCACGCTATGTGCATAAGGTGTTTGGCGGATTCATCATCGGAAAGCTGTTGGATTCCCTGATTATCGGACTGCTGAGCTTTGTTCTGCTGAGCGTGATGAAGATGCCGTATGTACTTTTGATCAGCGTCATCATCGGTGTGACAAATGTGATTCCGTTCTTCGGGCCGTTTATCGGTGCGATTCCGAGTGCATTTTTCATTCTTCTGGTCAGTCCGATGAAATGTCTTCTGTTTATTGGATTTATCTTTCTGCTGCAGCAGGTGGACGGCAACATCATCGGTCCGAAGATTCTGGGAGACTCCACGGGACTTTCCAGCTTTTGGGTGCTGTTTTCGATCCTGCTGTTCGGGGGACTGTTCGGCTTTGTCGGCATGATTATCGGGGTTCCGACCTTTGCCGTGCTGTACCGGCTGACGACGGAGCTGGTTACATACCTGCTCCGAAAGAAGGAATTGTCTGGGAATATTGAACAGTATGAACGGTTGAATCATATTGAAGAGAGCCACAAAACTTATATTAAGAAACAGGAGAATGGATGAAAAATCGGAGCATGCTTGGCTGGGTGATCGGAATCCCCCTTCTGGTGGTGATTTTGATCCTGATCATTGTGTTTAACGAACCGAAAAAGGATGGAATCAGCAGGGCGATGGCTGCAAAGTCACTCGCCCTTGTTGTTCTGTCCCCGGAAGAGCTGTCTGCGTGGCAGAAGGAGTATGGTGCCTCTCATTTCCCGGCAGAGACGCTGAAGGAGTGGTACGTGCCTTATCTGGATTATCTGTATGAACAGGGATATCTCGCGGAGTCGGAGGCTCCGGCGGATGCAAAGCACGCGGAAGGTGAACTGACCTACGGGGAGGCAGCCCATATGGCGCAGGCTCTGTCGCCGGAGCTGTCGGATGTGGTCAAGGTCACGCGGCAGAACCGGGAAAAACCGTTTCCCCACGAGCTTTGGTGGCTGTTCTATGATTCGGTGCTCCGCGAGCTGGACCCGGAGGGAGAGGTCGCAAAGACCAGTGTGCTGATCTACGGGACCCCGGACAATATCCCCGAGGCACCGGAGTGGACGGCCTACACGAATCTGGGAACACTCCGGTTTGACGGGGTGACGCTGGACCCTTATCTGGATCATAAATTGAGTGCCTACGTGCGCGGAACCCAGTTGATTCACGTGCTGGAGGATCAGGGAGAGAATCCGCTTTACCGCAATGTCTGGATCACGGACGGGGATGCGGAATCACTGTCGGTTTTTCTGGGAGATATCAAGCGTGAGATTCCTTTCCGGAAAAAGACGAAGAAAACGGAGACGATGATTGGACATCTTGCGGATATCCAGATGGAGAAGGGCAGGATTACCAAGGTCTCTTTAAAAACAGAAACCATCACCGGAAAGATATTGTCGGTGCAGGAGGATGCCATCGAGCTGGAGGGCTATGGTGCGGTGCCGCTGGATGACGAGGTCAAGGTGCTGAAAACCTACGGGGAGGTGGAACGGCAGAAGCTGTCAGACATCCTGGTGGGATATGATGTGGAAGAATTTGTAGTCGCAAAGGGGAAGATCTGTGCTGTGCTGACGGTGCGCAGACTGCAGGCGGATACCATCCGCGTGCTGCTCATGAACAACCAGTTTCAGGGGCTGTTTCATCCGTCGATTACCATTCGCAGCGAGGGTGCGGTGACGATTGTGCAGGAGAAGACGGAGCAGACGGTGGAGGCCGGACAGGAGCTCACCTTCACGTCCGGGGACAGCGTTTTTCAAAAAGGACGTTTGATCCTTACTCCCTCCTCCGGGCAGGAGCTTTTGGTGACCTCCTTAGCGCGTGCCCAGGGTGCGCCCGGCTATGACGGACGGCTTGAGATCGTGGATACCCAGGAAGGGCTTGTTCTGATCAATGAACTGTATCTGGAGGATTATCTCAAGAAGGTCGTGCCGAGCGAGATGCCGGCCAGCTATGAGATGGAGGCCCTGAAGGCGCAGGCGGTCTGTGCGCGAACCTACGCGTATATGCAGCTTCAGAGCAATACATACAGCCAGTACGGCGCCCATATCGATGACAGCACGAACTTTCAGGTCTACAACAACATCGCCACCGACCATAACACGGAGGAAGCGGTGCAGCAGACCTACGGGAAGATGCTGTTCTACGAGGGTGCGCCGATCTCAGCCTATTATTTTTCCACATCCTGCGGGACGACCGCGGACAGCTCGGTGTGGGGAAGTGACCCGGACGATATGCCATATTTGCAGAGTGTGGCGCTTCAGCCGGGACGCAAGAGTCTGGAGCTGACGGACAATGATGCATTCGCCGCGTTTATCAAGAAAAACGATTATCCGGCCTACGATGCGGATTACCCGTTCTATCGCTGGAATGCGACCACGACGGAAGAGATTCTGACCGCCAACATCGGCGGTGTGGGGCAGGTAAAGAACGTAAAGGTCACAGAACGTGGCGCGGGCGGCGTGGCACAGAAGCTCCTGGTCACGGGGACAGAAGGGGAGAAGACCATCAGCGGTCAGAATTCCATCCGCGCCGCGCTTGGAGATGCCAGTCTGACGATCAACCGCAAGGACGGCAAAACCACGGACGGCTGGCGTTCGCTGCCCAGTGGATTTTTGACGGTGGATGATCTGGGAACCGGTGAGGACGGTGTTCACAGTTTTAAGATCTACGGTGGCGGCTACGGACACGGGGTAGGTATGAGCCAGAACGGCGCCCAGGGCATGGCGAAGGACGGAATGAAGTACGAAGATATTTTGCAATTTTACTATCACGGAGTTTCGGTGGAAGCGCCAGA
Source organism: Lachnospiraceae bacterium (assembly GCA_028693165.1). GTDB lineage: Bacteria > Bacillota > Clostridia > Lachnospirales > Lachnospiraceae > Brotaphodocola. The sequence continues at coordinate 33,913 of JAQUVX010000007.1, read as the reverse complement.
GTAACGCTGACGCTTCACAGTGATGAAATATTAATTCCGATACAAATACTTCGGGACGCCATGTTCCATCGGCCGTGCCGGTTCGCCCTGAATCAGCGGCCGCACATAATCGATATAGTCCTGGCCGATATCATTGGCGCGCCCGGTGATCCACGCGGCGGGCACCGGCTGCTCCTGATTGCAGACCTCGTTGACATCCACCGTGCGGCATTCCATCTGATAATCGCTTCCCGGAATCCGGTGGAATGCGATCATCTTGCCGGTCTCGCCGGCCAGAGCGGCTTCCACGCCTTTGCTGCCGGCCAGAGCGGCTTCCTCAATATCCACCGCAGATGCGACCATGCCGGAACAGCGCTGGCTGACGTTCAGCTCCACAGAACGGACCTTGACACCGAATTTGTGCCGGACGAAATTCTCCAGCACTTTGCCGCAGCCGGTCAGCATCTTGTGTCCGAAATTGTCCACTGCGGCCTCATCGCCGTACTCGCAGATGAAGGTGCCGGCGCTGTCGGAAATGCCCTCGGATACGCAGACAATCACGCTGTTTCGCTTCTCAAGCGCCGCATCCAGATCCTGCGCAAAATGCTCCATCTCAAAATCGGATTCCGGCAGATAGATCAGCACTGGATTGTCCTTGGGATGCTTTCTTGCCAATACACTGGCGGCGGTCAGCCATCCCGCGTGGCGTCCCATCAGTTCGATGATGGTCACAGCCTTCTGCTGATACACGGTCGCGTCCAGCACGATCTCCCGCACGGTGCTTGCCACGTATTTGGCGGCGCTGCCGTAGCCAGGTGTGTGATCGGTCTGGATCAGATCGTTGTCGATGGTCTTCGGCACACCGATGAAGCGGATGGTGCTGCCGATCTTCGCCGCATAGCGTGACAGCTTGCTGACTGTATCCATGGAATCGTTGCCGCCGATATAGAAGAAGTATCCGATATCCAGCTTGCGGAATTTCTCAAATATAGTCATGTAGAAGGTGGAGTTCAAATCCTCCGGCAGCTTGTAGCGGCAGGAACCCAGATAGGCCGCCGGGGTCAGCTTCAGAAGCTCCAGCTCCTCCTCGGACAAATCCTTTCCCAGATCCATATAATGATCCTGCAGAAATCCCTCGATTCCGTTGATCATGCCATAGACATGTCCGATTTCCTGATCGTGTGCCAATGACTCCCGAATCACACCGTACAGACTGGCATTGATGACCGCAGTCGGTCCGCCCGACTGGCCAACAATTACATTTTTCATAGCGGGTCTCCTTTTATCATAAATATTTTCTTCTTTTTGAATAAACTGCCATGCATCGGGGATACTTAGATTAGTACCAAAGAAAAGAGAAATACTTATCCTCCCCTTTTTAATACCCTGTCTTTTGCAGCGATGCAAGGGACAGGGTATTTTTTATTCTATCAGCTTTTTACATGTTTTACAAGATGAAAAGCAGGGGAAGTCCCTGGGATTTATTCCTCAGGAAAAACCAGGAGCCGATAGGCTGAGATTTGAAGTTCTTTTGCAATCAGAAGAAGTACCTCCAGGGAGACGGAAGTTGGCATATTCGGAGCTTCGATATTGCTCATGTGCGTGCGGCTGATATCAATTCTTTCAGCCAACTGCAGCTGTGTCAGACCGCGAAGTTTCCGATAATATGCGATGTTCAATCCGATGATGCGATAGTGCTGTACCATGTAGTTTTGTGCCTCTGCGCTTATTTTCATGTGATCACCTCTCTGTAAAGTCTATATGGTAAAAAAACCTTTATAAACAATTTGTATGATAGCAAATGCAATTTGTAGTATTGCAAAATCAAAGTTGGAGTGGTAAAATGAAAAAACGAAGCCGCAAAAAATAAAAAGAATATAAGAGAGAAACAGCGAATATGGGGATTCAGGACGACAGGAGGATTATTGATATGCATGCTCATGTAATCACCTCACTGTAAAGTCTATATGGTAAAAAAACCTTTATAAATAACTTGTACGCCATCAAATACAATTTGTAGTATTGTAAAACCCGACAGGAGATGATAAAATAAGGAAACAAACCTGTAAAAGATTAAAAAAGAATACTAAGAGAGAAATAGCGAATATGGGGATTCGGGACAGAAGGATTATTGATATGCATACTCATGTATTGCCGGGAGTAGACGATGGAGCCAGGGATTTAGAAGAATCCTGCGCGCTTCTGGAAGCAGCCGCAAAACAGGGCGTGACCGCTGTGATCGTGACACCTCATTATTCCAGAAGGGGGACGAATCAGGGATATCCGGAGTGCCTTGAACTGCTGCGGCAGGAGATTCACAAGATGCTGCCGGATTTTGAGCTTTTTTTGGGACAGGAAACGTATTATCATGAAGAACTTCCGCAGCGTCTGCGAGACGGCCTTGCCTTTACCATGGCAGGGAGTCGCTATGTCCTGGTCGAGTTTGACCCGCACGAAGTTTACAGCACGTTGTTTCGAGGGATTCGGAACCTGATTCTGGCAGGTTACAAGCCGGTATTGGCACATATGGAGCGTTACAGCAGTTTGAGACAGACAGCGAATCTTTCGGATCTTGAGGGAAGTGGCTGCCTTTTTCAGATGAATTATGAAAGCCTGGCCGGTTCTTTTTTTTCATCAGAGGTACACTGGTGCCGCAGACAGGTGCTGGACGGCCGGATCCATATGCTGGGAACCGACATGCACAGCATGGACTATCGTCCACCGCAGATCGATGAAGCATGGAAGTGGATGGAGAAGCATCTGACTTCACGGCAGATCGAACTGCTGACATACGAGCACCCGCTTCGTATGATCAAGAATGAGAATATAACTTAGGGGAGCAACTATGAGCTTAACAGAACATTTCAAACAAAATACAATTCCGGTCGTGCAGACGCAGACCTATGATGATGACGAGATCGAAATTGATCTCTGGCAGTTGCTTCGGGCATTCAAACAACACATCCTGTTCATCCTCCTTGCAGGTTTCATCGGGGGAGCGGTCGTGGGATGTTTCAGCAAATTTGCACTTACTCCACAGTATCAGTCTACTACGATGACCTATATTTTATCGAAGGAGACGACGCTGACTTCACTGGCCGATCTGCAGATCGGAAGCCAGCTGACGAAGGATTACCGCATCATCGTGACCAGCCGTCCGGTGCTTGAGGATGTAATCCGGAATCTCAATCTGGATATGGATTACAAAGAGCTGAGCAGTAAGATTACCATTGACAATCCTTCCGACACCCGCATCCTGTCCATCACAGCGGTGGATCCGGACCCGCAGAGGGCCAAGCAAATTGCGGACCAGGTGGCTAAGACTTCTTCGAACTATATCGGGGATATCATGGAGATGGTTCCGCCGAAGCTGATCGAGGATGGCGAGGTTCCCACGCAGAAGTCCAGTCCGCATAATGGCAAAAATGCCGCGATCGGCGCACTTCTAGCCATCTTTGCAACCTGCGCGATCATCACCATGGACGTGATCATGAACGACACGGTTCGCACGGAGGAGGATGTTGCCAAATACCTTGGCCTCAGTGTTCTGGCCTCTGTCCCGCAGCGTGAAGGCGAGAACGATGATGATAAAGAGCTGATGGCGAAAAACAAGAAATCCAGCAAGGCGGATCAGCGTGCGCGAAGCCGCAAAAAGGGGAGGAGATAGTTCATGAGCAATTCGATGATTACCCTGAAACGGGAGATGAAGGATGACTACAATTACAACGAAGCCATCAAGACGCTGCGAACGAACATCCAATTCTGTGGCAGCAACATTAAGAGAATCATGCTGACCAGTGCTTTGCCGGATGAGGGGAAGAGCGATATCGCGTTTGCTCTGGCACAGTCTCTGGCACAGATTGGCAAGAGGATTATTGTGATTGATGCAGATATCCGCAAATCCATTCTGGTGGCACGTTATCAGCTTGAGCAGGAAATTGATGGTCTCTCTCAGTACCTGAGTGGGCAGCGGGTGATGGAGGATATCATTTATCCGACAGATACAAAAGGATTGGATATCATCTTTGCCGGTCCCTATTCGCCGAACCCGGCAGAGCTTCTTGAGGAGCACCTCTTTGGTGAAATGCTTGATAACTTGAGTGAGCAATATGATTACATCGTCATTGATACACCGCCGATGGCCAATCTGATTGATGGTGCCATCGTGGCCCGCTACTGTGACGGTGCAGTGATGGTTATTGAGAGCGGTGCGATCAGCTACCATCTGGAGCAGAAGGTAAAGAGTCAGTTGGATATATCCGGTTGCCGGATACTGGGAGTGGTGCTGAATAAGGTGGATATCCATGCAGAAGGATATTATGGGAAATATGGCCGCTACAGCAAGTATGGGAAATATAGCCGCTATAGCAAGTATGGGAAATATGGAAAGTACAGTAAGTATGGGAAGTATGATGCGCAGGAAAACTGACCTGCGATTTTCGGCAGAGGATTAACAGGATCGGGGATATGAGAGGATTTGATGGATGGATTGGCTGAGACAGAACTGGACAAAGATTCGTGGTGCGCTCATTGGTCTTGGCCTCGTGGGCCTGGTCGCAGCTGGCTGGGCAGGTGTCGGTCTCTATCGACAGAGAAAAGCGATTGAGACTGAGATTGCAGCGCGTCATCAGGCAGAGCAGCGCCAGCAGGAGGCGGGGGCTTCCCATGCACAGGTTGGTGCGGACGGCCAGGTGACACAGGGAGGTACCTCGCTTGCCGACCAGCCGCGCCGGATTCTGGATTTTTCCGGGAATACGGTGGAATGGAACGGCAGGATTTATAAGCGCAACACCTACATCAAAGCATTTCTGTGTATCGGTGTAGATCGCGCAGGAGAGATGACCGAGACTACGACTACCGGTTTTGGCGGTCAGTGCGACGGAATCTATGTGATCGCACAGGACACTGCACGGGGGAGCATTCAGATCCTCATGGTTCCAAGAGATACCATGACCAAGATCACGATGACCGATTTAAGCGGCAATGTCCTTGGCAAAGATCTACAGCATCTGTTGCTTGCCTATGCATTTGGCGACGGCAGAGAGAAGAGCTGTGAATTTACGAAAGAGGCTGTTTCCGATCTCTTTGGAGGCTTTTCGATCGACCGCTATATGGCAGTCGACACTTCGGTGGTATCGGTGCTGAACGATGCTGTAGGCGGTGTAGAGGTCACCGTGCCGACCGATGGGATGGAAGTGATTGACCCGTCCTTTACGAAGGGAAGTACCGTCCTCCTGAAAGGGAAATTGGCGGAACGCTTCGTCCGTTACCGGGATGTTGGCCGCGACCATTCGGCACTTCTCCGGATGAATCAGCAGCAGGAATATATTACCGGATTCTTTGATGCGGTGCGAAGCACCTCCAGGACAAACAGCCAGATCGTTCCGCAGCTTTTCGATCTGATTCAAAACTATATGGTAACCGATATGCCGAAGGATGAATATCTGAAGATCGCGGTCAATGCACTACAGTCAGGAGACCTGACTTCGGATCAGATCAGGACGGTTCCCGGAACCGGAGTCACAACGGAGCGTTATGATGAGTTCTATGTCGACGATGAGGGTCTGAACGAGCTTCTGCTTTCCATGTTTTATCGGGAAGGATAAGACGCAATATTCCACAGATTTTCGTGGCTTATTGATAAATACTTTTGAGGGAAGGAGGATGAAGAAGATGAAAAAAGTAATCAAAGCACTTGCATTAGCAGCAGTCCTGGTTTCTATGCCAGTGATGGCTTTCGCTTCCTACAGTGGAAGCAATGATGACAGTGGTTCAAGTTCCAGCTCTAATACGAGCTCCGGCACAACGGCCTCCGTTGGAAGCAATGGCTCTGTAAGCCTGAGCAGTTCCGATGCAAAGGGTACCAGCATTGGTGTCCAGACCGGCGTAACTACCTCAACTGGTGAGACGGTTACGACAAACGCAAGAGGAGAAGCTGTCATTGGTGACAAAGCCGTTGCATTCGCAACTGGCGTTGCAGCTACCGCCGGACTTCCGGAGCGCGCTGTGGCATCCATCAGTGCAATCAACTCAGGCGCAAACCTGGCAGAAGCAACCGGAAACGCTGCATTTGCAGGTTACAATGCATTAACCGGAACCCATGCAATCGTGGTTAAGAGTGCAGCTACCGAGCAGGTTGTAGAAGAGCCTGTAGAAGTAAGCTTGTATGTATCCAACCTGATGGCTGATCTGGGAAGCGTATCCGTTGCATTCTATGACAACGTAACCGGGCAGTGGATGATGATTCCGATCACCGCAATGGATCTGAATTCAAAGACCGTATCTGTCAAAGTACCGGGTAACGGTACCTTATCTGTTATTTACAAGAAATAATGGATGAACTAACCGTTCGGGGAGCCTGCCTGGCAGGAACTCCCCGGGCGATTCAGTGATATTGAGCAGAGTACGCAAGGACAGGTTGCGAATTTTGCTGAATACCACTGTGGCGTGCGGTTCGCCGTGCGCAAAGGAGGGGACAAAAGATGTATGAAAAAGCACGAAAAGATTGGACAAAACATATTGATTTTCTAATTCTCGATCTGATTACGATGCAGATCGCCTATGTTTTGGCGTATATGACCAGACACGGCTGGAATCTGCCTTATTGGCAGGCTGACTACCGGGAGATTGCGATTGTCATGACGCTGTTAGATTTGTGCGTGATGTTTATGAATCGAAGCTACAGCGGAGTTCTGCGCCGGGGTCTTTATCGTGAATTCAAAGCGACGGTCAAGCACCTGAGCATCTTTATGGCCACGGTTCTGGCCTATCTTTTCCTACGAAAAACATCGGATATATTTTCCAGAGAAGCACTGGTTCTACTGTGGGTGTACAGTATTGTGCTGAGTTATCTGGTTCGTATCGGGTGGAAGGATCATATCCGCCGATACCTTGACAAACGTAAGGTCTACCGTTCCGTTTTGCTGGTAACATCGTCCGGGTGGGCCAGCGAAATTGTAGAAAACATCAGACAGCAGTGTTACCGGGATTATCTTGTAACCGCGCTCACGATCGTAGATCAGGACATGGTCGGTCAAGAGATCCTCGGCCTGCCGATAGTGGCAGGCTCTATCGATGGCTCCATCGACTACTTACAGTCTCATGTCATCGATGAGGTATTCATCAATCTGCCGGCAGAAATCACGCTGCCAGAACACTGCATCGACGAGATCCATGATGCCGGAATCACAGTACATATCAATCTTCTGAAGCTGGGAGAGGGCGAGAACAAGGTCATCGAAAAGTTTGGAGGCTATACGGTTCTGACCACCAGCCTACGTGTGGTGAATAGCCGCCAGGCGTTTTTAAAACGTGTGCTGGATATCGCGGGCGGTGTTGTTGGCTGTATTCTGACCCTGCTTATGACGATCGTGATTGGTCCGATCATCAAGATCCAGAGTCCCGGGCCGATCTTTTTTCACCAGACGCGTGTCGGCAAGAATGGCCGCAGCTTCGAGATTTGGAAGTTCCGTTCCATGTATCCGGACGCTGAAGCCAGAAAGCAAGAGCTGATGAAACAGAACAACATCCCGGATGGCATGATGTTCAAGATGAAAGATGACCCGCGGATCTTCCCCTTCGGCCACGTGATCCGGAAGTATTCGCTGGACGAGTTCCCACAGTTTTACAATGTACTGATTGGCGACATGAGCCTGGTCGGTACCAGACCACCGACAGTCGATGAGTTTAAGAAATATAAGCTGCATCATAGAAGCAGACTGTCAGTAAAGCCGGGAATCACCGGGCTGTGGCAGGTAAGCGGGAGAAATGCGGTGGATCAGTTCGAGGATGTGGTAAGACTGGATAATGAGTATATTAATAGCTGGACGATTGGGAAGGATTTGAAGATTATTTTGAAGACGGTGAAGATCGTTGTCGTGGGGGATGGGATGTAGTGTATGTTGAGATGTAATCCTGGCTGAAGGGGAGCTTGCGTGGAGCGGTTCCCCTTGGCGGGATGGAGACGGTTTTGGGGAGTTCGAGTTTTGATTAAAACCGTGTCATTAATTAAAATGAAATAGATAGATATGCAAAAGTGAAATTGCGGGATGGAGGTGAACAATGCTTTGAGTTCTTATTAGTGATTTTTAATGGACGGGAAGTTCGCATTTCTTACCCTGGAAAGTGAGCGAAAAACCTTGTGTTTACAAGGAATATAGCTGATAAAGGAGGGCGAGTATGGCACAGCGGAAGGCATAAAAACCAGCCACTGTTTGTTATGTCTGGATAAGAAAAAATAGTTCAAGAGGAAGATGCAGACAAGAGATAATGTCTATGATACGAAATTAGTTGGGGAGAAGGACAGGGATTTTCATGTGAAATGAGTTGTATACATGTAAAAATGAGGTTCTCATCCTACAAAATCAGTGAAAATATTACCCAACACACGCCAAATCACTTTATTGTAAAAAAGAAGAACAAAGAAATTAGAAAAACGAAAATCCGATTTCCGGTTAAAGACTGCAGAAGTCTACAATCGGAAGATTAAATATAGAAGTAAAGGCAAAAGGAACACAAGAAACACAACTATACAAAGGAGCAAGTACACATGGAAAACACAAGAGTCGAAAATAAAAAGCATAACATCGCTGTTGCCGGTACTGGCTACGTTGGTCTATCTATTGCTACACTGCTTTCGCAGCACCATCATGTAACAGCTGTGGACATCATCCCGGAGAAGGTTGAGATGATTAACAATAGAAAGTCTCCGATTCAAGATGAATATATAGAGAAGTTTTTATCAGAGGATGTTTCCGGCCTTAGGAAGCTTGATCTGACAGCAACTCTGGATGCAGAAGCTGCGTATAAAGATGCTGATTTTGTGGTAATCGCAGCACCGACCAATTATGACAGTAGTACACAGTATTTCGATACAAGTGCAGTCGAGGCGGTTATCAAGCTGGTTATAAAATATAACTCGAGCGCCATCATGGTCATTAAGAGTACAATCCCGGTTGGGTATACAACGAGCATTAGGGAGAAGATAGGAAGCAAGAATATCATCTTCAGTCCAGAATTTCTGAGAGAATCTAAGGCGTTATACGATAACTTGTATCCAAGCCGCATCATCGTCGGTACGGATATGGATGATAAAAGGTTAGTAGAAGCTGCACATACTTTTGCAGGATTGCTTCAGGAGGGGGCTATGAAGGGGAAGAAAGAAATACCAGCTGGATATGAGGTTGATGAAAGGCCGATAGACACACTGTTTATGGGCTTTACAGAGGCAGAAGCTGTAAAACTGTTCGCCAATACCTACTTAGCTCTTCGCGTCTCCTATTTCAACGAGCTTGATACATACGCTGAGATGAAAGGCCTTGATACACAAGCCATCATTAACGGTGTGTGCCTTGATCTGCGAATTGGTACACATTATAACAATCCGAGCTTCGGCTACGGCGGTTACTGTTTACCGAAGGATACCAAACAGCTTCTCACCAATTACGCTGACGTACCGCAGAACATGATGTCTGCTATCGTTGAAAGCAATAGAACGAGAAAAGACTTTATTGCAGACCGTGTGCTGAAATTGGCTGGGTATTACGGATATAAGGAAGATAACCAATACAGCAAGCGTAAAGAAAAACCTGCTGTGATTGGCGTGTACAGACTGACGATGAAGAGTAATTCAGATAACTTCCGGCAGAGTAGTATTCAGGGCGTTATGAAGAGGATTAAGGCGAAGGGGGCTAGAGTGGTTATCTATGAGCCAACTCTGGAGGATGGCGAGACGTTCTTCGGAAGCTTGGTAGTGAATGATTTGGCGAAGTTCAAAGATGAATGCGATACAATTATTGCAAATCGATATAGTGAAGAGTTGGATGATTGTGCTGAGAAGGTTTATACGAGAGATATTTTTAAGAGAGACTGATAAAGAGATTTCAGCGATTAAAGCTATTAAAAATACAAGAGGGACTAAGAAGTTTTGGAGGTACGCAGTTGGTTACAAAGAAGCGGCTATTAATATATGCGCATTACTATGTGCCTGACACAGCATCCACAGGGCAGATATTAAAGGAACTTGCCGAAGGAATGCTTGATACATTTGATATCACGGTAATTTGTGTGGTACCGAGTTATCTCGGTACGATTGAGGATAAGTACAAGATGCAGAAGTACTATAAAGAAAATATCAACGGTGTAAAGGTTCTGCGCATTCGTGTTCCGGAGTTCAGTAAGACTAATAAGATGAGCCGTATCAAGAACATCCTTGGATACTTCTTTGGAGCTATGGCTGCAACTTTTAAGGTTGGAAAACAGGATTATGTGTTTTCTATCTCTCAACCACCTATTCTCGGTGGACTGATTGGTGTTTGGGGTAAATGGATAAAACACGCCAAGTACATATATAACATCCAGGATTTCAATCCGGAGCAGGTTCTGGCTGTTGAATATAGCAAGAATAGGCTGATCACAGGAGCCATGATGTGGTTTGATAAATTCTCCTGCGGGCGGAGTGATCTTGTCATCACAGTGGGGCGAGATTTGGTGGAAACGCTGAATGGGCGCTTTAAAGGAAAGAACGGTATTGCTGCGAAGAACGGTGTGGTTAAAAAAGCTCCAAAGTCAGTGCTTATTAACAACTGGATTGATGAAAAGAAAATCTATCCATTGGAAGCAGATCATCCTAAAGTTGTGGAATTTGAGAAGCAGTATGGTCTAGATGGCAAGTTCATCATCATGTATAGTGGAAATATAGGCCTTTATTATGATCTGGAAAATCTGTTGAAAGTGATTGAAAAGTTCAAGTCAGGTACACGGTCTGCTGACGGACGAGAAGTTGTTTTTTCTTTTGTCGGTGCTGGGTCTGTTCTGGATAAGCTGGTGATGTATAAGGAAAAGCATCACATGGATAATGTAGTGTTCATCCCATACCAGGCAAAGGAAGACCTTATATATTCCTTAAATGCAGGAGATGTCCACTGGTGTGTGAATGCGAAAGGAATCAAAGGTGTTAGCTGTCCGAGTAAGTATTATGGATTAGCTGCATGTGGGAAGCCTGTGTTGGGAGTTTTAGAGAGTGGTTCGGAGGTTAGATGTTTGATTGAAGAAACACAAGGTGGTCTTTGCTGTGAACCGGGTGAGTATGGAGAAGTTGAGAAGAACATTCGGTGGTTTATTGAAAAAGCAGGAAGTGGAGAGGTAATAAGCATGGGGCAACGGGGACATGAGTACTTGATTGAGAATTTGACGAGAGAAATGAGCGTTAGGAAGTACGCAGAAGAGATTCTGGGGTGCTGAAGGAAGACGCATATATCGGGGATTTTCTGGAATTGCATATTGGTTCTATGCTAGTATTAATTGTTGTGTGTCTATTTGCCATTCTAAATCCGGATTAAGGGGTCAAATCTTTTCTTGATTATGCGGGGGGAAATTACAGTATGGTGATATATATAATCCATATTTTGGTTGGAAACCTGATGTCGAAATATATCGTGATCGATTGGATAGGTTATGGATGGGTTAAGCTCTTACTTGTTATTGGCTTAAGCATTATGATAGCAGCAGTGTTTGATATGTTTATGAAAAGGAAAAGAGCATGATAAGGGTCAGAAGTGTTTTAGCATAAAAGAAATATAAGAATTTGAGGAAGAATAGAATGAAGACAAAAATACTGATTACCGGTGCTTCCGGTTTTATTGGAACTAACCTCATGGAAGACTTGCTTTCCAAGGACTATGAAGTAATTAATATTGATTGGAAGGAACCGAAACTTCTAGAGAGAAAAAACCTCTGGAAGAATGTTGATATAACGAAATACGAGTTTTTGGAGAATGCAGTGTTAGACTTCAATCCTGATTACATTGTCCATCTTGCAGCGCGTACTGATCTGGATGGAAAAACACTTGAGGACTATGATGCCAATATTACTGGTGTTGAAAACATGATGAAGATAGTCCGAAAGTTACCGAATCTTAATAAGATAATCATTGCATCTTCGAAGTTTGTAACAAGAAATGGCTATCAGATCAAGAATCAACACGATTATTGTCCACACACTAAGTACGGCGAAAGTAAGGTCGAGACTGAAATCCGGGTGTGGGGTGATGAGCCACATTGCGATTGGTGTATTATCCGTCCGACATCTATTTGGGGACCATGGTTTGGAGTGCCGTATCGTAATTTCTTTGATATTGTGATGAAGCGCATGTATTTTCATATTGGACACATCAAATGCCATAAAACTTATGGTTATATTGGAAATGCGATATATCAAATTGAACAACTTCTTTTTAATGAGACTCCTGAGGAAGAAAATAAGGTCTTCTATATTGGTGACGAGCCTGCCTACGAGATTAACGAATGGGCGGATGAAATCGCAGAAGAGCTTGGATTTAAGGTGCCTACGATGCCTGTGTGGTTTGTAAAGACATTAGCGAAGTTCGGTGACTTTTTAGGACTCTTCGGAGTTCATTTTCCCATGCAGTCCTTCCGCTATGGAAATATGACACATGATGGAACAAACGACATGAGTAATACGTATAAAATCGCTCCGGATATGCCATATTCAAGGCTTGAAGGGGTTAAGGTAACTTTGAAATGGAGGAAAGAATTTGAATCAGCTAAATAGGACAAAACGATTAAAAATTTTAGATTATCTCAAGGCAATATGCATTTGGATGGTCATTATACAGCATTGTGAGATAACAATTTTATATGGAAATACATTCTTGATGCCTTTCTGGGTAAAACTTGCTGTCCCAATGTTTTTTATGATATCAGGATATACTCCGACTTTGTATTCTGAAAGAATTGGGAGCATGAGAGAATATTATCTTAAATTGCCCGTAAGCATTCGTACTGTAGTGATACCGTATTTAATAGCAAGTTTTCTTGTATTTGCGCTTAGAATAATATCTGGAAGTAAATACTCTGGTTTGAAAATTTTTCAAATGCTTTTAGTGGGTTGCCTTGGAACAGGTGGATATTTTTGTATTGTGTACGTAATGCTGTTGCTTGTCTTTCCAATCTTTACTTACACAATAAAGAAGTGGAAGTTGGGCGGTTTACTTTTGATGATTATTATTAATGTAGTCTTTGAATTGCTGGTTGCCGCCATTGCCGGAAATGGAATGAATATAGAGCTGTTCTATAAATTATGTCCGATTCGATATTTTGCATTTGCAGCATGGGGTCTTTACCTGTGCTTGTTCGATAAGAGAAAATCGATATCCCAATATTTAGTGTGTGTGGGGACTGCTTGGTATAGGTTATATCCTAGCAACGCAATACTTCAATGTTGATATGCCACTTGCCACTTATTGGAAACACAGTTCGTTTTATACGCTGTTATTCATAGGACCGATTTTTGTTTCTGCTTAGCAAGGCAGAGCATTTTCAAAATCGAAGTGGGACGATTTCTACTGTGTTTGAAAAGGTGGGTAGGTCCTTATTGTATATTTATGCATTTCAGATGGCGGTGTTTGCATTTGGCGTTTCGTGGACACTTATGGGTTTATCACCATTTATATTATGTCCTCTGAGTTTGATTCTATGTACGGCTGGCGGCTTGTTGTGGTATGCCATAATCCGAAGGTTAAAAAATGAATGGAGATTGCTATGCAAGAAAGAATAAGGATTATCCAGCCGACTGATTGGTCATTCGAGCCGATGGATAATTACATAAAAAATGGAGGAGACGCTTTTTCGGTTTCACGCTTTGGATATGAATTGTTCCCAAATAAGGGTGTTCAGGTGGACTGGGTCGTCCCTGACTATGGAAAGTGGTACGCAAAAATACTGAGGAAATTCTTAAAATTAGAGGGATGCAACCTGGTCTTGCAGCTACAATTGATTAAACGCAGCAAGAATTATGACGTGGTCTATTATTCGGCAGACAGACACCCGTATCTGCTTGCGATTGCTCGTAAGTTAAGGATTTGCAAAAAGCCGGTTCTCATGGTTTGCCACTTTTCATATGACACTAGGACGGTTGACAGCAAAATAAAAAAAATCATTCTTGCAATGGAGCGAAAGCTTGTTTTTTCCTCTATGGATCAGATTGTTTTTAATTGTGAGACATTGATGAAATTGGCAGCGGAGGACGGTAAAATCCCCGAAAAACATATGGTTAACAGTGGATGGGGAGCAGACATCCAATATTTTCAGCGAGGTTTGTATGGGGCACATAATGATATCAAACCGTTCTATTTTGCAGCAGGTGGAGCCAATAGAGACTATCATACACTGATAGAAGCGTTTCGAAAGCTTCCCTATAAACTGGTAATAAGTTGTCCGCGTACAGTGGTGGATAAAGAAAGTCCATTACCGAATAACATCATTTTCTTTGACTACAGTAAGTTTGGAATGGATTCATATAATAAGCTTCGGGAGTTTTATCACGATTGTAAGGCAGTTCTGATTCCGATAGCTTATAGAAATCACGTTGCAAATGGAGCGAGTGTTTTCGTAGAAGCACTGGCATGTGGAAAGCCGATTGTTGTAAGCGATCTGAATACGAACTTTTTAGATGTTGAAAAAGAAGGCATTGGTATTAAAGCAAAGATGCACGATGCAGACAGCTGGATTAAGATAATCCGTTATGTGGAAGACCATTCGGAAGAATTGGAAAAAATGAGCAAAAAAGCGTTTGAGATAGCCCAAAATAGGTATAATTATGAGCTGTTCACAGATGCCGTTGTACAACAAATGGATAAAATGTCCAGACAAAATAAGAGGTAAATGAAATGGTTGAATTAATCTATGATGTACACGCAAGTGAATCAGGAGCACTGGCAATACTGGATGATTTGTATTTGAAAATTAAAACGAATGCTGAAACTGATAAAAAGTATGTTTTTATTGTAAGTACACCTGACTATGAATCAGCTGAAAAAATTGTAGTAGAACGGTATCCATGGGTTAAAAAAAGTTGGATTCACAGACTTTATTTTGATTATATTACAACAAGAAAAATCTTAAGAAAATATAGACCTGACAGGGTCTATTCTCTACAAAATAAAGGAATTCCATTCTTTCATGGAGAGCAGGATGTGTATCTTCATCTCCCATTTGTTTTGTGCGATTACAGATTCGATTTGAAAAAAGATGGAAAGCGGCTTTGGCTGTATCAGAATGTTCTGAGTAGAAGTATTTTTAAATCTTTACGTCAAGTAAACCGGGTTATTGTACAGACGCAATGGATGAAGGATGCATTAATCCAGAAAGCTGGTGTTAAGGAAGAGAATATTTTTGTTCAACCACCTGATATTAGCATGAATGTAATCGGAACTTTTGCTGATACGCCTTCAAATCGAAAGCGATACTTTTATCCGGCAACAGCGTTTCATTACAAGAATCATTTGACTTTGTTTAAAGCGATTGAATATGCATCTCGACATGGCTTAGCGGATTATGAGGTTATTCTGACAATTAAAAAGGACGAAAATTCATATACCCGGGAAGTGGCGAAGTATGTAGAAGAGCATGGCTTGAATGCGCTTTTTATGGGACAAGTAAGCAGAGAAAAAGTTTTTGAGCTGTATGCCAATTCAATTCTGTTATTTCCATCTTTTGTAGAGTCATTTGGTCTTCCGCTATTAGAAGCCAGGTTAACTAATACATATGTTGTTGCGAGCGATTGTCCATTTTGTCGTGAAATACTTGATGGATACGCAAAAGCGCGATTCTTTGACCCGCTGAATTATACCGATATGGCGGAAAAAATACTGGGAATCAGTTTAGAAGGTGAGTAGCCATGTTTCCATTTAGTTATGTTTTGATAGCTGTTATTACTTATGAGTTTTTTAGTCAGAGAAAGCTAAAAGTATTGTTTTTAAACTTTTTTGTAATCGAATTGGTATTTGCACTATCAAGAATGAATTATGGATACTTTGTTCATATTGGAGGTAGTGAATTAGAATATAACGATGTGTTGCTTGGAGTGCTATTTGTTCTTTCAATACTAGTGCTCATTAAAAATCCACGTATTCCACAAAAAACGAGTAATATCTCTATGTTACTATTGCTGACGATTTTTATTGGGATGTTATTGTGTAATATATTTCCTGCAAATGTAGCTGTGATTGATTATAATCATAGCTGGGATATGTATATGAGAGGTTTTACATCAGAAATGCAGCCGGTAGCGTTTTCAATGCAATCGGTATTGATGTTTATTCGAGTACTGATTTTTGTTTTTGTGCTGAATATTGCATATTTATTATTTAATGAGCATGAATGGGTTGATATAGCGAAAAAAGTATATAAATATCTTAAGGGGCTTATAGTTTACGGGGTAATAGAAATAGTATTGAAATATGCTCTGCATATTAATGTTAATTTGTATTTAAATGATTTTTTTGGTAGGGGTATTTCAACAGGTGGTGGAGTAGAGCGACTTCAAGGCATATGTAGAGAGCCATCATATTATGCACTAGCATTATTTAACTTTATGGCATTGTCAACGGCATTGTTTTATATTGAACAAAATTCTGCTGTAAAAAGGAAAATAAGAAATTGGACAATAGTTTCTGCACTTATTGGTATTTTTACTACATCATTCTCATTTATGATATGTATCGTTGCTCTAATGTTAATGTGGCTGTATTTAGCGAATACATATTCAAGTGGGAGAATGTTTAAGGTTTCGATTGGTATTTGTATTGTGGTATGTTTAGCGATATTAATAATCTCATCCCCATTTTTTTTGAATTTTGCAATGCATTCAAATATTACTGTTCTGGAAAGATCAGTACAATCAGTTGTACAGATAAAAAAAGCTTTTACTAACACACTAATTCCAGGAGAGGATTTTTCCTCAGAAGCATCTCGCTTAGGGGGGGGAGTGATTACTTTAAAAGCAGGATTTGCACGTCCGTTACTAGGTTTAGGAATTGGAACGACATACTGTGTAACAGGATTAATATGTATTTTCGCAAATATTGGCTTCATTGGATTGTACCTATGGATTAAATTGCTCTTTGAAGTATATGGAAAGAATGTTTCAAAAATGATGACAGCATTGTTACTGTTACCAGTTTTGTTCACAAATGATTTATATACATTATACGATACTGCGTATTTGTTATTGATACCGATAATATCAATTGCAATGAAAGAGAGAAGAAAATGGCTGGCAGAAGGACAATAGTTTTTATTTCAACTAATACAAAAAAAGATGGTGCTGAGAAATCGTTGGTTTCGCTGCAAAGATACTTGATAAATGAGGAGAACTTGAATACACTTACGATTATTCCGCGCAGTGGACCTATTGAGGATTTACTCAAAGCTGCACAGATTCCATACAGGATTTGTAGATTTGAAGGAAACGTAAATTATAATCGCGGGACGAAGATCATTAGAGGTGTTGCAAAGGCAGCAATTAATTTCAATGCTGCATACAGCATCAGCAGACGTTTGAAGAAAGAAAAGGTAAATGTGATTGGTGTACATTCCAATACAATCACCTCGGAAATGGGTGTATATCTTGCAGATATGCTTAAGGTTCCACATATTTGGCACATCCGCGAATTTGGAAAGCTTGACTTTGGATTTGATTTTGAACTGGGATTCCCTTATATCAGATGGCTTGCAAAAAAAGCTGCAAAAGTAGTATGCAATTCTAAGGCTGTTTGTGACTATTATGCAAAGTATCTTGATAATCAAAATCTGACTTATATTCATAATGGTGTAAAGCTTTTGCCAAAGGGAGAGAATGATTGGTTTACTGAAAAATTCCGCATGATTCTAATCGGTCGATTGAGTTCTGAAAAAGGGCAGGAATCTGCAATCAGAGCCTGCAGATTTATGTACGACAGAGGATATAGAAATTTCGTTCTGGATCTGTACGGAGATGGCGCGGATCGGGAACGATATGCAGCCTTAATAAAGAAATTAGAGCTGGATGATTATGTTGTATTGAGAGGATATTCTAGTTGCATTCCGACTCATACATATCATGTTGGATTGATGTGCTCTCGTCACGAAGCTTTTGGACGGGTTACTGTTGAGTATATGTTGAATGGTTTGCCGGTTGTTGGAATTCAAGATGGGGGGACATCAGAGATTATTGAGGATAAGGTAACTGGTTATTTGCTTCAAAGTGAAAATCCAGAACTTCTTGCTGGAAAATTAGAAAAGTTATATTTAGATCGTAAATTGTGCATGAAAATGGGTCAACATGGTAAAATGCGTGCAGAACAGCTGTTCACGGAGAAAACGTACTGCGAGAATATATACCGCTTGTATGAGCAGTGTTTTGAATTGGAAGGGGAGGCATGAATAAAATAAGTATTGCAACTACGACATTTAATGACGAGAAGACGATTATTCCTGTTTTAGAACAGCTTCTTCATCAGACGATGATTCCTGATGAAATCGTAATTGCCGATGGAGGCTCTAAAGACCGCACTGTTGAGGTGGTTGAAAATTATGCCAAAAATAGTGCGGTTAGGATTCGAATTATCAGCGATGGTAAACGAAGGAATATTCCAAAAGGATTTAATGATGCGATAAAGGCGACATGTAATGATTGGGTTCTTGTAATGGGCACCGGTAATAGTTACTATGATGATTTTATTGAAAAAATGATCGATACTATGAATCAAACAGATGCGCTGGTGTTTTACAGTACAATTATTGGCAGTGAAACAACGAAATTTGCACATTGGTTTAACCAGTATTTTCTTCGGGGCAATAGAGTTCAGGATCTTGATATCAGTAATCATGGTATGCTAATCCACAAATCTGTATTTGATCAGGTTGGCTATTTCTGGGAAGGCTTTGTATATGCCGGAGAGGATCTTGAGTTTTCTAGACGTATACGAAAAAAAAGAGAGAAAGCAGTATGGGTCGAAAAAGCTGTTGCATATTGGGATACACCTCAAAATTGGAAAGACTATCAGAAGAAAATGAAAGTAAACGCTATTGCCGATTGGCAGATGGAGGATAGTCAAATCATTTGGAAACGCTGCATTATTCAGCTTTGTGTGTTGCTTTTGTATACTATCGTTTCTATATGGCAACCATGTACGCTTCTGCTGTTGATTCCAGTTATGGTGGCGACGGGATACAAAAAGAAAACTACTTCAATTCCGGCAATTGTACTTGGCTTATATAACCGATACTTGATGATTTGGTACTATGTTAAGAATCGAAAATATGCTGCAAGTGAACATCATTTGCCAATAAAATATCAATGATTTTTTGAAATATGAAAATATCTAGGTGGAGCTGGCGCATTAGCCACATCTGTACTTTCTTACGGAAAGTATGCTAGAGGGCATAGGCGGCTCATTAAATCTAATTTTTTAAATGTTATGAATATAAGCGTGCTAGATGGTGTTTAAAATAAAAGTTGTACTGTACTTCCAGTTGTTTTTGGAAAGAAAACCAAAAAGCAAGTACAGATGTATAAAATAGCATGGTATGACGCACATCACAATAATTTTGGTATTAGTCCCATATATATGCCAGGAAGGAAATAGAATGAAGTACTTAATTTTAGGAGCAGGTCCTGCAGGCCTTACATTTGCAAATAAATTAAAACAAGATGGAGAGACATCTTTCCTCGTGCTTGAAAGAGAATCTGCAGCAGGTGGTCTTTGCCGCTCTGTAGACGTTGACGGTTCGCCGTTTGATATTGGAGGTGGACATTTCCTCGATGTACGCCGTCCGCAGGTGAATGAATTTCTATTCGGTTTTATGCCGGAAGATGAATGGGACAAGTACACCCGTGATAGCCGGATTGTTGTAAAGGGCAATGAAGTCAACCATCCGATTGAGGCAAACATTTGGCAGATGAAGCTTGATGATCAGGTTGAGTATCTGAAATCAATCGCCCAGGCAGGCTGCAATACGGGGGAACCAATGCCGGAAGCTTTTGTTGATTGGATTTATTGGAAGCTTGGTTCGAAGGTTGCGGAAGACTATATGATTCCGTATAACCAGAAGCTGTTTAATAAGGAGCTGAACCAGCTTGGTACATACTGGCTGGAGAAACTACCAAATGTAAGCTTTGAAGAAACACTCCGCTCCTGCTTGGAAAGAAAAGCCTATGGAACGCAGCCAGGTCATGCACAGTTTTACTATCCGAAAAAGTACGGTTATGGTGAGCTGTGGCTAAGGATGGCAGATTCGATTAAGAATAATATTGAATACGGTAAGGCTGTAAAGGGCATTGATTTCAATAGCAAGACTGTAACGACTTCTGATGGAGAGAGATATCAGGCAGATGTGATTATCACAACGATCCCATGGATGGAATTTGATGAAATCGTTGGTATGCCGGTTGATATTAAAGAAAGTATTGGAGAGTTGAAGTTTAGTTCTATTCAGACGGAATATTTCTCTGAGAACCTTGATACCAAATGCCAGTGGATTTATTATCCGGACCCGAAGTTGCCTTACCATAGAATTTTGGTACGCCATAATTTCTGCCCGAACAGCAAGGGGTATTGGACTGAAACAAATAGTGAGCGCATTGATATGGAAGGGCCAAACGACAATTTCAAATACATGAATCAGTATGCGTATCCGCTCAACACTATTAGAAAATCAGAAATGATGAAGAAGCTGCTTACATGGAGTGCAGAGCAGGGCGTGTACGGTCTTGGCCGCTGGGGTGAGCATCAGCATTATAATTCGGATGTTACGGTGGATTTGGCGATGAAGATGGCAGAGGAACAAATGACTTCTGCACATTAAGATCTGCACATTGCGAAAATTAAGTGCATTATATGAGGAGAACCGTGAAATCAAAAGCTAGTATTAAAGTGAATTTTATTTATAGTACCATATATCAGGTCTTGTTATTAATAACTCCTTTGATTACTGCCCCATATATTTCGAGAGTAGTTGGACCAGATGGGATTGGTAATTATAGTTTCACACAATCAATTGTGGTTTATTTTTCGTTGGTTGCTGCTATAGGGAGCGGAGTGCATGGACAACGTGGCGTAGCAGCCAAAAGAAATGATAAAGGAGAGCTGGCCATTTTCGCATGCGAAATCATATTACTTCGTTGGGTTACGACATTGATTTCTTTGTTGCTCTACCTGGTGTTTATTTCAACGCAACCGGAAAAATATACGGGCTTATATACCGTGCAAATTATAACAATTATCGCTGCTGGAGTAGATGTAACCTGGTTGTTTCAAGGTTTAGAGAATTTTAGGATAACTGTAACTACACAGATTATAGCAAAATTGATGAGTGTCGTAGCAATTTTCTTATTTGTAAAATCAGAAAGTGATATTCTGTTTTATGTTGCGTCATGCACCCTCCCTACCATGCTGGGGCATCTCCTTTTATGGCCGAAACTTCGAAGCATCATTGAAAAGAACATAATTAAAGACATCCATCCGTTTAGACATTTAAAACAGGAAATACTACTATTTATACCTTTTATTGGGACTCTTCTGTTTA
This sequence comes from Lachnospiraceae bacterium, assembly GCA_028693165.1. Lineage (GTDB taxonomy): Bacteria > Bacillota > Clostridia > Lachnospirales > Lachnospiraceae > Brotaphodocola. The sequence goes on along the minus strand of JAQUVX010000007.1, from coordinate 12,568 downwards.
GCTATATAGATAAGACCATGCTTGGATACATTTCTCCTAGCGGTGTTGAAAATGGATATTATGAGCAAGCTTTAAAGTTTATTGCCCTGGGAACATCATTTGTATCTGCCATTTCGACTGTTGTTGTCCCGAGAATGGCATTTTATTTTAATGAACAAGATAACAAACATTTGAAATTTTATTCGATAGAGGGAACACGAGCGATTATGTTGGTCTCATGTCTATTGGCGGGAGGAATGTTTTCAGTTGCAGGTAATATCATCCCGTGGTTTTATGGGACTGGGTATGAAAGAAGTATTTTGCTACTTCAGGTTCTCTCAATTATGATGCTTGTTAAGGGTGTAAATAATTATTTTGGCAGTGCAATATTGATACCATCCTTTAAACAAAATAAATATTCGGTTGGAATATGGTGTTCTGCCGGACTTAATATAATAATTAATCTCTTTCTGATTAAGACATCTGGTGCTGCCGGTGCTTGTGTTGCTTCAGTTGTATCAGAATTTGTTTTATTCGGCTTTTTGATATACTATGTTCGCAATCTAGTTAGCATCGGTGATTTTCTAAAGAATTCATATAGCTATTTATTTTCAGGAGCACTATCTGCTGTTATTGCTTTTAATGTTGGTAAAATGCTGGATTCTTCAATAATCAATACGCTTATACTTATATTCCTGGTAATCCTGATTTACTGTTTGCTCTTATTGTTGTTTAAAGATGCATTTTTTATATCAATTTGGCGAAAGGGCATAGAGTTTATAAAAAGGAAAGTGTTTCATCGATAAGTAGATATGAATGATTGAAGAAGGAGAATTGGTCTATGATGAGGCTATATGTATATGGTAGTGAAGCGACTACAAACAATAGAATCGGTAAATTAAAGAATAAATTAAAGGAGAATCGTAATATTCATTTAGTTTCTGGGGGGTGTAACAAAAAAATAAACAAGATTCTTGATCTTGTAAAAATTCCTTTTTGTGACATTCTTTATATGGGTCCCTTTTCACATTCGAATACAAGAGTAATTAAGTTAGCAAAGAAACTAAAAAAAGCAGTAGTGATTGATTATTATGTGTCATATTATGACATGAATGTTCTGGATAGGCAATTATATACTTGCGACAGTAGAGAAGGAAAAAGCGCTCTTATGGTAGATCGTGAAGCTGCCTGCCTAGCAGATACGCTTGTTTTCTTGAATCAAGCAGAAAGCAGATATTATCTTTCGGTAACTGAATGTAGTCAATATGCACAAAAAGCACGAATTATACCATTGGTAATTGAAAAGCACCCGAAAGCAAAACTTCAATATTATAGAAATAACACAGACACATTCAACATTGTATTTTGCGGGACCTACGTACCACTTCAGGGCATTCAGATTATAATTGATGCAATGGAGATTCTCAAACAGAAATACGAAAATATTTATTTATACTTATGGGGAAATAAGGATACTGTTAGGGATTCTACTAAATGGCAGAACCAGGTGAAAGAGCGTAAATTGGATGACTGCATTTACTTTTTGAACGAGTGGGATAAAGATGGGTACTACAAATGGTGTGTTGAAAATTGTTCTTTAATGCTAGGAGTCTTTGGGGAAAGTAAAAAAGCCTACACGGTTGTTCCAAATAAAGTGGTAGATGCCTTGGCATTTGGAATTCCATTAATAACCGGGGAAAGCGAAGGCTGTAGCGAATTTTTTAATGGTAAAACAGATGTTATTTTAGTGCCGCATAAAGCCGCTGATCTTGCAGACGCTATAGAAAATATTATGAATTCAGATCTGGAAGAAGTAGAATCACGTGTGAAAAAGACAGACGATATTTATTTAAAGAATTTCTCGGAATCGGTTTTTTTAGATAAATTCAAAACTCTATTTGCAGAGTTTGAAAAAATCAAATGAATTAAGGGTGATATATGGAAAAGAAACGCATAGCATGGATTGACATCATAAAAGGCATTTGTATTCTATTTGTTTTATCACATCATTCGGATGTTTATGAATATGGAAATATGTAGAAGGATTAAATTGATAACGTGACAAATTATTACAAGGAGTGACGCATTTATGAATAATAAACCTCATATTGGCTATGCTCTGAATTATCTCTTGGATAATGCAAATGATGATGGTTGCCAATGGTTAGCATGTTTTGACCAAGATTCCTATTTGGATTCTGATTCAATGAATCAGATGATTGAATACATACAAAATAAAGAAACCAATGGTGTTGCTGTATTTGCTCCTGAATTTATCCCTGAAAATGTGGGGGAGGTATACAGCAGGTTAACGAGGTAATTACATCGGGTTCCTTTATGAGCATTCCAATTGCTATAAAGCTGGGGGGATATAGAGAGGATTTCTTCATTTATTGTTGCAATTACGAATATTGTTGGAGGGCTCGAAATTATGGATATAAAATCATAAAAAACAGCGACGTTTTATTAAACCATCAGATGGATGAAGATAAGAATACTGGCACTTTACCAAAATCAAATATAGTATACTACTACGCAGTCCGAAACAATATTTTACTTGCAAAAGAGTTCAAAGATGCATTTCCATCGGAATCAAAGCAAAGAGTAAAAGCTGCATTTAAGTTGAGGGTACGTCACACTTTAAAGGCACAAGGTACGGCAACCAACAAACTTATTAGGCTAAAGTATATATTGTGTGGAATAACGGACGGTGTGAGAGGAAAAAGTGGAAAAAAGATTTAGCCTAGAAGAGAATCACACTTTATGCAATTGAAACCAATAGATCTAGGAAAGTTGTAAGTCAGGGATTCAAAGTCAAGATCGGAAGTTTGATTTGGCTTAATAAAAAATATGTGTGTCCTCATTGAGAGTTAGCTCAAAATCTGATACAATGACCATGGTTTTACCAAAGTCTCAGAGGACATGGATCTTGCCGGAAAGGGTTCTCTGGGACTTGAATTGATTAAACTTTTGAAAAAATAATATAGTTGGATGGAGGTGAATGTGGATGAAGTATTCAGTCATCATTCCCGTGTATAATGCTGAGGAGAGTATGCTCAACGATGCAGTTTTTAGTATTCACAGCAACGCGGAATATGAAATAATTATTATTGATGATGGATCAATGCAATCCACTGCAAATTTCTGTGATCAAATAGCGTTAATAGATAACCATATCAAAGTGATTCACCAGAAAAATGCTGGTGTTGCATCGGCAAGGAATACGGGAATCAAGAATGCTTTTGGGGATTATATTCTTTTTTTGGATGCAGATGATATGTTTATGGATAACACACTTGAACGTTTAGATTGTGAATTGGATGAGAATACGGATTTGACCTGTTTTTCTGTCCAGATCCTGAGTCGGGCAGGGGTTGAAAAGAAAATATTTAGTGGAAATACGGAAGTTGATGTATCTTTAGCACAGCTTGCTGTCTTAACGTATAATAAGGATTTTAGTAATTGTTTCTTTAACACTGTATGGGGGAAAGTGTATAGAAGAGATATTATTCAAGAAAGTGGTATTCGGTTTATTGTAGGAATGAAGCGCATGGAAGATGGCCTTTTTAATCTAATGTATTTGCAGGAGACAAAAAGAATTATATATGCTGATGTGGATGGTTATATTTATCGAATAAATACATTATCTACAGTAAATTCTTATAATCCAAATTATTCGGAAGACTTGGTGTATTCTTATCAACAGATTAGACTATGGATGGTTGAAAAGAATTGTTCACATCAGTTATTTGCGGCTTTTTATCAGAAAATATGGAAGATGTCTATTGACTATTTAAAAAAAAGTTTGTTTGTGTATCAAAACAATCTTTCGGAGTCTGAAAAGAAAAAGGAATTTTATCGGTATATGAGTTCAGTAGATGTATCATATGCTATAAAATATTTAAGATTAACTGAAGTCAAGGATCACTCTATGAAAAAGTATTATCCTTTTTTTAAACTTAAAAAGTATTGGTTTTGGAAATTGATAATGCAGAGAAAAGTGAATGAATGAAGATGAGAGAAAAAGAGGGTGGAACGATGAAAATACGAAGACTCGATATTTTTTGAAATGCAGACCTTTAGGTGCACAAACATGCAATGATATGAAGATAGAACTTTTAACTCTCAAATATCTGCTGTTATTGCATTTAATGTGGGTAAACTATTGAGTTCTTCAATAATGAATGCACTTATACTCATGTTCCTAGAGTCCGTTTGAAAAACATTTGAAGTTGTTTATTTTAACCAAATTAGAATGGACGCAATGCATATAACCCTCAGATAGGTAACAACCAGTTTGTTATAACGCGTAGCTATCCGGCGAAATCCCTTAAGTTTAAGAAAATATTATTCAACCAAGTGTCTCTCCTTATAGAGCCACCAATTACAATGGCATTCAAATTTGGCTCCATTTTTGGATGGGATCGTAGGTTTTCCACCATATTCATAGATATAATCCAACAGTTGGTGAGTATTCCGGGGCATTTTACCCCGCTAGTCCGGCTAACCCACCGCAATAAACAATCAAGGAATTGTAGCGCTTAGTGTAACTTTTATGCAAAGTTCAGATTTAACTGGTTTTCAAGTTCTTTTGGAAAGAGACCGAGATATCTTTAAGATGATCAATATTATTACCAAGTCTTGCGAAACTCACCAGGTGATATTCCCTCTACTTTTTTAAATACACGCGAGAAGTAATTTGCATCATTCAATCCGCAGCCTTCACCAATCTTATCTATAGATAGATCAGAGAAGCGCAGTAATTGTTTGGCATGCGTAATTCGAAGCTGTTGGATGTAATTACTGATGGTTATACCGTATTGTTCTTTGAAAATTCGTGTTAAATAATATTTGTTGATATAGAATTTATCAGCAATATCGTTTAGCTTTAGATGTTCTTGATAATGAGTATCCAGATATTCTCGAATATGTTGTAAGCTTTGACGTTTAGCAGAAAACTTTTTTGCCTGGTCAGGCTGCCAACTGTCTTCCATGAGATGCACTAAAAGACCAGAAAGCTTTTCGTGGATACTCATATCTTTTACATGAGAATCAGAAATAAGAACTTCCTCAATAGAAGTTAATACAATTCCATATTGCACGAAATCAGAGGGGTGAAACGTAGGCGTTCCACCTCTTTCTTTATATTTAAGATAGATTTGTTCCATGGTAGGTCCTTGGAAATGCACCCAGCGTAATTGCCACAGATCATCGGAAGTGGTGTGTGCATAAGCAGTACGGCAGTCGATAAAAACGCAGTCTCCTGCGGAAAGCGGGTAGTCAATATTGTGATAGGTCAGTGTGCCAGTTCCTGATTCGACCATAAAAAACAGGTAAGAGGCAAGACTTTCTCTACGATTGGTATGAGCACTGGTTGCATGCAGGCTTCCGATTTCCTGCAAATGCAGAAGATTATTTCGGGCAAAACTGGATGCAGTATAAAGAGTACGATTGGATGCTTCTAAGTTGCCCTGAAAAGTATATGGATCCATGAGTATTACTCCTTAACTTATTCTTTCTGGCTATTTTTTCTAGTATATCATAAAAGTCAATATAATACTAACAATAGTCAAGATATACACTCAACAGAAATCATTCTATTTAGTAAAATACTACCTAGATGTTAATTGTTAATAAAACAGAAAGAAGAGGTTATACGATAATGAAAAAAGCATTGATTACAGGAATTACAGGACAGGATGGTTCTTATTTAGCAGAATTTTTATTAGAGAAGGGATATGAAGTTCACGGAATCACAAGAAGAGCATCTATTTCTAATACAGCAAGAATTGATCACTTATTAGCTAATAATTCTATTACATTACATGAAGGAGATTTATCAGACTCTTCTTCCTTAGTACGTATTATTGGTTTGGTACAACCAGATGAGATTTATAATCTTGCTGCCCAATCACATGTACAGATATCTTTTGATGTTCCAGAGTATTCTGGAGATGTGGATGCCCTTGGTGTATTAAGAGTACTAGAAGCAGTTCGTATTCTTGGACTTGCGGAGAAGACGAAAGTATATCAGGCATCTACTTCTGAATTGTATGGAAAAGTGGAAGAAGTACCTCAAAGAGAGACAACTCCATTCCATCCATACAGCCCATATGCAGTGGCAAAACAGTATGGTTTTTGGATTACAAAAGAATACCGTGAAGCTTACAATATGTTTGCAGTAAGTGGTATCCTGTTCAATCACGAATCAGAAAGACGTGGGGAGAACTTTGTTACTCGAAAGATTACATTAGCGGCCGGAAGAATCGCAGAAGGACTACAGGATCATCTGGAGCTTGGCAACGTGGATTCTTTGCGTGACTGGGGATATGCGAAGGATTATGTGGAATGCATGTGGTTGATTCTTCAGCATGATACACCAGAAGATTTTGTAATTGCGACTGGAGAACAGCACACTGTTCGTGATTTTACAGAGAAAGCATTTGCTGCTAACGGTATTATTATTCGTTGGGAAGGTGAAGGATTAGAAGAGAAGGGATTTGATGCGGCTACTGGAAAGATGCTGGTATGCGTAAATCCTGCGTGGTTTAGACCTACAGACGTTGATAATCTTTGGGGAGATCCTACAAAGGCTAAAACGGTACTTGGATGGAATCCGCAGAAGACCAGCTATGAAGAATTAGTAAGCATTATGGCAAAACATGATCGTGAACTTGCTAAACGCGAAAAGGCTATGAAACAGGCATAAGAAGTGAATAAGGAGAATGTGGTCATGATGGAAAAAAGTGCAAAGATATATGTAGCAGGACATAGAGGCATGGTTGGATCAGCCATTGTCAGATGTCTGGAGAAACAAGGATATACAAATATTATTACCAGAACACACAAGGAATTGGATTTAATTAACCAAGAGGCAGTGAAGGACTTCTTTGCTGCGGAAAAACCAGATTATATATTTTTGGCAGCTGCAAAGGTTGGTGGAATCATTGCCAATCAGGAAGCACTGGCAGATTTTATGTATGACAATATGATGCTTGAGATGAATGTCATCAATGCCGCTTGGAAAAATGGCTGCAAGAAGTTGGAGTTCTTAGGTTCTTCTTGTATTTACCCACGTTTGGCAGAACAGCCGATGAAGGAAAGTTGTCTGCTTACCAGTGAGTTAGAGAAAACAAATGAGGCATATGCATTGGCAAAAATCTCTGGTTTAAAATACTGTGAGTTCTTAAATCGTCAGTATGGAACAAATTATATCAGCGTGATGCCAACGAATCTTTATGGACCAAATGATAATTATCATCCAACACACAGTCATGTCCTTCCAGCTTTAATTCGTCGTTTCCATGAAGCAAAAGAAGCTGGTCTCACAGAGGTAACATGTTGGGGAGATGGTTCTCCATTAAGAGAATTCCTGTATGTGGATGATCTTGCAGATCTCTGCGTATTCCTGATGAATCATTATAGTGGTAATGAGACTGTGAATGCTGGTACAGGAAAAGAACTTACGATTAAGGAATTGACAGAATTAGTTGCGAAGGTCATCGGATTTGATGGTGAGATTAAATGGGACACAACCAAGCCGAACGGAACTCCAAGGAAGCTTTTAGATGTGTCTAAGAGTGAAAAGCTTGGCTGGCATTATCAGACGGAACTGGAAGAGGGAATTCGTCTCTCCTATGAGGATTTCCTGAATAACCCGATGCGTGCAGAACGGTAGGAAGGATTTACATATGAATATAGTATTATTATCTGGTGGATCGGGAAAACGTCTTTGGCCTTTATCCAATGATATCCGTTCCAAACAGTTTATTAAAATATTTAAAGCAGAAGATGGCTCTTATGAATCTATGGTACAACGTGTATATCGTCAGATATGTAAGGTGGACAGGGAAGCGGTTGTAACCATTGCTACTTCAAAAACTCAGGTTTCCGCAATTCATAATCAATTGGGAGATGGTGTTGGTATCAGTGTAGAACCTTGCAGACGTGATACATTTCCAGCAATTGCATTGGCAACAGCCTATCTTCATGATGTACAGGGTGTATCCGAAGAGGAAGCTGTTGTAGTGTGCCCAGTGGATCCTTATGTGGAGAAAGACTATTTTGAAGCACTGGAAGCTCTGGGAAAACAGGCGGAGCAGGGAGAAGCAAATCTGGTACTTATGGGAATGGAACCAACTTATCCAAGTGAAAAATATGGATACATCATTCCAAAAAGCGAAGAAGCTACCAGTTATGTAAAAACATTTAAAGAAAAACCAGATGAAGAAACGGCAAAGTTTTACATTTCTCAAGGCGCACTTTGGAATGGCGGAGTTTTTGCCTATAAATTAGGATATGTATTAAAGAAAGCACACGAATTAATTGATTTTACAGATTATCAGGATCTTTTTGATAAGTATGAGACATTGAACAAGATTAGCTTTGACTATGCTGTCGTAGAAAAAGAAGACAGTATTCAGGTGATGCGGTTCTCTGGATACTGGAAGGATCTTGGAACTTGGAATACGCTGACAGAAGAGATGTCGGAAAACATTGTTGGGAATGCCATCTGTAATGATACCTGTGAGGATGTCAGTGTTATTAACGAACTAGATATTCCGATTCTTTGCATGGGGCTGAAGAACGTGATTGTTTCTGCCAGTGCAGAAGGAATTCTTGTGTCTGATAAAGAACAGTCGAGCTATATCAAACCATTTGTGGATAAAATGAAACAGCAGGTGATGTTTGCAGAAAAATCCTGGGGGAAATTTGAGGTACAGGATATTGAAGAAGAAAGCATGACCATTAAGATTACTTTAAATCCAGGTCATAGCATGAACTATCATAGCCATGAACATCGTGATGAGGTATGGACCATTCTTTCGGGAACAGGTACTACGATCGTAGATGGAATGGAAGAGAAAGTATGTCCGGGAGATGTGGTGACAATGCAGGCTGGATGCAGACATACAATCATTGCCGATACAGAACTGAAAATTATGGAAGTTCAGTTAGGTAAGGAGATCAATGTAAATGACAAAACAAAATATGAACTCAGTAAATAGTGCGTTCTTGCTTCGCCCAATAGGAAAGGACTATCTCTGGGGAGGCTCAAGGCTTCGAACTGAGTTTGGAAAAGAGCTGCCCGAGGAACCACTGGCAGAGAGCTGGGAGTGTTCTACACATCCGGATGGATCAAGTATTGTCGGGAGTGGAGTCTGGGAAGGAAGAACACTTTCCGAAATACTAAAGGAACATCCAGAACTGTTGGGAACTCACCCAGGTACAGAAGGAGAACTTCCGATTCTGATTAAGTTGATTGATGCAAAAAGTGATTTGTCGGTGCAGGTTCATCCAGATGATGAATATGCTAATGTGTATGAGCATGGTCAGCAGGGAAAAACTGAGATGTGGTATGTCATGGATGCCGCTGAGAATACAAAGTTGGTGTATGGTTTTTACCATGATATGGACAAGAGTACATTGAAAAAGAGTCTTGCTGATGGTACGGTGGAAAAGTATCTGCAGAAAGTGAAAATCAAAAAGGATGATGTATTCTTTATTGAGGCGGGAACAGTGCATGCAATCGGTGCAGGTGCTTTGATTGCAGAAATACAGGAAAACTCGAATCTGACCTATCGGATGTACGATTATAATCGTGTAGATAAGAACGGAAAATTGCGAGAATTACATGTCGATAAAGCAGTAGAGGTTGCCAACCTAAAGGGGAGCAGCGAGCCCAGACAGCCTATGCGTGTGCTAAAGTACCGAAAAGGTGCTGCATCCGAACTTCTTTGCCGATGCAAGTATTTTCAAGTGGAACGATTATTGCTTAATACAGAGATTGTGCGAGGTATGGTGGACTTTCATACAAGGGAGAATTCTTTTTATGTATTTTTGTGTCTGGAAGGCTGTGGTGTGATTTTTATGGAAGACGGTCAGATGCTGAATTTCTTCAAGGGAGATTGTATATTTGTACCAGCGAATTCTACGAAGATGAGGTTTCATGGGAAAGCCCAATTGCTTGGCGTTGGATGTTAATGATAAAGAGTCATGTGCAAATTCCGTTGCGTGTCTAATGAATACGAGAATAGGAAGGGAGAGCTGAATAAAATGATGGATAAAATTGAATCACAATGTCAAATATGGATTGTTAAAGCAACAGAGGATGCAGATGTGGTGGCAGAGTTAAATTCTATGGCAGACAATGTTGAACAAAAAGAAGACAGTTTTTACCGTGAACTTGCATTTGGAACAGGTGGACTTCGCGGTGTCATTGGAGCTGGAACAAATCGCATGAACATTTACACGGTAGCGAAAGCTTCACAAGGCTTAGCCAATTATGTGAAAGAACAGTTCGAGGAAAAAGACTGGTCTATTGCAGTGAGTTATGACTCCAGAATTAAGTCAGATCTCTTTGCACAGATTTCTTCCGGTGTATTTGCTGCGAATGGAATTTCGGTGCATATTTACAAGCAGTTAATGCCAACGCCTTGCCTTTCTTTTGCGGTAAGAGAGCTTGGCTGTGCAGCAGGTATCATGGTTACTGCATCGCATAATCCAGCAAAATACAATGGCTATAAAGTATATGGTGCGGATGGCTGTCAGATTACAACGGAAGCAGCCGACTTGATTTTAAAAGAGATTGATGCGGTAGATACATTTGCAGATGTGAAGAGAATTTCGTTCGAGAAAGGATTGGAATCAGGCAAGATTGCCTACATTAAGGATGAAGTAGAGACAGCATTTATTAATCGAGTGAAGCAGGAATCTATGCTGACAGTGGATACAGAGATTGAAAAAGACGTAGCGATTGTGTATAGCCCATTGAACGGAACTGGTTTAAAACCGGTGCTTCGTACTTTGAGTGAAGGTGGATTTACAAACATTACTGTAGTAAAAGAGCAGGAGCAGCCAGATGGCAACTTCCCTACTTGCCCTTATCCAAATCCAGAGATTAAAGAAGCAATGGCACTGGGGATAGAATGCGCGAAAAAGTGTAATGCAGATTTACTGTTAGCAACTGATCCTGACTGTGATCGTGTGGGAATCGCTGTAAAGAAAGAAGACGGAGAATTTGTTCTCCTTTCTGGAAATGAGACTGGTATGCTTCTCTTAGATTATATTTGTGCAAGAAGAGTGGAGAATGGCACGATGCCAGAAAAACCAGTGATGGTTAAAACAATCGTAACGATAGACATGGCAGAGAGAATTGCAGCACATTATGGAGTGAAGACAATCAATGTGTTAACTGGATTTAAGTTTATCGGTGAACAGATTGGACTGTTGGAAGCAAAAGGACAAGCTGATTCTTATATCTTTGGATTTGAAGAGAGTTATGGATACCTCAGTGGTTCTTATGCAAGAGATAAAGATGCTGTGGATGGAGCATTTTTGATTTGCGAGATGTTTGCTTACTATAAAACTAGAGGAATTAGTCTACTTGCAAAATTAGAAGAGCTGTATGCCACTTATGGCTATACACTTAATACCCTTCATTCTTATACATTTGAAGGTGCAAGTGGAGCACAGAAGATGCAGGAAATTATGGAGACATTCCATAAAGGTGTAGATGCATTTGCTGGAAACAACGTAGAGACTTGTCTGGATTACAGTAAGGGAATAGATGGTCTTCCGAAATCAGATGTATTAAAGTATTTGCTGGAAGGGAATTGTTCGATTGTGATTCGTCCGTCTGGAACAGAACCAAAGATGAAAGCGTATATTTCGGTGTGTGCGAAGGATGAAGCTGAGGCGAAAGTAGTTGAGGAAAGATTGGCTGAGGCTGTTGGAGAATATGTGAAATAAAACATTAATTGTTAGCTGTCGCAATCACACGTTTCAATTGCATTTAACAAATGCCTATAAAGTTGAGAATATGGAGAACATATAATGAAAAAGAAATGGAAGAATATAACGTTTGCTATAGCTTTGACGGCTATGAGCTTTTCATACATATCAATGATTTATGCAGATGATGGCTGGCAGAAAAACGCAGAAGGGAAATGGACGTATTATGAGGAAGAGAAGCAGGTAAAGAACCAGTGGGTTCAGGATGCGCAGGGCCATTGGCGATATGTGAATGGAAGCGGGATCATGGTAAGCAACACGTCTGTCAATGTGAAAGGAATATACTATTTCTTCGATAAGAATGGATTTATGTGTACGAGCGGCTGGTGTGCTGCGGAGAATGTGAATGCGTCGAACGGTAAGGTCAGCTATACATGGTTCTATGCGGACGAGGAAGGAAAGCTTTACTGCGATGGCTGGTATTCTATCGATGGTGTGCAGTTCTATTTCGAAAAGAATGGGCGGGCTGTCCGCGGAGGCGTGATAACGGTCGGAGAACAGAAGTATTATGTTGACAAGGACAAGGGATGTCAGGGGATAGGGGGTGGCTGGTTCTCGGTAGAAGCTGAACGCACCCTTCCAACGGATCCGGTCCGGACAACCTGGTATTACGCCAACGCGGATGGCTCTCTGTATTATGACGGCTGGAAGGACGTGGATGGCGGCAGTTACTATTTTACCAAAGGGGGAGCTGTGACGCGCAGCGGGATTGTGAAGGTCGATGACAGGTGGTATTATGTGGATAAGGAGAAGGGCTGCCTCGGCATAGGGGGCGGCTGGTTCTCTGTGGATACGG